>CAWFFB010000009.1:0-233561 GCA_963814975.1 uncultured Acidobacteriota bacterium | reverse complement strand
TGACGGAGAGCGTCAGTGCGAGAGTTGGCGGACAAGTGGTAGACACGACGGCAAGCGCGTCGTCGAGTAGCGCCGCGTTCCATGCGTTGGCGGTTGAGAAAACGTCCTCCTGGTTCCGGTAGACCAGCGCGCGCATCAGCGTCACCCACGTACAGTTTCAGCTCCCACCCTAGCCGTTGGCGAGCGCGCGCGTGCGCATCACGTCCATCAGGGATGAAACTTCGTCAACGGTCTCCAGCCGCTCCAGGAGGCCCAGCAGCTGCTCGGTGGCCCGATCGGAGAGCGCGTGGCGAGAGCAGTAGCGGAACTTCTCCAGCCGCTCGTCACGACTGAGTGGGTTGCCGACGGAGCCCCGGAAATGGAGGCACTCCGCGCTCACGGTGCGTCCGTCGTTCAATCGCGCCGTGGCCCGGGCGCCGTCGCCTTTCCTGGGCAGAAGGGTCACCTTTCGAAGCATCGCCTCCATATCCGGCGAGAAGCGGCGCTCATCGGTAAACGTCTCGATGTTCACGCGGCCGTCCAGCAGCGCGGCTGCGGCGCAGTACTGGGGGCTGAACTTGCCGTCAAGGCCGGTCGCGGGAACGGGACGTCCCCGTCCTCGGTCGCGGACTCTACGGTAAGCAGCTCCACTTGCTCCGGGCTCAGGCCATGGGCTGCCCGCAGATCGAGAACGGCTTCGGTGAGCCATTGCATAAATATCTGAGCCGGGAAGCGCTTGATATGGAACCCGGGGTCGACGATGCGTGGGAGGAAGCCTGTTCCCAGGCCCCTGGTTAGAACGTCCCAGTTCATCCCGCGAGAGAACAGGGCAGCGGCGTAGCCCGAGGGTGCCTCCAGGACATCTGGATGGCTGGTGAAGCCTGCCCGCGCCAACAGGGCGGCCTCGGCGCCCATGCGCGCGGCGTTGCCGGGGTGGGTGGACTTCATCATGGTGCCGGTGTTGGCCGTCACGCCACCGGCTCTGGAAGCTGCGATGCCCAGGGCCATCTTGGTTTGCTGCATATTCAGCCGCAGCATTTTGGCAGCGGCGACGGCGCCGCCTATGGGCCCCACCACCCCGGGCGGATGGAACCCCGGAGACATGCCGGCTCCCGCACCCGTTCCAGCGGCCCGCAGACGCCCCTGCACCTCCCACCCCAGCACGTACGCCAGGATGATGTCTCGACCCGAGGCGCGGGTTTCCTCCCCCAAGGCTAGGGCCGCAGGTAGACAGGCGGAAGTGCCGTGGGTGGGAGGGAAGCCCTGGATTTCGTAGTCCAGGCTGTGGCCAAACACGCCGTTGGCAAACGCCGCGAAGGGAGCATTGGTCTTGAATCCCCAGCCGACGACGCTACACCGGGGAGTGCCGCCCATCTCCCTCACGTAGCCGGCCATCAGCGCGGCCAGGGGCCGGTAAGTAGAGCCTGCCAGCATGACCCCCACGCCGTCGATGATGCCGACCTTTGCCGCCTCCACGGCTTGGCGCGACAGGTTTTCATACCTGAAGTCGGATATGAACCGCACCAGGGTCTCGGTAGCGTCCGTCTGATTGGCCCTATTGGCGTCCTGGAACGCGAGTCGTGCGAACACCTCGTGTGAGGGCGACAGCGCGAACCCGATCCCCGCGAACCCGGCTCCAGCGGACGTCTTGATGAAGCGTCTTCTCTTCATGATGTTCTCCCCATCATGATGTTCCCCGAGGGAAGGGTTAGCCGTTGCCCGCCGTCGATCTGTCAATGTCGAAGCGCGGGCCCCATTGATTTTCGGTCGCCATGATAGCCCGGTCGACAACTGGGGCGGGAGTGAACCCGCATCCCATCCGGCGTCAGCCACCTTCCGGCAGGCGCTGAGGTGGTCCCACTACAAATTCAAATGTCGCGTAACCGCTGCCAGCGTGCGTCGACTCGTCCGGGATGGCGTCGATACGCCGCTCGCGAACTTGTTTGTACGGCCGCGCGTCCGATTCCGCCAGAAGCCGAAGGCGCCAAACGCGCGCGAAGTGCGTCCGAGGCATTCCTCTATCGACGGCTGGAAACGTTGCGGGAGACGCGCAGACGATTTCAGCTGAACGTCGACCTTCCCATTGTGTTCGACGGCTGGGGCCGAATGGAATTCGATCTCCTGTGCGCTGATTCGCGACTCGTCGTTGAGGTCGATGGTGCGCAGCATCTCGCGGATCCGGTCGTGTACCGGCGCGATTGACGCAAGGACCAGCTACTGCAAGAAAATGGCCATCTCGTGCTGCGTTATCTCGCCGAGGACTTGGCCAGGGAACTGGACTCGGTACTGATGGGATTCTGCGCGCGGTGAGTTCGCGGCAGACATCGCCAGTGGTGACGGATACAGTCACCTTGTGGCGAGGGAGCCGTGCAAGGTGATTTGCTAGATCCGCGGACCGCGCTCGCGACGCGCATCCCAGAGGGCCGCGCACGATCACGCGGGCGTCATCGAACGTGTAATAGAGATGGACGACGACTGTTCTGAGGTAGACGCGGCGAACGCCGGGAACGGGAGACTGAGCGTAGAGGGTGCCGGCGCCGGGAAGCACCGCGATGATCTGGAGCGCTTGTTCGAGTTCCTCGGTGAACACGTCGGGGTGGTCGCGATTGGCCAACCACCAGGCCTTCTCTCGCCGAACGTGTTCCTGCGCAATGGCTGTGAAGCGAACGCGGCGATTCTTCAACGCGATCGAAGTTCGCGAAGGATCACGTCCGCGTCGACGAGACGACCGGCCTTGATGTCTTCGTCCGAATCCTTTAGGGCCTGATGGAGCGCAGCTCGATCTTCCTCACCGAGCCAGTCGCCGGGATCAAGCGGCAAGAGTTCGACTTCGGTTCCTTCGGGCAGATCGGTTGGCTCGTCGACGACGAGTCGCCCGGCCTTCACTCGAGCCTTCAGCGTCATGCGATCACAGTAGCACCGCAACCGTTGCTCCACAAGGCTGGCGGGTGAACGGGCCGGACGCGCACAAACCGGCGCGAACATTCTCTTCCATCCAACGGGGCGCAACGAACATTGTTCGACGAATGCGGGTCACTGGGTGCTCCGGAATCGCCACCCAGTTGCTACCCGAGCCCAAAAACAGACGAAAACATTCGGAATTCGTTGCGTCAGCGCTTGGTTCGGGACCGAGGAACCGAGTGCGCTGCCAGACTGAACCGTCGAGGCGAAATTTGTTGGGGTGTGGCTCAGCTCAGTCAGAAGCGAGCAAAGCCAGCGTCGCAAACGCCGTGGCGGCATCAGACATGAACAGCCGCTGCCAAGGTGCGCCTCTGGCACCGCCGTGCTCACGGTCGTAATTGAGAGAGTGAGCGCGCCAGGCGAGCCATTCCTGATCGCCGATGCGAATAGGGAGCTGGTGAGCTCTGAGCCATTGCCGGCCCCTCTTAATCGTTGCGTGCTCCGCCGAGACACCGGCTTGCCTGAGCGTATAGACGATCAGACCGGTCGCATAACCATCGGATCGCGCGGCGAGCTCCTGATCCCGTTGGCCCGGCGACTGAAATGGTGCTTCGGTTCTATTCCACCGCCACCCGCCCAATCCATTCAGCGACCAGCCGCCATCCTTGCCCTGCCGCCGCTGCAGCTCACCGATAAGTGCCTCGACCTCGGTCGGTGACAACAGCCGGGGTAGCGCTGTGGATGCCAACAAGCCCCAGATGCGATTGTGGAGGTTCTGACTGGCATGATGTTCGCGCAGGTACGCCCGCAACTTGGCGACTCCTCGCGCCCCTGGCCCGGTAGATAGTGTGGGCGCCAGACCGACAGCGAGCGCCGCGAATGCGGCGCCCTGGTACGCTGAATCGATGCTCTCGAAGGGTTCCAGGCCGACGTCGAGCCAGTCCCAGGCGCCATCGTCGCGCTGCGTTTGCCACATGCGCGCAAAAGCGCGACGTGTCACGTCGCTCGGCTCCCGAATATTCCGCGCCGCGTCGGCCGAAGCAAGAATCAACGCGTAGAGCACCGCCTCGGTTCCGTTCGACTGTCCCTCGTCACTCTCGTACATGAGCTGTTTTGGATCAGGTGCTTGAACCCGGCGTGACGTTTCGTCGACGAGCCTGGCCTCTTGCGGCGTCAGTTCGTTGACGTGCATCGCCCGCCTCAGGGCAGGCCGCGCGAGTGCGTACGGGATCACCGTGTGACACGAGACACAGGTCGTCCGTGCTGCACCGGTTTGCAGCTTCTCACCTCTTTCAAACCAGATGTCCATCCGCTGATCGAGATACTCCGCGGCCGCCTCGCGAATCCACGCGCTGCCATCGGAGCGGGTGGTTTGAGCAGGCGACATTCGGGCGACCAGTAACAATGGCAACAGGAGAACGGTTAACGCAATCAGACGCCTCATGGACGGACTCCAATCCTACGGCATTGATCATTCGAGCATCTTCGCAGACCCGATACATCGAAGTCGAGATATTCGCTGTAGGCCGTCGAGCGTGGCTGTCGGTCGCCGCGTGCCATGGAGAAGATCGGCGGTGTGCGACGCCCGGAACTCCAGCCCCGCTTTCTCGCCGGCCAAAGTTACGCGCATGTCGTGTTCGAAATAACGAAGAGAGATGTTCACTCTTCCGCAATCTGGAGCTGACCGTTCTGGCCTCCAGCTATAGACACCAAAAAGGTGTCTGACCCCGTTTATTCGTTCAGCGCTCGAAATCGTTCTTATCGGTAAAGGGTGAAATCGTCGCCCACCAGCTCGATTGTGCGGTTGCGACATCGATCGCCGGCGGCCTGATCTGACCCGCCTTTACGGCCGCGATGCGCGCGTCCTGCAACCTTGCGCATTGGTGCCTTCGGTTTCCCAGATCACGAGATATTTGGTGAAGGCAAGTCGCGGCGGCGCGCGACGGTCGAGATCGTCCCCTCCTGGTCCCAGATGATCAAATTGCCGCGCCTGTATAAGGGCTGCGTCGTTCGGGGCATCACGGTACCAGCCGGAAACGCTGCGCTCCTGTCCAGCCGGGAAGCTGAACCAGATCGCCCATGTGCATGTTCTGGTAGCCGTCGTTGAAATCGAACTCCCGGCCCGGCAGCGGATCGGACATCACCAGATAGGCGTAACGGTTCTGGCCCTGGGGTGCTTGGCGCGTGCCTGGCTTGCCGATCGACCACTGCGCCAGCGCGACTGGAGAGAGCGCGAGAGCCACGCGACGCCGATGGAAAGTCGCTTGAAGCTCCTGTTCATGTCGACCTCATCTCGAGTCCTTCATCGCCTAAGTGGCCCGCGTGCGCGGGCCATGACAGCCTTGCGGTGGAGAAAGTTGTGCGGGTCTGTGAGGTTGAGTGAAAGCCTTCTACCGCTGCGCAACCGGGCCGAAGTCGGGCGGCGGAATGCGGTGCTTTGTTGCCGCCTCGTACGCCGATGCGATCTTCAAGAGCGTCGGCTCCGAAAACGGCCTGCCCCAGAACATGATCCCGAGCGGAAGTGTTGCGGCAACGGGCGCGACCAGTCTTGTACCACCGCGCGCCGCGGGATCGCGCACGCGGTCATGCACCTGCGTGGTGAAACCCGCAGGCACCGACAGTGTCGGAATACCGTGTTGGCCCAAGAGGCCCCAGACGGAATTCGTTCTGCCGTCCAGTGGGGGCTCGATCGGCGCGCCCAAAATATATGCCGGAATGTTCCCCGACGGAGACACGACCGCGTCGAGGTTCTGTTCTGCCATGCATTGCAGCATGATCTGCTGATTGGCGAAGCGGTCTTGGAAGACGGTCGCGAGATCGAGCGTCATGCTGCTGTTGATCTCCTCGAGCGCCGCTTTCCGATCGATGAAACCGGCCTCGGGACGAATGTCGCGATAGTATCTCGACTTATCGATCAGATCGCGCATGGACTTGATGTTCGCATCGCCGCGCTCTCTCAAGTAGCGGTTCAGCATGTATTTGGTCAGTGCATTGTTCGAGGCCGCGCCGATGTTCCGGATCGTGGTGCCGGGAGGCACGAGCTTTGGATCGAAATACATATCCACCAGCTGAGAGACGCGATCGGTCGTCGGTTTGCCGTTGGCGTCGGACGGAAAGAGATTGGGATTCTGTTCGATGAACACGCGGCTGCGATAGAGCGGGAAATATTTGTCGATGCAGACCTGAAAGAGTGCTCCGCCCGGTCCTGGGTCGACGATCGTGGCGCCAATTCGGCGGAGATCGCCAATGGCACGCTCGGTGAGATCGATCGCTTGAACGTCGGCCTCGTTGAACACCTTCTTGTCCATGTGCTCGCGAATGACGCCGATGCGCATGCCGTTCAGTGTCCGCTCGTTGGCAAAGCTGCGATAGGGCTCCGCCGGCATCCGGCCGATGCCGAACGCCGTGAGCTCATCCTTGGGATCGTAGCCGGCGATGACCTCGAGCATGCGCGCGGCATCCTTTACCGTGCGGCACAGCGGTCCAACGCGCGTATTCAACGCCGCGCCGATCATGCCGTCGCGACTGACCAGTTCCTGTGTCGGTGCGATGCCGACGAGGCTGTTGTTCTTGGAGGGGTGATGGATCGATCCGCCGGTCTCCTCGCCGATGGCGCAGGTCACCAGGTTTGCGGCCACCGATGATCCGGAGCCGCCGCTGGAAGTGCCGGGACTGCGTTCCGTATCGTAGGGATTACAGAAGGCCCCGCCGAAGGAGCTGCGCGAGTTCGGCGTGCCCATTTCGCCGAGATTCGCCTTGGCGATGAGGATCGCACCCGCGTCTCTGAGGCGCTTGACGAAGGTGGCGTCGCGCGGCGGACGATCGTTCGCGTAAGCGGCATCCATGCCCGCGGTCGTGCGCATATCGAAGGTGTCGTACTGATCCTTGATGGCCAGCACCACGCCATGCAGCGGGCCGATGAGCCTGCGGTTCGCGGCAAAGTAGACGTCCTGCTGGGCCGCCACGTCCAGCGCATCGGGCATCGCCGGATTGTTGTCCGCCGCATCGGTCATGCTGCGTGCTTTACGAGGATCAAAGCCCAGCGTCTGCCGTTTGGTGGGTCGCAAATTCAAAGTCATCAAGGCATTGAGCTGATGCGCGTTCTTGATCGGCGTGATCGGTCCAGCCCCGAGGACTCCGTCCGGCTGGCGCACGCAGGTGCCGTTGTAGGCCCTGATGCGGTTCAAGTAGAGCTGCACCACCCGCGTCGACGTCAATTCGCCGCGCATGATCGCCGACTGAATCGTCTCGATCGTCGCTTCCTCGATCTGGAATTGTGCCGTCTGCGCCGACGCCAGCGATGGCGCGAGGAAGATAAAAGTTGCCGCTAATGCCAGTTTACGAAGCATAGGACGTCCCTCCATTGCGCAGCCATGACGCGCGCTTCGAGTGCCGCCCGATGATAGCAATTGCTGTCTTTCCGTGGAATGATCCCTTCGAATTGAGGAGCAACGACCATCCATCAGGCCACAGCCAGCCGCTCGTGCTCGCTCGCCGAGCCGTATGTTAAACTGGTCAACGACTGGTCGATTTGGAGGGAGCGCCGGATGGCTAAAGTGAGTGCGTTCGAGGCAAAGACCCACTTCGGAGAGCTGCTGGACCGCGTATCCAAGGGTGAAGAGGTCGTGATTACGCGCCACGACAAGCCGGTCGCGCGACTGGTGCCGGAAGGTGCACAGCGGCTCGACGATGTCCAACGGACCGTGGCAGGGCTCCGTGAGCTGCAGCGACGGATCCGGCGACGGTCCAAGGCGAAGGTCTCGGACCGGGAGGCCCGCGCCGCGATCGAAGAAGGCAGGTTGTGAGGCGGACGTTCATCGCGGACGCGTCCGTGGCTATCGGTTGGGTGCATCCCGGTCAAGCGACGACCCACACGGCCGCAATGTTGGATGCCATGGCGGGGGGCGCCACTGTCGAAGTGCCGGCACTCTGGCCACTGGAGGTGGCCAACGCGCTCACAGTTCTTGTCCGGCGCCGGAAACTGACTGAGGCCGAGCGTCAAACCGGTCTTGGATGGCTTCGCGGACTCCCGCTCCGCATCGACCATGAGATGGCGTCACTGGCCTTTTCGCGGCTGTCAGAGCTGGCTTCCGTTCACCAGCTGTCGGTCTATGACGCCGCCTACCTCGAGCTGGCCCAGCGACGAAAACTCATGTTGGGCTGTAAGGATGGACCCCTGCGAAAAGCCGCCAAGCAGTCCGGTGTGAGCCTCTGGGAGTGAGGCCCATTTGCCGGAGGCAATTCCACATCCGCTCACATCCGCGTCCGGCCCTTATCATCTTGATATTTCGTTGTCTGCGATTGATGCCTGAAGGCGCCAGCCCAGAAGTGGCGTGGTCGAGCAAGACGAGATAGTGGAGCGGGCCGCTGTCCGCGACGACGCTCATCGGCTGGGCAAGATGCCGAGCTCGCGTTGTGAGCGGAGATCGTCCTCGAGATCCGCCTCCGTGTAGCCTTGTTGATGCGCGGGAATTTGGAGGACGTCCTCAGTAATGGCCGGATAATCCAGCAGGGATAGCGCGATGAGAGGCGATTCTGCGTTGGGTAGTTGCTACCCTGACGCTACTAGAAACGCGACTGCGCTGCTAGGGTGCGTCGGTTTGTCCGTGACGGGGTTGATACGCCGCTCGCGAGCTCGTTCGTGACGGGAATCGTCCTCGTGTCTCCGCCAACGATTCCAGGCGTCGATGGAGAAACGCCTCGGACGCGCTTCGCGCCCGATTCGCGCCTTCGGCTTCGGGAGGAATCGGACGAGCCATGACCGGTGAGCTGCTCTGTGCGGACGGTGTCGAGGTCATGACCGAGTCCGGTGAGGACGGCGACGAGACGCTCGGGCAGGTTTTCGTCGAGTTTGATCTTCACCGTTTGATAGGTGTTTCGATCAGGGGCATGTCCTCCTGCGCAGAGCCAGCGGCGAACGCGATGGCCGCCCGGACGTCCTCTTCAGACAACGTCGGAAAATCGGCGAGGATTTCGGCCGTCGTGGCGCCTTCAGCGAGGCTCGCCAGTACGGTCTTCAGCGTCACGCGCGTCCCTTTCAGGACTGGCTCGCCGCCCACAATCTGAGGATCCCGCACGATGCGGTCTTGGTAGTTCATGCCCCGGACCATTTTAGCGCCACCGGCGGTGTCGTCGATGGGCGGCGGTGGCTGGCGAAACCGGCGCACTGACCCCGACCTGGCAGCTACCCAGTTGCTACCCGAGCCCAAAAAACGACGAAAACGTTCGGAATTCGTTTGCGTTAACGCTTGGTTCGGGACCGTGGGGCCGGAGGTTCAAATCCTCTCGCCCGACCAATTAATCATGTGTGAAATCCCAGGACACCGGTAACAGATCCCGTGGGCCCAGATTTTCACCAGTTGGAACCGGATCCACGACCGGGTTCTGCAGATCGAGGGGCTCCACCAAGCCCCATCGATCTAGTGGACAGGCTACTATGCGTCAACAACTCACGACTGCGTGAGTCGCCCGCCATACGAAGCCCGACCCTGATTCCAGGAAGACTTGAGTCAAACGGCCGCAGTTCATGCCGGCAGGACGCGAGTGGCCGTTGGGTCCGTTCGCGACGTAGAGAGTACCGGACAGATTCTGTGAGCGATACGTCGAGGGCGGATACAATCGACGGAACTGCATTTCTGGTGGCGTCGCGACAGGGAGCGGGGAAGGCTGGCACGGACGATCTCAAGGATGAGTTCGTGCGACTTAGCGTGGTGCCTGAGCGACGGAAGGTCAGCGTGGTGGAGCGCCAGCCTCGAAGTCAGAAGGGCATGTTGTCGTTCCGCCTCGGCCAGTTCCCGTGACCTCTGCAAAGAGTGGCGGACAAGCCAGCCGGCGATAGCAGACGCGATTCGCGCCTTTCAGCCAGCAGGATGAGGAGTTGAAGGCAAGGTCTGAGCCCTAGCCGAACGCTCGGACGCACACGACACGGTCCATACTTCCGTAAGCAGGCCTGGCAATGTCCAACGTACGGTCGACTGAACGCTTCTCGACGAGCACCGTACGCTACGCCGCTCCGTTCCTCCTCGTTCTGACGTCTCTGCTCGTTCGACTCACGTTCCAGCGATGGCTCGGTGTCTCCGTGCCATATCTGCATTTCTTCCCGTCAGTGATGATCGCCGCGTGGTTCGGTGGACTGGGACCGGGTGTCGTCGCCACGCTCTTGTCGGCGGCAGTGGCGGTCTATTTCTTCCTGGCGCCGCACAGTTTCATGGCGGTGAGCCGTGCCGACGCGATCACTGTTCCAGTCTTCGTGGCGCTTGGCATTGTCATTTCGTGGCTGTTCGAGTCGGTGCGGCGGTCGGAAAACGCCCAGCGGAATGCCGCGTTCACGGCCGACCAGCGCGCGCGCGAGCTCGAAGCTATCTTCGAAGCGATGCCTGACGGCGTCTACGTCGGCACAGCGGATGGTATCAAGCGGGTCAACGCTGCAGGGCTGCGTGTGCTTGGGGCTCCGTCGCTGGAGGAGCTGAACGTGGGGAGCCACGCGCGCGGCGAGAAGTTCGCTCTTCGGCGTGCAGCGACAGGCGAACCGATTGCGGGCGAAAGCCTGCCCTTCTCGCGTGCGTTGCGAGGCGAGGTCGTCGTCGAAGAGATCATCGCGCGTCGCGCCGACACAGGCGAGGACGTCTTCATCCGGACGTCCGCTGCGCCGATCCTCGACAACGATCGTGTGGTCGGAGCAGTCGCGGTCAACGCCGACGTGACGGAACAGCGGCGGGCCGCCGAGCGACTCAGGGAGACATCCGCCGCGCTGTCTCGAGTCAGTCGGCGTCTGGAAGAGGTGGTCGCCGATGTTCCCGGTGTGGTGTGGGAGGCATGGGGCCAGCCCGACGCCGCTTCGCAACGGATCGATTTCGTCTCCAACCATATCGAGACACTGCTCGGGTACGTGCCGGCCCAGTGGACATCGACCCCAAACTTCTGGCTCACAATCGTTCATCCGGATGACAGAGAGCGGGCAGGTCGGGAGGCGCTCGCGATCTTCAACGGAGGAGTGGGGGGACGACAGGAGTTCCGGTGGGTGAGCCGCGACGGGCGTGTAAGGTGGGTGGAGGCGCACTCGTCGGTGATCCTGGACGAGCAGCGGCGGCCGGTCGGGATGCGAGGTGTGACGCTTGATATCACCGGACGCAAACAGCTCGAACAAGAGAGGGCGGCACTCTTGCGGCGCGAGCGGCAGGCACGCGCCGATGCAGTCGCCGCGGGTCGTCTCAAGGACGACTTCCTCGCGACCCTCTCGCACGAGCTTCGGACGCCACTCAACGCGATCCTCGGATACTCGCGCATGTTGCGCAGTGGCGTCGTCGATCAGGATCGTCAGGCTCGTGCGCTGGAAATCGTCGAGCGAAACGCCACGGCCCTGTCATTGATGGTCGCCGATGTCCTCGATGTCTCGCGCATCGTCGCCGGCAAGATGCGGCTGAACCTGCAGTTGATCGACCTGCCGCGGGTTGTCGAGGAGGCGATCGCGACCATCCGGCCGGCGGCGGACGCGAAAGGCGTGCGCCTGCAGACCGTGATGGACACCGAGGCCGGACCGGTTCTGGGAGACGGCGATCGTCTTCAGCAGGTAATGTGGAATCTGGTCTCGAATGCAGTCCGCTTCACACACCGCGACGGCCTGGTGCAGGTGCGAATGCTTTGGATCGACTCACACGTCGAGATCGTCATCAGCGATACCGGCGCCGGCATTGCGTCAGAGTTCCTGCCTCATGTGTTCGAGCGTTTTCGGCAGGCCGACAGTCGCCTATCGCGGGAACATGGTGGGCTGGGCCTCGGTCTGGCGATCTCGCGTGAGCTGGTCGAGCTGCATGGAGGCACCCTCCGGTGCGAAAGCGAGGGCCTGGGAAAGGGCGCCACGTTTTTCGTGAAGCTGCCGCGATCGATTCCTGCTCCTGCAACAGGTTTCGACATGACGAGCCAGCGTTGGAGCGTCAAGCCGCGCGATCCGGCGGCGACGGACATGGATCTCAAGGGGCTACATGTCCTGGTCGTGGATGACGATCCGGATGCCCTGACGATGATGCGTGAAATCATCGAGGCGGCGGGTGCCACGGTCATCAGTGCAGATTCGGGTCGTGCGGCGTTGACCGCGCTGGACGAGCACACACCTGACGCGATCGTAAGCGACCTTGGCATGCCAGGAATGGACGGTTTTGAGCTGCTTGCCCAGTTGCGCCAGTCGGCGAACGAATCCCGGAGAAACATTCCCGTGGCCGCCCTTACAGCATATGCGCGCTCCGACGATCGGATCCGTTGCCTCAAGCGCGGCTTTCAGATACATCTTTCCAAGCCGATCGATCCGGGAGAGCTGGTGGCAGCTGTCGCGGCACTCGCGAGTCGCGTCGATACCACGCCGGGCTAAGGAGAGTGCTCAACAACTCTTACTTGGAGCTGCCAGCGTTGGCGCAGAAGGCGCGAGCCGGCTGCGTACCGCTTTGACATGTCGACCATTCCCCCCGTGGAATCGTTCAGGCAGACGAGCTCGCCGACATCGCGTTCCGCGGACCGACGTCACTCAGAAGCGAAACCTGACTCCGAACTGAATCGGGATCGACCACCGCCCGCTCCCAGTGTTGATGTCCCTCAGACCTTCCTCGACAAGCCATTCGACGTCGGAGAGGGCGCCAACGTAGCGCAACTGCGTTTCGATCATCGCTTCGACGGCGCCGATGCCGAAGAGGACCCCGCCGGTCGGACCAAGACTGGTCGCCCAGGATGTCTCGAAGAACTTGCCGTCCGGTGCCGCAAGCACCGGCGTCGCCGACGGCGGCACGTCGACGAACGTGCCGCGGATGTCCTGGTGACGGTTGACGCCGACGAGATAGCCCACAAACGGGGTGAATCGGACGCGCCTGAAGAACCAACGCTGCCCGCCTTCAAGGCCCCAATATTGGTAATCGGTGAAATCCACGTTCAGGGGGGCAGTGGGACTGGTCGCCGCCGTGCCGATCTGCACGCGTTCGGCGGCGCTGTTCGCGTAGACAAAGTTGAAGACACTCTCGCTGCGCGGCGACGTCCTGTAGCCGACGCTTATCTTCATCAGACCAATCCGCCCGTAGACATCGTCCTGCGACGTCTCAGTGAGATTGATGGGCACGTCGGTGGTCGTCCGTCCCGTTGCTTCCCTGATCATGTTTCCGGAGAAGGCGTTGTCGATGCCCCAGAGGATGGCAACCGTTACGCGATCCCGCAGCGTCTCGATCACGGTCTGCGGCTGCAACTCGACTCGTACCGCTTCGGTCCACGTCACATCCACACGATCGCCGGACTTGAGTCCTGCGACGATGCTGGGGTCGGTTGTATCCAACAGGCGGCGTGTGTAACTTTCACCTCTCGGTCCCGTGAACGACACCACGCGGTTTGCCGCATCCCAACCAGTAATGGTCACCGTCACCATGCGCTGGTTGGCGATGGACCCACCCGGCAGCGCCTGGCCCCCGGGTGTAACGGTGGTCGGCAAGATGGTGCGCTCAATAGCGGGCTCGTCAGCGGGCTTCGGCCGGATGACCACGCGGTCGTAGTACGTGGCGGTGACGGTGTCGCCGACGCGTACCTCGTTGAGTCGCGTGGCGGCTGCTGGCACGTTGACAGTGACCACGTTTCCTTGATCGCCGCGGATGCGGACGATTCGCGCAGCCACGTCAACGGTTTCCACGGTGCCGCGCAGTGTGATCTCCCCGCTGACTGCTTCGCGGGTCTGCGCGGTAGCGAGCGGTGCCGATAGAACTAGAGACGCGAACCAAACGAGTGGCGACAGTCTTAGCATGTCCAAGCTCCAAGATAGCGGATTGCGTTTCGAAGTCGGCTCGTGGCGGAGCGCAGCAACAGGTGTGCCATCGAGCTGGAATAGCCACCCGCACGCACGCGGATTTCGCAACGCGCATTCAGACTCGACCTGATACTCGACAGACAGCGACATCTCAGCGCCGGACGCAGAGCATTCGACTCGGTCGTTAGCTGCTCAGAAGCGGACTACCGCCCCCGCCGCGAACTCAACCTGTGACAGCCATGACTGGCAGAACCCGAAAGGATCGCAGACGTCACCGGCCGATTTGTCGTGGAGTGCCGTCGGCTTGAAACGGGCGTGCGCACGCATGCCGATGCTCCGCCATACAAAGTAGTTGAGGCCGCCGCCATAATCAAACGACAGCTTGGTCTCCGACTGCAGATCGGCGGCGCTGAAGAACGTCGCGCCGATGCCGCCAAACACGAACGGCCGGACCTTCGCCTCGCCAGCGCGGAACTCATAGAGGACGTTGCCCTGCAACTGTCTGACCGTCATGGTGAAAAAATCGAACGCACCGGACGAGGCGGTTCCCCCTTCGAGTGCCGACTTCTGCTGCGTCCACAACACCTCGGCGCCCCAGTGCGTCGTGAGCATCCGAGCCGCTTGAAGACCCCAGGTGAACGCACCACGGACGTCGAGCTGGTTCAGGTCGGGCGCGCGGCGGTCGATGTCTGCCGACGGCGTGTACCCCGCAAAGGCCGACGCCTCCCACTTCTGTTCCTGGGCCTCCACCCGGTGAGACGTGAGCACGAGGCAGAGAGCCGCGACGAGCGCTATGAGGCGGCTCACGGCATCACCAGGTTGGAGCCGAGCACCACGATGTAGCCTCGATAGCCGCTGAGCGCGGCGCCGGTCCCGACGAGGACACGGCCGTCGGGCGAGATGCCGGTGATCGCCCCCGTATTGACCCACGTCCGGAACGCGTCGGGCACGCCGTTGACCTGCAGAAAGTCCTTCAAGTACGCCGGCTTTCGATCGATCCAGATGATCGCGTCGGAATCCGGTGAGCTCGCGACCGCCTGCGAGCCACCGATCACGTGGCCGTCGTCGCTCGTCGCGTTGGCTTCAACGATGATCAACGGACCGCCGGTGGAGACGCGCAGTTTCGGGGGGGGCAAGCACTGTGTGCCGTCGCGCGTCCAGACCCACGCGGTCTGATAGTCCGGATCGCTTGGACGTTGGGCCGTTGGCCTGCAGATGCGGCCGATGACGATCGAGCCGTCCGCGTTCGCGGCGTTCGCCGTTCCGACGAAACCGTCGGCACCCGGCACTCTTTCTTGCCTGGTCCCGATCCACTTTGCGCCTTCGACGAATCCCGTCGCTTGTTCCTGATAGCCGACGGCAACCTGCCCGTCCCCGGATACGCCGAGGGCGAAGGTCCCTTGGCCCGCAACGCTGGAGCCGAGATCGACCATGCCTGTCGACTCCTCCCACCTGAATGCGTGCGACAGCGTGCACCCGTTGCGCGCGTAGCCGACGACGACTGTTCCGTCACGGCTGGTGTCGTTCGCCAGGCTGAGCGAAGCGTCACACGGCAGCGCGTTCGGGAACGACCCGAGCAATCGCCACTCCGTCCTACGCTGCCAGATGGCGGCTTGCTGGATGCCGCGTGCGTCGTTTGCCTGGCCGACGATCACCTTGCCGTCACGGCTCACCCTTGTCGCGAATCTTCCGCCGACGTAAATCACGCCGGTCGTGGGCATCCAGTAGAATCCGCCCACGCCGAGACTCCCGACGACGACGGCGCCTCCGGCGCTGACGCTCGCCGGCAGCGCGGCCGACCCAGGTTCGAGCTCCATCAGCACTGTCCTGTCGCTGGCATCGCCGGACCATGTCGGTGCCAGCACCAGTAACGCCAGAATCAACCCTCCGGTACGCAACATGGATGGGCTCTTCAATGAACAGCGAGAACTCCGGTCATCTCTGCCGACAGTCGGTCAGTCGCGATGAACGAGCAAGCGTGGAGATTTCCATCGGACCGCCCTCGGCGCCGTTCAAGCAAGAGTTGTACGCGGTCCCGATGTGTGATTCCGCTTTGTTTCTACTGGTTTCGCCCGCGGAAATCCGAAGCTGGTCGACTCGGCTCCGAATTGTCGGAGGCGGAAGGCCCGAGATCTCGGTGCGCCCGCGGTGTCTGCTTCGAATGCAGCCACGAGATTCCGATGGAGCGCCCGCATGAACTGGGGTACGTAGCTCGACGCGTTGGTCGCCGGGCAGGCGTCGGATGCCGGACGCAGCCGACCAAACTGCGGAGCCTGCCGCGAGCTGAAAGCGCGGTTGGCTGACTGTCTCGAAAGCGATGCCGTGAAGCCGACGAACAGTCGCAAGCCCACCATTAGTGACTCGGTCGACTAACAGTTGGGGTCGCTGACTTCAGTTCTTTAGAATCAGCGACTTGGAGATGGTGGACCAGCTTTTCACCAGTTCGAACCAATGAACCCGTTCTCGACTCAATCTCCACGGGGTGATGGGGCACTACGGGTTCGAGGCGGACGCGGTTCGCGCGAGCGGCATTCCGCGCACCCACTGTTTCACCTTGCCCGCGCACGGGGGCAGTGGGTCGCAGGCGAGAACATACAGGACGACGGTTGTCAGGATGATGAGTGCTTCGGTCAACAGCACGAAGCGCAGGCGCAGGGTAATGTACGCGAGCCAGAGCGGATAGGACAGCACAATTGACAGCGTTAGAAACGCTATCCGCAGCTGGGTGTCCCGGATGCGGCGCGGATTCCTGAGTCCCTTGGCCACCCGGCGATAGGCCGCAGACTCCGAGGCCTCAATCGACACCTTGAAGATGGTCCGCGTCAGCACCAGGAAGACCCCGCCGCAGACGAGCGCGACGAAAATGCGCAAGGCCAAGTCCTCGCTCTCAAAGTAGAGGCCTGCCGCCCAGATGAAGTAGACGACGATACTCAGATTGGTCAGCTGGAAGGCGAGCCACACGTTCGTCCGACCGGTCCACGCCTGGAACCGGCGGCACATCTGTTCGGTGAGGTCCAATACTGCCGAATCGACGTACGTCATTCCGTCACCGCAGTCAGAGCCTGACTCGATTCTACTTCTGCCCCACGTCGGTGACGAGTGTTCCAGCGGTCGCTCGACCGCGGCCGATACCCTTCCATCCCAACGTTCAGATCGACATGGCGGTGGCGCAGGTGACCGCGCAAATGCAAAGCGGACTGCGCTCGATGCCGCCCGGGATGTTCCCGGCCAACGTTCTGAAGTACGACGCCGGGAGCGTCCCCATCCTGCAGCTTGGCCTTTCCAGCAAGACCCTGCGCGAGCAGGAGATCTTCGACTGGGGCCAGAATTTCATCCGCACGCCCCTCGCCACCGTGCAAGGCGCCGCCGTTTCTTATCCGTTCGGCGGCAAGAATCGGGCGGTGATGGTGGACCTGAACCTGGATGAGCTCTCGCCAAACAGCTTTCCCCGATCGATGTCTCGAATGCCTTGAACCTGCAGAACCTGATCCTCCCTGCGGGTACGGCCAAGCTGGCCGAGACCGAGTATCAGGTCAAGGTCAACAGCAGCCCGATCATCCTGGACCAATTAAAACCTGCCCATCAAACCGTGAATGGGGCAACCGTCTACATCAAGGATGTGGCACAGGTCCGGGACGGCTTCGTCGTCCAGAACAACATTGTTCGCACGAACGGAGCCCGCGGCGTTCTGCTGAGCGTGACCAGGACCGGCAAGGCCTCCACCTTGACTGTCGTCAACGCCGTCAAGGCCGCTCTTCCCAGGATTCTCGCTACGGTTCCGCCGGAGCTGAACGTGGTGGCGCTCGCCGACCAGTCGCTGTTCGTGCGGGCGGCCATCCAAGGTGTGCTGCGCGAAGCCGTGATTGCCGCCGGTCTCACGGGGATGCTGATCTTGTTGTTCCTGGGGAGCTGGCGAAGCACGCTGATCGTCTGCATCTCGATTCCGCTCTCCATTCTGACGTCTCTCTCGATCCTGAGACTCCTGGATCAGACCATCAACGTGATGACGCTCGGGGGCCTGGCCCTGTCCGTCGGGATCCTCGTGGACGATGCCACGGTGGAGATCGAGAACACTCACCGAAACCTCGGCATGCGGAAGTCGCTGGTCCGCGCGGTCATCGATGGCGCGGCGCAGATCGCTACTCCGACCTTTGTCTCCACTCTTGCGATTTGCATCGTGTTCGTCCCCGTGTTGCTGCTCACAGGAACGGCGAGGTATCTGTTCACGCCGATGGCCATGGCGGTCGTCTTCGCCATGCTCGCTTCCTACCTGCTGTCGCGGACGCTCATCCCGACCATGGCGCATTATCTTCTCAAGTCCGAGGTCGACCTATACCAGCAGGGGAAACACGGAGAGACAGCCGGCGGCACGGGTCTCTTCTGGCGGGTCCACTCGGTGTTCAACAGGTTGTTCGAACGTCTTCGCTTTCGCTACATCGGCTTGCTCGATTGGTCTCTGCGGCACCGCGGGCGGGTTCTTACCAGTTTCGTGGCGATTTCCACAGCGTCGCTGGGCCTGTTCTGGCCGGGCCAGCCCATGGCCGAGATCGAGGCGCCCGAGTTGGACCAGCAGGTTCGCGAGGCCAAGGCGAACCTGCAACAGGCGCAGGCCGCGCTCGAACAGGCGCTGGCCAACTACGAACAGGGCATGTCGAACATGGAGCTCGCCCGCCTGACTGCAGAGCGCTGGAAGAACCTGGCGGCGCGAGGGGTTGTCTCGCGGCAGGAAAACGACCAGTACCAGGCGCAATCTCGATCGCAGGTGGCGAGCCTTCGGGCGCTGGAAATGGCCATCGCAGCCCAGCGCAGCAGCGTGGCGGCCGCCGACGCGAACGTGCAGCGGCTCGACGAGGTGCAAAAGCTACCGGGTGGTGAAGGCTCCGTTCGCTCCTTCACGGGGACCGTTGCGCGGACCGCCAATGCGCTGGCAGCGCGTCGTTCGGATTCGGAACTTGAACTTCCACCAGCATCGGTACGGCTGGTGGGAGGCGGTACGCTCTTGTTCCGTGTGGCCCAGACGAGCACGCTCCGGACCTATGTCAACGTTCCGCAGAGTCATGCCAGTTCCATGCGGCCCGGCCAACCTGCGCGATTGCTGCCCGGCATGTACGCACGGGTCGACCTGAGCAGTCCCCGCACGGTTCAGCCTCTGCTGGTCCCCGGCGACGCGCTGGTCATACGTGCGGACGGAACGCAAGTTGCCGTCGTTCGCCACGACCGTACGTGCATTTCCAGAAGATCGAGGTCGGCAGGGATTACGGCGACCTGCTGGAGGTCATCAACGGCTTGGAGGAAGGGGTGCGATCATCGCGAATCCCACCGACGTGGTGCGCGAGGGCGTAAAGGTGGAGCCGGTCCAGGCCGCGGGAAGCTGATCTCACGCTTAACAGGCGTCGTGTCCCCACTTCCCGGCCGACCGGCGTCGGGTTCGACGGTTCGGCCGGCGGTGTACTTCCGCGCCGTGGTCACTTGATTCCTACCGGGTAGCCGGCGATTCAAACCCAGCCCTCGTCCCTCCGCTACACAGAAGTGTTCGAGATCCGCACCGCCGGCAACGGCCGCCCTCCAGTTTCCTCCACTCCAACCGGTAAGTCCCCTTGACGCTATCCGAGAGGGAGGTGTGGTCAGACCAGACCGAGCCCAATCGTAGTGGAGGCGCGGGACAAGGAGCACGTCAGCGATCGCGTTGACATCAGCGGGTCGTGGGGGGACGATGACCTCATGCTCCGCGCGCTGCTCTTCGCGACGCTCTGTTCTCGTCAGCTCGCGCGCGGCCTCCGGCCAGGAGCTCAGCGTCCTCCATATCAAGGTTGTCGTGGTCGACGCCGAGCGGAAGGCCACGCCGGTGCCGCGCCATGCGCTGCTCGTCAGCGACAATCCGGCAAGCGCGCCGCCCCGGCAGATCGTCACGGCGCTGGATGGCACCGCCGACGTGAGGCTGCGCCCAGGGAACTACACCGTGGAATCGGACCGGCCTGTCGTGTTCCACGGCAAGGCCTACCAATGGACACAGATGGTGGACATCGTCGCCGGCCGCGACGCGGTCCTCGAGCTGACAGCCGACAACGCGGAGGTCGAGCCCGCCGCCTCCGCGACGCCTCCGCGCGCGCCGTTGGAGGCCGACCCCTCGTTCCTTCTGCCTCAATGGCAGGACAGCGTCGTCGCCCTGTGGACTCCGACTACCCGCGCGTCGGGATTCCTGATCGACGCGAAGGGACTCATTGCGACGAACCAGCGGGTCATCGGCACCGCGACGTCGGTGGAGGTGCAGCTCTCGCCGGACGTCAAAGTGGCGGCGAGCGTCCTCGCGGCAGATCCGGTGCGGGATGTCGCCGTCCTCTGGATCGATCCGAGGGTCGCCGCATCAGTGCGGCCCGTGCCGCTGGGATGCGCGCAAGCGGCGAAGCCGCCCGTCGTGGACGGGCAGGAGCTCTTCACGATTGGCGCTCCGCTCCGTGAGCCGAAGGGCATGACGTCAGGAACCGTCAGCCGCGTGGAGCCGCATGCCATCGTGGTCCGACTTCAGGCTCGCGTCCGGCAGCGCGGGCGGACCCGTCTTCACGGCCGGCGGCGGCGTGGTCGGGATCACCTCGATCGTGGACGACAAGAATGAGAGCAGGCGCGGGGCCTCCCGAGTCGTCCGCATCGACGATGCGTGCGACGTCGTCGCGTCTGCGGAGAAAAAGATGAAGGATGCGGCGCCGCCGGACGGAACGCATCTTCCCGTGGAGCCGGTGCGGCCGTTTCCCGTGAACGCGCTCAAGGACGCGGCGCAACGCCGCGCGGGCAGCCTGAGCCCATACCAGATGTCCTCGTCCGACTTCGACGTCGCCTTCATCACGCCCGTGCTCATCTACGGTGCGCAGCACCAGTCGGAGCAGGGGAGAGGACGCGAGCGTCGCGGAGGCCCGCGCACGCCGGACGCGGGGCCGGCAGTCGTGCGCCCGCTCATGGACTTCGGCAACTGGTCCGAGTACGTGGCGGACTTTCCGCCGGTGCTGCTGATCCGCGTGACGCCGAAGCTGGTGGAGGGCTTCTGGACGACGGTTGCGCGCGGCGCCGCGCGGACACAGGGTGTCTCCCTGCCCCCGATCAAGCACGTCAAGTCAGGCTTTTCGCGGATGCGCGTCTTCTGCGGCGACGCCGAGGTGACACCCATCCACCCGTTCAAGCTCGAACAGCGCGTCTCCGAGAGCGATGCGATCTACGAAGGTCTTTACGTCTTCGACCCCGGCGCGCTCGGGCCGCATTGCGGGACCGTCAAGCTCGTGCTGTATTCGGAGAAGGAGCCGGGGAAGGGCGACACCCGGCTGGTCGATCCGAAGGTGCTCCAGCAGATCTGGCAGGACTTCGCACCGTATCGAGAGCGTTGAACGCAGACCTCGAACACGCTAGCGGTTTCTTGATGCCGTAGTGTCCGCCTTCCGCCTCAGCCGAAGGTTTCGGCGAGGCGCGCCGACGCGCGCTTCGCCTCCGACTCAGTAGGCGCTCAGCTGTATCGGGAATCCATCAGGATCCTTGACGCGCAGCTCGTTGCCTTCGTTATAGGCCGTCGCACCGCGCGCCTTGAGGTCTGCCGTGACGGCGGCTTTGTCGAGCTTCTCGCCGACGCCAACCGCGAAATGATCGACAAGGCCTACGGGCTTACCCGGGCGGATGACCAGACGACCCTTCCCGAATTCCACGAGTGTGCTTCCCTCCCGCTTTGTAATTTTGGCCCCGAAGACGCGGTCGTAGAACGCGGCCGATTTCGTCATGTCGGTGACGTAGAGGGACACGTGATTGATGCCATCGCTTTGAAACCCCGCCGCGGCCACGGGAGCGGAGCCGACCGCTACCATGGCCAGCCCTTGCAGCAGGGCCCGCCGCGAAAGTGTGCCGTGCTCGTACGCTTGCAACAGCTGCGACATTGCCCGTTCCATGGAAACCCCCTTCGAAAACATGCGGAGTTGACGAGACAGCCAGCCATGCGATGCGCTTGACTATACACCCGCCGCGAGCGCCGCCCATGGCAGAATCGCTCACGACTGTCGAGTGGTCGTCAGCGCCTGCGCGGTGAACGGTTTGATGATCTGCTCGAGGTCGACCTCGCGCACCGCATCGTCCGGCACCAGCGCGCGGGGCGGGTACTGGGCCGGGGGCGCCGGCTTCGTCGCGTCGATCACCATGGCCGTCATCGGCCGCGCCGCCTTGGTGCCGTCGGGGAAGTACTCGTAGGCCGCAGGATTGAGTCCGCCGGGATTGGACCAGTCCGGAATGAGGAGAATGTCCTTTTCGGCCCGGCACCGGGTGCCGATGGCCCACATCACCTCGGGCTCGTTGAAGACGTCGATGTCGTCGTCGACAAGAATGATCGTCTTGAAGTTCTCCGGTTCGGTCAGGAGAGCGGCGAACGCGGCCTTCTTGGCCTCGGTTTCGTTCGTCTTCTTGAAGGAGATGTAACAGTGCATGCGCACGTGAGCGGGGACGTTGACATTGACGAGGCCCGGCACGGCCTGCTTGACGCGACGATACACGCTGCCCATCCGAGGCAGGCTGCCGAGCACGAGGTGCTCTCGATGGCCGGCGAACACGTCGTAGAAGATCGCGTCGCGGCGCATTGTGATGCACTGAACGTCGATATAGGGCTTGGGGCCCGACTCCGTGTAGTGGCCCGGCCACTCGGCGAATGGACCCTCCTCGGCGCGCGCGCTGGCCGGAATAACGCCTTCGATGACGATTTCGGCGCGGGCCGGAATGGGCAGGTCGCTCAGTTCGGCCTTCACCAGTTCCACCGGTTCCTGCATGAGCGAGCCCGCTTCTTCGTACTCGCCACCGTAGCCCGGCAGCCGCGAGATAGAACCCATCACGACGGCGGGGTGGTGGCCGATCACGATCGCGACGGGCATGTCCTGCCCCCTGTCCTCGTACTTCTGGTGGAT
The DNA here is from genome assembly GCA_963814975.1 of uncultured Acidobacteriota bacterium. GTDB lineage: Bacteria > Acidobacteriota > Vicinamibacteria > Vicinamibacterales > CAVVIG01 > CAVUXJ01. The sequence goes on along the minus strand of CAWFFB010000009.1, from coordinate 210,989 downwards.
GTACGCTCCGTGGTGACCTTTGATGAACCAGACCCCGAGCTGATGGGGTCCCTGACGCTGGTGGCGGTAGAGCCCGACGTTTGCGATGCCAGAGTCCGGGTCGCGGCATACGAGAAAGGCGCCGGTCAGGTAGGGGCCGGCATCGAGGGCGTTGTGCGTGGGAATCGGCAGCACGTCGAGTGTGGCGTCGGCCCCCTTGAGCACGACGTTCTTGACAGGCGCGGTGTCGGCATCGACCACGACCGGGCTGATCGGTGTCGTCTGCCGTTCGCCGTAGAGCCTGACCATCTGCGCGACCGTCGTGCCGAGGCTCAGCGCGAGCCGTTCGTACGTCGCGGACAGATTGATCACCGCCGGCAGGCGCGAGTTGCGCACCTTCGGGAAGAATAGCGCCGGGTGCGCGCCCTGCCGCTCGAACTGCGCGGCGACCGCGGTGATCCCGAATTTCGGCTCGACCTCCTTGTCGACAATCTTGATATCGTTGGGAAAGCGTTCCGCCACCTCTGCGATGAATGTGCGCAGGTCCTTCGGCAAATGACCCCTCCATCTATCCGACATCTACCAGGAACACGAGCTGGCCGCGACGACGGCCTTGAACGGCATATCGTCCGTCAAGGGCCACGAGGCGCTCGCAACCGATTCCTGCCGTCAACAGTCGTGAGTGTGATCGACCCGTCATAGTACCGGCATCACGCCGGCAGGGGTTTGCCGAGTGTTTCCGGGAGAAACGGCGTCGCCGCGATTCCCACGAGATAGACCAGCGCCAACGCCATCGCCGCCTGGCCGTACCCGCCAAACTGTACGATCATGGTGCCGGCCAGCAAGGGACCGAGAAACGCGATGAAGCGCGGTCCGTTGAATACGAAGGCGAGTGCCGTGGCGCGCATTCGCGTCGGGTAGAGCTCCGGCAGCCACGCCGGCATCCAGGTGTACTGGCCATTGCTGAAGAACGCATTCACGCAGGCCAGCACGAGCAGCGTGCCGAGATCGCGTGTCCAGAAGAACAGGGCAGGCGTGAGGACCAACGCGAGGACGAAGAAGACGATCGTCACCGGTTTGCGTCCGTAGGCGTCGGCCAGGAAGCCAAAGCTCACGTATCCTGCAACCGAACCGAATGTGTAGGCCATGCCGGCATAGCTGGCCCATTGTTCCGGCGCGAGGCCGGATGCGGCGGCGATCCCCCCGACGAACGGCGGCACCCAGGTGGAAACGCCCCAGAAGCCGACCGTCGTGGAGAGCGACATCAGAAACACGATGACGGTTTGGCTCCGCACGGTTCGATCGGTGAAGAGATCGAGCAGTGTGAAGCGCGCCAGGGCCTGCTCAGTCGCCCCCAATGCCTCCCCGCGGCGTTGTCGGGACCGCGCGGCCCGACGCCTGGCGTCCGTCTCTTCCCACAGCCGCGATTCCGGAATCGCGCGCCGAATCCACAGGGTCAACAGCGCCGGCAGTACGCCAAGCATGTACATGTAGCGCCAGGAACCCGGCCCGAGCGGGTTGACGAACAGCCACACCAGCGAGGCGATGAAGAAGCCGATGCCGAGCCCGCACTGCATCAGCCCGGCGCCCTTGCCGCGTGCGCGATCGGGCCAGAGCTCGGCGACCATCGAGGAGCCGGTCGCCCATTCGGATCCGACCGCAACCCCAACGAGGAAACGCAGGATCGCGAATGAGGGCCAGTTGAAGGAGAAGGCGCTCAGTCCCGTTGTTAACGAATACGCGAGCACCGCAATCATCATCATCCGCCGGCGACCCAGATAGTCCGCCAGGACACCGCCGATCATGCCGCCGATGCCCCATCCGAGCAGATTGATTGCGATGATGGTGCCCGCGTACGCCGGAATCTCCGGATAGAGCGAGGGCTCCAGCAGCTGACGCAAGGCCGGCCCGACCGTCAGGATCAGGGCGTAGGTTTCGAATCCGTCGAACAGCCAGCCCAGATTCGAGGCGGCCAGGGTGTTCCACTGCACTCGGCTGAGCGTGCGGTACCAGGCTGGATCGTTGCGGGCCTCCAGCGTCGCCGTGTTTGGGGAGCGATGGGTTGGCAGGTTCGTCATAGTGAGCGGGCGAGAGGAAGAACCCGCGCGCCCTCGTGTCGCCGGAAACAGTCGACGACAATGGTCCAGGTGCACGGCGTGCGCGTTGACGTCGCGCGCGCGCCGTCATTATGATGTGGGCTCGCGGCTCAACGCGAGCATGAAGTTGCGCGGAACGCCCACCATTGAGGGGCGTCGCCTGCGCCGAGCAACGCTCGGCGTGCGGCGATCGTCGCGGCGGCGCTCGTCGAACGCTTTCGCCGGGTTCCCGTCTCCGAGTAGCATCGCGGTTTTCAGACCAGCAGGAATGTCCCTACACACGACTGGGGAGATCAGCGTCGACGTCGATCGACAGACGGCGTTCGCGGTCGTGAAAGACCCCGACCGCCTCGCCCGCTGCATTCCGGGTTGCGACAACCTTCAGGCGCTTGGCCCCGACAAGTACCTCGGCCGTCCTCACGAGCAAGGTGGCCTTCCTGACGCTGCGCTTCAAGGTCGTCATCGATGTCATTCGGATGGACCCGCCCAGCGCCATCGAGGCCAGAATCACGGGCGATGCGATTGGGCTGGCGGGACACGTGGTGGCTACGGCGAGCCTGGATCTGGCCGACGCCGGCGAGCACCGCACGACCATCCGCTATGCGACGGACGTTGGCCTGACGGGCAAGCTCGGCGGGTTGGGGCAGCCGGTCTTCCGGGCGACGAGCGCGCGCATCGCGAAGGAGTTCGGCGCCAACCTCAGAAGCGAAATCGAACGCGAAGGGGCGGCACGATCGGCATGAAGAGCTTTGATCTGGTGGAGCCGGGGACGCTCGACGAAGCCGTCGCACTGCTCGATCCCGACGACGCCGGCGTCCGGGTGCTTGCCGGCGGAACCGCGTTGATGCTGATGATGAAGGCGCGGCTGTTTCAGCCCGCCCGCCTGATCAGCCTCCGTCGCCTGGACGGCGTGATGCGCGGCGTACGCGAGGACTGGTCTGGAGGCCTGCGGATCGGCGCCCTCACAACACTCGTGGAGCTCGAGCGTTCGGCCCTGGTGGCTGCGACGTTTCCAGTGCTGACAGGCGCGCTGCGGACACTTTCCAACGTGCGCATTCGGAACGTGGCGACCCTCGGTGGCCATCTCGCCCACGGTGATCCTCACATGGACCTGCCGCCGATCCTGCTGGCGCTCGGTGCGCGCGTGCGCACGGTCGGTCCGATCGGCGAGCGCTGGATCGACATGGCCGATCTGATCACCGGTTACTATCAGCTGGCCATGGCGAGAGACGAGTTGATCGTCGAGATCCACGTGCCTGCCCAGCCGGCCAATGTCTTCACGTCCTACGCGAAATACGCGGCGCTGTCGGCCGACGACTGGCCCTCGGTGGGGGTAGCGGTCTGGTGCCGCACGGCCGGCGGCCGCATCGCCGACGCGCGCGTCGCCGTGAGCGCCGCGACCGATCGGCCGATGCGCGTGCCTGGCGCCGAAGCCGCCCTTGCGGACGCCGAAGCCACCGAAGCCACGTTTGCGAGGGCCGGCGACGCGGCGGCCCAGGAAGTCGAGCCGCTGGCAGATATCCGCGGCAGCGCGGCCTACAAGCGAGAAATGGTTCGGGTTCACGTACGCCGGGCGCTCGCCGCGGCGCTGCACCCGCTATCGGGGCTCGCGAGATAGCATGCCGAAACTGGAGACGCAGGAGCTGGCTCGGGACACGCGGGCACCGTATCGCGAAGTCGGTCGATCCGTGCCCCGCCTCGAGGGTGCGGCAAAGGTCACCGGCAGTGCGGAGTACATCCACAACCTTCGCGTGCCCGGCATGCTGCACGGCAAGATCTGCCGCAGTTCCATCGCGCACGGGCGCATCGTCGGGATCGATTCGAGCGCCGCCCTCGCCCGCGAGGGCGTGCACGCCGTCATCACGATCGACGAGGTCCTGACGCTGGTGCCGAACCCGTACTATGGACCGGCCTTCCACGACCAGCCGATCCTCGCGCACGGAAAGGTCCGGCACGTCGGCGAAGCGGTCGCCGTCGTACTGGCCGCCGACCCGCACGTCGCCGAAGAGGCATCCAACCTCGTCGAGATCGCGTACGAGCCGATCGAGGCGGTGTTCGACGAGGTCGCCGCCGCCCGACCCGGCGCACCCGTCATTCACGACGTGCTCAAGCCGGCGGGGATGTTTACCGACCTCAAGTACCTCCAGGGCCGTTCAGGCACCAACGTCGCGCTCGATGCGCGCGTCCGCCGGGGGGATGTGGTCAGGGGCTTCGCCGAGTCCGATCGCATTTTCGAGCACACCTTCCGAAGCGGCAAGGTGATGCACGCGGCGTTCGAGCCGATGGTCTCCCTGGCCGAGCTGAACGGTCACGACGAAGTGACCATCCATTCCGCCACGCAGAGCCCGTCGTTCGTTCGCAGTGAGGTCAGCCGCCTGCTGGGATGGCCCGAGAACCGCGTGCGCGTGCGCACGGCGTTTCTCGGAGGCGGGTTCGGCGCCAAGCTGTACATCAAGCTCGAAGCGCTCGTGGCCGTCTGCGCCCTGATCGTCCGCAAGCCGGTGCGGATCGCACTGACCATGGACGAGCAGTTCTACACGATCACCAAGCACGGCGCCACCGTGCGCATCAAGACCGGCGTGAAGAACGACGGCCGCATGATCGCCCGTCAGGTCGAGACGTTCTGGAACGGCGGCGCGTATGCCGACATCGGTCCGCGGGTGACGCAGAAGTCCGGCTTCACCGCCGCCGGCCCCTACGACATCGAGCATGTCGCCCTCGATAACTACGCGGTGTACACCAACGAGCCGCCGGCGGGCGCGTTGCGAGGGTTCGGCATCTCGCAAGTGTCGTGGGCCTACGAGCGGCAGGCCGACATCATTGCCAGAGCGCTCGGCATCGATCCGCTCGATTTCCGGAGGCGGAACATCCTGCGCGAGGGGCGTCCGCACGCGACCGGCACGCGGATTTCCAACCTGGAAATCCCGGGCGTGCTGGACCTGCTGTCCGATCGCATGAAGTGGGACCGGCCCTTCGACCGGGGCACCGGAACCATCCGGCGCGGACGCGGACTCGCGCTCGGCCTGAAGGCCTGCATCTCGCCGACGACCTCGGTCGCGATCGTCCAGGTGTACGGGGACGGAAGCTGTGCGGTGCACTGCGGTACCGTCGACATGGGGCAGGGCTCCGATACGGCGATGGCGCAGGTGGCGGGCGAGGTGCTGGGGGTTCGCGCCGAATCCGTCCAGGTCCTGCACCCTGACACCAGTTCGACGCCGTACGACATGGGCACGCTCGGATCGCGATCCACCTTCCACATGGGGCACGCCGTCCGGATGGCTGCGCTGAGCGTCCGCGCGCAGTTGCTGGAAATCGCCGGCCGCGCGTTCGGCGTCGATCCGACCGACCTCGTATGTCGTGATGCGGCGGTCGTGTGCGGCGATGGCAGGCGCCTGACGCTTCGCGAGCTCATGGTGGAGCGTTTCGCCATGCAGGCGGGCAATGTCGTCGGCGTCGGATCATACACGCCGACCTACGAGAAGGCGAACCCCGAGACGGGGCAGTCCCCGGACATCACACCCTTCTGGATGCTCGGCGGCGCGGGCGCCGAGATTTCCGTCGACATGGAGACCGGCCGCATCAACGTCACCAAGCTGGTGAACGTGGCGGACGTCGGCCGCGCCATCAACCCCTCCATTGTCGAGCGCCAGTTGATCGGGGCGGCGATCATGCAGGCGGGGTTCACGCTCTTCGAGGAAATGATCCTCAACGACGGGCAGGTGCTGAACGCCAGCCTCGCCGACTACAAGATCCCGGGATTTCTTGATCTGCCAGAGGACCTGTCGGCCGCCTACGTTGACGTTCCCCACGAGAACGGACCGTTCGGGGCGAAAGGGGTCGGCGAAACGGGGGTGTTCAGTCCGGCGCCGGCGATCGCCAACGCGCTGTACGACGCGATCGGCGTCGTTGTCACCGATTTGCCGCTGACGCCGGAGCGCGTGCTCAGGGAGATTCGCAAGGCGGAAGGCCGGCCGATGGAGGACGACTGATGAATGGCGAACAGGGCAGGACGATTCGCTTCATGCTCAACGACCGGCCGGTGGTGGCCCGGGTGGCTGTCTACGAGACGGTGGTCGAAGTCCTTCAGCGCGAGTTCGGCCTGTTTGGCGCGCGCGAGAGCTGCGGGCAGGGACTCTGCGGGTGCTGCACGGTGGTTGTCGACGGGACGGCCGTGTCGGGATGCCTGTATCTGGCCGCGCTTCTCGATGGCGCAGAAGTGGTCACGATTGAAGGACTCGCGACCGGAGCTTCGCTTCACCCGATTCAGCAGGCGTTCGTCGAAAAGAACGGCTTTCAGTGCGGCTTCTGCACACCAGGGTTCATCCTGATGACCAAGGAGCTCCTGGCACATTGTCCCCACCCGACAACCGACGAGATTCGCCATTACCTGTCAGGCAATCTCTGCCGCTGCGCTTCCTATCTTGATATCGTCGAAGCGGTCAAGATGGCTGCAGAGGCGGGAGAAGCGCCGATCGCGATTGAAACCTGAACACGCGGCCTCTACTCGCCGAGATTGGGCAACTGCTCGGGTCTTCGCTCGAAGGGCGTGATGCGCCCCGACCTTCGTTCGCATTGGAATCTTCACCTCCTGGTGTGGCGGCGCCGTTCCAGACCCCTGCGCCTCGATCGGGAATGAAATTGAAGTAAGCTGGCGCCCTATTCCGGGAGACTTCCTGTGGACTACGGCGTCGTCATGTTTCCCACCGAATACGCGATTGCGCCTGACGAGCTGGCCCGGGCGCTCGAGGAGCGCGGCTTCGAGTCGGTGTGGTTCCCCGAGCACACTCATATACCCGCGAGCCGACGCACCCCCTGGCCAGGCGGCCCCGATCTCCCCAAAGACTACTGGTCTTCCTACGACCCGTTCGTTGCGCTCACGGCAGCGGCGACCGCGACCCGTCGCCTGAAGCTCGGCACGGGCATCTGTCTCGTCGTCGAGCGCGATCCAATCGTTACCGCGAAAGCAGTCGCCACTGTGGATCGGTTGTCGGGCGGCCGCTTCCTTTTCGGCATCGGCGGCGGCTGGAACGCAGAGGAGATGGAAAATCATGGGACCACCTTCAAGCTGCGCTGGCGGTTGCTTCGGGAGCGCGTGCTGGCTATGAAGGAGATCTGGACGAAGCGCGAAGCCGAATTCCACGGTGAGTTCGTGAACTTCGACAAGATCTGGGCCGATCCCAAGCCGCTGCAGAAGCCGCACCCACCCATCATCGTCGGCGGCGACGGAGCGACGACCTTCGAGCGTGTCGTGGAGTTCGGTGACGGGTGGATGCCGATCAACCGACCGAACAAGAACCCGATCGGACGGATCCCGGAGCTGCGCCACCGATTGGAGAAAGCAGGACGCGATCCGAAGTCCGTACCAGTGTCACTGTTTTTCGCGCCGCCCGAGCGGCCAGCGCTGGAGGCGCTTGCGGCGGCAGGCGTCGAGCGCGCCATCTTCGGCCTGCCATCCGAGCCGCGCGAGGCTGCACTGCCGCGCCTCGACGCCTATGCGGCGGTGATGCAGTCGTGAGCCAGGTAAGCGGACCGGTGGGAATGCGAGCCATCTTGAGTGGCCATGCGAGATCATCGGCCCGATCGCTACCTTGTCACGCGATCCGAACGAGCGGCTGATGTACGTCATGAACCAGAATCACAGGGAAGTCGATGTGTTCGACCGCGAAGCAGGCAAGCTCCTGTGAACTATCGGCAAGGGAACGGAACTCTTCTTCCCGGGTCAAATCTTTGATGGCATTTCACGCCGCCGTGGATTCCAAGGGCAACGTCTACGTTGCCGAGGACGAAGGCCGCAGGCTTTTGAGATTCAAGATGATCGGGGAATGAAGCGTCGACCAAGAGGTACTTGAAGCCCGCTGACTGCCAGCCCAAGGAGGCTGGAGTCAGCGGAACCTTGGATGGTGGCGAGTGCGTTCACCGGGATGGCTCGAGCGATTCGGCCACCGCCCGGCCGATGCTCCGGCCCTGCCGGTGGCCGTCCTTCACCGCGTGCCGGAAATGGATGCCGGCGTAGACTCGCGAGAGGCCATTCTCCCGGGCCGCCGCCGAGAAGCCCTTGAAGTGTCGGGTGAACCCAGGCAGCGTCAGGCTCGTCGCGCTATAGCGCATCTTGTCTCCGAAGAGCTCAATCAGCACTTCGGCTGCGGCCGATCCCAGAACCGTGTGCGTCGAGGGATAGTCCGGCACCGGCGGCGTGACCAGGAACGGCCGCCACGTGGGGTCGGCCTCCGTTAAGGGGTTGCCGTCGGTCGCGCCCTCGTGGATCGCGGTGACGGGGCGCCAAAAGCGGAACTGGTACTTCGCGTCGAAGCCCGCGATGAACCCGTCGGCGAGCGCGAAGTTGACGAGCGCGAACGTGCGCGCCGCTGACCAGGGGTCCAGTCGTCGCAAGCGCACGACGGTGTTGGTGATACGGTTCCAGCCCAAGGGGGAATCTTCGTACCAGAATTGCGCGATCTCGGATTGGTCCGGCGTGCGCGTCGGGCTCCCGATCTCACCGATCGCCTTCACGTATGCCAGGTCACGGGCGTACTGGGCGCTGGACAGACGCTGAGGCCCGTCCACGAGATGGTCCTGCAGATCGATGACGAACGGCTGAACGCGACCCCATCCCGGAAGATTCGCGAAATCAAACGGCGACGTGAACTGATACTCCCCAGGACCGGGCCGTGGCACGTACACCGGCTGCGTGGCGGAATCGAGCCCGTCCCGCTGTCGGCGAAGCAACGTCGCCGTCGCGGACGCGCGCCCGACGGCGACGCCGGCCGCCTTCGAAGGTCCGTCAGGGATGGATGTGAAGGCGCGCTCATACCCCGCCTCCAGCACCTTCAAGCGCCGCTTTACGAGCGCGACGGGACTGACGCCGATCACCTACGTGCAGCGATTGCGGATCGAGGACGCCAAGCGTCGGCTCGAGCGGACGGCAGCCTCCGTGGACGAGATCGGCTGGCAGGTCGGCTACGAGGAGCCGGCGTTTTTTCGCCGGCTTTTCAAGCGCACGACAGGTCTGACTCCGGCCGTCTACCGACGACGATTCCAGGTTCCGGATTTCTTGTCAGCAGTGAAGGAACCGGATCGGTCGCCGGGGCTCATCCGCGAAAAGCAGGAACGCGGCATCCTGGCTGAAGTCACAGCGAAGCCAGGCGCGACGTATCGCCCGTCGGCGAATTGCCGTTGACAGCTTCTGCTGGCGGGTCTATGTTTCCGGTCGTTCTGTCTGCCAAAAGGGCGGATGCATTCCACCGTCCGTTTTTCAATTTGCGCGTCATTCAGCTTCTGGAAGGAACCGGCTGGGATGCGAACCACGATGAGGCCGAGGCGCACTGTGCAACATGCCATTCGGATGTGTGGACTTGCTTGCGCCCTCGTCGTCATCGCGGCGCCGAAGGATACCCTCGCCCAGTCCGGGCCGGTCGTGGCTGAAGTGCTGAAGGACTGGTCGGACCTGAAGAAGTCGACTTTGCAGCTCGCCGATAAGATGCCGGCGGACAAGTTACACCTACAAGCCCCCGTTCCCGGTACAGGTAAAGGGTATTTCGGTCGACACGGCTCAGGAACATTTCGGCAGGCGAGTGCTGTACATCGCGCAGGTGAATGTTCGGTTCCTCGGGATACTCGGCGGGAAGACGAAGGCCCCGGCGATAGATGACACGGAGGCCATGACCAGCAAGGAAGCTTCGATGAAGGCGTTGGCGGATTCGTTCGACTACGGGATCGCCCTCCTGAAAGAACAGACCGATCAAACGATGCTGCAGCGCATCAACGCATCGTCCATCGGCGAAGCGTCGCGCGTCCGCGTCTTCGGGTACCTGCATAGCCATACGCGGCAAATCGACGGGCAGCTGGCCTTGTATCTCCTGCTGAGCGGCGAAGCGCTGCCCGCAGTTGAACCTTGACCGTGCCCGACCGCCCCCTTCCGTCGATGGGCGACAGCTGCACAAGGATTTCGATGAACGGCTGCCGGGCCTGATCGTGCGAATGCGATCTCGTGTCCGTGGTCGGGAGCGCCGGCCGAGGCGCCGGTTCCGGCGTGGACGAACACCCAAGGCGAGACGTGCCGCGCCAGTCAAAATACTGACCCGCTTGAGGATACGGCGCCAACCGCCAGGTTTGAAATCTGCGCCGATGTCGCGGCTGCGGTGGTAAACTCACGCTCGTAAGGAAGGCTCGTCCACCTCGCCCAGCAGGACACAGAGGCTAACGTGAAACACGCCGTTCGGATGTGTTCACTTGTTTGCGCCCTCGTCGTGATCGCGGCGCCCAAGCATGCCGTCGCCCAGTCCGGGACGATAGTGACTGAGGTGCTCGAGGACTGGTCGAGCCTGAAGGAATCGATCCTCCAGCTCCTCAATTACATGCCGGCGGACAAGTACGGCTACAAGTTGTCGCTCCCCGTCCAGGCAAAGGGTATTTCGTTCGGTACGGCGCAGGAACACTTCGGCAAGCGAGTGCTGGACATCGCGCTGGCGAACGTCCGCTTCCTCAGGACGCTCGATGGAAAGGCGCAGCCGCCGACGATAGCTGATACCGAAGCGATGACGAGCAAGGACGCTTCGATGAAGGCGGTTGCGGATTCGTTCGACTACGGAATCGCCCTGTTGAAGGAGCAGACCGAGCAGACGATGTGGCAGCAGGTCGATGCATCGTCCCTCGGACCTTCGTCGCGCGTCCGTGTCTTCCGGTACCTGCACAGTCACGCGCGGGAAATCGACGGCCAGTTGGTCATCTATCTGCGGTTGAGCGGCGAGGTGCTGCCCGCCATTGCCGGCTGACGCCAAAGCAGTGTGTCTCCGCGGGGCGCCGCGGTTTCGGCGTAGAGCCGTCGTCATCGGCGGTTCGCCAACCCGCAATGAGGTTGCGGAGGTTGCGGAGGGATTGTGTATAAGAGAATAGTCGTGGCTGGTGGCCTGGCGGTCGCATCGGTGACCCTTGTTTCTGGCCAAGCGGCTGGGCCGCCGCGGCCCGCCGTGAGTTCTGCTCCGCAAGCCAGTAGCAGTGCGCCGCAGCGGCAAGCCTCGAAAGCTCCCCCCTCACCCGCTCAAGATGTCGCCGCGCAGCGTGCGACTCCTCGATCGATACTGTGTCACCTGTCACAACGAAAAGCTCAAGACTGCCAACTTGATGTTGGACAAGCTGGATCTCGCACACCTGGGCGACCAGGCGCAGGTGGGCGAAAAGGTCGTGCGTAAACTTCGCGCCGGGATGATGCCGCCGTCGGGGATGCCGCGGCCGGATCCGGCGGCCCGCGAGAGCCTGATCGGCTGGCTGGAGAGCGAACTCGACCGCCATGCGACCACGCATCTTCCCCCGCCGGGTCTGCACCGTCTCAACCGCGCCGAATACGCGAATGCCATCCGCGACCTGCTCGCGCTGGAAGTGGACGCGACGAAGTTCCTGCCCTCTGATGATTCGTCCTACGGGTTTGACAACATGGCGGGGACGCTAGGGATGTCGCCGGCGCTGCTGGAGGCGTACCTGTCAGCGGCAGGAAAAATCAGCCGCCTGGCGATTGGCAGTGTGACGGCACCGACCATGACCCAGTACACCGTACCTCCAGGCTTCACCCAGAACTACCACATCGACGGTCTGCCGTTCGGGACGCGCGGCGGCATCCTGATCGAGCATGAGTTCCCGGCCGACGCCGAGTACGTCTTCAAGATCACCCCCGTCAGCGAAGGCAATATGGGGCAATCGAATAGAGCCTTCGGTCAGATTAGGGGTGAGAAGCTCCAGGTCACGATCGATGGCGAGCTGGTGAAGCTATTCGATTGGGATCGAGAGATGGGCCAGGGCGAAGGGGTGCGGTTCGGCGTGCCGACCCCGCGCATCCCGGTAAAGGCGGGCCTGCACACGGTCGGGGTGACCTTCCTCGCCACCAACTACGAGCCTGACAGCAGCTTGAACCAACCGTTTGAACGCGCCACGATCGAGACGGGCGGCATCCCAGGCTTCGTGTTCTTTCCCCACATCGGCCTCGTCCGGATCGAAGGACCCTACGATGCGAAGGGCGCGGACGACACGCCGAGCCGTCGCAAGATTTTCGTGTGCCGTCCGAGCAGCGCGAAGAACGAAGAGAGCTGCGCTCGCACCATTCTCTCGACGCTGGCGACTGGGGCCTTTCGACGCCCGGCGAGCGCCCAGGACGTCGGGACACTGATGGAGTTCTATTACGAGGGGCGGAAGGCGGGGAACTTCGATTCCGGGATCGAAGCGGCGCTGCAGCGCCTCCTCGCGGATCCGGAGTTTGTGTACCGCCGGGAAACCGAGCCCGCCAACCTCCCTCCGGGCAAGAGCTACCGCGTCAGCGACCTGGCGCTGGCCTCCCGGTTGTCATTTTTTCTTTGGAGCAGCGCTCCCGACCGCCAGCTGCTGACATTGGCGGGGCAGGGGCAGCTCAAGGATCCAGCTGTGCTCGAGCGGCAGGTGCAGCGGATGCTGGCGGATTCCCGCTCGGAGGCACTGGTCAGGAACTTCACGGGGCAGTGGCTGAACGTACGCGGGCTGCAGGCCGCTGACCCGGTGATGCTGCTGTATCCGGACTTCGACGACAATCTGCGGGACGCCTTCCGGCGCGAGATGGAACTGTTCTTCGACAGCATTGTGCATGAGGACCGCAGCATCCTCGATCTGCTGTCGGCGGACTACACGTTCGTCGATGAACGGTTGGCGAAGCACTACGGGATCCCGAATGTGTATGGCAGCCGGTTCCGCCGCGTCACGCTCGGCCCGGAGCTCGACATGCGCCGCGGCCTGCTGGGGAAAGGCGCGCTGCTGACGATCACGTCGCTGCCCGCTCGAACGTCGCCGGTGGCGCGGGGCAAGTGGGTCATGCAAACCTTCCTCGGCGTCAGTCCGCCCGATCCCCCACCGAACGTGCCGGATCTCAAGCCGAGAAAAGGGGACGCGAACGCGAAAGAGCCGACGATGCGCGAGCGGATGGAGCAACATCGCGCCAATCCGGTACTGCGCCTCGTGTCACAAGATCTTCGAGCCGTTCGGCATCGCGCTCGAAAACTATGACGGGATCGGGAAGTGGCGCACCAAAGATGAGGGCGTGCCCATCGATCCGTCAGGCGTGCTCGTGGACGGGACCACGGTGGACGGTGCGGCGAGCCTGCGTGCGACGCTGGTGCGCTACTCCCCGCAATTTGCGCAGGTCGTCACCGAGAAGCTGCTGACGTACGCTCTGGGCCGCGGGGTTGAATACGCCGATATGCCGCTCGTGCGATCGATCGTGCGGGACGCAGCCGGCAGCAACTACCGGTTTTCCTCGCTGGTGCTCGGCATCGTGAGGAGCGCGCCGTTCCAGATGAATGTCAAGCAACCCAGCGGCGAGCAACGGGTCGCTCGTTGATAGAAGGAGACAGCCATATATGTTTCTTTCGAAGAAGCACATCCCCCGGCGGACCTTTCTGCGCGGCGCGGGTGTGACTTTGGCGCTGCCGCTGTTGGACGCGATGATCCCGGCTCGCACGCTGCTGGCCCAAACGGCGGCCAACCCGACCGGCCCGCTTTGTCGGGATCTTTTTTCCACACGGCATGGCCCCCGGCTACTGGGTCCCCAAGACGGAGGGCACCGGCTTGGAGTTCCCCCTGATCTACCAGCCGCTGGAACCCTACCGGGAGCAGGTGACGATTCTGAGCGGGCTCCATGCCCGGTCGGCGGAAGCGCCGCCGGGAGAGACCGCTGCCGACCACTGGGTGGCGTCGGCGTTCATGAGCGCGAACAAACCGAGACGGACCGCCGGCGCGGACCTGTACAACGGCACGACGATCGATCAGATCATCGCCAAGAAGATTGGCCAGGACACCCTGTTGCCGTCGATGCAGCTGGCCGTCGAGGACCCGGGCGCGAATTCGAGCAACTGCGGTGAAGGCTATAGCTGCGCGTACACGAACAGCATCTCGTGGTCGACGCCCACGACGCCGCTGCCCATGGAGCTCAACCCGCAGGTCGTGTTCGAGCGCATGTTCGGGGACGGCAGTTCGGCTGCAAGAGCGGGCCGAGCGACGGGCGCGGGATCGCAGCATTCTCGACTCGCTGACGGGGAGTTTGGCCCGCCTGCGCGCCGACGTCAGCGCCGGCCGATCGCAGCCGGCTCGACGAGTTTGCCGAGGACGTGCGCGAGATCGAGCGGCGGCTGCAGATTGCCATGAAGGCCTCGGCAGGAAGCGCCGACCGCGACGACGGTTCCGGTCGGCGTGCCGGAATCGTTCGATCGAACATATCAAGCTGCAGTTCGATCTGCTGGCGCTGGCTTTCCGGGGGGACATTACCCGCGTCGCCACGCTGCTGTGTGCCCGCGACCTCACGAACCGGTTCTTCCCCGAGAGCGGTCTGACCATGAGTTTCCATGCCGGGTCGCACCACGGGGAAGATACCGACGCGACTCGTGGAGTATGCCAAGATGAACCAGTATCACATCAAGATGCTGGCGCACTTCGTCGACAAGTTGGCCGCAGACGCCCGACGGCGACGGCACGATGCTGGACCATTCGCTGATTCTCTATGGCACCAACATGGGGAACTCCAATCAGCATCTCCATTACGATGTGCCGCACGTGCTGGTAGGGAGGGCGTCAGGACAGCTCAAGGGCGGACGTCATCTGGCCTATCCGACCAAGACCGTGCCGACCGGCAATCTGCTGCTGAGTGTGCTGGACAAGTTCGACATTCACCAGGACAGCATCGGCGACAGCACGGGCCGGCTGGAGAACCTGTAAGTCGGGCAATCGATCGCTTCTCACGGAAGAAGCGTGGAGGGAGGTCACGACGATGGGCACTGAGGCACCTTGTGGGAAGCTGTGTGGTGGGGCTGTTGCTGTGGATCGCCGGCCTGGGCGCTGCCGGCAGCAGCGATGTGGCCGACGCGGTCATGCGCGGGGACACGGCGGCCGTGCGCGCGCTGCTGAAGCAGAAGGCGGACGTGAATGCCACCCAGGCCGATGGGGCGACGGCGCTGCATTGGGCGGTGTACCGAGAGGACCTCGCCACGGCGGACCTGCTGATTCGGGCTGGCGCGAATGTGAAGGCGGCGAACCGCGACGGCGCCACGCCGCTCGCGCTGGCGTCCACGAACGGGGACGCGGCCTGATCGCGAAACTGGTGAAGGCCGGGGCGGACCCCAACGAGCGACGGGCGCTGGGGGGCGAGACGGCCCTGATGATGGCGTCGCGCACCGGCAACGTGGCGGCGATGCAAGTGTTGCTCGACCACGGCGCGGACGTGAACGCGAAGGACGACGTTGCGCGGGACGACGGCGTTGATGTGGGCCGCGGCCCAGGGCCATCCGGCCGCCGTGCAGCTCTTGATCGAGCGCGGAGCGGACGTCAACGCCCGCTCGAATCCTGACGCCGATTTCAGCAGGCCAAGGTCGTGGCCCCACGGTGAAGATCCGAGGCCGTACAGAAGAGCCGTGGCACTGAGTGCGGCACGCGGCCAGGGACGGATACGAGCCATCGACGGGATGCAGACGAAGGTTGTTCCCAATCTCGACGGTGGTGGTTTGTCGCCGTTGGTGTATGCGAGCCGGCGCAACGATCTCGAGTCGGCGCGGATGCTGCTGGCGGCGGGCGCCGATGTGAACCAGGTCACGGGGGCCGGCTGGAGCCCCTTGCTGGTGGCCACCCAGAATCGAAACTACCAGCTCGGGTCGTTGCTGCTGGATAAGGGCGCGGACCCTAACCTCGCCAACAAGGGCGGCTGGACGCCGCTGTATCTCGCGGTGGATAACCGCAACGTCGAATCTGGCGATTATCCGGTGCGCAAGGCCGACATGGACCATTTGGATTTCATCAAGAAATTGCTGGCCCATGGCGCGGACGTGAACGCCCGCATGAAGGCGAACACGGAGAGGCGAGCGGTCTTCAGGGGTCAGTGGGTAGACGAGGACGGCGCGACGGCGTTCGTGCGGGCCGCTGAGTCCAGTGATCTCGCCGTCATGCGGCTGCTGCTGGCCCACGGCGCCGATCCGTAGATCCCGACGGCAGTCAAGGTGACGGCGTTGCAGGTTGCGGCGGGCATTGGCTGGGTGGAGGGCTTGACCTACGAGTGGTCGGAGCAGGACAACATCGAAGCCGTGAAACTGCTGCTGGCCCTGGGCGCCGACCCGAATGCCCAGGCCGACACCGGGCGCACCGCGCTGATGGGCGCCGCCCACAAGGGACGGATCCCCGTCATTCAGCTCCTGGTGGACGCCGGCGCCAAGCTGGATACGAGGGACTACGGCGGGACCTCGGACGAAGCGGGTGGGAGGCTGATCGAACACACGTGGCAGGCGGTGGACTATGCGGACGGGCTGATCGTTGTTGGCACGCAATCTCCGGTCGCACAGCCCGCGGCTGCGGCTTTTCTTCGTGGAGTGATGAAAGAAGCCGGACTCTACGTACCGGCGATGAATCGAACCATAGAAACCGTGTGCATTACGTCAGTGTGTGAATAGACCTTTCCGCCCCCGACAGCACTACGTTTCCAGCCATCAGACAGCGACCTTGCTGATGGCTGGGCCTTTCTGTTGAGAAGCCGGTCTCGTAGGCGACCGCCGCCGTCGCGGGCGGTCCTCAGACCGGTCCGCACAGCATTACCGCACCCTCATTCACCGTGGATCGGCGGGCTCCCCATAGGCGGACTCGCCGGCCCCATCCTTGACGATGAGCGGGCGAAATAGAGATCCTGATTGGGTTGCAGGATGACCGTGACCGACCTCGGAATGAACGAGCGCGCGTGGACGCTGGCCGATCGCCTGGTTGCGAGGACGGCGGAGCTACGCATCGCCGTCCATACGCTTGCGAGCGGTTCGCGCATCGTGGACGCGGGTGCCGACGTACCGGGCGGTTTCGCCGCGGGCCTGGCGCTGGCCGAACTGTGCATGGGCGGCCTCGGGCACGTCGAGTTCGCATCGCTCACGATCGGCGGCGAGGCGTGGCCGGGCGTGCAGGTGTGGACCGACCATCCGGCCGAATCGTGCATGGCATCGCAGTACGCCGGGGTGGGCGATCAACCCGGAGGGGTTCTTTGCGATGGGCTCGGGCCCGCTCCGCGCGAAAGCGCGGGTGGAGCGGGAGCTGTTCTCAAAACTCGGCTACGCCGAGGACGGGCCCCGCGGCGTCCTCGTGCTGGAGGGACGTACCCTTCCGACCGATGATGTGGCGGTCTGGGTGGCCGGCAAGGCCGGCGTCGCGCCCGATGCGCTGACCCTGGCAGTCGCTCCGACGGCGAGCCTCGCCGGCGGCGTGCAAATCGTGGCGCGCGTGCTCGAGACGGGATTGCACAAGATGGATACGATCGGCTTCGACGTGAAGCGGGTGGTGAGCGCGATGGGCACGGCGCCGCTGCCGCCAACAGCGCGGAGCGACATCCGGGCGATCGGCCGCACAAACGACTGCATTCTCTACGGCGGTCAGGCCCACTACACCGTGCATGCGGAGGACGACGAGCTCGCCACACTCGCCAAGCGCCTTCCTGCGTCCACCTCCCCCGATTACGGCATGCCCTTCGACGACATTTTCAAACGCTACGACAACGACTTCTATAAGATAGACCCGATGCTCTTCAGCCCCGCCGAGGTGTGGCTCAGCAGCGCGAAAAGCGGACGGACGTTTCACGCCGGGCGACTCGACCCGGACGTGCTGCGCGCTTCGCTTTTCAAGAGCTGAGCGGACCTGCGCCTCCTGGTTGCCAATGCACGTCGCCATCCTCAGCACGCCCACCGGTTGGCACACCGACGAACTGAGCCGGGCGTTGGCCGAGCGCGGGCACACCAGTCGGGTTCTGCCGTACGAGGGGCTGGTTGCGCGGCTCGGTATCGGACGCAACGTCGCCCGCGGGCTTTCAATCGAGAGCATGGCTGTTCTCGACGCCGATGCCGTGCTCGCGCGGATGATTCCCGCTGGATCACTCGAGCAGATCATCTTCCGGATGGACTCACTGCACTGGATCGAGACGCGCGGCGTGCCGGTGATGAACTCGCCGCGCGCCATTGAGCGTTCGGTCGACAAGTTCTACACGACTGCGCTCCTGCAGGAGGCCGGGCTGCCCACGCCGGAGACGGTGGTGTGCGAGGGCGCAGCAGATGCCATGGCCGCTGTGCTGGCCATGGGTGACGTGATCGTCAAGCCGATCTTTGGCTCGATGGGACACGGGATGGTGCGCATCAGCGATCCTGACGTGGCTTTCCGCGTCGTGCGATCCCTGGAGGAGATAAGGGCCGTCTTCTATGTACAGCGGGCGGTGGATCACAACGGGCGCGACGTGCGGGTGTTCGTCGTGGGGGGGCGGGTGCTCGGCGCGATCCAGCGGCACGCGTCCGATGGCGGCTGGCGCACCAACGTGTCGCGCGGAGGGTCGGCGCGGCCCTTTGAGCTGCCGCCTGCCTGGGCGCAGCTGGCGCTGCGGGCGGCGGCGGCGGTCGACGCGGACTATGCCGGCGTCGACCTGCTCCCATCACCTGACGGCACCGTTTTCGTGCTGGAGGTGAACGGTATCCCCGGATGGCGAGGGCTTCAGGAAGCAACGGGTCTCGATGTCGCAGGGGTCATCGTGGATCACCTGGTGGGCCGTGTACACGCGAGAAACGTCCCTGCGGGCGGCATCACAGACGCCTTGGGCGCCCTGACGGCGACCGCCGGCGAGGCGCCCGCCCGCCCGGCCCAAACGTCCGCACTCAGGCCAGCCGCGGACCTCCAGGCATGATGAGCGTCCCTGCGTCGACGACGTCGAGCGGTGCGCGTGCTGCGACAGACGTCGCGGCCGCAGCGCAGCTCGCCTGCCTCCTCGAGGCAAGCGCACCGAAGCCGGGCAACGTCTCGCCCGGACGTCACTTCGCCGACGCACGGTACGAAGACTTCCTCGCCAGCGCGATCGCGATTGGCATCCCGCTGGCCGGCGCGGGCACACGTCCCGTCGGGGAGACGGTGCGCCTCGCCGTCGAGGCGACAGCACGTTGGACCCGCTCGAACACCAACCTCGGCATCGTCCTCCTCCTGGCTCCCCTCGCGCGCGCGGCGCTCCTCGAAGAATCACCGATCGATCGGCCGACTTCAGACGCCCATCCCTGGACGCACCTCCGCGGCGCGCTTGGGCGCGTGCTCGAGGAGACCAGCGTGGACGACGCCAGAGAAGTGTACGCGGCGATTCGTCTCGCGGCGCCAGGTGGACTTGGACGGGCGGAAACGCAGGATGTCGCGGACGACCCGACGATGACCCTGCTCGAGGTGATGCGACTCGCTGCGCACCGGGACGGGATCGCGCGGGAGTACGCTACGGCGTTCGAGGTCACGTTCGAGACCGGCGCACGTGCGCTCGATTCGGCGCGCCGCGACGGGCTCTCATGGGACGACGCGATCGTCGAAACATATCTCATCCTGCTGGCAGCGGCCCTGGACACGCACGTAGCCCGCCGAAGCGGCGCAACTGTCGCGGCGGAGGTGTCACGGCGGGCGCGCGCTGCACTCGCTGCGGGCGGCGTCCGCTCGGCGGCGGGGCAGCGCGCGATCGACGAGATGGATCTCGCGCTGCGCGATGCTCGCAACACCGCCAACCCCGGCACCGCCGCTGATCTCACGGCGGCAGCGATCTTCGTCGTACTGCTCGGTGGTGGCTGGTTGCCTTCTGCCGGGGCTTCGAAGAGCCGACGAAGCCTGTCGGCGAAGTCGGCCATCTGACTCGCGGAGGGCGCAATGCAGCGACGCGGCGAGTTCCGCGTATCGGTCACCAAGGATTATCTCGTCTTTGCCTCGGCGCACTTCATCACCTTCCCGGGGCATCGCTGCGAAGGTCTGCACGGACACAACTACCGTGTGGCGGTTACGCTCGAGGGTCAGCTCGACGAGGAAATCTGGTTCGTGTTCGACTTCGTGACGCTCAAGCACATCATGCGGCGCCTGTGCGACGAGATCGACCACAAGGTGCTCCTCCCGCTTCAGAACCCGAAACTGCAGATCGCCGAAGGGGAAGAGTCCGTAACCGTTGCCTACGAGGGCAACCCACGATACGTGTTTCCGCGCGCCGATTGCGTGTTGCTCCCCGTCCCGAACACGACCGTGGAGATGCTGGCCGAGCTCCTTGCGGGCCGGCTCCGCGTCGAGTTGGAGACGAGCGGGGCGCGCGGGCTGACGGCGATCGAGATGGAAGTCGAAGAAAACTTCGGGCAGTCGGCCGTCTACCGCGTAGGTCTGCCCTAACAGCGATGGGCCGACGCGACGTCGGCGGCGGAGAGACGCCCATCATGCAGTGCCGTGGCGACGAGCGCGCCGTTACAGCCGGCATCGGCAAGGCGGGCGAGGTCCTCATACCCGCGCACACCACCGCCAGCCAGGAGCATTTGTCCTGGGGTCGACTCACGCACGCGGGCGATCAGCGCGAAGTCGAGCCCGGTGCCCGTGCCGACGCGCGCCAGGTCGAGAACAATGATGGCGCCCACGCCGGCATCGGCAGCTCGCGACGCCACCACATGTGCCGGCTCGCGGAGCGGGATATCTCCGCTCGCCTTGACGATTGGCTCGCCATCGCGCAGGTCAAGGCTAAAGGCGACGCGGTCGCCGTCGAGCACGGCACAGATCTCGCCGAGCGTCTCGTACGAAGCGAGCGTCTCGAGCCCGACGACGATACGTGCGGCACCGAGACCGAGCGAGTGGTGCGCGCGCTCGGTGGAAGACACGCCGGCGTCGAGCCACAGGGGCGCGCCGAGTGCCGCCACCGCGGCGACGAGCGCGCTCTGCGAAGCCCCACCAAGGATCGCGTCAAGGTCCGCGGCGTACAGCTCGGTCACGCCAAGGCGATCCACGTACGCCCGCGCAAGCGCCAGCGCATCGCCGGATTCGATAGGCAGGCCGGCGACGGCCCGCACCAGTTGGTAGCGGTCGCGGCGTCCGGCCCGCGCGTGCACGGCACGTCCGGCGAGCAGGTCCACGACGCCGATTACGCGCATGTCGAGCGCATTGACCAATGATACGCGCGGTCTTCTTCGATCTCGATGGCACGCTCTACGATCGCGATTCAGTGATGCGAAATCTTGTCGAAGAGCAGTTTGGTGTCTTCCAGGAGTCGCTGGGTGGTGTCAGTGAAACTCAATTCGTTCAGCGGATCCTCGAGCTCGACGCTCACGGCCACGGCGACAAGCCACTTCTCTACGAAAGCGTCGTCTTGGAATGGGGGCTCGGTCGCGAACTGGCTGGCCACCTCGTGCGCTATTTTCGGGAACACTACGATCGCCACTGCTCGTTGTCCGATGACGCGTCCGCGACATTGCAGACCTTGCGGACGTGCGGGAGGAAGCTGGGCGTGATTACCAACGGGGGGATCGAGTGGCAGCAACAAACCTTGAGGTCGTTGGGCTTGGGCTCGTTCTTCGACACCGTGCTCATTTCCGACGCCGAGGGCCTGAGGAAACCGGATCCAAGAATCTTTGCGCGAGCGCTTGAACGGTGCGCGGTGGGTCCGGGTGAAGCGCTGTTCGTCGGGGATCATCCGGAGATTGACGTGGCCGGCGCAAAGGCGGCAGGGCTGGTCGCCGTATGGAAACGCGTGCCCTATTGGGAACTGGCCGTTGAGAACGCGCTGACTGTGGATCAGCTCCGCGAAATACTCCCCTTGTGTCTGGATTGTTAGACGAGGGCGGAGCAATCGCCGAGATGGTCGTGAAGTTTGGCGGCGGCGTGCTTGCGCACCGCGAACACTTCGACGTCGCGCTCGCGTCGATCGGTACCGCCGCCCGGAGCCGTCGATTGCTCGTTGTGCCGGGCGGCGGGCCGTTCGCCGATGCGGTCCGTGAAGTGGATCGCCGGCTTCGACTCCCTGATGATGCAGCCCACTGGATGGCGGTTCTGGCCATGGACCAGTACACGTACCTTATCGCGGCGCGCCTGGCCGGCGCTGTGCTCGTCGCCGAACCGCGCGAGATAATGGCGGCGCTCAGCGCCGGACACGTGCCGGTGCTTGCGCCATCACGCTGGCTGCGCGAGGCCGACCCGCTGCCCCACGCCTGGACGGTCACGAGCGACAGCATCGCCGCGTGGGTGGCCGGGCGAGTCGGCGCGCGCCGCCTTGTTCTCATCAAGCCACCAGGCGCAACGGCGGGCCGGCTCGTGGACTCCTATTTCCCGCGCGCGCTTCCCTCGCACGTGACGTCGTTAGTTGTTCCCGCGGACGAAGGGGAGGCGCTGCGCTTGGCGCTGTTCGGCGGGATCGAGCGCGGCTGACGCCGCGCACAGCGATCGCAGGTACACCTTCCCGGCTGCCACACGGCCGGCGGCCGTCACATGCCGCGCCGCGCACGCCGACGAAGTCCGCGCCTGCATCGCGGGCAAACGGGAAGCCTCAGGCCGTCAGCTTGCCGGCGAGCAACCACGATACTCCGGTCTCGTGCGCCTCGGCCACCAACGTCGCGAGCGCCCCGGGGGCGCCGAGCCGTCGGTGGCCTGGTCCGCGTTTGTCGGCCGTGTCGATCAGCAGACCGTCCGCCCCGACGCGCGCCTGGCGGCTCTTAGAGCCTCTTAGAACCTCTTAGAACCTCTTGAACCTTTAGAACCTCTAGAACCTCTCAGAAGTTGAACGACGCGCCGACCTGCAGGATTCGCGGCAGGACGATCGACGTGGTCGCATTGGCGCCGGACGTGAACGGGAGCAGATAGGTCGACCCGGACTGCAGCACCCTTCTCAGGACGGTGTTCACGTTCAGCAGGTTGAATATATCGCCACGCACTTCCACCGAGCGCGCTCCCCCAAGCTGAAAGCGCTTGGCGATCCGGAGGTCGACCAGATTGGTGGCCGGCAGGCGAATGGTGCCGACCGGATCGACGTTCATCAGGAACGACCGCACCGTCTGGCCTCCGGTGAAGAGCACCCGGCGGCCCTCCGGCTGCCCGCTCCGGTGGTCGTAATTCATCGACGCGGTAATGTCGTAGGGGAGAATGTACGCGCCGGAAATCTTGCCCGACCACTCCCACGTGTTGTTGGACGTGTTGATTTCCGCGTTGGGATTGCCGAGGCACCCTCTCGTGACGAAGTTCGCCGCTCCTGAGGAGTGATCGCAGGTGAACGGGACGTTGAACAATGTGGCGCTGTAGGACGCGGAAAACTGCCAGCCCCCGGCGAGCCGTCTGCTGCCCGCCACTTCGATGGTTTTGTACGATTGATTCGCCGCCGGGTCGTTGACCAGCGTCGTCCTCGTGAACGCGCGGCCGTTCAGGCTCGTCGGAAACTCGTAGTAGGTGAAGGACTTGCCGGTATCGTCGGCCGTGCCGAGCCGGCCGTCGGGGCCGGGATCCAGATTCGTGACCGGAATGTTGTACGCCGAGGATGGCCGATCGACTTCGACAACCCGGTATTCGTCGAAGTTGGTGGCGTAGATGCCGGTGGCTCTGACGGCCCAACCGCCCGGCAGCTCGTGTTCGAGCGTCACGTCGAACTGATCGCTCTTGGGCGGCTTCTCGTCCGGGTTGACGATCGCACCCGCCCCGCTGACGAAGCCGGTCAGCGATACGAAGTCCGATCCGTTGGGATCGAGGTTGACCTCGCCCGCGTCGTAGTTGCGATTGCCATTTTGATCGCGCCAGCGCCAGGTCGTGATCGCCAGGTTGTTGGCGGCGACCGGCTGCACCTCGGTGATGATCTCGCGGAAGTGAATGAAACGTCCCCATCCCCCCTTGAGCACGGTCTTGCCGTCGCCAAACAGGTCGAACGCGGCATGCAGGCGCGGCACCACCTCGTTCCACTTGTTCATCTGGACCTTGTCGAAACAGCCGGCCGCGGCAAACGCGCCCGCCTCGCGGCACTGCTCCGGCGCGAACGCGTTGTCGTAGGAGTAGCGGGCGCCCAAGCTGAGCGTGAGCCGCCGGGCCACCGTCCAGTTGTCCTGGAAATACAGGCCCGTGTAGACGGATTTGTTATCCGGGTCGACTGGCGTATTGCGCGTGGCCATCTGGAACGGCGCCCCGTTGTTGAACTGGAGCTGATAGTCGCCGGCCACGGGCCGCGACGCGTACGCATCGCCCACCCAGGAATTGACATAGTCGATCCCGCCCTTGAAGTCATGGTTGCCGCCCAGGAAGTCCGGCTTGTACCAGCTCATGACCGCCTTGCTGTGATATCGGATGTACTGCCGGTGTCTGCCGTCGTTCAGGAAGTCTCCGGTCACGAACAAGGTCCCGATATCGGTGGTCGAGATCCGGGTGCCCTCCCCCATGCCTGAATACGTGGCGTCGAAGTGGTAGTAGCCACTCTGTGCCGACACGACCATCGAATTGCCGCGCACGTGCTGCCATTCGCCTTTCGAGAGGGTGTACGGTGAACCCACCAGCTCGCGCGATTCCGCCGGAACGAATTTGCTCGCGCCGCGTCGCTGGTTGTCTATCGACACGTGGTAGAAGCCGATGAATCGATTTCCGGGCGTCGCCTGATAGGAAAGCTTCCCGAAGTGATACGGCATCCAGGTGTTCAGCAGGATGGGCGAGCCGTCGTCGTAGAACGCGTCCAGCGCCTCCCGGTCGTATCCCTCCCAGCGGGCGCCGCCGAAAAACCAGAGTTTGTTCCGGATGATCCGGCCGCCGAGGTTCCCGCTGATGTCGCGCAACGTGTGAAGCTTCTGCGCGCCTCGCACGCCAGCTGCGCGCAGTTCGTCGCTGACGTTGTTGGCTTCCAGTGTCCCGGACGACCCATAGACGTTCGCGTTGCCGTGAAACTCGTTGCCGCCGGACTTGAGAACGGCATCGACCAGGATGCCCCGCCGCGGCATTTCCGCGTTGCTGCCGATCGTCTGGACGCGCGTCCCTTCGATCGCGTTGAACTCGAAATGGCTGCCGCCGCCGCCGTTGCTGTCAGGGGAGGAGGCCAGTACCCCTTCGAGCATATTCCACGACTCGCCCAGCTGCCCGTAGGCCCTGTACACGACACCGTCGGTCAAACTGGAGGCGCCGACATCCAGATTCGAGCGGACGCCAGGCACCTGGCCCATGAAGGCCTTCACGCCGTCCCGGCTGGTCGGCAGGACGTCCAGCTGTTCGCGGGTCAGCTCGGTGCGTGTGGCGGTGTTCGTCACGTCCACCAGCGGTGACGCCCCGGACACGGTGATCGTCTCCGATACGGCGCCTACGTTCAGCGCCAGGTCCAGCTTGGCCACGAACCCGACCGTCAGCCGCACGTTCTCCCGCCGGAGGTTCTGGAACCCGGC
This sequence comes from uncultured Acidobacteriota bacterium, assembly GCA_963814975.1. Taxonomy (GTDB): domain Bacteria; phylum Acidobacteriota; class Vicinamibacteria; order Vicinamibacterales; family CAVVIG01; genus CAVUXJ01. Next base: position 185,749 of record CAWFFB010000009.1, on the reverse strand, counting down.
GAGCTCATACACGACCGTATAGAGGCCAATGGGCAACGGGGTCAGACGATACTCGCCCTGCGCGTCGGTAACCGCCGTGACGGACGGCACCTGCAGCGCGGGACTTGTTGCCGTGACCGTGACCCCCGGCAGGACCGCGCCGGTGCCGTCGGTGATCTGCCCGATGATGCCGGCAGGAGCCGCCGCCTGGCCCGCCGTCGCGACCGCGGCCCCCGCGAGCAGATTGATCACAATCGACAAGACGATGAACGATGCGGGCCTCGCCCAAGCGAGGCGGTTCAACGACGGCATTTGCCCTCCTCCTGGTGCTCGTTCCGAATTGAGCACGTGTAACTGACCCTGAACGCGACTTTATAAGGCGTACCGAGTATGAGGACGGGCGACCGGCGTCTCGTACGACGATAGAATCGGCTTATTCAGGTATCGCGGCGAGCGTAGATCCGCCGGTACTGACTGTCAACGGCGAATCACGAAAAGGCGAGAAGGGGATGACCGTTAGCCCTGCCGGATTCAGATCATTGAATTTGCCCAATCTCCGTGATGTGACGCCGCTAGTTGTTCCCGCTGATGAATCGGAGGCGCTGCGCGGCAGAATCGAGCGCGGCTGACGCCGCGCATAGCGATCGCAGCAGACGGACCCTTCGGGCCGCCACGCGGCCGGTGCGGCCGCCGTCGCACGCCGCGCCGCGCACGCCGACGATGTCCGCGCCTGCATCGCGGACAAACGGGAGATCGTCGGCCGTCAACTTGCCGGCGAGCACGACGAACAGTCCGGTCTCGTGCGCCTCGGCCACCCACGCCGCGAGCGCCCCGGGCGCGACGAGCCGCCGAAGGCCGGGTCCGCGCTTGTCGGCCGTGTCGATCAGCAGACCGTCCGCCCCGGCGGGCGCCGCCACTTTCGTGAGAGCGGCGGGCGCAAGACTCGCGACGCGATCCGCGTCGGCGTACGCGACGGCGACGACGCCGGCGCGTTCGACGCCCCCGGTCCTGGCGCCGCGCACCGCGGCGGCGATCAGCGCCGCGCGCGCGTTCGGCGCTGCTGATCCCGCCGAAGCCAACCTTCACGAGCGCCGCGCCCGCCGAGGTGAAAGCGGCCGCCGCGCGCTCGATCTGCCGCCTCGTCGGACGCGTCGCCCAGCGCGGCGGTCACCGGGCGAGCGCCTGCGACGACGGCGTGGATTTCGCGCAGCACCTCCGCAGGGACACGGCGCCGAGCGCACCGGCCAGCGAATCCTTGGCATCAATCATGTCGGCGCCGCCGACAAGCGCCGTCGACGCTTCGGCTGCGCTCGCAACGCTGACCAGCAGTCGCACGTCCGGTATTGTATCATCCTCAGGCTTTCCAGCGCGGGCGGGCGGCGCCCCGCAGTCGCTGCGGAAGGGGAGCGGGAGATGAAGGACGCGGTCGCTCGGCCGTTGGCGGGCCGCGCGGTGCTGGTGACCGGTGCTTCCAGCGGGATCGGCCGGGCGATCGCCCTCGCTGCCGCTCGGGCGGGCGCCGATGTCGCGCTCACCTATCGATCGAACGACAGTGGCGCGCAGGGAAGTCGAGCGCGAGATTCGCGCTCTCGGACGCCGCGCAGGGGTGATCCAGCTTCGATCTGACCGACGACAGGTCGGTCAGTGCGCTCGGTCCCGCAGCCCGCGACGCCCTCGGACGCCTCGACGTCTGGGTCAACAACGCCGGCGCCGACATCCTCACCGGTGCTGGCGCGTCGCTCTCGGACGTCGAGAAGCTGGACCTGCTGCTCGCGGCGGATCTTCGCGGAACGATCCTCGCCTCGTGGCGCGCCGCGGAGATGCTGGGCGCGCAGGAGGAGGGAGGCGTCATCATCAACATGAGCTGGGATCACGTGCTCACCGGAATGGCCGGGCTCAACCCGCAGCTGTACGCCGCGACGAAGGGCGCGGTGCTCGCCTTCAGCAAGTCGCTCGCGCGCTCGGTCGCGCCGCGTGTGCGGGTGAACGTGCTCGCGCCCGGCTGGATCGAGACCTCCTTCGGCGCCGGCCTCGATGAAGGTATGCGCCGCGCCGTCGCGGAATCCACGCCGCTCAAGCGGTGGGGCACGCCCGACGACGTCGCCGGCGCGGCGGTGTTCCTTGCGTCGCCAGCCGCGGCGTTCCTCACCGGCCAGACGATCCTGGTGGGTGGCGGCGTCGTCATGTGAGGGTCCCATGTCAGAGAAAGAACCAACCTACAACGAAACCCAGATCGCCGAGCGCCTGGGTGAGCTGCCCGGCTGGTACTACGAGGACGGATGGATCCGCCGCGTCTACAAGACCGATGGGTGGCCGACGACGCTCATGCTCGTCAACGCGATCGGCTACTGCGCGGAGGCGGCGTATCACCATCCCGATCTCGCGGTGACCTGGGGACGCGTCGTGGTCAAGCTGTCAACGCACAGCGCCGGCGGGATCACCGACAAGGATTTCGCGCTCGCTCGCCGCATTGAAGAGGTCGCGCTGTGGCGTCCGCCCGCGGGCGGCGCGCTCACAGGGACGCCGAACAAGTTCGTCCGGAGCGGCGACCCGCGCTCATGACGGAGGAGGCGGCCGGCCGACACCTCACCCGGTCGCGTCCTCTTCATCACCGGACGGCTCGCCGAGCCGGCGCTGCGGCGCGTCCTCGCCGAGATGGCGCCGCCCTTCGCGTACGACGTGACCGTGCTCAGGATCACCGTCGCGGCGCTGATGACGACCCCGTGGATCGCGCAGGTCCTCGACGAGCTTCCGGAAGGCACCGATCTCGTGCTGCTCCCGGGCCTCTGCGAAGGCAACCCGCAGGTCATCGGTGACAAATTCGGCGTGCGGGTGGAGAAGGGTCCCAAGGATCTGCGCGAGATCCCGCAGCACTTTGGCCGTGCGGCGGCCGCGCGCGAGTACGGCGCGTGGGACATCGAGATCGTCGCCGAGATCAACAACGCTCCCCGGCTGACGCGGGACGCGCTGCGAGCCGCGGCGGAGTACTTCCGCGCCTCGGGCGCGGACGTGATCGACGTCGGGTGCACGCCTGGCCTCTCCTTTCCGGCGCTTGGCGACGTGACGCGCGAGCTGATCGCCGCAGGGATGCGGGTCAGCATCGACACGTTCGACCCGGACGAGATCCGCACCGCCGTGGCCGCTGGCGCCGAGCTCGTGCTCAGCGTGAACGGTTCGAACATCGACGTCGCGCGCGACCTCGCCGGCACCGCCGCGCGCGCCGTGGTCGTGCCCGACCTCGGCGGCACGATCGACACGCTCGAGCCGAGCCTCGAGAAGCTGACGCGGTGGCAGATTCCCTTCCTGATCGACCCGATCCTCGAGCCGATCGGCTACGGCTTCATGGCGTCGCTCGAGCGCTACGCCGAGGTGCGGCGGCGATATCCGGAAGCGGAGATGCTGATGGGAATCGGCAACCTCACGGAGCTCACCGCCGCCGATTCCACCGGCGTGAACGCGCTGCTGATCGCCATCTGCCAGGAGCTCGGCGTCCGCGCGGTGCTGACCACCGAGGTCATCCCGTGGGCGCGCGGCGCCGTGCGCGAGGTGGACGTCGCGCGCCGCCTCATGCACTACGCCGTCACGCATGCGCACGAGCCCCAAAGGCGTGGACGACCGCCTCGTCACCGTCAAGGACCCGGCGATGCTCACGTTCACCGAAGACGAGTTGCGCGCGCTGCAGGCGGGCATCACCGACCCCAACTTCCGCATCTTCGCCGACCGCGACGGGATCACGGTGTTGAACAACGAGCGCTTCATCCGCGGCACCAACATCCAGGACATCTTCGCCCAGCTGGAGGTGAACGAGCCGGCGCACGCCTTTTACCTGGGCAAAGAACTGGCACGCGCCAGCCTCGCCGTGACGCTCGGCAAGACGTACCGTCAGGAGGGCGCGCTGTCGTGGGGGTATCTCACCCCGCCTGACGAAGCGAAATCGGAACACGTGCGTTTGACGCAACGCCCTCGGCGGAGCGGCTATTCGCAATCAGATCCCGCCGTGCCGAAGGATCCACCGGTCGATCGCTCCGGTGCCTGACAATCGGTTCGTCCCGCTGGTCGAAGAGCTCGTTCCATCTGCACGGCGGTCGCGCTCGGCGGTCGGGTATACTTCAGCGTCGGTGGTGGCATCGTGGCCGACTCGGACCCCAGCAGGATACCGCGAGACGCTTGACAAGGCCCGCGGCCTGATCGACGCCCTCGCAACGTCCGAATGATTCTCCTCATCGACAACTACGATTCCTTCGTCCACAACCCGGCACGGTACGTCCGCGAGCTGGGTGACGACGCGGTCGTGCGCCGGCAACGACAAGGTGACACTGGCGGAAATCGAGGCGCTCGCTCCGAGCGACATCATCCTTTCGCCCGGGCCGTGCTCGCCCACAGAGGCCGGCATCTCGACCAGCGTGGTGCGGCGCTTCGGTCCGACAATCCCGATTCTCGGTGTTTGCCTCGGCCATCCAATCGGCCGCGGCACGCCAGACGCGTTGACCCGCCAGCTTGCCGACACCTACACTGCCCTCATCGCACGGGAGTGTGGGACGTGAGTCACGCTCGAGCCCGATAGTGATCGTCGAGACCATCGTCACGACCGTTGCCGAGGACGGCGCCGTAAACTGCGCCCCTATGGGTGTCGAGTGGGGCGAGGGCGCGCTCGTCCTCAAACCGTTCGTCGAGACGGTGACCTACCGCAACGTTCTGGCGACCGGCGTCGCGGTCGTCAACCTCATCGACGACGTGCGCGTGTTCGCACATGCCGCGATCGCGAACCCGCATACCCGACGGTGCCCGCGATGGCTGTCCGGGGCGTTGTGCTCGCCGACTGCTGCTCGTGGCGGGAGGTGGAGCTTCGCTCGATCGACAGCACGCCGCCGCGTTCGCGAATCGAAATGGCGGTGAAGCACCATGGGATGCGTCGCGAGTTCATCGGCTTCAATCGGGCGCGACACGCCGTGCTCGAAGCGACGATCTACGCGACACGCCTGCACCTCTTGCCGCGCGCGTTCATTGAGAGCGAGCTGGCGCGGTTGCAGGTGATCGTAGACAAGACTGCGGGCGCTCCGGAATTCGAGGCGATGGCGTTGATCACCGAGCATGTCCGCTCCGTACCTGTCGCCCAAGAGCGCGATGCTTAGGTACTGCGCTTCATGATTACGGTGGCATTCGGCCGGCGATGCATCCCTCCTCCACCCCAACGCGGCTGCCGCGTCGGGGGCCCAGAGGCTGGCTGCGTTGCTCCTCCTTCAACTACTCCCGGTATTCTCAGTCGCCCACCTTCGTTCGCCAGCCTTTCCCGCGAACTTCGGCGCGCCGTAGCCTTGTCCGCCTTCGCGCGAAGCGCTACGCCGAGACCTCGACGAAGCTCGAAGATCGTAGTCGGGGCGGAGGCGGGTCGCGCCTTGCCAGCCGGGCGCCTCGCCGCCCTCGATGCGTCACCGTAATCATGAAGCGCAGTACGTAGGCATGACGGTCTGGCCCAGCGGGCAGGCGGTGTTCGTCGAGGCGCCGGCGCGCCTGCACTTCGGGGTGCTCGACCTTCGCGGGGCGCTCGGGCGCGCGTTCGGAGGCATCGGCGCGGCTGCACCGGCACCGACGCTCCTCGTCTCGGCGTGCCCAGCCGACGCGTTGGAGGTGGCGGGGGAGGATGCCGATCGGGCAGCCGATTTCGCCCGCCGGTTTCTGGCCCACCTCGGCCCCGAGCGCGGCGTCGGCGGCGTGCGGTTATGTGTGCACCGTACACTTCCGCAGCACGCGGGGCTTGGCTCGGGTACGCAGCTCGCGTTGGCCGTCGCACGCGCGCTGGCGGAGCTCTACGCTGCTCCAGCGGACGCGCCGGCGCTTGCACGCGCCGTGGGACGCGCGCGACGCTCCGCCATCGGCACATGGACGTTCGCGGGGGGCGGTCTGGTGCTGGAGGGCGGGCGACGTCCGGAGAGCGACTGCGTCGCTCCACTGCTCGCGAGGCTGCCCTTCCCGCCTTCGTGGCGGTGCGTCGTCGCGGTACCCGAACTCTGCATCGGGCATGAGCGGCACCGCCGAAGCGGAGGCGCTCGCCAACCTCCCGTCGCCTGCTGAGCGAGACGTCGAGCGCATCGCCCATCTTGTGCTGATGGCTTTGCTCCCGGCGCTCGCGGAGGCCGATCTCGCGACGTTCGGCCGCGCGCTAACCGAGATCCAGGTCATCACCGGTCGCTGGTTCGCGCCGGCGCAGGGCGGCACATTCGCGCCCGGCCCAAGCGGAGAACTCGTGCGCCGCATGGCGGAATGGGGCGCGCAGGGGGTGGGACAGAGTTCGTGGGGTCCCGCCGTGTACGGCATCGTCAAGAGCGAGGACGCCGGCCTCCGGCTCGCCGAACGCGTGCGTGCCGCTCTAGGCTCGTCGGGAACCGTGCACGAAGGGCCGTTCCGCACCGACGGCGCGCGCGTCTGGCGCGCGCAGGTGCACGCCGCCGCGAGATGAGCCAGTGCCGACGGCCCGATGTTGAGTCAGAAGTCCAGGTGTGGTAGCTTCCGGCTGCGTAGGTCGGTAAGACAAGAGTCATGACGCTCAAAGCAATGTGTGTCGTGTCTACCCTGGCCGTCGCGGTGCTGGGGTCGTCGGTTCTCTCTGCCCAGAGCGCATCGTTCCGCGTTTGCGCCGATCCCGATTACCTTCCTTTTTCGAATCGAGCCGGCGAAGGATTCGAGAACAAGATCGCTCAAGCGGTCGCGAAGGCTCTCAATCAGAAGCTGGAGTATGTCTGGGCCAGCACCCGCGGCCAGGGAGGCTTCCCGGAGTTCCTGTCGCGCACCCTCGACGCGAAGAAATGCGATGTCGTCGTGGGTATTCCCTATGGAAACCGCGAAGAGCTGACCACGCGACCCTACTACGTCTCGTCATATGTGTTCGTTTTCAAAAAAGGCAGGAAATACGACATCAGGAGCATGGATTCCCCGGTGCTTCAGCGGATCAAGATCGGACTGGAAGGCGAAACCCCGGTTGAAGACGGTGTGAAGATACGTGGCTTGCTGAGCCGCGCCACCGTCTTCGCAGTGGGGAACAACGAGGGAGAGTCCCCCGCAACGATGCTCGACGCTCTGGACAAGGGGCAAATCGACGTGCTCATTACGTGGGAGCCGGCGATCGGCCGCTTTCTGCGCCGCTATCCCGATCTTGAGCTCGTTGGGGTGCCCAATAGCCGGACCCTGGGCGCTCCAGAACAGTATGTTTTCCCGATGTCAATGGGTGTCCGACATGGCGACGAGGCTCTGAAGCAGCGACTCGATCAAGTGATCCTCGAGCGCCAGTCGGAGCTCACCGCGATCTTGACGCAGGATGGCGTCAAGTTGTACACACCGTAGCCCAAGAGGATCCTGCAGATTCGAGCTCGCTGGCGGCGAAGTGACAACAGTGACACGCAGATGGAACCTTGAACAGAAGCGCGAGCCTCTCACGCACCGTTGCTCTATCCATCGTCACGATGTTCGGCGCCCAATTGATCCAGGCGACGCCCCGGGCACACGCGCGACCGCAAGCTAACAAGCCACCGACTGGCGAACAGCTCACCAAGGGAAGCGACTGCTTCTCCTGTCACGCCGCTGACCACACGATCGTTGGACCCGCATACAACGCGATCGCGAAGAAGTATGCCGGCCAGGCTGATGTCGCGAGCCTGCTCGCTCAGCGCATCCGGGAGGGCGGCTCCGGTCGCTGGGGCACAATGCGCATGCCGCCGCATCCAGATTTGACGGACGCTCAGCTCCGGGACATCGTGCAGTGGATTCTGTCGCTGAAGGACGTGCCGACTCGAGCCAACAACGTCAAGACCTACGCCTACACACTTCAAGGCGGCAAGAAGATCACCCTGGACTTTCCGCTCTTTGTCGAGGGCAGCGACAGCAAGGTCACGAAAGATGTTTTCCGCGGTTATGCCCTGTTCAACTCTTACTGCTTCCGCTGCCACGGGACGGACGCCACCCAAAGCGAACTCGGGCCCAATCTTCGACACTCCCTGGAAATCGGCATGACCACGCGGCCGTTTCTGGCCGTGACCATGACAGGCAGAGATGACAAGGGGATGCCGAGCTGGGCTGGGTTCTTGAGCGAAGAAGAGATGACCAGCATCTACAGATATGTGAAGGGCCGGAGCCTTGGTCTGGTGCCCGTGGGCCGACCGCCGTCTGAGAACGAATAGCGCCTTTCGGAACAACCGCAGCGAGGGAGGGTCTGATGATGAGACGCCTTTGGCTCTGGGTGATTGCCCTCAGTGCGCCGGTCGCGCTCGTTTCCCCGCTGTTTCCCCGCTCGTTTCCCCGCACGTCGTCGGTCAGCAGGCCGCCGGTTCACTCGAGACGATGTCCCAGGACCCTAACCAATGGGTGATGCCGCTGGGCAACTATCAAGGAACCCGCCACAGCAAGCTCAACCAGATCAACGCACAAAACGTCGCAAGACTGCAGGTGGCCTGGACGATGTCACTCGGCACCCTTCGAGGCCAGGAGGGCCAACCGCTCGTCATCGGCAACATGATGTATTTGGTGAGTTCCTACCCCAACTACGTCTATGCCATCGATCTCAATAGCTTCTGGCGCATCGCCTGGAAGTTCGCGCCCGATCAGGACAAGCTCGCGCCCTCGGTCGCCTGTTGCGACGTGGTGAACCGCGGCGTCGCGTATGCGGACGGGAAAGTCTTCGCCACGACCCTGGATGCGCACCTCTACGCCCTCGACGCGAAGACCGGGAAGGTTCTCTGGAGTGTTCAGAATGGTGATCCGAAGCTGGGCCAGACGATGACCTCAGCTCCACTGGTCATCAAAGACAAGGTCACCGTCGGCATCTCCGGGGGAGAGTACGGCGTTCGTGGCTACCTCACGTCGTACGATGTCAATACCGGCAAACAGGTCTGGCGTGCATACAGCGTCGGGACGGACCAGGACATCCTGTTCGATCCTGCGAAGACTGTCGACGGGGCGACCCAGCAACCCGCGGGACCAAATTCCAGCCTGAAGAGCTGGATGAATGATGAGTGGAAACTCGGCGGAGGCACCACGTGGGGATGGCAGACATACGATCCCCAGCTCAACCTGCTCTATTACGGGTCGGGCAACCCTGGGACGTGGAACCCCGATCAGCGGCCCGGTGACAACAAGTGGGCGATGACCATCTTCGCCCGGAATCCGGATACCGGAGTCGCCGCGTGGGCGTATCAGATGACGCCTCACGACGCGTGGGACTACGACGGCATCAACGAGATGGTGCTCACCGACAGTCAAGTCGGCGGCGCGACCGTCCCGACCCTCACGCACTTCGATCGCAACGGTTTCACCTACCTTCTGGACCGTCGGAACGGGAAGCTTCTCAAAGCGAGCAAGTTCGATCCCACCGTGAACTGGGCATCGGAAATCGACATGAAAACAGGGCGACCCGTGGTCGACCCGACCAAGATGACCAGGGCCGACGTCAACGTCAAAGGGATTTGCCCGGCAGCGATGGGCGCGAAGAACATGCAGCCCGTTTCCTACGATCCGCGCACCAAGCTGTTTTATGCGGCAACCAACCACATCTGCATGGACTACCAGGCCTTCACTGTGAGGTACAAGAGCGGCTTCCCCTACGTCGGAGCCATCGTGAACATGTACCCTGCGGAACGTGACGTTCGTGGAAGGGTCATCGCGTTTGACTCGGTGACAGGGCAGACGAAGTGGGCTCTCAATGAGCCATGGCAGGCCTACAGTGGGCCGCTGACCACCGAAGGGAACGTGATTTTCTACGGGACGCTGGACGGCTGGTTCAAGGCTGTCGATCAGGAGAGTGGAAAGCTTCTCTACCAGTTCCACGCGCCGTCGGGAATCATCAGCAACCCCATGACCTACATGCTCAACGGCAAGCAGTATGTCGCTGTGCTGAGCGGCGTGGGAGGATGGGCCGCCATAGGTCTCGCGGAAGGGCTGACGAAAGGGTCGGAAGGGCTCGGAGCCGTGGGTCTGACCAGTTCGCTGAACGACTACACCAACCTCGGAGGAACTCTGCTCGTTTTCGCTCTTCCGTAAGCGACGACATCGGCTGACTTCGACGGGTCGGTTCCGGGGCTCACCGACTGGCGAAATCCGGCGCGCACGTCCGTCTCGATGGACGCATCAGCCGGAGTCGTCGTGTTGATGACCAAGCATCGAATGAGTCCGGTTCCAACCCGAGGTGCTCAGCTCTTGAAGTGACATGCGCTGAATCCGCGCTTGCATTCATAAGGGCGCGAGGATATCATCCCGCCGCGCGCGAGGACGCCCTCCCAGATCGCTGAAATCGCTTTAAGCATTTCGTCAGGATCTCGTCAAGACTGCTCGCTTTTCCAGAAGGGAGTTCTTTCCAAATGGCCACGGATTTCTTCGTCGGCGAGTCGCTGGTCGGCGACGGCAACGAGGTGGCGCACATCGACCTGATCATCGGATCGAAGTCGGGCCCGGCCGGCGCGGCCTTCACCCACGCGCTCTCGAACCAGAAGGACGGCTTCAGCACCCTGCTCGCGGTCGTGGCACCGAACCTGCCGGCGAAGCCCGACACCATCCTCTTCAACAAGGTGACGATCAAGGGCGCGGAGCAGGCGGTGCAGATGTTCGGACCGGCACAGGCGGCGGTCGCGCGCGCCGTGGTCGACTCGGTCGAGAGCGGCGTCATCCCGCGCGAGCAAGGCGGACGACTACTGCGTTCTGGTCGGCGTCTTCATCCACTGGGACGCAAAGGACGACCAGAAGATCTACGACTACAACTATCAGGCGACGAAGGAGTCGATCCAGCGGGCACTCGCCAACAAGCCGAGCGTGAACGATGTGATCGCGGCTGCGAAGACGGCCAAGCACCCATTCGCCGAGCGACGCCGAAGCGAAGACCGAACAGGTCTCGAGTCTGACGATCATCAGGTTTTGACGGGGTGAGCCTCGATGCCCATCCCGCGCACATCCGCCCGTGCGCAAACTGCTCCTGCAACTCGACAGCTCGCCGCACCCGAGCGTCTTCGACCGCGTGGTCGGCGCTCGACGCGGGCGCCGACGAGGTCATGAGCTATGGCGGCGTTGAGGAGGACGCAGTCCGCGACCTCGTCCACGGCGCGATCTTTACGCGCGGACCAAAGGATCTCCACAGCACCGCCATTTTCATTGGCGGGACCGACATGGCCGCAGGAGAGCGGCTCCTGGCCGCTGTCCGCAAAGCGTTCTTCGGACCGATGCGTGTCTCGGTCATGCTCGACTCGAACGGATCGAACACCACCGCCGTCGCCGCAGTCGCGAAACTGCTGCAGGCTGCCGGCCCTGTGAGCGATGTCCGGGGCCGTCGCGTTGTGGTCACCGCAGGTACAGGCCCCGTGGGTGTTCGCGCCGCAGGCCTCCTCGCCAAGGCCGGCGCCGACGTCGTCCTCACGTCCCGCAGACCTGAGCAAACGTACAGAGGCTATTGAGGGACTCCGGAAGCGGTTCGGCGATTCGGTACGCGCGGTCAAGATGTCCGACAGCTCGCAGGCAGCCGCCGTGATCGAGGGCGCCGAGCTGCTTCTCAACGCGGGCGGCGCCGGCATCTGTCTCGTTCCGCGTGATGCCTGGGCCGGCCGCGCCGGTCTTCGCGCCGTCGCCGACGTCAATGCCGTCCCGCCGCTCGGGTCGAAGGGATCGAGGTGAACGACGATGGCGTGGAGCGCGAGGGAGTCGTGGTGTTCGGCGCCCTGGGCGTGGGCAAGCTGAAGATGAAAATCCACAAGGCCTGCATCGCCCGCCTGTTCGAGCGAAACGATCTCGTGCTCGACGCTGAGACAATCGCCGACGTTGCCCGCGAGGCTCTACCGGCTCCATCTGAGGCGAACCGATGCCACGCGTGATTGGGATCGACCCGGGCACTGTGAGTGTCGATGTGTGCGGGCTCGACGACGGGCAGCGTCTTTCTCGATCTATCGCTCCCGACGTTGAGGCGCTTGCCCACCCTTCGGTGCTCGTCGGGTTGCTCGACGCCGCCGCGCCGCTCGACCTCGTCGCCGGACCTTCCGGCTATGGCCTCCCGCTCACTGCGGCACGCGATCTCACAGAGGCCGACCTTCGGCTGGCGTACCTCTCCGCCGAGGGCGAGTCCGGAGGCATCGCAGGATTCCGGTCGCTGATGCGGGTGCTCGCGCGCTCCTCCACGCCGGTCGTCCTCACCCCGGGCGTCGTGCACCTCGCCTTCGGTGCCGGCGCACCGGAAGGTGAACCGCGTCGACATGGGCACCGCGGACAAGGTGTGCGCCGTCGCGCTGGCCGTACGCGAGCAGGCTGAGCGGCGTGGGTGCAGCGAGCGGGATGTGTCGTTCATCCTGCTCGAGTTGGGCGGCGCGTTCACGGCGGCGATTGCGGTTCAGGATGGAAGGATCGTGGACGGGGCCGGTGGAACGTCGGGACCGCTCGGCGTGCGCAGTGCCGGGGCGCTCGACGGCGAAGTCGCGTTTCTTGCCGGCTCGGTCACCAAGCGCCTCCTGTTTGGCGGCGGCGCCGCCACTATCGCCGGCGCGCCCGAAGCGCCAGCCGAACGCTCGCGGCCCCGAGCACGGCGCGTGGCCGCCTTGCATGGGCAGGCGTACGTCGAGAGCGCAGTAAAGGCCGTGGCGGCGCTTGCCGTGTCGGTGCCGCGTGCGCGCGACGTGATCCTTTCGGGACGGTTGGCGCGCGTTGGCGGCGTCCGGGACGAGTTCGCGCGTCGGTTCGCCGGCGTCCTCGCGGATAGGTCGGTCCACGTGCTGACGCGGCTTCGCCTCCGTGGCCAAGCAGGCGGCCCAAGGAGCCGCCCTGCTTGCCGACGGGCTTGCCGGCGGCAGATCGGCGGCGCTCGTGGATGCGATGGGCATACGGGAGGCGCGGGCACGGTGCTCGACCATCTTTACGTGATCTCTCCGGCCCCAGCGCGCGCCCGCCTCGGGATCGCCTAAGGTAATGTGACGGACGCTGACACAGCGCTCTTAAAGATTCTTCCCAGGCGCGTCCTCGTCGCGGGCGTCTCAACCCGGGCGGCGGCCGAATCGGCGGCACGAGCCGGCTTTGTCGTGACGGCAATCGATGCCTTCGGTGATCTCGACCAGCATCGCATCGGTGCGTGCACTATCGCTTGGGCGGCGCTTTACCGCGCGCGCCGCCACACGCGCTGCCCGAAGCGTCGAGTACGACGCGGTCGTGTACCTCTCGAGCTTTGAGAACCATCCCAGGGCCGTCAGTGCGCTCGCCGTGCGGCGGGTGCTGTGGGGGAACGCGCCTGAAGTGCTCCGACGCGTGCGCAATCCGATGCTGGTCGCGCAGGCGCTCCGCGCCCGGGGCTGCACCGTGCCCGAGGTGCGTCTCACGCTCGACCTGCCCATTCCGTACCTCTCGCCCGACCCGTCCGTGGTGTCAGGTTCCAGTCAGATCTCGATGCAGCCGCGGCGCGAGGTCCGGCTGAAACCGAATACAGCGTGGCTCGTGAAGCCGTTGGCTTCAGGGGGCGGGCACCGCGTACAAGCATGGCCCGGCGCCGCGAGCCTGCCGCGTGGCTGCTACCTGCAGGAGTGGGTGGATGGAACGCCCGGATCGGTGGTGTTTGTCGCCTCCGGCGGGCGAGCGGTGCCGATTGGCGTGTCACGTCAGCTGATCGGCGATCGCGCTTTCGGGGCCGCGGGATACCGGGTACTGCGGGAACATCCTTACGGCGGCCGGCGACACGGGCGATGCGGCGCTCGTGGACCGAGCGGGCGCGCTTGCCCGCGCAGTGGCGGAGGAATTCGGCGTGGTCGGCCTCAACGGCATCGACTTCGTCGCCCGTGACGGTGTTCCGTACGCCATCGAAGTGAACCCGCGCTGGTGCGCGTCCATGGAGCTCGTGGAGCGCGCGTACGGTCTCTCGGTGTTCGGGGCACATGCGGCGGCCTGCGCCAATGGCGTGCTGCCTGAGTTCGATCTCGTGCGGGCACGACGCGGCGCTGCCGCCGTGGGCAAGGCGGTGGTATTCGCGCGGCGAGACGTCGCGGTGGGCGACACGCGCGAGTGGCTCGCCGATGCCAGCGTTCGCGACGTGCCACACCCAGGCGAACGAATCCCGGCCGGCGGGGCAGTCTGCACGGTGTTCGCCGACGGCCGCGAGACGGCCTCGTGCCACGCTGCGCTCGTCCGGCGCGCCGAGCGCGTGTACGCGGAGCTCGACGTATGGGAACGAGGTATCGCGTGACCGGCCGCTTCGTGTTTGGCGCGACCTCCCGACTCGCCGTGGCTGCGGCCAAGTCTTCTTCTTGCCGCTCCTAGTGACGCCTGCCCTGGGCACGATATGGCATACCAGCCGATGTCTGCTTCACGGCGGTCGGTTCGTCACCCATCAATCACTATTCTCGTTGCAATTGCGGCATCGTGGGATACGACGGTCCGGCCATATCCCGTGGCTAGGCCACTTGGCGCAGAATCGACAGTACTCGAAGCACCAGACCCGACTGGTGCGCGTGGTAAAGCCTCGGCGGTTCAATTCGTCGGCGACCGCGCGCATCGAATACCCGCCGCCACGTCGCCGCGTCGGCGCGGGAACCATATCTGCAGATAACGAGCAAAGCCCCTCCGATTCTGAACGCGGGCGACATGCCCGTGTGGATAGGTTCTTCAGAATCACCACGTCCGGCGCCCTTTCGGATTGCGCTCCTTCGACCGAACGGATGCGATGCCGTCGCGGCAGCGCGTGGGCGACCTTCCACGGCGGCATATACGCAACAGTCTAAGGCGACACCCGTTTCAACATCCGAACAGTAGCAGCGAACCCTTTGTGTGAGCCTTTGGCTCCGGAGGTCTGATGCCAAGCGTAGATGTCTTTGCCCGGTGAAGTTCTCATGAATGGAGTCCCAACCGACGACATCGCTATTCCATACTGCTCGTGCGGTGACCCGACATCCTTGCCGACTGTACGTTCGGCAACATCCAGAATCCCGAATAGTTCGACCGTACGAAGGTCGGAAACATGTATGTGGCGTCGCGGATCGATCGCGGGTAATGCTGAGGCACAGAACTTGCGTTAGCGCTGCTGATTGCACCTGGTGTGGCCAATACGACACATTCATGCATACTGTCCAGACGTGCCGTGTGTCACTCGAGCGCGAGTTTTTCCTCGGAACAGCGCCTGCACACACACAATCGCCCGTACCCACCGGTTGGGCGGTCGAGCGACCGACGTCGGCTTCGGTATCTGGAGAAGCGCAGCGCTCGCCAGTGAAGTGTTCACCATCTCAGGGGCGGGATCCGCCGTCGTAGACCCTGGACGAGTTCCAGTTCGCTGCGGCGGCATCTCACGCGACACATCAATTACCGATTGGAGTCTGCTGAACTGATGAGCACGGCAGACGCGTCAGTGGAGGTCGTGGAAAAACGTCGAGACCACGTGCGTCATCAGCAGGTGGATGCGGTCTGGAGGACGGTCTGAGTCGGCACTCGGCGGCGTGCACCGCACGTCGTCGAGATATTCGAGCCAGCCTAACGGCTGATGGATGCTGACGACCACGTATGAATGAGGATTTGAAACACGATTGTGCCGACAATGCTTTACGTGAGGATCGCGAGTATCGCGGGCCACTCGAACGCGGTCAGTGGCTCCGGTATGGGAATCGTGCTCCGCGGATGGTTCAACTGAGATGAATGATCACGCGACGCCTGTGGATAATACTCCAGTCAATCGGTACACGTGTGTGGCCGGTCCGTGCTGGGCTGAGTGGCGGGCTTGGTTGAGTGCCGTACGGCGACGGCCAGCAAGAGAGGTGTGGCTGCCGGCGCTCGCGCTCGTGATGGTGGTGCAAGGCGGGCACTCCAGCTCGGTGGCGTTGGCGCAAGGCGATGCAGAACCGCCCTCGATCGTGAATCATTCACCTGCCGTAGGCGCCACGAACGTGTCCACGCAGATCAGTGTGCAGGCCAGCTTCGATGAACCGGTGCAGCCCGCGTCGATCGCCTTCGTGCTGCGCGACGCGAACAACGTGATCGTCCCCGCCACCGTGAGTTACGACAGCGCCACGCGCACCGCCACGTTGGACCCGGATAACGATCTGCCGGGCACAAGCACATACACGGCCACGCTGAGCGGAGCGGTGGACCTCGCCGGTAACGCGATGACCAGTTCCGTCGGATGGTCATTCGTAACTGCCAATCCTACGTTTCTGGACGGCATCGTCTTCAAGGGGCTGACCGCACCCACCGCGATGAGTTTCGCCTCCGATGGTCGTGTGTTCGTCGCCGAGAAAAGCGGAGTCATCAAGGTCTTCGCGAGCCTCTCGGCCGGTACCCCGACGCTGTTCGCCGATCTGAGGACGAAGGTCTACAACTATTGGGATCGCGGGCTCCTGGGCATGGCGCTGGATCCGGCCTTTCCGATTAAGCCGTACGTGTATGTGCTGTACACCTATGACGGAGACATCGGCGGACCCGCACCCAAATGGAATGATGACTGCCCAACACCACCGGGTCCCACCACGAATGGGTGTACCGCCAGTGCCCGGCTCTCGCGGCTCGAGGCGAATGGCAACGTCATGACCGGCACCGAGCAAGTCCTCATCGGGGATTGGTTCCAGCAATTCCCCAGTCACTCGATCGGGACACTGATGTTTGGCGAAGACGGCGCGCTCTATGCGAGCGGTGGGGAAGGCGCGAGCTTTACGGCGGTGGACTACGGCCAGTTTGGGAACCCGGGGGGTGACCCTTTGAATGAAGGAGGCGCCCTGCGTTCGCAAGACCTGCGGACCAGCGGTGATCCGGTCACGCTCGACGGATCGATCATCCGGATTGATCCGGATACCGGTGCCGCGCTGCCGGACAACCCGTTGTTCGGCCACGCCGACGTCAATGCGAAGCGGATTGTCGCGTACGGGCTGAGGAATCCCTTCCGCTTTACCACGCGCCCTGGCACACGTGAACTGTGGGTGGGCGACGTCGGCTTGACGACCTGGGAAGAAATCAACCGTGTTCTTGATCCGATTGCGGCCGCCCAGAATTTCGGGTGGCCGTGTTACGAGGGCGGGGGGCAGCAGGGAGGGTATGCTGCAGCCAATCTCGGCATCTGCCAAGGCCTCTACAACACCGCCGGCGTGGTGACGCCGCCCTTCTATACCTACAACCACGCCGATAACGTAGTGCCAGGCGAGAGTTGCACGACCGGGAGTTCGTCGATCTCGGGCATGGCTTTTTATCGAGGCGGCAGCTATGCGACGGCCTTTGACCGGGCCCTGTTCTTTGCCGATTATTCCCGCAAGTGCATCTGGGTCATGTTCAAGGATGTCTCCGGCGACCCCGATCCATCCCATATCGCGACCTTCGTCGCCGGTGCGAAGGGCCCCATTCAACTGCAGATTGGTCCGGGCGGGGATCTCTTCTACGTGGCACTGGATGAAGGGACGATCCGGCGCGTCCGGTACTTCAGCGGCAATCGCCCTCCAACCGCCGAGATCGATGCCAGTGCGGTGGTCGGCTCCGCGCCGATGTCCGTCTCCTTCGATGGCTCAAGGTCGAGCGATCCCGAGGGTCAAGCCTTGGCGTATGCCTGGGACCTTGATGGCGACGGCTCGTTCAACGATGCGACGGGACCGCAGACCAGCTACACGTACGGAAGCGGTGCGCACTTGGTCCAGTTGAAAGTGACCGACGATCAGGGTTTATCGGAGATCGATTCCATCCTCATCACGGTTGACAATGCGTATCCCACCGCGACGATCGCGACGCCGTCGGCGACCGCGACATGGAGTGTGGGGGACGTGATTTCTTTCTCCGGAAGCGCCGTCGATCCGGAAGACGGGCAGATGCCCGCCTCTCGCCTGACGTGGTCGCTGGTCATCCATCACTGTCCGTCCACGTGTCATACGCACGCCATCCAAGACTTTCTGGGGGTGGCGAGCGGTGCGTTTGTTGCGCCCGATCATGAGTACTATTCGTATTTGGAGCTGATACTCACCGCGACGGATTCGACCGGGTTGCCAGACACGAAGAGTGTGCTGCTCTATCCCCGGGTCGTCGATCTGACGTTTCAGTCGAACCCCTCGGGTCTGCAGCTGGCGGTCGGGAGCTTCGTCGATACCGCGCCGTTCACGCGCACCGTCATTAGCGGCTCGACCAACTCGATCAGCGCGGTGTCGCCGCAAACGGTGAACTCCACGATCTATCAGTTCGCCTCGTGGTCGGATGGAGGCGCGCAAAGTCATCCGGTGGTTGCCGGTTCGTCCCCGCGAACGTATACCGCGAATTTCGCGACACCGCCGCCGAGCATCACGAGCCTGACGCCGACGTCGGGGGCCGTGGGAACGGCGGTGACGATCGCGGGGACGAATTTGGGGACGACGCAGGGGACGAGCACGGTCCGGTTCAACGGGACGGACGGCCACGCCGACAAGTTGGAGCGCGACCAGCATTGTGGCGCCGGTGCCAAGTGGCGCGACCACGGGGACCGTGGTGGTGACGGTCGGCGGGGTGGCGAGTAACGGGGTGAGTTTCACGGTCGCAGCGGCGGCCCTCCCGTCGCCGTGGCTGGCCACCGACATCGGGAGCCCGGCCGTCGGCGGGAGCGCGACGTATGCGTCGGGCACGTTCACGCTCAACGGCGCGGGTGCCGATATCTGGGGCACCGCGGATCAGTTCCACTTCGCGTATCGAATGCTCACGGGGGATGGCGAGATCATCGCGCAGGTGGCGTCGCTGCAGAACACGAACGGCTGGGCCAAGGCCGGGGTCATGATGCGCGAGACCCTAGGGGCCGGTTCGCGGAACGCGTTCGTGGCCGTCACGCCCGCGAATGGCCTGGCGTTCCAGCGCCGAGTCACGACAGGCGGCGCGAGCGCGACCACCGTGGGCGGCGCGGGTACGGCGCCATCCTGGGTGCGCTTGGTGCGGAGCGGCTCGACCGTCTCGGCGTACCGGTCCACCACCGGGATCAGCTGGACGCTCATCGGGAGTGACACCATTTTCATGGGTGCGACCGTGTACGTCGGGCTGGCCGTCACCAGCCACAACGTCTCCACCCGCGCGATGGCTACGTTCGTCGGCGCCGCCGTCGTCATCGCGACAGGCCCACCGTCGCCGAGCATCACCAACCTGATGCCGACATCGGGGGCCGTAGGGACGGCGGTGACAATCACGGGGATGAATTTTGGGACGACGCAAGGGACGAGCACGGTGCGGTTCAACGGGACGGACGGCCACGCCGACAAGTTGGAGCGCGACGAGCATTGTGGCGCCGGTGCCAAGTGGCGCGACCACGGGGACCGTGGTGGTGACGGTCGGCGGGGTGGCGAGCAACGGGATGAATTTCACGGTGGCGGGAGCGCCGAGCATCACGAGCCTGACGCCGACGTCGGGGGCCGTGGGAACGGCGGTGACGATCGCGGGGACGAATTTCGGGGCGACGCAGGGGACGAGCACGGTCCGGTTCAACGGGACGGAGGCCACGCCGACGAGTTGGAGCGCGACCAGCATTGTGGCGCCGGTGCCAAGTGGCGCGACCACGGGGACCGTGGTGGTGACGGTCGGCGGGGTGCCGAGTAACGGGGTGAGTTTCACGGTCGCAGCGGTGGCCCTCCCGTCGCCGTGGCTGGCCACCGACATCGGGAGCCCGGCCGTCGGCGGGAGCGCGACGTATGCGTCGGGCACGTTCACGCTCAACGGTGCGGGTGCCGATATCTGGGGCACCGCGGATCAGTTCCACTTCGCGTATCGAATGCTCACGGGGGATGGGGAGATCATCGCGCAGGTGGCGTCGCTGCAGAACACGAGCGGCTGGGCCAAGGCCGGGGTCATGATGCGCGAGACCCTAGGGCGCCGGTTCGCGGAACGCGTTCGTGGCCGTCACGCCCGCGAATGGCCTGGTGTTCCAGCGCCGAGTCACGACAGACGGCGCGAGCGCGACCACCGTGGGCGGCGCGGGTACGGCGCCATCCTGGGTGCGCTTGGTGCGGAGCGGCTCGACCGTCTCGGCGTACCGGTCCACCACCGGGACCAGCTGGACGCTCATCGGGAGTGAGAGCATCTCGATGGCCGCGACCGTGTACGTCGGGCTGGCCGTCACCAGCCACAACGTCTCCACCCGCGCCACCGCCACGTTCAGCGGCACGGCCGTCTCCAACGCGACAGGCTCATCGCCGCCGAGCATCACGAGCCTGACGCCGACGTCGGGGGCCGTGGGAACGGCGGTGACGATCGCGGGGACGAATTTTGGGGCGACGCAAGGGACGAGCACGGTCCGGTTCAACGGGACGGAGGCCACGCCGACGAGTTGGAGCGCGACCAGCATTGTGGCGCTGGTGCCAAGTGGCGCGACCACGGGGACCGTGGTGGTGACGGTCGGCGGGGTGGCGAGTAACGGGGTGAGTTTCACGGTCGCAGCGGTGGCCCTCCCGTCGCCGTGGCTGGCCACCGACATCGGGAGCCCGGCCGTCGGCGGGAGCGCGACGTATGCGTCGGGCACGTTCACACTCAACGGTGCGGGTGCCGATATCTGGGGCACCGCGGATCAGTTCCACTTCGCGTATCGAATGCTCACGGGGGATGGGGAGATCATCGCGCAGGTGGCGTCGCTGCAGAACACGAGCGGGTGGGCCAAGGCCGGGGTCATGATGCGCGAGACCCTAGGGGCCGGTTCGCGGAACGCGTTCGTGGCCGTCACGCCCGCGAATGGCCTGGCGTTCCAGCGCCGGGTCACGACAGACGGCTCGAGCGCGACCACCGTGGGCGGCGCGGGTACGGCGCCATCCTGGGTGCGTTTGGTGCGGAGCGGCTCGACCGTCTCGGCGTACCGGTCAACCACCGGGACCAGCTGGACGCTCATCGGGAGTGACAGCATCTCGATGGCCGCGACCGTGCACGTCGGGCTGGTCGTCACCAGCCACAACGTCTCCACCCGCGCCACCGCCACGTTCAGCGGCGTGGCACCGTAACATGGCATGATCAGGTGTTGTGGACACTCGGCTCTTCATGCCCCACGAATGTCGCAATTGCGTGCGACAATGCGCCTCTCGACGTCCCTAGACTGCTGGTGCGCAGTAGTACGCGGCACGCGTAGGGTTTGTGCGTTCTGCGCGTACGACACAATTTGCTTTACAACACTTAGCAGGAAACAATTGACGAGCCGCAGCAATCGGCTCGTTAGTGAGGAACGTATTTGTGCCCCGCGGATCCTGAAGGACTTGCCCCGACACCTGACCGGACTGCTCTCGCAACACTGTCGAACGAAACGTGATGTGCCCGCATGAAATCGTGAGACGCGTAATTCGCCACGCCTGGGTTAGCCTTAATCGCTTTCCGCGACTTGATTTCCCCACTAGCAGGGTGCTGAAAAAGTGACTTCAAAGGGATCGACATGTTGATCCCGGCGTACTACGATGCTTCCGACCATCGGGAAGGGAGCGTGCCTATGCGAGGTGACGATCCGCGTCACGACGCGATGTTCAGCTATGTGACGCCCGAAGCGCGTGTCCGGGCGGACCATCCGTTGCGCCCGATTCGTCGGATGACCGACGCCGCGTTGCAGACGCTGTCGCCCCGGTTCGACCGGCTGTACTCGACGATAGGCCGGCCGTCGATCCCGCCCGAGCAGTTGCTGCGCGCGTTGCTGCTCCAGATGCTGGATAGCATTCGCAGCGAGCGCCTCCTGATGGAGGAGCTCGACTACAGTGTCCTGTACCGGTGGTTCGTCGGTCTGAGCCTCGACGATCCGATCTGGGACGCCACAACCTTCACGAAGAATCGCGACCGGCTCCTCGACGGCGACATCGCAGACGCGTTCTTTGCGGAAGTGCTTGCTGCCGTCAAACAGGAGGGCCTGTTGTCCGACGAGCATTTCACCGTTGACGGCACGCTCCTCGAGGCCTGGGCCAGCCACAAGAGTTTCAAACCCAAGGGCCCACGGACCGGACGCCGCCCGACGATCCGAAGAATCCGACGGTGAATTTCCACGGGCAGATGCGGCGCAACGACACCCATCAGTCGACGACGGATCCCGACGCGCGGCTGTATAAGAAAGGGACCGGTCACGAGGCGAAGCTGACCTATCTCGGGCATCTGCTGACCGAGAATCGCCATGGCTTCATCATCGACACGGCGGTCACGGATGCCAGCGGCACCGGCGAACGCGACGCGGCGATCATGATGCTGGGCGAGTTGCCGCTGACACGCCGCCGCCTCACCGTGGCCGCGGACAAGCTGTACGACAGACGCGCCTGGGTCGGGGCCGTGCGCCGGATGGGTATCACGCCGCACGTGGCCCAATACGCCGGGCCCGGCGGGAGCGCGATTGACGGTCGCACGACGCGTCATCCGGGCTATGCCCTGAGCCAGCGCAAGCGGAAGCTGATCGAGCAAGCCTTCGGCTGGCTGAAGACCGTCGCGCTCTTCCGCAAACTCCGCCACCGCGGTGGCCGCCTCGTCGATTGGCTGTTTAGCTTCGGCGCGGCCGCTTACAACCTGGTGCGCTGGCGCAATCTCGTGGTGCAACGAGCGTGACGACGATGGGGACAGAGAGATTTCAATCATCGAGATGAGCGCATCACCATCAGAAGAAGGGAACCGGGTACTGAACCTTCATTTTTCAGCACCCTGCTAGATCGCCTGTGCGTTGGGGCGACCCGCGTAGTGTCCGAATATTCAGTCGACGGTGACATAGACTGAGTCGTGATTTCAGCACAGCAGTCGTCGCGTCTCTCCTGGGTTGGCTCCAACGCGAACAGTCTGAGGCAATAGGGTATTTGCGCCAGGAGAACCGAATCCTTAAGGCGCAGCTGGGGAACCGTCGACTGCGGTTGACAGACGAGGAACGGCGGCGCTTGGCGAACGTCGGCGCGCAGCGCGGTCGCCGGCGATTCATGCAGGTGGCCACGATTGTCACGTCCGATACCATCCTGCGGTGGCACCGTCGGCTGATCGCCGGAAATGGACCTATTCAACCGGCGGCTCGGACGACCGGCCGTTCTCGCAGACATTCGCCACCTCATCATGCGAATGGCGACTGAGAATCCGACATGCCAATCGAGCGCCACGTAAGGTCGGCGTGGAGTGTGAGGGACGTGTGATGCCACCGGCACGGATCGGCGTGAGGGTTCAAAAGCTCACGGTCCCTCGAGCCACAACCCACTGCACCTCGAAGGGCAGGCGAATGAGTGGCACGAATTCGGCAGGCGAACATCTCATGAAACTGCGGGCGACCAAGCACCAGCGGGCCCGGATCGGTTTGCTCCTCGTCGTCTGGGCCATGACCGCCGCATTCCTCCAGAAGCCGTTGCCGAGCACGCCGGCGAAACCCTTGGGCGTGATCCGTTTGGCTGGTCGAGCATTCGTCGACGATCGAGGCTCGTTTCTCGGGATTGGCGCGACGCTGTTCTGGGCTGGGTGGGCCTACACGAACGACCGGGCACGTCTCGAGCGCAATCTTCGCTTTCTGGCGGATCACGGCGTCGAGTACATCCGCGTGCTCGGAGTGGCTGGAGCGCCGGGCGACAGTTGGAGCGATCGCGTCATCGATCCACGTGCCCACGGCTATGACACCGCCATCGCCGGCTTGACCGATCTGGCGTATGACAAGTTCGGCCTACGGGTCGAGTGGACGATCTTCGGCGGCGTCACCTCAACGCCGACTCCTGCCGCGCGCGAAGGTGTTGTTCGCCAATTCGTCGCGATGGCCCGCGGGCGCGAGCACAAGATTCAGTATTTCGAAGTGGCGAACGAGGGGTGGCAGAACGGATTCGGCGGCCGCGACGGCATTGAAGAACTCCGGGCGCTCGGACAGATTCTGCGCGACAACACGCCGAATCTTGTCGCGCTGACATCGCCGCTGGATTCGACGTCTCTCCACGCGCTTTACGATGGCTCAGCGGCCAACCTGTTGACGATGCACCTCACACGCGGGGACTCGAAGGCGTGGGGAGCCTGGGAGGCCGTTCGCGATCCCTGGCAGGTTCAGTTCGACTGGCGGGGAGCATGGTCCTCGGACGAGCCGATCGGTCCACAGTCGTCGGCCGACCAGGAGGACGATCCGTTGCGTCTGGCGATGGGCGCCGCCGTCGCCTGGCTTTCGGGAGCGGCAACGTACGTGCTGCATACCGGCGCAGGTGTGAGAGGCGGCGGCGCCGCGGATCGTGCGCTCGGACGCGCTGCGAATGTCTGGGACACGCCACGCATTGAGGCCATCCTGAACGGTCTGTCTGCGGTTCGACGGCAGCTCCCGACAGACTTGCCGAACTTCGATCGTCACAACAGCAACAGGAACTTCCCGAGGTACCCGTTTGATGTCGACCTGCTGCTGCCGCACCTTGCTGCGGAACGTCTTCTGCGCGCTTACGCAGCGATCAGCGACGACGGACGATTCGTGGTCATGCCGCTGGTGGTGCGAACGCCAATGCCGCTGCGGGCTCGCCAGGCGATGTCCTTCGAGGTCCGAAACCCGTTGACTGCGGCGGTTCGCGCGAAGGTCACGCTCGACGCGGGTGACACCTACACGTTGCCTCCAGGGGAGGCCTACCTGATCATCGGCAATCTCACGCCGACATCGGCTGGGCCGCCGGCCGGACCGTGAAGAAGCCGCGTATCCACTCACGCCCTTCCGACTTCTGACGATCCCAGCGATTCGGCTTCAAGTGAAAACCCATATGTTCTCGAACTGGTGATCCATGTGTCGAGGTCGTCGTGCTCGATCACGATGACACGCGTGAACCAGCCTGCACGGTGCGTGATTGTGAGCCGGACCATGTCGACCGTATGCCGTGCCCGCGAGTGTGGCCAATTCGTCGTTTCATCGAAGGTCACTTGACTGTTCCTTTCGCCCGTTAAACGCGACGGCAAGCTAGAAAGCAAAAGGGCGACCATGCGATTTGTCGACGCCAATTGGAAGTCGGGTCAGGATAATCTGGGTCTGACCAGAATATAACCCCTGATTGGCAGAAACGTGGAGGCGGCTCATAGCGCAGCGGCAGACTGATCGAGGGGGTGTTCATTTCCGTATTCCGGAGCATCCTGTGATGAGAATTCCCGACAATACCATCCCACGGAAGCGGTCATGTCCTGACAGAGTGAGTGCATTCGTAGCTCACCTTCATGTACGTGGCGGGCGCCGTCACGGACGCGCTCCTAGAGAACCAGCGAAGCGGAACGCACCCGGAATGGCTTAAGCGGAGTCAGCGCGCGCGCGGTGGGAGCATGGTGTTTATTCACGAGAGGTGGAGTAGCTCCCGGGCCGACGATCGAAGATAATGGCGGGACTCTCCGCCTTCCTCGGCACTGCCCAGGCAGGGATCGCCGCCCGTCGTCCCGCCTGCCGTCCGGTCGGTGCCAAGTGAATGACAAGGCCGTGTTCATGCGACCGAGAGGGATTCTGTGCGTCTCGTGATCCGGCGACCGGCCCGCCGGTCAGTTTAAAGGACACCGATGATCGAACGACAGCGCCTCGTCGACGACCTGGTTCGCGACGAAGGGATCCGGCGCTACGGGTACGACCCGAAGGCGATCGTCGCAATGCGGGAAAGCCTGTGGGCGTCGCAAATCAAATCGGTGGCCACGCGCCTCATGGCGCAGAAGCAAACGGGATCGACACCTGTATCCGTGCGATCGAGGGCAGTCCTGTGCGTCTCCTAATCCTTCTCGTGGTCGCCGTCACGGGGTCTATCCAGGTGCGCATCGACGCGCAGGCAACGCCGTCGATGTTCCGAGCTGTGGTGGCCGACTCCACAATCGACTTCCGCGCGGTGATGCGGGGCATCCGCCCGCGGGGGTTCGGGCAGGGGACGTACATCCTACTGGCACCCACGGGTAGGGGTGGCATTTTCTACGTGGCCATGAACGGCAGCGACAGCAATCCCGGCACGAGCAGTGCGCCCTTTCTCACTATCAACAAGGCGGCGCAAGTGGCCGTTGCGGGTGACGTCGTGACGATCGGCCCGGGCAGCTATCTGGGGTCCGTGCTGGTACGTAACGCGGGCACAGCGGAGAGGCCCATCGTCTTCCAAGCCGAACGCCGGGGCGAGGTGGTGCTCACCGGCGGCCAGTACCACTTTCAGCCAGCGAGCTGGACGGGCGGCAAGATCGCCGCGAACGGTTACGTGTGGCTCCGAGGGCTGACGTTTCGGAACTACGCCAGTCTGGCCAGCGGACAGGCCGCCGTGCGCGCGGTCACCGGATGGCAGATCGAGGATTGTTTTTTCGACAGTCCCGGCCGTAACGGGCTCGATTTGCGAGGCGACGACATCCTCTTGACCCGCACGACGATTCAGGACGCATTCAACCATGCGTTCATTGCCTGGGGGCCGATAAACGGGGCGACCGGCCCGACGGACCCGCGTTTCGAGGGCGTTCGGAATCTCCGGATTCTCGATAACGTCTGGCGGCGCAACTACGCGACGACCATGTCGACCGCTGGGGGCTCGGCGGTTGTCAAGGTGATGGGTTCCAAAGGCGCGCTGGTCGAGAACAACGAGGCGTACGAGAACAGAGGCCCCGGGTTCTGGTTCGATGCGACGAACCACGACTACATCGTGCGACACAACTACTTCCACGATCAGATCAACCTTGGCGTCGGGCATTCCGCGTCGGCGGGCTTGCACATCGAAATTAGCTGGGCGCCGGGACTGGTGGAACACAACGTGTTCGCGAACAACGCGCACGAAGGCCTCGGGATCGATAACAGCGCCGGCGTCACCGTCCGCGATAACCTCTTTTACGGCAACCGGCGTGGGATCGTGCTGTCCAATTTCGATCGCGGCGCGGCGTTTCCGCTAAAGGACATCCGAATTGAGGCCAACCAATTCAAGGACTGGCGCGAGTACGCCGCCATCGAGGGGCTCGGGAATATCGCAGCCGGTGACCTGGCCGCCCTGAACGTCGTTGCCGACGCAAACGTCTATCAGCCGATCCGCAGCGGCTGGCTCTCGGGCTGGTGGGGCGGCGCGATTGGCGCGATCAGCACCATCAGCGGTCTGCGGACGACGCTGGGGTGGGAGCAGCACGGGCGGATCGGGCCGATTACATGGCCGCCATAACGAGCAAGCCCTCATGGGGATTGGTTCCAGCAATTCCCCGTCACGATCGACACCGATGTTTGGCGACGACCGGCGCGCTCCATGCGAGCTATGGGGACGGCGCGAGCTTTACGGCAGTGGACGACGGCCAGTTTGGGAACCCGGGGGGCGACCCTTTGAATGAAGGAGGCGCCCTGCGTTCGCAGACTTGCGGACCAGCGGTGATCCGTGTCATGCTCGACGGATGATCATCCGGATGATCCGGATACCGGTGCCGCGCTGCCGGACAACCCGTTGTTCGGCCACGCCGACGTCAATGCGAAGCGGATTGTCGTGTACGGGCTGAGGAATCCCTTCCGCTTACCACGCGCCCTGGTCCACGGCCACGTTCACGGGCGTGGGGCCGTGACGGCACCTGTCAGTTACGATGGACCGCGTGTGGCCGTCCCTGGCTGCTCTTCAGATTGAGCGCCCAATGTCACGTCATGACCAATGGCCCTCTCTGGGCTCGTGTCATAATGCGGAGGTGGCGAGCGCCGCGTTCCAAGAGACAGGAGATCCGGCGGGCGCATTGATGCCGCGGGATGCCGCGGGATGCCGGCGATTCCCCCGTGACGCGGTGTCGCTAAGGTTTCGGCAGGCAGATTAGTCTGTCGCGCGTGGTCCATGTCCTCGGTCCAGCCGCCTTTCCCTGTCCCCCCGCGGCTCGTTCCGATCCTGCAGGCCGACGACTGCGGCTTGTCCGCTGGCATCACCGACGCCATCATGGTCTGTTATGATCGCGGATGGCTGCGCCGCACCAGCGTCGTCGCTAATGGTGCCGGCTGGGAGCATGCGGTTGCGGCGCTCCGGCGTCGTCCCGGCCTCTCGATCGCCCTCCACCTGAACCTCGTCGAGGGCAGTCCTCTCTCGACCCCGGCGGACGTGGACCTGCTCGTCGACCCTCGCGGCCGGTTCTGTCGCAGCTTCGTCGCGCTGTGGGCGCATGGATTGGCGGGCGCCGCTGCTGCGCGTCTGCGGGCGCAGATTCGGCTGGAACTGCGACGGCAGATCGAGCGCTTCCTCGAGGTGTTTGGCGATCGAGGTCCGCTGTCGGTCGACGGGCACGTGCACTACCATGTTCTTCCTCCCGTGTTTGATGAACTGCTGGGTCTTTGCGCCGAATATCCGCTGCACGCGATTCGTCTGCCTCGCGAGCCGCTCTATTGGCCGCTTACGCGGGGGGCGCCACGGCCGCCCTTGGTGAACGTAGCCAAGAATCTTGTGCTGCGGGCGCTCTGTCGCCGCGCGGGACCGGCTCTCCACGCGCACTCCGTGAAGACCGCCGAGGCGTTCGTTGGGGTGCTTGGCACAGGAGCGATGAGCCTCGCACATGTGCGCGTGGCGCTCGATCACCTGCGTCGCGCCGGGACCTCTGGCACCGTCGAGATCCTCTTTCACCCGGGTCGCGCTCTTACAAGCGAAGCGTCGCTTTGGAGCGATCGCCCCGAGCTTCGGGCGTTTTATCTCTCCGCCAACCGGGATCGCGAGGCTGAACTCCTCTGCAGTGCCGCGCTTGGTCAGTTGTTGCGCGATTACGGCGTGGTCGCGGACGATGCCGCGCCATTGGCGCGACCGGGCGAGGTCTCAGGATGAACGTGCTCGGGGTCTTCGGCGCCACGGACGTCGTCCATCCGGCCGCCTGTCTCTTGCGCGACGGACGGCTAGTGGCTTTCGCCGAAGAGGAGCGTTTCGCGCGCGTGAAGCAGGCGTGCGGTCTATTCCCCGTGCGCGCCATGGCCTGGTGTCTTCGTGACGGGGGTCTCTCGCTTGGCGACGTCGACTCCCTGGCCTTCGGATGGGACGCTAACGTGAACTGGATGCGCATGCCGCTGTCGATGGTGCGCTCCTTTGCCACGAGCCGCCTGGGTCACCTGGGCTCGAAGGCCCCCGCGGCGGTGCCGGGACGTCCGGCCATGGGCTCGGCGGCGCTCGCGGGCTTACAGACGCTTCTACACCTGCACCCGTGGAATCTTCGGGAGCGGCTGATCCTTGCCTTGCGTGAAGGGGGGTTTGTCCGCGACCGCATTCCGCCGCTCCGCTTCTATCAGCACCACCTGTGTCACGCGGCGACGGCCTTCTACTGCTCCGGGCTGAGTGAGGCGGCGGTGCTGGTGTTCGATGGCCACGGCGAGGACCGTACCGTGTCGATTTTTCGGGGCGAGGGCCGCTCACTGCGGGAGGTGCGCCACCTCGGACTGCCTCACTCGCTCGGCTGGTTCTATTCCGCGGCGACCGAGTACCTCGGCTGGGACGCGAATGAAGGCGAGGTCAAGCTGATGGGCCTCGCGCCTTACGGTCGTCCGGACACGACGGTGCGCGCCTTCATCGAAGAGTTTCTGCGGCTCACTCCAGACGGCGTACGAATCGACCCCGATTCCATCTTCTACGGGCGACGCAGCTACGGCCGTTTTTTCGGCGACAAGATTGCCGCCCGCCTTGGACCACCGCGGGCCCCCGATGAGGAGCTCACGCAGCGTCACCGTGACATCGCGTTCGCAGTGCAGGAACGGCTCGAGGAGGCCGCACTCCACCTCGCGCGTCTGGCACTGCGTGAGACCGGAAGCCGGAACTTGTGCGTCGCCGGCGGCGTCGCCCTCAACTGCAAGATGACCGGCGCGCTGCACCGGGCCGGTCTGGCCGATCGACTGTTTGTGCAGCCGCTCTCGTACGATGCGGGTGCGGCCCTGGGGGCGGCGATGCTGGCGGCCGAGCAGGCCGGCGACGACTGCCGGTTCCCGATGGAGCACGTGCAGTATGGCCCCGAGTACGACGATGCAGCAATCGAGGCAGTGCTGCGTCGGAACTGTCTGTGCTACCGGCGCAGCGATGATATTGCTGAGACAGCCGCCGCGCTAGTCGCGGAAGGGAAAGTGATCGGGTGGTTCCAGGGCCGTATGGAAGCTGGCCCGCGCGCGCTCGGCGGCCGCTCGATCATCGCGGATCCGCGCGGTGCGGCGATGAGCGACACGGTGAATGACAAGGTGAAATTCCGGGAACGCTGGCGGCCGTTTGCGCTTTCGATTCTCGCCGAGAGGGCGGGTGAGTATCTGGTCGATCCTGTGGACGCGCCCTTCATGGTGATGGCTTTCGAGGTCGTCCCCGGCCGAGAGGCGGAGATCGCTGCTGCGCTGCATGCCGGCGATTCGCACCACCCGTCCCCAGACGGTCCGTCGCGAGGTGAACCCGCGCTTCTGGGCACTCATTGACGCCTTCCATCGCCGCACGGGCATCCCGGGTGTCCTTAACACCTCGTTCAACGTCAAGGGCGAACCGATCGTGTGCAGCCCGACCGATGCCCTTCGCTGCTTCTATGGCACCGGCATGGACGCGCTTGCTATCGGCAGCTTCCTCCTCCAGAAGCCCGCTAACTGCACATGATCGGGATGAATCTCACACTGGCTCGCTGCACACGAGTGCCTGCCGTCGACACGGAGGCGGTCGGATTGGCGGCCCTCAGAAGCGGGCGAACGGAACGCGCGTGACAGGGGAGTGTCCGGGGTGCGGCGGCACCAGCTTTGGCGATCGCCGCGTAGCGGACGGATTGTGCACGCATACCTGCCAGTCGTGCGGGCTGATCCTCAGCTCCATGTCGCGCCGCAGACCGAAGATGGGTCAGTACGCGAACGTCGACCTGCGTGCCTATCTCACCTCCGTTGGCGGCCCTTCGCTACGAGCAGTCGTCCGAAATCCTGTCATTTCTGCGACCCCACGTTAGTACCGGATCCCGCGTGCTCGACGTGGGGTGTGGCTTCGGGTCGTTCCTGCTCCGGGCTCGGGAGGCAGGCTACGAGGTCGCTGGCATTGAACCTGACGAGCACGCTTGCGCGGGCGCACGCAAGATGCTGGGTGAGGGTGTCGTAGGGCACGGAACGCTGCAGCAGGTCATGCCGTCGGCGGGCTCAGCCGACGTTCGTCGCCACCCTCGACGTGCTCGAGCATGTCCCACCGACCGAACATGCGGCGTTCGCAGGTCTGGTCGCCAATGTCTTGGCACCAGCGGGCCTTTGGGTGATTAAAGTTCCCAGCACCGAGGGGCTGTACTATCGGCTTTCGGCGATGCTCGCCCGGGTGAGTCCGCGTCTCGGCGCCACCTTCATGCGTCGGTTGTGGCAGACTGATTACGAATTTCCCCATGCCGTGTACTTCGACCGGCGGTCGCTGCAGCTCTGGTTGCACCGCCACGGCTTCGCCCTGGTCGACTTTCGGTACCTCCCTGAGGTACCGATCCGGACGATCATCGACCGCCTGACGCACGATGGGGACATCGGCCGGACGCAGGCTTACGCCTTGGCGCCGGCCGTATGCGTCATCAATGCTGTCGAATGGCTGCGCCGACGTTCGGATGCACTGGTCGTGCTCGCCCGGCGCGATTGATTTCCTGAGGGTCAATATGCTGTCATCAGGCGTCGCAATGTTGCCGAGTGACGTCGACTCACCGCTGATGCGTCGAGCCACCACGCATTTGTCAGTGGTGGTGGGCTGCTACAACGCCGCGCGGCACCTGGAAAAGAGGCTCCTCGAGCTCGTCGCGTTCCTCGATGGCATCAGTCGCGACTACGAAGTGCTGATCGTTGAGGACGGAAGTCTGGACGACTCGCTCCCGATTTTGCGACGTCTGGAAGCCACTGTGCCGTCGATCAGCGTGCTGCGAAACCCGCGGAACATGGGGAAGGGATACTCGATTCGAAACGGCATCCTGAACTCGAGAGGCAAGTACATCATCTTCACCGACATCGACATGGTGTACTCGAAGGGCAACCTGCTGTCGGTGCTGGAGAGTCTGGAAAGCGGGACATCCGCTCGTCGTCGGGAATCGCCGCCTGCCGGAATCGGTGTACGTCGTCAACAATGCACTGGTGAAATACGTCTATCGCCGCCATCGCGGCGGCATCGCGTTCAATACCCTCGTGCGCCTGCTGTTCGGGCTGACAACGCGAGACACGCAGAGCGGCTTGAAAGGGTTTTCGAGAAGCGCAGCCGCGCGGATCTTCCAGCAGCTCTACACGGACGGCTTCCTGTTCGACATCGAGATCTTCATCCGCAGTCGAACCCTTGGCATTCCCGTCGTCGAAGTTCCGGTGCAGTTGACATACGAAGACGACATCACCACGGTCCAGCAGTTCAGGTATCTGTTTACGGTCATTCCCGAGCTGATTCACATCAAGATGCTGGAGATGCGTGGCGCGTACCGAGCTCACGGCGGCGCGCCGACGCCGCACGAGAACCAGGTCCCATTTTGAAACCAGTTTCCAATGGACGAAATGCGGGACCGGCCCCGGAAGAGTGTTGCGGTGGCCGGGCAGGTAATGCTCGATCCGGTGCGACGTGGGGCGACTGACGAACCGCAGCCTGTGCTGCCGCGGCCCCTGAGCGTTTATCTTGTGGTTCGTGGCCGGTGCGATCGTGGCTGGATGGCTTGCCCTGACCGCCCTTCACGTCAGCGACGACTATCGCGTCACACATGTCCAGGGCGTCTGGCTCGCCGTTGCGGAGGGCGCGCGCGGTGGCCAGCTGTATCCCCCGATTTTCGACGGCGAACACTACGCCGGCACACGGTACATGCCGCTGCCGATCCTGCTCAACGCCTTGGCGTCGGGCATCGTCGGTGATCCCCTGGTCGGTGGCAAGCTGCTGGCGGCCGTCCTCATGGCCGCTCTGTTGGCGCTTGTGGTCGTCGTGCTGCGCAGCTCCTCCTGCCCGTGGCCGGTGGCGGCTGGCGCTGGCCGCCGTCGTGGTCGGGACCGACACCGGGCTGCAGGCCGGCACCACCATCGGCGGAGATCTCCTGCCCGTGGTGCTGCAGACCGGCGCGCTGGCAGCGGTGTTACGCGCCCGCGGCCGACCGCAGATGATCATCGCAGGGGTCCTGGCGGGCTTCGCGATCGCCAGCAAGCTCACGGCGACTGTGGGCGTTTCTCGGCGATCACGACCTGGCTGGCGATGGAGCGGCAGTGGCGATCGCGCCGCGATCTTCGCCGTAGCGTGTATTGTCACTGCGCGTTGGCGCTGCTGGGTGCCGTACAACTGTTCACCAGAGGCGGCCTATCGGAGCACCTGCTCGACGTTCTCGTTGGCGGGTGTCCACGGCGCGGCTTCTCTCTGGCGCGGCCCCAACCAGGTTCTCTATCAACCTCCTCGGCCACGCCCATGGAGCTGTCGTGCTGCTCCCGCTGGCGGTGCTCGGAGCGCTGCTGTCGAACGGCTGGCGCCACCTGTCGATATTCCACATCGCGTTGGGTTATGCGCTCCTGTTGCTGATGTTCGTTTACGCTGATGTGGGAACCGGGCTTCAACCAACTGCTCGACCTCGTCGTTCTGACGGCGCTCGCGGTCGGGCATCTGGCGGGTCGCGCCGCCGCCAGTGCCGACGCGCGCATGACGGCGACCACTGTGCTGGCAGTAGCCATCGCCGTGATCTGGGCAGCCGGCCTCGACCTGGTGCGGACGGTGGGTTTCGACCTGCGGCGCGCAGCGGCGGCCCGGAAGGCTGGCGAGACCCAGACACGCTCCGCGGTGACTCGTCGCCAGCATCGTACAACCGGGCGAAGAGGTGCTGGCTGAGGATCCGTCAATTTGCGTCGCGCTGGGCCGCCGGCCGCTGGTGATGGATCCATTCATGCTCATGCGGCTCGATCGCGATCCACCCGCAGTGGGTCGATCCGCTCATCGCACGGATCGCTGAGCGTCGATTCGACCTCGTCGTGCTCGTGGTGCCACTGGAGGACCGGAGTTTCGACTTCTGGTGGACGGACTTTCACTTCGGCCCCCGTGTCGCGAACGCGCTCAGGGACTCCTACCGGCTCGATCGCAGCGTGGGCCGCTATTTCCTGTATCGGCCGCTGCCCGGGACATTGCCCGCGCGGCGGTCCCCAGGCACCGCAGCCGAGCCGAGCACCCCGGCAAGCGGGACACCAATGAACGTCACGGTTCGGGGCGGCTGACACCATGACCATCGAAGTGCGAGCCGGTACCGCGGAAATCATACTCGTCAGGCCGCTCCGCCGCGTTTTGGGATGGCTTCCAGCTGCCGACGGGCGGCTGGTACTGCTCGCAGCCGTCGCAGCTTACCTGGCGATCATCGCCGCCGGTCGGCTCGTGTGGGGCGTTGACCTCTGGCCATTCTCGGGTGTCCCATCCGGCCCATCGCTTTTCTTCGACGCCCGCAACCTCACGGCCGCCTGGGAGTGCCAGCGGCTCGGCTA
Source organism: uncultured Acidobacteriota bacterium (assembly GCA_963814975.1). Taxonomy (GTDB): domain Bacteria; phylum Acidobacteriota; class Vicinamibacteria; order Vicinamibacterales; family CAVVIG01; genus CAVUXJ01. Next base: position 151,569 of record CAWFFB010000009.1, on the reverse strand, counting down.
CGACCCGCTGTACGAGAATCCGTGCGACCCGTGGGGCCGGCCGCTGATGTATCTTCGTCCCTGGCTCCTTCTGGGAGTGCTCGGCCTCGATCAGTCGCACACGTTCGCGTTGTCTGCCGTCCTGATCGGTGCCATGTTCCTGTCGTTCAGTGCTCCTCGTCGGTCGGGTGCCGGTCGGAACCGGCATCGTGCTGGCGCTTGCCGCGTGCTCGCCGGCAGTCATGTTTGCCGTCGAGCGGGCGAACATGGACATCGCGCTGTTCTCGCTCGTCGCGATCTCCGTCCTCTGTGGCGCGCGTTTCCCGGCCCTGCCCGCGTCGTCAGCCCCGTTCTCGTGCTGCTCGCCGCGACCGCGAAGATGTACCCGGTGTTCGCGTTGCCGGCCTTCGTGGTCGCGCGCAGCCGGGTTGCGGCCGTCGGCGCATTGATCTGCGTGGCAGTGTTCGGCGTCTACTGCGTCTACAGTCTGCGCGACGTCGACGCACGTCGCCGAGATCGCCACCCAGGGGCAGCACTTCTCCTACGGAGCCCGCATCCTGCCTCGCGCACCTGTACCATCAGGTGGGCGCCGACAGTGGGCCGGTCCGGCGGCTCTCAAGCAACTGCTCGCCGCTGTACCGCTCGGGTTCATCGCGGCGGCGATCGCCGTTCGGGTCCACCGCCGCCTCGCCCCGCGCGACTGAGACGACGGTTGCCACGGCCTCGCTCTGTCGCTCTGCATGCGGGGGCGCTCATCTACCTGGGCACGTTCGCGGCGGCCAACAACTTCGATTACCGACTGGTGTTTCTGCTGCTGACCCTCCCGCAGCTCGTCGAATGGGCCCGCATGCCGGCGCACCGGCTCTCGTCGCTGGCGTCGGCGACCCTTGTTGGCGATCTCGTGCTGCTCTGGGTGGGCAGCCTCTCGCAGTGGTTGAATCTCTGGGACGAGCTCGCGAGCTGGGCGGTCGCCGGCCTGCTGGCGGCCGTCGTCGCCGCCACGGTGCCCAGCCTGGAATGTGCTCGCAAGTCCGTGCTCGGCGCGCCTGCCTTGACGGCTCCGACCACGTAGGTCGCAATGCCGCTCCGAATCGCGCACGTCGTCAACGAGCCGTTCAGCCTGGAGACCGCGAATGGTGTCCAGCAGGTCGTCTACTGCCTCGCCCGGGCGCAAGCCGAGATTGGCCAGTCGGTCGCCGTTTTCTCGAGAGACGAGCGGCGATGCATGTCCTCGGGGGCGATGCCGACTCGCGCTGCGCATCACCAGGACGGTCTCCGCGCGACGTCGGCAGGTCGCTCCGGCAGCGCCTCCTCTCGCGATATCTCGAGCAGAGCCTGGCCGAAAACGTCCTGGCGTGGCAACCCGACATCGTTCACTTTCACTCGGTTCACATACCTCAGAATGTCGCGTTGGCGGCCCATCTCGGCCGCGCAGGAATCCCGTACTGCGTGACGGTGCACGGCGGATTGTTTCCCGCGGCACTGCGGCGAGGTCGGCTGAAGAAGACCGTCTTCAACTGTCTTTTCGAGCGACGCTACCTGAACGAAGCGCGATTCATCCATGCGGTGAGCCCTCACGAGACCGAGGTTATCCGGCGCCACGGCGTGGATCGGCCCATCGTCGTCGTGCCGAATGGTCTTCCGCCGGACGCCGACGTTCGCGCATCGCGACCGGACGCGCTGTATGCGGACAGACCCGTGGCTCCGGGACCGACAGGTGTTCATGTTCATCGGCCGATTGGATCCGTGGCAGAAGGGACTCGACCTGTTGATCGAGGCATTCGCGCAGGCCGGGCTCAGCGAGGCCGCACTTGTCCTGGTGGGTCCGGACTGGTCGCGGCTCGCGGCGCACACTGGCGACACTCGCCGAGCGGCTCGGCATCTCGTCCCAGCTGGTGTTCACCGGGCCCGCATTTGGTGAGGACAGAGCGAACCTGTTCGCCGCAGCCGACGTGTTCGTGCACCCGTCACGATGGGAAGGCCTGTCGCTGTCGGTGCTGGCGGCAGCAGCTGCGGGCAAGCCGTGCCTGATCACGCGTGAGGCGGATCCGCTCGGCGAGCTCGAACGCGCGCAGGCCGCGGTCATTGTGGAAGCGACCGTTTCGAGCATTGCCGCGGGCTTGAGGCGAGCGCGCACTCTCAGCGGCGATGAGCTGCAGATGATGGGCGCGCGCGCCCGGCGTGTGGCGGAAGCCCATTTCACCTGGCCCGCGATTGCGGCCAGGCTCGTGGAAGCCTACCGGAGCGCGCTCGAGAAGGACCATGAGCGGGGCCCGAGTCAGCATGCCTCTCACCGTGAAAGCAGCAAGACACTGCCGCGTGGGCGAGTCTCCCCCTCGGCCAGCCGATTGTAGCGAGAGCCTGCTCGTAATCGCAGACAAGACCGCGACTGGCCAGTCTCAGGTGCACAGCTCTAGTCCGGGCGACGACGCGATTACCGGGGGGCAAATCCCGCTAGACGGAGGAGTACCGGGAGTGCCGTTCAGCGATCATCTGCGAGAGCGGTTTTCAGCAGTTCCGGTGCGACGGCTCCAGACTCCTTCTCGACGAGCGAATAGAGCCTGTGAAGAATCGCACCTTTGGCATCCCACAGAAGGTGATCGCGAACGCGACACCGAGCCGCGAGTGCCAGGCGGGAGCGGAGTTGGCTGTCCGTTGCCAATAACTCCATAGCCTGGGCAAGCTGTTCAACGGTCTGCTCTGGGTTTAGAGGATGAATCTTGATTCCGGTGTCCGCGGTGACCAGCACTCCGGGCCCACCCAAATCCAGGCAGATGACCGGCCGTCCCGCTGCCATCGCCTCTACGCATACGTAGCCGCCAGAATCGTGAAAGCTGGGGTGGAGGAGAACGTCGGACAGGGCGAGCGTGTCCAGCACCTGAGTCCGGGGTAGAGTTCCCCGGAAGCGTACGGAATCCGCGATACCGAGTTCGATCGCGAGGTGCTCGAGTCGCTTACGTTCAGGCCCAGCTCCTATGAGCCAGTATTCACTATCGGGAAAATTCCGCTTCACACTTGCAAACGCTCTAAGGCCGAGATGGTAACCCTTCCAGTGGATCAGTCTCCCGATGCTGATCACCCGGAAAGGTTCGCCGGTCCGGATCGGCAACTGCGAAAGTCTCTCGAACTCGGTGCGGGGAAGAGCGGTATGAGAGAGCACCTGAGCATGTGGCGCCCCGATGCGCCGGAGCTGCTCGGCTGTCTCATTGGTGGTCGCAAGAGCTATGCGCGCACGCTGCGCAGTGGCTCGAACGACGGGGTGGAATCTGGAGAGCCAGCGCACGACATCCCGGAGCTGCTCGTGAAGCCGACCTCGGAGCGAAAAAGACCGATAGAAAGCTTTCGGAGTGGTTTCGCCGCCTCCCACGGGACCCCATATGAAAGGAACGGGCAAATGGGCCAGGAACGTAGGCATCCAGTAGGCGCCCATTGTGACATGATGAATACGATCAAAAATCACAGTCCTGTGCAGACGCTTGGCGGCAGAATAGCTGGCGATTTGCCATAGGCCGTAGTCCAGAAGAGAGCCTCGCGGTCCTCGCTTCCACCATCGCATCCAAAGAGGAAGATCGATGTAAATCCAGTTCACACCAGATAGCGGCTCGTGTGAGGTCTGTCGCTCTATCGCGACCCGATTGTTCGCCCTCGTTAGCACCCACAACTCACAGATGTGAGCCGCTTGTTCAACGTGGTTCCAGCCGATTCCAGGCTCTGATCCACAGCCGGGCTCACAAGCGTACGCAGACATGAGAACTTTCAGCGGTGGCTTCATATCGCCTCTTCCCAGACACCACGACGCCAGACCTGCGCCCAGTCCGTAGGCGGATGACCCTCGATCGTCGCATTCTGGTAGGACTCGTAGGCGACAATTCCCACGAGCGCAGCAGCCTCTCTGCGCGTCACGGCAATGTATTCGTCGCATATGAGTTGCGAGATCGCATACTCACGGGCCCGGGCCGGCGACCAGCGGCGAATTAGGCACGCCACCTGCAAGATGTACTGTGCGAGGTCAAGACCTGGAAATCCGGAATGGCGACCATATTCCCAATCTATCGCGGTAAGTCCGCGCTCGGGATTTCTAATTAGGTTCCACGGTGCGAAATCACCATGTTGGATCGCCACCGGCCACTTACGATGTGCCAGGACCTCGAAGTACCGAAGCATCTCGTCAGATCGACAATCGTGGCCTTGCACCCATGGGTGCGATTCGAAGTCGTAGTACTGAGTTCCTATCAGCGACCCGCAGAATTCGCGCACCGGCAGAGGCGGAAAGATCATCGGGCGCAACGTGGTCCCTCGAACGACGCCCAAAAGCAGAGCATCGAAGCATCCCATAGAACCGTACTTGATCGGCACCGGGCCGACGCCAATGGGCAGTCTGCCGAGCAGATCGAACTCGTCCCGGAGCCGTTGCCGCGCCAGCGGGGACTCCGCACACTTGATGTATCCGATCACGCTGCCTGAATCGTCGGCTAACTGAAGGGTACATTTCCGCGCAAATCCCTTCATGCCGACCTGTACCGCTCGCACCCTCGCTTGCGGGAGCACATCCTCCAGAAATTCACTGAGAAAGGGAGGATGGTCCGTGGGTGAACGCTTAGCGCCCACGGCCAATACCGCCTTGATACGCAGAAACCAGTGACGTATGCGTCCGGTGACCCGAAAAGCAGGGTAGAACGCACTTGCATATGCGCGCTCAACAAGCGAGGTGGCGGGGATGAGCACTCGCGGGCGCGCCCAGCTGGGCAGCGCAATGACACGCGTCCTGGGCGGAAAGAAAATCTCCCAGTTGTGCAACCGAGAGGTCACAGCACTTTCAGGTCGACCGGTGACGGTCAAAAGGTCGACGTCGCTCTCGTTCGTCATCCGTTTCTCGCCGCCTCTGATCTCTTCCTCACGTTTACAGTGCCCTTTCTCCCGCGTGTGTCCCTGCAGCCCGAAATCGCGTGAGAATATAAGATCTGGCACCGGGCAGACTGCGGCTCCGCCGAGGTGTGGACAGACTGATTCCAGGACATCAAGACTCTCCCGCCAGTATACATTCACTGTGCCGGGACCCTCGGTGTGATCCGAACCCAGGCGCGGTAGTCACGAAGCTGCGGGCGTCTTCCTGGTGGTTCCTTTCGATCCATTTCACCCCTTCCGCCGAACCGGGTTCGATAAGGCAGCAAAGCCAAACTCTGGAAGACGCGCGTTGCTCTCCACGCGCTGCTGAAGCTCCCCAAGCGCGGCGTGGGTGATCATGATTCATGGAACGGATCCTACCCGTTCACCGTCAGGAGGTCGGCTTGCCGAGGAAACGTGATGCGGACACTCGGAGCCTGTCAGATCACATCTCGTCGCTTTGGCGGGATTCTGCTGTTCCATGCTAATCCTCGCGCTAAGCGGGTCCGAACGTCGCCGGGTCGACGCTCAGTCCGGTCCGGCCCCCTTCCTCAAATGCGGCAACGAGAGCAACGGCCCCGGCTTGTGGCCTGGTGGCTCAAACTGACGAAAGGGTGAAGCGCATGTTACGGCCACCATGCAATGTGCTCTTGATGAACCTAACTCCAAGTGAACGGGGCGGGAACGCAGTAACGGCCGCGATGAACCTTTCGCCCCGAAGGCTCGATTACGAGTGTGTAATCCATTCAGCAGAAGCGTTCCCAGTCGGTGACGCCCCTCGCAGAACTCCCCGCAATTTAGGCCCGACCCTCCGGCAGCCCTCTTGCCCCATAGACGACTAATCGCGCTTCCCCAGATTCTGGGGCAACTCCAGTTTGACCTATAGATAGTCGGCCTGCTGACAGATAGCGGTCGACCTCTGCGCCTCAAAGGTCACTTTCGAGGGTCGGGGAGCTGGAAGTAACTGACGTCAGCACATGGTGCACACATGAATGTCCGTCTCTCGAGGTCGTTCGTTCTTGTCCTTGCCACACTGATCGTGCCGTCGTGGGCATCCGCGCAGCCCGTGCTTTCCGTCAAGCCCACTTCCTTGACCCTCCAGGGGTATGTCGGCGACAACCTGCCGGCCCAAGCCGTGCAAGTCAGCAACGCGGGTAGTCGTGCGCTGAAGTGGTCGGTTGTGCCGCCGACTGTTCCGTGGCTCGGCGTCTCGCCGACGAACGGCACGAACAGCGGCACGGTAACATCGACCTTCCTGACGTCCGCCTTGCCGGTGGGAGAGTATCAGACCTCGTTCCGAGTGGACAGCGCCACCGGGTCCTCCCTCACGGTGAGCGTGCTCGTGAGCATCGTCGCCCGAACGTCCACGCCCCCGCCGCCCGCCGCCGCCGCCTACGGCAGACTTTGGCGCCATCATGTTGGGCGTCCGCCCACGCGGCTTCGGCATCACGCTGTACACGCTGTCGCAGCCGACGCTCGGCCGGATCACGTACGTCGTTGCTGTCACCGGCAACGACACCAATGCGGGGACGAGCCTTGCGCCCTTCCGTACCATCAACAAGGCCGCCCAGGTGGCGGTCGCGGGAGACGTGGTGACGATTCGCAACGGCACGTATCAGGAATCGATCGTCGTGCGCAACTCCGGCGCATCCGGTAAGCCGATCGTGTTTCAAGCCGAGAACCGAGGCGGCGTCGTTCTCACCGGCGGCCGCTACACCTTCCAGCCGGCCGCGTGGTTTGGAGGCAAGCGGTCGACCGGGGGCCAGTTCTATATCACCGTCAAGGGCCTCATCTTCCGGGATTACGCCGATCCCAACAGCACCGAGTACGCCGCGGCGGCGGTGCGTGCGGGACTCGGATGGCAGATCGAAGACTGCCTGTTCGACCGGGCGGGACAGACCGGGCTGATGATCGTGGACGATAGCGTCACCGTCATCAAGAGCACCTTCCAGTACAACCACATTCATGCACTGGTCGCCTTTGGCAAGGGCAACGGGGCGACGGGCCCGACGGATGCCCGCTTTGTGGGCATCAGCGGGCTGCGTCTGACCGATGTGGTGCTCCGGGGCAACTATACGAGTCCCGCAATTGTTGGATGGCAGAACCTCGTCGAGCGTCATCAAGATCATGGGGTCGCAGGGGACGGTGGTCGACAACATGGAGAGCTACGAGAACAACGGTCCGGGTCTGTGGTTCGACGCTGACAACTTCAACTACGTGGTGCGCAACAGCTACTTTCACGACAACTATTCGAATCCGGGCGTCTCCCCGGGCCGCGGGCTCCATCTGGAGCTGACCTGGGGGCCCGCGCTGGTGGAGAACAACGTGCTCGTCAACAATGCCGCCGAGGGCGTGGCGGTCAGCAACAGCTGGGGCGTCGAGATCCGCAACAACCTGTTGGTGGGGAACCGGGAGTGCATGCGGCTCTCCGACTGGGTGGGCCGCTCCGGCTCCGTGAACCAGTATGCGCTGCACGACGTCTCGATCCATCACAACCTGTTCAAGGATTGGACGTTGAATAGCTGCATCAACCCCTATGGCGACCGGCCGGGAGGCGTGACAGGGTCCGCAGGGATCACGTACTCGAATCTCTTCATCGACTCCAACACCTATCAGCCGGTGCGCAATGCCAACCTGTCCGGATGGTGGTCCGACAAGGGTTTCTTGACCACGATCAGCCAGGCTCGGGCGATCAAGACCGAGCTGAACGGGCAGATCGGCACGGTGCCGTGGCCGTACTAATCCTTTCGTCCTTTGGCAAGCCTGCGTGAATTTGAGCTGACCTATTTCTGCTACGTCAGTCCCGTCAGGATCAGGGCAGGCGGAGGGCTGATTCCCCGAGACCTCACGCCCGGTGTGCAGAGCGCACTGCGCGTCGAGCTGAGAGCTTGGAGAGAGAAGATCTCGCGCGCCTGAGTCGCGCATTGGTACTGGAGATCTCTTTAAATCCGATCGCAAGTGCGAACTGGAAGAGGAACGTGATGAGCAATACCGAAGCATATAGGCCACGACTCGTCGTCCTTCGCCGAATTCTGCCGGTACTGCTGATCCTCGCGCTGAGCTGGTGCGAGCAGTCCCGGGTGGCCGCTCAGTCCGCGCCGTTGCCTCCTTCGAATCTCCGGATACTAGGCTCCTCGAGCAACACGGTGGACTTTGGCGCCGTCATCCTGGGCATTCGCGCGCGCGGGTTCGCCCAGGGGACGTACGTCCTGTCACAGCCAAGCGCTGACCGAGTCACCAACTACGTGGCGACCACCGGCAGCGACACCAATGCGGGGACGAGCCTTGCGCCCTTCCGTACCATCAACAAGGCCGCCCAGGTGGCGGTCGCGGGAGACGTGGTGACGATTCGCAACGGCACGTATCAGGAATCGATCGTCGTGCGCAACTCCGGCGCATCCGGTAAGCCGATCGTGTTTCAAGCCGAGAACCGAGGCGGCGTCGTTCTCACCGGCGGCCGCTACACCTTCCAGCCGGCCGCGTGGTTTGGAGGCAAGCGGTCGACCGGGGGCCAGTTCTATATCACCGTCAAGGGCCTCATCTTCCGGGATTACGCCGATCCCAACAGCACCGAGTACGCCGCGGCGGCGGTGCGTGCGGGACTCGGATGGCAGATCGAAGACTGCCTGTTCGACCGGGCGGGACAGACCGGGCTGATGATCGTGGACGATAGCGTCACCGTCATAAAGAGCACCTTCCAGTACAACCACATTCATGCACTGGTCGCCTTTGGCAAGGGCAACGGGGCGACGGGCCCGACGGATCCCCGCTTTGTGGGCGTCAGCGGGCTGCGTCTGACCGATGTGGTGCTCCGGGGCAACTATACGAGTCCCCAATTGTTGGATGGCAGAAGCTCGTCGAGCGTCATCAAGATCATGGGGTCGCAGGGGGCGGTGGTCGACAACATGGAGAGTTACGAGAACAACGGTCCGGGGCTGTGGTTCGACGCTGACAACTTCAACTACGTGGTGCGCAACAGCTACTTTCACGACAACTATTCGAATCCGGGCGTCTCCCCGGGCCGCGGGCTTCATCTGGAGCTGACCTGGGGGCCCGCGCTGGTGGAGAACAACGTGCTCGTCAACAATGCTGCCGAGGGCGTGGCGGTCAGCAACAGCTGGGGCGTCGAGATCCGCAACAACCTGTTGGTGGGGAACCGGGAGTGCATGCGGCTCTCCGACTGGGTGGGCCGCTCCGGCTCCGTGAACCAGTATGCGCTGCACGACGTCTCGATCCATCACAACCTGTTCAAGGATTGGACGTTGAATAGCTGCATCAACCCCTATGGCGACCGGCCGGGAGGCGTGACAGGGTCCGCAGGGATCACGTACTCGAACCTCTTCATCGACTCCAACACCTATCAGCCGGTGCGCAATGCCAACCTGTCCGGATGGTGGTCCGACAAGGGTTTCTTGACCACGATCAGCCAGGCTCGGGCGATCAAGACCGAGCTGAGCGGGCAGATCGGCACCGTGCAGTGGCCGTATTGAGCGCCTGGCTTTATGTCTGCCTAGGACGCGATGTTACGCCTCAGACTCAACGGCGAGAGAGCGGCCCGGACTCTCTTCAAGCGCGCGGTTGGGATGAAGCCTGGTGTCATGATGTGTCCCGACTCGCGGGGTCGGCCGCGCAAGATGGCGCAATCCATCCCGTGAAAACGACAACCGCCTGGCAAAGTGGCCTCGCGCCGGTTTCAAAAAAGTAAAAAGCGAGACGACATTTTTGCCACAGGCGCATAGGCGTGCTCGGCCCGGGCCTACCTTGCCTCGCACTTATACACATTCCGACATTCTTACATGCCGGATTTTCTACTCTACACGCCGGAAATCCTCTCGTCGATTAGGAGCGTGTAATTCATACATGAGAGACGCTTTGCCGCGTCGTCGCTTCTGAAAACTAATGGGATTTTGGAGCCATGCTCGGGTACGCCTCTTGCTGAGTTTCGAATTGCTTCATCTCACATCTTCAATTTCGTACCTGCCCAGCGGTTGCCTGCTGGACAGATCAACGTTTGTTGCGGCGGGGAGTGATTACTGCAGAGCATGCTCGATCGTGCAAAGATGCTCTGCGATCAGGCCTCGGAACTGTGGGCAACCGACGTGCCACAAGGAGTAACACATGATTGCCCGCTCCACCGGCCTTGGCTCGGTTCTTCTTGTCCTCGCCGTGTTGATGCTCCCGTCGGGGATGGGAGCCCAGTCTACTTGGACCTTTTGCGCGGATGAGGGTGGATATTGCGCGTTCAGCGGCACCAAAGAGGTGCAATACGGCGCGAACGGCTCCTATAGCTACAAAACCCTCACTGGCGGAACCGCCTGCGCCAATAGCGTGTTCGGCGATCCGCTGCCCGGTAAGTGGAAACATTGCTATATAAAGGACGCCTCAACATCGACGCATCGACGTCAACATCGACGTCGACCACGACAGACTTTAGCACCATCAAGCTGGGCATCCGCCCCCGCGGCTTCGGCGTCACGACGTACACGCGCTCGCAGCCGACACTCGGCCGGATCACGTATTACGTGGCGACCACCGGCAACGACACCAATCCCGGCACGAGCACTGCGCCCTTCCGCACCATCAACAAGGCCGCCCAGGTGGCGATCGCCGGGGACGTGGTGACGATTCGCAACGGCACGTATCGGGGTCGATCTTCGTGCGCAACTCCGGCGCATCCGGTAAGCCGATCGTGTTTCAAGCCGAGAACCGGGGCGGCGTCGTACTCACGGGCGGCCGCTACACCTTCCAGCCGGCCGCGTGGTTTGGCGGCAAGCGGTCGACGTGGGGGACAGTTCTATGTCACGCTCAAGGGTCTCATTTTTCGGGACTACGCCGATCCCAACAGCACCGAGCAGGCTGCGGCGGCAGTGCGCGCCGGCCTCGGATGGCGGATCGAGGACTGCCTCTTCGATCGGGCGGGGCGGAACGGGCTGATGATCGTGGATGATAACGTCACCGTCACGAAGAGCACCTTCCAGTACAATTACATTCATGCGCTGGTCGCGTTTGGCAAGGGCAACGGGGCGACGGGCCCGACGGACTCCCGTTTTGTGGGCATCAGCGGGCTGCGCCTGACCGACGTGGTTCTCCGCGGGAACTATACGACTCCGAAATTGTTGGATGGCAGGACCTCGTCGAGCGTCATCAAGATCGGGGGGTCGAAGGGGACGGTGGTCGACAACATGGAAAGCTACGAGAACAGCGGTCCCGGTCTGTGGCTCGACGCTGACAACTTCAACTACGTGGTGCGCAACAGCTACTTTCACGACAACGACTCGAATCCAGGCGTTTCCCCGGGCCGCGGGCTCCATCTGGAGCTGAACTGGGGGCCCGCGCTCGTGGAGAACAACGTGATGATCAACAATGCCGCCGAGGGCGTGGCAGTGAGCAACAGCTGGGGCGTCGAGATCCGCAACAATCTGCTAGTGGGGAACCAGGAGTGCATGCGGCTCTCCGACTGGGTCGGCCGCTCCGGCTCCGTGAACCAGTATGCGCTGCACGACGTCTCGATCCATCACAACCTGTTCAAGGATTGGACGCTGAATAGCTGCATCAACCCTTATGGCGACCGGCCGCAAGGCCTGACAAGGTCTGCAGGGATCACGTACTCCAAGATCTATCTTGACTACAACACCTATCAGCCGGTGCGCAACGCCAACCTGTCCGGATGGTGGGCCGACAAGGGTTTCTTGACCACCATCAGCCAGGTTCGGGCGATCAAGACTGAACTGAACGGGAAGATCGGCACGCTACCGTGGCCGTACTAGGCGACTGGCTGAAGCTTGACAGATGTAGCAATCTTACTGAGACAATTTGGGCACGTCTCTTGGAGGGGCTCCGTCCTCTTCAGCCTCCTCAATCCGGGGGGCAAATACCGACGCCGCGCAGCACGCTCCCCACCGTCTGTCATGGTTGCCCACTGCCGGATTGGGTCGACCATAGACGGCGAGGAACCTGCGTCGGTGGATTGTAACCCCCACCCCCTCCGGATAGGAGTCATTAGTACGTTCATCGCTTCGTCATGTCAGGAAGACCGGCAGTGATGCCACCAACGGTGAAACCGAAGCGATCGCGCGACTTCCGGGTTAAGAGACCTATCTAGACCCCCTGCGGACCACCCTCCAACTAGCCCAAAGGATTCGTCGGGATAATGTAATGCTGGGTGTCTTCACGCCGTCAAGATACGCTCAGAGCGGAGAGAGGCAGAAGAGGCGCTGCGCCCTCAGCCGGGAATCACATGGTGGCAGCGGACAACAGCGTGCGGACCGCGAAGGGGTTTAGTCCAAAAGGTTTTCGGCCAATTTTGGCAGCGTGACCAATGATCAAGAAATGGATTCTGAAAGCCATTGTCCAGAAGACGATTTCCTTCATGCCTTGGGCCCAGAAGCTGAATTACCTGATGCAGAACTACGTCACCCACACGGTTGACCTTACTGATGCCTATATGGGTGCCAAACTCTTCCACGCGGGCCAGTACCTGTCTGCCTGGCAGAAATTCGCCGCCGCGCCGCTAAAAGACAAGTCCACTCTGGAGCTTGGCACGGGTTGGTATCCAATTGTCCCCATCAGCATGTACCTGAACGGGGTCGGACCCGTCCACACTGTTGACATCAGTCCGCTGATGACCCGCGAGCGGCTGATGGCCACTGCCCGTAAGTTCCTGGAATACGCCGACAAAGGTTTGCTGGCCAAATATTTCACGCCCGTGCCAGAAAGGCTGACAGCGCTGGAACAATTAACCGCCGACATGGAACGCAAGACGTTTGCGAACATCCTTACCGACCTGCATATCCAATATCTGGTGCAGGATGCGCGAAGGCTGAACCTTCCAAACCACAGCATTGACCTCATCCACTCCAACAACACCTTCGAGCATATTTACCCTTCGCAGCTGGCCGACATCTTGCGCGAGTTTGTTCGCCTGCTCAGGCCTGGCGGCCTCATGTGCCACCGAATTGACATGACTGACCACTTTGCCCATCGCGACAACACAATTACTTTTTACAACTTCCTGCGGTTCAGCGACCGCCAATGGCGGTGGATTGACAACAGCATCCAGCCGCAGAATCGAATGCGGCTGAGCGACTACCTGCGGCTCTACCAGAAGCTGGGCATCCCGATAAATGAGACTGAAGTCCTGCCCGGTAGTCTGCAAGAGCTGCGTAAGGTGCCCCTGGCGCAGAAATACCGCGATTATGTGGAAGATGATCTGACGGTAAGCAATTGCCAGCTGGTGTCGGCGGTGAGCCCGAGGACCTCCGCCGGCGGTGTGGTCATTCCGGGCTGAAGCCTCCGCGATCCGGGGAATCCCCGCCGTTCTTCTCTACAAACGCGTTTGTGATCACGTCCCAGATCCGATCGGTGACCTGGTCTCCAGATGCATGTACCGCGATCACGGTATGGACCTGGCCCGCTCTTGCCCGACGCTGCCATTCATCCAACTGGCGCTGGATCTCCGGTTCTGTGAGCTCCGGCTTCCGGGCATGGATTCGCCCCGGCTCGTCCGAGAGGAGGATGATTCGATCCGGCTTGGGCAGCCATCGCCAACAGAGATCCGTTCCACGTGAGGACGAGAGACCAAAGCGAAGCGGGTCCACCGCCATATCGAGAAAGCACCGGTCATACAACACCAGGCACTGTCGACTCGAAGCGAGTCGATCTCTTGTGAGACCTCCAATCAGGAAATCCAAGTAGTAATACAGGAGCCGAAACCCCTGGAAGCGACCCGGATGGCGTCGCGGCGGTAGGAGCCCATCCGCGCCTGGCCGAGCCATCTCTCTCCGAGCGAGTACGGCGAGCCGCGGGAGCACACCCGGCCGCCAGTGACGAACGATGACATCGAGGAAGATATGGCCGGTTGACTGCCGGAGAGCCTCCAGCGTCGTTGACTTGCCTACCCCATCCGGACCGACGATAGCGATGATCGGGGCACACGGAGATAGAGGTTGCAGCAACTTCCGCCGCACCGAATTCGATCCAAGTTGAACGGATCGAATCGGGTGAAGAAGGATACTCCTGCCTACAGCTGACCGGCGCAGCTTGGTGAGCAACGGCCTGACGCTTTCTAGGTCGGAGTTGCGGATGGAGGTGACGAGGGCTCGTGCGGCGGCGGTTCCCAGCAGCAACGGGAGGAGGTTCCGTGCCGCTTGGAGTTCATCTCGCGTCGCGGAGAATTCCTCAGGTTTTACCAGAAACCGTCGCAGATCACCGGCCAGTAGCGGTCCCACGACTCGTTTGGCGAACGAGACCCATGGATCAACTTTGAAGGGACCTATCCAAGTAGTGGGTGTAGGGTGATTCGCGAGAGTGACGTTCCTCCACGTGAGAGCACTGAGCGTGTGAACCTCGAGCATTCCCCTTGTCCCGCTCCTGGGTACGGCGATCAGGCGTTTGCCCCAGATTGCAGGTGGGTACGCCACCCTCCACGCCCCGTCCCGAAAGACAGCCGCGGCCAAGCTCAGCGCGAGCTCGATCTGATCGGACTGGACGAGCACGTCCAAATCGCGCCCGGTCCGTACCGGATATCCCTCGACCCCGTGGGCAACCGCGTAATTGATTCCGGCCTGGTTCCAGGCCTGCGCAACGGCTTCCAGAAGCGCAACCTTATCGCCGTGCTCGGAGCGCGTAAGTGCGGTAGCCATCCACGATTCCCTGTGCGATCGGTTTCCAGTTGAATTCCGCTTCTACCATGGCTCTGGCACGCTCCCCGATCGCATGCAGCGCGGATGTGTCCATCGTCATGAACTGACGGATGCCCGCTGCGATACTGGAGGCCTCCGGCTGGACCAAAATCCCGGCGTGATAGCGCGACATGATGCCGGAAGCGTCCGCCTCCGATGTGAAAAGGCACGGCTTCCGCATGGCTGCGGCCTCGAGTACCGAGAAAGGCACTCCGGCCTCCCATCGCGAGGAATGGGCGAACACATCCGCATCGGCAAGGAAATCGAACTTCTGCTGCCCAAATACAGGTCCTGTGAAGTACACCGCGGACGAGATGTCCAGCTCCTGTGCCGCGCGCTCCAGGCTGGATCGGTGCCCCCTCCAATCTGGACCCACCATAACCAGCGCGGCACCATCGACATGGGCTTGTGCGAACCCTTGCATGAGCAAATCCAGGCCCTTTTGCTCGGCGTCCAACCGACCAAGAAACAGAAAGATCCTTTTCCCGTCGAGTTCGGGGAAGTGCGCTCGCAGCCCGCCCCTGCCGGCGCCGCTGCCCATCGCAGGGATGCCCGAGAGATCGATCCCATTGGGGACTACCACTGTAACGTTCTTGACACCATAGGCTTGCAACCCCTCTACATCCTGCTGGCTGACGGCGTGCAAGAAAGAAGCGCGACGAAGATAGCGGCGCTCGAACAGGAGCTTGAATACCAGTCTTGACCCACCGGTTGCGTCGCTGGGCGACCTCCGAAAGACCGCCGTGGATCGTGACACAGTACGGAATGCCTCGTCGCCTGGCGCGAGAGGCGAGCAACAGGTTCTGCGGCACGTGCACGAAGTGGAGGTGAAGCACATCCGGTTCCCAGCTGAGCAGATCGGTAATGAGGGCCGCGGGAACGCTCAGGGGAGAGCGTGTTTCAAGAACCGATTTCAGAGGGCGCGCACGGAAAAAAGGGGCGATCTTGTTGGACGGGTACGCCTGCACCTGGACGCCTGGAATCGGAATCGGTGGCTTGTCCGTCAAGCAGCATATGAGGACCTGATGTCCGAGCTCCGCCTGTGATTTGCTGAGATAGTAAACGGTCTTGTCAATCCCATTCGCACTGTCCGGATTGCAGCGCCCGATCACAAAGTGCGCAATCCGCAAACAGTCCATGGTCACGAGGGTTCCCCGAAAGTGGTCGAGCATCGGCCGACTGCATGGACTGCACCCCAGGGCGTGTCAACCGTGGTGATTTCGATGGGGATGCCGGATACCCTCATGCGTTCTCTGACGTTTGAAAATCCACACGCCCGGTCCACCGACGCCAAGCTGTCATCGTCTCCGGTGGGAACCAGACGAACCAAACCATCGCGCCACATGTACTGAGCGATGAGAGGACCATCCCGACCAGGGATCCCCAGATTCCGCCAACCAATAGCAGGCCGATCCCCGCGCTCAATGCCACGACTGTCGAGATGAGGTACGCCGCGAAGATATCCTGCGGACGCTCCAACGCGCGCAGCACGCTGCCCATTACGGCCACGCCCGCACCTGCGACCGGAACAAGGCCGATGATCCAGAGCAGGGAGGCGTCTGCATCGTACTGCCCTTTGTAGACCCAGTGTACGATCTCCCGGCTGAATCCACCGAGGACAAGCCAGTAGGCCAGGGCAGCACACGTGAATGCCACCAGCGCCAGACGCACAGTCTGCCAGAGAGCGACAGTGTTATCGCGAAGGCGGACCAGAAGCGGGATCAGCAGGATAGATAGCGCCAGATAGGTGTGGAGGACTGGCATGATCAGGTTCATGATGGCCTTGAGGGCTCCCGTGGCCGCCAAACCGACGACTGCCGGAAGAAGCACGTAATAGATGTTGCCCGGAATCCAGCCCAAGACGCTGGCGCCGACCGACCAGCGGCCATATCCCCAGTGCTCTGCCAGAACCTCGCGGCGCAGACTTGCCCCTCCACTCAAAAGCCATCGGATTCGTAGGCGCGACATCAGGTACGCGGATGAGACCGTACTGCCAACACCCATCAACCCCATCGCAGATACGGTATTCAACCATCCACGCTCGAACAGGAGATACGCCCCAAGCACTAGAACAAGTACGTAGAGGAGGCCGGCGAATGCGGCCGTCCGAGGCTCCATGTTCATATAGCAAATCCGTCGCGTGAGCCACTGGAGCAGGATAAGGGGACAACACAGGCCGACCGCGATCAGAGCGGAGGCCAATGAACTCGGCCGCATGTACAGGAGGGCCGCGCCCACTGTGACGAGGAGACCACCCGCGCAGGCGGTGAACAGCCAGTGTCCGCTCAGCAGCACTTCGAGATAACAGGACTTGCGCGTCTTGTACCTTCCGGATCCGAAGACGAGCATGGGCTCGACGATCAACGCCCCATGCAACGTCCCGACGAGCAAGAACACCGCATAGGCTGTCGAAAAGGCTCCGTAGTCCACCGGCGTTAACCACCGCGCCAGCACGATGTTTAGGATGAAATTCGAGATGGCGAACAACGCCTGGTCAGCAACTGCCCAGGCGCCGCGATTCAGAAGTCCCGCCGTAGCGATACCTCTCAGGAGAAATCTTCCTCCGTCCGTGGAAGCGCGGGTATGCGGGATCGACGCGGGCTGCTCTGACGGCAACTGACGCTCCTCAAGCTCGGAGGAAAGGAAGAAGGAAAATTCCAATGCCTGCCACCGATCAGTCACTCCGCAGACCGACTACATGGCGCCCGGAGCATTACAGCCCTGCGACCTCGCACAGGAATTCCTCCACGCTGCCAAGGGTGCGGCGAGCGTGAAGCGCACCAGGAATCTCCACAGCGTACTCCCATTCGGAGGCGGAGTGGTGGGCGACGATCAGCCGGCGCTCTAACTTAGAGCGGCCGTCAGGGCTCTCTTCTAGACAACCCACACGTTTTGCCGAAAGCGTCGCGCCCGAAGATCCCGGCGAAAGCCGCTATCCCCTGCAATCATGAGTTCGCGACCTTACAGAGAAACGTTTCCATCTGGGTAAGATGCTTCTCGATCGTGAAATGAGCCAGATATTTGCACCGTCCTTTGGCTCCCATCCGGCGCCGCAAGCCAGGATCATTGATGAGAAGGTCCAAGGCTGAAGCCAGCGCGGCCGGCTCTTTCACCGGAACAAGCAGGCCGTCCTCTCCATCGTCGATCAGATCCGGAATACCCCGCCACCGGGTGGCCACCACCGGCAGCCGAAACATCATCGCTTCCAGGGCCACATTCCCAAAAGACTCGGATTCGAAGAAGGACGGAAAGCATAGGATATCCGAGCGATGAAACACTTCCCACTTGTCAGCACCAACCCGCTGTCCTATGAATTCCACGACGTCGTGCAGCCTGTTCGCGGAGCAGAACCCTCGCGCTTTCAGCTCGAACTCGGCCGAGCCGAACTGGCCCATGAACCACATGGTGAACTTCCGATTCCGCTGGGCGAGCTGACGGACGCTCTCCAGCAGGACCATGACACCTTTGCTCTCTTCCAGCTTACCCACGTAGAGCAGCCGTACTTGCTGACTATCCGCCCGCGCTCGGTTAACGAACGGGAGCGCCTCATCCGGAATACCGTTGGCAATTACCGTGACCTGTCGCGCACCCAGGTATTTGGCATCCGGTGGGTTCCGACTGGATGTTTGGATTGCACCATCCGGCCGTCCGTACGCCAGCAGAGCCATGCGACGCAGCAGGGGAGGCTGTGCCTGCAGGAACTCTGACAGACCCGCAGCATGGAAGTGTAAGACCACCCTCGGGTAGAGCATGCGCAGCAGTCCGAGCAGGACAACATCCCTAAGCACCGGAACGACATTCGGTCCGGCTGGAGAGAACCACAAGAGATCGATGCGCTGCTGAAGGCGCATTCGCGCCGCACGGAATAGAACCGCGATCAGGTGCACCACCTTCCGCAACTCGGCGCGACCCACCGACTCCATCGAGCCTGAGAATGCCAGCCGGATGTGGTGCACCTGGATCCGCTCGAACTGACCACGGACGAGGTGCTCGATCATCAGAGCTTGCCCCCCATATGGCGGGGGGGTCTGACCGACGACCAACACCTGCCTCCGCTCGGTGTTGGATTTGAGCGGCTTCACAGTGGCTGCAATACGGCGTTGCGTGTGGCGGTCACTAAATTGTTGCTGGAAAGGATGCCCCGCGAGCACCTCAATAGAACGGCTCGCGAAACTTGTAGAGCAGCCAATGCAGCGGCCTTGCAAGAATGGACTCGTAGCCGACATAAGCCAGCGCGCGTGAATTGAAAGTCAGCAGCCCTGGATAATCCGTCCACTCCCGCCTCAGATAGAATTCCGAGCTCATGAACCGCCGATGGTCAGTATTCATCTCCACGTCCTTCAGGCGGCTGATGCCTTCTTTTCGGAAGATGTGTCGCAGATGCGGGATCCGCCGAAAATCCAAACCCATCAGCTCGGTCACGAAGAGGTCCATGTAGAACAGGTTGTCGCCGGCCGCCAGCCAATTCAGCTCAAGTGGGGTTCCCCGCATGGGGCCACTGTGCGTCAGGCCATATTTGCCGTCTACCACAGCGATGGCCCGGGGAAGCGCCTTATTGACCTGGTAAATCACCTCATCGAAGTATGGATGCAGCTTGAGTCGAAGGGCCGGTTCTTGAATCACCCCCCACTGGTTCTTGAGTGAGACGCTGACCACGGTGTTCAGGTGAACTTTTGGCACCGGCATTGTAATGAACAGATCTATCTCGTCGAGCAATAGCGTCGGTAACGGGACGGCGAAGCTCTTCAGGCGATGCCGAAATCGGATCGGTCGGGACGGCACATGCGACAGGTTGACGACCTCCACCCCGTATCCGTCCGCGAATTCCGCGATTCCGGTCGTCCTGAACACGTCGTCCATCGAGAAGGCATTGTACCCGCCGCTATCGGATTCGCAGATCACGATGTGATCCGTAAAGTTCTTCAAATAGATGACGAGCGCTTCCAGCGCTTCCGGGTTCGTCATCACGCCTTTCCGAAAGTATGGAAAGGTCAAATTTGGTTTGATGCAGACTCGGTCCGACGAGCGAACCGCACCAGCGCTTCCAAGGAAATCGAAAGCTTGCTGAATCGCAGGTCCATATCCATGCTCGAGGCCGCCTATAAACACCTTGCTCATGTCACAGATCTCTGCCTGTGGAGTACACGGCTTCTACTGTGTAAGGCATGTGTGAACCTGGGCGAGTCGCTGGGCGTCCCACGCCCGATGTCGCTCATGCTCGGGTGGTCTCAACCTACTTCCGGGCAAATAATGCAACATGCGGACAGGTGCGATATGGATTCACGTCTTTGCCCGCCGTGTTCATCACGAACACATCTTTGCAGGCCCCGTCGATCTGCGCGTAGCTGTTGTAGACGGAGTAGGAGTAACGAAGTCCATCCCGCTTTCCCAGCTTATATCCTTTCCCTCCGGTTCGGATGAATTGGAAGGCCCGCCACAGCCTGCCGGCACCAACATCCAGCAACGATCGCAGTTGGTGATGCACGATCAGCCCCTTTAGCCAGGCCATGGCATTCTCGTGCTCCGGTTCATCAAAATGACCTGCGTCGTATGTCTCCGCAGTTAGGGTGTAGTACTCGTTTGTCTGAGCACCACATCAGACTGTGTGGACACAGTTGGCCTCATAAGATTGGCTACGCTCCAACAAGAACGATGACGCTAGGATTTATGGGGGCGTGCGTGATCCTCCGCGATCGACGTGTTCCGTTCTCGCTTCCAAGGCAACTGCCGACAAGCAGCTTCTTCTTGTTCTTGCTCCTTCTGGCTCTCGATGGATGCGTAGAAGCTACGCCACGCCATTGCAAACGCAGCGCTGCCGAAGCGTTGCACATCATGTCGCGCTCGCACACCCAATCCGCGGCGCGTTTCTGCCGACAATATCAAGAACCGCTCTATTCCTTGGACGACTCCTTCGACCGTTCGTTTGATCTCGAAGCCATTGATACCATCTTGAAGGAACTCTTCGACTCCATAGACCGAGCTGACGATAAGCGGCAGGCCAGCAGCTGCCGCCTCAAAGGAAACTAAAGAGAAGACTTCGTACAGACGAAGGAAATATGAATACATCGCTCGCCCAGAGGTAGGGCCTGATATCACGCTGCATGCCAACAAAGACGATCCGCCCACCGAGATTCAATGCGTCGACTGCTTTCGTGTAATGCTTGATGAGGTCTGCCCTTCCCCCCACCACAAGAAGCTTGACGTCCGGGCGACCAAGGCGCTGCAGACCCGCCAGAAGCATCGGCAGCCCTTTCCGCTCAAAATGACCAAGCGCGACGAAGGTCAGGACGGTATCGTGACGGGCCAGGCCGATGCTCCGGCGGAACGCTGCAACATCAAAGTTCGGTGGCTGCATCATCCTGTCTGTGTCAATTGGATTCGGAATGATTCCAATCTTGTTGCGCAGATAGGGATACTCCCGCTCCAGTTCTTTGGCTAGGCCATTGGACGGCACGACAACTCTTTTGCGGCAACGATATGTCGACGGCTCGACGACGGAACGAAACGCGTGGTCCAACCACCGGGCCATGCCCCGTAACCCGGTCGCTCCAGATTGGTTCCAAAACCAACGGAGATAGGCACGATGACAGAAGTGACTGTACACCACGGTACCGCATCCGACGTAGCTTTCGACGCTCTGAACGACATCGAAGGGACGCTTTGCTCGGATAGAGTGAAGCCAGAAGACAAATGGCGCCAGGCTGTAGAACGTCAGAAAGAGTAAAAAGAGCGGTCGCTCGATCGCCGGGACACGAACCCAGACGATACGCTCCGGACAAGGATTGTCAAACGCCACGGCGAATACCGTGAACTCATGCTCGTGGCAGAGTTCTTGGAGCATCCGGCGATGGCACCCACCAACTGGACTTGTCGTCGTCACATGGTAGTCAAAGATAGCGATACGCACAGCACCCGCCTCGGCCGTCAAATGCTTATGGTTGGGAACGGAATGTCGTGATCCAACGGCACGCACCACGCGGCCCGGAGTCTTTCTTGCCCGTCAAAATCGTGCTCCGATCAACGCGATCAAACGGCTACCCGGCCACAGCGCTGACAGGCGAGCCAGGCCAAGCTTGTTGCCCCTGGTTGCCCCGGTCGCCTCATAGCCGTGGTCGGTCTGACCAGCGGATTCAACGGGTTTCACAGGTCTAGAGGCCGGAACGGCTGGCTGCAGGCAACCACCGCGAGCGTCGCGCAACCGAAGGCCAGAACGTGTGATAACCAATCGGTCGTTGAAATCCCTGGAGTAGGGATGCTTCACGCTGGGCAACGACGCTCACGAGGATAAACATGAGGAGAGCCTCGTAACCGGGCGTCGCGATGAAGCTTTCGCTTGAAACGGAGACGACCAGGAGATACGCGGCGAGTCCCGTCAGAGAAGCGTCGCACCACGCCGTTCCGGTTACGGCGCCGAACCGGCGCGAGACCAATGTCAGGGACGCCCACCCGAACACTCCCCAAACGAGAAGAGCGCCAAGGAACCCGAAATCAAGCAGACTCTGGACGTAGGCGCTGTGAGCATACGAGGCCCAAGGGACCTTCTCGAAGAGAATCGCTCGGGAACCATGATATCCGTACCCAAACAGGGGCTGTTCAGCAATCAGCGGCAATGCCGCCTCCCACACTTCGACTCGGCCGTTCAACCCGCGCAACCTGTCCACATCACTGCCGCGGAGGATCCTCTGAGCCACGAAATTGTCCCCACCCTGAGCATCCTTCGTCAGAGTGCTGGATTCGCTGAACAAAGCGACGATCGCCACGAATATGACTGCGGTTGCCAGAATTCCTCGCGCCAGACCTGCGCGCATCGTCTTCCACACGACGACGCCCGCCGCGACCATGAAGGCGAGCAGGGGCCCGCGTGAATTTGTAAGAACCAGGATTGAAGCCAAGGACAGCGGAACGATCCACCGTAATAACATCCGCAGCCGAGTAGGTTGGCGGTGTTGGGCGAAGAGGCTCCTACCGAGGGCGAGCAGCAAGGCCACGGCCGCTAAGCTTCCCGCGGTTATTGGGTGCACTGCGAACCAGGATAATCGGAAGGCCACTTCCTCCCGAATAGTAGGGTCAACCTCCACCATCCCGAAGACCGTTCCAAAAGCCGCGCAGCAAATCACGTAGGTCACGAGCACCGCAGAGACGCCTCGTAACGTTTCGGCTGGACCCAGGAGCCGAACGGACACAAGCGCCAAGCCACAGACGATGACCATCTGCAGCGCGCGCACAACTGTAAGACTGGGCGCGGTGGACCAAAAAGTGGAAGCCAATGCTAGTCCCGCGAATAGAACAAGAAGGAACTCCGCTGGCGCCAGGCGCCGTCGGGGAGTTTGACCCGAAACGGCGCTCATCACCACGATCAATGCGACGGAAGCGTAGAGGATCAGCTCTAAGCCAATCTGCCAGTCGATTTGACCGGTCAACGAATCGGTCGGTGAGCGTAGACGAAACTTGATGCCTGCCACTGCAAGCAGCAAGTAACTCGTCACGAGCGCCGATCGAGGGCGCGCATAGGCAAGCGCAGCCACCGCAAGCGCGGCGCACCCTCCCAGAACGGCCACCGATCCCAGCTCGAACAGGTCAGTCATCTTCCCGGCCGCAGCCCGCACGTCTCGCCAACAGTTTGACCTTCATGCCTTACTGTTGTTCCATAGAGGAATCGTTTTATCGACAGCCGCTTCGCGCGTCGCGTAGCGCTAAGGGTCATTAGTTCGTGGTGAGGGATTGCCTGCGGCCCCTGTTGCCCGTGCGCTATTAACGATTCATAGGGGCGCAGAAGATCTCGTCGTCACCGCCTCGCCGATGTTGCTGCGGGATTCGGCACGTCATATCGGACCACACCAGTTGCCTGCAGGAGAATGTAGTAAACAAAGCGTGGATTGTTCACCAGGTATCGGCGCCAGAGCCGCCGGGGCTCGGTTCCAAGCCGGAACAGCCACTCAAGTCCGCTACGCTGCATCCACCGCGGCGCCTGGCGCTTCAACCCGGCGTGGAAATCGAAGGCCGCCCCAACGCCAATCAGCACGCGCGCGGACAGCCGCCCAACGTGCCTGGCCATCCATCGCTCCTGCTTCGGCGTGCTCAGGCCTACCCATACGATGTCAGGATTGGCGGCGTTGATCCGCTCAATGTTGGCCCGCTCCTCGGCCGGCGTGGGCTCGCCAAACGGCGGCGACCAGGTTCCGGCTACCACCAGTCCTGGAAAGCGCTCCTGAAGCCTGGCCGCGAGGCGCTCGGGCACACCCGGTGCTCCGCCATAGAAGTAAATGCCGGTACCCTTTCGACACCGATGCGGCGCAGCAGGCGAGCATCAAATCGGGACCGTACACGCGCTCCACGTGCCGGTAGCCTTTGAGCCGGCTCAGCCAGACCAGCGGCATGCCGTCCGGGGTCACGAGGCCAGCGCAGTTGTGAATGTCACGGAGCTCCGGATGGTCCTGGCTTTCCATGACCCCGTGGACTCCCGTGACACAGACGTACTGGTGATCCGCGGCGGCAACCCACCCCTCGATGACGTCCACAGCCCGCGCCATCGTGATGGCGCTAACCCCGACGCCGAGTACGTTGACCCGCTCGGGCGCGAAGTCCCCGGCGCTGAACGGCACGTTCCCCCGCCAGTCAGACCGAGCACACGCGTTTTGGTTCCATGGACCGCCTGCTCTGTCTCTCCCGCAGGGATGCAGCGTTCTCACCACCTGCTGCTCGATCCAGGGGTATGTCCGGGCGAGACCCTCCTCGAGGGAAATCTGCGGCTCCCAGCCAAGCACCTCCCGCAGTCGGGAATTGTCCGAGTTCCGGCCGCGCACACCCTGTGGCCCTGGCACATGCTTCTTGACGATCGAGATGCCGGCCACGCGTGCCACCAGATCCGCGAGCTCATTGATTGAAATCAGCCGGTCCTGGCCGAGGTTCAGCGGCTCGTGATAGTCAGAGCGCATCAGGCGGAAGATACCCTCGACGCAGTCGTCGATGTAGCAGAACGAGCGCGTCTGCTCACCGTCGCCCCAGATCTCGACCTCCGGATTGCCCGTCAGCTTCGCCACGGCGACCTTTCGGCAGAGCGCGGCCGGCGCCTTTTCGCGGCCGCCATCCCACGTTCCCAACGGCCCGAAGATGTTGTGGAAGCGGACAGTGCGCGTCTCCAGCCCGTAGTCCTCGCGGTAATGTGCGCAGAGCCGCTCGGTGACGAGCTTCTCCCATCCGTACGCGTCCTGTGGTGCAGCCGGGTAGGCCTGTTCCTCGCGGAGCGGCTCGACGTTCGTATCGACCTGCCGATACTCGGGATAGACACACGCCGACGATGTGTAGAGATAACGACGAACGCCGTTTTCGCGCGCGGCGTCGAGCGTGTGCGTGCTGATCAGAATGTTGTTGTGGAGGATCTGCGCGTGATGGCTCGAGATGAAACCCATCCCCCCCATGTCCGCAGCGAGCGCGTAAACCTCTTCGACTCCCCGCGTCGCCTCGAGGCAGTTCTCCCGGCGGCGCAGGTCAAGAACCTCGAATTCGTCCGCGGCCGTCGGCGCGTATTCCGGGTGCTTCAGATCGACTCCCCGCACCCAGTACCCCTGTTCCTTGAGAAACGTCACGAGATGGTGCCCGATGAAACCGCCGGCCCCCGTGACGAGCACCCGAACTCCTGAACGCCTTGAAGTGGACATGAACTAGCTCTCCATAAGGTAAAAGGACTCGTGTTCAGAACCTCACGTGGCACCGTTGCCGCTCAGCACGGCCGGAATCGTCTTCACCAGAATCCGCAATCCAGAGCGAGCGACCAAGTGTCGATGTATTCCAGGTCGAGCTCCACCCAGCGCTCGAAATCAAGATTGCTGCGGCCCTGCACCTGCCACAGACACGTGAGCCCCGGTCGCATGCTGAAACGCCGCATGTCCGAGGGCCGGGTGATGCGATGCACGTCCCGCCAGGGCAGCGGGCGCGGGCCCACCAGGGACATGTCGCCGCGCAGCACGTTCCAGAGCTGCGGCAATTCGTCGAGAGACGATTTGCGTAACAGCCGCCCGAGCGGCGTGATCCGCGGGTCATCCCGGATCTTGAACACCGGTCCGCTCGCCTCGTTCCGCTCCTCGAGCGAGGCCTGCAGCGTATCGGCATCGGCGAACATCGACCGGAACTTGTACATCCGGAACGGCCGCTTGTTGAGGCCGCACCGCTCCTGCGCGTAGATGACCGGGCCCGGAACTCGTCAGCTTGATCGCGATCGCCACGATCAGCAACAGCGGCGCGAAGAGGATAAGGCCCACCGCTGCACCGATGATATCGATCGCGCGCTTGACGACGAGCCGGTAGCCGTCGGGCGCCACGTGCATGCGCCACGAATGCCCGGTCGCCATGGGCGTCGTACCTTTGAGACGCAACCGTGCTCTCGAACAGATCGGCACCGTACTTCGCCTGAACCCCCGCGCGCTCGCACACGCCGATCGCGTACTGAATCTGCTGGTAGCGGGATTTGACAGGGAGCGCAATGACGACTTCGTCGATCACCTGGCGCATCAGGATCTGCTCGAGGTGCTCGAGGGTGCCGATCGTCTGCTGCTGAACTCGGTCGAACGCGGGGCCAGCGTCGGCGGGTTCGTCCACGAAGCCAACGACCTCGTAACGATGCGGCCGGCCAAGCGCAGAGGTCTTGATAGGCGCGTGCGGCCAGGCGGCCCGTCCCGACGATGAGGGTCCGCCGCACGTGACGGTTACGCGAACGATCGACCGCTCGCCTGCCGGTTCGCACGATCAGACAGAGGACGAGCGATGCCAGCCAGAAATGCCGTAGGTCGGCGACGGTGACGGTACCGGTCACGCTTGTCAGCGGAAAAACGAGCGCCAGTCCGGATCCAGCGGTGGTGGCGGCGATCAGGCGCCGGGCCTCCGATCCGAGCTGCCGAAGGTGTCGCGCCTCGTAGAGCCCGAACAGATGAAAGACGGCCGGCCAAGCCGTCGCCAGGAAGATGAGGAGCAGTACGTTCTTTACGGTGATCCGCGCCGAAAGGAAGCCTTCCAGAGCACCTTGCAGGGTCGGGAGACTCACGCTGACGAGCACCCCGAGAATCGCGGCGACGGCGGCCAAGCTGTCGAGGCATGCCAGCAGGCCAGCGCCGCGTACCAGGATCGCGTGCTTGGGAGCAGTCGGCGCAGGAAGGCGCACCTGAGGAGCTGCGGGACGCGAAATGCTGCCGGAGACTGAAACACTGTTGTGCATGGGAACTGACTGTGCGAGGCAGCGTCAAGTGACAACACGCAGCCCGTGCTGCACTCGACGCAGCTGCACGATGAGAGATCCTGCGAATAACCGATGCTTTCGAATGGATAGCTGGGTGTCCTGAGGTCGCCCTGCCCGCGTTGTTCAAGGAATCTCTGCTTGCGCGCGTAGGTGTTAAGGCGCGCCGTAACTTCATCATCAATTCCATGCAAATTCTGATCTCAGATTTGCCCCAAAATGCACCCCAACGCCAGTATGAGGCAGCTCAGTAGGCTTAGGGTGAAGAGTTTTCGTCGATCTACGCCGTACCACGCGCCAGTTCAACTTGGTACACGGACGTCAATAGAGGTTGCGTATCAAAAGACTGCACCCCCACGCATTTCTACATCGTTGGAGTTGAATGGGAGATCGGGTCGAGGGCGTCACCCCTAGTGCATTGGTCCGGTGCTGGGCAGACGTATACCCCGCCGCAGGTAGATAACGTACTTCTTGAAGCCAGCTCTCGTGGTGTCGAGGAACCACAGACGTCGGGACAACCGGTGTTTTGGACTGACCTCTGCAACGGTTCACGGCGACAGTCAACTAAATACCCACGAGCTGCGTTGCTTATGGCAGCGGCCGACCCCCAGCCGCATCGCTTCGGGCGTTATTTTGGAGTCGGACTACCCGGACTGCCAAAGGCGGCTGACGTCATTGAGCATACAATCCACCACAACGTGCGGTGGTCCTCATGATGAGCGAGCAGAGCGCGATTCAAACGCTCAACCGCCTCGAGCCAGGGTATTCCTGTGACCGGGCAGGCTCCGAACGCCATGGTTTCGGCCTCCTATCGGCGCGGCACCCTCTCCTAGTCCAGCGCACAAGAGTTTAATCGCTGGCCTATCAAACCGCGAGGAACGCGCGTCTGCAACATCAGCTATTTGCGGCAGGATGCCGTTTATGCATTGGCCGCGAATGCCGCGAGAGGGAAGGGAATCGACACTATTGTCGGCGCACACCGTTTGGCACCGACAGCCCTGTCCGGGAGCCGTGAAATGCCTGTCGATGAGCAGTGAAATGGTGTTACAGGATAGTAGGAATTTGAACGTGGATCTGCAACAGTGTCGGTCGCACCGCGGAAGCCGGCGACGGCGCATAGATTTCTTACGCTCGTTCAACCCACATCAGCGCGCCGCTTGTCGCACTTCCGTCTTCTGCGAGCCACCGGCCCGCGGCGGACCCCGCGTGTGAACCGCCACTCGCATATGGACTCTTCATTTGCCGGAACTGGGCCTCGATGCTGTCGTGCGTGATCGGCACTCCGCAGCCGAGCACGCTCTACAACACGCTCGGGGGGCGATCCGGGGGGCTGGTATCACTTCGGCATGTGCTCCGATCTGCGCGGCCGCGCTCATCTCGCGTCGACCGCAGAACGCCTGCGGCGCGGATCGCGCGGCTTCTAGGCTCCGTGGACGCACGCGCCCGTGGCCGAGGGCCGCGACCGAAGCAGGTTTCTGGGTCGGGGACACGGCGTCTTCGTCGACCGAATCGTTTCTGCTAACAGGTTGCTAAAAAACGACTGGGGATCGACATCGTGGTCCTCCCTACTACGATGCTCCCGCCTTTTCCCAAGGAGCGACCGAATGCGTGGACCAGATGAGGAGATTACGGGCCTGTTCAGTTAGCTGTCGCCCGAGCAGCGCGTGCGCCCAATCATCCGCTGCGCCCGATCGACGGCTGACGGACCAGGTCTTTGCCGCGCTGGCGCCGCGGCTTACCCAGATGTGCTCGACTCTCGGGCGGCCGTCGATTCCCATGGCGCACACCGCTTCGCGCGCTGCTTCTGCAGAATCTCTACACGGCTTAGCACCCCGGACACCCGGTTGGAGGCAAGAGAGATCAACATAATGGCCGAGTTCCATCGGCGTGGGTCGTTTCTCGGAAGAACGACCCGTTGGGTCGGGCTTACACATCTCCAGACAAAAAGGTGAGCGGTGGCATCTGCGGATCGCCTGGCGACCCACCTTGTGTCATCCTTCTTGCATCCGGCTTGCGCTGAAACAAGCCGCCGAGCAAGGCCAGCCTCAGCTTCGGGCGATGGCGTGGTAACATTCAGCTTTCTTCCTGGGAGCGGGCAGTCGGTCATGTGGCCGAAGTCGTGAGGCCGCACTCAGTTTCAACTGCACGAGACCATGCAGCCCCGCGACACGATCATCGTAACGGAGAGGCTCCGCTGATGCGCACAATTCCCGAGACCCGCGAGCCTTCTCCGCCAAGTTCTGGCACCCTTGAGTCTCTTGCGAGCGGTTACCGCGGAACTGTTGTAACCGATTATCTAAGGCTTCGCGATTATCTGTGGATCGTCTACAGGCGCCGGCGGCTCATCATGGCGATTGTGGTCGCCGGACTATTCGGTGGCGTCCTGCACAACTGGACCGCCACCAAAGTCTTCGAAGCACGGGTCACGTTGCAGATCGAGGCAGACCCGAACGTCTTGGCTCTCGACCGCCCGCTCCTAGATCAGCGGGAGTGGATGAGAGAATTCCTCCCGACTCAGTTGGGCATATTGGCGAGTCGAGACCTCGCCGACATGGCTCAGAAGGAACTGACCTCGAACGTTGCCCAGCCGCCTCACGAAGGCGAGACGCCAGTGCCTACCGTGGATGAGATTGTAGTGGGACGCAGCGTTGCAGCGGTAAAAGACACTCGTCTCGTCAATGTCGGCTTCCGTTCCACTGACCCGGTGATGGCGGCCCGAGTCGCGAATGCTCTCGCGGGGGCGTACGTGCGCCGGAACTCTCGAGTTCAGGTCGAGGATGACCGGCGAGGCGTCCGACTGGCTGTCACAACAGGTCCAAGAACAGCGCAAGGTCGTCGAGGCAAGCGAGATGGCCCTGCAGCGCTACCGGGAGGAGCATGGTGCAGACGCCCTCTTCACCGATCGACTCGGCGCGGAGCAACAGAACATTGTCGTGCAGAAACTGGGGGAACTGCAGGCCGCGGTGTCGAAGGCGAGGGCGGAAACCATCGAAAAGGAGGCGCAGTACAAGCAACTATCGGCCATCCAGGCTGATCGCGATCCGCTAGACACGCTGCCGGCCATCGCGTCGAACGGCTTCATTCAGGGATTGAAGGGGGAGGTGACCGCTTTGCAGCGGCAGCTGGTGCAGGCCTCCAAGGAGCTTGGCGAACGTCACCCTGAGATGATCAAGCTGCAGGGGGCGGTTCAGAGCGCCGAGCGGAAGCTGCAGACGGAAATCTCCAATGTGGTCCGTGCGATTCGAAACGATTTCGAGGCGGCGCAGTCGCGCGAACGTGCGCTGGTGGTCGCTCTGGAGCGGCAGAAAGTAGAAGTCCAGGCCCTGAACGGCAAGGCGGTCGAATACAACGCACTCGAGCGCGAAGCCACTAGCAACCGTGAGGCGCTCGACAAGCTGTTGCAGCGCTCGAGGGAGGCGAGCCTCGCGCGCGAGCTGCAGAGCACGAGCGTCGGAATCGTGGATTCGGCTGAGATCCCCGCATGGCCGACCCTCCCGCGCAAAGAGCGCACCCTCATGCTGGCCCTCGTCGGGAGCGGAGCCCTGGCGCTGGCACTGGTGTTCCTGCTCGAAACTCTCAATACCGGGATGACCTCCCCGCAGGATGTTGAGCGGCATCTCGGCATCCAGGTTCTGGGCGTGATGCCACTCGTGAAGCCGCAGAATGGACACGCATCGCTGCTTCTCAGCGAGGTAACATCGCCCCAGTTTGACAGAGCTGCTCAACAGCGTGCGAACGAACCTGATAATGGCTCCCGAGCTGACGATCGCGCGTACCCTGCTCGTAACCAGCTCGGAACCAGAAGAGGGCAAGACGATGGCGGCTGCGAACCTCGCCCTGTCGCTCGCGCGGCTGAACCAGCGCGTGCTGCTAATCGACGCTGACTTGCGGAAACCGCGGCTCCATGAACTGTTCGGGGAAGAACAGCAGCCTGGACTGACCGACGCGCTGACGGGAACGACGATAACAAGCGCGATTCGCAAGACGAATGTTGCCCGACTGTGGCTGATGCCGTCTGGCTTGCGCGTCGCGCAACCCCGCCGACCTGCTCGGCTCGGAGCGCTTTGGCCAGCTGATCGATCTCCTCCGGAAGCAGTTCGACTGGGTAGTGCTCGATTCCCCACCCGTCCTTGCGGTCACCGATCCATGCCTCATTGCCCGAGTGGCTTCAGGCGTCCTGCTCATGGTGGGATGCGGCCAGACGTCACGACAGGTGGCGTGTGCAGCAGTGGCGCGGCTCGATGCAGCGGGCGGCACCCTCGTGGGGGCCATGCTGAATCGGGCTGTGCTCGACCAGCCCGGCGAGTCCTATCTGCCGTACTACCATCGGGATTACCCGATGTACTATCCTCGTCAAGAAGACCGTTCATGGCTACCCGAAGTGCCGGATGCCCTCTCGAAGGGTGGTGACTCGACCGCAGCACCCTTGGTCCAGGGGTAAGGCGCCACCACTCACATTCCATCGGGTTCACGCCCGCGGCCGCTGCTGCTGGAGCAGCTCGCGGAAAGCTCGATGTCGCTGCCTCGCTCTCTCGAAGGTTCAATCAGTCGTCGCGGACGGGGGACGACTGCACCGCACGCGATCGGATTCTACGGAGACAGTTTATCGTCACCCGCGGCGATTTTGTAGCGCGCGTGGACAAACTCCGGCCTCTCCTCACTACTCTAGGCTTGTGGCGTCGAGGACCTCAAACGCACCAGACACGGCGAGCACGTCCGCCGATGGACCGACGTTACTGACATTCTGATGAGCACAAGTATGATCGTCATCGCGGCGGCCGTGTCGATCACCGAGACCGAGCTCGACCTCATGCAGGCGGCCGCTGGCTGCAAGCGCGTTTCAGCCGTCGTGGGCGACCTTATCACCACCGACTTGGGCGCGGTTCTCCTCTGATGGAGCTGCAGACGATCGGAGACTGCGGACGCCGGAAGTCGGTTTTGCAGGATGTCTGCGTATTCAGGCCATGATAGGGCGAGTCCGTCCGGGCGCGGTGCTTTGGCTTACTGGTCTCTCGGGCGCCGGGAAGACGACGATTGGCGCGCTCGTGAACGCGGCATTGCGAGCCCGAGGTGCTGAAACCGAGTATCTCGATGGGGATGACATTCGAAGCATCGCTCCGACGGGCTTCAGCAGGGCGGATCGTGACGCCCACGTCAGACGGGTCGGGTTTTTTGCCAGTCGTTTCGCGAATCACGGGATAACGGTCGTCTGTGCCCTGATTTCTCCATATGCCGACTCACGTGAATACGTCCGTCGGCTATGTGGCAATTTTATCGAGATCTACGTCTCGACTCCGCTCCACGAATGTGAACGCCGGGACGTCAAGGGTCTTTATGCCCGCGCGCGCCGAGGCGAGATTCAGAACTTCACGGGCCTCGACGATCCATATGAGCCACCCGAGCGTCCAGAGGTGACGATCGATACGTCTCTTATCTCGTGCGAGGAAGCCGTTTCCATCGTTCTGACGACTTGGGCAGAACGCACGGGCGAGCCTTTGTGGGCCTGACGCGGCAGGAGACAGACCGGTCACTGGGTCGGCCGATTCCCGGGGAGCCGAGGGGTGATCCGCGCGACGATGAGTCGTAGGATGGCAGGTTGTGATCGAGAAGATCGAGCTCTGTATTGCGGCGATGGGCAGGATCCATTTTCCCGGACATGATGGCCCTCTGTGGATTCAGGCGACGGCCACCCGTCGATCGACCACGACCTGGAAACGAATTGCCACGGCGAAGACGTGCTTGTCTTCAGCAGATGCATTTCTCCAAGGAAGCTGTCGTGCTCGCCGTGCAACGGCGCGTGTCCGCCGGGATCGTGCGCGCACTCGCACAGTCAAGCCATCTGACTGAAAAAGCGAGGCTCTGTCTAGAACCGCTCAACGGCCTCCAAATGAGGGCCTTCTGCCGCCGTACGATTGCGCGGAGCCCTATCGAGGATAGAGCCCGCCGCTGGTTGTGCAAAGCGGTGGCGCTCGTCACGCTCGGTGCGGCAACGCCGGTGCTCGCCCAGCCTGCCCCGGAGGATGCGCGCGTGCTGTTCGAATCGCTGGCAGTGTCCCCGGAGATCAGGCTCGCCGCGGGGTGGGACGACAACGTCCTTCGCTTGAGCAACGCCGATCGCCCGGCGGGCGATTTCATAACCATTGTCGCGCCCGCCGTTCAGGCGTGGCTTCGCCTGCCCGGTGTGAGAATCCGCGGCCGGAGCGAGGTTGACTTGGTCTACCTCAAGGAGCTCAGTCACTTGAGTTCGATTGACACCGACAACGGCGCTCAGGTCGAACTGCTCCTCAACCGCGTGACGCCGTATGTCGGAGGGGCCTGGGTGAATACGCGCCATCGCCAGAACCTCGAGATCGACGCCCCCATCCGACGCGTGGAATCGGCGTGGTACGCGGGCATCGACGTGCGGCTCTCAGGAAAGACGTCGGTTGGCCTGATGACGCGAGGGTCGCTTTCCGATTACAAGGGCGATACACTTTACCTCAACACGGACCTGGCTCAGTACCTCGGCGCGTCGGTGAGGGCCGATGGTGTGAAGGTCCGGTACGCCGCGACGCCCTTCACGAGCGTGGGAGCAGACGTCGAGCAGTACCGGAACAGGTTCGCCACCGCTCCGGAGCGCGATTCCGACGCCGTTCGAGTGACGTCTGTCATCGAGCTCCAGCCACTTGCGCGGGTGAGCGGCCGTGCCGAGATTGGAGTCACCAGGCGCACGTTCGTCGACGGGAACGCTCCAGAGTTTCAAGGAACAGTCGCGCGCGTCGACCTGGGCTATACGTTGCTCGAACGGACGCGGTTCGCCGTCGGTGTTCAGCGCGACCTCTCATATTCGTATCGAGCCGACCAGCGGGATTACCTGCAGACGGGTGTCCAGCTTTCGGTGACCCACCGCTTCGCAGATGCGTGGGACGTTCGCGGAACCTTGAGTCGCTTCAACTTGAAGTACGGTGTCGGAGAGCCATCGGAGAGGGTCAGTCGGCTACGACGTCGATGTCGGCTATCGCGTTGGAAGCAGGAGAATGGGGTTCCAGCTCACGCGGCTGACGCGGACGTCGGAGTTCGAGGCGTGGCGGGCTTTTGAGCAGATGCGGATCGCCTCGTCTCTGACGTACGGGTTCTGATCCGTGAGGTGATTTCCCGCCGTGATTTGACTTCCGACTCTGCCGGAAGGGACTCGGAGTGACGACTCGACGAGGACGAACCATGCTGATTCTTCTCCTCCTGACCGCGCTGCAGGTCACGCCTACGTCTGCCAGCGATCCAGCTCTGTACATTATCGGTCCCAATGATGTGCTCGGGGTAACCGTGTTTGACCGTCCCCAGCTGTCGGGCAAGTTTACCGTCGAGGCCGACGGCACGCTCGCATTCCCACTGGTCGGCCGTGTGACGGTTGGCGGCTTGAGCATTCGGGCCGCCGAGGACGAGATCCGTCGGCGCCTGGCTGACGGCTACCTTACGGACCCGCAGGTCAGCGTCACGGTGGACCAATACCGCAGCCAGCAAGTCTTCGTCATGGGCGAGGTGCGGCAACCCGGCAGCCTGCAGTTCACCGGATCGATGACACTCATAGAAGCGCTGGCGCGCGTCGGCTCGATAACCGATCGTGCCGGATCCGAAATCATGATCGTCCATTCGCCAAGCGAGCCAGCGCGAGCGGGCACGGCGCAAGCTGCGAACTCCTCCAATGCCGAGACCATTCACATCAACCTGCAGAGTCTTCAGATGGGGGTGCTCTCTCAGAATGTCGCGCTTAGAGCAGGCGATACCATCTTCGTGCCGCGCGCGGCGACTGTATTCGTATCGGGCCAGGTCAAGTCGGCTGGTGAGTACGTGATACGCAGCGGCATGACTGTTCGGCAGGCGCTGGCGCTGGCCGGGTGGGTGAACGAACGCGGTTCGACGCGGCGCCTTCAGATCATCCGTCAGATCGACGGCAAGGCGGTCACCCTGGATGTTGACCTGCAGACCGCCGTGCAGCCCGGCGACACCATTGTCGTGCGTGAAAGGCTCATGTGACGAGCGGCGAGCCGCTCCCCCGCCGAGCGCCGGCCTCGTCGTCCCTCTCTGTGATCGCCGAGTGGAGGCGCACTACTAGCTCCCGCGAAGATGAGAAGGCACGCAAGTGTACCGCTCCAGCCCATCAATCGCTGAACGCCCACTAGGCGAGTCCGAACATTGGACCGAGCGTGACTGAAGTCTCGGTGATCGTCCCGACGCACAACCGCAGCGAGCTGCTCGAGCTGTCGCTCCGAAGCGTCATGTGGCAGCGTAACGTGGACTTTGAGGCGATCGTCGTCGATGACGGGTCCACCGACGATACCTGCCGCATGCTGCGGAGCCTCGGCGATCCGCGGATTCGGGTGGTGCGTCATGCGCGTGCGCAGGGCGTGAGCGCTGCTCGCAATCGCGGGATAGCGGAAGCGCGCGGTGAGTGGATAGCCTTCCTGGACGACGATGATTTGTGGGCTCCCGACAAGCTCGCACTCCAGCTCGAAGCGCTTCGCCGAAGTAGCCGAGGCTGGGCATACGCAGGCGCGGTTGACATCACTGTGGACAACAGGATCCTCGCCGGTCGGCCACCAGCCCCACCCGAGAAGGTCGTCGAGGAACTGACGGTCAGGAACATGCTTCCCGCCGGATCCTCGAACGTAATCGTGGAGAAGGGATGGCTCCCCACGCCCACCGCCTTCGACGGCAGGCTCTTTCACTCCGCAGACTGGGATCTGTGGATCAGGCTGGCCCGCCGAGGGCCGCCGGCCTGCGTCGCGAAGCCACTGGTTGGCTACCGTTTCCATCCGGGCAGCGCTTCGTTGGACCTGGAGGGGATGTTCTCCGAGGCCGACGAAATCGAAAAGCGTTACGGCGGCCAGGTGGATCGCTGCGAGTACAACCAGTATCTGGCGAGGTTCGCCAAGCGCGCGGGTTGGCGCCGTAGAGCCCTCCAGTATTACTGTCGCGCGGCGATGGTGGGAGATCACCGTTATATCGCGAGGGCATTCGTTCCAGATGTCTGGAAGCTGTTTGCGGAGGTCGTCCGGAGTCGGGCGGACCGATTCGGGTTCCCGCGCGGAATTCGCCCACCGCGAATTGATCCGCACAGCGCCTGGAAGGAAGAAGCTCGGCTTTGGGTCGACCGACTCGTTCGCGAGAACGATCGGACCTGGCTACCGATAGACTTTACGTCATGACGTTTTTGGACAAAGTGCTCCGGGCGCGGTTTCGGCGTTTGCCACCTCCCATTCAGGATCGCGCACGGCGGGGTGCGCACAAGTTGCCCGCCGCCGTCCAGCGACTGTTCGGGGTTATCGATCCAGATTGCCCGCCAGGGTCTGTAACGTGGGGCAGCCTGCGCCGTATGACGCCCTTCACTCGTTCATGGGGATATGACCGCGGCACTCCGATCGATCGCGTCTACATCGAGGAATTTCTGGCGGGGCATGCTCAGGACGTGCGGGGGGCATGCCTGGAGATATTGAATGCCGACTACACGCACCGGTTCGGGGGCGCGCGCGTCACCGACAGCGAGGTGCTCGATATCAACCCTGCTAATCACGCCGCGACGATCGTCGCGGACCTGGGCGAGCCGGACTCACTCCCTCCGGTGCGGTTCGACTGCGTCATCTTCACGCAAACGCTGCATCTGGTCCCCGACATGCGCATCGCGCTGGCCAATATCTGGCGGGCGCTCTCCCCGGGAGGTGTCCTGCTGCTGACCGTACCGACGCTCGGGCGTCACGAAGCCCGCAAGGGTTTCCATCATGACCGATGGCGCGTCACAAAAACTGGATTGGAGTGGTTGCTGACCGGGCTGTCCGATGGACGCGCGGACATTACGACCTACGGCAACGTCCTCTCGTGCACCGCGTTCCTCTACGGACTGGCGGCCGAGGAACTTCGGCCGGAGGAGCTGCAAGTTGCCGATCGGGAGTTCCCTCTCGTGGTTGCGGCCCGTGTGCTCAAGGACAATGTGCACTGATGCTCGCAGGCACGCTCGTCCTCCTCTACCACCGCGTGGCCCAGCTGGACCGCGATCCGTACGGATTCGCCGTGCGTCCGGATCGCTTCGCGCAGCAGTGCGACATCCTGCGCCGACGGTGCGACGTCGTGCCGCTGCGGGCAGCTAACGGGATCCTACGGCAGATCGCGATCACCTTTGACGACGGGTACGCCGACAACACGCGGGAGGCCTGCAGCATTCTCACAACTGCCGGTCTGCCCGCGACCTTCTTCATCACTGCTGGGCGGGTAGGGGAACGGAGGGAGGTCTGGTGGGATCGTCTGGAGCAAATTCTGTTGGGACACGAACCGGCCGTTGACCACATCGATGTCGAGATCGGCGGGCGCCACCTGTGGGCTGACGTCCGGTCCTCCATGGCACGTGCGCGGACACACGCAGCGCTGTACTGTCGCTTGCAACGGCTGCGGCCGGACGCGATCGAGTCGAACCTGGCCCAGATCGAAGCCCAGCTGGGCGTCCAGACTGTTGACCGGGAGACCCACCGATGGATCAACGCCGAGGAGCTCCGCGCCCTATCGACAACGCCTGGAGTCGAGGTGGGTGCTCATACGCTTACGCATCCCTTTCTCGCCGCCCTCCCGGCCGGTGAACAGTGGAACGAGATTGATGGGAGTCGCGTTCAGCTTGAACGGTTACTGGAAAGGCGCGTGAGCCTGTTCTCGTACCCGTACGGGGGTCACGAGGCATTCGATGCCGCTACCACACAGTTGGTTCGCGAGGCCGGATACACATTGGCTTATACCGGCACCGGGGGCCTGGCCCGCCCCGATCACTATCCGTTTCTGATCCCTCGGAACGTGGTGGGGGATTGGGATGCCGGCACGTTCGAACTGTGGCTGGATCGGTGGCTCGGGCGCTGAGCGTGCCCAGCCGAACTGCACCCACACGTGATCGTCGTCGAGTACACGCGGACGACAGTCGCCCGTCAGCCGTGATCCACAAGTTACGGCCCTTGTCGTGTCTCAGAACCAGTCCGAAACTCTCCGAACGTGCCTGTACAGAAATGATTGTGGCTGCGGACGGTGCAATGTGCAGTGCTCGAGGGCCTGCATCACACCGTCATCGGCATCGACGTCAATCGGAGGAGGCACTTCATTGAGCAACTGCTCCAAACCTTGATAACTCTGGTTGCGACTAAAATGCGACAAGATGTGCAATTTCTCGGGTTCAAAGAAGTAGCGATAACCAACCGGAACCAGATAGTGGTCGATGAGATGCAAGATGAATTTCCGGAGAGCATCTCGATCCGGCACATCGCAGTTATTCGTCGCTACCGTCAGAAGAGTCGCGGCACCTTCGGCGACATTTCTCGCCTCGAGTGTCAGCCTTGGATGTTTGTATTTTGCATCTTCTAGAAGGATAAGCGGCTTGCCATAACAAAGGCCTTCGAAGCCGAGTGTCGAATTGCGAACCGAGACACAGTCAGCTGCCTCGATGAGCGTATGCGGGTGAATGTCAGAAATGACCGTTCCTCGGTCTCCGACGATGTCACGGAGCACATCGACTTTCGTCTCTGAATCAAGAGGGTGAGTCTTGACCACGAGACGGGCGCCAGGCACACTGGACATGCATTCCATGAGGAAAGCAACCGCTGCCGCGTTGGAACCGAACCGTCGAGCCCCAATGACTATATTCGTGTCCCAATCTACTTGGCAGCCATACAAGAGTAGAAATGAACCTCCTCCGAGTAGATGCCGCCGCACCTCGGATGCCGAGGCGACGGTCTGCGTTACCATCGTGGGTTTTTGGGCCGTGTAGTCCTCCAGAAACCTCTGTGCTCGCGAGCCGTCTGTTGTCGCGGGTGATTCAAGGCTGCGACCACACAGATCCGTTGTATTTGTCGATAAGACCCCTCGATCGATGAATATCGTGCCTGGTATCCACCCAATCTCGCTCGTGAAGAACAACTGTCCAACGGCGTCGCAAGCGGCCGAGACCGCGCGATACGGCAGATAGCGTCCATTCCAGATGAAGACTGCCTTTGGTCGAAAGCGGTGGAGGAGGGCCGACGTTGATCGATACCACACCTCGGCCAGCCGCCGCGCTCGTTCTGGCGTGCGAACGACATTTATCGTGTATGGGTAGCTTTTGAACAAGCTGGGCCGTTCGAACACCAGACGCTCGAGGACGCACAGCTCGTCGATGCTCTCCCGACAGTTCAAATCAGGGGCCTCTGCAAGTCTCTCGATTGCCGGGCCCGGATCTATCCAGTCATAGTTCCACTGGCCCACTCCGTCCAACGTTACCCAGACGGGGCGAAAGCCGGAACGAACGAGGCGGTCAGCGAGGGGCGTGTAAAATCGCAGAAAGTACTTCTCGCAGATGAACAAGAGGACATTACCATCTGACATGTCAATCCACTCTGATAACTGGATTATTTACTGGCGAGTACCGGTCGCCTGATGATGCCGACTTTTCACCTCTCTTGAGCCGAGGCTCAGCGGCACGAGTACCTGTTTGGCGATCCCAGCAACCGCACGCGAGAACCGGCCTATGCCGTCGCGGCGCGCGTGCTGGAGCGTTCGAATCGCACGGTCAATATATGGCCCCGACCGACCGGTCAGCAGCGGCGTATACGGCGCCAGGAGCCTGAGAGACCTCAATCCCTGTTCGTAGCAGCCATTGAAACCCACGTCAGTGCGGGTGTATACGGCGCCGCTGCGGTCACCGGGCCCTCTATCTCGACGGTACGGATGCGGTCGCCCCAGTACAGGTGGAGGTTATTAGCGCGGTTTAGGAGAGCAATGCTGACTGCGTACCGACCGCGCTTTAGCCGGAGAGGACCAACTGCGAAGGTCATAAGGCTCGCTCCCTTTTCCAAACTGAGCGCGCAACCCTGCGTCCTCGTATAGGCATCCAGGGCGGGCAGACCATCGTCGCCCCACAAGGTCACGCGCAGATCGGCGCAGGTGATGAGCTCCTCGAGCCGCATTGAGAGAGAGAAATGCAAAAGCCCGTCCAGCGCAACTGCGTCATCGCAGGAGGCGATCGATGCGACGACGCGCTCGGCGATGTGCTCGTGCGGCGAGAACGAAGTCTGTTGCCGTGAAAGTTCTTGATAGAGTCGAATCCCGTGGCGCACATCGCCCAGATATCGCTGGCACCCACTGTCCAGCAGGAGCACACTCGAACACACTCGCGCGATTTGATCCGTATCATGACTAACCAGCACAAACGCCGCCTCTTCGCGGATGTTGGCTAATCGCTCATAGCATTTGGCACGAAATGGGGCGTCGCCCACCGCCAACACTTCGTCCAGCAACAGGACGTCTGGCCGCAATGCCGTTGCAACGGCGAAGCCGAGCCGTACCTGCATGCCGGAGCTGTAGCTCTGCACCGGCGTGTCGATGAAGTCGCCGATCTCCGCAAATTCCACAATTGCGTCGAGCTTGGCGTCAATCTCCTTGTTCGTCAGTCCAAGGACGGAGCCGTTGACGTGGATGTTCTCGCGCCCGGTGAGGATCGGATTGAATCCGGCTCCGAGCGAAATGAGCGCCCCTACCCGGCCCTGAATCTCAATCCGCCCCTTGTCAGGCTTGATGAGCCCATTCAACATTTTCAACAGCGTCGTTTTGCCCGCGCCATTGCGGCCGATGAGGCCGAGGCATTCACCGCGCCTGAGCTCCAATGAGACGCCGTCTACCGCCCAGAATTCGTGCGGACGGAGCGAGTTGAGGCCGTCGCGGCCGAGGAGATCAGCCGCTGTGTCCTTGAGGCCGTACCAGAGCGATCGCTTCAGGTCGCGGCAGAACTTCTTCGATACGCCGTCAACTCGAACCAGTACGTTGCCGCTCATACTATCCAACTCAGTTGCCAAGCCGTGCGATGAGATGCGGCAGCGCCAAGCGATAGGCGACCCAGCCGAACAGCAAGAGGATGATCGTCACCAGCGTTACTAGAACGAAACCGCTTGCATCGGCCGCGGAACCCGTCGTCAGCCAGTCACGCGTTGTAGTGACGAGGGGAGTCAGCGGATTGAGGGCGGTGACGACGGCGGCCAAGCCGGACGCCGGTACAGGATAGAGAACCGGCGTGAGCAGCATCAGAAATGTGCTCGCAATCGGGAGGCTTTGCTGCACGTCGCCATAGAGGAGGCCGATTGGAGTCAATAGGAGGCCGATCATGAATCCCGTCAGCGCTACGCTCATCATGCCGAGGAAAAACAGCGGGGTCGTCCGCGCTGGCGCTAAACCGAACGCGGCAAATACCAACACCAGTAACACAAGACGCACCAGAAAACTGAAGCCCACCTGCATCAGTCCCGAGAGGCAGGATCGCTTCGCGCGGGAAATTGATGCGAGTGAGGATGGAACGTGCCGCGTTGGCAGTCCTGAGCGGGCTGTTGAGCGCTTCAACAAACGTCTGCCAGATGATCGTGCCAACCATGGCGTAGGCCGCGTACGGGATGGGCGTGTCGCCCATTCTCAGCACGCCCGCTGAATTGAGATAGACGAAGGGCAGACTAGTCATCAAGGGCGGCACGAAAACCCAGACGTACCCGAGAAGACTGTTGCGGTACTGCGCGGTCAAATCGCGGATGAACAACCGCCAGGCGAGCTCGCCGGGAGGCCAACAGGTCCGCGACCATCGCACGAACGAATCCGGTCGGGTGACGGAGCGGCGATTCGGGAGTATAGACCGTGACCGGATGGACAGTCATCGGACCGTCCAGATTATCAGACCGCTGCGTGGTCGCTCCGGTGTTCATGCCGCTACCGTCACGCGGTCACGAATCGTCCGGGCGCCGGTAGCAGACGCTCGCGGCAGGCCGGCGCGCGAATCGCGGCCGCAATCGCACTGCGGATCCTTCGCACCGAGGACGCAACGAGCGACTCTACGCCCTTGAGAGGCAGGTTGTTTCGCCAATACGGGCGGTCAAATTGAGCCTCGATAGGATACCACACGCCATCTCAGTGGCTGAACGTCTTCCGCAGCCATGTCGCGGACCGGAGAACTCAGTGGATTCAGCGCTCTGCCCCTCTGATATTCTCGGACTATTGGAGCTCCTGCTCCGCCTGCAGTCAGGACGGCGGAGTGCCCAATGATGCCCTCAAGTCCAATCGTTTCGGTCATAGTACCGACGCACAACCGTCCGCAGCTCCTCTCACTCACCCTGCACAGCGTCCTTTGGCAACAGGGCGTCGAACTAGAAGTGCTCGTCGTAGACGATGGGTCCACCGACGACGTTGGAGGTGTGATTGAAAAGCTTGGCGAGCCCCGAGTGCGTCTGCTGCGTCATGAGTCACCGCAGGGAGTCAGCGTGGCGCGAAACCGCGGTGTCGCCGAGGCGAGCGGAAGCTGGATCGCCTTTGTTGACGACGACGATCTCTGGGCGCCCGACAAACTAGCGTCCCAGGTGCGGGCCGCCGAGCAGGCGGGCAGCCGGTGGGCCTACGCAGGTGCGGTAAACGTCACTGAAGACCTGCGTCTGCTGGGTGGCGCCCCTCCGGCTGATCCCGTCGAGGTTGTCGCAGCACTGCCGCGCACCAACCTTATCCCCGGTGGCTGCTCAGGGGTGGTCGTGCGTCGTGACTTGCTCCCCTCGGAGCCGTTCGACCCGTCATTAAGCACGTTCGCCGATTGGGACTTGTGGATCCGGCTGTCCCGCCTTGCGAGGCCTGTGGGCGTGAAACGGCCGCTCGTGGGCTATCGCGTCCACGGCAGCAACATGTCGCGGGACACGCCCCGCAAGTTCGCCGAACTGGCTGTCATCGACAAACGTTACGGCGGTCCAGTCGACCGCGTCGGGTTCTACAGGCATCTGGCGCGGATTTCTTTGCGCGCCGGCCGGCACCGCGACGCCTTCCGCCATTACCTGCAGGCCGCGACCGTGGATAGGAACTATCGCGGCCGGGACTTTCTCCCCGACCTGATCGAGGTGGCGCAAGGAGCCGGCCGTAGCCTCCGGTATCGTATTGTCCGTGAATTCGTCAACAGTCCACCCCTGGGCCACGAGACACGGCCCGGGCGCCGCTATGCCGCCCAGTGGGCGTGGGTCGAGCAGGCGCGGCCCTGGCTTGACGAACTAGCTACCTTTCGCTCGAATGCCCTCCGGCCGGGCACCTGAGAAACTCCGAAGCCCTTCCAAATTGAAGCAGCCGGACGGATGCTTCAGTCGGCGCAGTGTGACACGTGAGGGAAGAGGAATTGCCGCAGCCTTGGACCGACGATATGGAGCGAGAATTCTTCCTCGATGCGCCGACGTGCTGCTGTTCCGAGCCTATCCCCAAGGGCCGGGTCGTCCAGCAGTCTGAGCAAGGCGGACGCCAACTCCTGGGCGGCCTCGCGCGGGACGATAATCCCACCATCCGCCTCGCCTTCAGGCAGGACATCGGCGACTCCTGGCGCGTCGGAGGCGACGGCTGGCAATCCGCAGGCCATCGCCTCGAGGAGGGCCACGGCAAAGCCTTCGCGTCTGGAAGGAATCGTGTAGATGTCGGCGGCCGAAAGATAGGACCATAGCTGCCGGCGATCGAGCACGTACCGATCGATCCAGAGAACCCGGCGGCTGGAGCGGATTCGATTGCGGAGGACCTCTGCGTCGCGGCCACTTCCCACGAGCAGCAGCCGGATGTCGGAATCCGGTCGCTCGGAGCAGATGCGATCCCACGCGTCGAGCAGGATATCGAGTCCCTTCGTTCGCACCTGAACGCGTCCGTGCCAGGCAACCACACGGGTACTGCTGCCTATCCCGAGCTCAGTTCGCGTGGCGTGCCGCTCTGGCGTCCCGCAAGCCACAACCTCCACGGGATTCGGAATGGGAGCGATCCGTGCCGGGTCGATGCGATAGCTGCCCTGCACTCGGGCAATCTCGGTCCGCGACGGGATGATGAGTCCGGCGCAACAATCGACGCTGAGTCGCCGAATCGGGCGCTCGATCCAGCTTCCCGTTTCCCCGCCTCCCTGATAGGTAGCGAACACGGGCAGCCCAAGCAGCCGTCCAAGGAGCAC
Organism: uncultured Acidobacteriota bacterium; assembly: GCA_963814975.1. Classification (GTDB taxonomy): domain Bacteria; phylum Acidobacteriota; class Vicinamibacteria; order Vicinamibacterales; family CAVVIG01; genus CAVUXJ01. The sequence goes on along the minus strand of CAWFFB010000009.1, from coordinate 107,834 downwards.
GCAAGCGTCGAAGCGGGCATGCTCATACTCCTGGCATAGAATCGCGCCGCATCGCTCGTGTCGGAGCGCCCGTGCGAGTCCGCTGAGAGGAGTCGCCAGATACGATGCGGTGGCCGCGAGTGCGGCGGACTCGGGGAGGAAGCGGCGTTGAGCGTTTCGCACCCTTTGATGCAGACCAGGCGATGGCAACACCCACACCGGGGCTCCCGTATCCCCATGCGTAAACCGCACGACCCCGTCCACTCTCGCCGACGTGTAAATGAGGACCGTCCGGATTCCGGCGAGGCGCAACGCCTTGATGTAGTTGAACAACCAACCCCCAGTGAGCTCGTCCCGAAATGTCTCGAGCGATACGCGGATCTTGTCGAAGAAGTCCTCGAACCGGTCGCCTGCTGGAAGCAGGGCAATCGTGAGAGGCGTCCGCGGCGTCGCCTCGTGAGCGAATCGGATTTCGTTCGCGCTCTGTGCGGAATACGCACTCACGCCGGGATCCTCCTCACGGAGACGTTCCGGATTTCCGCCGCCGATATCACCGAGCCGCCGATCGGATACGCAGATTCCTGATAGTGCCCGCTATCCGGCTGCGCAGCGCCACGCGCCTTCTGGCGCGATAGAGAGCCCAGCGCGCCGTTTTCGACGCGTGCCACTGCCAGTCCCGCAGTGTGTGCTTGACGGAGCGGAGGATGGTGAACCGACGTCGCGAGGCTGCATAACCGAGGTCGACGAGTTGTTCGCCGGCGAGCCAGTCGAAGCGCTCAAGCTGAGCGGCGCTCCACTGGCGCCAGCGTTCCTTGGGTGCGAACGACGCGTCCCTCGCCACAACTTCCCAGTGCACTTTGCCTGTATCGCGACCGAATGCGGAAGAGCCGCGAACCGGCAGCCTGCGCGCGGCCTCGAAATCGTAACGCGTCACATCGAGCCCCAGGAACTCGAGTATGGCTGGCAGCTGCCGTTCCGGGTCGTCCACGAGGTCTTCATATCGGACAAGCCGCCAGTGGTCCGCACGGGCCGATTCCGTCTGCTGAAAACGATGAACCGTTTGGGCTGCCTCCGACCAGGCGCGGCAGCCACGATCGAAGTCCCAGCCGAATGTCTTCATGGCAGACTGCACCACGGACCGCCCATCTCGCACCAGGATCAGCAATCGAGCGCGCGGAAAGAACTTGAAGAACCGATCGAGATGGCGGACGCTCGGGGATTTGGTCACCAGCCGGCGGCTGCGGTCAGTCCACAGGAACGACACAAGCCCCTCTCCGACGCCGGCGTGCAATCGCTCTAGAAGGTCGGCACTGAACGTGCCCCAGTTGGGATCCCACGCCGAGCGCACAGCCTCGACAAACGCAGCCAAGTGGCCGGAGTGCTCGAGAAACAAGTCCTCCTTGACGGGGTCACGAGCGCGGGAACAATCAGGATGAAGCAGCAGAAGATCCCACAGAAAGTTCGTGCCGCTGCGCGGCAGGACGCCGTGGATAAAGATCGGATCTGCTCGATTGATGTCGATCATCTGGCCACTCGGTGGTGCGTGCTCGTCAGCTAGCCGGATTTGTCGGGCAGGCAAGAACGGCCGCCTTGGTGCCTTCGTGCGGCGCTTCGGGGCAGCCCTCTAGGTCCCGCAGCCATTCCGCGGCCGTGGCGATCCAAGCATCACGCGCGAGCATCCTCTCAGCCTGCAGCCCACCTGGCATGCGCCGCGCCGACCCGTCGGCGGAGAATGGCACTCAGATCAGAGAGCACACTCAGGCTCTGTCCGCGCGCAACGGCCTTGGCGAACTGGCCAATGGCCTCGCGACGTTGGCCCCGCCGCAGATAAGACTCGGCGAGCCATCGGTGTAATCTACCCCAGTCAGCCGTCGTGTCATGTAGTGCCTCGATCAACTTTGTCCCACGCACGATCTCTGTGATGTCGAGCGACGAATTTGAGTTGTGGACGCGATAACCAACCAGTGGGCTATAGACGCACGCTGGCGGGCCGTGCTTTGCCAGACGGATCCACATTTCCCAATCCTCGGTATTGCGCAGGCGCGTGTCGAAGGGGCCGGCCCGCACCCACGTCGTCCGTCGGACCACGACATTGGAGCCTCCGCCAGGAATCGCGTTGTATCGGGGGAGCGCCGCCACGACCTCCTCGGGAGGGAGCGGCGGGCGGCCGTGGACGATCTCATTGCGATCGGTGATATTGACCGATCCGGCATAAGCCCAGTCCCGGCCGAGTGTCTGGGCCGCATGGAGTTGCCGTGCGAGCTTGTCGCGGGCCCAGAGGTCATCATCGTCGACGAATGCGAGCCATTCGCCGCGCGCCTCGGCGGCGCCGCGGTTCCGAGCGGAGCTCACGCCGCCAGGCATGTCATGCCGAATGACGCGAACGCGGGCATCGCCGAGCGCGGCGAGCATAGCGGGGGTGTCGTCAGTCGACGCCTCGTCGACGACGATGACCTCGAGTTCGACGTCCTGCTGGCGTAATACGCTGCGCAGCGTCATCGCTAGCAGAGCGCTGCGATTGCGCGTCGGCACCACCACGGATACGTTCATGTGGGTCACCAGCGCCTCGGCGGCGGCCCCGTCAGCGGCGTCCGCGCGTTCTCATTGATCCCATGTTTACTGAGCTGGAACTCCTGCAACCATGCGGTCGCCGTCGGGACCCAATCATCGCTTGAGAGTGTACTATCACCCTTTGACTTAGGGGTACGACCCACGATTGTTTCGTGGAGAAGAGCACTCAAATCAGAAGCAACCGCGCGACCCTGACCCCGAACGGCAGCCCGAGCGAACTGGCCGAGCGCCGCCCGGCGCTGGCCGGCCCGCAGACACGAGTGGGCCATCCACCGATGCAATCTGCCCCAGTCGGCCGTCGTGTGATGCAATGTCTCGATCAGCTTTGTCCCGCGAACGATCTCCGTGATGTCGAGTGTCCCATTCGACGCGTGGAGCCGGCGAGCGACCAGTGGACTACATACGCATGCTGGAGGTCCGTGCTTTGCCAGACGGATATACATTTCCCAATCCTCGGTGCCACGGAGGCGCGGGTCGAAAGGGCCGATCTGAAGCCACGTCGTTCGTCGAACCACGATGTTGGAGCCCCCACCGGGAATTGCGTCGTATCGAAGCAGCGCGGTTCGGATCTCCTCCGGAAGCAACGGTCGTTGGACACGCACGATTCGGCCGTGAGTGTCGATAATGACTGCTCCGGTATAAACCCAGTCACGATCGCCTTCCCGGGCTGCGTGCAGTTGGCGAGCGAGCTTGTCGGGAGCCCAGAGATCGTCATCGTCGACGAATGCGAGCCACTCGCCGCGCGCCTCGGCGGCGCCGCGGTTCCGCGCGGAGCTCACGCCGTGAGGCGCCTCATGGCGGATGACGCGAATGCGAGCATCGCCTAAAGCGGCCAGCATCGCGGGCGTGTCGTCGGTCGACGCCTCGTCGACGACGATGACCTCGAGCTCGACGTCCTGCTGGCGTAACACGGTGCGCAGCGTCATCGCCAAGAGAGCGCTGCGGTTGCGCGTCGGCACGATAACGGATACATCCATCGTTTCAATTTTGACCCGGACCCAGCTCCCGCAGTGAGACGCGATAGAGATTTCTCGACGTTAGACTTCGTGGGCGCCCATGAACAGAGTGCACCATTTGAACCCTATCCAGAATGATGCCACACCGATGATTTCGGCACGTCGCTTTTTCCCTGACCCTTCAGGATCATGGCCCCGTCTCGCAATGCCATTTTCGGCGGACCGGTCGTCGCTGTTATTGTTGACGACATAGACCGGGGCCCGAATCATGACTACGTTGGATGACCCGCAGGTGAGCTAGACGGCCGTCTGCAGCCCACCGCTCCCTGCGCCGCAGGGCGGCAGCCATTGGCCTTCGCAGGCCCTTAGCCACCGCGACGTCGCGCGGGTAACGCAGGGTGTGGAGTCTGCACGCGGAGGTTGAGCTCACTCAATGCAGCTCTCGAAGTCCCGCAGCCATGTCGCAGCCGTCGCTCTCCAAGGATCATTTGAGAGTGCACGCTGACCGTCGGACTTCCCGAGGCGACGCCTGACACGTTGTCGGAGAATCACACCGAGATCGAAAACAACACCGCGCAGCTGACCCCGGAACGCAGCCCTCGCGAACTGACCAAGAGCCGCGCGGCGCTGGCCGCTCCGCAGGTGACGCTCGGCGAGCCAGCGATGGAGTCTGCCCCAATCAGCCTGCGTGTTATGCAGGGCCTCGATGAGCTTTATTGCATGCACGATCTCCGTGACGTCCAGGAACATGTTCGTCGAATGCACGCGTTTGGCAATCAGTGGACTGCACACCCACGCCGGTGGCCCCTGTTTTGCCAAACGGATCGACATTTCCCAGTCTTCGCCGCCGTGGAAGCGAGTGTCGAAAGGACCGACCTGCAACCACGTTGTCCGCCGCCCGACCACGTTTGATCCGCCACCCGGAATCGCGTTATATCGAGGGAGTGCTGCCACGGTCTCCTCCGGAGGCAGTGGCGGTCGGCTATAGACGATCCGGCAGCCCTCGATGTTCACCGAGCCGGTATAAACCCAGTCACGACCCGTCTGCTGCGCTGCCTCGAGTTGGCGGACGAGCTTGTCGGGAGCCCAGAGATCATCATCGTCGAGAAAAGCGAGCCACTCGCCGCGCGCCTCCGCCGCTCCATGATTGCGCGCGGCGGACAACCCTTGGGCGCATCATGACGAATAACACGAACGCGGCCATCACCGAGTGCAGTCAAGAGATCCGGTGTCCCGTCGGTCGACGCCTCGTCGACGACGATGACCTCGAGCTCGACGTCCTGCTGGCGCAGGACGCTCCGCAGCGTCATCGCCAAAAGAGCGCATCGGTTCCGCGTCGGCACGATAACGGATACGTCCATGTCAATTCCTAAACGCTGCGTCGCGCAAGGTCATCTCTATCGAAGCGCTCCGATGTGAACCAGATGTAACCAGAGTACAGAGTCAGGCAGCGGCTCGAAATATTCACTCCGGCGGGCTGTGTGACTTCAACGCACCAATGAGAAGGAGTTTTGTGCGCCCTCGTCACAGCTGGAGCGGATGCTTGCAGCTCCCGTCGTTCACGGAGCGCGTTTGGCTTCGCGCTCATGTTCTCGCCGGTCCTCGTGAACACCGCCGTGCAACTGCCGAATCGCGGCCATTAAGAAATCGGCTCGCGCGTGAATGTTTGCAGATGAGGCCCGACTGACGCTGTGTTGGTATTCTGATACCTCAACGTCTTCAGATCGGACTGCTCCGACTCAACGTTCCGATAATAGCGGCAGCGGCGCTCGGTCCGCCGCCGAAGGCCGGGTACCGAGCAGGGAACCCGCGCGAAGCCCGAGCACTGCGGGAGCCGAGCGGGCCGGCTTGCACCGCCGGTCGCTACCTGCACTCGTCCCACGGCCCCCGCCGCCTAAACCCAGGGTTGCGCAGCCCGGCAACGATCCCCGGTAGCAATCCGGTAACCTCCCCCCGCCCCATAGCGACAAGCTCGCGGTTGCGCGTGACGAGCCCGCGCAGCAGCAGCCACGGGGCGCGCAGCAGGTCGCGGGCTGCGCGGCAGGCAATGAAGCGGTCTCCCCGCCGCAGCCACGTGCCGTAGAACGCGCCCTGACCACGTGCGTAGCGGCGATAGAGCCCGGGCAGATCGGCGGGGAGGTGCCGGGCGAGATGACCGACCGTTACCGTCGGCTCATAAACGATCGGCACCCCGGCCCGCAGCGCTCGGTGCGCCCACTCGTTGTCCTCGCCCGCCGTTGCCAGTGACGGATGCTCGTCAAACCACCCGATGCGATCCAGCAACCGGACGGCGAAACCCATGTTGGGGGGAAACAGCACGTCGCCGTCGATCCGGGGGACAGTATGCGTGGCGGGCTCGTCGTCGGTCTTGACGGTGAGGACGATGCCGTCCCCCTCCGGTTCGACCCGGCCGGTCACGATGGCGTCGCCGACCTCGGCGAGGCGGGCTGCCAGCCGCTCCAGCCAGTTGGTCCGCACTCGGCAATCGTCGTGCGTGACTGCCACATAGGGCGTGCGTACTTCCTCGAGCCCGCGGTTGGTCGCCGCGGAGATGCCCGCCGGGTGCGAAAGCACGTGCAAGACCTCCATGTCCCGGTCCCGTAACGCCGCAATCCAGCTCACGCCGCCCCAATGCCGCCCTGGTCGATCACGACGAGGCGAGCCGGCCAGACGGTCCCGGCCGCAATCGACTCGAGACAGCCCTGCAGGATCGGGCCACCCATCGTCGGCACGATGACGGTGACATCGCGGGCGATGGCGCGGGCCGCAGCGGTCACGGGCGCGCTCCAGCCAGCAATTCGTCGAAGCTAATAACACCATCGACGTCGGCGACCGGCGGGCAGGGCCGATCCCACAACTCACCGGAGAGATAGATCGTGGCATGGCGACCCGTGTAGTACAGAAGCGCGCGCTCGGCCGCCCACTCGTAGATGAACTCGTGAACCGCGAATGCGCCGCGCGGGGCGGGCTGGATCACGGTGCGCCGAACGTCACAGACCGCGACACTGCCGCCATCGGCGATTCGTGCCGCTACGACTCCAGCCGCCCGCGCGGTGAAATCGGCACTGTGCAGGCGGACCGACACGCTGAACATCAAGGACAAGACCGCGCCGGCCGCGAACAGTCCACTTGCCAACCCAAGCAGGCGGGGACGGCGCCATCGGATGGAGGCCCCACCCGCGCCCGCGGCCACCGACAGCATGAGCCACGTCGGTGCGAACACACGCGGCGAACCTTGATGGGGTACGGCCAAGACAACGACGACATTAGCGAGCACGATGATCGCTGCGACGACGAAGAAACCACGCCGCATGTCATGGTGATCGACTGGCCTACTCGCGGCGGCTAGCTGGGGACCGATCAGCCATCCGACGACGGCTCCCAGCACCAGCGCTGCCACGCTCCAGGGTAGCGCCCACCAAACGGCGAGTGGGATGGAGTGCAGCCCGAGACCGACGGCTGGAAAACCCACATAGAAGGCCGGATCGGCCGCCAGCCCGGCGATCCGCTGGAGCAGACCGGCTCGGAGCCGCGGGTTGGCCCCAGGCCACAGCAGGAAGCTGGCGACCACGCCCGCGGCCACGGCCCCGCTCGTCGCGCCCGCCCGTCGGCGCTCACCGACCGGGGCGACCAGCCAGGCGACCAGGGGCAACGGCAGGATCACCTGCTCGACCGACAGGGCTGCACCGAGGTTCGCCACCGCGGCCCACCCGTGCCGACCGCGGCGGTACAAGCGGACGGCTGCGAGGGCGAGCGCAAGTCCAAGCGGGACGTGAAGCGCGGCGGGCCACAGTCCCGCCTCGGTCCCGAGCGGCTGGAGGAGCCAAAGGGCGCCGCCAACGTTGGCCCATAACGGCGGGGTGCCGAGGTCGCTCAGGATGTTACGCGCCAGCAGGCCCACGGCGATGGTGAGCAGCAGGGGCACCATGATCGCTACACCGAAGGGCAGGGAGCGGCATACGCTCGCCGTGAGCAGGATCTCCAGCAAGCGCGCGGGCCGGATTGCGCCCAGTTGCTGCCATGATGCGGCCATGAACCCACTGAGTCCGAGCTCGATCGGGGCGACGCAGTTGTTGAAATCGTCGGCGAGAGGCGCGCCGCGCCACACGAGCGGAGTGGCGATCGCGACGAACGCGAAGGCTGCCGTGCCAAATATCCGGGGGCCGGTGCGTTCCGCCTTCTGATCTGCACCGATCTGGTCCCCAGCCACTCGACCTGAGTCGGTCAAGATCTGACCTTCACTGTGGCTCCTCACTCCCGGCGCGGCCACGATCGGCCGATGCCGGCGGGCGCAAGGCGTTCAACCACGTTTGTGCCTCGCGGGCCCAGCCGTCCGTCCGTAAAGGCCGACGGCGTGCCACTTGCGGGTAAATCAGCGCCACGGCCGCTCGGCCCAGGGAGGCGAGGTCCCCAGCCATTACGGCGCGGACATAGTGGCGCAGCGCCGCCCCGCGCCGCCCGTCTTCCAGGCACATCCATGCCGCCCACCGTTGATGGCGTGCCCGATCGACGTCGATGCCGTGGCGGTCGGCGATCATCTCGATGTCGGCCAGCATGTGGTCGACGGCGCGTGAAGCCATGCCGCCGTGCGTCCGCAGGGCCACGAGCGGACGCGGCACGCAGGCGGGGAGGCCCGTCGCCGCCAGGCGGAGCCAAAGGTCCCAATCCTCGCTGGTGCGTAGCTGAGCGTCGAACGTGCCGACTGCGTCAAGAACATCGCGGCGTACCGTTACGTTAGATGCGCCTGCCGGCACCGCGTTGTGCCGCCGCAGTTCGGCGACGACCTCTTCCGGCCTTGGTGGCGGAGCCCCGCCGCGTACGCGGAGCTCCTCATCGACTGTCACATCCCCGGCGTACACCCAGCCAGCGCCGGCTTCCTTCGCAACCGCGAGCTGGGCCGTGAGCTTGGCCGGTGCCCACAGGTCGTCGTCGTCCAGGAACGCGATCCAGTGCCCCATTGATGCGGCAATGCCGCAGTTGCGAGCACCGCTCACGCCCGGCGGACCAGTGTTGCGCAGCAGGCGGACGCGACTGTCCCCAAGCCGTCTGAGCAGTGCGTCCGTGCCTGGCCCCGCGCCGTCGTCGACGATGACGCACCTCGGCGTCCACCCGCTCCTGCCACAAGACACTGCGAAGGGTGAGCGCGAGCAGCTCCGGGCGATCGCGGGTGGGGATCACGACGCTCACGTCCATCACAACGACCGCTGCCGCTTGGGAGGACCGACGCGGTGGAGACGCACCGCCATATTGACCAGCAAATCGTCCACGCCAAGCGGCCCGGGCTCCCAGCGACCGAGGCGGTGACGGTCGTCGCCGTACCGAATCGGCTTGGGCGAGGCCTGTGAAAGCGGCATTGAATCCGGCGCGGCGGACGGCAGCAGCCGATCGGGTGTCTGCCTTGCCGTGAGGATAGGCGAAGTAGCGCACTGCGGCGCCCGCCGCGGTGGCTAGATCTTCGCGGCCCCGCGACACGGCATCCTCGAGGGCCGCTTCGTCGAGCTCGGGCAGAATATCGTGTTCGACAGTATGAAAGCCGACCGTCATGCCAGCAGCCACCAAGGCCGCAATCGCGTCGGGTTGGAGAATTTGGGCGGTGGATAACCCCGCGGCGAGCTCGATCATGTGTCGACGCAGGTCCGCATTGCCCTCGCAGGCCAGCACCAGATCTCCGGCGCGCGACTTCGTCACGCGCAGCAGCGCCGCCGTGCGTCGCTCACCGTGAGCGATGAGGAGCGCCTCGAGGTGCTGGAACCAGTAGGCGCCGAGGCCGTGCAGCGCGCGTCCCGAGAGAAAGAACGCAGCCGGCACGCCAAATTCGCGCAGCACGGGCAGCGCGTGGTCAGCGTGGCTCGGCAGGTCGTCATCGAAGGTCACCGCCACCGCGGGGCGTCGTTCGCCAGCCACCGCCCTGGGCCGTTGCCCGTCCTCTGCCAGGATCTCATCGATGGTGACGAGGTCAACGACTTCGCCGAGCGCCTGCAGCTGCGCCCGGAACACCTCCACCGGAACCGAAGGAACGACCTCGCAGCCCGATGGCGCGGCCGGGCCGAGTCGGTGGTAGACCAGAACAAGGCGGTGTCCGCGGACGCGCGCAAGCGCGCGCACAGCGCGGTTCACCGAAGACGATCGCAAGAGGGCCATGCCGACGCGCCGCGCCAAAGGGATCACTGATCGTTCCGCTCGGCCTCTGGGGCCGTCGACGCGAACGCCTCCAGCCAGCGTTCCGCTTCGGCGACCCAGTTGGCGTCCCGGCCCAGCAAGCCGAACAGTCGGTCGCTGCCCACGGCTGGAGTGTACGAGGGCGACGGCGGCGCGGCCAAGTGAGCGGAGGTCCCCGCCGGCGATTGCCCGCGCGTAGTGCCGCACAGCCAGCAGACGCCGTCCGCCGCGTAGGGCAGCCCAGGCAGCCCGCCGGTGCATCGCCGTTATGTCTACCGGGATGCCATACCGGGCGGCGAGCCGGCGCGCCTCGTCCACCATTTCCCTGGGATCGGTCACCACATTTCCCGCATGAAACCGGTAGGCAACCAGCGGCTCGCACACCCAGGCTGGAGGTCCCCTGCGCGCGATGCGGATCCACAAGTCCCAATCCTCGGTGCGGCGAAGCGCGGGATCGAAGCCACCGACGGCCGCCAGCACGTCGGAGCGCACCACCACATTCGAGCCGCCGGAAGGAAGCGGGTTCCAGCGGGGCAGCAGAGCCATCACCGCGGCGGGCTGGGCCGGCGGCCCGCCGCTCAGGACCCGCAGCCTGTCGTCGACGTTTACGTCACCAGCGTACGCCCAGTCTGCACCCGCACGCGTCGGCGGCCGTCAGCTGACGGTTGAGCTTGTCGGGCGACCAGAGGTCGTCGTCATCGCAGAAAGCGATCCACTCGCCCCGCGCCGCGGCGATTCCCCGGTTGCGTGCGGCGCTGACCCCTGCGGACTCCCGATTGCGTATTACCAACACGCGCGGGTCGGTGGCGGCCACGTCCCCAGTATCGTCGGTCGACCCATCGTCGATCACCACGACCTCGAGGTCTACCATGTGCTGAGCGAGAATGGACCGCAACGTGCGCCTGAGGAGCCTGGCGCGATTGTGGGTTGGCACCACCACGGAGACAAGCGGCATCATCGCATGTTTCGGCAGTCATGGATTATAGTTTGAGGAGGGTCACGGGGCGACGTTACCGGCTCACGATCGGCGCGAACCGGTGATCACTCAGCGGCTACAGACACGCATTCACCGACCGCGGCCCCGCGAGCACCTTCCGACGTGCGATGCCGTCGTCCACATCGCGATAGATCGACAGTGGTCGCGATTCATTTCGGCGTTGACGACACCCAGGATATTGTTGGCGAACCCTCCCGCACTCAAACTTCGCTACATCCTACGTCTGCGATCGCCTTCGACTCACTGATGGCTTCATCGCCAATGCGCCGCGAGAAACTGCGACGTGTCCCGCATCCGTGAGATCTGGAACGGTGCGGCGCCCGCCCGGATCGTCACGAACCGGCGCCCGCTGATGGAGTCTTTTGGCGTCCGCGCTGCTCACCGCGTCGTCCACGTAGAAATGCGGTTCGTTGGCAATCCAATCGCGCGCGGCGGCAAAGGCGCGCGCAACTCCACTTGCAAGGACACCGACGTCGAGTCGGAGCTGCGCTTCAGTCGCTCCGCCGTCGTTTACAATTCCGCACTCGCCCCCTAAACCCCCGCGCAGCCGTCAACCATCGTCACTCTAGGTCTGGGACTGTTCTCTTTGGGATAGCGGACGCTTGTCCAATGCGCAAGTCTAAGGTGTGTCTTCAACCCGCCCCACGGAAGGCAGATCGCGTAGAGTTGCCGGCTTTCCCTTAGGCGCTCGGTAATACTCGCGCCATCTGCGGCGGTGACGGGTTGTCAGGCGGTCCTGTCAATACCGCTCTATCGTCGATCGTGTAACAGCGTAATGATTGCGCACTGTAAACGAGCAGGTACCTGTGATCGCAAGCTGGTGCGAAGTCGTTCGGAAGGAATTCTGTCCCGTTTCCTCTCGATTCCGCACTCAAGCCATCTGTCAATCCGATCCGCCTAGGGGATCGATTTTTGCTCGCGGCGGGCTGGGCAGTGGGATCCTCTCGTTACTCCCCGAACAAGGTTCCCGTTCACTAGCGGCGCAGCGGGCTCTCCCCTTGCGGTTCGCTAGGGCCTGTCACATTGTTTTCGGCGGACTCCCCAAATTCCTGCGAGTGCCGGAGGTGTGTTTCGAGTCCGCAGGCGGGGATCGGAATCATTCTCGACGGTTTCAACCGTACACGGCACCGGGAAACTCTGAGGGACCGAGACGCCCTTGGTTCTCCGCCAAACGATGGTCATATGCATGATGCTGACAGATTCGCGATTTGGTTCCTCGCGCGCCAGAAACCGAAGCGTGCTCACTCTTCGAGCATTCGCCGTCCTAGGGTTGCTCTGCTGGAGCACGCCTGATCTCAGCGCAGATACTGTGACGGCGACGTGGAACAGGAACAGTGAATCGAACATCGCCGGCTACATCCTTTCATACGGAACCCAGTCGGGTACGTACTCGACCACCATCAACGTCGGCAACGTGACGACGAAGCAAGTCACTCTCAGTCCAGGCCTGCGCTACTATTTCGTGGTTCAGGCGTACAACACCAGCTCACTAGTCAGCCCCAAGTCCGCGGAGGTCTTCTTTGATGTTGGCCTCGTGGCCACAGGCCTGCCTTCCCCGTGGCGCGCCACGGACATCGGAAGCCCGGCCGTTGGCGGGAGCGCGACGTACGCGTCGGGGACGTTTACGATCAGCGGCGCCGGTGCCGATATCTGGGGCTCCGCCGATCAGTTCAACTTCGCGTATCAAACGCTCACGGGGGACGGCGAGATCGTTGCGCGGGTGGCGACGCTCCAGAACACAAGCTCCTGGGCCAAGGCCGGCGTCATGATGCGAGAGACGTTGACCGCGACGTCGCGGAACGCGTTTGCGAGCGTCACGCCCGGGAACGGTTTGGCGTTCCAGCGACGCGCGACGACTGGAGGATCAACCACGATCACCTCCGGCGGAACGGGCACGGCGCCGTACTGGGTGCGGTTAGTGCGGCAGGGCTCGAAGTTCTCCGCATATCGATCTACCACAGGGACCAGTTGGACCCTGATCGGCAGTGAGACCATCGCTATGGCGGCGACGGTGTACGTCGGTCTGGCTGTCACCAGCCACAACGTCTCCACGCGCGCCACGGCCACGTTCACCAACGCCGCCGTCTTCAACCTGCCGTCGCCGTGGCTTGCGACGGACATCGGAAGCCCGGCCGTTGGCGGGAGCGCGACGTACGCGTCGGGGACGTTCACGATCAGCGGCGCCGGTGCCGATATCTGGGGCTCCGCCGATCAGTTTCACTTCGCGTATCGAACGCTTACGGGGGACGGCGAGATCGTTGCGCGGGTGGCGACGCTCCAGAACACAAGCTCCTGGGCCAAGGCCGGCGTCATGATGCGAGAGACGTTGACCGCGACGTCGCGGAACGCGTTTGCGAGCGTCACGCCCGGGAACGGTTTGGCGTTCCAGCGACGCGCGACGACTGGAGGATCAAGCACGATCACCTCCGTCGGAACGGGCACGGCGCCGTACTGGGTGCGGTTAGTGCGGCAGGGCTCGAAGTTCTCCGCGTATCGGTCTACCACAGGGACCAGTTGGACCCTGATCGGCAGTCAGACCATCGCTATGGCGGCGACGGTGTACGTCGGTCTAGCTGTCACCAGCCACAACGTCTCAACACGCGCCACGGCCACGTTCACCAATGCCGCCGTTGTGGTCGCAACAACAACAAGCCTCACCAGCACCTCCATTACCACCGCCTCATTAAGCATGACCAGCGAGGACCCGACGACGAGGGGCGCGGTCGCCACGGGCGCGACCGCTGACACCAACTTCAGCGTGAGCGAGGGAACGAGCAAGGTGAGCAGTCCCCTTGTCGTGCCGCCCGCCGACAATGACTACGACGGTGACGGCAAGGGAGACGTCACGGTTTTTACACGCTCCACCGGCCTGTGGTCGATTCTTCAGTCGAGCACGCAGACGGCCCTCACCGCCACGTTGGGAGCAATTGGCGACACGCCTGTTCCGGGCGATTACGACGGCGATGGGAAGACCGACATCGCGATGTATCACCCCGCCACGGGCGAGTGGTCCAGCCTGCTGTCGCGCACGAACGAGGTCACCAGCCTCACGGTGTCATTGGGCGCTAGCGGCGACATTCCGGTGCCGGGCGACTACGATGGTGACGCTCTGACGGACATCGCGGTCTATCAATCCGCCACAGGGCAATGGCAGATTCTGAAGTCGAGTACGACGTACACCACGAACCTCGTAACCTTGTGGGGCGCCAGCGGCGACATCCCGGTTCCGGGTGACTACGACGGCGACGGCAAAATCGACCTCGCTGTTTATCGACCGAGCGCGGCCCAGTGGCGCATCCTGCAGTCGAGCACCGACTACACGTCGAATGTCACGGTCGCGGGCGGTATGAGCGGTGATATCCTGGTGCCAGCCGACTACGACGGCGATGGCAGAATGGACGTCGCGACGTATCGCCCATCCAACGGCACATGGAACGTCGTGCAATCGAGTACCAACTACTCAACGAGCGTCGTCATCCCGTGGGGCCGCAGCGGCGACGTCCCTGTCCCCGGCGACTACGATGGCGACGGCAAGGCCGACCTTGGTCTCTTTCGGTCCGGCGTTTGGCAGATTCGCCTTTCAGGTATGAACTACACGACCAGCATGAGTGTCTCCTGGGGCGACAGCGGCGACGTACCGCTGCCCTAGCGCCCATGATTTCAGACGCCGACGCTAGCACCTATCGTCGTGTACCGGAGCTTCGTCGTCAGGGGATCGGGCGGGCGCTCGCACGCTGAAAACCTCACGGACGCCATTCGTCTGAGCCTCCAGTCCCACGACGCTCAGAAGCACGCGCTATGATTCGATGGTGGATCGCCCGCCATGAAGGTGGGGCGCGTCGATCTGAGACTCCGGTACGATTACGATAGGGACTCCGGTAAACCTCATGAGACGACCGATCACCCGGCTCCTTATGCTCGCGTCGTGGTTCCTCGCGTCGCCGCTCGCCGCGCAATCGGCGCTCGCGGTCACGCCAAGTACGTTCACATTCGTGGGGGACGTGGCAGATGCCACGCTGCCCGCCCAGTCGGTCCAAATCCGCAATGCCGGCACGCGGGCGTTGAAGTCGCAAGTTCTCCAGGCACCGTGGCTCCTCGTCTCGCCGACGACGACCGGCGCCTCGTTTCCGATGAGCGTGAATATCCCCATCCTGGCGCGGCCCGTGACGATGCAGGATGCGAGCCTGCCAGACTTTGCGGCCATCATGCGCGGGATTCGCCCGCGAGGCTTTGGTGTCGTGCCCTATAGGCTCGTTGTGCCGACCACCGGACGCGCATACGCCGTCGCGCCCACCGGCCACGATGGGAACCCGGGTACCGCTGCCGCCCCATTCAGGACGATCAACAAGGCCGCACAGGTCGCGCTCGCCGGCGACGTCGTGACGATCGCCGACGGCACGTATCAGGAATCGGTCACGGTGCGGAACAATGGCACGCTCGCGGCGCCGATCACCTTCCAGGCCGAGCACCGCGGCGGCGTGGTGCTCACGGGCGGGCAGTACACCTGGCAGCCAGCGGGGTGGACGGGCGGCAAGATCAGCACCAACGGCTACGTCACGCTGCGCGGCCTGATCTTCCGCGCCTACGCCAGCACCGCGAACGGCGAAGCGGCGGTCCGGGGATCGCTGGGCTGGCGCATCGCGGATTGCTGGTTCGACCGTCCCGGGCGTAACGGGCTGGATCTGCGCGGCGATGCGATCGTGCTGACGCAGACCACCATCAATGACGCCTTTCAGCACGCCTTCGTCGCGTGGGGCCCGGCGAATAAGGCCACGGGGCCGACCGATCCAGCGTACGTGGGGATTCGCGGGCTGCAGGTGACGGACCTCATCCTGCACCACAACTACGCGGCGGGCATGTCCACCGGCACCGGCTCGGCGGTGGCCAAAGTCCTGGGCTCACAAGACGCACTGTTCGAGAACCTCGAGAGCTACGCGAACAACGGCCCCGGTCTGTGGCTAGACAGCGCCAACGTCAATTACACCGTGCGCAACTGCTACTTTCATGATTCGACGAATCTCGGCGCCGGCCACTCCGCTTCGCCTGGTCTGCACCTCGAAATTAATTGGGCCCCGGGCCTCGTGGAACACAACGTGTTCGTGAACAACGTGCATGAAGGCCTCGCGATTGTCAACAGTTCGGGCGTCACCGTCCGCCACAATCTCTTCTACCGCAACCGGCGGGGGATCGTGCTCTCCGACTTTGATCGCGGTACGCCTTTCTTCATGCGGGATGTGCGGATCGAAGGCAATCAGTTCAAGGATTGGCGCGAAGCCGCCGCGATCGAGCGGCTCGGCCCGCATCTGACCATCCGCACCGTGCGGACGCTCAATGTCGTCGCCGACGGGAACATCTACCAGCCAATCAGCAGTTCGTGGCTCTCCGGCTGGTGGGGATTCGCCATCACGACTATCAGCGGCCTGCAGACCAGTCTCGGGTGGGAAATGAACGGTCGGATCGGGACGGTGACATGGCCAATTGACTAGCCAACGTCGCGACCGGAAGTGCGTGTCGATTCTGGGGGCATGAGTTTCGCCGGGCATGGCTCGGTCACAGTGTTTCGACCGGCTTCTATGTCATTACTATATGAAGAGCCATGCTATCCATATGAATTGAAAATACTGTCGGCGCTATACTTGCTCCCATGGTCCCCATAACGAGGGAGCGCGGAACCCGTTGTATCAATTCTGAGCAGTTCAGTTCAGGCAGCCCAAAAAGCCTTTTGGTTGGTGCCGCCAAACAACAGCAGTTACGATGTTAATGAGCGGCGGGTCGGGGCAACACTTTGGCCACGCACGTCCCCAGGACAATTCTCCGACTTCGCACAAGCGACCACAGCTCCGGTCACGGCAGCTGCGATTATGCGGAAGAAACCCCACCATCCGCGCCAGCATCGCAACTACTTCGTGCTCGAGACGACAGGTCATGGGCGAAGATTCACCAGCCACGTTGTTCTGGTTGTAGAGCATCGACACGAAGAACCCGACGAGGCCCGGGAGCAGCAGGTCCGTATTCATGTGCCCGAGGTAACTTGGAGAAAAGAAGGGAACGCCGCTCTTGGCGTCGGCGAGGAATTCAAAGAGCAGGTCATGTAGACGGTTCTCGAAGTTCCGGAACTGTTCCGCGTTCTTGTCGGAACTGGAAATTGCCGGGTTGTCCGCGGGATAGAAATTGCACCGCCAGCGCAAGTGATCGTCGACGGCTTCGATGACCAGTTGGCGAAAGAGGTCCACGTTCTCGGCTTTTGGACCCATCATGTGGGCTCGAATGTCGGACATCCAGCTATCGACTCCTTTCATTCCCACGGGATGCCGCCCTCGCGGCGTGCTATATAATCACGCGTACGGCGCAGCGTGGACAGAATCAGCTCATGGAAAACAAGCGCTTCATCATGAACTCGGGCCGCACGACAAAGCAGGGCCAGCAAATCAGCGCGGGCAAGGACCACGCAGATTACAACGCGACCGTGGGAACGATGAACATGCATCCCGACGACATGAAGGAGTCGGGGATCGCTTCCGGCAGCACTGTTCGCGTGCGGTCTCAATGGGGCGAGGCCACTTTCAAGTGCGTTGAAGGCAAGATCCCCCAGGGAATGATTTTCGTCCCCTATGGACCACCCACGTGTCATCTCATGGGCCAGATGACTGATGGGACAGGCATGCCCACCTCGAAGGGCTGGGAGGTCGAGGTCGAGCCGATCGATTTGGATGCTGCCAGCCGCGCCGGTCGCGTCGTGAAGCCGGAAAGAGAGTAGGGTCTATGGGTATCTCAGACACCGATCAAGAAGACGAGAGACTGTCGAATCTTGGATTTCCTGAGGACGGGCCAGACAGGGTCGCGCCCTGGGAAACGCTCGAAGCCGGCCGATACCAGCCGCGCCGCATCCGCGGGAGCTTCCGCGGCCGGGAGCTGGGCTGAACGTTCGCCGTGCCGCCCGGTTCGGGCGGAACCAGGACCGAGACAACCGAGAAGTAGAATGAGCCTCACCATCGTCAAGAACGCGACGTGCACGTTCTGCGGCTGCGTCTGTGACGACATGGAACTGCACGCAGACGGCGATCGCATCATCAAGGCCAAGAACGCCTGCAGCCTTGGAGATGCGCACTTCAAGTACCACACGGCGGAGCATCTCTATCCCGGCGCATTGATCGACGGGAAGCCCGCCACAGTGGATGAAGCAATCGAAGCGGCGGCAGACTTCTTGTACACGGCCAACATGCCGTTGGTCTATGGACTCAGCAACGTGACGTGCGAGGCCCAGCGGGGGGCCGTGGCCCTGGCTGAAATGATCGGAGGTGTGGTCGACAGCCACACCTCGCTTTGACACGGCCCCACTGAGATAGCCGCCCAGTTGGGTGGCAAGGTCACGTGCACGTTGGGCGAAGTCAAGAACCGGGCAGACTTCATCATCTACTGGGGCGGCAATCCGGCAGAATGCCACCCGCGACATTTCACCAAGTACACGCTCACTCAGAAGGGTAAGTTCGTGCCGGAGGGACGCAAGGGCCGAACCATGGTCCTGGTGGACATCCGGGAGACCATGAGCGCGAAGGCCGCGGACATTTTCCTCCAGATACGGCCCGGCAAGGACTTCGAGGTCGTGACGACGCTGCGCGCTCTCGTCAAGAACCAACCGGTGGACAGAGAGCGCGTCGCGGAAACCGGTCTGACCGTCGAGAAGCTGCAGGACATCGTGGACCGGATGAAGCGCGCCAAATTCGGGGTGATCTTCTTCGGGATGGGTGTTTCCATGACGCGCGGGAAACACATGAACTCCGCTGGAATCCTGAATCTGGCCGCAGAGATGAACGCCTTTACCAAGTTCGTCTGCATGCCGATGCGGGGCCACGGCAATGTGACCGGGGCGGACGTGGTCCTGCGCTGGACCACGGGCTATCCGTTCGGAATCAGTCTCACCCGCGGCTATCCCCGGTTCAATCCAGGAGAGTTCTCGACGGTGGACCTGCTGGTGAGAGGCGACAACGATGCCGCGCTCATCCTCGGCGCCGACCCGGGGGCAACGATGCCTCAGCCGGCCATCGATCACCTCGCTCGTATCCCGACCATCGTGCTCGATCCCAAGGTGACGCACACCAGCCGACTTGCTCGGGTGCACATCACCACGGCGGTGACGGGAGTCAGCGCGACCGGGACCGTCTATCGCATGGACGAAATCCCGCTCCCGCTTCGACCGGCCCTTCAGTCGCCGTATCCCTCCGACGAAGAGGTCGTCAAACGCATCATCCGTGCGATAGCGGCGAAGCCGGCCTGGATTCCTGCCGCACAAGGCTGACGACTGCCTTCGCCTGAGGTCCGGTCGACCCGCCACTATCCAGAACCTCCGCCTTCGTGGCAGGATTACCCCCGTGCCATTCCCGTCCGCCTGAAGATCGTCCGCTGAAGGACATGAGGGCGGGGGCGAGCTCGGCACGCACCCGATGAGAACCGAACCGCGATGATCCGGATAACGGGCGGAAAGGTCTACGATCCGGCCAATGGGATCGACGGCGTAGTCAAGGACATCTGCATCGCGGAGGGCCGGATCGTCGCTCACGTCGATGGCGGCCGCACGATCGACGCGAGCGGCATGCTCGTTTTTCCCGGCGGGGTTGACGTCCACACCCACGTCGCCGGCGGCGCCCTCAACTTCGCCCGCGGTCTCGTGCCTGAGAACCAGCGCGTCGCGCGCAAGTTCATGCACGGAGCGAAGCTCCGCAGTGGAATCGGCGGCATGACCCCCACGACCTTCGCCACAGGTTATCTGTACGCGGGGATGGGCTGGACCACGGTCAACGAGGCCGCGGTACCGATCCTTTCGGCCAAACACACGCACGAAGAGCTGCACGACATCCCGATCGTGGACAAGTCGACTCTCCTGCTGATGGCCAACAACGAGCTCGTCCTGGACCTGCTGGAGGTCGGCGAAGTGGAGCGGGCGAAGCACGTCGTCGGGTGGCTGATCTGGGCGGCCAAAGCCTATGGAGTGAAAGCCGTCAACCCTGGCGGGGTCGCCGCCTGGAAGTGGGGGAAGAACGCGAGCACTCTCCACGACCCGATCGAGGGCTACCATTCGATCACCGCGGCGCAAATCATCTCGGGTCTCGCGGGAATCATCGACGACCTGGGATTGCCGCATCCGCTCCATCTTCACTGCAACAACCTCGGCGTCCCGGGCAATGTGGCCACCACGCTCGAAACCATGAAGGTCCTGGAAGGCCGCCGTGCACACATGGCGCACCTGCAGTTCCATGCGTACGGCGGACAGGACTGGGGCACGATGCGCTCCGAAGCGGTCGCGATCGCCGAGCGCTTTCAACGCGCATACGAACCTCACCTGCGACGCGGGCGCGGTCCTCTTCGGCGACGCCGTGACGATCACCGCCGACGGCCCCTGGCAGCACCTGCTTCACGAGCTTACCGGGCGCAAGTGGGGCAACCTGGATGTGGAGAACGAAACCGGCTGCGGGATTGTCCCCTACGTGTACAGCGACCGCCACATCGTCAACGCCGTGCAGTGGGCGGTGGGACTCGAGCTGCTGCTGCTCATCAAAGATCCCTGGCGCGTCTTCCTGACGACCGACCACCCCAACGGCGGGTGCTTCTGGCGTTACCCGGAGATCATCCAGCTCCTGATGGACGTCGAGTATCGGAAGGAGCAAATCAAGAAGCTCCATCCGGAAGCGCAGAAGCGCATCGTCCTCGCCGACCTCGACCGCCAGTACACGCTTTCCGAAGTGGCGATCATCACCTCCGCGGGTCCGGCCCGCGCCTTGGGCCTGTCTCAGAAGGGGCATCTGGGGGTGGGGGCCGACGCGGACGTCAGCATCTATCCGGAGAAGCCGAACAATGACGGGCTGCTGTTCTCGTATCCGCGCTACGTCCTCAAAGGGGGAGAGGTCATGGTCGAGGAGGGAGAAGTGCGCGCGACGAGCGAAGGCCGCGAGTTCATCGTCCGCCCGTCCTACGACGAACAGATCGTGGAGTACATCCGTCCGTTGTTCGAGAAGGTCTACACGATGTCCTTCGAAAACTATCCGGTTGAGATCGAGCGCCTGCGCCGTCCTGAAATTACGACCTGCAAGTAACGCGGCGCCGGACCCAGCATGATCACCCTGACCCTCAAGGACCAACCCAACGTTCCACTCGAAGCGGAGGTCCTCTCGCCAGACGCGATGGCAGCGCTCGCGCATGACGCGATCCGCGCGCTGCCGGTCTACCTGGGAAAGAGGCTGTGCCGCGTGGACGATTTCTTCACGGTCGAGGGAGAGGCCAGCGACGAGCTGAGAATCCGCGGCGACGCGAGGAAGGTCAAATGGATCGGCCGCGGCATGACCCGCGGCCGCATCACCATCGTCGGCAACGCCGGCATGCACCTCGGGGCGTACATGAAGGGAGGCGCCATCGAAGTCTCCGGAAATGCCTCGGACTGGATGGGCGGCGAGATGTCGGGGGGGCTCATCCGGATCCGCGGGAACGCCGGCGGACAAGTCGGGGCGGCCTACCGGGGAAGTCGCAT
The DNA here is from genome assembly GCA_963814975.1 of uncultured Acidobacteriota bacterium. Lineage (GTDB taxonomy): Bacteria > Acidobacteriota > Vicinamibacteria > Vicinamibacterales > CAVVIG01 > CAVUXJ01. Next base: position 86,653 of record CAWFFB010000009.1, on the reverse strand, counting down.
CGGGATGAAGGGCGGGACCATCCTCATCGAAGGCACGGCCGGCCTCGAAGTCGGGATGCGGATGAAGCGGGGAACGATCGTGGTCGGCGGCATGGTGAGGGACTTCGCCGGCCTGCGAGATGAAAGGCGGAACCATCGTTCTGCTCAGCGGCGCCGAGATTCGGACCGGCGCCTGGATGATGCGGGGCACGATCGTCTCCTTGAAGCCGATCCCTCTGTTGCCGAGCTTCTTGTACGCTTCCACGTACAACCCGACGTTCCTGCGGCTGTACGCGAAGCACCTGGGGACGCTGGGGTTCACCATTCCTTGTGAAGACCAGGACGGCGCCTATCAACGCTACACGGGCGACACGGCGATTCCAGGCAAAGGAGAGATTCTTATCTGGAAATCGGTGACGGATGACCGGTGAGCGTGGAGAGAGCATCGAGCGGCACGGCGTGCGCGTGGTGGACACGTTCGCCGAGGCCTTCGACATGCGCGCCGCGCGTGTGGTGATCACCGCCAGGTCTCCGGCGTGGGCGCGGACGGCCGCCCAGTGCATGACCGGCTTCGCCACGTCGGTCATCGGGTGCAAGGTCGAGGCGGGTATCGAGGCCGAGCTCCTTCCCGACGAAACGCCCGACGGGCGACCGGGAGTGAGCGTGCTGCTCTTCGGCTTCGACGCCGCCGGGCTCGCCAGCCGACTTCTCGAACGAGTTGGCCAGACGGTACTCACCTGTCCGACGACGGCCTGTTTCGACGGCTTGCCCCAGGCCGCCGAGCGCGTCATCGTCGGCGGGCTCCTGCGCCATTTCGGTGACCGCTTCCAGTCGAGCAAGTTCCTCGAGGGTCAACGCTACTGGCGGATCCCGGTGATGGAAGGCGAGTTCCTGGTCCAGGAAGCGTTTGGCGTGCAGAAGGCCATCGGCGGCGGCAACCTGCTGATCCTGGCGACAGATCAGGACGCTGCTCTCGCGGCCGCGGAAGCGGCGGTCGATGTCATGCGCAAGGTCCGCGGCGTCATTCTTCCTTTCCCCGGCGGGATCGTGCGCGCGGGCAGCAAGGTGGGGGCGAAGCGCTACAAGAAGATGATCGCGTCCACCAATGACGCGTACTGTCCGACGCTTCGCGGACGCGCCGGCGTGACGAGCGAACTGCCGGAGGGTGTGAACTCCGTGCTCGAGATCGTCGTGGACGGCCTGGACCGTCCCGCGATCGAGAACGCCCTGAGCGTCGGCATCGATGCCGCCTGTCGTCCCGGTGTCGTCGAGATCTCGGCCGGCAACTACGGCGGCAAGCTCGGGAAGCACCACTTCCGCTTGCATTCGCTCCTTTCGGAGGCTTCGGCGTGAGCGGTCATCGGTCTTTCGCCTGCAGGATTGAGCGCTCCGGCCGGGAGTCGTGCGATGCGGATTCTGGTGCATGAGTTCGTGAGCGGCGGAGGGCTCGCGGGGCGAGACGTTCCGGCTTCGCTCGGCCGCGAGGGGTTGGCGATGCTGACCGCGCTAGTCGCGGACCTCGCGGCGATACGCCGCCATCAGATCGTGACCACCGTTGACCCCCGTTTCCCCCTCCCGACACCGCCCGGCGTCGAGGTCGTGACGCTATCCCCAGGCAGTGACGGTAGCGTGACACTCGACGCCCTGATCGCATCCGCCGACGCCGTCTGGCTGGTGGCGCCAGAGACCGATCGCTGCCTCGAGCGCCTTGCTGCGAGAGTGGAGCGGAAAGGGAGGACTCTTCTGGGTTCTGGCGCGACGGCGATTCGCAGGGCGTCCGACAAGGCGCGCCTCCCTCGTCGCTTGGCCCGGCATCGGCGTCCCACATCCGAAGACGCGCGTCCTCCGGCCTGGTGCGGACTGGGGGAGAGCTGCTCGCGAGGTCGGCTATCCGCTGATCGTCAAGCCCGCACGCGGAGCGGGTTGCGAAGGCGTGTGCCTGGCGCGCAACCTACGAGAGTTGCGCGATGCCCTTGACATTGCTCGCCGGGGCAACGCAAGCGAGTCGCTGTTGCTTCAGCGCTACGTGACGGGCACGGCCGCAAGCGTGTCGCTCTTGGCTGACGGCCGACGCGCCGTGGCGTTGACGGTAAATGCGCAATCGGTGCGCGCCTCGCACGCCCTTCTCCTACCGTGGAGGGAAGACCCCCCTCGACCATCCGCTCGCGGGGAAGGCGGTAGAGACTGCTCTGCGCACGTGCCAGGCCTTCCCTGGGCTTCGGGGTTACATCGGAGTAGACCTGGTACTCACGGAATCGGAAGCAGTCGTCATCGAAGTGAATCCCCGCCTGACGACGGCCTACCTCGGTGTGCGTACGGCGCTTGGAGGACATATCGGAAAGGTCGGAAACGTCGCGGCAATGGCGCTCGCCGCCTGTGCCGGCACCCTCCCCGTACCGCCCCCCGCGCGGCGGACTGTCCGATTCACAGCCGCGGGCCGTATCCAGTCCATGACCCCGGTTTCTTCCCGGCCCTTGTGTCCCTGAAGGTTCCAAGACAATGAAGGGTCCGATCCTCGGTTGGGACGTGGGCGGCGCCAACATCAAGGCTGCTCGCCTCGAGGAAGACGGACGGTCCGAGCCCAAGATAGTCGAGCGCGCTTTCCCCATCTGGCGCGAGCCCCACCGCTTGCCCGCGGTCTTGGTGGAAGCAGCCCACCACTTGGGAGGCGCTCGCTCCATGGCGGTCACAATGACCGCCGAGTTGGCCGACTGCTTCGCCACCAAGCGGGAAGGGGTAGCGTTCGTGCTCGACGCCTTCAGCACGGCCTTTCCCGGAGTCGAGCCGTGGGTCTACGGAGTCGACGGACGATTCCGATCGGCCGAGGCGGCGCGGCAGAGACCGCTCGAGGTCGCGTCTGCCAACTGGATGGCAAGCGCGACGCTCGTGGCGCGCACGTTTCCCGACGCGATCTTTCTCGACGTCGGCAGCACGACGACCGACGTGATCCCGATCGTCGACGGCCAGCGTGGCCGTTCAGGGGCGAACAGACCCGGCTCGGCTCTGCAGCGGGGAGCTTGTTTATACCGGAGCGTTGCGAACGCCGGTGTGCGCAATCGTGCGTTCGGTGCCCCTTGGTGGCCACCGGTGCCGTGTGTCGGCCGAGCACTTCGCAGTGGCGGCCGATGTTCATCTGTGGCTGGGCCGCATCGATGAAAGGGACTATACGTGCGAGACGCCGGACGGCCGTGGCCGAACCCGGCCTGAAGCCGGCGCCCGGCTCGCCCGGATGGTCTGCGCCGATCTCGAGATGCTCCGCCCTTGCGACATCACAGCGATCGCTGAGCATGTGGCGCACGCCCAGGTGCGGCAGATCGCGGCAGGCATTCGACAGGTGAAGCGCCGCCTGGGCCGGGCCTGTCCGCGCGTGGCGGTTCTCGCAGGAGAGGGGACTTTCTTGACCCGGATCGCCGCAGAAGAAGTCGGCCTGGCGACCTGCGACATGGCCGAAGACGTCGGATCGGCCGCGGCGCGGGTCGCACCCGCCACCGCCGTGGCGTACTTGCTGGCGACGATGACCCATGTTTGATTCCGGGCATTGTCAAGTCGCTCACGCCATCCGATCATCAAAGGTTGGGCACTGACGTTGATCGAGACGCCGATTGCCGTCAGGGTCGGCTCCGTCGACCTCCACGATTCTTCACCTTCCGTTTCTTCGGTCCTGGCTTCGGCCTCGATTTGGCTCGCTTCGAACGGATCCTTGCCGCCAGCACGTCAGACGCATCGTACGCTTCCTGAAGCCAGTCGGTGATGGGCGCCTCTACCTCGTCCCGATGCCTGATATGAACAATATGTACGACCTTGGACCTCGATGCTCGTTCGACACGTCGCACCTGAGCCTTCAGCGTACGGCCAAGAAAAATGCACACTTCGAGGACGCTCGTCTTCGGACGCACGAAGAAATAGCAGGCCTTTCGCGCGAACATGATCGACTTGTGCGAGGCGTAGATCCGTTGGTCTCCGAACGAAACGGCAGTCTCGCGCAACCGTTCCCAGGCGTCCCGGAGATCATCCGACAGATTCTGTGTGAGAGCCGCTTCCGTGGTCGTCCAACAGTCGTGCGCCTCTCCTTGCTCGATCCACTGCTTGCAGTGGTAGCACGTTCGACCGGCCATCCCTCATTGTAGATGGACGCGCGGACAGCCCATGCTCGCGCGCACCACGTTCATGACCTCCCGGGCGGTAGGACCGCCGGCATCAGTGCCGCTCTCCGAAGCGCTTTACTTGGAATAGTCGTGGCGGATAATAGGTCCCGTCTATCCGACCCGGGTCGGACAATTTCATCGGGTGCCAGCGTTTCGGTACGCGAAAAGGAGCTCAATCATGCCGGTCACGCTTCCGCAATCTCTGAAGACCGTTCTCGCAGACAAGGCCTACGGGCACGTCGTGACGCTCAACAGCGACGGCAAGCCGCAGGTCACGATGGTGTGGATGGACGTCGATGGCGACGAGGTGCTCTTCAACACCGCGGAGGGACGCCGGAAGCCTCAGAACCTGAGCCAGGATCCTCGTATCATCGTCTCCGTGCAGAGCCGTAGCGACCCCCACGCCTACGCGGTCTTCCATGGCAAGGCTCGAGTCACGGAAGAGGGGGCCGACGAGCACATCGACAAGCTCGCCAAGCGATTTCTGGGCGCCGACAAGTATCCGTTCCGTCAGCCCGGCGAGAAGCGGCTGCTGGTACGCATCAGCGTGGATCGGATCGGCGGCGTCGGTCCGGGGATGCAGCCCTGGTCGTAGTGGTGTCCCGAGTCAGAAATCCAATCGGACGCCGAGTTGCGCGAGACGCGGCCCGAGCGTCTGATTGTTGACGCGGAAGTTCGGACTGCCGAGGATCGCTTGCGTTCGTGGGTCCGCATATGCATTGTCGTTCGCCAACAGATTGAAGATCTCGACAATAAGTTGCGCTCGTCCCAGCCTTCCGAGACCGAATCCCTTCGCGGCTCGGAAATCCCACGTGAAATAGCCTGGCTGATGAAACGGGAACCGCGGCAACAACCCCCCATCGACGACCGGCCGATCCGGCTGGAGGCCGCCGTTGGTCATGGCGTCGCCGTTTATGTCCCTGGGACTGTACACGGGAAAGGCGAGACCCGAGCCCGCGGACCAGGTGGACGCCAGGACAATGTCATGAGGCAGCATGACGACAAGGTAGGACTTCAATGTGTGCCGCTCATCGAGCTCGTTGACGCCGTAATCGGCGGCAGGATTGAACGGATCCGAAGGTCCAAAAAGCGCCTCGGTGTCGCGTTCGGTCGAGCCGCTGCCCATGCTCCGGGCCAGCGTGTAGTTGGCGTAGAACTGCCAGTTGTGGTTCAGCGATCGTCGAAGCGTGACCAGTAAGGCCTGATAACGACCGTGACCGAGGCTGGTGAGCGCATTCGCCTGTGCAATGGTCGTGTCCGGTCTGCCGGCAGCGAGAATGTTCAGGCCACGTCCGAATTGATCGAACTCGGTTGGCGCCGCGAGGTTGCGATCCCACAACGTCGAGCGATACCCACCGATACGAAGGTTCCGGGAATCGCTGAACATGTATCCGGCCTCGAGGGACATGCCGGCGATAAGCCCCTTGGTGACGGACGCATTCATGTGAAGGACTCGGGGGTTCGTGAAGCCGGGATCCACATACTGAATAGCCGGCGGGCCGAGCAGTCTTGCCAGGGAAGAGCCGGGGACGATCGCGGACGGCAGGACATTCGGGAATGTCACACCGAACTGCGACGGCGCCGCGACCAGTGTCGTGTTGCTGACGCCGCTACCCCGCAGCGGGAAGTAAATCATCGGTGTTCGCCCATAGTAGAAGCCGGCTGAGCTCTTCACCATCGTCGATCCGTCGCCGGTGAGGTCGTAAGCGAAGTCGCCTCGCGGCGCCCACTGGTTCGTGGCGTCAGGGATTCCCTGCGGCACCGGCGCATCCATGAGCTGGATGCCGGTGCCAACAACAAGCGGCGGGCCGACCGGGACTTTCACGCCAGCGATGCCGCCCTGCGGCTGGGGATTCAGCTGCACGTCGTAGCGCAGCCCCACGTTGATCGTCAGACGCGACGTTGGCCTGAACTGATCCTGCACGTACGCTGCGAGTTCATGCTGCCAGACACTTGTCAGCAGCGCCGCCTCTTGCGCAGAGTAACCGTTGAGGCCGAAGTTCTGAGAGTAGAGCGAGGGTTGCCGTTGAATGAATGCTGCGAGCGTCGGAAACGTATACGCGCCGTTCAGCGCCAGGGCGAACGAATTATTCCGCATGTTGAAGCCGTCGTAATCCATCCCTGTCTTGAACGTGTGCTTCCCGTGCACATAGCCGATGTTCTCCGACGCCTGATATCGGTACATGTCCTGGGTGCTCGGGAGAGACGCTGAGCCGCCGAAGGTTCCGGTGTCTGAAATCTGGACCTGAGGAGTCGCAGCCTGGCGCTCGCGCGGTCTGACCTCACCAGAGACCTGGAACTTGCCTTCGAGGAAAACCCTTGGCCCGAGCGAGGTGCTCATGCTCGCCACGGTCGATATGCCCTGGTTGTAGAACGATTCAAGATTCGAGGTCGCCCGGCTCAGGATCAGTGATCCCCCCGCAGCGTTGTCGGCTTGATTGCGCGTGAAGTTGGTTCGAACGCTGAGACGATTGTTCGTCGTGACCATGAAGTCGGTTTTTGCCAGGATCGTCGTGACGTCCTCGTGACGGGAGTACTGGCCCTGGAGCGTGCTCAGGTCGGCGATGCCCAGTTCCGGGACAGCGACGCCGGCGACGCTCCGAGCAAACTTCACGGTAATTGGCGTGCTCTGACGTTGGAGATCGGCGGCCACGAAATAGAACGAGCGATTCGCCGCGATCGGCCCGCCAAAGCTTCCGCCACCAGCATGTCGAACCAGCCCGGTCGGCGGGTTTCCGAACGCATCATTGGCCGTGAGGTCGTGATGGCGGAGGAAATAGGCCAGGGAGCCGTGCTTCTCATTGTTCCCCGATTTCGTGACGACGTTCACAAGCCCGCCGTTGGTTCGCCCCGACTGCGCACCGAGCCCGCCGGCGCTGACTTCGAACTCCTGGACGGCCTCGAGAGGGAGCGTGAAGTTCTTGGTCTCGAGCGATCCAAAGAACTCGCCGAAGAAATTGTTCGTAAAGTCGGCGCCGTCGACGTTCAGTGCCAGGTAGTCACCGGGCTGACCGGCGACGCGGAAGGTGCCGCGGGTACCGGTAATCGACCGTGCGGTCGGCGACAGCAGCGCAAAATCCCGATAATCGCGGCCGTTGATCGGTAAATTCACGATCGCCTTGTCGTCGATGACGGTGCCGAGGGCCGGCGCGGTATTGCCGGGCGCCGCGGACACGTCCACCGTCTCGCTGACCGCGGCAACCTTCATCACCAGGTTCACGACGAGCGCCTGGCCGACGGTCAGCGGCAGCGGGTCGCTCGTTGCCACAGAGAAACCTGGGAGCTCGGCCCGCACGACATACACGCCGAGCGGCAGGAGCAGTCCGGAGTACTGACCGGCGGCAGCCGATATGGTGTGCCGCTCGAATCCCGTCTTCGTGTTACGCAGCGTGACGGCAACGTCAGGGAGCCATGCTCCGGATTCATCACGGATCGTTCCGTTGATCTCACCCCGGTCGAGCGTCTGCGCGCTCGATGGCGTGACGATGCTGATCCAGGCGAGGGTAACGATCGCCGCAATCGCGCGGCGCCTGTTGATCTTGTGGCTCCCTTTCATCAATCTTCGCAAAGTATAATTCTCCTCCATTGATGCGCCGTGCCGTCCGCCGCGTCCTGCCGCTGCTCCTCACGGCGGGCTTCTTCTACGTTGTGCTTCGGCGCATACCTTATCAGCGTCTGCTGGCCGTGCTCGGCGAGGCGGATTACGTCCGGTTTCTCGTGTTCATGATTCCCAACACGGTGATCTATGTGGCCTGGGACACGTTCGTACTCGCCGTCGCAATCCGGTGGTTCCACGGCCCGGTCCGCTACCGCGATCTGCTGCCCGTGCGCGCCGCCTCATACATCGTGAGCGTATTGAACACGAACGCAGGACGCGGCGCGTTGGCGGTCTTCGTCGGCCGGTTGCTCGGCCGGCCGACGCTTCAAATCGGGAGCACGGTGATCTTCCTGGTCCTCACCGAGTACACGCATCTGGTGGCCTGGGCCACGCTCGGGATCGTCTGGTTCGGCTCGGAGGTGACCGGAACGCTCCTGTGGGTTCCACCGGCGGTGGCGGGGTTCTGGCTGTTGTTCTTCGCGTATGCGCGCGCCGGCCGCTCCTTGGAGTCCGGGCCGCCGGCGGCGACGGTGACGGTTCTGATCAGTCGCTGGCTGACCGCGCCGTGGCGCGGCGCGCTGCTGCGGACGTTCCGTCTGGCGCCCCCCCGCCGGTATGTGCAAATCGTGCTGCTCCGCGCGCCGATGTTTTTTGTGTCGCTCTGCCTCTATTACTTCGCCGCCCCGGCGTTCGGCTTCTCAATTCCCTTTGGTCAGATGCTGACGTTTCTGCCGGTCGTGTTCATGGCAGCGGCGCTGCCGATCACCGTGGCGCGGCTTGGCACCACCCAGGCCGCGTGGATCCTGCTGTTCGGAAGGTTCGCACCCGCCGAGCGACTGCTGGCCTTCAGCCTGGCCACGGCGCTGACGTTCGCGCTGATGCGCGCGCTGATCGGCGTCATGCTGCTGCCGATCGCCTATCGCGATCTGGTCGAGCCGTTGCGACCCGAACCGGAGCGCCACGTCGCAGCGGCCACCTAGCACCCTGCCGCAAAGCGCCCTCAGCTGATGACTTCAGAAATACGCCTAATCGGCTTGAAGGGTCTGGGAGACGTCACGCCGGGCGTCGATCTCGCGGCGATAATCGTCGAGGCGGCGCAGGCCCTGGGACTTTCCTTCGTCACCGGCGATATCCTGGTCGTCACCCAGAAGGTCGTCTCCAAAGCCGAAGGGCAATTGGTTGATCTCCATACGATCACCCCGTCCCCCTTCGCCGAGCAGATCGCCAGGGCGCAGAAGAAAGACCCTCGGCTCGTCGAGGTGGTGTTGCGGGAAACCAAACGGATCGTGAAAATGGATCAGCGCGCGATCATCGTCGAAACGCGCCATGGATTCGTGTGTGCCAATGCCGGCGTGGACGAGTCCAACGTCGCGGGCGACGGCACGGTCGCCTTGTTGCCCGCGGATCCCGACGCATCGGCGCGGCGGCTGCGGCAGGCCATCCGGGATCTGACTGGGATGGAGTTGGCGGTGATCATCTCCGATACCTTCGCCCGGCCCTGGCGGGAGGGGTTTGTCAATGTCGCCATCGGCGTGGCGGGGCTGGAGCCGCTGAGAGATTATCGCGGCCTGCCCGATACCGAAGGGCGCATCCTGCAAGCGACGACGCTGGCTGTAGCGGATGAATTGGCGTCGGCGGCTGAACTGGTCATGGGCAAGGTCGATAGGATTCCGGTTGCGGTGATCCGAGGCTACTCGTATACGCTCGGCGAGGGGACCGCTGCGCAGCTCGTGCGCGCGCCGGAGAAGGATCTCTTTCGATAGGGACGACGATGAAGATCGCGATCCTCGGCGGCACCGGGCAACAAGGGCCAGGACTGGCATTGCGCTGGGCGATGGCCGGTGAAGAGGTCATCATCGGCTCACGAAGCCAGGAGCGCGCGGAGAAGACTGCGTCGGAGCTGAACACCGAACTTGGTGACGCGCCTGTTCGTGGGATGGAGAACGGGCAGGCAGCCGAGGCGGCCGAGATCGTGGTCCTGACCGTGCCCTACACGGCACACCTGAGCACGTTGGAAAGCGTCAAGACCCAGGTGCAGGGCAAGATCTTCGTCGATGTGTCGGTGCCCCTCGACCCCGACAACCCACGTCGCATGAAGATGCCCCCGGCGGGCTCTGCGACCGAGGAGGCACAGGCATTCTTCGGTCCAGCGACCAAAGTGGTTGCGGCGTTTCAAACTCTTTCCGCCCATTCGCTGCGGGATCCCCGCCATGCCATCGATTGCGATGTGCTGGTGTGCGGTGATGACGTTGAGGCGAAGAAGACGGTCATTCACCTGGTGGCCAAGATGGGTCTGCACGCCTACGACGTCGGACCGGCCGAGAGTGCACGCGTGGTGGAAGGACTGACGTCCATTCTGATTCGTCTGAATATTCGCCATAAGGTGAAGGAGTCCGGGATCCGTCTGACGGGGCTGCCGCGATAGAAACGGACGATTCGGCTTCGGGGCCTAGCGAGTTGCATCGAGCAGGTGGAGGTGACGCCATAGCCGCCAGCGAGAGAATCGATATCCGTATGCAGGGGTTCCCTCGTTTCGGAGCTCGCGCATAGAGCAAACTACCAGAAGGCCCTCATTCCGGGCCTGACTCTCAACGGGATCCAAAGAATTTCCGTCAAGGCGAGCGTGCACAATAGAGCTCGGCGACATCGCCCGGAGAAGAGCGATCACTTTGATGGAAGGCGATTCTTCAATGCGACTGGCATCGCCGCGCCGCCATTCTCGGCAGTGCCGCGGATGCTGCTCGAGCCGCGAACGCGGTGGCCGACGTCTATCGACGAGCCGCCGCAGCATCCGCCGGAACTGGATGGCGCCGTCGCCGTCGTCACGTTCATCGGTCACGCGACATTTCTGATTCAGACAGCGGCGGGGAACATCCTGACCGACCCCATGTATTCCCGGCGTGCAGGTCCACTCAACGTGCTCGGACCGCGCCGCGTGCGGCAGCCGGCCGTGCCGTTCGACGACTTGCCGGCCATCTCGATGGTGCTGCTCAGTCACAACCATTACGACCATTGCGATCTACGTACGCTGCGCAAGCTCGCGCGGCGCTTTGATCCCCTGGTGATCGTACCCTTGGGGAACGGAACGCTTGTACGGTCGTCGGGTATCCGCCGGGTCGAAGAGCTCGATTGGTGGCAGGAATCGAAGACCGCGACAATCCCCGTCACCCTGACCCCAGCGCAGCATTTCTCCGCGCGGAGTCCATTTGATCGCAACCGAGCCCTGTGGGGCGGATTCGTGCTGCCGGTCGCGAGCGCTCAGATATTTTTTGCCGGCGACACCGCATATGCCCCCTTCTTCGGCGATGTCCGGCAGCGACTCGGTCCAATCGACCTGGCTCTCCTGCCGATCGGCGCGTACGAGCCGCGCTGGTTCATGCGGGCCGTTCACATGAACCCGGCGGAGGCGGTGCAGGCGCACCTGGATCTTGAAGCGTCCGGGAGCGTCGGCATGCATTTCGGCACATTCCAGCTGACAACCGAAGGCATCGACGAGCCGCTGCACGCGCTGGAAGCGGCGTGCCGCGCGAGAGACGTCCCGCGATCGCGGTTCCGGACGCTTCGTTTCGGGGAATCGCTGCGGCTGGCGTGACCGGTCCCGCCGCGGATCGACGGTGGCCTCAAGTTCACAAGGCGGCCGAAGCATGGATCTGGAAGCCAGAGGCATCGACTCTCTCAGTGTGCTGCCACCGGTATGCCCGTTCTCGGCCGCCGCATCAGCAGAACCAGCGGCAGCAAGAGCAGGAAGATGATTGCCAGTAATCTGAAAAGATGGACGCAGGCTGTGACGGTGCCGTTCAGCAGACGCCAGTGATCGCGGTCATCGCACAAGGCGACCCGTTCGCGGTGCGCGATGGCGCTGGGGTGAGGTTCTGTCAAGCCGTCAGGGTGGACGGGCCATCTGCATCCTGGTCATTCACCCACGCTCGATTGCGACCGCTCGCTTTCGCGCGATACAGGGCGGCGTCTGCCGCTTGGAACAACGTCTCTCCGACATCGACGTCGCGCGGCAAGGCGACCCCTGGTGGCGCGCTGCCCTCGACGAATGCGCAGGCGCCACCGACGCTGATGGAGAGAGTCCCCGCGGCAAACGGACGACCCGCGAGCATCGGTTCGCTGGCGTGAACGGCGTGACACAGGTCTTCCGCGACTCGGTGGCCCTGGCCCAACGTGCACCGCGGAATCGCGATCGCGAATTCATCACCGCCGTAGCGACACGCGACGGCGCCAGTCGGCAGTCGTTGGCCGATGATGCGGCCGACCGTGCGCACCGCTTCGGCGCCGGTCAGGTGTCCGTGCTGGTCGTTCAGCGACTTCAGCCGATCCACGTCAAGCACGAGCAATGCAACAGGGGTGTGCTCCCGCCGGGAAGCGCTCACCATTGTCGCCAGATGAGCCTCGAATGAACGCAGGTTGTGAAGACCGGTCAAGTCGTCCGTCAGGGCGAGCTGGCGATGACGGTCGCCATCATGTGTCAGCTTTGCGGTGACCGTGCCCACGGCGAGAAAGACGGCGATCTGGACGATATCTTGCTCTCCGTACCTGAACGTGAGCAAATGGGAATTCGCAAGGTGGTACAAGAGAATCGACGTGAGGGCTGCTATCACGCCCCCTCGCATCTTCAGGCTGACACCGGCGAAGATGATGGGCACATAGTACAGATGCTGTACTGGCGCGGCGCCGGTAGCTCGGTCCAAGCCAAAGACGAGCATCAGAACCGCGCCAACGAGTATCGTCGTCCACATTCGTGACCCCTGTGGCGTGACAGCGAGGTGGTCGTTGCTTGCCGTCAGACGCATACACGAAGAGGTGTCACCAGGCCATTGAAGTCGGTGTGCATGAACCCCAGATGAAGGCCGCATTAACTCTTGTTAATCGTCGATCGAGTCGACCCTGGCGATGACGACGCAGCAAGCCAGCGCGGGCCTGACGAGTTCCGTGAGGCCCATCGCTGGCTCGCTCCGCATACGTGATCGTTCAACGAGACACACCCTGGGGTTCGAAGCTGGCCAACGCCTCCGACTCCTGATCGAAGCAGTCAAAGACCGTCAGCAGCTTGGTCACGACGAGCAGGTCATTCAGCCGCTTGGTGACATTGAGAAGCTTCATCGCGCCCCCTCGGGTCCGCACCGCGGAGAACGACTGTACGAGTTCGCCGAGTCCGGCGCTGTCCATGTACCGCACGTGCCCGAGATCGAGCACAAGACGGTCGTGGCCCTCCTGGAGGACGCTTCGCACCTTATCCGCCACCAGATTCGCTCCAGTTCCATTCATCGCGATATCGCCGGTAATCGACAGCACGACCACATCGCCGACCGTCCGTTGCTCGATATACATGACGCCTCGCCTCGTTTCTGTGGCTTCGCAAACGATGGTCCTGTGAGCGACCGCTCACCGACCCATGACGCTCCATCCCTGGCTGCCCGATTCCCAGACGCTCGACAGGCGGTACTGATTCTCGTCGCGCGTGAACGTCAATGCTGGCTTGGTCCCTGCCGGTTCCGGCCTGCTGGCAGGAGTTGTGTTCAGGAATGTCACGGCGTGGTTGCCCTTCTCGCCGTGGAGGAGCAGACTCGACCCGTTGGCCTGTTCCTCAACCATGTACTGACCAGCCGGGAAGGTTTGCCCCGTGACGACGAACGGGAACGGCACCGTGATCTCGAAGGTGTATCCTTCGGACGCCTGCGCGGTTGCACCAGCGACCAGAAGAAACGCCCCCGCGAGCATCGCCGACTTCCTCACGATTGACCTCATACGAACCTCCTTTCGCGCGTGATTGCGCTGATGACCTCGTTGTCATCTATGGGTATTTGACGCGAGCCAGGTGAGGCGCTCGTGAAGGGGAGATTAATTTCCGCTAATGTGAGAGCGGTCAAACGCCGTCCGCCTGGGGCAATCCGTGGCAGCCTCCTAAGGCATGCGTCCGACGACACCCCGGTGACAGCTACAACCAGGTACGCACCGGGCTGGCCCGGCATCCCTCCGCGGTGGACATCCAGCGCCAAGAGCGGCGTCGGCACAGCCCTCCGAGCCTCGAGCCGGATCTGGTTCACGCTGACACGCCGAGCACCTGAAGCTCGTCCGGTCTCTGCACGACGGCCGCGTGTTCGACATGCCGGTGCAGACGTGGCAACGCTACGTCATCGAGCACGCGCGCTCCCGGCACGCGTGCTGGCGCTTCAACCACCGGCTGCAACGCGTGGAGCCAGGTCTGACTCTGCGACTCGAAACACTGGTGCCATGCCTGGTGCATTGGAGTGCGGACGAGTGGCGTACCGAGCACGACACGTTTTCACATGACCCGGGCCTCAACGAGCATGTCGTCGATCTCCCCACTGAGAGGCTGCCAATCGGCACGACGATTGCCTTCACGTTCTACTGGACCGACGTGAATCGATGGGAACAAGTGAATTTCCAGGTGGTCATCACGTCGACGTAGCACACTCGGAACTGCTCACCTCACCCGCGCCGAGCTTGTTCATCGTGTCCTGCATCTTGAACGTGGAGTCCGGCCGCACGTAGATGATCTCTGGCCGCGGTCAGCCTCGATCGATCGGGAGGGTAACCGTGAACGTCGACCCCTCGTCCAGGCGACTCTGAACGGTTACGGTTCCGCGATGCTGAGCCGCGATCCACTCGACCAGGCTGAGACCGAGCCCGGCGCCTTCGTTGGAAGAGGAACGGGCCGGATCCACCCGGAAGAATCGTTCGAACACCTGTTGAGCATCGGCCGGCGAGAGGCCCACACCCGTGTCTCGAACATCGATCCGGGCGGCGTCATCCTCGCGGGTGACCCGCACGACGACCCGGCCCTTCTCCCTGGTGAATTTCAGCGCGTTATCAATGAGGTTCAGCAGCAGTCGCCGGAGCCAGCTGGCGTCGCCATTCACAACCACGGCATCCGATGGCTCACAACTCAAATCGATGGACTTCGCAGCCGCGATCGGCTCGAGCTGCTCAACGAGAGAGGCGGCGAGATCGGTCAGATTGACCGGCCCATGGGTCAGCCGAATCTGCCCTGACTCGGCGCGGGCCAGGGTCAGGATGTGGTCAATCAACCTCGTCAGCCTATCGATCTCCTCCATCTGGCTGGCAAGTCCATCCCGTTGCGCGGGACTCGCTCCACGCGTTCGCGACGCCAGCTCGATCTCCCCTCGAAGCGCGGCCAGCGGCGTGCGCAGCTCGTGCGCCAGAGCGGCACTGAACTGACGCATCTCCCCGACCGCATGTTCGAGCCGTCCGAGCGTGCCGTTGAAGGCTTCGACGACCTGATCGAGCTCATCGCCGACGCCTCGACCGGGCAGCCGCCGCGCAAGTGTCTGCACATTGATCTCGTGCGCCGCTGCTGCCACCCGCGAAAGGGGCAGCAGAGCGAACGCCGAGAGCCACCATGAAGCGCCGGCGGCGACAAGAAGCGCAACTGGCACACACCACAACAGCAGATCGCGATAGCGCGCCAGCGCCTCATCCATCGGTGCAAGCGACACGCCCACCTGCAGGAGGTACGCCCGGCCATCAGCCACAGTCCTGACGCTGTTGGAGATTCGCAGTCGGCCATACTCGGTCCCGATGTCGAAGGGCCTCGGCTCCGCGCGAAACGCCTGGACCTCACCGGGGGTCAAGTGCAGTGAGAGAGGTGCCAATCCACTGGAGGCGGCGAGAAGGCGGCCCGTTCCAGCGTCGTACACCTGGTAGTATCGCGTCGCCTCGTGGACGAACGCCGCTTGATCGTCATCGCTGGCGTCGAACGCCAGCGACGTGGTGTCGTTGTCGAAGCGCAGGTAGCCGTGGAGACCGTCGGTGAGTTCGGTCAACCGCTGCGTGACGTCAGCGTCGATCCGTCGGGAGAGTACCTGGTAGGAAACAACGCCGAGCGCTGCGAGCAACAGGCCAAACACGATCGTGGAGATCGCGGTCAGCCGGGTGCGCAGCGTCAGCGTCACAACGGAGTATCGGTCAGGACGTACCCGACGCCCCGGATGGTGTGAATGAGGGGACGATCGAATCCCTTGTCGATCTTGTTTCGCAACGAGTTGATGTGGACTTCGACGACGTTGCTGACGCTGTCGAAATGGATGTCCCACACGTGCTCGATGATCAAGGCCTTGGTCAACGGACGATCCGTGTTGCGCATCAGGATCTCGAGCAGGGCGTATTCCTTGGGCTTCAGGTCGATCGGGCTTCCCGCCCGTCTCACCTTGCGCCGCACCGTGTCCATCTCGAGGTCCGCCACGCGAAGAACACTCTCGCGAGGCGCGCCGCGCCTGAGCAGGGCACGGAGCCGCGCCGAGAGCTCGGCGAGCGCGAACGGCTTCGTCATGTAGTCATCCGCCCCGGCATCGAGCCCGGCGACGCGCTCGTCCAGCGCATCTTTGGCGGTGAGGATCAGCACCGGCAGGGACGCTTTTTTCGCCCGGATGTCCCGCAGTACCTGGAATCCGGATCGGCCAGGCAGCATCAGATCGAGCACCACGGCGTCGTAGTCGATGGCCCGGGCCTGGTCTCCCGCCTCCGAGCCGTCGTTGAGAGCGTCCACGGCATAGCCTTCCTGCTCCAGGCCGGTTTGGATGAAACTGGCGACCTTCCGGTCGTCCTCAATCACAAGGACGCGCATACCCACCCCCTGTCTGCCTGCGGCCTACTGCACGGCGACCACGCCTCGCGACCGGGCCGGTAGGCCGATAGTATTCTGTCACGGTGATGTTGCCTAATCGATTCCGCCGCCTCCGACTAGATCCGCGTAACATCCGTTGTGGCAGGCATTTGCTGGCGTTGGTGGAGCAGTGGGGAAGACGCGGGGTAACACCGGGGTAGCACCGGGCCTTACAATGGTAGAAGCACGATCGGCCCCGTATGCGGGCTGAACGCGTGAGGGTTGCTGACCTGCTCCCCGGGTCGGCGGCCCGTTTCGGTCAGACAGTATCAGAACTCCTATCGTGAATTGAGGTCCGTGGTCGATGCGATGGGGCAGCTCTCCATCTCCCTACCCTGCTCAGCTACGGCGGCCCCGCGATGCACAAAAGATCGTGCGTCACACCATCCAGTTAGCAGCAGCCAGGAAGTCGGACAGGGTAGGACCGGAGGAATACCAGAAGTCTGGGCCCGTCCAGCTCTCTTCTGAGGTCAGGGCTAGACTCTCTATCTCGATTCCTAAAAAACCTGTCGATCCGCCCGTTCCGGTTGGCCCATGCGTTGCAGTCCTCACTGTCGTCCTCCATGACCGACACTGAGAAAATCATTCTGCAAGAATTGGTTGACGCGCTTCAAGCCTCGACCCTGCTCGCGACCCAACTGCGGCAGGCGATTAGTGAACTGACCGACGACGCCATTCAGCTTCAGGCAGTGACGAATCGGGCCGTCGGGTGGGCCAAGCGCCTTCAGCCGAAGGATCAATTCTGACTGGCGCCCGCATCCGTGCAGTCGTTCCAATCACCGCTTGATGTTGCGAAGTGTTGTCAGTTCCGCGCCGCTCACCATCCACTTAGACGTGAGCCTCGCCCACCTGTCCCCTACAGGTCGGCGGCCCGTTTTGTCAGACAAGTATCAGAATTCAGACCAAGTCATTCGACCGTTGAATAGCCAACAAGGAACGCTTCAAAACTTGAAATTGGCTATGTGAAGTGATCCATCGGTGAAGCGGATCACCAACTGCCGACAGGTGTTGTCCCACGCCTTCTCTGTTTTCCACGAGTAGATGTACTGCTCGCCCAGGACGTCATATTTAAGTCCGCTTTGCGAAGCGGCGAGCGTCTCCTCGATCGTGTCGAGCGCGGCGAATCCGTTGCAGGCGACTTGCTGTGACGTCGGAAACCCAGACGCGAAGATATTGAGTCCCTGGTCGCCGCCGAGGCTGAATTTCACGGGCACGACGGATCGCGCCTTCACGCTGTTCACCACGGGATCGTTGTCGATCGGCGGGAAGAAACCGTCAAAGCTGAATGGCGGCGCGCCTGCGTGAAATGTGATTTTTATGACGCGGAGGCAGAACTCGCTGATGGGGCACGGCTGCACGCCGGTCCCGTCACTGCTCGGCCAGAGCGCATAGATGACGGAGCCGGGCACGATGATCGTATGGCCTGGGTTGGCATCGGACACCCCGGTGAACCCGAAGTCGCCGCCGACTCCAAGACCGGTGAACAGGAAGCCGCTGTCCGGCAGCCACGGGATCAGGGGTGTCGTGTATATCCCGCCAGGCGGCAGCGGATTGGCCTTGGTGATGTCCAAGAGGAAGGCGCCAGGTGGCTTGATACCATAATCGCGTGACCATAGTTCACCGATTTCGATCGTGTGGGGAACATCCCAGAAGCCCATGTTGACGAAGTTCACGGAACTGCCCCACACGTTCTCAAAGGTAATATAGGTTGCCGACGCTGTCTGTGCGCTGCCGCTGATCATCGCCGCCACCGCCGCCATTCGCATGGCTGTCTGCAGGTGGAATCCCGTCCATCTCATGACATCCTCCTTAACCGAACGCCAGGCGCCCTTGCCCCGCTCACACGGACATTCGCGAATTGCTTACGCAGCTCTGAAAAGCATGGGCCGCCGCTTGGCGCGGACACACCAATGCCAAGGACGACAACGCCCCACGATCACTGTTTCAATGTTCAGTCTTTCAAACTGGCCGATGGGTGGCCGGAGTGCGAGGAGGCGCGAGTCTATACCCCTTGGGCGTGCTGTGCCGACTTTCTGCGGCGGCTTTTCCCGGCTTTACGGTCGCGGGTAGCAGGATGCGGTCAGGTCTGCCCTCCAGTGCCCCTTCCAATTTCTGAGCGCGTCCGGTTCCTATTCGATCCTTCTGCCTCAGTGTGTTGCCGAAAGTGCATAGCATCTGCGATGGCCACGGTTAGACTTCCCGACATGTCGTCAATATGAACACCGTTCTGTCTTCGCTTCGATCTGGCTCACCTTCAACCCGGTAACCATGTGAGGTGCCCAGATTGCCAGTCTGACAAGCTCACGGTCCTTGGTCCAGTTGGCGTCGAAACAATTGACGGGGGTGCTCCATGGCCGACGCTCGCGATGTCTTAACGGATTCCGAGATGTGTGCGCTCCGCGACGTCTACACGCACATGGCGAAAGTCGATTGGGCTCAGTTCGATTCCGCCATAACGGAGATTCGAGAGCACGATTCTCGCGCTTGAAGCTCAAGCGCTAATGGCCGGAGCGATGCTCGAGAGGCGACCCGGCATAATTACGTCGACGACGGCAGCTAAAGTCTTCGGCAAAATGCCACCTCCCTTCGTTGGGGATGGTCCAGGGCGGTCCGCTGGCTGCGGTTCCCGCGTTCGCGATAGCCCTTCGTCCTACCCGCTTGGACCCGAATATCCGAGGGTCTGGCGAAAGTATTCACGCATCAACATCTTAATTGGAGACGTTATGGAACGTCGACAACACGACCGTCTATGGCGACCTGGTCGGCGCGAGAGTGATCGCCGTATTCACGAGTCCGAGACCCGTCGGGTGCTGCTACTGGGACCGGATGAGGATTGGCGGCTTCTCACGGCGCACGAGTTCAAGGAGGCCGGCTACACCGTTTATGCGGCTGTTGACCATCTGCAGGCGGTTGCGCTGACGAACGACTGCTGCCGGATGTGGTCGTGGGCAGTTGGCGACCCCCAGAATATTTAGCATTCTGGCGCGGCTGTCGGAAGGACCGAGCACGAACGACATTCCGATTGTGGTGCTGACCTCGTCGCTTCAGTCGACGGAGGCGCGTCTTGTGCGTGAAGCCGGAGGCGTAGCCCTTCTCGCGCATGCGACCGAGGTGGACGCGCTTATCGGCGAGGTGGATACGCTCATCGCCGTGGAGGCGCGAGCCCAGCGAGCACTGAAGCGCCGCCTGCTGGATATCCGGGAGGTGGCGCGCTTGTTCGCGCCGGGGGACGAAGGGCGGGATCGTCTGCGTCAGTTGATCAACCATCTGGCAAGTGCCCATGTTGGCGGTCGATGCGCAGGGGCATTGCATCGCCGCGAGCGACGGCACCACGCGGCTGACGGGCTATTCCCGCCCGCAGCTGCTGACCACCTCGGTCCTCCAGGACGGTTTCGCGGGCGCCCATATACCTGTGGAACGCTGGCGCGAGTTTCTGGCGCATCGGCAGTATGCAGGGACGATTACGATTACCAATGGAGACGGAGAGGACGTGACGGTCCACGCGGCCGCGGTGGCGGAGGTCATGCCGGGCGTTCATGTGGCCGCACTTGCCGCCGCATGACGTTCGCGCAGCACTCATTTTGACTCGAAGGGGATCACTTCGGCAGAGGGGCTATCCTCTCAATCTGGAGTCCTAACATCGCGGTCCCAGGAGTCCGTCGATGTTAAGAGCGGGCACGGCTCGCCCGGTCCCGGACAGCCGTCGTGCGGCCACGAGCGATTCGCCCTGGCCTTTTGCCCCGCTCACACGGACATTCGCGAATTGCTTACGCACCTTGACAAGCATCGGCCGCTGGCGTGGGCACACCAATGCCAACGACGACAACGCCACGCCGAGAATCACTGTTTCAATGCTCAGTCGGACGGGTGAGCGGAGGGCCCGCTCGCGAACCGACCCGGCCTCCGTGTAAGACAACAACGGACTGTTTAATGTCTCATTTTGGCGCATGCTTTGAGCTTAGGGAGAAAGACCATGCCGAACAAGCTCAAGATGTTGGACCAACCAGTCGCCCTCACTGTCGCCGACTTAGCCCGCCCCCGCGCGGTCGAGGAAGACCGCCACCGTCTGGCACGCATTCAATGCCTGTGGGTTGAACTTCAGGCAGCGCGCAAGGACCCCGTGAAGTACGAAGCCGTCGCAGAACGCATCCGGCGAGAAGCCGATGCCTTCCGTCGGATGCCGGCCCGACCGCGATTGATGCATTGAAGGTGACGTGTCTGCAATGGACGTGCTCCTGATCCTGGGCGCATATCTGATAGGCTCGACCGCCTTTGCGATTTTTGTCGGGAAGGCGATTGCGCGGCGGGATGCACCGCTGGCGGGCGACCACTGGCGGTTCGGATCGGGCTCACGGGCTCGCAACGCGCGCCGGCGGATCTCGAACAACACCCCCCGTTTGCAGAGCTCACCTCATCGCACGCCGCGTTCCTCGATTGCTCTTGCCGGTCCTCTACACTTGTCCGCGAGCGCCCGCCCTGCGAACTCCGACTGAAATGTCAGGTTGAACGGCTCAATGTGCGGAGTTCGCACGACCACATAACGCGATCAACGCGTACTCCCGACAGGTTCACGTAGGCACGGAAACCCCGCCAGCGGTTAAGACGGGTTCGACAGGGCTCGGTTCAAATGTGTTCACTATTGAACACCCAGCGACCCGACTTCGGTATTAGGGTCTGTCCTACATGGCGCTTACCTTTTGTCCTACGTAGCGACTCTGACCTCACTGAGTTCAAATGGCCTGATGACTTCCAGATCGAGCGACATGACTTTTGGGTCCAGTTGGCGTCGAAACAATTGACGGGGGTGCTCCATGGCCGACGCTCGCGATGTCTTAACGGATTCCGAGATGTGTGCGCTCCGCGACGTCTACACGCACATGGCGAAAGTCGATTGGGCTCAGGTACGATTCCGCGATAACGAAGATTCGAGAGCAACGGGGACCGGATGAGGATTGGCGGCGTCTCACGACCATTAGCGCTTGAGCTTCGGGCGCGAGATCGAAGACTTTAGCTGCCGTCGTCGACGTAATTATGCCGTTGCCTCCTCGAGTATCAGCACCCGAACGGGTATCGGAGGCGTGCGTTCGCGATAGCCCTTCGTCCCTACCCGCTTGGACCCGAATATCCGAGGTCTGGCGCAAGTCAATCGCATCAATATCTTGATTGGAGACGTTATGGAACGTCGACAACACGACCGTCTGTGGCGACCTGGCCGGCGCGAGAGTGAGCGCCGTAATACAGACGACGGGAAGCGCAGTTTCTATAGTCGTATGTCATGACGCAGAAGCGGCCACTTCCTACAACCACGTTCACCATGACCCCAGACCCCGCAGCACCCTCGCTACTGTGTCCCATTTGCGAGATACCACTGGTCTACCGGAGCACGGTGCTCGGCGGTGTAAATCCCCCGGAGCGCTGGGATTACCTTGATTGCCGCGAGTGCGGTCTGTTCGAATACCGGTATCGCACGCGCGCGTTTAGACGCAGGAAGAACACGGCGGCATAAGGTTGGTGAGTAGGCCGATCCGAACACCCAGCGAACGATTCGACGACAGCGTTGTTCGGTCCTCGCGGGCGACGCCGCTGAGCGCGGATCACACCTCTAGCCTCCCACGACCAGCGCCAGCCGCGATGCTCGTCAGTGTCGAACGTGAACAATGTCCCGCACGCTTGGCACCGCTGGTGAATGGCCTCCACGGTTAGCGCCTTGGATCCTGAATCTCGCTGCAAAAGACTTGTGCGGCGTGGGTCGCGGAGAAGAAACGGTCGCAGGCCTGGTCGCCGTCGGCGGGAGCACGACAGCGTCGCAGCCGCGTATCGAAGTCGCGTTGAAAGGCGCGCAGCCACCGGTCCCACGCGGGGAGAGGCATCAACCCATCGCGCCTGATCCGCGTCGTGACGAATTCAGGTTGCCAGTCCATGCGCCAGCGTTCCGCGCAACGGACACGTAGTCCGCGTGACTCAACGCGATATTCACGAGCGCCAGGACTTCAGGCGGGAGATCGGACGGTCGGCGCGGTCTCGGCATAGCTGCCTCCGCTCGCAGCGTTCCGCGCAGGACAGAAACAGATCGGCGGCGCGGCCCATCGCGGAAACAGGCCTAGGGAGCTACCAGCGGTCCTGTCGGTGCGCGTCGGACACCCGCCCTCGAAACACCGGCCAGGTTCGCCGGCCGGCGCCGTTGCGCGCAACGTGTCGAGGATGGCGAGTGCGCCCGCACCCAACGGCACGCGGTGGGCTTTTTTATTTTTCGCGTGCGCGGCGGGCAGCGTCCACCATCCGTCCGCGATATCCGCCCACCGCAGCCGCGCGAGTTCGCCGCCGCGCTGCGCCGTCAGTAACCGCAATTGCCACCACGCCGCCACGGCGGGCGAGAGTGTCGACGTGGCCGCCCAGAATTGTCGGATCTCGTCATCGGTGAGCACCCGTTGCCGTGCGTGCTCTTGCGCCGGTTTGGGGATCCGATAGGCCGCGTTCACCGTCGCCAGGTCCCGATCGACCGCGAACGTGAACAGACGCGACAACAGCGCCGCGAGTCGGTTCGCGCCAATAGGCGCCCCGCGCGCCGCCACGCGCTCGACCAGGTGCCGACAGTCGGCCCGGGTAATTTCTTGGATGGCGCGCGGCCCCCAGGCGGGCAGGACGTCGCGTTCGCAGCGTCGCTTGGTCCGCGCGCCAGCTTTTCTTTTTCGGCCGCGCGTGCTTGTCGAGATACAGGTCGACGAGGTCCGCAACCGTTTCGGCTGTGCGCTCCGCTTTCTTCACCGCCGCCGGATCGCTGCCTGCGCTTGCAGCGACGATGGCGGCACGCGCCCGGGTGCGCGCCGTTGCTAGTGGGATCGCATCCGCGTCGCCCAGCGTCAACCGCCGCAGCCGTCCTCGGTGCCGATAGAGCACCGCCCAACTTTTCGCGCCGGTCGGTTGCACCCGCAACGCGAGCCCGGAGACTTTTTCGTCGAACCACTCCTGTCGCGCCGCGCCCGGCTTCACACTGCCCACGAACCGGCTTGTTAACATGACGGTTGCCACGCGTGCCCTGCCTTTCTGGGGTAACACCGGGGTAACACGACGACGAAATTCAATGAAACGCTACGATAGCGATAGAAGGCGGTAAGTGCTAGAGAAAAGGCGCGTTATGCAGTCCACCGCATTACACGCGGTTACATGGAATTACGGGTTTTGATGATGCCTAATCACTCCCGTGTGACAGCGAGGGAGGAAGGCGGCGACCGCCTCAAGGGAGTTCCCGCGCCCTCGCGATTGAGAGTCAGCGGTCTGGCAGCGGCCGTTCTCGCCACCGTGGTTGTAGCGGCACAGCTCATCGAGCTGTTCATCAACCGGGTGTTGCGTCCGGATCTCGAGGAATGGACCTGGATCAGCGAGGTCCTGATGGTCGTAGCGCTCCTGATCTTGACCGCGCTGTGGGCGCGGCTCCGCCTGGCTCGTACGGCGATTGCGGATTTGGAGCGCGAACGGCTGACGATCCACGCGGAGTTGGCCGTCGCCGCCAAGGTGCAGCGGGGGCTGCTGCCCCTCATCCCCGAGCCGGCGCACGGCATCACCTGGTACGCGGTCATGGAGCCGGCCGGAGAGGTCGGGGGTGACTACTACGACTTCTTTTCTCTGGGCAACGGCCGGATGTGCGTGGTCATTGCTGACGTGTCCGGAAAGGGCGTCCCTGGAGCCGTCTTCGTGTCCAACACGCGAGCGGTGCTTCGCGCTGTCGCGCGCGAAGGACAATCGACACCAGGCGGCGTGCTGGCCGATGTCTCTGAGATCCTCTTCCAGGATGGTCGTAGCGATCTCTATGTGACGTGCGTGGTCGCGATGGTCGACACACAGCGACACACGATGGTGTATGCCAACGCGGGACACCCGCCCGGCGTCATGTTGGGCAAAGGAGGCGGTATTCACGCACTCGGCGTCGGCGGGCCGCCTCTCGGACTGTTCACCGCGGCGCACTACGATGAGGAACGCATCGCACTGGCCTCAGGCGATCTCGTCGTCCTGGTATCGGACGGCATCACCGACGCGATCGACGCGAGCGGCGACGACATTTTGACGGCACTCCGCGCCGAGCTCGCGAACCTGCGCGAGAGGACGCCGGAACTGGCGTGCCGGGCGCTCGTCGACAGCGCTCACCGATCGCCTGGTCCAGCAGGAGTCCCGAACTGGGCGGATGACCGCACTGTCGTGGCCTTTGCCTTCCTGCCAGGGCCATCGGGTTCTTGAGCGGGTCCCTTTTCGAACGAGACACCCGCGCCCGTGCCGCCGTGCTTCCCTGATTAGCCATCGTCAATTCGCCGGCCGTGCGAGCGGGGCATTCGTGTGTCACGCCGGTGCGCGATCGCGCGGACCGGATTAAGCGAAGTTAATTCGCTCCTCATCTCCCGCTCAGGCCCTTCGGGTCAAATACTCGTTGCGGTGCCGATGGCACCCGATGAGTGACTGACGATGTGTATGCAGCGGAAGTCGATGGTCCTGGGCGGGGGAGTCGCTTGCGCCGCAGCCGGGCTGATGACGTGGGTATGGCTCGACAGTCGCTCCAGCGTTCAATACCGGACAGCGGAGGTCGAACACGGCGACATCGACGTCACCGTCTCGGCCACCGGCAACCCCAACGCGGTCGTCACGGTGCAAGTGGGGTCGCAGGTGTCGGGCAACATCCTGGCCCTGTTCGCCGACTTCAACACCAAGGTGACCAAGGGCGAGTTGATCGCGCAGATCGATCCGGCCCCCTTCCAGACGAAGGTCAATCAGGCGCAGGCCAATCTCGATGCGGCGCGGGCCGCGGTCGCCAACAGCCAGGCTGTCGTTCAGCAGGCGCTGGCGGGCATTCAGGCCGCCAACTCTTCGCTTGCCGCCGCCCAGGCGAACGTCGTGAAGGCGGAGGCCATCGCCGAAGACGCCAAGGTCAAGGTCGACCGGCGGGTGATCATGGTCAGACAGGGAGCGGACGGCGAAAGAAGATCTTGAAACCGCGCAGACCACGTACACATCGGCGGTCGCCGATCACGAGCGCCCTCGTCGCGCAGCAGCAGGCGGTGGAAGACAGCGTGAAGGTGGCACAGGCTCAGCTGAATGTCGCGCAGTCGCTGGTGGCCGCCAACCAGGCGCAGGTGAAGCAGTTCGCGGCGGCGCTGCAGTCGGCGCAGATCGACCTCGATCACACCAACATCAAGGCGCCTGTAGACGGCGTGGTGGTGTCACGGAACGTGGATGTCGGGCAGACGGTCGCCGCGAGCCTGGCGGCGCCGACGCTGTTCCTGATCGCGCAGGACCTGACGAAGATGCAGGTGGATACGAACGTGTCGGAAGCGGACGTCGGCCGCGTGCGCGTGAATCAGCCTGCCACCTTCACGGTGGATGCGTATCCGGGACAGACCGTTCACCGGCACCGTGACGTCGATCCGCAAGGCGCCGATCAACGTGCAGAACGTGATCACCTACGACGCGGTCATCGGCGTCTCGAACCTCGATCTGAAGCTGTTTCCCGGGATGACGGCGAACGTGAAGATTCTCGTGAATCAGCGCCCGAACGTGCTGAAGGTTCCGAATGCGGCGCTGCGCTATCACCCGGCGGCCGAGCCCGCGGCGGCCGGTGCCGGCATGGACGTCGCAAGAGGCGCCGCACCGGAGAAGGCCGTCTGGATCCTGGACGCGAGCCACATGCCGCAGCGTGTCGTGGTCACGACGGGCGAAACCGATGGCACGTTCGACAGAAGTGACCAACGGCGCCCTGAAGGACGGGGACCGCGTGATTGTCGCAGCGCTGGCGAAAGCCGCGCCCGCGTCGGGCGGCGGCCCCGGTTCCGCGAGCGGCAGGGGCGGCAGAGGCCGGGATTCTGAGGGTTGACGTATGGCGGCCATCATCGACATCAAGGATCTGGTCAAGGACTTCCATCTGGGAGAGGTGCCGGTCCACGTCCTGAAGGGTATCTCGTTCGAGATCGAGCGCGGGGAGTTCGTCTCGATCATGGGGCCGTCCGGATCCGGGAAATCCACTCTGATGAACATTCTCGGGTGCCTCGACACGCCGACGTCGGGGAGCTACAGCCTCGACGGCATCAGCGTCGGCGCACTCGACAGCGACGAGCTGGCGGAGATCCGAAGCACGAAGATCGGGTTCGTCTTCCAGCAGTTCAACCTGCTGGCGCGCACCAGCGCCATGGAGAACGTCGAGTTGCCGCTGCTGTATACCGACGCCTCGGCGCGCGAGCGCCACGAGCGGGCGCGTGAAGGCGCTGCTCGCGGTCGGGCTGGCGGGGCGCGAAGACCACCAGCCGAGCCAGTTCTCCGGCGGACAGCAGCAGCGCGTCGCGATCGCGCGCGTCGCTCGTCAACGATCCCCGCATCATCCTGGCCGACGAGCCAACCGGTGCGCTCGACTCGAGGATCGGCCTCGAGATCATGGCCATCTTCCAGCGGCTGAACCGCGACGAGGGGATCACGATGGTCGTGGTGACGCACGATCCGGACATCGCGAGCTACGCCAACCGGAACCTTCACTTCAAAGATGGCCGGCTGCAGCGGGACGCGCGGATCGACACACCCGCGCGATGCCGCGGACGGATCTCGAGCAGCTTGACCGCCGAGCCGGTGGAGGCGGGTGCAGTGAAGAAGCTCCTCACCAGCGCGAGAATCGCGCTGCGCGCGCTGAAAGTGAACCGCACCCGGTCGGCGCTGACGATGCTCGGGATCATCATCGGCGTCGCGGCCGTGATTGCGATGGTCGGCGTCGGCGCCGGCGCGACCGCTCGGATCCAGGCGCAGATCCAGAGCATCGGCAGCAACCTGATCATCGTGCTGCCGGGAAGCATCAGCAGCAACGGCGTGCGCCTCGGCTCCGGCGGCGTGGCGACGTTGACGCAAGACGACGCGAAGGCCATCGCGGCCGAATGCCCATCGGTCGCGCTCACCGCGCCGACCGTGCGCGGCGGCGTGCAGGTCGTGTACGGCAACAACAACTGGGCGACCACGGTGCAGGGCGTGACGCCGGACTACATGACGCTCCGCGACTACACCATGCTGTCGGGCCAGTTCTTCACGACGCAGGACGTGGATGCCGCCGCCAAGACGGCGGTGCTCGGCGAAACCGTCGCGCGGAATCTGTTCGGCGACAGCGATCCCACGGGGCAGGTCGTCATCATCAAGAACGTGCCGTTCACGGTGTCGGGCGTGTTGACGCCGAAAGGCCAGTCGCCGACCGGCCAGGACCAGGACGACGTCATCCTGCTGCCGATCTCGACCGCCACGCAGAAGGTCCTCGGCGCCAACAAGGCCAATGCCAAGGCCGTCGGCTCGGTGATGGTGCAGGCCGTGACCCCGCAGGCCATGGATCAGGCGATTCAGGAGATGGAAGCGCTGCTGCGCGAGCGGCACCGCATCCTGCCGGGCTTGGAGGACGACTTCTCGATCCGCAATCTGACCGAGGTGTTCGCGGCGCAGGAAACATCGGCGCAAGTGATGGCGATTCTGCTGGGCGCGATCGCGTCGGTGTCGCTGATCGTCGGCGGCATCGGCATCATGAACATCATGCTGGTGTCGGTCACCGAACGCACCCGCGAGATCGGCCTGCGGCTCGCCGTCGGCGCGAAACGCCAGCGACATCCTCTCGCAGTTCCTGGTGGAGGCCGTGACGCTCTCCCTTGCTCGGGGGCGTCATCGGGATCGTCGTGGGCGTGACCGCGTCGGTGCTGATCTCGCACTTCGCGCAATGGTCGACCGAGGTCAGCCTGCTGTCGGTCGTCGACGTCGTTTCTCTTCTCGGCGCTGGTCGGCGTGTTCTTTGGCTACTACCCGGCCCGCAAGGCGGCGTTCCTGAATCCGATCGAGGCGCTGCGCTATGAGTGAACGCGATCCGTCAAGGGTCGATCGCGTGTGCCGCGGCGCCTCGGCGTGCTGCTGCGTGTCGACCGCCTGCGCGATCGGCCCGAAGTACAGTGCGTCCGGAACTGCCGGCCCCGCCGGCGTTCAAGGAAGCGCCGCCCGCCGGCTGGAAGGATGCGCAGCCGAACGACGCGGCGCCCCGCGGCAGGTGGTGGAGCGTGTACAACGACCCCGGGCTCGACGCGCTCGAGGACCAGGTGAGCATCTCGAACCAGAACGTGCTTGCCGCCGAGGCGCAGTTTCGTGCGGCGCAGAGCGGCCGTGCGCGTCACCCGGGCGGGCCAGTTTCCGACCGTGACTGTCAGCGCCGTCCGCCACGCGTTCCGGAAGCGGGCGCGGCGCCGGGCGCGCAGCGCCTCTACGCAGGTCCCGATCGATGTGGCCTATCAGGCCGACGTCTGGGGAAGCATCCGGCGCAGCGTGGCCGCCAATGCCGCCGTCGCGCAGGCGTCGGCGGCAGAGCTGGAGAACGCCGGCTTGCTGTACCAGTCGGAACTCGCCGCCGACTACTTCCAGCTTCAGGGACTCGACGCGGAGCGGCGGCTGCTCGACGCCACCGTGCAGTCGTACGAACAGTACGCTGCAGCTGACCCAGGACCGATTCGAGGGCGGCGTCGCCTCGATGGCCGACGTGGCCCTGGCGCAGACGCAGCTGGAGACCGCGCGCGCGCAGCTGACCGACCTGGGCATCGCGCGGGCGCAATTCGAGCACGCGATCGCCGTGCTGACGGGCAAGCCGCCGTCCGACGTTGTCGCTGCCCGTCGGCGCCGGACCAGTCGCCGCCGCCGCCAGTGCTGGTCGGCCTTCCGTCCACGCTGCTCGAGCGACGGCCCGACATCGCCGCGGCCGAGCGGCAGGTCGCAGCCGCGAACGAACAGATCGGCGTCGCCAAGGCGGCGTTCTACCCGTCCCTCAGCTTCGGCGGCAGCGCGGGCTCGCAGGCCGCGGCGCTCGCCGACCTGTTCACGGCGCCGACGCGTCTCTGGTCCGTCGGCGCGCAATTGGCGGAGACGCTCTTCGACGGAGGCAAGCGCCGCGCCCAGGTCAGGCTGACGCAAGCCGCGTACGACGCGACGGTGGCGAACTACCGGCAGACCGTGCTGACGGGATTTCAACAGGTGGAGGACAGCCTGGCGGCGTTGCGCATCCTTGCCCAGGAGGCCGACATCGTCGACCGGGCGGTCGCAGCCGCGCAGCAGTCGCTCGACATCTCGACGATCCAATACCGCGGGGGCCTCGCGAACTACCTGCAGGTCATCACGGCGCAGACCAGCTTGCTGCAGAGCCAGCGGGCGACGGTCGACATTCTGACGCGACGCCTGGTCGCGAGCGTGTCGTTGATCCAGGCGCTCGGCGGCGGATGGGATGCGTCGCAGCTACCGTCCCGGAGCGAACTGCAATGAGCGGACCCCGCTCCACAGCCGTCCGCGAGACCGCCTAGCGTCACGCGTCGGTTCGGACCGACTGTCGGTCGTCGTGGCCAAGCCTGATGACGAGCGAATCACGAACCTTAACAAAATTTCATCTGACGATCAGGTGGCCCTCATATGAAACGAATCAAATGATTGTAGATCAGTGGCATAGCGCCTTCGGTGGCTTCAGGCCCTCTGCCAGGGCGCCAAGAACGCTTGCGAAAGAGCACTGGCGAGAAACGCGGACGTAGTGGCACTCGGCATCGCAACGCAAGAACTGGATGTTTCAGATGGGTACCGGAATCACGGCCGTTCCTCTCGTCGGGGCGCTCTCGGCGGTTCTCATGGCAGGCGGGGCGGTAGCCGGCCAGGCGAACTCCCCCGACCCGCAGGCTCGGCCTCACCGATCCACCACGTCCGTGTTGAGCCATGCGCTGAGCGGAGTGGTGAAGTCCGTCGATGCGACGACGCTCGTAGTGACGCGGGCCGGCAAGAGCCCGAGCGAAATGATTTTCGTGCTGAGCCCCTCCACGCATCGTGATGGCACCATCGACGTCGGCGCCACGGTCCAGGTCCGCTTTCGCACGGAGCGAGACACTCACGTTGCAACAGCCGTGCTGGTCACCGCGCCGAAGCCGCACGCCGCAACAGGAAAGACTCGGTAAGGGAGGGAGGGAGGACATCGGCTGTGAGCGGATTGCAACCAGGAACTCCCACCAACCGCACCAGATCTAAGCACCTGCTTACATCTGCTGTTCGCGCTCCTGACACGGGAACCTCGCCGGTTGAACCCGGCGAGGCCTATTGGTACGGGGCTAGCGTTGCGACGCGAAGTTCTTCATGAACTCGTCCATGCGCTGCTTCATTTCCTGCGGCGTGAGATCTTCCTTATGGGTCGCGATCGTCCACTGGTATCCGTGTGGGTCGTTGAAGGTGCCGGTTCGATCGCCCCAGAACTGATCGGCCAGCTGGCCCATCGGCCCGGGCGGCACCTGCGCGCCCGCGGCGACGGCGCGGTTGAACAGCGCGTCGCAATCCTCCACGTAGACCCAGAGCGACGCCGGCGATCCGCCGATGCGCTTTGGGGCCTCTTTCCGCCGCCCATCTCGTCGTTCAGCATGATCAGCGAATTGCCGATGCGGATTTCCGCGTGCATGATTTTTCCGTCGGGACCGGCGGCACGCGCCACTTCCTCCGCGCCGAGGGCCTTCTTGTACCAGTCGATCGCCTGAGCCGCGTTGTCAAGCGTGAGCTGCGGTGTCACCGTGTGGTGTCCCGCCGGAACTGCGGTCTTCGCTTTTGCCATTTCGACCTCCTTCGCTTCAAGACCTAGCCCTGTATTGTGTTGTGATTCGAACCGACGGGCAATCTGATGTGAGAAGCGTCTTGACTCATCCGCCTCGCCTTTTACATTCGCTCGCGTTCCGCTTACTGTCTAGTCGAGGGAAGGTCGGCGATATCGACAGGCCGGGCGCGGGTCTGCCACGTCGATTTCGTCCCGCCCCGTTCGACGAACAGGTAGAGGAGGAAAACCGATGCGAGTCATGGTCATCGTGAAGGCGAGCAAAGAGTCGGAAGCAGGGCAGATGCCGAGCGAGAAGATGCTGCCGAGATGGGCAAGTTCAACGAGGAGCTGGTGAAAGCCGGCGTCATGCTGGCCGGCGACGGCCTGCACCCCAGCTCCAAGGGAAAGCGGGTGAGGTTCTCGGGCGCCGACAGGACCGTCATCGACGGTCCGTTCGCCGAGACGAAAGAGCTCATCGCCGGGTTCTGGCTCTGGAAGGTGAAATCGATGGAGGAGGCGGTCGACTGGCTCAAGCGCGCGCCGTTCGACGGCGGAACTGAAGTGGAGATTCGCCCGATCTTCGAGGCAGAGGACTTCGGCAAGGAGTTCACGCCGGAGCTGCGGGCGCAGGACGCGCAGCTTCGCGCCAAGATCGGGGCGAAGCCCTAACCCGGAATTGTTGCAGGGATGTTGCGTCGAAGGGTGAGAAGGGCTCGCCGAATCAATCAAAGCCTTGAACAGGTGATAGCGGCTTACTCGTTCACACTTGTGCGTCGCGCGAGGGCGGCCATCGCGGCCATCAATTCCGCCGGGTCGACCGGCTTTGCCAGGTGGATCTGAAAGCCGCGGCGCAGCGCCTTTGTCCGATCCTCCGAGCGCGCATACGCGGTGAGAGCGGCTGCGGGGATCTCCCTGAGCTCCGGGCGTCCTGATTGTCGCAGCCGGTCGATGAGGTCGAACCCGCTCATCTGCGGCATTCCCAAGTCCGCGAGCAGGACGTCCGGGGTCATGCGCTCCAACAGGTCGAGCGCACGCTGTCCCGAATCAGCGGTCGTGACCGTTGCCCCGGTCGCTTCGAGAATCTCGCGGAGAAGGGCGAGCGCGTCGGGGTCGTCGTCGACCGCGAGAATGCGAATGCCCTGGAGCTGCGGCACGACGATCTGATGTCGGGCCTGGGGCGTCAACGGATGCTCGCGCTCTTGGACCATCGATCCGACGTTCGTGGTCCGTAGCGGCAGCTCGATTCGAAACGTGGCCCCGGTTCCCGGCCCGTCGCTCTCAGCAAAAATGCGTCCGCCCTGAAGTTCGACCAGGTGGCGGGTAATCGCAAGCCCGAGGCCGAGGCCGCCGCGCGCGCGGCTGATGCCGCCGTCGGCCTGCCGGAAGCGATCGAAGACGTGTGGGAGAAAGTCAGGCGTGATACCGATCCCGGTATCGCTGACGGCGATTTCGACATGCGAATCGACTCGTTCGAGGCGCACCTGTACCCGGCCGCCCCGCTCCGTGAACTTGACGGCGTTCGACAACACGTTCCACAGAATCTGCTGGAGCCGTTCGGGATCACCCGAGACCGGCTCGGCGCGCGGATCGACGATCGCGACCAGCCGGACGCCCTTGGCGTCGGCTGCAGGCCGAACGGTCTCCACGGCGTTCTGAACGACGGGCACCAGGTCGACTGACTGCACGTTCAGTCGCAGCTTGCCAGAAATGATGCGGGACACGTCGAGCACGTCCTCGACGATCTGAGTCAACGACGTGACGTTCCGCTCGACTGTATCCATGGCGCGGATTCGTTTCTCGCCGGTCAGCAGATCCGACTGCATCATGCGCACGTATCCGACAACCGCGTTCAGCGGGGTTCGTAGCTCGTGGGAGAGTGTGGCGAGGAACTCGTCCTTCAGACGACTGGCGTCCCGGGCGATGGTCAGCAACCGTTGCCGTTCCTGCTCGGCACGCTCGCGTTCGCTCACGTCACGAGCGATCTTCGACGCGCCGACGATCGTGCCGTCCGGGCCACGGATCGGCGACACCGTCAGCGACACAGGCACGAACGTGCCGTCCTTGCGGCGGCGGATGGTGTCGTAATGTTCGACCCGTTCGCCGCGCCGGATCCGGGACAGCACCTCGTCTTCCTCCTGCTGCCGGTCCTCCGGAATGAGGCGACGGATCGACTGGCCGACCATTTCCAGCGCCGTAAAGCCGAACATTCGCTCGGCGGCGATATTCCATGATCTGACGATGCCGTTCAGGTCCTTGCTGACGATCGCGTCTTCGCTTGACTCGACGATGGCGGCGAAATGCTGCGCATCGCGTTCCAGGCGTCGGCGTCCGCTGATGTCTCGCGCAATCTTCGACGTGCCCATGAGCCGGCCCTCCGGCGTCAAGATTGGCGAGATGGTCAACGAGACCTCGATGCGTCGGCCGTCCTTGTGAACGCAAACCGTCGCATTGTGGGTCACACTCTCCCCGGCTCGGACCCGGACCAGCACGTTATCCTCTTCGTCGTACAGCTCCGGCGGAACGATCAGGCGAGTGGACTGACCGATCGCTTCATCCTCGGTGTACCCGAAGAGGCGCTCGGCCGCCCGATTCCAGGAGGTAATTGTCCCTGCGACGTCATGGCTGAGGATGGCATCGTCGGCCGAGGCGACGATGCTCGCCAGCCGCAAATAGGTTATGTCGTTGGGCTCCAAGGACATCGGGCTGTCACCACACGCGTACACGCCGGAGGCCGATCAGCCTACAAGGATAGCAGCG
This sequence comes from uncultured Acidobacteriota bacterium, assembly GCA_963814975.1. Lineage (GTDB taxonomy): Bacteria > Acidobacteriota > Vicinamibacteria > Vicinamibacterales > CAVVIG01 > CAVUXJ01. The sequence goes on along the minus strand of CAWFFB010000009.1, from coordinate 52,934 downwards.
TTCGATCCGGGGAGGTTCCCACGAATGAATCGAGCCTTGGCCACCTGGTCCTGATCGCTTGACGAGGGATGACCATTCGTGGCACATGAGGAGGAGTCTGCCATGGATGTCAAAGAGCTCCGCTATGAATTCCGTTGCCTGAAGTGCCCGACTGTCGTGACGGGCACTCTTCCGGAAGTCGAACGACACGGCTGGGTCGACGTCTCATCGTTGACGCATCCCAATCAGTGGCTGTGCCCTGCGTGTTCCCGAGGGTTGAAAGCAGTCGCCGAGGAGTAACATACAGCGCAGACATGGATGAGGCACCAGGCGGTCTTCCGATCGGCGGCGACAGTGATTGGAAGATGCCATCGAGTCGCCGGCGATGCGCATATGGCGTGACCTCGCGGGTGTCGTGTGAGGCCTGACATGACGACTGGTTCGCAGCTTTCCGCCGCCGTCCTGACAATCAGCTATGTCTGTCTCTTTTGGTTGCCGGCTGCCGCCCAGACACCGCAGCCACGCTCGTTGTACGACCGCTACACCGAACCGATTCCGATCTTCCAGACCGGTCTGGGCACCTTCACCAGGCGGATGTCGTCGAGCAGCAAGGAGGCGCAGGCCTTCTTCGACCAGGGCTTCCAGATGATGTACTCCTTCGCCAAGGCGGAGGCCGTGCGATCGTTCCGTGAAGCGTGGAAACGCGATCCCGAGTGCGGGATTTGCTACTGGGGCGAAGCATGGGCGTGGGGGTCGTACCTCAATGCGCCGATGAACAGCGAGGAGGCGCCGCACGCATATAGCGCGGCGCAGAAAGCGCTCTCGCTGAAGGGCCGCGCCTCGCCCAGTGAGCGCGCGCTCATCGATGCGATGGCGGTACGCTACGTCGAGAAGTTCGACCCGGCCTCGCGGGTCGAGCAGGATCGCGCCTATGCGGATGCGATGCAGAAGGTGTCGGCCCAGTATCCCGACGATCTCGAGATCGCCACGCTTTATGCTGATGCCCTGTTCCTGCTCGAGCCGCGCCGCGGCACGCGCGACGTGAACGCCCCGACCGTCCATCGGCTGCATCAGGTACTGGAGAGCATCCTGGCGCGAGACCTTCACCATCCCGGCGCCTGCCACCTCTACGTGCACGCCACCGAGTCGACGATCGTCCCCGGGCGTGCCGAAGCGTGCGCCGAGTTCCTGGGCCAGTCGATTCCCGGCGCGAGTCACATCAACCACATGCCGTCGCACACCTGGAACGAAGTCGGGCGTTGGGGCGACTCGGTGCGCGCCAACCTCGCGGCCTGGCATTCGGATCAGAAGGCAGCGGTGGGGCAGGGCTTCGCGATCTACCCCGAGCACAACCTGCACATGCTCCTGTATGCAGCGTCATACGACGGTCAAGGCGCGGTCGCGATGCGCGCCGGGAAGGACTACACGAAGCTGACCGGCGAGTCGTTCTACGAGGTGCTGACCCTGATTCGATTCGGCCGCTTCGATGAGGTGCTCGAGGTGACGAACCGGCCGAAGCCGGATATCCAGGGCGGGCTGTGGGACTTTGCACAAGGCTACGCGCATCTCAAGCTGGGACACGCCGACTTCGCCCGGCTCTACCTCGCCCGCGTCGTGAAAGCCGCCGAGACCTCGAAGGCCGAATTCCGGGTCCACACGGCAAAAAATCTGCTCGGCATCGCGGCCGGCATCCTCGAGGGAGAGATTCAGCGGATGGCGGGTGATCTGAGCGGTGCCATTACTTCCTTCCAGCGTGCGGCCGATCTCCAGGCCGCCCTTGTCTACGACGAGCCGGAGCCGCTTCCGTTTTCGGCGTTTCACTGGCTCGGCGCCGCCCTTCTCGAGAGCAAGCGCTTCGACGAAGCGGCGAAGGCGTATCGTGCCGAGCTGAAGGACCACCCGCGTAACGGTTGGTCGCTGCTCGGCCTGAAGGAGGCACTCGAGGGCATGGGCACCGTGTCGCCCGAAGTCAGCGCCGAGCTCGCAGGCAGTTGGTCGCGCGCCGACACCTGGATCCGCTCGTCGCGCTTCTGATCGGTCGCTGTGCCGTTGCTAGCGCCCGGTCAATGCTCGACCGTGGAACCATGTGTTTTCGGGTCCTGCTGTTGAGACCAGGCCCGCCGCGGCGTTGTTGACATCAGCCTACCCCTACCCTAGGCTGTACCATCGCACGTCTGGAGCTATCGGTGCTTGGTTGGGTAGGCAGGCGGCGCGCTCACTCGTCGACAGCCTCGATCCGGACTGCCCTGTGGGGGACCCTTATGCGGCTCGGCTCGTTCCTCATCCTCGCGACGCTGGTACTATCGATTCAGCCGTCCGCCGCTCAGACCGCTGGCAGCGCCACGCAAGGTCCGGGGGCGGCAGCCATCCCGCGCACACCCGACGGAAAGCCGGACCTGTCAGGGATCTGGCAGGTGCTGAACACGGCGGCATGGGACATTCAAGATCATTCGGCCCAAAAGGGGGTACCCGGCGGTCAAGGCGTGGTGGAAGGCAACGAGATCCCTTATCAGCCTTGGGCGCTCGCCAAGAAAAAGGAGAACTACGAACAACGCGCGACGCTGGACCCGGAAACCAAGTGCTACCTGCCGGGTGTGCCGCGCATCATGTACATGCCGTTTCCGTTTCAGATCATTCAGAAGCCGAACGAGCTGACGTTCCTCCACGAGTACGTGCATACCGTGCGCTACATCTTCACCAATGGCGCGCCACATCCTCCGGGGCAAATCGAGTGGTGGCTTGGCGACTCGCGCGGTCGCTGGGAGGGCGACACGCTGGTGGTGGACGTGATTCATTTCAACGATCAAACGTGGTTCGACAGGGCCGGCAATTTCCACAGCGATGCCCTGCATCTCACGGAACGCTTTACGCTCACCGATCCCGATCACATCCGGTACTCCGTCACCGTCGAGGATCCCAAGGTGTTCACCAGGTCCTGGAACATGAACATGATCCTGTACCGTCGCAAGGAGCCGAATGTTCAGCTCATGGACTACGAATGCTATGCTTTCGACTTCGAGAAGCTTTATCCGTACCCCGAAACAGGAGCTCCCAAATGAGAACCGAACGACTGATCGTGTCATTCGGAATCGCTGCGGTGCTGTGGTCGGCGTCAGCGGCTGTCGTGGCGCAGGACCGGGAGGGAGCCGCGAAACCGGCTGCGGCAGCAGGGCCATGGGCGCCGGCGCGTCTGCCCGATGGTCAACCGGACGTGCAAGGCATCTGGGCTGCCACCAGAGCCGGATCCACGTCGCTGACCAATCCGATCAGCGGTGAAGCCGATTTCGAGCGAGCCGTGACCGGCTCGACGGCGCGCGTCCCCAGCCGGATTATCGATCCTCCCGATGGCCTGCTTCCGTATCAACCGTGGGCGGCCGCGAAAATGAAGGAGCAGGAAGCGGCTTACGATCGCCCGACGAAACCGGAGCACATCGACCCGCAGCACCGCTGCATGATCTCCGGCGTGCCCCGCCTGTACACGATCGTTCCGGCGTTCAAGATTATTCAGCCTCCTGGATCTGTCGTGTTCATCTGGGATGCCTATCACGCGTACCGGGTCATCCCGCTCGACGGCCGGCCGCATGTCGCTTCGAACGTGAAGCTCTGGATGGGCGATGCGCGCGGCCGCTGGGACGGCAATACATTGGTCATCGACACGACCAATGTCAGGGGAGCCCGACTCACCTACATCGGGGATTTTCACAGCGAGAACGCGCACATCGTCGAGCGAATCACGTTCGTCGACGCCGACACCCTGAACTACGAGGCGACGGTCGACGACCCGACCGTGTTCACGCGGCCATGGACGATGCGGGTCGTCTCGAAGCGCAGGCCGAACGACGAAGTGTGGGAGACGGCGTGCCACGAGGGGAACGTGCCTCCGGACAGGTGGCTGCTGAAGACCGACACCACCGCCAAATAGACAACGCGACGCGGAGTCTCGTGGCCGGTTCAGGAGAACTTTCAGCGCAAACCCCGACCACGAACACCGCCCTCAACAAGAGAACTACCGCTTCCGGCGCGCTGCACGCGTCCCACACCTTTCCGACCTGGTGTCGCGGCTCTTCTCGCGCGCTTCATCACCTTCCGCGCCGAACGCGTCACGCGCCCCACGACCTCCGTGCTTTTTCGCCGGGTGCGCCTCTTCACCTTTTTCGGTCGCCGCACGAGGGACTTCGCCTTCTTCAGGAAACCGCCGATCCCGCGTCCGTGAGACCGAAGCGTGACAGATGAGGATGATCTCCCTGGTGCTTCCGCCGGACTCTTCGCTGACTGCCGGCAGAAACGCTGGTCTTCGAGGCGAGTTTCCTGGCACTCGGTCGCCATGAAACGTTGCCCGCCCTGATCGCACTATCTGTGCAGAACCGGCCCGGGCGAGGTCTCCAGCGGGCGTGTGATGTTTTGGGGCCTTGATGGCTGTCGATTCGCCTGGCGCCCGAACGTTGCGTTGGCGAGGTCTTGCGGGGATCAGTCGGCAACCACTGCATGAGGCGCGAGGCCAATGAACAAGCGAAGATTCGTCGCTGTGACGACCGGATACCTGTTGATGGTGGCGGTGGCAGCGGCTCAGGGCGCCGACGATCCGCTTGCCGATGTCGAACGGCTGTACGCATCGGCCGCGTTCGAGGATGCACTCGCCGCCCTTGGCGGGATCAGCGGCCCGGTCGATGCGGATCGGGTCGACGAGTACCGAGCCCTCTGCTTTCTGGGGTTGAACCGGACGCGCGATGCTGAGCGGGCGATCGAGCGTCTGGTGTTGCGGCGCCGGTCTTCGACGTACGACATCGCCAGCCATCCACCGAAATTCGTGTCCCTGTATCTCGCCGTGAAGAGGCGCACGTTGCCGGACGCCGCGATTGCGCTCTATGGCGCGGCCCAGACCAGCTTCGATGAGGGGCAGTTTGTCAGGGCGTCTGCACAGTTCAAAGACCTTCTCGGCATGCTGTCGGATCCCGAGGCGGCCGGGAAATTGGGCGACCTGAAAGTGCTGGCCAACGGCTTCTCGAGGCTGAGCGAGCAGCGCCTGGCCGAGATGAGCGCACCAGCGCCTCAGGCTCCCCTTGCCGGAAACACTCTCGCGGCGCTGTACCTGGCGCCGAACAGCTCAAACGTGACCCCGATGGGCTCAAGGGCCGTATACGACTCGGAGGATCTCGACGTGATCCCGCCTGTGATCATCGATCAGCGGATGCCGGCATGGATTCCGCCCAACCCGGTCTTCGCGTACTCGATGTTTCACGGCACCCTCGAAGTGATCGTCGACGAACACGGCGCTGTCGAGTCCCGAACCATGTCGGCGCCCGCCTTTCCCTCTTACGATCGGGAGTTACTGAACGCCGCGCAGCGGTGGAAGTACGCACCCGCAACCAAGGACGGGCGCCCCGTAAAGTATCGGAAGGTCATTACCATAACGTTGGGTGAGCGTTGAGACACCAATAGCTCAGATTGAACAGCTGTGCTGCGAGAGGTGAATGCAGCGCGAACTGCATTCGCCGACGGCGGCAAGGGGCATCGCGAATCGACGGGTTGTCGATGACGATCCCAGTTGCCATGGGCCCTGTCGGACCGGTTTGGATTCACATACTTGTCGCGGGTCGAAGACGGCTCGTCGAAGGACAACGCGAAGCCGGCAATCTGTCGTGGCTTGCTGCGGGCGATCGCGAACCTTGCAAGAAGCAAACGGGGACGCTGGGTCAGCGCTCGAACAACCTTGCGGCCAGTTCACGGACGTAGACCGCGCCTTCATGCTCGTTGTCGACGAGCCGCGCACGGCTGACGATGCCAGCCCGCCGCGGTTGCGACGCCTGAAGCGAATGGGCCGTCTCGACCAGGCTGCGCTGAAACGTCCGTCAGCGGCGCCGAGGACGCCGAACCGGTGGCCAGGTCCGCAGCCACGTGCTCGGCGGTCATCGCCGCCTTCGCGCCGTCGGCGTGGAAGGCGTCGGCCGTTGGCTCCGGCGGCCGCTCCAGCGCGACGGGAGTTCCTGACCGCGCCGCACCCTGCAGCAGGTGCGTAATCGTGGCAGCCGCGCCGTCCCGCTCGGTCAGCGGGCCGCCAAGCTTGAAAAGCTCTCGCACGCTTGCGATCACGGAGGTGTGGTCGAAGACGGTGGAGTCGACAAACCCTTGCTGCACCCAGGGAGAAATTATCACCGCAGGCACGCGCGGCCCGAGGCGGTCGAAGCGAAATGGCGGATTGATCGAGTGCCTGCCGTCAGGATTGATCGCGGCCGGGGGCGGCACATGGTCGTAGAGTCCTCCGTGTTCGTCGAACAAGACGATGAACAGCGACGAATCCCATGCGGACGATTTGCGCAGCGCCTCGTAAATGTCAGCGACGAGGTGCTCGCCGAGACGCACGTCGTGTGGAGGATGCAGATCGTTCGCCTTCCATCGCAGAAAATCGAAGTAGCGTGGCTCGATGAACGAGTAGGCCGGCAGCCGGCCGTGTTTCAGGTCGAGGAAGAACTGCGTCGCGAACCGGAAGCGGGGTGCGAACTTCGGGGTGCGCAGCGACGCCAGTGTGTAGGCGTGCGGAAAGTCGTGGAAGTAGATCGCCCAGTCATGGCGTTCGCGATCGAGGTGATGGAAGATCGTCTGGAACTGATAGTCACGAAACTGGTTATCGGCGAAGCCGCCCGACGTCGCGGCGTGGGTGAAGAAGCGGTTCGGCCACGTGGCTGCCGGCACGGACGCAAACCACCGGTCGCAGAGAACGAACTCGCGGGCCAGCGTCGAGAGGACCGGCAGTTTGACCGGGTCGAAGGCGTACATCACGCGGTGCGCCCTGGCGGGTGTGTTGCCTGGCCGCCGGGCATAGTTCCACACGAACCCACCGTTGGTCGCGGTGGGCGGTTCTGGCTCCACGACACTGGTAAAGAGCTGTTCGTTGACGTCGAGGAGTGCGTGGCCGGGATCGATCGTCAGGTCTCCCACATACGCGGCATCCCGGGTCGCAGGTACGGCAGGGGAGCCCGGAGTAAAAAGGATCCTCGAGGTTGAACGTGCCGGCCCCCAGGCCGTCTCCGCGACCAAACCACCCGCACATGTGATCGAAGGAACGATTCTCGAACATCAGCACGACGATGTGCCGAATGCTGGTTAGAAAGGTCCCAGGCATCGACTGACCCCTTGAGAGCGTGAATGGCGCAATCGCGTCCTTGAGCCACGCAGCGGCGGGGCTCTCGCAACCTCGATCTGGCCGGGAGATCTACATTTCAATTCGAATCAAGTCCAACCTCGCTTGCCTTCGCCCGGAGCCGCGCCGCCTTGGCCGGCGGTCGACGGACCGACGCCTGACGGCCCCGTCAGGCCCAGTCCCAGCGCGACCGGTCCCGAGTGAGCCGATTCGACGGGGGTTTACCGGCTGGGACGTCGACTTGCGCTAACAAGGTCATATAGAGTGACTATATAGGACATCATGGCGCTACTCGCCGACACCAGGCGGTTCGCCTCCACCCCAGGCCCACGCGCTCAGAGGATCGGAACATGATCGAGAACGTCTCCACGCAGACCCTCGCCGCGGCGAACATCAATCGCCGGCGGCACGTCCGTATTGCTGGTCCTTTTGACGGTTGTCGGGTCGGCGCGCTCGACACACCCTTGAGTATTTTTGACTTGAGCCGAGGCGGCTGCTTCGTAAACGCGATGCATGATCAGGCATGGGCATCAGGTTCGTGATGAAGATCGACCTGCCTTACGTCGGCCAGCTCAGGCTGAAAGCGGAAACACTCCATCGGAGAAGCGGATTCGGGTTCGCCGTACGCTTTGTTGATATGAGTGAGGAGACGGCGAGTGTGCTCGAGGAGGCCCTCGAAAATCTTCAGAATCAGGACCAATACGATGACTAGGGGCGACTCGCTCCATCGAAGCTCGCATCGCTCTTCCCATTTCATGCCGCGGCTGGCAGTGCAGGTTCGACGGACACGAATAGCTGTTCGCTGACGTCGGTTGAGAAGCGCATGTCTGTCCCGCGGCCGTTCAGTTGGCGGCTGCGAGCGGGTGTGGACGAAGCTGGAACTGGACGGCGTACGGTAACGTCCCCTTGCCGCCTTCGCTGTGCCATGGGGCGCGGCCGCCCCATGTCGCCCAGAGACCCCTCGCATTCCACCCTCCCTTGGGATCATCGATGCGCCCCTCCAGTCCCTTGGTGAAGAAGCCCATGGGATACGGGACGGCGATATGGACCCATTTACCGTTCGCGAAGGCCTGCATTCCGTCGGACTGGTTCTCGAGGACGATCACCGTGTCTTTGCCAAGGCCGAAGATGTCGTGGATGTCGACCCACACGTAATATGGGCTGGCGACTGTCCCGAGCGGGCCTTCCACGCCGGCGAACTTGGGGCCGGGTAACGGCCGCAGCGTGAAGCCTTCTGGACAGTGATCCCCTGTCGCGGTGGGCCCGTTGCGGACCCGGCACTTGGAGCGGTCGAAGCTGATCAGGTTCCCGCCCGCTCCCGCCGCCCAGGCGACGCCTTTGCTGTCGAGATCCATGCCGCGAATGCCGAGTTCTCCTACGGGAATCTGGTAGGCCTCGGTCAAAGCCGTGACCGGGGGATTGGGACCCAGTTCCACTCGCACGATCCAACCCCTGCCGGCCGTACTCGAGCCCCAGACGGTTCCGTCGTTCGGGTTGACGGCGATACCGTAGAAACCGAGGTTGAAACGCTTGTCCCTGGCGGGATCGATTGCGGCGCCCGGCTCGACGTACGCGTCGCGTTTGCCGTTGCCGTTGGTGTCGACGACGAACGCGGTCCACCCCTGCGACTTGGCCGAGTCGCCGGTCTCGAGGAACACCCGGGTGTTGACCCAGCCCAGCTCGGGGCCGCCGTTGTTCGCGAGATACAGAGTGTTGTCGGCGTCATACCCGAAGTTCAAATGATGCGTGCCGAAGCAGGTGTCGACAAACGCCCACTTCTTCGTCTTCGGATCGAGCATCGTCACGCCACGCGCGTTCTGTACGAAAGCGGTCTTATTGGTCGCCGGGCCGGACGCCCGCTCGAGCGGGAAGGCCTTCGCCGACGGATGATCGGACCCCTGTCGACAAAAGGCCGGCTGCTCCCACTGGGGCCGGTGGGTGGCCGTCCACCATACGCGACCGTCTCCGTCCATCATGTTGGTATGGGCGTTGACCTGCGTGTCCCAGATTGCCCGGTCTCCCCAGTAGCGCCACGGCGCCGGAGCGACGTTGACGGTCGACGATCGCGGCGTGCTCGCAACCTTCACCGGCATCTTTGTCTCGGACGCGGTGTTGATGCACCGGATCCAGAATCGGAACCCAATCCGTGCTCAGCTCCATTGAGCCGTAGAGCGCACCCCAGCCATTGACGGTCGGCTTCCTTCTGTCGGTGCCGATCAGAGTCGTGGAGATAAGCAGTGGGGCGGGACCAGTCCCAAAGCGTGACCACCATGTTGCGTTCGATGCCCTGTGGCCGCTCCGGCTTCTGCCTGGGCAGTTCGCCCGCCGCAATCCGGTCGGTCCAATCGGCCAGCCTGGCGAGGAGTCCACCGTCGTTCGTCATCAGGTTTGCGACGCCACCGATCATCGATTCGCGCCGGCCTGTCCCTGCCGCAGGCGCGCGGCCCACGCCGCTTTGGTGTCCTTCTCTCCGACGCCAAGGGCCGCATGATCAAGCGAGCGCATCGTGGGGCCCCCGGCCTGGTGACAGTTGCCGCAACCGTTCTGCTTGACGCCATCCATCCAGTCCGCCTGACTCTCCAGGGTCGTCGGGATGCCGTTGCCCTTGGGACCCGTGCCGGGGAACATGCCTTTGTCCGGAATGGTGAGCATCGACCACCAGTAGGAGCCCGGAATAGGTACTGGGCCGCTGCACGCGCTGTGGGTGCTGGCACGGCTGTGAGGTTGAGCGTCGAGCCGGGGTTCGCATGGACGCGCGGCGAATCGATGAGCCCGAAGCCGCGGACCCACACGTTGTATTGGGCACCCGTCGGAAGGGCAGGCAGCAGATAGCGACCCTGGTCGTCGGTGACCACGATCTTGGCATAACGCGGGGTACCCAGGCCGGTCGTTTCCGCGATGACCCACACGCCGGCTTCCGGTCCCTTGCCCCCGGTCACCACCCCTCCGATATCGGCCGGCCCAATCCGGATCGGCTGGGCGCCAACCTGGCTGGGCCGAGCCGCCAGGCACGCGGTGACGATGATTGCTGCCGCGCTCGCGTACGAGGTTCGTGTCGCACTCATGCCAACCCTCCTCGTCGAAATCAGCAATGGCCGCCCGGGACACTGTTATACGCCGAAACACTCCGGCGCGGTCGAAGTCGGTGGGCGGGTCTCACCGCATCACCCCCGCATCTGCGTGCTTCCCTTGAGAATCTTTGCTGTCGTGATGATTTGCGCCGAGTGACGCTGCGCGTGCTCGGCGGCATGAAAGAGCAATCCGAGCACGGTTGATGGCAGCCCCGCGTGACCGACGCGGCGCGTCTCGTCCAGCGTGCAGAGCGGCGTCGTGCGGATGTATGCGAGCGCGAGATCGATGGCGCCGTGAGCGGCCTGCACGAGGGTGTGGGCGCGCTCCCCCGGCCTCCCGTCGCGGCCTTCTTCCGAGAGCACTGCCCGCTGGACGGCGTTCAAGCTATCGCCGCGCGCGTAGGTCAGCAGTCGATTCGAGACTCCCGGCCAGGTGCCGGAGATGGAATCCGATCGACGCGGCGCCGCCAGGCCGCGCCCACAGATCTTCGGGCGACAGTGTCGCCACGTTCGCAATCTCCTCACGCACCTGCAGCAGCGAATGGGCCACCGGCTGGAGCTCGTCCAGAAAGTCGGGTAGGGGACCGCGCAGCCACACTTCAGGTTGGGAGGCTCGGTCATTCTCGTTCTCGGGTTGGATCGGCATAGGCCATGTGATCCGCCGCAGTGTCACAGATGGACGAAATACGCCCGTTGGGCTGTCAGGGATGGGCCCACAATAGAGCGATGACATTCAACCCCGGCGACGCGGTCCACGTTGCGTCGCTCGGCCAAGGAATCGTCCGCGACGTACGGAACGGAGGCCGCTATCTGGTCGAGATCAAGGGACGTTCGATGGTCGTCGCCGGCAGCCAGCTCGCACTCTCAATTTCCAGACGACTGCCGCGGCGTACCAAGGGCGCAGCGGCCGGAACCGAGGACTCTGCCGCTCGAGCCGACGGACCCTCGCCTTCGCTCGACCTTCACGAAAGGACGGTGCCGGAAGGACTCGAGGCGCTCAATACGTTCCTGAACGACGCGCTTCTCGCGGGGCACGCAGAGGCGCGGATCATTCATGGCCGCAGCGGCGGCAGAATCAAGGCTGCGGTGCACGCGCAACTGAGGCGGATGTCCTCCATCCGCGCCTTCGGACTGGATCCGCGCAACCCCGGCGTGACGATTGTTCGCCTCTAGTTAGAGCCTTCTGATGCGCACGTTCCGGAACTTCACGGTACCGCCTCCGTACTGGAGAGCGATCGGCCCGCCGGCGTGCTTCGTATCCTCCACGTCCACGACCTTCACCCCGTTCAGAATGATGGTCATCTTCGGCCCCTTTGCGGTGATGTCGTAGCTATTCCATTTGCCGCCGGTGTTGATGACGCTCGAGGGCTTCGCCACATCGACGATGCCGCCGGTCCGGTAGCTCTGATCGGGCCGCTTATCGAAGATGTTGATCTCGTATGCGTTGGTCGCCGTAATCTTCTTCGGATCGGAACACCGGATGAAGACGCCGCTATTCGCGTCATCGGTGACCCAGAAATCCAGTGTGATCTGAAAGTCCGGATAGGGGGTGGGGGTGACCAGGAATCCTGAGCCCTTGTCTGCCTGAATCTCACCGTTCGACACCGACCAGTTGGCGTCGCCGACGACGTCCCATCCCTTTAAACTCTTTCCGTCAAAAATCGACGTCCACGCGCCGGCGCCCTGGGCGGTTGCCGTGTGCAACGGCTGGACGCCCGCAAACCCGGTGAGAAGCAGGCCTAGAGTGAGAATCGCTGTTCGTCGCATGTCGTCACCTTCCTTCTGGAGCCCATCCGTCGATGACAGCCATTGTCGCTGCGGCCGAGCGGTTGTCAAGCGCGAACAGCGCGAACCGCCCTTCACTCGGGGCGGCCCTTCTGAAGGAGTTGACCGGCAAGCCGGGATCGTGTGGCGGCCGGATATACCGCTCCTTTCCACTTCCAATATATGGCGCACCGGGGGGCTTGTGACAGCTCCGGGTCGTGCCGCTTAATCGTCCTTGGAACTGCCAGAACCTACGGAATGGGAGCCACGAGATCGGCAACGGAAGGTCACATGCCGATGATACTGGTTACGAAAGGGGGGTGGCTCCTTCAAGTCTGGGCCAGCCCGATCAAGCGGAGAGATGCGCAAATTCGTGCCGGCCCCGGCACGGGCAGTCCAGTCAGCGGGGGGCCTTCGCTGGTAGTCTTCGGCTTCAGCTTTCGACAGCTTGCAGCTATCACTATCAGCTGTTTGCCAGCCGAGAGGAGCTGACAGCCAACAGCCTCTTCGAAAGTCGATCGCGACGGCTTCAGTCCAGCGGTTGAACGCGAACCAGATAGTTGTTGTAGTCGACGTACCAGACCGTGACCGGATGCGTCGATGCGTCGATGTACGTCCGCCGGTTATAGGCGAAAGGCTCCGGCATCTGATAGACGGTCCAGCGGTCGGATTTTGGGTCGTACCTGACGACCTGCCGGCCGTGCAGCACGCCTGCCCAGACCTCACCGTTCTTGTCCGGCATGGCCTCGTAGAAATCGGTGTACGGGTGCGGGGCTGTGGGCGGCCAGTATTCTTCGATACGGCCTGCCTTGGCGTTGAGCTGGATGAGCGCCCCGTCCGCGCCACCGAACCACGCATTTCCGGAAGGATCGAAGCCGCCGCGCTTTGCGGTCGCCATGTGAGCGCCGGTGTTCAGGTTCAGCCATTTTCCGGTCTCAATTTCCAGGAGTTCGGTGGTGTTGCCCCAGTTCGCCGGCCCGCTTCCCGCCCAATACTTCCCGTCGTAGGAAATGAGGTTGTCGTAGCTGCTGGCGGTCTGAAGCGGGTATTGCCTCACGATCTTGCCGGTAGCCGGATCAAGCCTGACCACGCGGTTCGCGCGGGCGTCCCACACAAAGCCCTCCTTGTCGAGGGTGAAATTTCCGAAGCTGGGTGCATTGATGGGCGTCGCACTCTCGATGCGGACCTGCTTCACCTCTCGGGTCCGAGGATCCAGCCGATTGAGCTGGTGCGCCCAGTTTTCCGAGATCCAGGCGATCCCGTTCTTGTCGATGATTGCGTGGTGCGTGCCAGGCATCGCGCCCGGAGTCAAAGGAATCGTGTATTCGGTGGCGATGCCCGTGCGGGGGTCTATCTTGCCGACGAACCGGGTCTTATGACTCGTGTACCAGATGTTGCCTTGCCCATCGGCAGCCGCATCGTGGAGCGCTAGCAATTGCTGCGGCAATTCGTATTCGGTGACGACAACCCGCGTCGATCGACCGCGAGGACGCGGGAAGACGCGAAGCGCACCGTCTCGCGAATCCGGACCGCGCACCCGGGCGAGCCACTTGACGAGCAACGTGTATTCCGGGTCCGGGTCCGACATCGCCCGATTGCGAACGGCGATCGCCGTGCCGCTGAAGTGCATCATGCGGTCGACGATCAGGGCCCAACTGTGCTCGTCGTAGCGGTTCCTGAAAATCTGCTGCCACGAGTGGCACCCGGAGCAATATTTCTGCAGCGTGGCTTTTTCTTCGCCCGTGCCCGGGATGTTCCACAAGATCTCCGCGCTGCTCAGCTGCGACATCAGCTCCGGAGACGCCGGCAGATTGTCCGAGGCGGCAACTCTTTCCAGCACGATGTCGTCGAGCTTCGTCGCGCCGTCGATCGCGACCGCCTCCCGCCGGTATGGCTTGAACGGGACAGGCGTTGGAACGCGCAAGGTGTATGAACCCGGCCTGCATCGCGGGAACTTCGAATGCGCCCGCGGCATTGTATAGACAGTGGTTCGCACGCCATTGGGCGCAACAAGCTGGATGCCGACGCCCTCGGGTGAATCGCCGCTCTGGATTCGCACGATACCGGTGGCGCCACCGGCGAGACTGCTCTGAACAGGCCACTTGTGCGTCTCGGCCCGATACCATGGATTGGCCGGCGGATTGTCGCCCTCCATGCAGCATTTCCCCGAGCGGAAGTACGCCCGTAGATCCGCGATGTCGGAATCGGAGAGACTGGTACGGAAGGCCGGCATCGCCGGACCGCCGTCCTTGATCTTGGCGGTGATGCTGTCGTCGCTCACGGCAGCGCCAGAAACCAAGCTCTTACGCTGGTAGAGGTCCTTCAGATAGGGCGCACCCTTGGTGTACTTGTTGTGACACATCCAACACTTGTAGAAGTAGATCGTCTCGCCGCGCGCAGGTCCGCTGTCGGCCACAACCGTGTAATTGTCGAGACGCAGGGAGCGCTGGAGATCGTCGGTCGCTTCCTTGTCGCTCGCAGCCTTCGGCGGGTCGGGCGCGGCCATGGCAGTGTCCGACCAAACCATCGCGGCTGCACAGGAGAGAGCCATTCCAACGGTGAGCGACGCCAGAACGGCGTGCGATCGACACAGTCTGCGGCTGTTGATTGGCATATGTTCACCTTGCAGGAATGGCGGCCCTTGGCGACTTTGGAGACGTCCGCAGTCTAATGCCGTTTCCGGGGGCCCTTCAAGCGTGGATCCCAACAGGCATGGATCCCGAATAGATTCGATGCTCGCGACATCGCGTCAGGCGGTGCCACCTGGCCGGGCCTGGCGATGGATGGCTGTCGCGGCCACTGACCCTGGCGATCGAAGATTCAACCGGTGGAGGAGAGGGAAGCTCGATGCGGCCCCACGAACTCGGAAGGACGGGGCTCCCCGTGACACCGCTCGGCCTCGGCCTGGCCGCCCTGGGCCGGCCCGGCTACATCACCCTCGGGCGAGAGGCCGACCTTGGCCGCGATCGCTCGGTCGGGACGATGGAGAGTCGATGCCACGAAGTCCTCAGTGCCGCGTACGACGTCGGAATTCGCTATATCGACGCGGCCCGCTGGTTAGGGATGGCCGAAGCCTTTCTGGCGACCTGGCTCGATGCGTGTGGCTTGCCGCCAACTGCGATGACGATCGGCTCGAAGTGGGGCTACAGCTATACCGGTGAGTGGCGCCTCGACGCGCCGGTGCACGAACGCAAGGATCTCTCGATCGCGACCCTCAGGCGTCAACTCGCGGAGAGCCGCGCCATTCTCGGTGGCGCGCTCAACTTGTACAAGTTCCATTCGGCGACGATCGAGAGCGGCGTTCTCGAAGACCAACCCGTTCTGGCGGAGCTTGCACGACTCGCGGCCGAAGGTCTCGTCATCGGGCTCACCGTCACGGGCTCGGAACAGGCGGCCACGATTCGGCGGGCCCTCCACGTCAGGATCGACGGCGTGAATCCTTTTCGCACCGTTCAGGCAACCTGGAACGTGCTCGAGCCGTCAGCGGGCCCCGCATTGGCGGAGGCACACGAGGCCGGCTGTGGCGTCATCCTCAAAGAGGTAATGGCGAATGGCCGTCTGAGCACCGACTGCCGAGGGCAACTGCCGCGGACGGTGACCGATGTGGCTCGGGCCTTGGATTGGCCGGTCGAAGACGTGGCGCTTGCCGCGGCGCTTGCGAATCCGTGGGCCGACCTCGCGTTGTCCGGCGCCGTCACCGTTCAGCAGGTTCGGAATAACGGGGCAGTGGTTGATCGTTCGATCGCGCCGGAATACCTGGAACGGCTCGCGTCAGCTGCTGAGCGACCGGAGCAGTATTGGAACACGCGGCGAGGTTTGCAGTGGACGTAAGGCCACCGTTCGCAGGACCCTCGGGTAACGAGGAGCACCGAAAATTCTCCATGCGGCAGCGCCTCCTCTACGAGCCGGAATCCGGAACGAGCATCCGGATCATGCCGTCCTGCCTCGACGTAATAAAGAGTTCCCCGTCGCGGCTGCGGCTGATGTGCAGGTCTGCCCGGGTGACGGTTGCACCGTTGGTCGCCTCGATGAGCTCGCGGAACGTCACAGACGTACGGTGGCCCTCAGGGCCGCGTACGAACAGTTGGAGTTCTTCCACCGGCGCCACGGTCTGCGGAATCCCATCGTCAGCCTTTTTCATCGCGGCGAGGTCGGCCACGAAGAGGCGTCCGCGGACGACGTCGCCAAAAACGAACTTACCTCGAAGGGCGGATATGCGGCCGTGGTAGGCGAACCCGCCCGACACTGCCTGGCCGTCGTTGTGGTCGTACATCGCGACCGGGTAGGTGAACCCATCCTTCGTCTGGCCATTCAGGATGTCCGCTGACAGCGGGAAAAGCTGGTTGAGGGCGCCGCCTGGCCTGGTCACCCCGTTCTCGAAGAGCCCCTCGCGCTTCATCCAACCGTAGTTGTTCCCGTTGTGAACGATGTTGATTTCCTCGATGTTGTTCATCCCGATGTCCGACCCGAACATCGTCCCGTCGGTCAGATCCCAGGACAGCCGATGGGTATTCCTGAATCCGTACGCGTAGATCTCGCCGAGCGTCTTCGGATCGCCGTCCGCTGCGAACTTGTTCCCCATCGGGATCGTGTAGTCCCCTAGCCCCTTTGTGCCGCCAGATACCGAAGGACTGCGCGGATCGATGCGGAGAATGGCGCCGATGAGCGTGTCGAGGCGCTGCACCTGGCTGGGGTTGCTGGCATGCGGCCCGCCGCCGTTGCTGAAGCCCGTGTCGCTGCCGCTCGTGTAGAGCAGACCGTAGTCGGGCGAACCGGGCTTCGCTGTCGGATTGAACTCGACATTGCCGAACGGATGGGTCAAGTTGGCGACGATGTGGGCCACGCGAAGCAACTCGCGCCTGGTGCCCTCGAACGTATTCGACGCAGGATTCACGGCGCGCCACTCCGTAATGATGTTGTGGTACGTCACATCGGCCGGCTCGAACCCCGGCGGGATGAAGTTCGGCTTCGCGGGATTGTCCATCGCGCGCTCGGCGTGCACCGTGTAGAACAACCCGTTTTGCGCGAACTCCGGGTGGAAGTCGAATCCGATGAACCCGCTCTCGAGCCTGTTGTAAACGGCGAGCGGGAAAGTGGCACCGACGTTGGCATACACAGTGGGCGGGTTGCTGCCACTCAGCAGGTACAGCAACCCGCGCGAGTCGTTGGCGAACCGGCGGCCGTCCGGAAGGTCCCGGACGAAAGAGACCCGCGCCCAGCCGGCGGGCACCACATCCTGATCGGCGGGACGAAGCCCGCGCGTCTCAGGCAGGCGCACGAGGTCTCTGACCTCGACGCTCAGCCCACGCTTCACGACCGGCGCCGGAATCGGATTGGTGATCTGTGCGTGAATGGCGCTGGCGGCGCCGAGCGCCAACAGAAGCAGAACGAGCGGCAGCGGTCTACGCATGAACCCTCCTGCCGTTGATTATCCCTGAACGCGGGGCGCCAGCCAATACCGGGCAGCGACGCCGGGCAAGCGGACGCCGTGTCGCGCAGCAAGTCATCGGCAACCTTCCCATGACCTGAGACGTGGCCTTGATTGCCGGCGGTAAGACAGCGAAGCGGGGTCAGCCGGGCGGGACGGTGCAGATCTCGTCCGCAAGGCGCGGGGTGGAGCGTTGGGGCGCCAGCCGTGCGACCGGGATGCCCTCCGGCCACTCGAAGGGCTTCGACGAGCAATACGAGTCAAGGTCGCGCCCGGCCGGGACGACCGATTCCGCCGGCGGGCGTTTCTTCGGGCCGAGCGGCTGGTTGGCCACGAGGAGCTCCTCGACGGCCCGCGTCGACAGCGGACGCGAGAAGAGGTAACCCTGGGCGTGCGTGCACCCGAGGCGCTCCAGCTCGCGCGCCTGCCCGTCCTCCTCGATTCCTTCGGCGACCACGCTGGTGTTGAGCGTTCGGGCCAGCGCCAGGATGCTCTCGACGATGGCTGGACGGTCGGGCAGCAACAGGTTCTTCACGAACGAGCGGTCGATCTTGAGCGCGTCGACTGGAAGCTTGGCCAGGTGACTCAGCGACGAGTAACCGCACCCGAAATCGTCCAGATAGATTTTCGCGCCGAACTCACGCAGCTCGCGGAGCAGCTTCGCGGCCTCGTTGGGGCTGTCCATCAGCGCGGTCTCCGTGATTTCGAGGCGGAGGTCGCGCGGCTTCAATCCGGCGTTATGAACGGCCTGCTCGACGATCCAGAGGAAATTCTGCTGCATGAGTTGCCGGCTGGACACGTTGACGGTGATGTAGTCGAGGCCGCCGGCAGGAAATCGCCGCTTCCAGTCGGCGAACGTGGTGCACGCCTGCTGGAGCACCCACGTGCCAAGCGGCTCGATGATCCCCAGTTCCTCGGCGAGCGGGATGAACGTGACCGGCGAGACCGGCTTACCGTTGCGCGTCCACCGGATCAGGGATTCGAAGCCGACGCACATCCCCGAGGCCAGGGACACGATCGGCTGATAGTGCACCTCGAAGTCGTTGTTGGTGACGGCGTGGCGCAGGTCGTTCTCGAGGCCGAGCCGGTCGAGCTCCCGCGCGTGCATGTCGGCATCGAACAGCTCGTGGCGCGCCTTGCCGCGCGACTTCGCGTGATACAAGGCGGTGTCCGCATCGCGCATGATCTCGTCAGGGTTGTTGTACTGGGCCCCGCCGAAGGCGATGCCGATGCTCGCGGAGGTGAAGACTTCCCGCCCGCCGATTGAGAAGGGCGCGCTCAGCGCGTCCTGAATGCGGAACGCGATGGCGTTGGCCTGATTCTCGTCGCCAAGCTCGTTCAGCAGAATCGCGAACTCGTCTCCGCCCAGCCTGGCGAGCGCGTCTCCCTGCCGCAGGCACGACTCGAGGCGACGCGACACCGCCGTCAGCAGCTCGTCGCCCACCGGGTGGCCGAGACTGTCGTTGACGACCTTGAAGCGGTCGAGGTCGAGATAGAGCGCCGCGAAACGGCTGCCGACGGGCCGTTCTTTGAACTCTTCGAGGCGGCGCCCGAGCCCCTCCACGAAGACCGCGCGGTTGCAAAGCCCGGTCAGCGGATCGAGGAACGCGGCGCTCTGGGGCCGCTCCTGTGCGATCGCTCGATCCGTCGTGTCGGTCAGCGATCCGGCGATGCGGGCCGAGCGCCGAGTCGCGCCTCGCACCGCGACACCGCGGCACAGGAACCGCCGGTACGTGCCGTCCTCGTGGCGGATCCGGTGCTCGTGCTGAAAGTGATCCGTCTTGCCGGAGAGATGCGCCTCGAGCGCCTCCTTGAGCGGAACGATGTCGTCGGCATGGACGCGGTCCATCCATTCCTCGGGGCGACCGATGCCGGCGGGCCCGGACAGGCCCATCATCGCCTTCCATCGGCCAGAGAAGTAAAACTCCTGGCTCCGAAGATCCCACTCCCACAACCCGTCAGTTCGCGCCTTCGGCCGCCAGCGCGAGACGCTCTTCGCTGCGCTTGAGCGCGTGCTCCGCGCGCGTTCGCTCCGTGACGTCTTGCCAGAGCAGCGTCACGCCACCGACAACAGGAAGGATTCTGACCTGCAGAATCCGCGCCCCCGCTTCCGGAGGCAGCCCGAGATGCGCCAGCGTCCGAGGGGTCCGGTTCGTCAGGGCCTCGCTAATCGCTCGCGGAAGATCGGTCTTGCCAAGGGCCGGCACCGCAGCCATCGAGTGAACGCCCCAGCGCTCGCTGGCGAGGACAATCCAGGATGCGTTCGAGGGCATCGTTCCAGAGCGTGACCCGGCCATTGCTGTCGACGACGGACATGCCCTGATCCAGTGATTCGATGACCTCCCGACGGCGATGCTCTTCTTCGAGCCGGGTCACGTGGGCGCAGTACGCGCGATAGGCGAAATATAGAGGAACTGCTGCCACCGGCACGACTTCCCACAGCCGGTGATCGATCACTTCGACGAGTCCCACCGCGAGGCTGGCCCCGATGAAGTAGTTCGAGCACCCTCGGAGAAGGCTATTCAGCCACGATCGATTGATCGGCTGCCTCGTGAAGAGCGGCAGGAGGATCTCCGCCGAAGCGCTCCGGACCAAGCAATACGCGATCACAGCGGCCGCGATGGGCACGCCCTGCCACGGCCACACGAAGTGGCCGATCGTGCCGCCGAGCGCCCGGTGTAAAGCACCCGCGGCCTGTATCGCAACCATGAGGGCGGCAGTGTTCACGAGCATCCGGTGAAGCGGCTCGGAGCGATCTGACTCGGTAAGTCGTTGCGTGAGCGCCCCGGCCATCGCGACGAGCATCGTCGCGTCGGGACCCAGCAGCAGCAGCGAGGCGAACTCGATGACGAAGGACGGCGCCATGGTGGCCCAGTCCTTCGTGGCTGCGTTGCTGCATGGCGAGCGCCGACGTCAGAACTGCGGCCAGGACCAGGCCGGAGAACTCAAGGGTCCGGTCAGGCTGCGGCCAGACCACGAACCCGGCGATGAGTCCCGCCCCGATTGCTACCGCGGCAGCCGCAACGATGCCCGGACGAACAGTGGGGCGCATTCAGACGACTTCGGCGCCGGGTTTGACAAAGTGGTTCATCGCTGCGGGATGAGCAATGCTCGGACCACATCTGGTCACGGCGCAACTTGTGCCTGCAGAATACGTTAGAGAGATGAGGCGAATCGCGCCACCGACGCGCCGTCCCGTTACAGCACACGCAGCGCCTCAAACTCGTCCGAGCAGAAATCAACCAGGTGTGGATTCATACAGCAATAGCTGAGCGATCGCGCGCGATTGACGCGAAAAGGGGGTCGTGGTCTGTTCAGACACACGCTTGGGCTATTAAGCGACATTAAGTGCGCTTTCGCACCACGAGTCATACATCGGCGCCCGCCTGCTGCCAGGAACGGTTCGAATTCAGGTTACTGAACGCGGTGGACGATCCCCGCGCGAAGATGTCCACGAGCCGCAAGTAGAATATTTTGGACCAGCGACTGTTCAGTCTCCAGCAGGGTTCACGAATCCGATCAGGTGAGGTCATGGTGGTCGCCGAGGAACTCCGGCTCATGTGCGTCCTGGCGCATCCCGACGATGAGTCGTTGGGAACGGGCGGGGCGCTGGCGAAATGCGCGGCCGAGGGAGTGGGGACGTATCTGGTGACGGCGACCAGAGGCGAGCGCGGCCGGTTCGGCGACAGCACCGAGTCGCCCGGGCCCGAAATCGTCGGCAGGGCGCGCGAGGCCGAGTTGCTGGCCGCCGCCAAGGAGCTGGGTCTCAAGGAAGTCAGTTTCCTCGATTATCCGGATGGCGCGCTCGACCGGGTCGACGCCGCCGAAGCGATCGAGAAGATCACCGGACACCTTCGCCGCGTCAAGCCCCAGGTCGTCATTACGTTCGGCCCAGACGGGGCCTACGGCCATCCCGATCACATCGCCATCAGCCAGCTGACGACAGCCGCGATCGTGTGCGCCGCGGATCCGTTGTTCGCTTCCCGGTCGTCAATAGGCGAGCCGCACCGCGTGTCCAAGCTGTATTTCATCGCGTGGAGCCCGAAAAAATGGAGCGCCTACGAAACGGCGCTGCGCAAGCTCGTGTTCAAGGTGGACGGCGAGGAGCGGCAGGCGGTGCCGTGGCCTGACTGGGCGATTACCACGGTGATCGATACCAGCGGGGTCTGGCCGGCTGTGTGGCGAGCCGTGTCGTGTCACAAGACCCAGATGACGATCTACAGGAAGCTCGAGCAGCTGACAGAGGAGCACCAGCGTTCGCTGTGGGGCACGCAGGAGTTCTACCGCGTCTTCAGCAGCGTGAATGGCGGCCGCGCGCAGGAATCGGATTTGTTCGAGGGGCTGCGATGAATATTGCGCCGGAGCTCGAAGCGCTCAGACAGCGGAACGCGCCGCTTGAAATCCCGCCCGGCGAGTTCCGGCAGATCGGACATCGCCTGGTCGATCAGATCGCCGATCGATTGGCCGCGCTGCCGGAGGGACTGGTGACGCCCGACGAATCGCCGGCGGAGGTCCGGAAGGCGCTGGGAGCCGAGCGGACGCTCCCGCCGTCGGGCACCGACGCCGGCCGGCTGGTGAGCGAGGCGACGGCGCTGCTGTTCGACCATTCGCTGTTCAACGGGCATCCGCGCTTTTTCGGCTACGTCACCTCGAGCCCGGCGCCGATCGGGATGTTCGGCGATTTCCTGGCGGCCGCCCTCAACCAGAACATGGGGGCGTGGCGGCTGGCGCCGCTCGCGACCGAGATCGAAGCGCAAGCGGTGCGGTGGATTGCCGAACTGATCGGGTTTCCCACCGCCTGCGGCGGGCTGCTGGTCAGCGGCGGCAACATGGCGAACTTCGTCTGCTTCGTCGCCGCTCGCGCGGCCAGGGCCCCGTGGGACGTGCGAAAGGAGGGGCTGTCGCGCCAGCGAACGGCGCTTGCTGGTGTACGCGTCGAAAGAAACGCACACGTGGATTCAGAAAGCGGCTGATTTGTTCGGGCTCGGTACCGATGCGATCCGATGGATCGCCATCGACCGCGAGCAGCGGATGGACACGGCCGCTCTGCGTCGCCAGATTGAGCAGGATCTCGGGCTCGGCCATCAGCCGTTTCTCGTCGTCGGCACCGCCGGCACGGTGAGCACAGGCGCGATCGATTCGCTCCCGGACATTGCCGCCATCTGCCGCGACCATCACTTGTGGTTTCACGTCGACGGCGCCTACGGTGCGCTGGCGGCGCTCGCGCCGGGATCGCCGGCGAGCCTGCGCGCGTTGAGCGAGGCCGATTCGGTCGCGGTCGACCCGCACAAGTGGCTCTACGCACCACTGGAGGCCGGCTGCGCGCTGGTACGGGATGCCAATGCGCTGCGCCATGCCTTCTCCTACCATCCGGACTACTACCACTTCGACGATCAAGTCGTGAACTATTTCGACTACGGCCCGCAGAACTCGCGGGGCTTCCGGGCGCTGAAAGTGTGGCTGGCCCTGCGCCAGGTCGGGCGCGCTGCGTATCTGAAGATGATCGGAGACGACATCTTGCTCGCGAGGCATCTCCATCAGCTGCTGGCGCTCCATCCGGAATTCGAGCCGATGAGCCAGAGCCTCAGCA
The DNA here is from genome assembly GCA_963814975.1 of uncultured Acidobacteriota bacterium. Classification (GTDB taxonomy): domain Bacteria; phylum Acidobacteriota; class Vicinamibacteria; order Vicinamibacterales; family CAVVIG01; genus CAVUXJ01. The sequence continues at coordinate 29,964 of CAWFFB010000009.1, read as the reverse complement.
TCACGACATTTCGATATGTCCCGCCTGACCTGAGGCCGCAGCTCGGATCGGAGAACGTCGAGAGCTATCTCAATCGGTTGAATCAGAACCTGCTGACGGCGGTGGAGAAGAGCGGCGAGGCCTTTCTGTCCAACGCACTCGTCGGCGGCACATTCGTGTTGAGGGCCTGCATCGTGAACTTCCACACAGCTCTGGGAGACATCGAAGCCCTTCCTCCGCTGGTGTCGCGGTTGGGGAAGAAGGTCGATGCCGGTCTCCGGCATGAGCTTGTGAGTCCAGTCTGAGAAGCGCACCAGTCAGATCGGTCGCGGACAACCGGTCCCTGGTAAACGATCCGTCGATCGGCCGCCATTTCAGGCAATAATGTCCCCTGCCAACTGCCTGCGCAGTATTTGCCGGGGGACAACATGACACAACTGTCGAAAATCGCGTTGCTGACAGCCCTCGTCGCGCTGTCAACGGTAATGGTCGCGCAGGAGAGCGTGCGCTTTCCCGACCTGCGCCCTGATCAGTACTCGCCGGCGCAGAAACAGGTTGCTGACCTCATCGCGCAGAGCCCGCGGAACGGGAAGGTCACCAATCCGCCCTATAAGGTCTATTTTCGCAGCCCTGAATTTGCGATCCGCGCCGTCCACATGTCCGACTACTTGCGGTGGGGAACGGGCTTCGAGCCCCGGTTGACGGAGCTCACAATCCTCATCGCGGCTCGTCAATGGTCGAGCGGCTACATCTGGCACGCCCACTACCCGCTGGCGATCAAGGGTGGGCTCGATCCGAAAATCCCGGCCGCGATGGCGAAGGGACAGCGGCCCGAAGGCATGAAGGAGGACGAGAGGCTGATTTACGATCTCGTCACGCAGATCTATCGGGACAAGAACATCACCGACGCCACCTTCAATGCGGCAGTCGCCAAGTTCGGCGAGAAGGGTGTCACCGATACCATCGCCGTGGCCTCGGTACTACGGCATCACGGCGATGAGCCTCATTGCGGCGAAGGCGACGTTCCCACCGGGTGACGAGCCGATGCTGCAGGCGGTGGCCGAGCCGTTCCCGAGATGATATTCGGGCCACGAGGAGTTGGAGACTTTGCGGTGGGCAGGCTGCCGATCTGCAGGCTGCAGCTACGTCAAGGGCGGCAACCTCAAATCCTGCACGAAGTCGTCACCAGCGGACGAGCTTCATGAGGTCATCGCGCTTTCGTCGCATTTCTTGGCTGTAACAACGTGCCCCGCAACGCGCGATCAAGCCGAGCACCGACACCGAATCGGCGCGCCGTCTTGGCGAACCGGCTCAGTAAGGGGTGCACGCGCGAGTCGTAGCAGATTCCCTTGATTTGACCCTGCCAGGACGGCTCGCGCGCGGCGCGGGCGCCGATGAGCACCGTCCATCGTCCGAGCGACGAGTCCTTCGCTGGCTCAATCGCCTCGACCTCGTGGTACAGCGATTTGTCGAACAACAAAGCATCGCCGACTCCCAGTGCCAGATCGGTTTCGGCTCTGAGACTGCTGCCGGACTTGGGGAACAGCACCAGATTGCCCTTCATGTAGTCGACGCCAGGTTCCGAGAGAGCGACCCAGAACTGGATTAACGGAAAGCCTGCTGGCCCCTTGTAATCCTGATGCCTGGGCAGCATGCCGACGTTGTCAAGGTAACAGGTTACGACACAGTAGCTCTGAAGTCGCTCCCTCTCAGCCCTGTAAATCGGATCGGTGCTCCAAGGCTGTTCGATCTGTTCCCTCAACGACATGGCTTTCGAGAAAAACCTGGCCATCATGTCGTCTCGGTGATTGTGAAAGAATTGATAAATTCGATACGTGCGGTCCCGCCGTTTGTGCGAGCGCGGATGGATATAATCCGGCATCGAGCTTGAGTTGATCCGCTTATGGATCGTCCTCCCATGCTCAAGGAACTGGCGACACGCGTTTCGATACGCTGCGACTTCCTCCGGTGAGTAGAAGCCCCGACACACGTGAAAACCCTTATCCGGGCTCAGCAGATTGGAACGGATGGCGTTCAAGTCGTTAACCTGGGCGTCAGATGACATCTCACACCTCGTCGGACTTAATCGACGGTGACAGAACGCGAGCACGGATTGTAATCCCAGTGTGTTCAGGCTTGGGCCGATATCTTTGACCCTTGGGGATCCTCCGGTCCTCGTCGGCGTTATTTTCGTTTCGTGAGTCCAGTTCATGACCAACGGGGTTGAGCTTCAACCATTCAAGATGCTCCCGGCTGACCTTCCCGCTTCTGCCTGAATTCAAGCAGTCGCGGCAATACCGATCGGTAACGGGTGGGGGTATTTGTCATTTTGTTGCGTGGTGAGGGCGTCCAACGACGAAGGTTGCGCCGCAAGACCTTCCCATGCTGGCTGCTACCAAGGGGCCCGTTGGACGAAGCTGCATTTATCGAGTCCTAAAGGTCAGCCCGTTTCCCTCTACCGACTTCCGCCAGCCCGTCGTCGCAGAATACCTGCGCCTACAGCGCCCCTGGATGTCGCGCCCGCGGCGAAAATACCGATCTGTTAGTGGTGGCACCGATTTGTAAAGTCCGCCCGGGCACTTCGGCCGGCAACCCTGAAGTAGCGATCCGGTTGTTTCACTTCGGGTAGTTGTCGAGGTGGGGGAGCAGTGTACACAAACCCAACACAGCCGTTTCATTGCCACTGCGATTTTACACACCATTTTGCATCGATCGAGTGATTAGGACGTTCTACTGGAGTTGCGCTACGACCCTAGGGTTGAAGCCACGGATTCATCTTTCTGAAAATGCATTGAAAGACTGCGGTCTCTGCTCCATGGCAAAGAAGTTGCGAATGCTTGAGTTTGCCTACAGGCTATCATTCCGCTTGGTCGCCTAGCGCGCCGGGCGCCGCCCCCCAACATGGCAACCCGTCCTTGAACGTGTCGCCTTATGCGCCTGACTGAAGACGGTCGCCCGGATTCGAAGCCTGCTGATGGGGCGAATCTTGCGACAGGGCGCAATTCAAGAAGATGAGGATGTAAAGAGATGAAGCAGATGAATACCGGTCAGGGTCGTCCGCGCTGGCTGAGGCCGATTGCTCGAGTGGCCTTGATTGGGCTGGGTGTCGCACTAGCGAGTTCATCGGACGTCGTAGATGCTCAGTCCAGCCGGATCGCCTGCACCGAGTCGGCGCTGTTCGCAGCGGTCGGATCGGCGAATGCCGCTGGTGGCGGCACGATCACGTTCAATTGTCGCAACACCACGATCCCGATGACGGCGGGGCTCGGCACAGTCCAGAACAGTGTCATCGTCGATGGCGAGGACCGCAACGTCACGCTGGAATATCGGGGGCCCTTTACGGGGTGTTCCACGGGAGACAATGGCGTCAGCGGGCCAGCCATCGCCAATCTCCGAGGGCGCAACAGCGTCATCAGGAACTTGACGTTCAAGTATTTCCTGGAATCGTTGCAGGTTATCGGCCCTGACAACGTGGTCGAGGGCGACACCTTCCTGGGGCATCGGTGCTCGGACGACGCCGTCAGCACAACCACGCCGCAGGCACTGAACGTCACGATCCGCAACAACAACTTCCAGGATTACAAAGACAAGGCCTATCAAATGAGCTACGGAAGCGGCCTTGTCGAGGGCAACACCTTCGTTGACACCCTGTCGGCGATTCGCGGCCCTTACGACAACTCGGAGGGTGGGGCCTTCGTGATTCGGTCCAACATCATGAAGACCACCGGCAACAGGGAAGCCTGCACCGGTGTGACCATTGACGGGACCTACCAGATCGTCTTCGAGCGCAACACGCTCCAATGTTTTCGCGGCCTCCGTGTGGGCGGGCACACGCAAGCCATCATCCGGGACAATCTTATCGAGGGCAACACGCGCCAGGGAGTCCTTATCGGGGAGAGCGCGGTAGCCTCTCTGTCCGGTAACACCATCACCAACAACGGCCTGACGCCCGGCAGCGAGCCGGCAGGCGGAGTGGTTGTGTGGGAAAACGGACGGGCTGATCTAGGAGGCGGCGCGTTGACGATTGGCGGACAGGCGCTCACCAGTCCCGGTAGCAACCGGATACAGGGTAACGGGGTCGCTGACGTTCGCAACCTGCGCGCTGGCTTTTCGGTCAAGGCCCAGTCCAACTGCTGGGATCATCAGACTCTTGCCACGATTCTGAGCCAAGACCGCGAAGGAGACGTCGACGTCGATCCGTTCTCGGCTTCCTGCGCAGGAACCCCGCCTGTGGCGCCGACAAACCTGCGCATTCTCTGGTGACGGGACCAATGCCGTCCCTCAGGGCAGGGAGGCGCGAGTGATGAGGTCAGGAGCTCGCCATGATCGTTCCGGTCGACGCTAGAGCGTTTTCCGATTGTACGTGGTCCGGCAGTCATGGTCACTCTTCTCGCGGGGAGGGAGGAATGGCGCCGTATCGATGGACTTGCGCACGCGGGTGTTGGCGGATTGTGACGCGGGATTGGCGGCGAAAGAGGTCGCGGCCAAGTTTCGGGTGAGCCGTTCGTGGGTCAATCGCCTGGTGCAGCGGCGTCGCGAGACCGGCGAAGTCGGGCCACGGCCACAGCAAGTATTTAAGAAGCAAGCGTTCGCCGGCCAGAGGATCGACTGCGCACGTTGGTGGACGCCCAGCCCGATCGGACGCTGGCGGAACTCCGCGAGGCGTTACACAGTTCGGCCAGCCTGTCGTCGGTCTGGCGCGCCTTGGACCGACTCGCTTGACGGTCAAAAAAAACGGTCCACGCCGACGAACAACGCCGGCCCGACGTCGTGGCTGAGCGTCGCCAATGGCGCGAGTGGCAGCCGCTCCGCGATATGCGGCATTACGTCTTTCTCGATGAATGCGGCGTTACCACCGATCTGTTACGTCGCTATGGCCGGAGCCCCCGTGGGACGCGACTGCGGGATCACACGCCCTGTAGTCACTGGCAGACGCACACGGTGATCGCCGCGCTCCGCCTCGAGGGTCTCGACGCACCGGCCGTGTTCGACGGGCCCATCGATAGTCCGAGTTTCCTGGCCTATATCGAACAAGTGCTGGTGCCCACGCTGCGCCCAGGCGACGTCGTCGTGCTCGACAACCTCGCGGTCCACAAACAGCCCGAGGTCCGGGCCGCGATCGAGCAGGCGGGGGCGCACATTCGGTTTCTCCCGCCCTACAGTCCTGACTTCAATCCGATCGAGCTGGCGTTTGCCAAATTGAAAGCATTCTTACGCGCCGCGCGCCCGCGTAGCTACGAGCAGGTCTGCGGCCTGATCGCGATGGCGCTCGACCTCTTCACGGCCGACGAATGCGCAAATTACGCCCGGCATTGCGGCTACCGTGTTGCTACGTCGTAATGGAAAACGCTCAGCCCGCGGGCACCACTTGGCGAACGCGTCCCGCCTCTTTCCCGTATGTCTTTGCGCAAGCCGCGCATGTCGCGGTGTTGCCGTCGAAGCGCAGCCGCACGCCGCACTCGCACATCCATCCGATGATGCGGGCCGGGTTGCCGACGACGAGCGCCAGCTCGGGGACGTCCTTGGTAACGACGGAGCCCGCACCGACGAAGCTGTAGGCTCCAATGGTGTGCCCGCATACGATCGTGGCATTTGCCCCGATTGACGCTCCACGTTGCACGAGCGTCGGCTTCAACTCATGCATGCGCGCGATACCGCTGCGCGGATTCGTCACGTTGGTAAAGACCATCGACGGTCCGCAGAAGACCTCGTCCTCGAGGGTGACGCCCTGGTAGATCGACACGTTGTTCTGGATCTTGACCCTGTCACCAATGCGGACGTTCGGCCCGACGACGACGTTCTGCCCAAGGCTGCAGTTCCTGCCGATCGTCGACCCTGAAAGGATGTGTGAGAAGTGCCAGATTTTCGTTCCCTCTCCGATCTCGCAGCCATGATCGACAACTGCCGACGGATGAACGGCGCTCTGGCGCGGCGGCAACCGGGACGCTCGACACCACGACGGGAGCAGCATCCCGATCCAGTGATTGCTGACAGGCCTCGAGCACCGACAAAACGGCGAGGCCTTCTCGCGCGTCGGTTCGCGGCGTGCGACGTTCCGCGATGCACTCGAGGAAGTGCTCACACTCGAGCTGGAGCGGTTCCTGCTGGTCGACCTGGATGAGTGTGGGCTCCGCCTTCCGCGCCACTGGTCTTCTGTCGATCCAGTCGACCTGGTGGGCATACAAACGGAGCTTGTCGGTCGGTTCGAGATCGTCGAAGACGATCATGCCGCGGTCGCCGACGACAACGAACCGCTGCTCTTTGTGAGGATGGAGCCAGCTCACGAAGATGTGGCCCTTCACGCCGCTGGCAAAGGTGAGTGTCGTCATCGTCACGTCCGCGCGCTGGTGATGAACATAGTTTCCACCATGCGCAGAGACGCTGATCGGGCTTTCGCCGAGGAGCATCAGCGTGACGGAGATGTCGTGCGGAGCGAAGCTCCACAGGATATTCTCTTCGGAGCGGATCTTTCCGATGTTCAGGCGATTCGAATAAACGTACTGCACCTTGCCGAGGATGCCCTCATCCAGTAACTGCTTCAGGTGGAGCACGGCTGGGTGATACTGCAGCAGGTGTCCTACCATCAGGATGCGCTGATTCCGTTCAGCCAGGGTTAGCAGGGCCTTTCCCTCGTCGCACCGTAGCGCCATCGGCTTTTCGACGAGGACGTCCTTTCCAGCCTCGATTGCCGCGCTCGCCAGGCTGAAATGAGTTTCCGCGGGCGTGGCGATCACCACTGCGGAGATTGACGCGTTGTCGAGGATCCGTTGAAATGAACTGACGAGTTCAACGCCCGGATATTTCTGACGATAACGCTCGAGCTGGTCCGAACGCGGATCACATACCGCACCAAGCGCTCCGAGGTGCGCAAATGTTCTCACATGGTGCTGACCCCAGGCGCCAGCGCCGACAACGGCAACGTGGTTGTTCATGGAAGCTACAATCGGAGCATGCGGCAGTGATGGAGTCGTGCTGCCTGTCAGGGTCGCGCGACGGGAAGAAATGCTGTTCTGGGCCGCACCTATTTCATCGTCAATCGTTCCAGCACCCTGACAGAGGGGATAATTATACACAGGGATGTGTCGGAGAGCGTGTCAATCAGGCTCACGATTTCCTGTGAAATGCTAGAATTCAGAGAGCAAGCGGAGGCGGCTCCTGCCGCAAGATCGTCATGAGACGATGTCCCGGCGGCGGGCGTCATGGAAAGCCGGCGGAGGTGACTGCGTTGGTACCGGAGCGCGAATGTAAGATACCCGACAGTCGGGTGTCACTCTTTCGTGCAAAGATCCCCAGTATGACGCCCGCTCGCCGACGTTTCCTGGCCGGCGTCTTGTGCGCCATGCTCGCGCACGGGTCATCGGTTGCGGGTGACCAGTCGGCTCCCCAATCAACGACGGCCAAGCCCCCGGCCGGAACGGCGGCGCCGCTCGCGCCAGCAGGTGTGACACCCCCTCCAGGCTATGTGATTGGCCCCGACGATGTTCTGGGTATCGTGTTCTGGCGTGAAAAGGACCTGTCAGGCGACGTCGTCGTCCGGCCCGACGGCATGATTTCTTTGCCGCTGTTGGACGAGATCTCAGCGACGGGGCTCACACCGGCCGAGCTTCGCGCCAAGGTCATGGCCGAGGCGGATAAGCTCGTTGAAGATCGCGAACGTCACAGTCATCGTGAAGCAGATCAACAGCCGAAAGGCGTTTATCACGGGCAACGTGGCGAAGCCGGGGTCGTATCAGCTGACCGGGCCGATGACTGTCGTCCATCTGATTGCACTTGCCGGAGGCCTGCTCGAGTTCGCGGATGGGGAGAAGATCAGGATCATGCGCACGGAGAAAGGCGCGCCGGTCTCATTGCCTTTTAATTACAAGCGCGTAGCCGAGGGCAAGAACCTCCAGCAGAACATTGAGCTGAAACCCGGGGACACGGTCATTGTGCCCTGAGAAGACAACCGTGCGGCCTTCCTTGATCGCGTCGGTCGCAATATTCGGAGTGTGGCTGGGCGCGACGCGCGCTGAATGCCAGACAGGCCAGGCTCCGACGTCGCAAACGTGGCCCGCGGTCTTTGGAGGGACTGAAACCCGCGCCGCCGAGCCGGGTGGGCTCGACCTTTCGGCCCAGCTGTTTGCTGCGTACGACGACGATCTGCTGGCGAGTCAGAGGGGGGCGGGGAGACGTCCCCAACCAGCCAACAGTATCCAGCTCGGCGGATGGCTTCTATTCAGGCCTCGCGGTCGGGCTTCTGTATGCACAGCCGAGCGGTAGCGCCAGCTTTCGATCGTGGGCGAACAGCACCATCAACTACTATCCGGTCCTGAAAGACTTGACGACAACGTATCATGATGTCGGTCTGGCATTTTCCGCCCCCGCTCGGCAGGCGGTTCACGGTCAGCGGGAGCCCGTTCCTCACGTATATGCCGCACTACTCCATGCGGTTGTTCCCAGTGCCGTTGCCGCTGGATCCGGTCGACTTTGCCGCCGGTTGCCGATGGGGTAGGGCCGTCGGCTCCCGATCTCGATTTCACGCTCGTCCAGCATGAGAGCATCCGGTATGGGGGCCGCGCCGGGCTCAGTATGGCGGCAAGCAGGCACTCGAGCGTGAATCTCACGTACAGTAATACGAGGACGTCGACCCTGTCAGGCGATGATCCGCCGATTTCAAGGTCCAGAGCGCCGGCGTCACGTTCAATCACCGGCTGACGCGATATGCGTCGTTGAGAACGGGATATTCGCTTCTCGAGGGCGAGTACGAGCGATCGAACGCGAGGCTCGCGCGAACGCATAGCCTCGATATTGGCGTCGACTACCGGAAGCCTCTCTCCCGAAGACGCAGAACGTTCATCCGCCTCAACGGGGGATCGGCGGCCGTGGCCGGTACCGATACGACAGCCGGTCGGCGCATTCAAGCGATCGGCTTCGCCACGCTCGTCCACCAGATGGGACGAACGTGGTCCGCCCAGGCACAGTATCGCCGAGACATTCGGTTCGTCGAAGGATTCGATCGCCCGATTTCCTCGGACGTCGTGAGCTCGAATCGTGGGCGGTCTCGTCTCGCGTCGCGTGGACTTTTCCGTGAATGCGAGCTATTTCACAGGCGCCGTGGGCCTCAGTCATGGTGCCCCACGGTTCGACAGCTTCTCCGTCTCGGCGCGGCTGCGGCGGGCATTGAGCCGAACGCTCGGGGTGTACGTTGAGTATCTGTATTACCGCTATGAGTTCGAGGAGACGGCGGCTCGCCCGGCGGGTATGCCACGGCTGTTCGACCGCAATGGGGCGCGTGTCGGCCTCAGCGTGTGGCTTCCTCTGACGGATTGACCACATGATTCCTGGCAAGCGCTACACACCTGAAGTGGTGCTGCGCACGATCTGGCGCCGCAAATGGCTGCTGTTGGTGCCGTTCGTATTGATTACGAGTGCGACCGTCGGTGTGACTCGGCGCCTGCCGAATTTGTTTCGAGCCGAGACGCTCGTTCTCATCGTGCCGCAGCAGGTCCCCGAGGATTACGTACAGCCGACTGTCAGGGTTCGCCCTGAAGACCGTCTGGCCTCGATCAATCAGCTGATCTTGAGCCGGACGCGCCTCGAGCAGATCGTGAACGAGTTCAACCTCTACGCTGCCGAACGACAAACGCAGCTGATGGCGGACATCATCGAGCGGATGCGCACGCGCGATATCAGCGTCCAGACGACAGGCTCGGCGGATCGTCGGCAAAGCCTGTCGGCGCCGACGTTTCGCATCAGCTACACAGGCAGAGATCCCAGGACCGTCATGCGCGTGACGGAGCGTCTGGCCTCGCTGTTCATCGAGGAAAGCCTTCGTGATCGCACCGCGCTCGCAGAGGGTACCAACCGGTTTCTCGAAACGCAGCTTCAGGAGGCGCGAAACCGCTTGATCGACCAGGAGCAGCGGCTCGAAGCATACCGCGAGCAGCACGCAGGAGAGCTGCCATCCGAGCTGAACAGCAACATGCAGGCGATTCAGAACATCCAGACTGCAGATTCAGACCCTGACGCAGTCACTCAGCAGGATAGGGATCGGCGTCAGACGGTGGATCGGCTACTGGCCGAAGCCGAGGCGTTCGCACCGGTGCGCCCCGTCGGCTGCAGCCAATCGGCAGCCGGAGGCCGGTACGCCTGCGGCAAATATCTTGCCCGCGGCTCAGCAATTGGAGGCGGCGCGTGCGGAGCTTCGCGGCCTTGAGCTCCGTTTGAAGTCGACGCATCCTGACCTCGCGCGGATGAGAGCGGGTCGTTGCCAGGCTCGAGCAAAAAGCCGAGGCGGAATCGCTTCAGCAACCACTGTCACCAGCAACCTCCGAAGCCAATCAGGCGCCGAGCAGTCCGCAGGACCTGCAACGCCAGGCCCGGGTGCGGGATATGGCGGCGGAACGGGATACGCTTCCTCGCCGGATAGCCGAAAAGGAAGCAGAAGAAGCAAATTACGCGAGACACTGAACACCTATCAGGCGCGGATCGCTGCGGTTCCGGCGCGCGAAACTGAGCTCGTCGAGTTGACGCGCGACTACGAGACGCTCCGGCAGGTCTATACCAGCTCTGTTGGCGAAGAACGAGAACGCCAGGGCATCGGCAAATCTGGAGCGGCGCCAGATTGGGGAACAGTTCAAGATGCTCGAACCGGCCCGGCTGCCCGAGCGGCCGATCAGTCCAAATCGACGTGCAGATCAACGCGATGGGGGCCATTGGGCGGGCTGGCAATGGGCCTTGGGCTCGTGCTGCTCCTGGAGTATCGCGACCGTAGCCTTCGGACCGAAACCGACGTCGTCGGCGCATTCGCGCTGCCGGTGCTCGCGCTGGTGCCGACGATGATGGGCGTGGTCGAGCGAGCGCACGCGGCGTCGGCGAGTGGTCAGCCTTGCGGTGGCCGCCAGCGTCGTCGCGGCCGGGCTCGTGTCGTCGCCTGGAGACTCGGCCTCGTGGGCCGCTGGTTATAGCATGTACGAGAGGTTTTTTGGGCTGCGGGAGCGCCCATTCGAGCTCACTCCGAATCCGCGCTTTCTGTACTTCACGCCGAGGCACCGAGAAGCCCTGGTCAATCTCGAGTTCGGCATCGAGAGCCGCAAAGGCGTCGTCGTGCTCATCGGCGAGGCGGGCATGGGTAAGACCACCGTGACACGCGCCGTGATCGAGAAGCAACGCGGCCGCGAGGTTAAATGCATCTATTGTACAACCCGGTCCTCACGCGAGCCGAGTTCCTGGAGTTTCTCGCGAGGGCGTTTGAACTAAGCAAAGCCGCAGAACGATCCAAGACGAGGCTGATGGCTGAACTGGCGTCTACGCCTGGCGGCCCTGCGCCAAGAGGGCATGACCGTAGCGCTGTTGATCGATGAGGCCCAGAGTCTCTCAGACGAGCTGCTCGAAGAACTCCGGATGCTGACCAACATCGAGACGCACAGTGAGAAGCTTCTGACGTTGATCCTGGTCGGCCAGCCGCAGCTCGCGGATCGGCTGAACGATGAGCGGCTGGGGCAGCTGAAACAGCGGGTCGAGCTGCGGTGCACGCTGACCCCCTTCGATCTGCCCGAGACGTCGGCGTACATCTGGACCCGGATCCGGACGGCGGGTGGCGATGGGGTGAAATTGTTCAGTCGCGATGCGCTCGCCGTTATTCACGAGCGCTCGCGTGGCATCCCGCGTTCGATCAGCGTCATCTGTGAGAACGCGTTGATCAGCGCGTTCGCCGACAACCAGTGTTCTGTGACGCAGCGATTGGTGCGGGAAGTCTGCGACGAGTTGGATCTGCGCGGTCCTGCCTTCGCCCCATCAGGAGGTGTCGTCGGCACTCTGAGCGCGCCCACGTCAAACCATCGACCGAGCTATGACGGGCCGGGCGAGGCGCGGTCCTTTGAACGCGTCATGCAGCCTGCCAGCAACGAGCAATTCCCGTTCAGTGGTCGTCGAAACCGGACGTCGGTGGTCGCGGTTTTCATTGGCAGGTTGGCGATCATGAACAGGATCGATCGGGCCTTGAAGAGGCGGGATAGCGAGAGGGGTTCGAGTCCTGCGCATGAATCCGGCGTCAAGCCCTTGCCGCCACCGCCGAGCGACGAGTACCAGGACGTTCCACCCGATCTGCTCGATCGGTTTTCACGCGAGCCTCATCGGCCGGACGTAATGCGCCAGCCTCCTGTCGGATCAGAGCGGTTTGTGGACGTGCTATCCACCGCGGGGCCGGAGCTATCGGCGACCAGGAGGGTTCCGCGACTTCCACCCCGCAATTCGTGGAATGGTCGTCGGGGGCCCGAAAATGGATCGACCGTCGGCCGAGCAGTACCGACGCCTTGCGGCCGCGCTCCACCAGGCGCAGGTCGAGCGTGGAATCAGGAAAGTCATGGTGGCCAGCGCCGTGGCGGGCGAAGGGAAGACGCTGACAGCGCTGAACCTGGCGCTGACGCTGAGTGAATCGTATCGTCGACGGGTGGTGCTGATTGACGCCGACCTTCGATGCCCTGGGGTCCAGGACCTTCTCGATATCCCAACTGCTTCTGGCCTGAACGAGGTGCTAAAAGGGACGACTCACGGGACGCTCCCCCTGGTGTCAGTGTCGCAGAGGTTAGTCGGTACTGCCGGCTGGGTATGCCGATCCTGATCCGATGGACCAGCTGACTTCAGGGCGCATGGCCTCGATTTTCGACGAGCTGTCGACGAGCTTCGACTGGGTGGTGGTCGACACACCGCCGGTCGAGACGTTCCCGGATATCAATCTGCTCGCCCGCATGGTCGACGCGGCGGTCCTCGTGGTTCTCGCGGGACGAACGCCCTATGATCTCGTTGCCCGGGCCATCCAGGCGCTCGGGCGGGAGCGACTTCTGGGCATCATCCTCAACAGAGTCGACGCCACGGACGGCGCTCCGGCTTCCGACTACGGAGAGAGATACCGCCGGCTATCGGCTGAGTGAAGCGAGGACGTCCTTGGCTTCGGTGGCGCCGGCGAAGTCCGGTGCGACTGACAGTGCCTGCCTGAGCGCGACACGCGCCTTTGTCGGATCGCCGGCCTGGACATAAGCCAGGCCCAGATGGAAGTGGTAGATCGGGTTCTTCGGATCCCTTTCCACGCACTTCACGAACTGTGGAATCGCGAGTGTCGGGAGCGCCTTCTTGTGGTAGATCCATCCCAGCGTGTCCAGCACCGCCGGATTGTCGGGCAGCCGCCGAGCCGCCGCCTGCGCCAACTGGAGTGCCACGTCGAGATTTTCGCCGTTCTGGGCGTACATCCAAGCCAAGTTGTTGGCGGCCGCGGGGGTTTCGGGGTCGAGGGCCAGCGCTTGCTCATAACGCTTGCGCGCATCTTCCGGCTTTTTTTGCGCCTCGAGGATCACCCCCACGATGGTGTGCGCCTGTACGGGTCGTGGCTGGCGTTTCGAAAGCAGATCGAACTCCGCTAGGGCTTCGTCAAGCCGCAGCTGCGACAGGTACAGCTTGCCGAGCATGGAGTACGCGTCGATGTTCGCGTCATCCACTTCGAGAGTTTTTCGCAGCATCTGCTCGGACTTCGTCGGATTGCCCGACCTGGCGTAGGTTGTCGCAGCGAGCAACAGGGCCCCGGGATCGCGTGGAGTCCTGGCAAGTCGGGCCTCGACGCGCGAAATGGCGCTCGCGCCGTGTTTCTGCGTCAAGTCGAGGGAGACGAGGGCACTCAGCGCTTCGAGACTGTTCTGATCGAGCTCGAGCGCGCGGGAAAGCGACCGGGAGGCACCGGCGGCATCACCCTTCATTGCTGCGAGTATGCCGGCCTGTGCTTGAGCGGCAGCGTTGTCCGGATACTGCTTCGTCAATGCTTGGAGCTCGCCTTCGGCCCGCCGGACGTCCCGCCGAGCAAGGAGGCTGCGAATAAGCGCGAGCTTGGCTTCGGGGCTTTCCGGTGCGTTCTTGACAGCCTCCTCGGCGAACTGCACGGAACTGTCGACGCGGCCTTCAGCCAGATCGAGCCGGGACAGTTCCAGCTGTGCGGCAAGGGTGCGCGGATTGAGCCGGAGCGTCTCCTTGAATGCCCTAATCGCCTGTTCGGGATCGTGCTTCGCCACGAACGCTCGTCCCAGGGCAAATTGCGCTTCGGCCAGGCCAGGATTTGCAGTCGCGGCGGCCTGCAGCTTGGCGATTGCCTCGTCGAGCCTTCCCTCGGCAGAGAGCACGTTTGCCTCGAGGACCAAAGCGGCCGCGTTGCTGGGCTCGCGCTTCAGAAGTCGGTCGACTCGCTTCTGACCCTCTTCGCGTCGCCCCTCGCTGAAAATCGAGCGCGGCGAGTCTGAGCTCGGCTCCTCCCAAGAGCCTGCTGTTGGCTCGAGTTTCCTTGGTCGATGTGAGTTGCTGGAGGAGTGGAACCGCTTCCTTGGATCGACCTGAGGCGATGTAGTAATCGGCGAGAAAGATCTTGGCGTTCGTGTCCTTCGAAACCAAGGCCAGCTTCTTGAAGAACGGCTCCGCGTCGGCAGGCTTGCCGGTCGCGATTTGGAACAGGGCCAGCATGCGGTTGATGAGGGGATGATCGGGATCCAGCTTGTAGGCCTGCTGCAGCGCCAGTGCTGTTTCGACCGGTTTCCTCGCGGCCCAATAGAAATTCGCCAGAGCCAGGTACGCGGGTACCGACTTCGCATCAGCTTCGACCGCCTTTTTGAACGCGGCTTCCGCCTCGGCCCATCGGCCAGCGGTCTGTGTGATGGCGCCAAGACTGACATACCCGAGGCTGTTCTCGGGATCCAGCCTGATGGCTTCCTGGATTTCCTCGATGCCTCCATCGATATCCTTCAGACCCGCGAGCGCATTGCCAAGGAGAATCTGCGCTTCCACATTCTTTCGGTCGATGGCGAGGGCGCTGTGCGCGCGAGTCTTGGCGTCCTCGAACTGCCCAGAAAGCAGCAGGATGCGTCCCGCTTTGAGCTGTGCCTGAACGTCCTTCGGGAGAAGATCCGCGGCCCTGACGTATTCTCGCGCCGCCCGGGCGGTATCTCCGTCCTGGGCTAACGCTTCCGCCAGTTTGTAGCGCGCCTCCCCGAAGCGGGGATCCTGTCTCAACGCATTCCGGTATTGGACAATCGCTTCCTTGACCTTTGACTGGCTCAGAAATTGATCGCCGCTCGCCAGGTATTCGCGCTTGGCGATTTCTGGATCGCGGGAACAGGAGAGAGACAGGACGGCGATGAACGAAATCGCCAGAATTCGGGCGCGGCCCTCGACTACAAGCATTCCATCTCCTCGATGTGCAGGTGCCTCACAGAAACAAAGACCCCGTCACTTTCGGCGACGGGGTCTTGGAGAGGACCTCGACGAGCAAGTCGGACGTCTCTGAGCTATGTTCCGCGGCTAGGCTCCCAGGCTCTTGCGCCGACGCCTCGCCGCATAGAGGCCTACGAGACCGGATGCCAGCAGAGCGATTGAGCCTGGTTCTGGAACCGCGGCCAAGGGAGCGTAGCTCTGGCCGGTGCCCACCTCGGTAGTCGAGAGGTTGTAGTCCCCGATGTCAGGGGGATTCGTGGAGACAAAGAAGAACCTGATCGTCTCCATACTATCCCAGCCATCCGGGGTGGCCAAACTGGGAAACTGAGTGTACCAACTCAACTGGCCGAGCACTTCCGTGATCAGGAAGGAGGCCGCCCCGGCACCACCTGCGGACGTGGTATCCCCGAAGCTGAAGCCGGCGATTCCCGTGAATCCTGCAGCCGAGAAGCCGGTATTGAAGAGTTGGTTGTTGTTGAGAGCGGGCGTTACAGTGTGGAGGTATGTGTAATTTCCGGCACTGTCGAGGTAGACGTCGTTTCCGATGGTCCCCATAGTGGGGGGCGGCGGATTCGCCACAATGAAGTCGTCGACTGACGATGGTTTAAGGAGGGGCCGGCGGTCAGTAGCCACGTGTCGAAATCGGTCGGCACGATCGCGATAGCGAAGGCGTCGCCCGCACTTAACACGTGTGATCATCACCCCGAGCGCCAAGGTCAACTGACGGAACATATCGTTATCCTCTCCTCTTGCCCCTTCGATTTTTCTACGCTAGCGGTCCTGGAATATTCAGGGGTCCCGCTCTCAACTCATTGTGCGGAGCTTAAACGCACGTTACTCAGATGTCAACCAGAGACCTACAAACACCCGAGCTAGACATTCAACGCTGCACCCTGAATTCCAACCGCTACACCTGAATTTGCACCACCCGCAATTCTGGCGAATGACCAAGACTTGGACTCCCCCTCCGCCGGACGCTCGCGCATGTTCAATACGCGCGCCACTGCACTGGTTTCGAATACTTCGGAATATCTGTGCACTGCCTCGCCAACACGCGAAGATGTGTCGTGAGTGTATACGCTGCGTGACGTCTTACAAAACAGCGCGCCCGCACGCGACGGAAGGCTTGGTGCAGTGTCGGGTCGCGAGATTCTCGTGCCGCATCGTGGTGGGGACAGTGAAGTCGCGAGCTCGTGGCAGCGTTCCATCTGCCATCCTAGAATCTCGAAGCCAGCAGGCCCAGCATCGCTCCGCTCACGTTCATGACGACGTCAGTCGTCGACGGCCATCGTCCGGAGGAGTAGATTTGGAGTACTTCCGTGACCAGGGAAACAGCCAAGGCGGCAAGCAGGACGCGGATCGCGCTCCAGCCGGCGCGCGACACAAGCCATCCGAAAGGGAAAAAAAACGCGAGATTCAGCGCGATATCTCGCGGTCGCACCGATTGAAAGGGGATCCACTGAACCCGTTGCCATCGCGGCATACCGTCGAGCGTTCCCCACGGGAAAGCGAGCGCCAACCACAACGACCACCAGATCACCCAGAACCACCGTTGCCGGTGTGTGGGTACGGCGCACCGGTTACAACGCAAGGAATCGCGCGATGATGTTTCTCTGCATTTCGGACGTGCCGGAATAGATGGTGCTACCCAGCGCGTCTCTGGCGATCCGCTCGACGTCGTAGTCGGTCGTATATCCCGAACCGCCGAACACCTGCATGGTTCCCAGCGCCGCTTGCACGAACGCCTCGCTGACGAACAGCTTCGCAATGGCGGCCTCGAGCGCGACGCTTCGCTGGTGCCCGAGCGCCCATGCCGCGCGGTAGACAAGGAGGCGCGCTGCTTCAAGACGCACCTTCATGTCGGCAATCCGGTGCGACACTGCCTGAAACTTGCCGATTGGCTGGCCGAACTGCGTGCGGTTGCGGGCGTGTTCGATGGCCTGCTCCAGCAACCGCTCCATCGTACCGACATGGCTGGCGAATAGACAGACGCGCTCCCAGTCCATCGCGTGCGTGAAGATGGCGGAGCCGCCGCCATTCTTGCCGACAATCGTCTCCGGACCCGCGTATACGTCCTCGAATACGAGCTCACCCAGCGGCGAGGTTCGCAGCCCCATCTTCTCGAACCGCTGGCTGGCAGAGAATCCGGGCGTCCCCCGCTCGAGGAGAAACGCCGTGACGCCCCCGTAATAGCCTTTCTGGGCGTTGGTGACCGCGAAGACGATGACGACATCGGCCACCGGTCCATTGGAGATGAACGTCTTCGTGCCGTTGATTCGGAAGCCCTCGCCGTCCGGTTCCGCCCTGGTTGCCAATGCAAATGCGTCCGAGCCGGATTGGGGCTCGGTCATGGCGTGAACCCCAATCAATCGTCCGTGGCACAGGTCCGGCAGGTACCGCTTCTTCTGATCGCTTGAGCCGAATTTCCAGAGGGGGATGACACACGACAGCAGGTGGGCGCACACCGAGAACACGAGGCCGCCGTCGTGGCATCCGTATCCAAACGCCTCCAGCGCGATAGCGGTCGAGAGGGGATCGAGCCCGCTGCCGCCATGCTCTTCGGGGACCGGCAGGCCGTGAAGTCCCATTTCTCCGCACTTGAGCCACAGGTCCTTGGGGAACGTGTGTTCTCGATCACGCTCCTTGACACCACTGTTCAGCTCGCGTTTCGCGAACAGCGTGATCTGCTGACGGAGCAACAGCTGCTCATCGCTGAAACCGAAATCCATCAGAGTGCCTTCAGCGACTGGTAGTCGACTTTATCCGTGGAAGTCCGTGGCAAGCGGTCCTGCACAACGAAGACGTCCGGCACCATGTACAAGGGCAGCCGCTCGGCGCAGAACCGTTTCAGCGCGATGATCGACGGGCGGTTGCCGTCGCGGGTGCTCAAGAATGCTCTCACCTGCAGGCCATCGGGTGCTGGCAGGGCGACGACCCCGACCTCCTTGATGGTTGGAAAGCCGTACAAGCACGCCTCTATCTCACCCAGCTCGACGCGATACCCGCGCTTCTTGACCATGCGGTCTCGCCGCCCGCGATACAGGTAGTTGCCATCCGGTTGCTCGACGACGATGTCGCCGGTCTTGTACCATCGGACCTCACCGCCGTCCGGCAGAAACGCCCGTTCGGTCTGTTCCGCCAGGTTCCAGTAGCCCTTCATGACGGCAGGTCCGGCAATACAGAGCTCGCCTTCCTCGCCAGGGCTGACCTCTCGAGGGCTCTCATCGACAACCTTGCCTCGCAAATGCGAACAGGTGACGCCTATGGGGTATGGTTCCGCTCGATCCTCAGGGACCGGGCCGAGCACTTCGTAGAAGGTGCAGACGTTCGTCTCTGTCGGCCCGTAGAGATTGAAGTAGCGTGGCGTCGGCAGTTGTTGCTTCAGCGTGCGAAGGTGGGCGACGGGGAACACTTCGCCGGCGAACAAGATCGTGCGAAGATCGGTGTAGTCGTGCGATTTGAGCTTTCCGGATTGGGCGAGCAGGCTGAGGATCGAGGGCGCCGAGTACCAGATCGTGATCCGCTGCTCCGCAATGAACGGCGCCAATCGACCAGGATCCTTGCCAGTGTCCTCGCCGACGAGCACGACGGCTGCGCCATGCTGCAAGGGAACATGGATATCGAGAATGGAAAGATCGAAATGCAGAGGCGCATGGGATGAGAAGCGATCCTCCTGACGGGGCTCGAAGGTCGCTGAACACCAGTCCAGGAAGCTGCACGCGTTCCGGTGACTGATCATCACGCCTTTTGGCTTCCCGGTGGATCCGGATGTGTACAGGATGTACGCCAGATCGTCGAGCCTTCCCGTCTCGGTGACCTGGGGCGGCGCCGGCGTCTGGGCATCGAGCGCGTCGAGGGCGCGCTCGAGCGGCAGTTTCGCGTCGCAGGGCTCGTCCAGAACGATGAGCGGCGGGACCCGGCCGAGCGCCTCGAACTCCTGCCGCAGTGGAACCTCGAGGTGGCGGTCCACTACAGCGACACTGACCGCGCAGTCATTCAAAATGTACGTGTTTCGGCTCGCGGGTGCGAGGGGGTCGGTCGGCACGTACGCGGCGCCGCACTTGACGGCTGCGTAGAGCGTGGCGATGGCATCCGCGGATTTCCGGAGACAGAGGCCCACGCGGTCCCCCGGTCCGACGTTCAGCGCACGCAGCCGATCGCGCAGCCGGTCCGAAATCCCACCAAGGCGCGCATAAGTGACGGCGCCGCGAGACGGATCGTCCACCGAGACACGGTCGGGCCATCGTGCGACGGCTCGATCCAGTCGCTGCTGGAGTGTGTCGGCGTGCCTCACGTCCGCTGCACTTTAGCGGTGACCAGCCGCCTGATCGCGTCGAGCGTATCGAGATTGTCCGCGTCCACCTCGTGTGGCTCGAGCTCGATTCGAAATGTCTCCTCGAGGAACGAGACCAGTTTCAGGGTGGCGATGGAGTCGAGGATGCCCCCGGTGATGAGCGGCGTGGTTGGCGTCAACGCCGCTGGATCTTCGCCCGGGAGAAATTCATTAAGAATATAGGCTTTGACAGTGTCGCGGGTGTCGTTCATCGCGTGAGCCCTTTTTCGGAGCTACCTTGTTCCCAACCAATGTGAATGCTTCGTCGCTGTTGAGGAAGTCGCGGCAAAGACGCGCCCGTGTTTTCGGATGATCACGTGCGTTGGTTCCCATTTCCCTGAACGGGTCGTTCGCCGATCAAGCAGCCGCACACGTTCCACAGTGACAGTCGCACGTGCTTCACGTTTCGGAATCCTGCTCGTTGCATCCATTCGGTGGTCTCGCCAACGGCATGGTTGCGGCCTTCCGGTGTCGCGACACGCTGGATCAGATTTAGCAGCGTAGGCCAACGAGGCGAGACACGGTCATCGTTCAAATATTGAGCCTGGACGATCAACCGGCCACCCGGCGTCAACATCTCATGACAACGCTTCAGCAATTCAATCGAGCCTTCGGGCCCGATCATGTGAAGCGTGTTCGAGACCAGAATGGTATCAAACGGTTGGTCTGGAATGTAATGCCGAGCATCGCACGCCACGAACTCCACGCGGTCCGACATATTCCGCGCGCCAGCTAGACGCCGAGCTTCGGCGATTGGTCCCGGCAGGTCCAGGAGTGTGGCTTTCACGGCAGGTTACCGCTCCACGATGGCAATCGAATACGTCCCAGGGCCGCACCCGAGGTCGAGAAAGCGTCTCGTCTGAGAGAAATCGACCCGGTCGGCCAATTCGACTCCGCGGGAACGAGCGTACGCATCCATGGCCGCCGTCATGCGTCTCGCCGGGAGGTTGTCGACGCTCATGTCCTCAAAGAGCGCTCCGGGCGTCCTACCGGTGCGGATCGCATCGCCGAGTTGTGCGAGCGGCGTCATGAGCGCATGCAGAAACGCCACCCATTCCCCGAGGTACGCCGGGGCATCTTCACGTCCAAGGCAATCGAGCACCGGTTCGCACGCCGTGTAGCCCGCATCAGATTTCGAGAGCAGCTTGAGCGCGACAGCGGCATCAAGCGTTGCCCGAAGCGTTTCCTCGTTCCCCCCAACCGCGTTCTGGACTTCCTCGATCGTTTTCGGACCGGAAGAGATGACACGGAAGACGCCTGTTTCGAACAGAGCGAAAAGCACGACCGAGTCGAAAAAACGTTCCGCGATCTCGAGCAGCGTAACCTGTTTCTGGATGTCGGGGAGAGAAATGCTTCGCATGATGCGGTCTCTAACGCACGGCGTCCCTGGTGATCTCGCGCAGCGCCCTGTGGAGACGCTCCGCGATCATCGCGTGTCCCGCCACGTTCGGGTGGTGGGTATCCCCATCCGCGATCTTGAAGTTGCCGATATCCTTTCCCTCATAGATATCTGAGAGGTCGACGATTGCGAAGCTACTGTCGCGGGCATGTTTCAACAGAGCCGGGTCAATGGGCTCTACTTGTTCAACAAGAAATGGCAGGAAGAGCCAAACGACCGTGATGCCGCGTTCCCGGCAGATCTCGCCTATACGGTGAAGCGTCCATCCAAGCACTTGCTCCCGGACTGGGCGCAGGCGCCGCCTGATCTCCTCGTCATTCATTCCGGGTGTGACGCCGGCCGCTCGCACAATTTGGCGCAACGGCTCATAGGGAATCTCCACGCGACGGTTGAGAACGGTTCGGAGGTGCCTGACCGATCGTTCGGCATCTTCATCGTGGGCCACAAAAATTACCACGTCAGGGTCGAACTGGAGCGCGCGTTCCTCCAGCAACCTCAGGTGTTGCGGTGGGGTGTAGTTCGATGTGCCGAAATTCAGAACTTCGTAGCGTGAATCATCCGCTACCTTATTGAGGTGCTGCTCCAGCACCGATGCGAACGTTTGCTCCAAGGTCACACCTGAGCCCATGGTGTCAGATGGCCCTAATACGGCGATCCGACGGATGCCTGTCGGCTTCTGGCGCTCGTAATCGTCATCGCGCATGCCCCAGCGATTGGTGCGAAGCGTCGTGCCCTTGAAGGGAATGTCGAGCAATGGAATCAGCTCCTCAACCAAAAAGTCATTCGTGTACCGCATTCCTCCCGCATCGCGCAGGTTTCCCCAGCTTACAGGTCGCTTCGAATACATCTCCCAGAGTTGGCTGTTGAAGCGCTCGACGCCAGTGAGGTTTTCGTAATAGCCACGTTCAAGCATCTCCGCGTCGTCCTCACTCAGCTTTTGCTGTGTAAGCGATTTGAGCACGCTGGCGACACGAGCGTCCACGCGTGCGTGGACGCCAGAATGGCCTGCGAGATATAACCCGGCGATACAAATAGTGGTCTTTGCGGGTTTCCAGAACCACGTGAACTGGCGATCACCACTACCCTGCGCTGTATTCCGAGGAAGACCGGATGATGCCACAACGGCAAGCGCGACGACCGGCAGCCCTTGCCATGTCTGCATTGACAGGCCATTGGATAACGCAGATGCCCACAACCTGAACCACTGTGATACCGATTCGGCGGTCCAGAAGCGACCAGAGGATGCAGATGAAGCAGAACATCAAGGCTGTCTGCAGCGCGACGCCTATTATTTCTGAACGCGGCATCTTACGATTTCCGAGGCGGCGGACCCTTCCCTTTGACGACTCATACAACGTATTCGCCACGACGAGCACGCCGAGAATTCCCCAGAACAGCACATCGGGCCACGTGATCGGAAAGGCGCCTCGCAGCCAGAACCACTGATAGGAGTGCAGCAGCCACGTCAGACAGAAACACCACAATCGTGGCCAGGACCAGCGACCAACGCTCGGTCCACCCTCGTCTCTTCAGCGCGAAGAAGCTCGGATAGTAGAAGATCTTCATCATGAAGTCCTTCCAATAAATGTTGATGCGGCGCCAGAAGTCGGTGATGCTCGCTGGCCAGCAGATATCGGTGGTGCGTCTCCGGCAGATTGAACCCGAAGAGGCGCAGGATGCCGACGACGACGTGGAACTGGCCGGAAATGCGGAGGTACAGGAGATAATTCGCCACCATGAACCGGCCGAGATCGGCTGGGCTCGTCGACATCGGCTGGGGACATCGTCAGGTAGTAATAGACGGCGCGATACAGAATCAGTTGAAAGACGCCGCGGAAGATCCATTCGACGCCGACCTGGCAGATGCGGTCCTCGTCGTCGTTGTAGTAGGTGCGCTTGAACGTCTTGTAGTCCACCACCGGGAACATCGGAAAGCAGACGTTCGGCAGCATGAAGAAGTACGCCAGCGTGCGCGAGAGCGACGGCGGGGTCCGTTTCGTGCCGCAGGTCGTACATGTAGACGATCAAGCCGGAACATGAACATCGAGCCGAAAATGGGCCAC
Organism: uncultured Acidobacteriota bacterium; assembly: GCA_963814975.1. GTDB lineage: Bacteria > Acidobacteriota > Vicinamibacteria > Vicinamibacterales > CAVVIG01 > CAVUXJ01. The sequence goes on along the minus strand of CAWFFB010000009.1, from coordinate 6,965 downwards.
ATGGCAGGGGACCAGGGACCGTCTATCCATCCTATCCGCAAAACGGCGAGAGCCGTACCCGCGAGCAGCAGGAAGCCTACACGCGCTGCAAATCGCATCGGCAGATGACAGATGACTACCAAGGCTGAGCCAAAGCCAAGCAGCCAAAGGCTTTGCCAGACCCCGAACACCAGACTGATGCCTGCGATGGAGAGGCCCGCAAAGAACGGCAGCCGCCATGCCAGCGGCAGGAATCCGTGAACCAGGGAGCCTCCGAATGCCAAGAGGCAGATGTGTAGGAAGGCGGTGCTTTCTATATCGAACTGACGGATGACGAGGGCGAGAAGTGCGAGCTGCGTTCCGATCCGCACCGCGGCACCGATTCGCGGCGAGACGCTTTTCGTTAGTTCTGTTTGGGGACCGAGGACCGCAACGGCAGCCCCAGCGTTGCGGGAAGAACTTTGAGTCACACGCGACCTTGTGAGGTGAGTCGAGCATCGGTTATGTCCGACGAGTGTGATGGCTGGCTTGCGCACGTCGCCCTCGGAACCCATCATGTAACCCCGACACCGATCAAGCAGTGGTAGAGGCCGGCGTGCCGGTCTGCCATCGCATTCGATCGAATAATGTTGCCTGACGCGATTGTAGGCTTCCGTCCCATGCCGCATCCGAACCTCTGGACTGGCGGCCAGGCGATTCATCGCGGCAAACAAATCATCGGCTGTCGATCGACAGACCAGGCCGGCCGGTGCTCCGCCTTCGGGGTTAAGGAGCGAGCGACTCGATCCGACGTCGGTCGCGACGCAGGGCAAACCCAGCGCCATCGCCTCGAGCAAGGCATTGGACATGCCTTCGGATCGCGAGGGCAGGACGAATACGTCCAGACTGGAAAGGAACAAATTCGGGTCGACAGAGCGTCCGATGAACTCGATACGGCCATCCGACGCGCTCAACGCTCGCTCTCGAAGGGCTTCTGCCCAAGGGCGATCGACCAGCCCGGCGACAACAAGGTGAACAGGCTGGCGTTTGTCAAATTTCAGGAACGCGTCGACGAGGAGGTCCGAGCCTTTGATTGGCTTGACGGTTCCCAGGGTTCCGAAATGGACGGAACGTGCAGCATCGTGCCGACCGGCACGCCAGCGGAGGCGTCGAGATTGTTGGCACTCCGTTGGGAATAACGCTGAGACGGTCGACTTGAGGGCCTTCGGTCGCCTCTACAAATTTGGCGGTTTCGGCGGACACGCACACGATCTTATCGGACACCCGGTTGACCAGGCGTCTGAGTCGCCGGTGCCTGCTATTAGAGTCCTCGCCGCGGCGGCTCGTCACGACGTGACCGACTCGGCCACGGGCTGCCAATGCACCGGCCAGCAGATCACAAGCAAACCCGTAGGAATGCACAATATGTGGCTCGAAGTCGAGGACCAGTCGCTCGAGCGTCAGATATGCCCTGACCGCCGAAGGTGACACAAGCGAAGGACATCGGAGGCTAACGTGTTCGACACCGACTGCGCTAATCCGGTGCAAGTATTCGGGGGAAGGGTCCAGGCAGCAAATCAGACATCGAAATGACGACTTGATAGCAGCCACCAGCCTCAAGAGGTGCGTCTCCATCCCGCCGATGCGACGCCCCCCAATCAAATAGAGAACGCGGATCTGATCGGATCGGTTCCGAGAAGTCACACGCAACGCAGAGGATTCGGCTGAAGGGTAAATGCAAGTCATCGCCGCTGCGGTGGTTAACGCTGACGCTATGGGCTTAGCTGAGGAGACTTGTCAGTCAAAGGGGAAACGATAGCGCTGAGCACAGTCGGCCGTCACGAAGCGCGCTCGACATGAAATGCTCAAGGAAGCCAGACAGAAGTAGTCAATCGTTACCTCTATTTCACCCTAAATCGACAGAGCTACCGCCGTCCAGGGTTTCTCACGTAGTCGCTAGTCGAGTTGTATCGGCCTTTCAACCAAATCGCAACCCATTTCCTAGGTGTCCCGTCCCAGTGGTTCGTGAAACATGTTGCGCGGCCTGGAGGTCGAATGTGCGCTGCGCGAATCGCGCGATGCTCGCGAGAATCTGGTCGGCGGTCTTCGTCCACACGAACGGCTTGGGATTCTCCTGATGCGCGTCGATGAACTCCTGGATGGCGGCCTTGAGCTTCGGCACGCTCTGGTAGGCGCCGCGGCGCAACTGCTTGTTCGTCAGCTCGGCGAACCACCGCTCCACGAGACTCAGCCACGACCCATACGTGGGGGTGAAGTGGACGTGAAACCGTGGACGCTTGGCGAACCAGTTCCGAATGAGCGGTGTCTTGTGGGTGCCGTAGTTGTCCATGATGATGTGCACGTCGAGGTCGCCGCGGGACCTGCGTCTCGATCAGATCGAGGAACTCACGGAACTGGACCGAGCGATGGCGCTGATGAAACTGCGTGATGACCTCACTCGTCTTCGCGTTGAGGGCGGCGAACAACGTGGTCGTGCCGTGCCGATCGTAGTCATGCGTGCGGCGCTCCACCTGGCCGGGCCGCATCGGCAGGAGCGGTTGGGTGCGGTCCAGCGCTTGGATCTGTGGCTTTTCATCGACGCAGAACACCGCCGCGTGCTCCGGCGGATTCATATACAACCCCACGATGTCGCGGACCTTCTCCACGAGCAGCGGGTCGGTCGGCAGCTTGAACGTCTCGCTCCGATGCGGCTGCAGGCCGAAGGCGCGCCAGATCCGATTGACGGCCATGCGACTCAGGTCCAACGCCTTGGCCATGTCCCGCGTGCTCCAGTGCGTGGCCCCGCGCGGCGTCGTTTCCAGCGTTCGAATAATCACCTGCTCGACCTGGTCGTCGGTAATCGTCCGCGGCGCACCGGGCCGCGGTTCGTCGTACAAGCCCTCGAGTCGATCGCGAACGAAACGGCCGCGCCACTTGCACACCGTCGCCGGTGTCACGTGGAGGCGTCGGGCCACGACCTTGCTGTCGCGACCCTCGGCACACGCCAAGATGATGCGCGCGCGCCGCGCCAAGTGCGGCGCCGACCGCGAGCGATGCGCCAGCGATTCCAATCGTCGCCGCTCCTCATCCGTCAAGATCAACGCAACCTTGGGGCGTCCCGTTCGCATGCTCGCCTCCTTGTAGAGCAGTACGAGCGGGCCGCGCTATTTGTTTCACTTTCTACTGGGTATACACGACAATAGGGTGTCGTGTAATAACGCTCGTATGAGCGAACACCCCACGACCGATCCCGTTCTCACGAATGAAGCCGCCCGATCTGCGCCGTCGCTCCTGAAACGATCCGTCAATGGGACCGTACCGGTAAATTGCCTGCACTGAAGACAGCGCGCGGCGTTCGCCTATGGCACCGACGCGATGTTGAGCAGTTCGCCCGAGAGCGCGCCGCGCGGTCGCGCTCACCACGGGGCACGCCGATGATCGGCGACACGTGGGCGCCGCCGTTGAGGCCACCGATTGCGCCGATCTTCACGGTGTCCTGTCCAGTTGGAACTCTACAGAGAAGCGGAGGGTGTCGTGTAATAACGCTCGTATGAGCGAACACCCCACGACCGATCCCGTTCTACGAATGAAGCCGCCCGGATCTGCGCCGTCGCTCCTGAAACGATCCGTCAATGGGACCGTACCGGTAAATTGCCTGCACTGAAGACAGCGCGCGGCGTTCGCCTATGGCACCGACGCGATGTTGAGCAGTTCGCCCGAGAGCGCGCCGCGCGGTCGCGCTTCACCACGGGGCACGCCGATGATCGGCGACACGGTGGGCGCCGCCGTTGAGGCCACCGATTGCGCCGATCTTCACGGTGTCCTGTCCAGTTGGAACTCTACAGAGAAGCGTCTGCGAATCCTTGGCATTGAGACACCAAGGAAAGGATGGTCGATCAGCGACCGCGATTTGGTCGCGATAGAGGATGTCTTGAACGGTGAGGGGCATCCCCCGGAAAGGGCAACTCTGAGACAGCCAGACTCGATTCAGTTGCACACATTCCAGGTCGCCCGATGACGCCCCACAATCGCGCGACCGGCCGGAGTCACACAGACGCCCTAATTGAGACCGAAGCAGCCTCAGAAACCCGAACGACGGCTTCTGACGGCCAATTCTGCCAGCAGTGTGGAGCGCCGATCAAAGGACGACGGAGAAACGGCTTCTGCTCGGACCGCTGTCGGATGGCGGTTCGACGTGCGCTGGAGGCCACACGGAGCAGGACATCCTAGATCGACTCAAGAAGGCTGTCATCGACGTCGAAACGGAACTGGCCGCGGAAGGCGGTCAGGACGGCCATCCCAGAGGAGATCGGCAATGATAAGCCGCAGACCCCGTGGAAGCCCTCAATCGGAAACCCTGCACCGCCACCTTAGCCGCACGGGCCCTCGGCCGATGTTGTCGTTAGGGTCGGAAACAGGAGGGCCGGAACGTGTCCTCTCCAGCGACGCGTCAACATCTGCGTCGTTATTCTCACGCGCTTCACACCCCTCACGGCGCCGTTTATTCTGCGGTCGTGATGCGAAGATCGAGGCTAATGCGGTAACACGCTGACGTGACTGTGCAAAGGGCCGTTCGCGACGGCCCTGAGCCCGACCACGGGCTGCACGCATGACGTACAAAGTGGGATCGCAAGAGGTAGACCGCGTTCGAAACGCGGGTGGAAACCCCTTGCAGCGTTGGCTCCCCGCCGACGGAGAGCTTTGACGTCGCAAGGGGTTTTTCTTTTTGTGCTCCTCGTCTGGGTCTTCATCGACGGGGTGGCCGGTGATCAAGCCTGGGGGTTCACCTACAAGACGTCGCTGGTGTGGGAGAGGGTCGAGACAATTACAGCAGTTACGTGAGCGTGCGCCACGATCAGGCCGCGCCCGTCACCGAACTCGTTGAAGCCGGCACAGGCTGGGACGTAGGGTAAGATGCCCCGTCCCACGCGTAAGGTTCGTCGTCCGTTGACGCTCGTGGAGAGGAAGTCTGTCCAGCCGGCAGACTTCAGCGATCCCGAGAGCCAGCGCGTGTTGGCGGCGGCAGCTCGCGCGGTGGCGCGTGAATTGGGGCGGGAAGCCGCTCGTGAGTATTTCGCCGAATTGATCGGCAAATCGAAGGCTGTCATGAGAGTCGCCCTCTACGCGCGATATTCATCCGACCAACAGCGAGCGGCCTCGATCGCCGATCAGCATCGGACCTGTCGCGAGTTCGCCGTGCGCCAGGGCTGGACCGTGGTCGCCGACTACACAGACGCCGCGATGTCCGGCGCCTCGCTGATGCGAGCCGGCATCCAATCGTTGATGCGCGACGCGCGCGGCGAACACGTTCGACGTGGTGCTCGCCGAGTCGCTCGATCGGTTCTCACGCGACCAGGAAGACACCGCTGACCTGTTCAAGCAGCTGACGTTCGCGGGCGTCAAGATCGTCACCGTCTCTGAAGGCGAGATCGGCCACCTGCACGTCGGCCTGAAGGGCACGATGAACGCCCTGTATCTTGAGGATCTGGCAGAGAAGACACGCCGAGGGCTCCGGGGTCGGGTCGAAGCGGGGACGCTCTGGCGGTGGCATCAGCTACGGCTACCGCGTGGTGCGTGCGCTGGAGGGCCAGCCACGCGGCGAGCGGGAGATCCATCCCGAGGAAGCGGCGATCGTGCAGCGGATCTTCCGGGCTTTCGTCGCGGGCGTCTCCCCGAAGGCGATCGGCAAGACGCTGAATGCGGAAGGGATCCCCGGACCGATGGGCACGGCATGGAGCCCCAGCACGATTCACGGACACGCAGGCCGTGGCACCGGCATCCTGAATAACGAGCTGTACATCGGACGGTTCGTCTGGAACCGGCAGCGCTTCGTGAAAAATCCCGACACCGGGAAACGTGTGGCGCGGATGAACCCGCGTCGGAGTGGATCACGAAGGACGTGCCGGAACTCCGGATCGTCGACGATGACCTCTGGCAGGCGGCCAAGGCGCGGCAGGCCTCCACCCGGTACACCATGAGAGCCGGGATCGTCCGCGCGCGCCGGCCGAAGTATCTCTTCTCTGGGCTGACGCAGTGCGGATCCTGCGGCGGAGGCTTCATTCTCTCGTCGCATGATCTGCTGACCTGCTTCAATGCCCGATCGCGGGGAACCTGCACGAACCGCCGCAGCATCAAGCGGCAGGACGTCGAAGCCCGAGCCCTGCGCGCCATGCGCGAGCTTTTCTTTGAGCCGGCGCGTTCGCCGCGTTCTGCGAGGGGTTCACGGCCGAGATGACGCTCCAGCGGCGTGAGCACCTGGCCCAGTTGGCTGGGGCCCGGCGCGAGCTCGCGGCCGTCGAGCGGGAGATCCGCGACGCTCATGCAAGCCATCAAGGACGGCGTTTCGGCGCTCGCGATCAAGGACGAACTGATGACGCTCGACGCGCGGAAGGCCGCAGCTGACGACCGCGTTGGCCGAGCCGCCGCTCCCCGCGCTGCACCCCGAGATGGCCGAGGTCTTCCGCCAGAAGGCGACGACGCTCGCCGCAGGCTTGGAGCACGACGAACAGCGGGATGCCGCGCGACAGGCGCTCCGCGGATTCCTGGAGAAGATCGTGATTCCGCCGGGAGATGGACTGTTGCAGGTGTCGGGAACTTGGGGTCGATGCTGGCCGCCGCGCAGGCCGGCCGACTCAGGCGATGCGGTCGGTTATGTTGGTTGCGGGGGCGGGATTTGAACCCGCGACCTTTGGGTTATGAGCCGCTCACAGCCAAACCACCCGGGGCAGCAGAAGGCAACAAGGCCCATTTCTATTGGGTGAATCGTGATCGGGGGGCAACCCCCGACTACCCGAAACCGCGCCAGATTGTCCCCGTTTTTGTCCCCGCAAAATCGCGGCTTCTCTTTCGACTTTCGCCTCTCCCGGGTTGCCATGCACCTTCGTCCGCCGCGGAGGTGCGCCGTGGATAGCTACGATCCTTGATGGGCGACGATCCGCGCGATCGCGACGACCAGTCGCGCGATCTCAGCCGCGGCAGTCGCGGCGGCTCAGACCCACGCGACCGAG
>CAWFFB010000008.1:0-61136 GCA_963814975.1 uncultured Acidobacteriota bacterium | reverse complement strand
GGCGTTATGCGCACGTCCGCGTTCTGCGGAGTAGCCGGGATCTCTCTCGATGGCGTCCTTGATCGTGCGTGCCGGATCGCAAGGCCCGCGAGTGATCGGGGTCCGCATAATCGTGGGCCGCTTGTCGCCACATGCCGTGGCGGGAAAGAGAGGGCCCATGTTCAGTCCAACCACACTTCACAGCCGTGATGACGTCCTCGACGCTTTCACCGAGCACCTGCGGGTCACGCGTGGTGCAGCGCCTGCGACGTGCGAACGCTCCGTGCGAGATGTTCGTCAGTTGCTCACCCTCCTGTCGGCCAGCGGTCAGCTGGACCTTCGGCAGTTGACCGGCGAGGTTCTTCGCGGGTTTGTCGTCGATCGCGCCCGGCGCCACTCGCCACGCACCGCCCGGCGGTCCGCGTCTGCCGCGCGAAGCTTCGTCCGCTTTCTGCACCTGCACGGCGTCATCGACGGGCGCTTGGCCCAGGCGGTGCCGACGCGTCCGCGATACCCGTCGTGCGACGCTGCCCAAGGCCCTCGCACCCGCGCAGTTGCGCCAGCTGCTGGCGGCCGTCGATCCGTCGACGCCTGTCGGTCGACGCGATCGCGCCATGCTGCTGTGCCTCGCATCGCTCGGCCTGCGCGCCAAGGAGGTCGCCGAGTTGTCACTGGACGCCATCGACTGGCGCGCCGGGACGCTGACGATTGCGACCAGCAAAGCGCGACGTGCCCACCGCCTGCCGTTGCCCGGCCACGGTGGGACGCGCCATCGCGACGTACCTGCGGTCAGGGCGGCCGGTGACCGCCGTGCGCCAGGTGTTCGTCCGCCACTTCCCGCCGATCGGGGCGCCGTTGACGAGTGCCGTCGTGACTCGGGCCGTCCAGCGCGCGTTCCGCCGCAGCGGCTTGGACGTCGCCTCGCGTGGCGCACACACGCTGCGCCATACGGCCGCGACCGCCATGGTGCGCGCCGGTGTGAGCTTGAAAGCCGTGGCCGATGTGCTGGGCCACCGCAGTCTCGACACCACGGCCCTGTACACCAAGGTCGATCTGCCGCGGTTGCGCGAGGTGGCCCGCCCGTGGCCGGCGGAGGTGGTGTCATGACCGCCGCCCCGACGATGCTGGCGTTCGCGCAGGAGTACCTCGCGTTCCGTCGCGCCCTCGGATTCACGCTGGGGACTCTCGGCCAGGAGGTCCTCCTCTTCGCCCGTTGGGCCGATCGCACCGGTCATTCCGGGCCACTGACGACCGAGCTGATCGTGCGGTGGGCCCAGCAGACGCCTCGCCGCAGTCCCGCGTACTGGGCGTGGCGCTTCCATGCGGTGCGCCTCTTCGCTCGGCACCGAGCCCTGAGCGATCCCCAGACGGAGGTGCCGCCAGCAGGGCTGCTCGGCCCCACGTTTCGCCGCGGTCACCCCCACATCTACTCGGCGGCCGAAATCACGGCCTTCCTCGCGGCGGCTCGGACCCTGCGTCCCGGTTTGCGCCCGCACACCTATGTGGCCTTGTTCGGTCTGCTGATCGCGACGGGCCTGCGCGTCGGCGAGGCCCTGGCCCTGCGCCAGGCCGATGTCGATCTCGAGCAGGGACTGCTGACGATCCGCAAGGCCAAGGCGGGGCAATCGCGGCTCGTGCCCCTGCATCCGTCGACGACCGAGGCGTTGCGCCGCTACGTGACGGTGCGCGACCGCCGTGCATGTCCGGCGACGGACCGAGGCCTTCTTCGTCACCGTTCGCGGCACCGCCTTGACCTATCAGTGGGTCACCAAGACGTTTCGGACGTTGCGGCGCCAGCTCGGATGGGCGACCACGCCGGCGTGCCGGCGCCCCGCGTCTTCATGATTTCCGCCACACCTTTGCGGTCAGGGCGCTGCTGCACTGGTACGAGACCGGCGCCGACATCGACGCGCACATCGCGACGCTGGCCACGTATCTCGGTCATGTCAATGTCACCTACACCTACTGGTACTTGACGGCGGTTCCCGAGCTGATGGCGATCGGGGCGAGCCGCTTCGAGACGTTCGCCGAGTCGGGAGGGCGCTCATGACCGCGACCCCGACGTTCCCGACGCTGCTGCAGGACTTCTTTCACCAGCATCTGCTCGCACAGCGACAGGCGAGTCCGCGCACGGTGGCCAGCTACCGCGATGCGTTCCGGCTGCTGCTCACCTACGCGCACGATCGGCTGCACAAGCCGCCGTCGGCCGTCACGCTGGCGGACTTGGACGCGCCACTGCTGTTGGCGTTTCTCGATCACCTCGAAGGCACCCGCCACAATGGCGCGCGGACCCGCAACGCGCGTCTCGCGGCGCTGCGCTCGTTCCTCCACTACGCAGCCGTTCGCGACCCGACCGCCCTGGCGGTCATCCAACGCGCGCTCGCCATTCCCACGAAGCGCTTCGATCGGCCGCTGCTGGGGTTTCTCTCGCGCGCGGAAATCGACGCCCTGCTCGCGGCGCCCGATCGCTCGACCTGGAGCGGCCACCGCGATCACGTCTTGTTCACCACGCTCTACAACACCGGGGCGCGCGTGTCCGAAATCATCGGCGTGCGGGTCGCCGATCTCGTGCTCGAACCGGTCGCTCATGTCCGCCTCCACGGGAAGGGACGCAAGGACCGCACGGTGCCGCTTGTGGAAGAGCACGGCCAAGCGCCTGAAGGAGTGGCTTCCCCGGGTGAAGGCGGGGCCAGACACCCCGCTCTTCCCCAACGGCCGCGGTGTCGCACTCTCGCGTTCGGGTGTCGAACGCCGTCTCCGTGCCGCGGTCACGACCGCCAGCGTCAGTTGTCCCTCACTCGCGACCCAACGGATCTCGCCGCATACCTTTCGGCACACGACGGCGATGCACCTGCTGCAATCCGGCGTCGACCTATCGGTCATCGCGCTCTGGCTCGGGCACGAAAGCCTCGACACCACGCACCTGTATGTCGAGGCTGACCTCGCGATGAAAGAACGGGCGCTTGCGAAAGTGCAGGAGCCACCCAGCGGACGCTGGCGATACCGCGCGAGCGACCGATTGCTCGCGTTCCTCGAAGGGCTGTGATTATGCGGAGTCCACGTTCGCTCTGGCTCACGGACATCGAGCGTGGCTCCGCCAACTCCGCATATGTCAGACGTGCGCATAACGCCGCTTATGCAGAGCGTCCGCATAAGCGGCGATCCCACACCGAGCCCGGACGATGCGCGGCTCACGCTGCGGCTGTGCGCGGCGGCCGACGTGCTCGACCTGCCCCTGCTCGATCACCTGATCGTCGGCGACGAGCACCGGTACTTCAGCTTCCGCGAGGCCGGACTGATGGGAGCCACTCCCGCAAGACGGTGACGGCAACATGCCGCCGCTTCGAGCTGCGAATTCTGTGGAAGTGCTCGGCCGCGTCAAGGCTTCGCTCGCTGCGCTCGCCGCTGGCGCGGCCTTGACTCGGCCTCCGCACTTCACACGGAGGGCATTTATCGAAGCGGCGGGGGATCTCGAAGAAAAGAGGAGAACACCATGACTGAAAGGTCGCTCACACCCAGCATCACGGTGACGATCGGCCACCACACGCGGATCTATTTCGCGTTCGTCACCACGGCACCCGCCGAGCTCGACTCGCCGGCAACGGTCACGCTTCACCGGCGACGTTCGCAGACGTAGCGGGCTTCGCAGCGGATCCGATCACGCTCGACGAGAGCCGCGGACGCACACCGCACGACTGGTCCTCGTCGACGCGATGGAGCTCGCCTGGCAACGCGCCAAGTACCGCGGCAACCAGCACCTGTTGCTTTCCGCGGATCCCGGGCTCGTCGGCCTCAACACGCTGCAGCACTGGCTGTGGCAACGCCTTCAGGCCCCAACAGCCACCCAGGTTGCGGCATGACTCGCTCAACTCACTCGTCGGCGTCAACCGCTCGCCGCAACGGCGAGCTTTTCAGGAGGTCACATCATGGTCGTCAAAATCGTTCCGAACGACAAAGCCAACCCGCCCGGCAAACTCGCGGATGCCGAGCTGCATTTCACCGACGGCGTACTCGACGGCTTGAAGCTGATCGGGTTCGCCATCTGGGAGCGACGCGGTGGCAACGGCCGCAACGTCACGTTCCCGGCGCGTCAGTACGCGATCAATGGTGAGCGTCGCAGTTTCGCGCTGCTGCGTCCCATCGCCGACGCGGACGCCCAGAATCCGCTTCGCGAGCTCGTGCTCCAGGCGTACGCCGAGTACCAGGAGACGGCACTGAGGCCGCTTCGTAGATCGGTCGAACCCGGGTACCGCCTTCGGGCGGTATCCGGGCATCTGTACACATGGTGAGGATGGACATGGCTACAGAGGACCTCCTGAACGTCGTCGATGCTGCCTGCTACCTGGGGATCCGGCCGTGGACCCTGCGGCACTGGATCAGCGACCGTAAAATTGACGTCGTCAAGTACGGAAACGGGGCCATTCGGATACGCAGAAGCGTGCTTGACCGGTATGTGGCGAGTTCTACATCAAAGCGAGCGCGGGTCATGGACGAAACACGAAAGAATCGCGACTTCTCGAAGGGTCCAGTTTGGAACCCGGAGCGGAATCGCTGGCTCGTTGAGATTCGGTACCAGACGGTTCAAGGCTGCGGAAGCGGCTCCGTCGCGAGCGCGAAGCCTTGCGCATCTGGTCCGCGGAGCAAACCAAAATCGAGAATGGCACCTGGCACGAGCAGGCGCCGAAGACTGTCTCGTTCGAGACAGCTCTGAAACAGTATCGTGAGTATTCGGCGGTTCAGAATCGCTCACACGACTCGTATGTCGAGCCCGCGCTTTCCGTGTGGGAAGCGCACATCAAGGCGAGTACGCTGCTCGCGAAGATTACGCCCACTCTGATCGAAGATGTGAAGCTGCGACGCGCCCAAGATGTGGCTCACACCACCGTCGACAAGGATCTCGCGGTCTTGAAGGCGTTCTTCAACTGGTGCATGGCGCGCAGTCTGGCGGCCTCGAATCCGGTTTGCCGAGTCAAGTTCTTCAACGAAGACAACTCCCGACTGCGCTATCTCACTGAGGATGAGTACAACCGCCTCATCCAAGCGGCGAAGACGATTGAGACGTCGCCATTACTGGCCGAAAAAATCATCCTTTCCCTGCATACGGGCCTGCGCCGGGGCAGCCTCTTCCACCTGCGATGGGACTACGTGGACTTTCTGAATCGCGTCGTTCGGATTCCGCGGACGAAGAGCGGCCGGCCACATGCGGTCCCCCTGAACGCGACCGTGCTGACGACGCTGCAGGCGCTCTATACCGAACGCTTGCCTGATGTCCGTACGTGTTCGCGCACGCGACGGGTCGGCACGCCGGCGAGCCGGTCAAAGACGTGAAGAACGGGTTCCACACGGCACTCGAGATCGCCGAGATCAAAGACTTCACCTGGCATGATCTGCGGCACACCTTCGCTTCCTGGTTGATCATGAAAGGCGCCTCGCTTCGCTCCGTGGCCGAGCTCCTTGGCCATCGCGGCCTGCGAATGGTCATGCGGTATGCCCATCTCTCGCCGGCGTACCTGTCAGCGGAAGTGGGCCTGCTGGACGCCCGAGCTCCGACACCGCCGCCACAGACGGAAGGAGTGCGCGAAGAGAAAAGGGCAAGAAAAGGGCAACGTGCTCCGACGCGCGATCGGACGGCGGCGAAAGTCGTGGAATTTCCGAATAAAAGTGGCTCTTCAGGCTGGATTCGAACCAGCAACCCTCCGGTTAACAGTTGCAGACGAGGCAAACTCACCGGGTATCACCGATTGCTACCGAGTGCCATTTCCGCAGGAAGAACGAGCTATCCAGCCGCGTCTCGACTACGACCATTTCACAGCGTTTCATACCGGGGGTGGGCACAAAATTGGGCACAGTAAAATGGGGTGAACCACCTCCGTACGGTGTCAGTACTTCATGAGAGAGAGATACGGTTCGTGCGGAAGTACGTCGAACGCCGCCCGCCGGTGCGGGCCGGACCGCTCCCCTGCCCTGTTCGCGAAGGGATTCAACGGTCGGGGCCTAGCGCAGCCTGGTAACGCACCTGCCTTGGGCGAAGAACCTTCCTTTCCAACGGCTCTCTTCCGTATATCGCCTTTCAGTGTTTTCAACAACCTGGGGAATCTGCTTTCGCTCAGAAGCTAACCCCAAGCAGGTCAACATCCGAGGTTCTGGGACAGTTCTGCGACAGCCGGCTGGACTGAGAACAGCACTACCAATCGTGTGGCGCGCGAGGGAAGCCTACCCTCCGCGGTCATGAAACTCTTGGGCAGCGCCCGCATCGCAGTCGCACCAGCCGCAACTTTCCGGGTGGTATAGTCCAACGTGATGAGCGTGGCCATCAGGGTAGAGGCCGATGGTGAACGCACTCGTCTGGTCGCGGCCGGCACCTTCGACCTGGCGCACGCGTCGGAGGTGGTGCGGGCCGTCGAGCAGGCCGAGCGGGACTTGATCGCCAGCGGTGACGTCGACCTCCACCTGTCCGCGCTCGAGCACATCGACGGCGCGGGCGCCGTGCTGCTGGCGGGGCTGATGGACCGGCTCGAGACACGCGGGCTCCGCACGCGCCTTGTCGAGGATCACACCCCCCACGCCATCCGCCTGATCACGCTCTATCGCGAGCGGCGGGTAGAGGCCCGGCCGCAGCCGGCCCGGAGGATGAGCCCGCTCGCCCGGCTCGGGGTCGTGGCCGCAACAGTGCCAGGCATGGTGACCGGCGGGCTGGACTTCCTCGGCCAGGCTGCCGCCGCGGTCCCGAAGGCTTTCCGGTCCGCTCGCGTCGATTGGTCGTCGCTACCACGGCTGTTGCAGGTGATCGGCGCGGACGCACTGCCGGTCACGAGCGCCGCGAACCTGCTCGTCGGTGTCATCATCGGATTTCTCGGCGTCTCGCAGCTCGGGCGGTTCGGCGCGACGGTGTACGTCCCCGAGCTCGTCGTCATCGCACACTTCCGCGAGCTCGGCCCCCTGGTCACCGCCATCGTCGTTGCGGGCCGCTCGGGCGCGGGCCTGGCCTCGGAACTGGCCACGATGCAGGTGTCGGAGGAGATCGACGCGCTTCGGTCGATGGGCTTCCACCCGGTGAGCTGGCTGGTCGTGCCGCGCTGTCTTGCGCTCGTGGTCAGCGTGCCGCTGCTGACCTGGATTGGCGACGTGCTGGCGCTCGGCGGCGGGCTCCTCGCGACGACCGCCATCACCGACATGACGCCACGCGCCTATGTGCTCGGCACTGCGGACCACATCACCGCTGCGCACTTTCTCAACGGGATGATCAAGGCGCCCTTCCTCGGGCTGATCATCGGGCTCATCGCCTGCGGGCAGGGTCTGGCCGCGCGCGGAGGAGCGGCGGCCGTCGGCGCGCGCACCACCACCGCCGTCGTGCATTCGATCTTCGGCGTGATCGCAATCAGCGCCCTCTTCACGCTGTTCTTCACGCTGCTGGGAATATGAACATGCCCTCATCACGGCCGCACATCGTCGTCGAGGATCTCCGGATCGGGTGGGGGACCCGCGTGCTGATGGAGCACGTCAGCTTCAAGGTCGAACGCGGAACGACCCTGGCCATTCTCGGCGGGTCGGGCAGTGGCAAGAGCACACTGCTCCGGTATCTGATCGGCCTGGAGCAGCCGATGGCCGGCCGCATCGACATCGACGGCGTCGGCGAGCCGCACGCCTACAGCGGCGTCCCACCGTTCGGCGTCCTGTTCCAGTCCGGCGCGCTCTTCAGCTCTCTGACGCTGGCCGAGAACCTCGCACTCCCGCTGACGAAATGGACGAGCGTCCGCGGCCCTCTCGTACAGGATTTCGTGCACGCGAAGCTGGATCTGGTCGGCCTCGGCGCGTTCGCGGGGCACCTTCCTGGTGAGATTTCGGGCGGCATGAAGAAGCGCGCGGGCATCGCGCGCGCGCTGATGATCGAGCCAGAGCTGCTGTTCTTCGACGAGCCCTCCGCCGGGCTCGACCCGATCAGCGCGGTCGAGCTCGATCACCTCATCGTCACGCTGAGCCGCGACCTCGGGATTACCATCGTCATCGTGACACACGAGCTGGCAAGCATCTTCCTCGTCGCCGACAACTGCATCGTGCTCGACAAGGAGGCCAAGGGGATCGTGGCCCGAGGCGATCCTCGGCGGCTGCGGGACGAATCGGCCATCCCGTTCGTGCACAACTTCTTCACGCGGTCCTCGCCGAGCGCGTCCGCGGCCCAGGAGAGATGAACCATGGCGGTCGAGAAGAGCTACGCGCGCCTCGGATTGTTCGTTGTCATCGCGATCGTCGTGATGCTCGCGACGGGGCTACTCTTCATCCAACGGATGCGGAGCCGCGGAGTCATCGAGCTCGTCACCTATACGCAGGAGAACGTCACTGGCCTCGACATCTCGAGCCCGGTGCGCTACCGCGGCGTCGCCGTGGGGCGGGTGTCGAACCTGCAGGTAGAACCGGGCGGCCGCACGATCGAGATCGACTTCGAGCTGTTCACCGATCGCCTCACCACCGTCGGCGCCAATGTCACCAACCTCCAGGACTTGGCCAGGTCGCCCGTATTTTTCGAGCGGCTGCGCGCTCAAGTGGTGAGCAACCCCGTGACCGGCGAGGCATACCTCTTTCTCGACATGCCGGAGACCCCCCCTCCGCCGATGTCGCTCGGCTTCACGCCAAGTCGGCCATACATCCCGTCGATGCCGACCCCGATTGCGGAGTTACGAGACCGGTTGCCCGAAGTGCTGGAGCGCGTCGAGGCCACGCTCCAGGTCCTTCGGGACATCGTCGCCCGGATGCCCGACAGCCTCGATCGGGCCGACCGGTTCTTCACCAACGTCGAACGCATCGTCCGCGAGAGCGAGCTGCCGGCCCTCAGCGCCGACTCGCGGAAGTTCTTCTCGACGACCACGGCGCAGGTCGAGGCAATCGCCTCGAACCTGGACGGACTGGTCGGCAACGAGGGCACCCTGTCGAAGTTCGCCGACGAGGCACGCGCGGCCATCGACGCGGCAGACCTGCCCGCCTCCGGCCGCGCCACGCGCGAAGCCATGGACCAGGCCAGCCTGGCGGCGGAGGACCTGCGGCGCTCGCTGCCCGCGATACGCGAGTCGCTCGAGCAGCTGCGCGAGCTCGCGCGCCAGCTGCAGGAACAGCCGGAATCGGTGGTCCACGGCATCCGGCAGGCAGGAGCGAAGCCGAAATGAATCGGCGCTCGCGATACGGAATGCTCGTCGTGCTGGCAGTGGCCTGCCTGGGCGGCGGCTGCCGTGTTCGGATTGAACGCCCGGATACCGTTCCCATCCGCATGATCGAGCCACGACTGGTCGAGCCGGGTGGAGTGGCCGCCGATGCCCCGAACGCCACGAGCGTCCGTCTGCTCGAGACGCAGAGCCGGGGACACATCGGCCGTCGCGTGCTGCACCAGCAGCCCGGTGGCGAAGTGACCGAGGATCCGGTCTGGCTCTGGGCAGCCACACCCGATCGCTACCTGGATTCGGCGGTGCGATATGCCATCGCGTCGAGTCCCGATATTCGCCTCGTCGACGTCGGCAGCGCGCCGTCGCTGGCCGTCACGCTGGTGGCATGGCAGATCGAGGCGGCGCCGAGCCCGCGGCTGGTCGGGGCTGCCGAGGTCCAGGTGACGACCACCGACCGGGCGGTCCATTCGGAGATCATCCGCGCCGAGGAACCGATCGCGGCCGACCTGCCCGGCGACCTCGCCGCCGCCGCCGGCAGACTGTTGGAGCGCCTCGCCACGGACTGCCTTTCGAAAGTCAGGCGCCAGGGCTCATGACTTTCGCAGGATCGTCTCCCCGTCGTCTCGGTGGATGCCCAGCTCGGCGACTGTCCGCGCCGCGCCGAGCCGCACACCCGGCGGTTCAATCGGCTCCATCGGTGCTGCCAGGGCGGAGGGCTGCGGAGAGCAGGCCGTAACTACTTCAACGTCGGTACGATGCGACCACCGACCTTCATGGTCTCAGGGTGTACAACCACGGACAGGTCGGACCGCGTTGAGGTTACCAGTGGAATTTGCAGCCCTGTTGGAATCTTGTGCACCGCGAGGAGCGGCGCCGAGATCGGGCCAGGAAGAAGGTCCCACAGGTCCCGCGATTTCGCGAGTGGGTGAAGGCGCCCCGCGATCTGAAACCAGCTCCTGGCTGATCGCGTCGTGCCGCGTGGGCTCGCCGATATTGTCGCCCGGAAACGCGCCGCACCGCGGGTGTTGGTCAGCAGAGGTCGCGTCTCGCGCCCTTGGGTGCTTATCGGCGAACAAGCCTCGCCTTGCATTTGGCGGCGTTCACCCTCAAGCGCTGGCGCCAGGGTCAGAAATTCCTCTCGCCAGCTGCTAGCTTTCGCGTAATTTGTCACACCAATTCACTGTTGGTGTCTGGCTACATACTGGGGTCAGCAAAGAACTGTTGACCTTGACAGCGAAACGAACGCCCTGACGCAGTGGTGGCCTTGTGATCGATGCGACGATACTCGCCAGCAAGTTCCACACGCATCATCGGCGCGATCGCTGTGCGTGAACAGAATCGAGAGCGGATGCCAGCGGGTCTTACACGATTTCCGCGAACGGCCGTTCTCGTAGGCGTCAAGCCACTCAATGCATACGAGATCGAAGAACGGCTCCGATGTCGACGGCGTGTGCGATAATGTTAGTCGGACCGTTCGCAAACCGTTGATTTAAACGCGGAGAGATGTCGGAGTGGTCGATCGAGCACGCTTGGAAAGCGATTTCGGCGAGGCTCGCTGAGCGACTCCTCAATGTGACTCCCTTAACGTCTGTACTTCTCGCCGGTTTCGCGCCCACCTTACACAGTTCTTACACAATTCACGTCCTGACTGAACGAACGGGCGCCGTCGCGTCGTGCCCGTCAGCGATGTCGGTATCGTCGCGGCAATGACGATGGAGGTTCTCCCCTACGACGTCGATCTCTGGATCTTGCGGTTAACTGGCGGCGGCGCATCAGCCAAAGGCTGGCCTGAAGGCGACTGATACATCGTCGCCGCGGCCGATGGTTACAGCCGAGCTGTGAACGTTCTCTTCGGCGCAACCGCGGCAACCGCAGTGAGCCTGCTGGTCGGCTGTGCTACTCCGGAGACGCCGCAACAATCGTCCCCGGCACTTAGCGGAGCCACATGTGGACAGGCGGTAGCATCCACGGCTTCAACCAGCCATCAGACCTTGGGCAAACCGCGAGGGCCAGGCCGCCTCGAATGGTTGATGGCATTACTTCGCGTCCTTCGCTGTCACCGCCGCCCTGGCTGTCGCCCTCCGCTCGATCTCTTCGAGCACCAGCCGGTAGGCGACGTAGTACTTGAAGATGTTGCTGACGTAGGTGATCGTCTCGCGGCCGATCCTCTCCGCGGCGATGGTTTCCACGTTGCCGAACCACACGTTGGGGTCGAGCCCCCGTTTCTCGGCTTCTCTCCGCAGCTGGCGAATCCGGCCCGGCCCCGCGTTGTAGGACGCGAACGTAAAGAGCGCCTTATTCAGATTGTCCATCGGTGCGTCCTTGAAGAACGCGTCCTCGGTGGCGCGCATGTATTTGACGCCGGCGTGGATGTTGGGCTCGACCTGTGTGACGTCACCGACGTTCTGTTCGCGCCCGTCGCCGGCATCAGCTGCATGATGCCGATCGCGCCGACCCGGCTCTTCGCGTTCTGATCGAGCCGCGACTCCTGGTAGCCCTGCGCCGCCATGAGCACATAGTCCACGTTGTACCGTTCGCTGTACTTGCGGAAGAACTGCACCAGCGCCTGGAATTTCTGCCGCTCCGCATCGGATGCCGCGTTCTTGACATACGTGGTGTTGACCAGGTACTTGCGTTCGATGATGTTGCCAAACGTTGTTCCGAGCCCGTAGTTGCCCATGAACGTGTTCAAAGCGGCCGACAGCTGCGGGCTGTTCTTGCGCACGGCAACCGCGAGGGTGCCGCTCTGCCGGACGGCGATGTTTTCGTGCACGTTCAGATTCGGAAGGACCTTCTTCCAGAAGTTCGCCATGTAGTCGTCGACGATGACGGCCGGAATCAGACCCGCGTTCACCATCTCGAGCAGGTCGTCGTCCTCGAGGTTCTCCGGCGCTGGGCGAATGACCGCCGGCGCCTTCCCTTCGGCCTTGAACCTGTCGTTGAGCGCGAGCAAGCTCTGCCGGTAGCTGCTCGTGTCGCGGACGAAGACCTCCTGGCCGGACAAAGCGTCAACTGAGGCTATTGGCGGCGCCACGCTGCCGGTGACGAGAATCTCCTTGACATTCATCCGCGTGGGATTCGTGAAGTCGACGAGTTTCTGCCGTTCAGGGGTGACGGTGACCTGCGCCGCCACCAGGTCGATTTTGCCGTCAACCAGTGCTGGCAGCAACTTGGCGCGGGGCAGCGGCACGAGGGCCAAGAAGACTTTGTTGTTGGCGCTGGTCTTGGCGTGTTTGTTGAGGCGCTCCTCGACAAGTTGCGCGTACTCGTACCAGACACGCCGCGCTGCGTCCCCTTATCGACGAAGTAGAACGTGCGATTGAACGTGACACCGACCCGCACGAGCCTCCGCTGAACCATTCCATCGAGGTCACCGGTAAACGGCTTCAGGACGGTCTCGCGCACGGCCGGCGGCAACTGCGTCTCGATCTCGGATGGCGGCAGTGGCGGTTCGGCTTCCGCAGCCGGCTTCGTTGCGGGCGCCTGCGTGTCTTGCGACAGTTGTGTTGCAGGCCCCTGCGTGACCGTCCCTGCCGGCTTATTGTCGCCGCACGCCGCGAGCGTCATCGCGACGCCAAACACGACGACGGCCCTATACTGGATCTTCACGTTCACGATCGACCCCTTTTACATTGCCCGGGCGGAACCCATACGACAGCATCATCCGTATCTCACCCGTGTAGCGGTTTGGCTCGCCGGTTCGCCACAATACTCTAACGAGCGACTCTGGCTAGGAATGCCAGATAGGACCGCGATCACGAAGTCCGGCCGTCTGAAGCCACGGTATTTCGTGGATCGGCAGCACGAATCCCCCGCGCCCCCAAGATTTCCAAGAGCGAATTCGGGGTTGTTCGAAACCGATTTTGAGAATCAGCAGGACGCGTGCCGCGCCAATAACGTCGGGTCCGATTCGCTGCGGACGATCAGCGCTCGGTGACAACTGTCGCCTCCCGGGCACGATTGGTTGTAGCCACTGGTGCGAGGTGTCGGTTTTCTCCAATGACTGCCACCTCGCAACTGCGCGGATCCAGCTCGAGGAGGTCGCCGTAAGTGGTCGCGACACATTAGGAAGTCTGACACAATTTCAGCGAACGGTGGACTCGGAACGCTCGCAAGCCGCTGAATACACGTCGCATCGTGGAACGGAACGAGTTTGAAGGAGGGTTTTACGATGCACTGTTCAGGATCGCTCGCAAACCGTTGATTCTAAAGTGGAGAGATGTCCAAGTGGGATTAAGGAGCACGCTTGGAAAGCGAAGCCGTCGAGCGACACCAAGCTACTCCGAGGCACGTCAACGCATACGCGATCTGCGAGTTAGAGCGTTTTCGATTGCGGCGTAGCACGATAGCCGCAGTGACGTGCGTAGGCCGCACATTCGTCGGGCGTGAACAGCTCGAGCGCGATGGCGATGAGACTGCAGACCTGATCGAAGCTGCGCGGACCAGCGGCGCGCAAGAAGGCTTTCAGTTTGGCGAACGCGAGCTCGATCGGATTGAAGTCAGGACTATAGGGCGGGAGGAATCGAACGAGCGCGCCCACCTGCTCGATCGCGGTCCGCACCGCCGGCTGTTTGTGGGCCGCGAGGTTGTCGAGGACGACGACATCGCCCGGGCGCAGCGTCGGCACCAGGACCTGTTCGACGTAGGCGAGGAACGTTGGACTATCAATGGGCCCATCGAACACCGCGGCTGCGCCCAGGCCCTCCAGACGAAGCGCGGCGATCACCGTGGGGTCTCCCAGTGACTGCACGGGGTGTGATCGCGGACTCGGGTCCCGCGCGGGCTGCGGCCGTAGCGCCGTAGCAGATCGGTCGTCACCCCGCATTCATCGAGAAAGACATACTGACGGGCATCGTGGAGCGGCTGCCCGTCGTGCCACCGCCGAAACTCAGCGGCGACGTCGGGCCGACGTTGTTCATCGGCGTGTACGGTTTTACCTAGAAAGTCTTCGGTCTGTGCGCCATTCAGGCACGCGACTGACATCGCAGCCGAGTTCCGCTAAGCGTTGGAGATGGTACCGCCTGGCCCGCGCGACGTTCAGGCGGTCGAAGTAGTCGGCGCCGAGGTCCTCGAACGTGACACCGCTGTGCAGGACGTGATACGCGATCACGAGAATGCTGTGCGCGACCGCAATGGCGGCCCGCTTGGGTCCCCGCCGTCGGCTGATCCGACGATAGAAGACCAAATCGCCGGCAGACAGTGACACCTGACGATACGTGGAAAAGAAAACCTGTCCCGTGCAGAGAGGTGGACTTAGTAGTACGAAAGAAATACCGTGGCCGTCTGGTCAGCCGCCTCCAGCCCCATAATCGCAACCGCGTCGAACAGGCAGGACCCGTTGTAGTTCGAGTAGTTGGCTTGGACCACCTTGGCGGCGCCGCCAGGGATGGTGGTCAGCTTCGTGATCGTGCGCGGTAGCCGACGACCCTCGAGCAGGACATACTCTCGGGTGCCGCGCACCTCCGACCGAAGATCACCGATGAGCTGAGTACTGACCGCGAACGGCGACGAAACGCTACCGGTGACGGTGAGGGGATGGTCCATCACGTGAATCGACGGATGAACGGACTCCAGACCCTCCACGACGTCGTCCAGCGTGCGCTGCCGGCCGAGCATCGTGCCGGCGCGCTCGAGGTTGGCCCGAAGTTTTTGGCCGGCGTCTGCAAGCGAGGTCGAAGCGGGCGCGTCAGGACTCCGCGTCAGGTCGTAACACGCATAGCTCTTGGGGGAGAGGTAGCGGAACGCCGCGTCGTAGTCGTGGCGAATCAGCCAGCTCTCGAGGAAGTCGTTGGCAGCCTGGACGAGAGTCGCGTCAGCCTTGATCCTCGTAACCTTGACGGTGGGCGCAGCCTCGGGCTCCGGCGTATCGTCACCGGCCGGTTCAGCCTTCCACTACACGATTTTCCAGTAGCCATCGACTCTGCCCCACAGAAGCGCAATCGAATGGTCCTTTCCACTCGGCGCGTTGACGTAGAACGTAGCGCGGAAGTCCGCTCGAGCGCGAACGTGATCGCGTCGAATGTCGTTTTCGCGGACAGCTTGATGAATTCCATGAGAGCAGGTCTGGTCCATCGCTTCAACTTGGCTCGAGGCCGCTAGAGTCGGTAGAAAGAACCAGGGCCGGCGGCGATATGACCGCCCTGATTACCCCGCGATTGAAAGCAGCCTTCCAACGTCCGGTACAACAGGCGTCCACTTCCCCGTTGGGGACGTACCATTCCGAGGCTCCGTGGTGTTTCGCCCATTTCCAGATCGGGGGCTCGACCCCTCATGACGCGCTGGGGGGTCTCCATCCAGCTCGCAAAAGCAGATACCCTCGACCGGAGTCGTACATTGGCGGCGGGTAGGGATGTTCTCTGTCGCCACTCCCGCAGAGATCGCAGTTCGGCCGCGTGCTCAGGCTTTGTCGCCTCGCATTGTGCAGCCAGATCATCCAGTTCACGATCGGACAGTTGCCAAGCACTGACTTTGACCAGTCGCAAAGTATTCCTCTGTCAGCTGCGACGGAATCGCGATCGCGTCGCTCGAGCCGGGGTGTCCGGCCCAATCATTTAAAGCGTCCGGGATCACAGGGATCGAGGCGGTCAATCACCGCCGAGCGTCGGGCGGCTTCGCGTCGCAGAGCCGCATCAGCGCGACAACCCGGTCGGCAGTGTCGTTGCGTGACCCGTCGCGGCGCGAAACGGCAACCGGCATCCCGGGCATAGACGGGCCGTAGAAAGCGCACGTGCGCTTTCTGGGCGGGTTTCTCGAGCAGGCGAGGGTAGAGGCTGAGCGGAACGTGCCGGCCCCGGGCTCGGGCCTCGCCGTTACGGTTCATGCGGCCACCACGTAGAGGGCGGTGGGGACGGGGAAGTCGGTCGGTATTGACGGTTGCGGGCCCCCGCTTTGAACCCGATCATGCAGCCCGGACGAGCAGGCCAGCTGCGGAAATCGTCCAGGGTGTTGAGCCAATCTCCTTCGAGGTATTACCGCCGCAGTTCCCGCGGCATGAAGGGCTCGAACCACTGGGCGCCTGACGTTTAGAAACACCCGGCTGTCACCGGAAAAGAGCTTAAGCCCGGCGACTCCCCCACTCCCGCCACCTCCCTGTCTTGAGGTTCGGAGGCAAATCAAAGGCGAGACTGATTTTCCAACTGTGCGCCGCTTCCTCCGCGAATGAGCACCGGAATGTCGGTCTCTGAAACGCGGTGTATCAGGTCTCGGACCTCGACCATCCGCTCGCTCCGCCCGAATAGTGTCTCGTGACTTGATTGAGCCTCGAGCTGATCTCGGAGCGAGGCCAGATCGCACGCCAGCAGGCGCTGTCTGAGCGCGTGAGCGAGCGGCGTTTCGAGGTCCTTGACGTCGAACGGCTTGCTGAGGAAATCGGCCGCCCTGAGCTTCATGGCCTGCACCACCGTCGCGGTGCGCCCCTGGCCGGAAACCACGAGGACGGGCACGGTGTGATCGATTTTCTTGAAGGCCGCCAGCGCTTCCAGTCCATCCATCGGCCCGGCCGATATCACATCCAGAATGATCGCGCGGGTCGCCGGGTCTGGTACCGCTCTACCGCCTCCTCGGCGCTCGCAATCGTCACAACCTTGCAGCCGCGCTTCATGAGGAACGTTCTCAGGAAGTCGCACATCGACGCGTCGTCGTCGACGACCCAGAGCTCCACGGTGCCGTTGGGGCGGCAGCTGTGCGTACGGCTCGGTGGTAGGGTCCGGCTGAGTAGTCGACACCATGGTTCTGCCGAGCAAAGCAGGTGCCAGCAGGGAAGATGCCAATTGAGGAAATCAGCGGGGATGCGAACGTAAGAGGCGGTTCAGAAGTGAAAAATCGTAGGACGTGAGGGAACAAGAATTCCAAGAAAGTCGAGCTGTGTTTCACCACCCGGGGCGGCGGGCTGGCGACCCCTTCGTAGCTCTACTTTCGACTGATCCCGCATTCCTTGATCTTGTTGAGCAGGGTCTTATAGCTCACCCCGAGGTGTTCTGCCGCGCGACGGCGGTTCCATTGGACCTGACCGAGCGTCTCCTCGATGATTGCCCGCTCGACCTTCAGCGCCGCCGCCTTGGCGGCGTCCGCAAGTCGTGAACCCGCTGGCGCGGTAACGGGCGGCGGGTCCGGAGTCGATTCCTCATCGTCGGGCTCATCGAACTCTTCGGGGTCCTCGGCCGGATCGATGGCCGGCGCGCCGACGCCCGCCGCGACGTATGCCGGTGCCGCTGCCGGTGCGGGACGGGTCGTGCGCTGCATCTCGCGCACGACCAGCGACTCGTCCTGCAGAATGACAATCCGCTTGATCATGTTCTCGAGCTCGCGGATGTTTCCCGGCCAGTCGTAGGTCTGAAACAACTGCTGCAGCTCGGGGGACAGCTCGCGCACCGGACGTTTGTACCGCCGCGCGTATCTGTCGATGAAGAAATCGGTAAGGTGCCCAATCTCTTTCCGACGCTCTCTCAACGGCGGGACGGTGACTTCGATGACCTTCAGCCGGTAGTACAGATCCTCGCGGAACTCGCCGCGCAGCAGCATTCCCTCGAGATCCCGGTTGGTGGCGGCCACCACGCGCACGTCCACGTTGATCGCTCGATTGCTTCCGAGCTTGGTGAACTGGCCGTCCTGAAGCACGTGGAGCAGCTTCGCCTGGAGTGCGGGCTTCATCTCGCCGATCTCATCGAGAAAAATCGTGCCGGTGTCGGCCTGCTCGAACTTGCCGATTCGCGTCGTCGCCGCGCCGGTGAACGCGCCCTTCTCGTGGCCGAAGAGCTCGCTTTCGAGCAGGTCGGCCGGCAGCGCCGCGCAGTTGACCTTCACGAATGGGCGGTTCTTGCGCGACGAGCGTTGATCGAGCGCGCGGGCCACGAGCTCTTTGCCGACGCCGCTTTCACCGCGAATCAGCACCGTCACGTCGCTGTCGGACACCTGGTCGATCACGGTCGCGATCATCTGCATCTCCGGGCTGTCACCCCAGAACAGGAAGGCGCGGTCCTGGTCGTCGCTCAGCTGACGCCGCAGCTCGGTGATCTCCGACACGAGCCGCGACTTCTCGATGGCGCTCTTGATGGCGCTATCGAGCGCGATCTCGCCGAGCCCCTCGGGATCGCCCGGCTTGACGACGTAGTCGCCGGCGCCGAGGCGCACCGCCTCGACGATCGTCGCAGCCTGTTCGCGGCCCGACAGCATGATCACCTGGATTTCCGGCTTCGCCGCCTTGATCGCCCGAAGCGTTTCCAGCCCGTTCATTCCCGGCATCATCACGTCGAGGAGCACGATGTCCGGGGGATCGCCCTGCTTGATCGCGGCGATCATCTCGTCGCCGCGCGAGTACGACCGCGTCTCGTAACCGCGCAGCGACAGGAACGTGCGCAGGTAATTGGCGAATCCCGAATCGTCATCGACGATGGCAATGTATGGCTTCTTCAACAGTCATGCTCCCGCAGCGTTGCAGAGGGGAAGTGATATCACAATTGTAGAGCGCGCCGCATGACTGTCGACACTGTCGGACTGGGCCGGCGTCCAGACCCGGCCCCCGTGGCGCTCGACGACGCGCCTGGCAATGGGCAGCGCCAGGCCCAACCCTCCCCGCTCGTCATCGAATGCAGCCGGCACAGCGTCGTATGCGCGCTGTACATCCGGTTCACGAGCCATCACAATGACCGCCCTCGCGCCGGGGCCAGTCGAGTGACGCTGCCGATCGACGACGATCGTGCACGGCGAGGCCTGTTCACGCAAAATCGCTCGAAGAAATGCTGCAAAGGCGAGGCGAAGGCGGGTCCGATCGCCTTTGAGGAAAGCTCGATCCGCCCCGCCGCGGACCTGCAACTTCACGTCACCCTCGCCCACCTCATGCACACTGTCGGCCACTTCCTGAACGAGCCCGAACAGATCGAATGACTCCTCCTGGACGGCTGCCGTGCCGGCGTCGAGCTTCGAGATTTCACTGAGCTCGTCAATCAGCGCCACCATTCGCCCATAAGACTTGGCTGCTTCGTCGACCATCTTGCGTTGCCGTTCACTCAACGGGGCGGTGGTGTCGCGCTGAAGCATGCGCAGGTATCCCCCCACGACCGACGCCGGCGTGCGCAGCTCGTGCACGGCGAGCGACAACAGCCGCGCATTGGCCGCCACCGTCGAGGGGTCGGGCGTCTGGTCGTCGGCCACCTCATCGAGCGTAGCATACGGCTTGGGTGCGAGCCTCAGGCCTTCGATAACGCTCAGGTCCCCGGGGCGCTTTATAATGGGATGTTTCCGGTTCGTCACCCTGACGCCGCGCGGTGGGCGTCCAAAGGCACGGAGCACCATGCTGATCAGGCACGCGTCCGACATCCGCAGCTCCGAGATCACGGAGCAGAAACTCTATGTGAACCGGCGCGAGTTCATCCGGGCCCTGACGGTCACGGCTGCGGCGGGCGCCGGGATCCTGGCGTCTCAACCCCTTGCCGAGGCGGCGGCCCAGCCCGCCCCGCGGGGGCGCAAGCTGGAAAACGTCCGGAAGAGCCCGTTGAGCGTGACAGACGAGAAGCCGAACACCTGGGAACAAATCACGACCTACAACAACTACTACGAGTTCGGCGCCGACAAGGACTCACCGGCGATGTACGCGCACACTCTCAAGACCGAGCCATGGAAAGTCGTGGTTGAAGGGGAGTGCGGCAAGCCGGGCTCCTACGCCCTCGACGACATCCTGAAGGGCCAGACGCTCGAGGATCGGATTTACCGTCTGCGATGCGTCGAGCGCTGGTCGATGGTGATTCCGTGGGTCGGGTTCTCTTTTTCCAACTTCATCAAGCGGTGCGAGCCGACGTCCAAGGCGAAATTCGTCGAGTTCTACACGCTGAACGATCCCACCCAGATGCCGGGGCTCCGCGTTCCTCTGCTGCGGTGGCCGTATCGCGAGGGGCTTCGGATGGACGAGGCGATGCATCCGCTGACGATTCTCGCCGTCGGCATGTACGGGGAAGTGATGCCGAAACAGGATGGGGCGCCGATTCGCGTGATCGTTCCCTGGAAGTACGGGTTCAAGAGCGGCAAGTCGATTGTCCGGATTCGATTCGTCGAGCAGGAGCCGGTCAACACGTGGAAGGAATCGGCCCCGGCCGAGTATGGCTTCTACTCGAACGTGAACCCGACACGGGATCACCCGCGCTGGAGCCAGGCGACCGAACGCCGCATCGGCGAGTTCTTCATGCGCAAGACCGTCATGTTCAACGGCTATGGCGATCAGGTGGCCGGCCTGTACGCCGGAATGGATCTCAAGAGATACTACTGAGTGACATCAGGCCAAGCTGTCCGGGTCGTGCTGAAGCCTGCCGCGTTCGTCGCGGGTCTGGGTCCTGCCGGATGGCTCGTGTGGGCGATCGCGACGGGCAATCTGAGCCCGAATCCGCTCAGCGACCTCACCAACGAAACCGGTCTCTGGACGCTGCGGTTTCTGTGCATCACCCTGGCGGTGACGCCTCTCCGGCGTCTCACCGGCTGGAACGCGGTGATCCGGTTCCGCCGCATGGCCGGCCTCTTTGCCTTCTTCTACGGGACGCTGCACTTCCTGACTTACCTGGTCGCCGATCGCTTCGCCAGCCTCGACTTCCCCGACGGGTTCCTGGCGTGGTCCACGGTCGTGAACCTGGCGCGATCGGTCGGGGAGGACATCTACAAGCGTCCGTACATCACCGTGGGGTTTACGGCCTTCACCTGCATGATCCCTCTGGCGGTGACCTCGACGGCCGCGATGATCCGGCGTCTCGGTGGAAAACGCTGGCAGGCGCTTCACCGGCTGATTTACGTCTCGGCGATCGCGGGCGTGGTGCACTACTGGTGGCTGGTCAAGGCCGACGTCAGCAGCCCGCAGCGTTACTCGCTGATCGTCGGCGGCCTGCTGCTCTTTCGGCTGATCTGGGCCAGATCTCACGGCGCGGCCCCGGCCGGTGCGCGTGCGCAGGCGTTACCCCGGAGCAATCTCTAGGCTTGGGCTCGACCCGATCCGCCCCTACCTTTTGGTGGCCAGCGGAAGGTCGTCGCGGTTGCCCCACTCTTCCCACGCGCCGTAGTAGTTGCGGAGCTTGTCGTATCCGAGCAGGTGCAGCGCGAAGAGATCCACCGAGGCGCGCATGCCCACCTGGCAGTAGGCGATTACCTCCTGCGCCGGGACGATACCGCGATCCTCGTAGATTTTCTTGAGCTCCTCGGCCGGCCGGAAGGTCTTCAGCTGCGGATCCAGCAAGTCCTCCCAGTAGACGGGAATCGACGAAGGCACGAAGCCTCCGCGCTTGATGTTCCGGAGGTCCTTGCCCTCGATTTCCGCGGTGGTGCGCGCATCGATGATCTTCACGCCCGGCTTGTCGATCGCGCCCACCACGTCGCTCGCGGTCGCGATCCATTTCGCCTGTGGCTGCGCCCTGAAGCGCACGTTCGGGGTAGGGGGTGTCTCTTTCGTCGTGGGACGACGCTCGGCCGCCCACTTGATCCACCCGCCGTTCATCAGCGCCACGTTCCGATGGCCGTAGTAGTTGAGGATCCACCACAGCCGCGCGGCGTAGATCCCGCCGCGCTCGTCGTAAACCACGACGCGCGTGGAGTCGCCGATGCCGAGCTTCACCATCATCGCTTCGAACGCAGCGGGGGTTGGCAGAAACGTGGGCGGGCTGGCCGCGTCGCGAATCGCGACCGGCGACAAGTAGACCGATCCGGGCACGTGACCATCGCCGAAGCCGGACATCCGCATGTCCACGACACGGACGTTGGCGTCGTTCGCGTGAAGCGCCACCCAGTCGGTTTCCACGAGCTGGTCGGCGTGGGCATAGGCCAGCGCCAGCAGGGCCATCAGGGGAAGCATTCCCAGAGTTTAGCGCAGACACGGACGTCGCGCGTATCGAATCCAGCCACGCCGCCGGGCTTCATCCCGTCGATGCAAGAGCGACGAAGACCGTGGCCACGCGCCTCATGGCGGATCTATGCTAGCACCGACGCAGAGCCCACGATGAAGAACACCAAGAAACTGATCGCGGCGATGAAGGTTCGGCCGGGCAGGCGCGTGTCCCTCGCGGACTACAAGACCGGGTGGACGGGGCACATCAGGGACAAGCACGAGGCAGATACGCTGCTTCAAGAGGGCATCGAGCGGCTGGCGGTCCAGCAGGAGCGGTTGTATGCGGAGGATTCCTACGCGCTTCTGGTGATCTTCCAGGCGATGGACGCGGCGGGGAAGGACAGCACGATCAAGCATGTCATGCGTGGCGTCAACCCCCAGGGTTGCCAGGTATTCAGCTTCAAACAACCGTCATCCGAGGAGCGCGATCACGACTACCTGTGGCGGTCGGTGAAAGCGCTGCCGGAGCGGGGACGCATCGGCATCCACAACCGGTCCTACTACGAGGAAGTGCTCGTCGCGAGGGTCGATCAGGCGGTTCTCGCGTCTGAGCAGCTGCCCAAGGAAAGCAAGACCGGGGACATCTGGTCGCGCCGGTTCCACCACATCAACGAGTTCGAGCGCTACCTCGTCGAGAACGGCACCATCGTGGTCAAGTTCTACCTGAATGTCTCGAGGAAGGAGCAGAAAAAGCGCCTTCTGGAGCGCATCGAACAGCCGGACAAGAACTGGAAGTTCTCACTGAGCGACGTCAAGCAGCGAGAGTTGGCGAAGGAATTCAGGCGCGCGTACCGAGGACGTCCTGTCGCGGACGAGCACCAAGGTGGCGCCGTGGTACGTGATCCCGGCGGATCACAAGTGGTTCACGCGTCTGGCCGTCGCGGCCGTGATGGTGGACACGCTCGAACGGCTCGATTTGCACTTCCCGGCCTTGACGAAGGCCCGCCGGCGTGAATTACAGGAGGCCCGCCGGCTGCTGATGGCAGAGGAGGACTAGCCGGCGAAGCGAGGGCGTGCAGGCAACCGGGCCGGCTGACGCTCGGATCACGCCGCTTTCGCCGGCTGCTCGACGAGCGCCCGGTGGCGCTTCAAAATCAGCAGTGCCACGCCGATCCACAGCAGTGTCAGCACCACGTTGCCGGCGGCGAAGCCGAAGACGCCCAACGGTACCAGCGCAGTGCCGAGGAACACGATTCCGGCCGAGAGGAGATCGCCGCCACGCACGAAAAAGGTGTCGATCGCCTGCTTTGCCTTGTACTTCTCCTCCCGCGACGTCGGCAGCCACAAGAGCTGGCGTGCCGTATTCATGATCGAATAGTCGGTTGCGTTTTCGACGTTCTTGATCGCGCTCATGACCGCCAGCCCAACGCCGGCCGCCGCGAACGTGTAGCCACCGAGCGCCACGAGCGGCAGCGTCAGGAGCGCGCCCCGCAGACCCTGGTACTTCACCAAGCGCGATGTCACGAACGCCTGGAGCAGGAACGCCAGCACGTTCGTGCAAAACTGATAGTTACCGGCGAAGGCCCCGATGTAGGCCGCCTCGTTGAACGCCGGATCCGCCGCTTTCAACGCCGCTGCCTGGCTCGTGAGCAGGCTCGCACGCAGGTATTCCCCGGTGGTGTTGACGATGTTGAGCAGGATGATCAGGATCGCGATCAGGCGCAGATAATCGCTGCGCCATACCAGCCGGAACCCTCCGCCCACCGCAAGCGTCGCCGCCGGTGGCGTCGCGCGGCGTGTCTCCCGCGCGTTGACGACCAGGTACAGAAGCAGGCTTCCCAGCAACAACGCGGCAGAGACCTGAATGATCACCTGCGGCTCGACGCCGTCGCCGAACAAACGCGCCGCCACCAGCGAACCAATTGGAGGGCCCGCGGTCATTCCCAGCGCGATGACCGGGAACAAGCGGTTGCCCGCATCCTTGCTGTAGATATCGTTGGCATACGACCAGAACTGGGCGATCAGGGAGATGCTGAAAATGCCCACCCAGATGTAGAACACCACGCCCACGTAGGGGAGGCCTGACGCGACGGCCAACGCGAACAGCTCGATATTGACGAGGAAAAACAGCGTGACGCCCACGAGCAGCTTCACCCGGTCCACGCGCGAGGCAAACCAGCCGTAGAACGGCACGAACCCCATCAGCAGCAGCGCCTGGCCCGCCGCGGCGTACGACCGGACCTCTGCTCCGCCGCCGACCAGGATCAAAGGCTCCCGCACGGTCTTGATGACCGAGTAGCAGATCAGGATCAGGAAGATATTCGTGAGCATGAGGAGGGCGGTGCCCGCCTCACCCGGCCGGACGTCGCTGACAAGACTGCAGCGTACGGTCGAGCCAGCTCTTCTTCTCTGGGTTGCTCAATTGAGGCACAGGGCTCCTGACAACAGGTTCACGGAGATTCAGTGGACGGCTGCGGCCGCGGTGGGGGTCACGACTGCGCCGGGTTCGCCATACGTCAGCGGTCCGGTCAGCTCGGGCAGATGGCGCTCCCACCAACTGCGTGCGATGTCGGAGTTCCAGGTATCGCACGTCGTGCAGCCGCAGGCGATGCGGAACAGCGTCTCGGCGTTCTGCGGGCGCTTGTTCGGGATCCTTTTCCAGGCACGACAGCACGAACTCGTCGAGCTCCCGCGGAATGGGCAGCTCGGTTCGAAGCGACGGTGGCATCGGCTTCGCGTGGACGTGCTGCATGAGCATCTTCATCGGTGTGTCCGCCTCGAACACCAGTTGTCCGGTCAGGAGGAAGTACGCCACGCAGCCGAGCGCGTACACGTCCGCCCGGCGATCGACCTCCGCCTCTCCGAGGATGACTTCCGGGGCCATATAGGCGGGTGTGCCGCTGGTCCTGTGATCGAGGGTCGTCAAGGTTTCACGGACCGATTGACGCGTATTGACCTTGACGAGCCCGAAGTCGAGCACTTTCACGAAGTCGTATTCCAGGCCCATGCGGCAGACGTAGATGTTGGCGGGCTTGACGTCGCGGTGCACGAGTCCCCGCGCATGCGCATCGGCCAGCGAATGGCACGCCTGACGGAGCAGGAACATCGCGCGGTCGGCCGGCAGCGGACCGAATTCCTTGACCAGCGACTCGAGATCGCGCCCCGACAGCAGCTCCATCACGTAGTAGAAGGTTCCTTCCTTGGTGATCCCGTAGTCGAACACCTGAATCGTATGCGGCGAGCTGAGCACGGCGGTGGCCTGAGCTTCCCGCTCGAAGCGCCGAAGTATCAACCGGGCGTCGCCCTCGGCCCCGCTTCCGAGCACGTCGGGCCGCACCAGCTTGATGGCGGCGCTGCGTGCGAGCAGCCGATGCTCGGCCCGCCAGACTTCGCCCATGCCGCCGTGTCCGAACAACTCGACGAGCTTGTAGCTCCCCAGTTCCTCCGCCTCGCGAAGGCGTCGCCCGAGGCGCTGGAACAGCCGTGCCGGCACCATGGCCACGACGGCGCAGCTGTAGTTCGGCAGGTAATGGAGCAGCGTGAACAAGGCCGACGGCGTGGGCGCACCGCGCAGATGCGCGACCCAGACGCCGAGCGGATCCATCGATGCCGCGACGAGCGAGGCCAGCAGCATCCGCCGGGGCGAGGCGGGCGAGATCATCGAGAACACGAGAATCAGCACCGCGTTCCAGGACACGCTCGGCGCCATCGGGACCGCCTGCAGCCGGACTTGAGCGTTGAGCATGGCGACGAACACCGCATTCAGCACCATGTACACGAGCCCGACCGTCAACTTGGTGTCCTGCGGATGCTGTGCGCGCCGAACATAGAGATACATCAGCGCCGAGACGACGATCGCGCCTGCTTCGATCGCGATCGTCATCCGCTCTCGCGGAAACGCGAGGGAGACAGGCACGAGGATCGAGCTCATCACCAGGCCGAAGATCCACAGCCCGCCGATGACCGCACTGAACACCGCCAGGCGGCGGATCTGCTCGGACACGAGATCATCGGGAAGCCGACCCGTGATCGTGCGGCCCGAGTAGCCGGCCAGCGGCGTATCGGCGCGCGGTGCGACGTATTGTGTGCGCTCTGCCATTGTGCCATTCACCCGGGCGACGTCGCAGTCGGTCGAGGTCCCAGGCGCGTTGCAACTCCCGAAGGTCGATGCGATAGGGATTCGATTGAACAGCCCGCCTGGTTGTGCCGGCGAACGACCGTCATCGACAATCGTATCATTCCAATGGCCTGGCGGCGCCAGGACCCCCAGACGCAGGTTTGGACGTAAGACGTTCAAGGAATCCTGCCGGATCCCGACCTCTCAGCTCTGACCTCGCACGTCTAGCTCAAGGGTGCTGGCCTTTTCAGCAACCTGCCGAAAGCGGATACGTCCGTCGGAGGGTCTGCTGTCAGCACGGAGTGGACTCCGTGTACAGTAAATGGGAGGACGCCATGGCTTCGCCTCTCCGAAACATCCTCGCCGGGAGCGGCGTTGCGGCGCTGCTGGCGGTTCTACTGGCGACTCCCACCATCGCAGGCATCAGCGCTTGGAAGGTGGTCCTCGCGGCGTTCGGGCTGATGCTGTTTTTCTTGAGCTCTGGCAGAAGGGCAGAAACCAAATGATCGGCGTGTACCCTTGACGCGCAGTCACCTCGCCCGGCGGACCTCTACAATGGTGCGGCAGTTCATGAAAAGGATCCGCGATGTCGCCAGTGGATTCTCACCGAACACCGGCAGCAGTTGAGGGCTGGATCCAGTGTCCTGGGAGCAGGACGCACGAACTCGGTTCGAAAAGCGGACGGTGGCGGGTAACGTAGGGAAGCGTCGCCGCAGCTAGTCTCAAGCACCTGCTGAGATTCAGGGTTTGGTAAAACGTCTCTCCTTCATTGGCGGCGGTGGAGGACGATCGTCTGCCTGGGCGCGTGTCCACTCGCGTGGCGGGGGCTCATCCGTTTTGCGGCGCCGGATATGAAGGCCCTCACCCACATGCTCCATGATTTCCACGAAAGAATCCCTGTGCGGCCCCTCAACTTTGTTTCGAGGCATATTGTGCCTCGAAGCAATTTGGGTGCCAGTCAACTGCTCATGAGCTCGTGACGTACTGTCGAGGGTTCGCGTCGAACTTGGCTTTGCAGGCGAGAGCGCAGAAGTAGTACGTCTTCCCGTTGAATTCGCTCCTGCCCGCCGCCTTGTCCTCGTCGACCTGCATTTTGCACACGGGGTCAATCGCCATTCTGCCCTCCTCTGTAGTCACGCAGCGACCGTCAGCGCCGCGTTCATGGTTTCGCTCAAATTGTCGAGGTGTGAACCTGAGACTTGACACTTCAACTTGAGAATTGGTGGTTCTCGTGACTAGAGCTGCACCCGCCGCAAACGAAGCGCGTTGCCGATCACCGAGACCGAGCTGAGTGTCATGGCGGCGCTGGCCCAGATCGGGCTGATGAGGGTGCCCGTCAGAGGATAGAGGGCGCCTGCCGCGACCGGCACGCCGATCATGTTATACGCAAAAGCCAGAAACAGGTTCTGGCGGATGTTGCGCATGGTCGCGCGGCTGAGCCGGCGCGCGCGAACGATGCCCCGAAGATCGCCTTTCACGAGCGTGATGCCCGCGCTTTCGATGGCGACATCCGTACCATCACCCATCGCGATACCCACGGCGGCTTCAGCCAGCGCAGGTGCGTCGTTCACGCCGTCACCCGCCATCGCGACCACGTGGCCTTCACGCTGGAGTTGCTGAATGACTTCGCGCTTCTGCGCTGGAAGCACCTCGGCGTGGACCTCGTCGATGTGGAGCCGTGCCGCCACCGCCGCCGCAGTGGTCCGGCTGTCGCCGGTCAGCATGACGATGCGAAGGCCTTCGGCGTGAAGCGCTTCGAGGGCGTCGGGCGTCGTCGACTTGATGGGGTCGGCCACACCGAGCAGGGCAGCCAGCTGCTGATGCGTCGCGAGGTACATCACCGTCTGGCCCTCGCGGCGCAGCTGCTCGGCCCTGTCGGCTGCATGATCGATCGCGACGCCGGCCTCACGCATCATCGCCACGTTGCCGAGCAAAACCGGGACGCCGTCGACGACGCCGTGAATCCCCTTCCCGGGTATGGCATGGAAGTCGTCGGCAGGGGGAAGATCGAGCCGACGTTCGCGTGCGGCGCCGACGATTGCAGCGGCGAGTGGATGCTCGCTCGCCCGCTCGAGCGCCGCTGCGAGCCGGAGCACCGCCGCTTCCGATTCACCGCTGAAGGGGACGATCGTCGCCAGCTTCGGCTTCCCCTCGGTCAGCGTGCCCGTCTTGTCGATCACGAGCGTGCCCACGCGCTCCAGACGTTCGAGCGCTTCGGCGTTCTTCACGAGCACCCCGGCGGTCGCCCCGCGGCCGGTCCCGACCATGATCGCCATGGGCGTTGCGAGGCCGAGGGCGCACGGGCACGCAATAATCAACACGGCGACGGCGTTCACGACGCCGAGCGCCAGGCGGGGCGGAGGCCCCCACAGGCTCCACGCCACGAACGCAACCAGGGCAATCAGCACCACAGCGGGAACGAACAGCGCCGATGTCCGATCGGCCAGCCGCTGGATCGGCGCGCGGCTGCGTTGGGCCTCGCCGACCATGCGGACGATCTGGGCGAGCAGCGTGTCTGAGCCCACCCGTTCCGCGCGGACGAGCATGCTGCCGGCGGCATTGAGCGTGCCGCCGGTTACACGCGATCCCGGCACTTTCTCGTCGGGAATTGGCTCGCCGGTCACCATCGATTCGTCGACGGCGCTCGCTCCCTCGACGACCACGCCATCGACCGGCACCTTTTCGCCCGGCCGGACCCGGCAGATATCGCCCACGCGCACGTCGCTCAGCGACACGTCCTGCTCCTGGCCGTGGCGAACCACACGAGCGGTCTTCGGCGCGAGGCCGAGCAGCTGCCGAATCGCGGTACCCGTCCGGCTCCGAGCCCGCAGCTCGAGGACCTGACCCAACAGGACGAGCGCCGTGATGACGACCGCTGTGTCGAAGTACGTCTCGACAGCGCCGTGCATGCGGAAGCCTTCGGGAAACGCCGCCGGCGCCAGTGTGCCGGCCGCGCTATAGAGGTACGCGCACCCGACACCCATTGCGATGAGCGTGAACATGTTCGGACATGCGGTTCACGATCGACGCCCATGCGCGCTCGAAAAATGGCCAGCCAGCCCAGAACACGACGGGCGTCGACAGGGCGAGACCCATCAAGTTGATCCACGGGCCCTCCGTCCTCGTCATCCGGCCGCCGACCGCCATATCGAGCATCGCTACGATAAAAACGGGCAGTCCGAGGACGGCCGCGATCCAGAGCCGGCGGGTCATGTCGGCCAGTTCGGGGTTGGGTGCGTCGGTCAGGGAGAGAGTGCGCGGCTCCAGTGCCATGCCGCAGATAGGGCACGCTCCGGGACCATCGCGGACGATTTCCGGGTGCATCGGACAGGTGAACGTGGCTCCTGGCGGGGCCTCGGCCGCGCGGCCGGCGGCATCCACGCCCAAGAACCTCGCCGGGTCGCTCTCGAACTGTTCGAGACAGCTTGGATTGCAGAAGTAGTACGTGACGCCCTGGTGCTGTACCGTGCCGATGGCGTCCTCTTCGTCGATGGTCATCCCGCAGACCGGATCGGTGTGGGTCATACAGGTGGATACGTGCAAGTCTCAAGTCTCAGAGTCTAAATCAGGCTCTTGACTTTGGGCTTCGGCTGGAGTCAAGCCTGTCTTTGGACTTTAGGTGTGCAGGTGTTCGTGGCACACCTGGTGTTCGCCGTCTTGTTCGAGCGAACCGGACGATCAGAAGCTGAGAAACACCATCAGATCGATACCCGCACGCTCGACTCGCCGGAACGGCGACCGCGTGAGGACGGTGCCGGCGTCGGAAAATGTGCCGCGAATACGCAGGATCCGGGAGAGGGCATATTCGAGCGTGGCTTCGTCGTACTCGTCCCGCCCGAACTGCCGGCTGAAGCGAGCGACAAGTCCGGGCGCCAGCTCGTCGCCGATGGTCACCCGTGCGGAGCCGCTATCGCCGGTCGCCTCGATCTCGAGGATATCGAGGCCGAGCGAGCGCTCGAGTGCCGTGATCAGCGGGCCCGCGAGAAACCCGGCGGCCAGCGTGCCGGCGCGAATGGCGAGATCGGCCTGCTGGGTTGCCGACAGCTGGTTCGTCGTCGTGTTGAACACGATCATCGACAGGATGTCCGAGGATTCGAGCGGTGGGGTGCTCGCAAGCCGGATCTCGGGTTCGGATAGCGGCCCGGCGATCGTGACGCGGGTTTCCACGCCGGAAATGATCCGCTTGACTGTGATGAAGACCTCTGGCGTGAGATCGCCGCGGAATTCGATGGAGCTCGTTGGGTCGACGTCGAAGCGGCGCCCCTGGAACGCGTAGGTGCCGGTTACGGAGTCGAGCGAACCGGTCACGTAGAGGGGCTGATTGGGATCCTTGAAAAGATACAGGTCGCCGAGGACGCGGAGGTTGAAGCTGCCAAGCCCAAGCGGCGTCCCCGTCCCAATCTGCACATCCTCGCCCGTCAGGCGGATCGTATTCGGGACACGTAATTCGATGCCGAGCCCGAGCCGCTGCCAGGGATTGAATGGGAGAATGGCGTCCACGTCGAGCGCGCTGGCGGCTTCAGTCGCGTACAGACGGAACAGAGCGCGATCGAGAATCTCGTTCACGTTGAGCTCGCCGGCGACAACGGTGATCGCGCCGGTCACCCTCGGCGATTCGAACTGACCGCGGAAGCTCAGGCGCGCGTCGATATCGACCCTGCCGAACTCATTCCGGAGAACTTCGAAGCGTGACGCTACCGCGTCGATTTCGAGGTCCGCCACTCGCAGCTCGTGAGTGCCCAGGCTGCCCTTCATGTCCAGCGTCCTGCTGGCGCTGTCTTCGAGGTGAAACTGCTCGACATTGAGGCGATCGGCGGCGAGCCGCAGGGCCGCCTGTCCGTTCTTGTATCTGGCGCCGCTGGCAGTGAGCAGGAAAGCGGCTTGGGTCACGTCAATCGATCCCGTGAAATGAGGGTCGTGACTCGTGCCGACGACCGTCAGATCGACGATCATTTGCCCCGCGACGTCGCGGACCCTGCCTGTGAGGCCTTCAAGGAGACCAAGGCTGATCGCACTGGATTGAACGGCGATGTTCATCGGCTTTTCCGGCAGCTCCCGATCGAACAGCGCAACGGGTGTACTTCCGACGGCGGTCAGCCAGATCCCCGGCGATTGGTCGAGCCGCAGGTCCATATCCAGCATGCCGTCGGCGTAGTCCACCCGGCCCGTGAGCTTCTCGTACGAAAATCTTCTGATACGGCCGTTGGTCACGGTCAGCTGGCTGGTGACGGTCGGCCGATCGCGCGTGCCCCGGACCGTCGCGTCCAGGTCGATCACTCCGCCGTAACGGGCGGGCTGCTCGACGGGGCGCGCGAACGTGTCGAGAAACACATGCGTCGCCGTGATCCGCAGCGCACCCTCACCATCCCCTCTCCATGTACCCGACAGCGCGATGCGCGCGTCTGCGTTCTCCGTATTGTGGAAGATCAACGGGGGCAGCGCGATGCCGGCCTCGTCCCAGGTGACCGTCCGCGGCACGGCAGCAGGCTCGAGCTGCCAGCCAGTGTTGAGGAGCGTCATCATCAGGCTCGAGAGGTCGAGCGCCCGCCGATCCCTGTGAACGACCATCGCACCGGTGACCGAGCCTTCCACGCCTTGTCTCCGGCGGAGCTTGAGGTCGAGGGTGAGGCGTTCGCCGGCGTATGTCGCCGTGCCTTCTGCCTGCTCCAGCGGCTGGTTGAAGAGCTCGACCAAGGACGCTCTGGCTGTGACGCGAGCGCTGAGGTCGGCCGGCGCGGCCGGCGGAATCGTGACGTCGTAGGACGCCGTCGTGACCATCGCTTTGACCCCGGAGGACTCGAACCGATCGATTGTGGCCTCACCCTCGAGCCTGAGGGCCGTGGTGGGGCCGGTCAGGCGGCCCTTGGTCTTCATCTCCCCGAACACCTCGCGGCCGAGGCGTTCGCCCGCGAGCGAGAGATCGACGCGCGCGATGTCGTAGTCGAACTGCGAGCTGCGCTCGCCGTCGAGCTGAACGATACCGGCCCCCTGTCCGTCGATTGCCGGGCCAGCGACGCGGACCTGCCTCACCGTCAGGACGCTGCCAGCCAGGCTCGCGTCGATGTTCGACGAGTCGAGCGGCACGCCGCGCACCGTCGACGATGTCAGCGACGCAGTCGCGTCGATGTCGTAGTCGGCGAGCACCGGCGAGCGGACGAGCAGGTCCCGCACGGCGATCCGCGCCCGGCCGGTTCCGCTCAGCAAGCCCTCGAAACGTCGATCGGCCAGGGCGAGGGAGGGATTCACCGTCGAAAAGC
Source organism: uncultured Acidobacteriota bacterium (assembly GCA_963814975.1). Taxonomy (GTDB): domain Bacteria; phylum Acidobacteriota; class Vicinamibacteria; order Vicinamibacterales; family CAVVIG01; genus CAVUXJ01. The sequence continues at coordinate 28,838 of CAWFFB010000008.1, read as the reverse complement.
GGCCATCGTAGGTGGCCTCGAGCGAGCCGGCTTCGATGTGAACGGAAACGTCCGCGACTTCCAGCCGGCCATCGAACAGCTCGGCACGCGCCAGCCGCCCGCCGCCGGTCAGTTCCATCGTCGCCAGGTCGGCGCCCGAGCCCTCGACATGGAAGTGCCCTGACAGCGTTCCCCGGTAGCGCGGGTCCTGCATCCAGAGGATGTCGAGTCCCTCCCCGAAGCGATTCAGCACCACGCGATCGAGGTCGCCTTCACCGCTGTATCGAAACGGCCTCACCGAGGTATTCACCGATCCGATCGGTACCGGCGCCTACTGTTGCGCCCAGGAACTCCGAGGCCGCGAACACGGCATGGGCATCGACGAAGGACGACGCAAACTGGCCGGTGACGTCGTAGTCGAAGGCCAGCCGGCTCTCGACGTGGGGAACCGGAAAGGATTCCGGCAGCGCGCGGAGATCCACCTGGCCGGCCGTGCCGGCGAAGTGAAAGACAAACGGTCGATCGATTGCGATCTCACCGTCCTTCACCGTGATGTCCGATCCGTACGCGATGCCGCTGGCCGCGGCAATGCGTACCTCCCGATCGGTGATCGTGCCGTGGGCGTTCAGACTGTCGGCCTTGTATCCGAGAAACGCGGTGTGTCCGCCTTTGAACACGTACGAGCCGCGAGGGAACCTGGGCGCGAACCGCGTGAGATTGAAGTCCACGTGTCCTGAAACGTCCGAGGGCCGATCCGGCAGGTTGAACCACCGCGACACATCCAGGTGCGTGAGCTCGACTGCTCCGGTCCCGCGCCAGCCTGGGGCGGTCGTGTCGAGCACGAGTGCGCCATGCACTCCGCCGCCATTGGAGTGAAGCGTGATCCCGGTGGCGAGCTTCGCAAGCGGGCCCTTCAGGCTGACGTCGAAGGCAGCTTCGACGACGACGTTCCGCAGTTCGCGAATCACGCCGGTCCATTCCTGGAATGCAAAACGATCCGCTATCACCCGCAGGTCCACCACTGTCGGCTTGACGTCGCGGATGATGCGCCCATCGAGCGTGAACGTCGTCCGAGGTGTCTCCACTTTGAGGTCCGTGAACGACAGTCCGCCGCTTCCGCTTGCGATCGAGCCCGCCAGTCGTGTGACGGTGAGGTTTGGCGCGTCACCCTTCCACGACGCGTGGGCAAAGGAAAGGGTCCAGGCGACCGGCTCGTACGCATACGTCAACGACACGTTGAGCGCGTCGTATCGCGTGGGAACGAAGGCCGGCCCGTATTTCAGCGGATCCCGGAGCACGACTGTTCCGTCGACGACCTCGACCGATTGCAGGGTGATCGGCCGCGAGGGCCCGGTCCGCTGCCGATCACGCGCCTCGCGTTTGACGAGCGCCGACAGATCCCACCGGCCGTCGGGCAGCCTCCCGGCGCTGACGTGCGGTCGCACGATCCGGATGCCACGGACGACGACTCCGCGATCGAACAGCTCGCGGAGGCTGTAGTCTACCGACACGTCCTCGATCGAGACGAGCACTCGACCATCCTGTGACAGCCGGACGCCGGTGAGCCGGAGACCTCTGACAAGAGATCCCTGCAAGCGGTCGATCTCGAGCGTGGCGGTGAGGTACTGGTTGGCCTGCCGGACGATCAATGCGCGGAGCTGGTTCTTGCCCCAGCCCGTTTCGAGGGCAGCGAACACGAGACCGACGACCAGCAGAATGAACGCGATGGAGTAGACCAGGCCACGGGTCAGACCGAGCGCAATGCGTTGACGACGCGAACGTGGCATCCCTCACTGAAATGTTAGTCGAAGGGGCATGTATAATTCTGCGCACATGGCCGACGCCGGGGCCTGGAAGCCCAGCTTTAGCGCATTTTGACCCTGACGATGTTCAACCGGCCCAGCCGTGCCGTTCCTGTCATCGGCTGGGGGTGCCTTCTGTTTGTGGTGCTTTTCTGGCGGCTTGGCGCCACCACGTTCTGGGACCCTGACGAAGCGCATTACGCCCAGACGAGCGTGGAACTGATTGCGAGCGGTGACTGGCTCGCTCCCTACTACAACGCCGAGCCGTTTTTCGACAAACCCATCCTCTTCCACCTGCTTCAGTCGATTCCGATGCGGATGCTGGGTCCGACGGAGGGCGCGTCGCGGCTCGTGCCGGCTCTCGCCGCGCTGGCAATCGTCGGCACGACGTGGTGGGTCGGCCTCACGCTGGCCTCGGCCGAGATAGGTCTCGTGGCCGGCTTGCTGCTGACGGTCAACCCGTCGCTGTTCGCGCTGAGTCGCTACGCCATCCTCGACACGGTCTTTACCGCGTTCCTGTTCGGCGGCGCCGCGATGCTCACTGTCGCCGCGCTGCGTGACCGGCCGCGCCTGCAGTACGGAGGCTACGTCCTGCTCGCGCTCGCCACGTTGACCAAGGGACCCCTGGCGATCGTGCTCGCCGGTCTCGCGTTCGCCTTGGCGATCGCGGTCTCGGCTGACGCCCGGCGCCGGCTTCTCGGTCTCCATTGGATGCTGGGTCTCTTGCTGGTGACGGTCCTGTCGGCTCCCTGGTTCTTCTACATGTGGCGGCGGTTCGATGACGCTTTCGTCCAGGGCTACGTGATGAACGAAAACGTGCGGCTGTTTGCGCAGCCGTTGTATCAGGGACAGCCGCCCTGGTGGTTTTACATTCAGCTTGTGATCGTGGGCATGCTGCCGTGGAGCGGCCTGATCCTCGGTCGTCTTTATGACGACATCCGGGCGCGGCGCTCGCCGGATGCGCCGGACACCTTCGAGGTGCTGCTATGGGCGTGGATCGCCGCGATCGTGGTGTTCTTCAGTCTCTCGAGCTTCAAGCTCGATCACTACGTGTTTCCCGCGGCGCCGGCCCTTTGTCTGATCGCCGCGAGAGCCTGGTCCGCGCTTCGTCACGACGCGGGGCATCGCGCGCGCGCCGGCGTGCTTGTCGGGTCGCGGCTGATGGGACCGCTGCTCGTTGGGGCGGGGCTGGCGATCGCATTTCTGATGATCGCGCGCCTCGCGCTGCCCGTGCCGGCGCTTCTCGTGCCGGGCGCGCTCGTGTGCGCGGGAGCGATCGTGACCTGGCGGTCGATGACGCCGCACGCCCCCGTGCCGGCGGCTCCCTGGATCACGTTGACGGCTCTTGGCGTTACCTACGCCGGCCTGCTCCTGTGGGTCGTGCCGGCCTTGGAGGAGAAAAAAGTCGTGCCTGACATCGCCCGCTGGGTGGCCGCCGCGGCAGGCCCGGACGCCAGAATCTGCGCCTACCGCTTGAACCGGTGGAACACGGCGTTCAGATTTTATGTGGGCCGCCACACCGAGGTGCTCGACGCTCCGGAACAGGCCCGTAAGTGGCTCGACGAGCCAGGGCAGGTCTACTGCGCGACGACCGCCGAGGCCTACCGCGATCTGGTTCCGCTGGGGCTGCCGTTGCGCGTTGTGCACTCCCGCGAAGGGATGTGGGTGACCTCGGGGCAGGCACTGTGGCAGCGGAAGGCCCCCTTGACCAAGTTCGTCGTCCTGACGCGGGACTAACATATAATTTCGTTCCCCCATGCGACTCGCGCGTCGATACGTGATCAGCGGCCGCGTTCAGGGCGTCGGCTTTCGCGTCTTCGCACAGACAACGGCGAGCCGCGAGGGGCTGCATGGCTGGGTGCGCAATCTGCCGGACGGCCGCGTGGAGATCTCGGCGGAGGGCGAGGCGGAGGCGATCGAACGGTTCGAGCGCCACGTCAGGCACGGGCCGCCCGGGGCGAAAGTGGACCACGTTGACGCCACCGAAGAGGGCGTGAGTGGCGCCGACGCCGGTTTTCGCATGCGGTAGCAGCCGGCCGACCGCCGGGACAACCATGGATCAGCTCAAGACGAAGATTCGCCACGTCCCCGATTTCCCGAAAGCGGGCATTCTCTTCTACGACATCACGACGCTGCTGCAGGATCCGATTGGCTTCCGGCTGGCGATCGACAGTCTTGCCACGCCGTTCACGGGGCAAGGCATCGAGCTCGTGGTCGGCATCGAAAGTCGCGGGTTCATCCTCGGCGCGGCGGTTGCCGACCGCATCGGCGCCGGGTTTGCGCTTGTCCGCAAGCCGGGCAAGCTGCCGTCCAAGACGACCAAGGCCACCTACGATCTCGAGTACGGCTCCGACTCACTCGAGATCCATGACGATGCGGTGCGCGACGGGCAACGGGTTCTGATCGTCGACGACCTTCTGGCAACCGGCGGCACGGCGGGCGCCACGAGCCAGCTGGTGAGACAGCTTGGGGGCGACGTGCATGCTCTGGCGTTTCTCATCGAGTTGGTCGAGCTGAAGGGCCGGGAGAAGCTCGAAGGTGAACGGGTGCACGTCGTTCTGCAGGTACTAGCCGCACGTGATGCAACTGCTGGCCGCGGCGATTCTTCTCGTGGCCGCCTCGGGCGCGGCCGCCGCATGGGCGCTCTGGCGCCTGGCGTCCGCTGCGCGCGTGAATCAGCACCTGGGCGTCCGCGAGCGATCCCTTCGGCTGATGGCGCTGTTTGCCCCTGGCGTCGCGGCAGCCGCGCACGAGCCCCGCGCGCTCCTCGCCTGGCAGCCATTGGCGGGCACGGCGCGAAAGCTGTTCCCTGAAGAATGCGCGGCGCTCGATGGAGCGGCCGGTTCGAGGTTTCCGTTCAGTGTCGATCAGATTCAAGCCGCCCATTCGCGATGGACGGCCGAATGGCTGATCTGGGAACAGGCCCACGACACCGAGTACAGGCTCAAAGTGGCCGAGATCGAAGCCACGCTTCAGGGACCGGACGGATCGCCGGTCGGCCGGGCGCGACTCGAGGCCGTCGAGCGGGAGAAGCTCGAACGGTATCAACGCCGGTACGAAGAGTACGTGCGGGTCGGTAAGGCCTTTCAGGCGCTGCTGTCCTGATTATCCACGCCGTTCGCGCTTTCAGGCTATTGCCTGCTCGCCCGAGCGCGCGCTAGGTGGACGTGCGCCGGACGTTCTCGGCGCGAGGGCCCTTCGGCCCCTGGCCGACGTCGAATTCAACGCTGTCGCCCTCGCGTAGATCCGCGAGCCCTTCGCCGTACACCGCGCTCTGGTGAAAGAAGTAGTCCTTCCCGGCCTCGTCCTTGATGAACCCAAACCCCTTGTCGACGCGCAATGTTCGAATCGTTCCTGTCATCATCGCCTCCGGTCTGCAACTCGGTTGTGAGGCCGCCGCACGGCCCCGCTGTTTCTGTCCGCATTCATGACGCGCCTGTTGTCGGACGCGAGCGTTGACTGCCCGAACCAAACGGCCAGAAATCGTATCACGCAACGGCGGATCATCGTCGCGATCGGCGTCGGCGAGGGCGGCCAGAAGCCGGACACAACGGAGATCCCTGCTCGTTCGACGCAGGTGATGTCTGCCTTCGCCTTCGCGGCGCAGACGTTGGGCAGACGGCCAAGAACGTTGGCGTCGGCAGTCATCGACCGTTCCGATCGGCGGCCCCCGCGCCGCGGATCATGGTCGTCCGCCAAAGCACCAATATTGCAGACGTCTCGACGTTGACAGAACAACCGGCCGCTCTATAAAGTAGCCGCGGTCTCGAACGGCCCGCTTCCCAGCGCGGCCGGCGGCCCGGCCATGTAGGCCGTCAACGCCGGGGCGACTGGAGCGCATTGGCAGCACCGCTCGCGTACGGGTCCCACACGCGGTAGACATGACCTTGCCGAGTCAGTTGCGAGGCGCCGATCGCCTCATCGTCGCGCTCGACGTTCCCAGCGTCGATGCCGCCTTGCGCACGGTCGACCAACTCGACAACGTCTCGTTCTTCAAGGTAGGCCTCCAGTTGTTCATCACAGGTGGCCTGCCGACCCTCCTGCAATCGCTGCGGGCGAAAAAGGTGTTTGTCGATCTGAAAGTGCCAGGCGACATCGGCAACACGATCCGCGCTGTCATCGAGATGTGTGCCGACAACGGCGTGACGTTTCTCACCTTGAGCGAATCGATGCCTGTCGCGGCCATCCGCTCGGCGGCCGCGGCCAGGAACGGCCGCGGGCACGATGAGCCCAAGCTGCTCACCGTGCCGTTTCTTTCGAGCCTCGACGCGGAGGACCTGGCCGAGACGGCCGGTACGCGCGGAGATCTGGAAACGTACGTCCTCGCGCGCGCGACATCGGCCCTTGCCGCGGGATGCGATGGCGTGATTGCGTCCGGGCCAGCCATCCAGTGGTGCCGGACCGCCTTCCCGCGGCCGACGCTCATCGTCAGTCCGGGCATCCGGTTCGAGGGGGCGACGACCGACGATCACAAGCGGCATACCACTCCCGCCGAGGCCATTCGGCTCGGCGCCGACTATCTCGTCGTGGGCCGCCCGATTCTCCGCGCCCCCGATCCGCGCGCCGCTGCCGACCGCGTGATCCACGAGATCGACGCGGCGCTGTTGCAAGGCATCGGCGGGTAACCTCGCTTCTGCCAAGCGATCGTTCAGAGCCGTCTCGAGTCGGAACAGCGGTTCTCAGCCTTCAGCTATCAGCGGTCGGGGGAGGTGCGGGAGCTGCGCTGACGACTGAGAGCTAGAGACATCAGGTTTATTTCTCACCGAGCGGCTCGAACCGGGCCGTGAAATGTCTCAGCGCCTGTGGCGCCGAGACGATCCGGTACCCGCGCAGGCGATCCTTCGTGCGCGCAACTTCGATGACACCTTCGGCGACGTAATCGATGTGGGACTGCGTGTAGACCCGCCTGGGAATCGCGAGCCTCACCAGATCCATTTGGGCAGGCGTTTCCGAGCCGTCCGGGTGCAGCCCGAACATGACCGTCCCGATTTCGACGCCCCGCACGCCGGCCTCGACATAAAGGGCGTTCACCAGGGTGATCCCCGGGTACGCCAGCGGCGCAATCTCCGGCAGCAGCGCTCGAGCATCGATGTAGATCGCGTGCCCGCCAGCGGGCAGGATGATCGGCACGTTGCCTGCGACCAGCTTGTCCGCCAGGTACTCGGTGGAGCGGATGCGGTAGTGCAGGTACGGCTCCTCGACGACCTCCTCGAGACCGGTGGCGATTGCCTCGAGGTCGTACCCCGCGAGCCCGCCGTAGGTGGGGAATCCCTCGGTGAGGATGAGCAAGTTCCTGGCGCTCTCAGCCCATCGGTCGTCGTTCATCGCCAGGAACCCGCCGATGTTCGCGAGACCGTCCTTCTTGGCCGACATCGTGCAGCCGTCGGCCAGCGAGAACATCTCCCGCGCGATGGCCTTCGGCGTCCGTCCGGCCTGGCCCGCTTCGCGCGTCTTGATGAACCATGCGTTCTCCGCGAATCGGCACGCGTCGAGGAAGAACGGCTTCCGGTAGCGATCGCACAGCGTTCGAACGCCGCGCAGGTTCTCGAGCGAGACGGGCTGGCCGCCGCCGGAGTTGTTCGTCACGGTCACCATGACGAGCGGGACACGGTCGGCCTGATCGTCGAGCAGCCGCTCCAGCGCATTCAGGTCGATGTTGCCCTTGAACGGGTGGAGGAGGGAGGGGACGCGTCCCTCTGGGATCACGAGGTCGAGCGCCTCCGCCTCTTCGACCTCGATGTTGGCCCTTGTGGTGTCGAAATGGTTGTTGTTCGGGACGATCTCGCCTGGCTTCAGCACGGTGTGGAACAGGATCCGCTCGGCCGCGCGTCCCTGATGCGTCGGGATGATGTGTTTCAGGCCGGTCAGGTCTCCTACTACCTGCTCAAACCGGTAGAAGGAGCGGCTGCCCGCGTAGGACTCGTCGCCCTGGATCAGCGCGCCCCACTGGGCGGAGGACATGGCGCCGGTCCCGGAGTCGGTGAGCAGGTCGATCAGCACGTCCTCGGCGCGCAGCCCGAACACGTTGTAGCCGGCTGCGGCGAGCGCCGCCTCGCGCTCGCCCCGGGTCGTGAACTTGACGGCTTCAACGGACTTGATCCGGAACGGTTCGATGATGGTTCGAGTGATCATGTGGGTCAATCACCGCGAAGAGCGGCGAGGAAGCGCAGCGCCGTCAGGCTCGGCATGAAGAGGTACGCGCCGGCCCTCACCGTCACGAAGCGCGGCAGTGCCGCTGTTCGTACACGGAACGGCCGTTGCGGGATCGTCATGTGGCTCGGCGTCCGATTCGCCCGGGCGTTGTCGCCTACGATCGGGTCCTTGTTGTCGTTGAGGCCGCCGAAGCGGGGGTTGTTGCACCATGTCTGCTGCACGAACTCGAACTGGCTTCTGATGCTCGCGTTCACGCAGAAGAAATGGATACCGCGCGCGCCGCCGTCGTCGGCGAGCTCGAGCAGGGCGTGTCGAGCACCCGGGTTCGTGGGATCGACAAGGATCGACGGGTCGAACAGCGGCCGGCCGAAGGTCCGCGCGCGACGGAGCAGACGATGGGCCTCGGACATGCTGAGGGATTGAGCGGTGGCGTAGGGCTTGATGACGTCGCGGGGGTTGGTACGACGGATGTGCGCGCCGAGGGGGCACGCCAGACCATCCGCGTCGTCGCCGTAGAGGAAATCGTCGCGGGCGCCGGCCCGAGGGTCGTCGGCGTGCGGAGCCAGAACCAGCGGCGCACCGCTCGGCCATCTCCCGACGCATCGCGACGCCAGCCAGATCATGTAACCCGTATCTTCCGCCCCCGTGCTGCGGAGGCTCTCGCGTTTCATGAATTGCCAGAACCCCGCGACGTCCTGCTGGAGCTTGCGGTACACGACGTAGGAGCCGTTGATGCCGAGATCCCGCAGCCGCTCTGCCGCATGATAGGGATTCGCGAGATGAGCCGCCGGTCGTTGTCGATCAGGAGCCACCTGACGAAGTGAATTGTGCTGATGCCGATGAGCGAACCGGGCGGCGCCAGCCGCTTGGAGTACGAGTCGATGGCCGACATCACGGCTCGCACGCGATCTGCCTGTCCCGGGCGCACCACCGTGATCAATGTGAGCTGGTTTTGCGCGACCACGTCCTCCCTGAACGCCGGAGGCACCCGGTCGTGATCCCGCGGAGTCTCATCGCCCGGCTCGATCGGAGCCAGGACGGCGCGATTGTCGAGGCCGACGCTCGAAGTGCGTCGATCTCCGGGGCGGCACGCGATTGCGGATGATCCAGTTGAGCCATCGGACCAGGGCATATCGGTTGAGGCTCGCGGTGATCCGGCGTGCTCCCAGAACGACGTTCGCAAAGCCGGACCGAACGACCGCTCGCGGTAGGTCAACCACGATCGGGACCGCCCGAATCAATCGTTCGATCGAGACACTGAGGTCCGAGGCAGCCGTAGTGACGGCGTGGCGGATGGCGAAGACCCAAGCCGATTCGACGGTCGAAAGGCCCGGGACGATCGTTGCAAGGGACCCCGCCGACGCCGCGTCGAGCAAGGGCTGCGACTGACGACGCAGCGCGATGGATTGCCGGATGCGCTCGACCGTTTCGTCGCGGAACGCGATGTAGAAGGCTTGCGTCTCGCAAGCGTGTGCGCGAATGAAGGATCCGAATCGGGCTGCGTCCGCATAGGCTTCGCAGCGGCCCCAGATCGCGTCGATGTCCGAGGTGAGGGCCATCACCTCCGCCAGGTGACTGTCGAGATCGCCGTCGTAGTTCGACGAGTAGAGCAAGCGCCTGCGTTCCGGCCCGCGATCCGGGTCGTCGAGGATGGCGAAGCGCGCGAAGTGAGTGGTCCGGCTGCGGGAGAAGTCGATGTGGGGACGGTCCGCAGCGTCCTTCAGGGTCCTGCCCGCGATGTCGTCTCCGATCGACCGGAGAACGTCCCGGAGACGCTCTTCCTCGCCAGATCGGATGGCTGCGAGTACGGTCAGCCGGTGTGGCACCAGGCTGGGGAGTCTACATCCTGGAGGTGGCGTGGCAAAAGCGCCCCGCCCGTCCTTGGGATGCGTCAGTCGTGCGTGTCGTGGCGGACCCCGCCCTCGGTCGCACGCCTCAGTCCAGCGCCCCGAGACTCACTGATGCGCCGAAGGCGGGGAAGCGGCAGGTCCGCACGATCGTGAACAGGTCTAGCCAGGAGCTGCGCCCTGCGTGTTGACGTAGAGCGCGTACAGCGATTGACCCGAGGTCATGAACAGCCGGTTGCGCTTGGCGCCGCCGAAGGTCAGGTTGGCAGTGGTTTCCGGCAGCCGAATCCGCCCAAGCAGCTTCCCTTCAGGCGACCACACCGTCACGCCGCTATAGCCAAGGTTGGCGCCGGCGTTGCTGCTGCACCACAGATTGCCGTAGATATCGCACCGCATGCCATCGGTTGCGCATCTGACGCCATCAACCATGAGATCGGAGAACTGCTTCTGGTTGCTGATCTTGTTGTCGGGACCGATGTCGAAGACCCACGGAAGCTGCCTGCTGACGATGTAGACCTTCTTGTAGTCGGGTGAGAACGTGATGCCGTTGCCTCCTCCGCCGAAGGCCTCCTCGCTGATGAGCATGTCCACCCGGCCGGATGGGTCGGCTCGATAGATGTTCGAGGCCAATTCGCCCTTGAGGGTACCGGACCCGACCGGCTGACCAATCTTCCCGTTCAGCAGCCCGTTCAGGTTGCGGAGGCCGCCGGGAGCGTCTGGCATTCCCTCGTACAACGAGGCCCCGGCGAACGGATCGGTGAACCAATAGCTTCCGTCGCGATGCGCGGCGACGTCGTTAGGCGAGTTCAGGCGCTTGCCCTGATAGGATTCAGCGATCACGGTCACGGAGCCATCGTGCTCGTACCGAACGACGCGGCGGCCGCGATGCTCGCATGAAATCTGCCGGCCCTGGTGGTCGAACGTGTTGCCGTTGCTGTTGTTCGATGGCGTCCGGAACACCGTGACCCGGTTGTCGTCCTCGATCCAGCGCAGCTGGCGGTCGTTCGGGATATCGCTCCAGACCAGATAGCGTCCCTGAGCGCACCATGCGGGTCCCTCGTCGTGCATTCCGCCGGTGAACAGCCGATGAATCCCGGTGTTATTCACTCGAAGGGTCGTAAAGGCCTGGTCGATGGTGATGACGTCCGGATCGGGGTACGTCACCGGGCCTGCATTGGGGCCGAAATCACGAGGGGGGCTGGAGATGACGCTCGGCGGGACGCCCCGCGCCGCGTTCGGGGCAGGAGCCGGAGCCGCGGGGGCCTGTTCCGCCACAAGGTTCGGGGCAAAGGCCGCAATGCCCGCGGCTGCACCGATTTTCCCAATGGCCTCGCGGCGCGAGACCCGACTATCGGTCGGTCGATGAAACGGATCCTGACTCATGAGACCCTCCTGCTGAAACTGAAAAGGGAGATGGGGGTGCTGAGGAACACGGGTGACGTGAGTATATCGGCAGAATCGAAGCGCGGTTGGCGTTCACCCTCGTCCCCGAGGGGCGCACGACCCGTCCGCCGCGCGTATCCGCCTGCGCCATCAGGCGGCGACCGGAATCCGGGATGCTCAACCGCACGGACGGGCTGGCCTGGCCTATGGCCAAACGGTCCCTCGGTCGGTCAGGACACCCACGACTTTGCTTTGACATGCGAGGTCCAGTTGCTTATCCTTCGTGCAACTCGACGACCGACGCGGACCACGCGCATCCCCGCCAGCTGATAGCGTTCAATGCCGATTGCCGGCCAGCTGGTGAAGAGCGCGTCCACTGGGAGGAAGCCATGAAGACAGCATTGTTCGCAGTCCTGTTGCTCGCGTCGACGCTTGCGGCCGCGCCGGCGTCGGCGCAGTCGATGCCGTTCAACGACACCGGCGTCACCAACGGTCACTGGCATCTCAATTCGAAGGACATCGCGGCCAACGAGAAGATCTTTGTCGGAATGGGCGGTAAGCCGAACCAGGCGGGCGGCCGCCGCCGCGTGATCTTCCCCGGCGTCATGATCATTCTCGATGCGGCCCCGGGCACCCCGCCGCCGACTGGCCCGAGTCAAGGTTCGGTGGTCAACCACGTCGGTTTCATCGTCAAGAACGTGCAGGAGCAGGTCGCCCAGTGGAAGGCCGCCGGTGTGCCGGTCTCGCCCGGAAACGAGGGCCGGCTCGATCAGGCCTTCGTCAACACGCCCGACGGGCTGCGCATCGAAATCCTGGAAAACAAGAACCAGTCGATGCCGATCCAGAGTGAGCACGTCCATTTCTTCGTGCCGGAGGCGGCCGTCGCGGACAGCCAGGCATGGTATGGGAAAATCTTCGGCGCCAAGGCCGGCCTGCGCAACAAGGCGCCGATCGCCGACCTCCCGGGCGTGCAACTTCGGTTCAACAAGGCCGACGCCCCGCAGGCGCCCACGAAAGGCCGCGTCCTCGATCACATCGGCTTCGACGTGAAAGACCTCAAGGCCTTCATCAAGAAGCTCGAGGCCAACAACATCAAGCTCGATCGGCCTTACTCGGTCAATGACCAGGGCGTCGGGATCGCGTTCATCACCGACCCGTGGGGCACCAATATCGAGATCAACGAGCGGCCCCAAACGAGCGGCCCGACCACCCGACGATAGTCTTCGCCCGATAGACGTACCGCGATAGACGTACGTAGTGTCCGGCTGGCAGCCGGACCTCGATGGCAATCAACGGTCCGCCTGAAGGCGGACACTACGTTCCTCGAAAGGGCGCACTGGTCATTCGGTCATCTGGACGTCTCGCCTATGACTGAATCAACGATCAGGTGACCGGATGGCTGGACTCACGATCCATTGATGCACGTAGTGTCCGGCTCCAGCCGGAGGTTGATCGCGATCAGCCGGTCCTCAAATTGACTAATTCAGCGGGATGAACGCCAGCGCGTTGTTGGCGTTCATCGGGATCACGAGCTGGTTGGCTCCCGCGTCGTAGCACATCGACGCGGGGTTCGGGATGTTCTGCGCGATCAGTTCCGCCGGGCGGCCAGGACGGATCCGCGAGACGCCGCCGTTTTGAACGCTGCTCACATACTTGGTGCCGTCTGGCATGATCACCAGACCGTCGTTGCCGGCCTGCACGGCGGTCTCCGTCTTGGTCAATTGGGCAGCCGGCGAGAACGTCAGCACCTCGTTGTTGCCAATGTTGATCACCACGATGTTTCCCGCCTGGTCGAAGGCGATCCCGTTCGGCTGACGGAGCGGGGCGCCTTGAATCCACATTGTCGCGGTGCCGTCCTTCGTGATCTTCCAGACCTGCCAGGTCGTCGGGTCCGGCGTCTGCCCGCCAATTCCCGTCTGCGTCGCATAGATCGTCCCGTCGTCGGCGACCTCGATGTCGTTGAAGCCCGTGGATCGGGGGACGCGAACCTCGCCGGCCGGCGCGCCGGTCGTCATGTTGAACCACCGGATGACAGCCACCAGGGGATCGCTCGGCGAGGTCCCGCCGTCGCGGTCCGACACGTAGAACATCCCGTTGGCGATGTCGCTGCCAGAGGGCTCATTCAAGACCAGCGGCGGCGTCATATTCGCTCGCTGCGCGCCAGGCGCCTGAACGCCGATCCATCGCGCCGTGTGAACGGAGCCGTCGTGGTTGATGAGCGACACCCAGCCGTTGTTCGTCTGCACGTCTTGCGTGACGCTCCGGTTGGGGACGACGATCAGGTTGCGGACCGAATCGTAGGAGCAACTCTCGGCCGAGTAGATCGAGCCGTAGACCTTCACGTTCGACGACATCGGGTTGAACGCGCCCTCGGCTGCCGGGATGATCGGCAGGCCGAGACGATTCCCGACAAAAAACGGCTGCGGTCCCTGCGGCTGTTGGGGCTGCTGTGCGGCAACGAAACCGACACCGACCGCGATGGCGAGCGCGGTCGCACCGGCCGCCAGAGTGAATACCTTCATGTGGCTTTGTCCTCCAAACCTGAGTCGCCTCTTTCGCGGGCGATTTTCTCAAGAGGATACGGGATTGAGATGCGGTTTTCCAGTAATCGCCGGTCCGAACGCCGCGCGGCCGCTCGGAAAGACGCGCCGACCCGCCGGCGTCGGTCAACGTTCAGCCGCCTTCACGTAGAATTGCCCAATGCGATCGTGGCTTCGTCCCCGGGTAGCGCCTGCATTGTTTTCCGCCTGGCTCGCGGCGTTTGCGGCCACTCCGGAGCGCGCCGGCGCACAAGTCGAGGATCACCAATACAGCACCGTTGATATCCAGACCGGCTCCCGCCTGTACGCGGCGCAATGCGCGCTGTGCCATGGCCAGAATGGGGATGGCGTTGCGGGGGTGAATCTTCCCCGTCAGCAGTTCCGCCGTGCTTCGTCCGACGACGACATTCGCAACACCATCACCTCGGGTGTCGCCGCCGCCGGAATGCCGCCGTTCCGATTGCAGCCGGCCGAGCTCAACGGGCTCGTCGCCTTCATCCGTTCCGGCTTCGACATAGGCGCGACGCCCTTCAAGGTGGGCGACGCGGGGCGTGGGAAGGCCGTGTACGACGGCAAGGGGGCTTGCGCGGGCTGTCACCGTGTGGGCGGCAGGGGCGCCCGCACCGCGCCGGATCTGAGCGAGGTCGGTGCCATCCGGCAGCCGGCCGCGATTCAGCGGTCCCTTCTCGACCCGAGCCGCGCGATGGTGCCGATCAATCGCCCCGTGCGCATCGTCATGCGCGACGGGCGCACCATCCGCGGGCGAAGGCTCAATGAGGACACTGCCACGGTGCAGCTGATCGACGAAGGCGAACGCCTCGTCTCGCTTTCGAAGTCCGATATCCGCGAATTCGAGCTTGGCACCGCCTCCAGCATGCCGTCCTTCGCCGGCAAGCTGACTGCCGAGGAATTGGCGGATCTTCTGGCCTATCTTCTTTCGCTGAAGGGACAGTGATGCGCATCTCCCTGCGACACCTACTCTGGCTGGCTGTCGTCGCATTGTGGGTCCCGGTCGCCGTGCAGGCGCAGGTGACCCCGGAGCGTCTCGAGCGGGCGGCGTCCGAGCCGCAGAATTGGCTGACCCATAACGGCGGCTATGACAGCAAGCGCTTCAGCGCGCTCAATCAGATCACGCCCCGCAATGTGAAGAACCTCGAACAGAAATGGGTGCTGCAGAATCAGGTGTTCGGGGCCTGGGAATCGAACCCGCTCGTCGTCGACGGCATCATGTATGTGACCCAGCGGCCGAACGACGTGATCGCGCTCGATGCGAAGACCGGCAGAGTGTTCTGGCTCTACCGCTACACGCCTTCGCCCGATGCCCGCGTCTGCTGCGGCGCCAACAATCGCGGGGTCGCGATCCTGGGCGACACGCTCTTCATGGGCACCCTCGACGCGCATCTCATCGCGCTCGATGTGAAGGACGGCCGGCCGCTTTGGAACATCACGGTAGCCGATGTCAAGCTCGCTTACTCGATCACGATGGCGCCGCTTGTCGTGAAGGACAAAGTCATCATCGGCGTCGGTGGCGGCGAGTTCGGCATCCGGGGGTTCGTCGCAGCCTATGAGGCGAAAACGGGAAAGGAAGCGTGGCGCTTCAACACCATTCCCGGACCCGGCGAGCCCGGACACGACACCTGGAGCGGCGACGATTGGATGCAGGGCGGCGCCTCGGTATGGATCACCGGCTCCTTCGATCCGTCGCTGAACCTCGTCTATTGGGGCATCGGCAATCCCGGACCCGATTGGAATCCCGATCAGCGGCCAGGCGACAACCTCTATTCCGATTCCGTGGTGGCACTCGACGCGGACAACGGCGAGCTGAAATGGCATTTCCAGTTCACGCCGAATGACGGCTACGACTACGACTCGGTGCAGATTCCGGTGCTGGCCGACATGGAGTGGCAGGGGAAGCCCGCCAAGCTGATGATGTGGGCGAACCGGAACGGGTATTTCTATGTGCTGGATCGCAAGACCGGACGATTCCTGCTCGGTGAGCCCTTCGTGAAAGTGAACTGGGCGAGCGGCCTCGATCCCAACGGACGCCCGATCCAGACGCCGCAGCCGCCCGGCATGCCAACATGGCCGGGCAATCAGGGAGGCACCAACTGGTATCCGCCTTCGTTCAGTCCGCGCACCGGGTTGTTCTATTTCTCGGTCTGGGAAAACTACGCGACAATCTACCGGAAAGAGGAACAGGAATATGTGCCGGGCCGTAATTTCCTCGGCGGCGGCTTCACGGTGGTGACCCCGGCCCCTGGTGCACCCGCCATCGGGATCGGCCGGCGCGGTCCGATCAACAACTGGACCAACGAAGTCGGCAGCGGTGCGACCGTGGCGCTCGATCCGCGCACCGGCAAGCGCGTCTGGACCTTTCCGCAATTCGACGTGACCGATGCGGGCATCCTGACGACGGCGGCGGACCTGCTGTTCACCGGCGGGCGAGAAGGATATTTCTACGCGCTCGATGCGAAGACCGGCAAGGAACTCTGGAAGGCGAATCTCGGCGGCTCGATCGTGATGGCACCGATCACCTACCGCATCGACGGGCAGCAGTATGTCTCCGTCATTTCCGGACACACGCTGGTGACCTTCGCCCTGCGGAACTAGCGGCCCGTAGGTTCTTCTCGAAGGTCACACACCCAGGTCCCGTCTCGTTGCCTGCGTCCTCCCCCCAGCGGGTCTGTACACAACCACAGGTCTTGACCATGACCGGCGATTCTTGTCCTCTAGAACTGATAGGCGAGTGAGTAGATGAAACCACCGGTCCGGACGTCGGACTGGGTGTGCACCACCTGCCCGTCGAGAAGGTTTCTGAGCATGACGTCGTGCTCGGTGCCGTGCTTGGAATTGAAGCCGGCCGCAAACAGAAACTTCCCGAGCGACCCGCTCACGCCCAGCGTCCACGACAGAAGATCCACTTTGTTGAAGACCGTGTCTCGATCGCCCACCGGCGACCGGCTGTTCCCCACGCTCCCGTGGACGCGCAGCGTGCGGTTCTTCAGAACCAGGTAGTTTCCTCCCAGCCCCACGTTGACGACGCCGTCCGACTCCGATGTCAGTCCCGGAAATGGTTGCGTGACGACGGACGGTGGGGTGAGATCGCCCGAGTCTTCGTACAGCACGGACGGCTGATCGGTCGAAATGAGCGAATGGGCCGACACCGGCGTGTATGCCTGCGCGTCCAGCTCCAAGGTCACGCGGTCGCCAACGTAGGCAACCCCGGTCTGAAATTCCCACGGGAGGTGATACTCGAGCGTGGCGTCCGGATCGAAAATCGAGGCTCCAGACGATGAAGCGCCGGTATCGATGGTGCCATCGAGCGTCACACTGGCGCTCTTCATGAGCGTCGCACCGGGAGTGCGCACCGCTGCGCCGAAGCGCCACGGGCCCGCGTCGTACTGCATCCCGCCCTGCAGCCGCATCTGCACCGCCGACCCTCCGACACGGACCGTGACCAGCAGCGACTCGAGGTCCGTGCTTGTCGCGATGCGATCGCTTGCCGTCTGCACCAGCCGGAGATTCATCATCGAGAACGCAAAGCCGCCGCCGAATCGCCATGGCCCCTGGCCGTGGTAGCCGACGCCAAGCGCGGCCACACGTTGCTCGAAGTCCGAATCGGCCGAGTACCCGAAGCGCCGCGGCCCGATCGGGAGCATGCTGACGATTTGCGTGTCGCTTTTCTGCATCCACGTGTTCGTCGTCACCAGCGCGGCACCGACCGTCAATCCAGGGCGCGCTGCAAACGTGAGGCCGACAACATTTGGGACCTGTTGCGTCGATCCCCCCTTGTTCGGCGCGCCCGTTGGTGAGACCGACGTGTGTTGATAGACGCCCGCGCTGCCGCTGATCTGCGCCGCGGCCTGCCGCGCCAGTCCCGCCGGATTGAACCAGGCCGCAGACGGATCGCTGACGCGGGCCACGTACGCGGAGCCTTCGAGGCCGCCGAACGGCCCCACAGGCACACTGTCGTGATTATTGAGGACGAGATTCGGCGGCGGCGTAAGGACAGGATCGACCTCCTGTGCCGTGCCGGCTCGTGCGAGTAACAACACGATCGTGGAGACAGTGACTAGTCTCAACCGGCGATCGTCGCCGAACGACGCGGTGGTGCGAAGCGATATCGCGCGCATCATCAGGCATATAGCAATAGCACATTCAAGGTGTCGCTGGCAGGGGACCTGCC
Source organism: uncultured Acidobacteriota bacterium (assembly GCA_963814975.1). Lineage (GTDB taxonomy): Bacteria > Acidobacteriota > Vicinamibacteria > Vicinamibacterales > CAVVIG01 > CAVUXJ01. Next base: position 10,948 of record CAWFFB010000008.1, on the reverse strand, counting down.
TCGACGCCGAGTGCGATGCTTCCGACCAGTGCCTTGACTACGTCTTCGATTGATTTTACCGCCGCGAGATCCCGTGGGTGTGCGCGATTCGCGTCAGGCCGACGACTTCGCTTCGGCGACGAAACCGTGATTCTCTTTTGACCCTGGCTAGCCTGCCAACGTCACACGCCAGCCCCTCGCCCCGAATCAAACCCGGCCATCAATCGGCTTCGAATATCCGCGCGACGGCTCCTCCCGCTGCGGCGCCCAGAATCGGTGCGACCCAGAACACCCACAGCTGACTCAGCGCCCAGCCTTCGGTCACCAGGGCCGTCGCGGTACTGCGGGCAGGATTCACCGACGTATTGCTGACGGGAATACTCACCAGGTGAATCAGGGTGAGGCAGAGTCCGATGGCAATCGGAGCGAAGCCGTTGGGTACGCGGGAGTGAGTCGCGCCCATGATGACCACCATGAATGTCGCGGTGAGCACCGTTTCGGCGATGAACACCGACATGAGCGCGTATCCGCCCGGCGAATGCGCACCATACCCGTTCGAGGCAAAGCCGTCCGCAACGTCGAAGCCGGCGCGACCGCTGGCAATGAGATACAAGACGCCTGCTCCCGCAACCGCGCCCACTAGCTGGGCACCGATGTAAGGCGCGAGGTTCCGTGCGTCAAACCGTCCGCCAACGCACAGACCGATCGAGATGGCGGGATTCAGATGACATCCGGAAATGGACCCGATTGCGTAGGCCATTGTCAGCACGGTCAGACCGAACGCCAGCGAGACGCCTACGAACCCGATACCCAACTCTGGAAACGCGGCGGCGAGAACGGCACTGCCGCAGCCCCCCAGGACGAGCCAGAACGTGCCGATGACCTCGGCAATCGCGCGGTGAGTCATGGTTTTCGAGTCCTTTCGGTGCTAGTGCCGCTGGAGTTGCGAGATGACGGCCTCGGGCGCGCCGGGCGGCCGCGGCTGCCCAGAGGGTACTCAACGTTCGGCGAGAGCGTCAGTCCCGCGCGGACCCGGGAGCTCCTCCGCGTACTCCTCCCCGCGCGTGGAGGGTCGCAGCTTCAAGATGGAGGCCATTTTACATCGCCGGATTCTCGGCGAATTCAGTCGGGCCGATCTCGTCGGCCTCGGAATCTCGTGGCGTTCCCGCGATTCTCGCGGGATCCAGCCGTGCCCGGTTGTTCGCCGCGATCTTCCACCCGCGTGGACGGGCCACTCAATGAGGCGGGCAAGCCCCCGGCCTCTTCTTCGCTCCGGCGATCTGGCCTTGATACCGAAGTAGCCGTGAGGGCACGTTTCAGTGACCTGTTCACTTGTGCACACGCTTGCCGTCCGGCAGCGTGCCATGCTCGGACTGTGAGGCCACCGTCCACAGGGGCCAGTCTCTTGTTCTTGATTCGCCGGTGTTCAACAGAGGACGGAGCGATTCACGATTCCCTGACGCGCGGCGTGCTCGGCCCCAGTGCGCCAGGCACCTACGCATGCGTTCAAGTTCCCGCCGGGTGAGCGGTTGGTAAGGATCCCGAAACGGCTCGACAGGTGGCTCGAGCGGCAAGGAGGACGATGCGCCACACCATACTTCTCGTCGATGATGACGCCAACGTACGTATTTTTCTTTCCGCCGTGCTCCAGCGTGCGGGATATGTCGTGGCCGCCACTGGCGGGGTTCAGGACGGCAAGATCCTCCTCGAGCAGTTGGCGCCTGACCTCCTCATTACTGACGTGCGGCTCGGTCACTTCAATGGGCTTCAACTCCTCGCCATGAAGCCGCAGGCCATGCCGGCCATCGTCATGACCGGATTTCCTGATCCCGTTATCGAGGCCCAAGCCCGGGCGTTCGGCGCGTCGTTCGTCCTCAAACCTATCCAGCCGGACGTCCTGGTGGCCCTCGTGCGCGAGCTCACAGAGCCGCGGCCTGCGCCATTGGACACGCCACGCGTGTCGGCCTGACGGTGACGACTGCCGACCCGTCACCGCACTCCCTGTCGGGATCGCTGACGGTACTCGTAGTCGACGACGAGCAAGGGATCCGATCGTTTCTGAGCCGCGTCCTTCGCGCTGAGGGCTATGGCGTCGAGTGCGCGGTCGACGGACCATCAGCCCTTGCCTCCATCGCCGCACACTCACCCGACGTCGTACTTCTGGACGTCAATCTTCCCGGTATCAGCGGCTTCGAGGTCTGTCGTCGCGTGCGGCAGGATGTCGCGACGCGGCTGACGCCGATCATCATTGTCACTGCTCTGGACGCTACCGACCAGCGCGTCGAAGGGCTTGAAGCCGGTGCTGACGACTATCTGTCAAAGCCGGTCGACCGGCGCGAACTTCTCGCGCGGGTACGGTCGCTCGCCCGCCTGAAACGGTACACCGATGACCTCGATTCGGCATCCTCGATCATCATGACCCTGGCTACCATGATTGAAGCGAGAGACGGTTACGGCCGGGGCCATTGTTCACGGATGGCAAACCACGCGACCCGAGTGGGCCGAACGTTGAACCTTTCCGACAGCGATTTGCAGGTCCTCTACCGGGGTGGCTTTCTTCACGATATTGGCATGCTGGCAATCCCCGACGCCGTGTTGCGGAAGCGGGGCCCATTGGAGGCGGACGAGTATGAACTGGTCAGATCGCACACGGTCGTGGGTGATGTCCTCTGTGCCAGCCTCCGATCGTTCCAGCCCATTCGACCGATCATCCGGTCCCATCACGAGCGCGTCGATGGTTCCGGCTATCCCGATCGTCTGCGAGGCGATCAGATTCCCGTTGTGGCCCAGATCATCGGTGTGGTGGACGTCTATGAGGCTCTCACGACGGATCGTCCCTATCAGCGTGCGCTTTCAATCGACGAGGCCATTGGCGTGCTTCGTCGTCAAATGGACCAGGGGTGGCTTCGCCGCGACTTCGTAGAAGCCTTCGTGGGCTCGTTGAGCCAGCCTGAGCTCAGGTCGACCAGTTCCGAGGATCAATCTCTCTATTCTCAGTGTTCAGTATCGCGTGGTGAGTTCCGCTAACGATGAAGGCGAGCCCGCCCGTTGCGAGCCCGCCTTGCTGCTAGCCTTCATTGCCGACGATGCGATCCCACGCATCCCGCACGGCATCTTTCATCTGCTCCCATGTCGTGTGGGTGTGCCGGCGATACTCATAATGATCCCACCCAGACCGTAGATCAGCTTCGACGGTATCCCATGTCTTGTTTGGATACCGCTGGGCGGATTCATACCCGTAGCGATACGCAGGTTCCCAGAAGTCGTAATCGCTCACTCCGGTGTAGGGCCGACTTCGGTAATTCATGCGCCAGTACTCATCTTCGGCGGTCCAGTCTAGCGTAGAGCTGGGACGTGGTTTAGCCATACTGTTCACCTCCAATAACATGAATCTTTCGTGCAAACCTGTCGCCACCGCGGACATCTAAGCGGGCTGGGCGACTCTACTGGCTTGGCTTCCGCGTAGCAGCAAATAGAACAGCAGGAAAATGCGCCCGCATTTTGCACACGAAGGCTCTGATTGAATGGGAGGGATCTCATGTCAGTACCCGAGCCGAAAGAGAACGTCGAAGCTGTGGAGTCAGCGATTCAGAAGGCGAAGGCGAAGAGTGCTAGGTTGCGCCTTATGAAGGAGCGAAACGAGCAGTATTTGGTCGAGCAGAAGGCAGAAGCGGAAGCCGACGATGAGCTTGTCGAAGAGCTGAAAGTCGGTCGGCTCAACAGATTGTGAATGTTGGGCACCGCCCAGCTGGAGGTCCTCGCGGACTGGCTCATTCTCCAGAGCTGGTATTGTCGGCGGGACTGGGCAACGGGCGCCCTCGTTCGGTCTAACGAGCCATTCACAACGGTAAGACCCCTTGTTGCGTGATCTGTGTGTTGGAGTGAAATGGTCCTCAGCAGAATTGACCAGAGGAGAGCGCCCGGGAAAGTGTATTCCCTACATCTTCTTCGCCTTCGCTTTCAACGTCGCCCAACGTTTCTTCTGTGCGGCTGAAATCTTCGCCCTGGCGGCTGCTGACATCTTCCTGCGCTTCGGGACTATGGTTGCGGTCGGATCACCTTCAAGAGCGACCTTGCGGCCAGCCAAGCGTCCTCTACGTGCCACTCTCTCCGCCTGATGACCGAGGTCAGATAGGAGCTTCGAAGCGGTATCACGGATTCCTTCGAGGGACTTCGCTATTTGTATGCGCTGGCCCAGCCAGCCTTCGGCCTTGGCCTTGGCTGAGCCCAATAGCTCGCCCAGGTCCTCCGCGAAAGCCGTTATCGTCTCTCCGGTTGTTCGACCACCCGGATGTTCATGACCACCGTCTTTGCTGCTAGTACGCTTTGCCATCTATCCTCCTACTAGCGATGTTACCTCACAAGCATGACAAGAGGGGCTCAGCGGAGAGTAGGTTGAGGCTGTCACCCTGACCTTGATCCGATCCCGTGGACGGTTTAGCTACGCCGCTTGAGTGGCCCGCCGTTCAAACGCGGCCGGACTGATCTGGCCGAGCGTTGAGTGTCGGCGCCGCTGGTTGTAGAACACTTCGATGTAGTCGAACAACTCCATCTTGGCCTCGCCACAGCTCTCGAAGCGGCCGGCCACTTCGCTCTTCACGCTTGAGAAGAAGCTCTCCATGACGGCGTTGTCGTAACAATTGCCGCGACGGCTCATGCTGCAGGTGATCCCGTTCACTTCGAGCACCGCTTGGTAGTCCTCACTCGCGTACGTGCAGCCCTGGTCGGAATGATGCAACAGGCCGGCGTCGGGACACCGTCGCTTCAGGGCCATCTCCAGCGCTTTGAGCGTCACGTGGCGATCGTTGATGGCGCTCAGGGCCCAGCCGACCACAAACCGCGAGAAGAGATCGAGGATGACCGCGAGGTAGAGCTTGCCGCTGCTGCCGATCACGAACTCGGTGGTGTCGCCGACCCACCGCTGATTCGGACCGGGTGCCTCGAATCGACGGTCCAACAGATTGGCCGCCGCTGGCTGATCGTGATCGCTCATCGTCGTGGCCTTGAACCGCTTCCGGACGCGCGCGACCAAGCCGTCCTCCTGCATGAAGCGGATGATGCGCTTGCGACTCACATGCTCGTCCTGCTCGATCAGGTCTTCGTGCACCCGAGGGCTCCCGTAGCGCTGCTTGCTCGCCGCAAAGGAGGCGCGCACCAGCACCTTCAACCGACGGTCTTCGCGCGTGCGCGGCGACTCCGGTCGCTGACACCAGGCATAGAACCCGCTCCGGGTCACCCCGAGCCAGCGACAGAGTTTCGCGAGGGGGTAGGTGGCCTTCTCCGTTTGGATCCACGCGAATTTCACAGGGGGTCCTTCGCGAAGAAGGCCGCGGCTTTACCTAGAAAGTTCTCTCCAACCGGGGATCTACGCCGCCGACACCTTGCTCACGTCGCAGCCGAGCTCCTCCAGTCGTCGGAGATGGTAGCGCCTGGCCTTGATCGAATTCATTCGATCGAAGTAATCGGCGCCGAGGTCCGCGAATGTCACGTCCTCCCGCAGGATGTGATACGCGATCACCAGGATGCTGTGCGCGACGGCGATGGCGGCCCGTTTGGGGCCTCGACGTTTGCTAATCCGACGGTACTGCGCCCCCAAGTAGCTCCCACGAGAGTGAGACGCGGCCCACGCCGATTCCAGTAGGGTCGTTCGCAACCAGTTGTTACCGGTGCCCGTGCCAGCGCTTCGCCGTTTGCCCGCGCTCTCGTGGGTACCCGGACAGATGCGCGCCCAGGATGCCAAGTGCGCGGAGGTCGCAAATCGCGACATGTCGACGCCGATCTCCGATACCAGCACTTCGGCCGATCGGCGCCCAACGCCGACCACGGTCTGCAGGCGCTGGATCTGGGCCTCGAACGGCTGCGCGAGGTCTGTGATTCTGGCGTCGCAGCTCGCCACGAGCGCGGCCAGATGATCCAGCTGCATCAGGATCTGGCCGAGCAGGAATCCGTGATGCGCGGTGAACCGCCCTCGCAACGTTTCGGCGAGCTGCTTCACTTTCGGTGTCAGGCTGCCTCGGGCGAGGCTGGCCAGCCGTGTCGGGTCCGTCTCGCCGGCGACTAGGGCATTGAGCATTGCCCGCCCGGACACGCCAAGGACGTCGGACACCACGTTGCCCAGCTTGATATTGGCGCCTTCCAGCAGCTTGTGCACTCGGTTGGCGGCTTTCACCCGATCGCGAATGAGACTCTTGCGGTGTCGGGTCAGATCGCGCAGCTCCCGAATCGGCGCGGGCGGAATGAAGCTCGCGCGGATCAACCCGTGCGCGAGCAGGTCGGCCAGCCATTCGCAGTCCTTGACGTCCGTCTTCCGACCCGGAACGGCTTTGATGTGATGGGCATTCGCCAGCACGACGCCGAAAGTGCCCTCGAGCAGATTGAAGACCGGCTGCCAGTACACGCCGGTCGATTCCATCGCGACGTGTGTGCATCCCGCCGTGGATAACCACGCGTGCAAGCGCAGGATCTCCACCGTCGTGGTGCCGAATGACTGGACCTCCGAATGCTTGCGGCGGCCGTCGTGCTGCCGCAGGCAGGCGACCAGCGATTCCTTGTGGACGTCGATCCCGCAGCAGCGGGCGTAGAGCACTTCCATGGCGTACCTCCCTCAGCGAGGCGCGCCGGGGAGTGCCACAGGGTGAGAGTTTACCTGGCGTGCTCCGCAGTCCCTGACGGGATACGGGCAACAGTACGGGGTGCCTGAGGCGCGGCACTCGGGTCCATTTTTTTCCGGGCTCGGAGCACCAGTAAGCGTCGACCTTGACCCGGCTCGCTCGCGATGCAGACGCTACCACTTTCATTCCGACGTGGGTGCGGCAGCACGCATGGCCATTTTTTTAGGACATCGCGCTCGATGCGCAATTCGCGCACATCCTTTCGAAGTCGCGTCAGCTCGTCCCGCTCTGCGGCGGTGAGTCCGGTCTTGCCCTTGGTCCGATCCGCTCGGGCCTGCTCGACCCAGTTGCGCAGCGACGATTCGGTCAGGCCCAGATCGCGGGCTGCCGCCGCGACCGTCTTGCCCTCATCCAGGACCAGCCTGACCGCCCCCGTCTTGTAGTCGTCCGTGAAGCTGCGCCGGGTCCGCCTGCCCTTGGTGTCCGCCATCGTGGCCATCGTATTCCCCTTTCGGAAGATGTCCACGGGATCGGATCAAGGTCACAGGGCCGCAAGGACCGTGTCGACGCCGCTGTCCGTATCGCCGCGATCGGCGGGTTGAATCGTGACGGCGACCACCGCGCCGCTCGCCAAGTCGACGGCGTGCTCGGCCTTGTGCGCCAAATGTGTGCGGCCGTCTTTCATCTTCGTGATGCGCGCGTCCGGATCATGCGGATGGGTCCAATCGTCGTTCGACCCTTTCTTTTTCCGTTTCCGATCCACCCGCGCCAGATCCTCCCGCGTCGGCGTCGCGACGCCCGAGGCCTGCGCCAGCTTCGTCAAGAACTCCTGATAGGTGTCCCCGTTGTCTCGCCGGACAATGCTCCGCAGCGCCGCATTCGCTTCCAAGGTCGTCGCATCGAGGCCCAGGGTCTTGCCCTTCAGCAGGCCCGCTTCGGCGACGCGCTCCAGGATCCACGTAAACACGGCCTGATGAGTCTCCAGGTCGATCAGTCGGCGGGTGCGCGAAATCGTCGAGTGATCGGGCGGCGCCTCGTCCAAGCCGAGACTGAGAAACTCCCGGAGGGCCAGCGAATCCGCCGCGCGCCAGGCAATCCCGCGTTCGGAATCGATGCCCTCGAAGTACCCAATCAGCAACAGCCGGAAATAGACGGCCGGGGCCAAGCTCGGGCGCCCCATCGTGGCGGCATAGAATCCGGCACAGCGCCCTTCGACGAACGCGTCAAACTCGGCCTTCGCGAGCAACGCGTTCAGCCGTTGATAGAACGGGTGCGCCGCCGGCGTCGGCAGATCGCTGGTGGCGATCCAGATCGCCCTCTGGCGCGTCGCACGACGTTTGCCCATGGCCATGCGCGGCATTGTAGTACACCGACCACGTTGACGAAATGGACTCGTCAGCGGTTATCGACTTTCACCACGGGCTGCTAGTACTACTTTGTCAGGTTCTCATTTCGACGTCTTTGAGCTTCAACATCCACTTGAGATAGTGCGGCTGCGTCATGAAGAAATGGGCGGTCAACACTTCTTGAATGACGGCGCGCACACGCGGCAGCGTCAGATGCGTCTGACCGGGTCGACGGCGTTCGCTCTGGAGAAAGCTGTAGGCGATGGCGGTCAAGACCACATGACGTTGCCACCCCGGCAGGCTGCGTCCTTCGAAGTGATCGAGCCCGATCTCGTCTTTGAGTTCCTGGTACTGCTGCTCGATGGCCCACCGTTGATGCGCGAGGCGGACGAGCGCGCGCAGCGACGCGGTGGAAGGGAGATCCACCAGGTAGTAGCGCAGACGCGTCGCCGCCCGCCAGTTCGCGTTCGCACAGCAGCCAGACTTCGGGCGCGAGCCGTCGGCGTCGCGCCAGTCGTGCGCGGGCGTGACGCGGACCGCGCAGAAGCGGGCCCGCCACGGGCGTTCGTGCCATTGCGCCACGAGACGAGTCGCCACTGGCGAGGCGTTTGGGTCGCCGCCCACCCGCGCGCCTCGACGGTGTGCGTGTCGGGCGGCAAGCAACGGCGAGTGCGCGGCCGTCCTTTGCCGCTCAGCGGCGGCGGCGCGTCGAGGGCGGGTGTTCCCAGGAACACCTTGAGATCGGACGAGACCCCCAACGCGTAGGGCAGCTTGGCGCGATGCAACGTGCGGCGCAGCGTGGCGTTGTCGCCGAACTCGGCATCGCCGGCGACGGCGGTGACCGTGAACCCGGCCGCGCGCACTTGGCGCAGCAGCGTCAAGGCCAGTTGCCATTTCGGCGCGAATCGCACGGCCGCAGGAATCTGGGCCCGCGTCCGCTGGCGCGGCGTCAGCCATTCCTCGGGCAGATATAACGTCGCGCCCAACAGCCACGCCCGTGTCCCCGTCCACAGCGCGACGGTGACCGCCGTCTGGCAATTGGCGATCTTGCCGCGCGCCCGCAGTACTGCCGCGCGACCCCCACCGAGGCCGTGCCCCTGTTTGGGGAAACTCGTGCCGTCGAGAATCAGGACGCCCGTGCGCTCCGGCACCTGCGCGCGCAGCCGTTTCCAGAGCACCTCGGCGTCCCACGGCGCATGCGTGATGAAATGCTGAAAGGCTTGATAGGTGCCGGGATCGCTGAGGCGCGCCCACATCGCTTCCATCGACTTGCGCCGACTGTCGCTCAGCAAGCCGGTCACATACCGACGCAACGCGCCGCGCTGACTCTGCCGACTGAAGTCGTGCTCGAACAACTCCAGCCAGATCAGCAAGTCGCTTCAGCCACGTCGTCGCGGTGCGATCCAACAACGCGCCACAGCCTATCGAACACGAGCAATTTGTACAATGCCCTCAAAAGTGATCACTCGCGAATTCCCTCGGGAATTCGTCAATCTGACAAAGTAGGACGAGGCGCTATAGAAACGTCACCGCCAGGAAGTCAAAAGCAAACGTAACCCGTCATTGTCATAAACGAGCGGGACATCAGGCATTGGGAAGGTCGGGGCCCCTGGTGCCATGAACGTTCCGATCGTCTTGTTTTCCTCGGTCGCAATTAGCATTTCCGCTCGAACGTATTTGGAAAGCACGGCGTTCTGAGACCAGATCACCAGTACGTGCCTGGACGCTAGCAGTGCTAGGCCGACAATGCGCTCATAGCTCTCGGCCCCTCCTGTTCGACGACTGTGATAGAAAGGGTCGTGGAACACTTGACCGCAAATCCACCAAATTGATTCCGGTTCCGGGCCTCTACCGCCGTCGGCTGCTCCTGTGATGAAAGCGTCATCAAGAGACGTGTGCGAGATGAACAGCGTGTTGACGAGCAGGCTGAGAATTTCCGACCTCTGCGGGCCGACCACCTGGCCAGCTCCGCGGCGAGACGTGAAGCCAACGTGCGGACGGCCTCGCCATCGATCATTGCGGCAACTGGCCTGCCCTCTTCCCCGACCTCTGTGCGGCCTGTCGGGGCATCACTTAAATCCCGTCTGGTCGCTTGCTGGCGAGCGAAAGTTCTTGAGACGGGAGCTCGCCACATCGCCGTCACTCAGGACACAGGCCATCATCGACGCGGCCGACGCGTGCGTCCAGATTGTATGACGGCGTTCTTGTTGACACGCAGCTTCCAGGCAGCGTGCAGACCGCCGGTCAGGATGTCGCGGTTCGCCTTGACCAGCCGAATGTGGGTCCAGCCCATCCGGCCCCAGCCGCCGGCCACCGGCACGAACAGATCGGGCGCCTCAGCCACGAACTCCGCCTGAATCTCCGGCGTGAGCGCCAGGTTTCCGAAACCGTCTTTGACGGAAGCCAGCGTGGCAAAAATCCGCCCGCCCACCCTGAAGTCCACCGCACCCATGTGCGATCCCTCCTCGGCGCCATCGAAGCTCCGACGCTGGCACCCGGTCCGGCTCGTCCGACGCGCATCGAACACGAGTACCTCCGAACGGGTGCGCTCCAGCGTACCTCGCCGCGTGGGATGTGCATCGCGCTAAACTGTTCGGCCGGTGTGAACCCAAGACCACGATTGGTGCGGTCGACCGGCTCGTCAAGCAGGTGATGACCACCGAGCCGTATCGGTCCGCGCGCCGCGTCTTCTGGATCGCCGACAACTGCTCGTCGCACCGGGGCGAACAAGCCGTGGCGCGCCTCCAGGCGCAGTGGCCGAGGCTGACGCTCGTCCATACACCGGTTCACGCGAGCTGGTTGAACCAAGTCGAGATCTACTTCTCGATCGTTCAGCGCAAGGTCGTGACCCCGAACGATTTCACGGCCCTACGCGAATTCGAGGATCGGTTGCTCGCCTTTCAACGGCGGTACGAGCAGACGGCGAAGCCGTTTCAATGGACGTTCACTCGAGCCGATCTCGCCGCCCTGTTGGCCAAACTCAAAGTAAACGAATTGGGCCGCGTGGCCTGA
>CAWFFB010000007.1:0-201017 GCA_963814975.1 uncultured Acidobacteriota bacterium | reverse complement strand
CACGCAATGATGATGATCCACGGAACCGGTGCCAAGCGGCCGACCCGAGCGAGTTCGGCCTGGGACCGCGGACATCGGTAGGAGGCCGCTACGTCGCGACGCTGGATCCTGCTAGGCCGCTTCGCACCCGACAGTTGCAAACGGTCCGCCTCATCGTCCGCGACGCCGAAGGGCGCGCGATTGACGAAGCGCAGATCTCGATTGACGGCGGCATGCCGCAGCACGGCCACGGGTTGCCGACGCGGCCACGCGTGACCAGGAGCCTCGGCGACGGTATCTACGAGATTGAAGGCGTGCGCTTTGCCTCGGGACGCCCCGCCGCGACAAGTTTATCGTCATGAGCGTGACAAGACCGATGACCGTCTTTCATTGTCCGCGTTCCATACTGTCCTCATCTTGCCCGTCTACTTGGTTTTCCAGCGTGGCGTCCCCTTACTCCTCCCTCACATAGTTCCGATATTCTCAGTCGCTGCCGCTTGTGAGCCGGGCGCATCACCGCTCTCGGTGCGACGATACGTGTGGTGCTAGCACTTGCGTGCTGTTTTGGGATTCACGATTTGCGCTGAATATTGTGGTGTGAGGGCGAACCACACAATGCATCCTGTCGCGGGAGTGAACACCGTAATCCGCAGGGCCGGCTCAGGTCTCGACTCCTCGCGACCAGCGTTCTTCGTATAGCGTGATTGTCGTGACAGACAAGACTCGTCTGGAGCTCAGGAATGCTGAGATCCGATCTTGTTCCAATACATCGCGCCCGCTGCTTATTGGTCGCCTCGCACCGGGGCGCGGAGTTTGTCGTTCAGCGAACGGTTGGGCCTCCTTTTGGCTTTGGACCAACTCCACCCTCTTAAAGATGGGTCGAGCGCGAATCAGGTTTCTCTCGCTTCGATTCCGGAGCTGACCCGGCGGCGCAGCAACGCACTGGGCATCCGACGAACCAACCGGAGGATGACTGACATGACGCTTAAGCACCACCCTGGCCAACACCCTTCTCGCGACTTGGATGGCTGATGAATGTGCGCGGCGATTGCGTTGGTTGCATGGCCCAAAGACGGCTGCGAGGATGCGCCGCCGCACAGTGCAAATAACGTGACGCCAGGCGCGCACGAATGCGGTTGCTTCACCAGCGCGACGTGCGAACGCGCGTGGTGCGCGACGATCTGCCGTGACAGGCGCTGAATGTGCGACCCGACGTCACGTGCGCGGAAACGGTGTCTCACTCATTTCGAGAAGAGTGACTCGATGTGAGCGATCGGTCCGATCGTGCACTCGTGGCAGGTATGCGTCGCGCCTGAAGCGTGCTGGCACAGGGCGTGCTCATGCTCGGGTCGTAATGGTAACGACGAACGTGCCAGAGGTGGGAGGCGATGATGAACGAGCTACCTGTCAGAGCTAGCGGCGGTGTCGGAGCCTGAATCCCAGACAGCCGCCAATCATCGGCTCTCTCCGCTTCAACTGGAAGTGTGACCGCGCCGCGTCAGGAGACCGTTGCCACTCGCCGGTCGCCCAGGTTTCTCCGCTTTCCCGGGGTGCGGGAGCGCACTGGCCTGTCGCGGTCTACGATCTGGAGACTGGAGAGGCGTGGAGAGTTCCCCAAACATCATCGGATCTCGCCGAACGTGGTGGCCTGGATAGAGGAGAACGTTCACCGCTGGATCGAGGCTCGCGTCCGGTGATCGTCTGTTGCGTCAGCGTGAATCCTGGAGACCGTTCCAAAGCCGTGTGCGCTGAGGTCATTGCAGCACCTGAGAGGTGCATCGGAAAGGGCCCTCAGTAGGAACCGTGTGGGTTCTTGACGCCTCGAGATCGGATTCCGGGAAAATCCTCCCGTAACCGTCCGCGAATAATACCGGAAGGGAGGCTCGCGCTCCGCTGGCCCCCGGAGTGCGTGTTCAAACGTGCCGTCGACCGCGATCATAACGCCGCCGGCGGCGCGGGCGCGCTGGCATGGGGTGTACCAGCGGCTGTCCACTGGGCGTCCGGGCTCCTGAGGGTCACTGACGGCGCGGGCAGAAGCGCAGGTGATGCGGCTGGCGTGCCTCTATGCCGTAGCGGACCTCGCCGTGACCGTGGCGGCACCGGATCTCGAGGCGGTGCTCGAATGTTGGCGGTATTGCTATGAATCCTGTCGGATGATCTTCGGCAGTTCCCTCGGGGACGCGCAAGCGGCTGCCGTGCTGGCGCTCTTAAAGCAAGCCGGCTCGCTCCTGTCGGCGAGACCCGGCGTCTGGCACGGGGGGGCGGCCGGCTGAACGGCGGTACGCAGAGCCTGAGAGTTGCGAAAGAAGCGAAAGAATTGAGTCAGAAGGGGATTCTTTAGCTTCTTTAGCAGGCTCTCCGCGGCCTGGATCTGGGCCAGAGGTCTTCGAGATATGACGTCCGAGGAGTTACTGACGACGTGCCGGCAGGTGGGCGTCCAGCTCGAGGCGCGCGGCGACCGGCTCCACGTAGCGGCCCAGGCCGGCGCCGTGACCGCCGCATTGCGAGACGAACTCACCCGATGCAAGCCGGCACTCCTGTCGCGGTTGGCGCCCGTGACCGAGCTCGTGAGTTTCAAGGGCGGGCTCGTCGTGCCGGTATCGGCATTCCTTCTTGCCCTGGAGTTGGAGCGGCGCGGGTTCAAGATGCGTCTCGATCCGCGCCAGCAGTTCCAGATTGAACCGACGTCCGCGTTGACCGATGCGGACCGCTCCGCGATTAGCCGCTAGCGACTGCACCTGGGCGCGATTCTCGGTACGATGCCGACGGAGAGGAGTCCGCGCAATGACGGGAGGGCTCCGCATGGAAATTCCGATCAACGACCGCCCACTAAGCGCGCGTGTGCGGCTGACATTGGGAAGGAAGATCTATCCGTCTCGGTTGCCGGCGATCCTCTCCGTCGGCCGGGTGCTGGTCCAGAACCAAGTAATCCCCACGCGCCGCCTCGGTTCGCGCGGGTTCCGGACGTGGCTGGATGACCCAGATCCGGCACGACTCCAACTCTGCGGCTGTGGTTGGGCGCCTGAACTCGGTTCTCACTTTACGACCCGAATGGATCCATGGGCGGCGGCTGGATTCGCAAGCGCGAAATGTAGGAAACGCTGATGCCGAACGAATGGCGCACGGTGAAGGAAGCGGCCCAACATGCGCGCTGCGGCGTCCGGTCGATCTACCTGGCCGTCGAACAGGGTAAACTGCGCGCGGCCAGGCTCGGGGGGCGCCGGGAATTGCGGTTCTTGGTTGAATGGGTGGATGCTTGGCTCCTCGCGTCCACGACGCCAGTCATCATCCACCCGGTGGCCCTTGGTAGCGATATTGCGCGGGATCAGGTAAAGTCCCCCGCTCACTGACCTATGAGCCCACGCGCCCACGGCAACGGTGTTCGGAAGGTGTGCGGCTGTGGCTGGAAACACTGGCCGAAGTGTCCGCACGCCTGGTACTTCTCATACAAGCCACGGGGCGGCCCGCGCAGCCGATTCAGCTTGACGGCCGAGTTTCCGGATCAACGCATCGAGAGCAAGACGGACGCAGAAAAGCTCGCGACCGACATTCGGAGCCGCATCAACGCCGGGACGTTCGAGCGGGTCACAGATCGGCGTGTCCGCGTGCAGCGCGAGGCCGCCGAGACGCGCTCCGATCGGATTACGGCGTCGAGTAAAGGCGTCACGCTGGATAGGTTCGCGCCGATCTATATCGAGCGGGCGGTGAAGGCGAGCGGCAAGCACACATGGACCAATGATGCCGGGATGATCGCCCGGTTCTGTGCCTTTCAAGCTCCTGACGGGCAGCGGATCGGCGAGTGGCCGCTGCCGCGCATCACGGAGGACACGGTCGAGGCGTTCCATGCCTCGCTGGCCTCATTCGCCGCTTCAACTCGGAATCAATACGTGCAGCTGCTCAAAGCGTCGTTTCGGTGGGCCGCGAGAAAAGGGTACCTGGCGCGATCGCCAATCTCTGAAGGCTCCACCCTGAAGCGGACGAAGGTGGCGCAACGGCGGCGACGCATCCTCCCAGACGAGGAACAGCGCCTGCTTGATGCCGCCGGCACGTTACGTCAGGGGGCGGGCGTCCGGCTGCAATGGTTGATTATCGCGGCGATCGAGTCGGGATGCCGACGCGGGGAATTACTCGCGGTACAGTGGGTGGACGTGAACCTGGTGAAAGGGACGCTGCTCGTGCGGGCGGTGGAACGGGGGGCCAAGAAATCCGGTCGATCCCGACTCTTGCCGATTTCGGCTCGCCTCGCCGGCGTGCTCGAGATGGCTAAGCTCGATCCGGCGGGGCGCGACTATCCGTCTTCAGCATACGTGTTCGGCGAGCTCGGCGCGCAAATTGCGAACCCTAAGAAAGCGTGGGAAACGTGCGTGCTGCGCGCCCATGGTCACGAACCCGCGTGGGTCCAGCGCGGCACGCTGGCCAAGGCCTCGCGGCAAGCGTTACGGGCGATTGACCTGCACTTCCATGATCTCCGCCATGAGGCCGGCTGCCGGTGGCTCGAGCAGGGCTGGCCGATCCATCATGTGCAGGAGATGTTGGGGCACGCCAATCTGTCGCAAACGAGCACTTACCTGCACGCCTCAGAGATGGGCCTCCAAGAGTCCATGCGGCGGTTCGATCCCGCCCCGCGTGGCAAAACAGTGGCAAATGAGGCGCCGATAGAGCATCCGTCCGTTAGCCACGAAACAGTCAAGGAGCGCGAAAAAGGCACGTTTACATTGATGTTTTCCACTTGAACGCGCCCGTAGCTCAGCGGATAGAGCACCCGCCTCCTAAGCGGGGGGCCGCAAGTTCAATTCTTGCCGGGCGCACCATTTTCACAGGGTTTCCGAACGACATGCCGACGGGCTCGACGCTTCTGTCCCGCTCGACACGCGCGACGCCTGCGAGCAGGTGAGTCCGGACGTGCTCGCGTCCTACGGCGAACGGCTGGCGCGGCACGGCGATTGACGGGCCGGCTCACCGTGGATTCGTGACCACAATGTTCACGAGCCCTTGGAATGTCGATGGTTCAGCCGCAGGTGGGGACGCCCAGGAGCTCATCCTCGGGGCGTAGAAGACGTGTCATCTCGAGGACTGGGTCCTCATCTGACGTGGGGCGCAGGCTCGTCAGCGGCTGCGTGTCGAACGTCCCGAGGGGTGAGATCCCGCCGGGGCTCGCCCGCGAGCCCGGCGGCCGTCGTGCATGCCGCCGTATGACCCCGTCGTCGCGTAAGGGACGGACGGAGGGTCATAGACCGGCGTGTAGAACGGCCCAGGAGTTTTCTTCAGACCACCTGAATATCGCATCCCGTTGCCGAGTCGTAGCGGGTGCCGTGAAAGGTTCATGATGCCACCGCGCCCGAGCCTCGGTGGAGCTCAGAACGGCACCGCCCTCGATCTTCGCGTTCCAGAGGACGCGGCTGTCCCGGGGAAGGCGGTGTGGTTCTCGTGACTATCGCCTCAACAGCTTGAATGCATGCGTCCAGCTGTTGTTCAGGAATCCGGGAATGCACCAGAGAACGCAGAGCGGCTCGATGGCACGGGCACCTTCGGCCGCTCCCATATCTGCCATCTCGAATCCGAATTGCTCGAGGATGGTCTTCACTTCGCTCTTCGCGCCGTCATGGTTGCCGCAGATGAACATCGTCGGCTTGACGCCGTTGAAGTCGGGGTTCACCATGAACGCATTGCCGATGCAACTGAACGCCTTCACGAAATGAGCCTCGGCGGCGACGGCCTGCAGCCTCTCCATGAGCGATTCGTTCTGGGACGTGAAGTACCTGTAAGACCCCGTTCACCGGCGGCGCATCGGCGATTGGATTTGTGGTGTCGATGACGGTCTTGCCCTTGAGATTGGCAATCCCGGCCACCTTCAGCGCGGCCTCGGCCCCCGTCCCCTTGGTGGCCACCACGACGATCTCGCCGAACGCCGCTGCGTCCTCGAACGATCCGATCGTCGCCTTCCCCTTCGTCTTGGACTTCAGTTCCTCACGCTTGCCGGGTGTGTTGGTCCCGATCGTCACGTCGTAGCCGTGCGCCACGAAGCCGTTGGCGAGCGTTTGCCCGACGATGCCCGATCCGACGATGCCGACTTTGGTGCTCATGGATGCCTCCTGTAGACGGACGCACGATCAGTACTGTTGCGTCAACACGTGATCGTATGGCACGAGTGGCAAGAACGGGAATCCAGTTACGAAGCGGCTGCAATCGCGCGGACAGAACAGCCACTGTCAAGAATCGGCAGTTCATCGTTCAGGCCGGGATTCAAGTCGTGGCCTGCTGCTTGCTCGCGGGTGCTCGCTGGTGTGGCGGCGGTCAATTCCGCTCGAGAAGCGCGATGGCAAAGGCCGGGTCGCCGTTGGCGGTTGGCTGCGAGTAGTTCACGAGCACCCTCCACCCGCGTCGCGCGGCCAGCCCCAATACCAACCGTGTACGGAAACGATCCCATGGACCAGAAACATCGCGACGATGGAATACAGGTTCAACACGTTCCGGGGAAAATGCACCCGATGAGCCGCTAACAGCCACATCAACCCGACCGGAAAGCTGACGATGATCGTGGCACGACGCCAGTCGGCGGCGCAATAGGTGATGGCTCCAATGACCGCCAGGATGTCGGCGCCGACGCCGAAGTCGGAGAGAAAATGGCGGCCGTAGAACAAGAGCTGCGGCAGGCCGGGCTCTCCGTCCTTGCCGATGTGCCCTTCCGCGTAGTGCCGCGCATCGAACGCCAGCCCGTTCAGAAACGTGGGGACGTCGAGAAGGCTGTACGGCACCACGACAAGAAACGCCGCGATCATCGTCGCAATCGCCGCCAGACATGCCCAGATTTTGTGGCCCGCTTTGACATGGATCAGGATGACCAGAAGAATCGGGATGGCGACCAAGCCGGAAGTGTACTTACTGCCAGCCGCGAACCAGCGAACAAGCCGGGGATCAGTGCGGACTGGCGGATCGAGGGCCGCCTGGTGCCTTGCAGGCACGCGGCAAGGGCCAGCATGACAAAGCACGTGCTGACGATATCCACGTTCAGTTATCTCCAGGAACGATCGAAAAAGAGCGGGGCGGTCCACAGCACGAGCGGGGCGAGAAAGATCGTTGAGGGTGTTCGAAAGGCAAACCAGGAGGCGACTCCGGTGGCGGCCAGACGATGACTGCAACCAGAGCGTTCCTGCACAGAGCAGAATCAGGGCGGCGGTCCAGGCCTGGACCGCCCGGCGCTGCGAGCGGAGTTCGGTCTCTGTGCCGGCAGCTTCGACCGACGAGGGCGACGGTGTCCACTCAGGCGCGACGTGCACGGTGCGGATCATAGCCCAAGGCGCCTATCGGGTGGCCGTGGAGTCGTGCTTGACCAGCCGCCTCATCGAGCGCAAATCAGGCCAACCAGGACCTTGCGCGGGGTACGGCACGCCTTGTCCACTCACCGGACTGTCGCGGGATCTCGACGGTCAGAGTTCGACCTGCACACCCAGCTCGACGACGCTGTCCGGCGGCAGCTTGAAGAAAGCGGTGGCTCGAATCGCATTCCTGGCCATCAGCACGAACAGCTTTTCCCGCCACACGGCCATTCCGGGGTGCTTCGTCACGATCACGGTTTCGCGGCCCAGGAAGTACGTGACATCGGTGAAATCGATCGTCATCCCCTGGTCGCGGGCCAGCGCCAGAGCCTCGGGGACGTTCGGGTCGTCCATGAACCCGTAATTCAGCACGACGTTGAACAGCTCAGAGCCGAGCGGCGCGATCGAGAGACGCTCGGCCGGCGCGACGTGGGGGGTGTGCGTGGTCCGGACACTGAGGATGATCACACGCTGATGGAGAACCTTGTTATGCCGAAGATTGTGTACCAGCGCCGGAGGCGTCCCTCGCGGCTGGGCCGTCATGAAGACGGCGGTGCCGGGCACGCGGATCGGTACGTGCGTCGTCGTCAACGCCACGAACTGCTCCAGCGGCAGGGCGCGGGCCGTCAGCCGTTCGGCCACGAGCCCCCGCCCCGTCTTCCACGTGGTCATCGCCGTGAAAATCACCGTGCCGATCACCAGCGGCAGCCAGCCTCCGTGGGCCACTTTCAACAGGTTCGCGCCCAGGAACGCGAGATCGATCGACAGGAACACGCCGGTAACCAGCAGCGCGGCGCCAAGCGGCCACTTCCAGCGCTCGGTGGCGATCACATGCAGCAGCACGGCGGTGATGACCATCGTCAGGGTCACGGCGATGCCGTAGGCGGCCGCGAGCGCGCTCGAGGATCGGAACCCGATGACAATGGCGATCGTGCCGACCATCAGCGCCCAGTTCACTTGCGGCACGTAGATCTGCCCCATGTGGTGCGAGGAGGTGTGATCGATGTCCATCCGCGGGCTGTATCCAAGCTGGACGGCCTGGTGAGTCAACGAGAAGGCGCCTGAGATGAGCGCCTGGGAGGCGATGATGGCGGCCGCTGTCGCCAGTCCCACCATGGGCAGGAGCGCCCAGGGCGGCGCCAGCAGGAAGAACGGCTGTCTCGCCGCGGTGCTGTCGATCAGCAGCAGCGCGCCCTGGCCGAAGTAATTGAGCAGCAGGGCGGGCAGCACCAGGCTGAACCACGCGAGGCGAATCGGCCGCTTCCCGAAGTGACCCATGTCGGCGTACAGGGCCTCGCCGCCGGTGACCGCCAGAAACACCGCACCCAGCACGGCGAAGCCGTGCAGCCCGTGCGTCTCGAAGAAGATGAGTCCGTGGACGGGGTTGATCGCGGAGAGGACGATGGGCTTCCGGACGATCCAGGTCAGCCCAAGGGCCGCGATCGCGATAAACCACAGCACCATCACCGGACCAAACAGCCGGCCGATTAGGTGCGTGCCGTGCTGCTGGATCGTGAAGATCCCGATGAGAATCACGACGGCGAGCGGGACGACGTACGAATCGAACAACGGTGTCGCGACCTTCAGTCCCTCGACGGCGCCGAGCACGGTAATGGCCGGCGTGATCATGCCGTCCCCATACAGCAGCGCGGCGCCGAAAATGCCGAGAGCGATCAACACGTGCCTGCCATTCGCGCTGCCGCGCGTGGGCAGGAGTGCCGTCAACGCGAGAATGCCGCCCTCCCCGGCGTTGTCCGCACGCATCACGATGGCGATGTACTTGATCGAGATGACGATCGCGAGCGCGTAGATGACGAGCGACAGCACGCCGAGCACGTTCTCGGGCGTCGGCGGCACCGAATGGGTGCCGAAAAAACATTCCCTGATCGTGTAGAGAGGGCTCGTTCCGATGTCCCCGTACACCACCCCGACGGCGGTCAACGTGAGTGGAAGCAACGAGCGGGCGGTACGGCGGAAATGTGGCGGCGCCGTGATCGGCGCGGGGACGTGGACGTCTGCCATGGTCGGGTCTGCGGAGACCCCTGCGAAAATACGCTGCCCGGCCGAACAAACGCAAGGGACCTCTGTTGTGGTAGCGCCATCTTCCCACCAGCGAGCCGATTCGGCCTATCATCACCCCGGCCTGCAGCCAGCCCGACGATGACTTCACAGGCACGCATCGATGAAATCGACTGGTATCACGAGTTCGAATCCGGGACGAGGGGCTCCGACGGGCGGAATCGCGCGGCATGGCCGCCTTCTCCCTGGGTCCGGGCGCGCACCGCGAGATTTCGATGCGGGCGACACCGGCGTTCCGAAGGAGCGTGCTATTCTCGATGGGTAGGCCAATCGCGATGACTGGGACCGTTGACTGTCAACTGTGAGCCATGAAAACAACCGAACGCCATCATCTCAAGGAAAACGAGCTCTCGGCGCTGGCCAGAAACGCGCGGCGCGCAGCCGAAGAGCGCCGCGGCCCGCTGCTCTCGATTGTCGTCGCGCTCGCCGTCCTCGGGGTGGCCGCCCTTGTGTACGTCGGATGGCGCGGACGGGTCGATGGCCGCGCGGGCGCGCTGCTGGCCGACGCATCGATTGTCGAGACGGCACGCGTCGGCCCGCCGGCTGCGCCTGGAGCACCGTCAGCCGGCCTGACGTTCCCGACCGAGCGGGAGAAGCTGCAGGCGGCGCAGGCAAAGTTCAAGGCTGTGGCCGATCAGTACCCGTCGACCGACGCGGGGCTCTTCGCACGTTACCGCGAGGCGACCATTCTGATGGCGCTCGGCAACCCCGCCGATTCGATGAAGTCCTATCAGGCGGTGATCGATCGGGCCGGGAGCCGGATCTACGGTCAGATGGCGCGGCTCGGTCTCGCGGAGGCGCAGGCGCGCGGCGGTCAGTACGACAGCGCGATCAACGCCTACAAGGAACTCGTGGCGCAGGCTGACGGCTCGCTGCCGATCGACGGCATCCTCATGCAACTGGGCCGCACCTATCTCGATGCCGGCAAGCCCGCGGACGCCCAGCAGACGTTCACCCGGGTCGTCGAAGAGTTCCCGAACTCACCGTTCAGCGGCGACGCCCGGCGAGAGCTCGACACTCTGAAGAAGACGTAGTCTCCTCACCGGCCTTTGACCTCGCGACCAAACCGGTACGACAGGATCTTGTAGATCAGCTTCGCGCACAGAAAGTTCGGCGCGACGGTTCCCGGGATCGGGCTCAACTCGACGAGGTCGCAGCCGACCACCTGCCGCGATTCGATCACCCGACGGAGCAGCGCGAGCGTTTCATACCAGGACAAGCCACCCGGTTCCGGCGTACCAACCGCCGGCATGATGGCCGGATCCAGACCGTCGCAGTCGATGGTGATGTATACCATCTCGCCAAGCGAATCGACCACTCGGTCGATCCACTGCGCATCCTGCCGCATGTTGAAGTCGTAGAACATCGTGGTCGGCAGCCGGGGCACCGCCTCGGCTTCTTCCGGCGACAGGCTTCGAATGGCGACCTGCGTTGCGCGAGCGTGTTCCAGGACACGACGCATCGCGCAGGCATGGTTGTGCGGCGTACCCATGAACGAGTCGCGCAGGTCGGCGTGCGCATCGATCTGCAGCACGGTGAGACCGGGGTGTTTCACGGCCAGCGCGGCGACCACGGGCGCGGTAATGGAATGCTCGCCGCCCAGCACGAACGGAAACTTGTTCCTGGCGACGATTTCCGAAGCCACCCGCCGGATTTCAGCCATCACCTCGTCGAGCGTCGCGAACGGAAACTCCATGTCCGGCAGGGTGAAGATGCCGATGCTGTGAACGTCGGTTTCGGTTTCCTCGTCCCAGAGCTCCAAATGCGACGACGCCAGCAGGATCTCGTGCGGCCCGTTGCGGGTGCCGGCCACGTACGAGGTCGTCCGATCCAGCGGGACCGGAAGGATCACGACCCGGGCCGTATCGAAATCAGTAGTGGTGGGCGTCGTGCCGCAGAATTCGCCCAGGGCAAAGCGGTCGTACTCAAACGGGAGCGTCATTCACTTCCTCGAAGCGGTCACAGGAAACCGTCTGGCCCTCGATCGTCATCACGCGAGCCGCCAGGGTGAAGACGGGCGGCTTTCGCCGGGCAAGGATCGGCGGCGCCGTGTTGACGAGCGCACAGACGAGCAGCGGCAGCGCGATCGTGGCATCGGACTGGACCGAGACCTTGGCCGAGTCCGTTGAGAGCTTGCCCCAGCTTTGCGCCTCCTCGAGGCTCGAGCCGGAGGCACCCCCGAAGTGGGCGACATCGGTCACGATCTGCAGCGCGTACCGGTGGCCGCCCACCTGGGAGCTGTAGAACTCGGCCTGGACGCTGGCCTGGTTGATCAAGTTCTTCGGGGTGCCGCCGCCCAGGACGATGGATGCCGTTCTCGGCCGGCGGATGACCAGGTTCGCCGACTCGACGATGTCGCCGATGATGTCGATGTGCCCGGCTTTCGGATTCTTGTGCCGGGCCTGGGACAGGCCCATCCCGATCGACGAGTCGGCGATCGCCGGGCAGAAGATCGGCACGTTGGCGCGATGGGCGGCGACCAGGATGCCGTCGCGGTGGGTCGTCGTCCACAGATGCCCTCCGAGCTGGTACAAGAACTCGCGAGTCGTGTACGGGCGCGGCTCGAGCGTGGCCGCGAAATCGGCGATCCAATCATCGTTCTCGATGAATTCTTCCTCGCTGGCCAGTGTGTCGTAGACGCGGTCGATGTGTTCCTCGGCGAGCGCGGCATCGTCGGCCTGAGGCGATCCGAGAAAGTGGTGCTGACCGCGGGTCTCGTGGAGGTCGTGGTAAAGGTTCGCGCCGGTCGAGACCAGGCAGTCCACATACCGGTTGGCAATCAGGTGGGCGACGATCAGGCGGAGCCCGCCGGCGCTGAGCGCGCCCGCCATCCCGAGAAAAATCGTGACGTCGTCTTCGAGCATCCTGCGCCAGATGCGGTGCGCCGCGGCAAGGTTCCGGCCCTGAAAAGAAATGCGCTCCATCTGCGCCAGAACCTGCTCCGCGGTGAGATCGCCTTCGACAGTGAAGGGCTCAACCGGCGTCTGCAGGAAGCGCGACTTCTTTTTCATGCGCGCCAATTATAGGCGCAAGGGTTCTCCTGCCACGACCGGCTAGTTGGCGGCCGGCGGAACGCGCGCGACGCCTCGCAGGAAAGAAAAGTCGGCGATCGGGGAAAGGCGGAGGCCGGTCAACGTGCGCTGCGCCACGATGACGTTCCGGATGTGCCAGAGGCTGATGTAGGGCACTTCTTCCGCGACAATCCGCTGTACTTCGGCGAACAGCTCCCGCCTCCGGTCGTTATCGGTCGACGCGCCTGCTTCATCGAGAAGCGCATCGACTTTGGGATTGCTGTAGTAGCCGCGATTGAACCCCGCGGGCGGGGTCTGCGAGGAGTGGAATGCGCGGCGGAGAATATCAGGATCGGCGAGCGCACCCTGGGCCCACTGCAATGTGAAGGCCTGGAAATTGCCGACGATCACGTCGGCGTACAGCGTCGCAAACTCATAGCTGCGAATGTCGACGGCCACGCCGACCCGCTGGAGATCCTGTTGGATGACGGCCGACTGCAGCCGGGTGTACTCGACGTTGGACACCTTGAGCGTGATGCTGAATCGCGGAATCGGGCCCTCGCCGTCGGGGTCGGGATAGCCGGCAGCATCGAGTAACGCGCGCGCCCGCGCCGGATCGTATGGAAACGAGAAGACGTCGGGGGCGTGCGCCCATGAGACGGGCGGCAGCAGCGTATCGGCCGGTGTCGCGAGGCCCCGCCGCAGGTACTCGACGATGGCCCGGCGATCGATCGCATAGGCCAGCGCCTGCCGGACCCGGACGTCGCGAAGCGTCGGATCGCGCAGATTCAGGCCCACGTACTGATAGTCGACGCCGGGCCCCTCCATGGTCTGCAGACTGCTGACCGCCTTGAGTTGGTGGACGACATCGGGCGCCAGCTCGTTGACCACGAGATCGACCGTACCCTTCTTCAGCTCGAGTCCCCGCATGATGTCATCCGGGGTGATCTTGTAGATCACCCCGTCGTTCTTCGGCCGCCCGGCGAAGTAGTCGTCGAAGGCGGCGACCTCGAGGCGGTCGTCGACCGAATACTGAACGAAGCGGTACGGTCCGGTCCCGACCGGATGGTCGCGAATCTCCGCGCCGGCGCCGTCCGGCACGATCGGCTGCCTGAGGTTGATTGGAAACGACGCGAACGGCTTGTTCAGCGTGAAGACAACGGTATAGCGGTCCCGCACGTCAACGGACTCCACTTCGCGATAGGCGCCTTTTTTCACCGAGACAAACGCGGGATCGAGAAAGGACCGGAACGTGTACACGACATCGGCCGAGGTCAGCTCGTGGCCGTCATGGAACTTCACGCCGCGTCGCAGGGTGACCACATACGTCGTCGGATTGGGTTGATCGAGCCGCTCCGCGAGGCCCGGTGACACCTGCAGGTGGTCGTCGAGCTCCATGAGGTTGTCGAACATCAGCTGCGACGCTTTCTCCGAGAAGGAATCGGCGCCGACGCGCGGGTCGAGATTGTTCGGTCCGCTGCTCATGCTGATCACGAGGATGTTCGGGTTGTCCACGGGGCGCCGCAGGCAGGCGGCCGGCGTGAGCAGGAGCACGAGCAACCATGCTCCGCGCCGCAGGCCTGTGGCGGCCCGCCGACCGGCGCAGGCCGGGGTCACTCTTCCGCCTCCCGCTTCAGCGCGGTCAGCAGCGTGAGAGCCTCGAGCGGCGTCACGCGATCGAGATCGACCGCCGACAGCTTCTCCCGCAGCCGATCCTCAACCGGCGCCGGCGCCTGGAACAAGCTACGTTGACGCTGCGCCTCGTTCGACGTCGCGCTGACCGAGGGGCGGCCGCCGCGGGTGAGCTCATCGCGCTCGAGCGCCGCGAGAATCTCGCGGGCGCGGTCGATGACCGGCCGCGGCAAGCCGGCGAGGCGCGCAACCTGGATGCCGTAGCTGCGATCCGATCGGCCGGGCACGATCTTCCGGAGAAAGATGATCCCGTCCTTCCACTCGCGTGCGGCGACATGGCAATTCACAACGCCGGGTGTGGCGTCGGCCAGATCGGTCAACTCGTGGTAGTGCGTCGCGAACAGGGTCTTGGGACGCAGCTTCGGGCTCGTCGCGAGATACTCGGCGACCGCCCACGCGATGCTCAAGCCGTCGAAGGTGGCCGTCCCCCGGCCGATCTCGTCGAGCACGACGAGACTTCTCGACGTCGCCGTATGAAGGATGTTCGCGGTTTCCTGCATTTCGACCATGAACGTCGAATGACCGCGGGCGATGTTGTCCGAGGCGCCGACGCGGGCGAAGATGCGATCGACCAGCGCGACCTTCGCTTCCCGCGCCGGCACGAAGGATCCCGCCTGCGCCATGATCGCGATGAGCGCCGTCTGGCGCAGGTAGGTGGACTTGCCGCCCATGTTCGGCCCGGTCAGCACGACGAGCTGGGAGGTCGAACCGTTCAAGGCGATATCGTTGGGGACGAAAGGCTCCCCGGCCGCCGAGGTCCGGCGTTCGACGACCGGATGACGCGCGTCGATGACGATCATCTCGTCGCCGTCGTGCACCTGGGGCTTGATGTAGTTGTTGACGGCCGCGCCTTCCGCGAGCGCCGCCAGCACGTCGAGCGTACCCAGGGCGCGCGCCGAAGACTGGATCCGGGGCGCTTCGGCGGCGACCGCCGCGCGCAGGGCGTCGAAGATCTCCAGCTCGCGCTCGACGATGCGCTCGTCGGCTCCCAGAACGCTCTCCTCGTACTCCTTCAGCGCGGGAGTGATGAAGCGTTCGCCCCCGGCTATGGTCTGTTTCCGCTGGTAGTCGGCAGGCACCGCATGGAGGTTCGATTTCGACACCTCGATGTAATAGCCGAACACGCGGTTGTACCGGACTTTCAGGGACGCGATCCCCGTCCGCGTGCGCTCCCGCTCTTCCATCGCGGCAATAAGCTGCTTGCCCGATCGGCTGATCGTCTTGAGCTCGTCAAGACCGGTGTCCACGCCGTCGCGCGTGAACCCGCCCTCGCGTGCCAGCGCCGGCGGTTCGTCGATCAGGGTGGACTCAATGCCGTCGCGGACGTCGCGGAGATCGTCGAGTTCAGCGACGAGCGATTGGAGGAGCGGCGCGCGCAGGGTGGACAACAGCTCGCGCACCAGTGGAATGATCGAGATCGACTGCTTCAGACCCACCAGATCGCGGGGGCCGGCCGTCCCGAGTGCCGCCTTCGCCACCAGCCGTTCGAGGTCCTGGACCGGCTTGATGGCGCTGCGGAATTTGCCCCGATCGGTGGTCAGAAACGCGAACTCCTCGACGGCGTCGAGCCGATCGCGTATCGCATCGAGGGAGAGCAGCGGCCGCAGCAGCCACCCCCGGAGCAACCGGCTGCCAATCGACGTGATGGTCCGGTCGAGCTCGTCGAGCAGGGATCCTTCGCGGCCGCCTTCGGATCCATCGAGGATCTCCAGATGCTTGAGCGTTGTCCGATCGATCAACAGCGCATCGGCGCGCTGGCGGTAGACGACGGCGCGAACGTGCGCGAGATCGACTTTCTGGGTCGCCCGCAGATAGTGCACGAGCGCGCCCGCGGCCGAGACAGCGAAGGGATGGCGATCGAGCCCGAATCCCTCCAGCCCCGCCGGCGCGCAGCTGATCGAGAAGCGCGCGGCGCGCCGCTTCGTGCTCGAAGGCCCAGGCGTCGACCGGTGTCATCGGCAGGCCGGGAGGCGCGACGCTGCTCCAGCTGTCGGCCGCGTCCGGCGCCATGGATCCGTCAACGCCGCGGGAGCCCGGCACGACAATCTCCCGCGGCTTCAGCACGGCGAGCTCGTCGGCCAGAGCCTGCATGCCGTCGCGGCCGGTATACTCGGAGGTCGTGAATTCGCCGGTCGAGAGGTCCAGCAGCGCCACGCCCACAGCGCCGCCCGGCCGCGAGCCGTGCTCGGCCGCCGGGGCCAGCGCGACCAGGAACGCCGGCTCCCGCGCGTCCAGGTAACTCGAGTCGGTGAGCGTTCCCGGCGAGACGACGCGCACCACCTCGCGTTTCACGATGCCCTTGGCCTTCCGTGGATCCTCGACCTGGTCGCAGATCGCCACGCGAAAGCCCTTCTTCACGAGCCGTGCGATATAGCCGTCCACGGCGTGAAACGGCACGCCGCACATCGGCACGGCGCCTCCGTTGGCATCCTTCGAGCGGGACGTCAGGGTGAGCTCGAGCGCGCGCGCTGCGACGAGGGCGTCTTCGTAGAACATCTCGTAGAAGTCGCCCATCCGGAAGAGCATGATGGCGTCGCGATGCTGTTGCTTCGCATCGAGATACTGACGCATCGCGGGCGTCGCCGCCGATGACATATTGTTGATGCTCGTTGGTTGACAGTTAACAGTAGACAGTTAACAGTTCAACGGTACGTTGGTGGGTCATTGACTGTCGGCCGGATTGCAGCGATGACCCTCGGAGCTGCGCTGAGAGCTGACACCTGGTAGCCCCGTTCAGGTGTGAGCATTGACTGTTACCTGTTGACGTGATGAGTAGTGTAACCGATGCGCGTGCTGGCCCTCGACACGACAACGCGTGCCGGAAGCGTGGCAGTGGTGGAAGACGATCGGATCGTCCTCCAGCGCGGCGGCGATCCGGCGCGCACGCACGTCGAGCGGTTGCCGGCGGAGATTCTGAGCCTCCTCCAGGAGGTCGGCCTCGGCCTGCCGGCCGTGGACGTCTTCGCGGTCGCCGCCGGCCCGGGCTCCTTCACGGGGCTGCGTGTCGGCATCGCGACCATCCAGGGACTCGCGTTCGTGCGGCAACGACGAGTCGTCGCCCTGTCTGCGCTCGCGGCGCTCGCCCAAGCCGGGAGCGAAGAACTCCAGCCCGGCGCGCACGTGGGCGTTTGGATGGACGCGCATCGCCGGGAGGTGTTCAGCGCCTTGTATCGGGTCGCAGACGCTCCGCTCGGTGCGCAGGCTCGCCTCGTCGAAGTGGATCCTGCGGCCGTCGGCGCCCCGGCGTCGACGATGGAACGATGGAGCGCTGGCCCCCCCATCGATCTGTTCATCGGCGATGGGGCAGTCCTCTACGAGGAGATCATCAAGGGCCGGGCTGTCGCGTCCCCGCTGCTGGCGGGCACGATCGGGCTCATGGCGGTCGACCGTGCCCGCGCGGGATCGACTGTCGATCCTGCCGGAGTACACCCGCTGTACGTCAGGCGTCCGGACGTCGAGATCGAACGCGAGAGGAAGATTGTCCTGGATCGTTGAGCCGCTGTCGGCGCTGGCCGAGATCGACGCGATTCTCGCCGTCGAGAAGGCATCGTTCACAAATCCGTGGACCCGTGAGATGTACCTGGCGGAACTGGATCATCATGGAGTCGCCTTTTTCTATGTGGCCAGGGACGCCGGCCGGCGGGTCATCGGATTCTGTTCGTTCTGGCGGATCCTCGACGAGCTGCACATCAACAACCTCGCCGTGCTGCCAGAGTACCGTCGTCAGGGCGTCGCGTCGGCGCTGTTGGCGCGCGTGATTGAGGCGGGGGCGAGCATGGGCAGCCGGCGTGCCATCCTGGAGGTGCGGTACTCGAACGAGGCGGCACGGCGGCTTTACGGCGGGTTCGGGTTTGTGGTCGCCGGAGTCCGGCGCGGGTACTACTCGAATCCGATTGAGGACGCGTTGGTGCTCTGCCGGGACGAGCCGGGTGCGGGCCGATCCTGATGCCGCCGCTTTGCCCACCCGCCGCCGATCGGTTGAAACGGCAGGGTCCTTGTGGTACGTTACCTTCGGTTTACACTCCCGGAACATGCAGCCGCGTATCTACCTCAGCATCGTCTCAAAACGCACCATCGCCTCGAAACCCCCCGTGACTCAAGGAGGCGGAGAATGAACGAACAGCAGGACCTGAAGGACCTGGTGATGCGGACGGACGAGGAGTACCACCAACTCGCCACCCAGCATCACGAACTGGACGATCGACTCCATCAGCTCACCGATAAGCCCTACCTTTCAGAACCAGAACAGCTCGAAGAGGTCAACCTGAAGAAGCGGAAGCTCCAGCTCAAAGACCGCATGGAGGACATCCTGCGGCGTCGCCGACAGGGGCAGGAGGCATCGCGGATTCCTGACGCTCAACCGCAGCCGCGGGGATAGCCTCGAAGTCTCAAGTTTCAAGTCTCAAGTCGCACGTGTTCAGAGCTGAGGCTTGAGACTTGAGACTTGTTACTTTCTCCCCTTCTTCCTCCTCGTGGTTTCCCCATAAAATAGAACCCGATGGCTCGTGTCGGCATCGATCCGGCGGGGTTTCCCTTCGTGGGGGGGGCGCTCGGGGCGGCACTGATTGCCGGAGCAGGCATTGCGTGGTGGCTCGGCACGCCATTCCTCGCGCTCGCCGGGTTTTTTCTCTTCTTTTTTCGCGATCCCGAGCGGCGCAGCCGCGCCGATCCGGATGCTGTCCTGTCACCGGCGGACGGTCGAGTCCTGATCGCCGGTCCTGCGCTCCCGGATGCCGCCCCGCCTGGAGACTGGCGGCAGGTCAGCATCTTTCTCTCGCCGATGGACGTCCACGTCAATCGGGTGCCGGCTTCGGGCCGCGTCACCAGCGTCACCTACACGGCCGGCCGATTCCTGCCCGCCTACCGCCACGACGCCGGCGCCGTCAACGAGCGCAGCGAGATCTGGATCGATCACGACGGCCAGACGATTGTCGCGCGGCAGGTGGTGGGCATTCTCGCGCGGCGCGTGGTCTGCCGGCTGAAGATCGGGGCGACCGTGCGAGCGGGTGAGCGCTACGGCATCATGAAATTCGGGTCGCGAATGGACGTCTTTCTTCCTGTGACGGCCGAACTACGCGTCAAGGCCGGCGACGCCGTGCGGGGCGGCGAGACCCTCATCGCGGTGCTACACTGAGCCGGATTGGGGACTGGACCGACGATGAGCCGAGACCGCAGGCGTGTCAAATTTCTCAGCCGCTCGAGCGACCGGCCCCAGCGGCGGTTCAGCCGGGGCGTTTCGCTGCTGCCCAGCCTGTTCACCATGGCCAATCTCTTCTGCGGCTACGCATGCGTCGTTTACGCGATGCGCGGCGAGTACGAGACAGCGGCCCCGTTCATCGGTGTTGCGATTGTGCTCGACATGCTCGATGGCCGTATTGCGCGGCTGACCGGCACGTCGACCGACTTCGGCCTGCAGTTCGATTCGCTCGCCGATGTGATCTCGTTTGGCATCGCCCCGGCCATTCTCTCGTTTGGCTGGGGGCTTGCCCCGCTCGGGAGGCTCGGCTGGGCGGCGGGCTTCGTCTTCGTGACGGCAGCCGCGATGCGTCTCGCGCGCTTCAACATCCAGAGTCAGGGAGGCGGCGACAAGCGTTATTTCGCCGGCATGCCGAGCCCCGCGGCGGCGGCAATTCCGGCCTCGACCGTGTTCTTCTATCCGGCTGGAGTGACGGACTATCGCGCGGCGCTGACCGCGCTCGCGATGGTGCTGGTGCCCGCCGTCCTGATGGTCAGCACGATCAAATTTCGCAGCTTTAAGACCATCGATCTGCAGATTCGCCGTCCCTACACCGTGCTGCTGCTGATCGCCGGCGCGATCATGCTGATCACGACCCATCCCCGGTTTGTGCTCGTCGCGATGGCATACGCGTACCTCGCGTCGGCGTTCATCGGGATGGCGGTCACCCGGTTCCGCCATCGTGGCGGGCGGGCTCCAGCCGAGACGAGTGTCGCGCCAGCCACGCCCACGCGCGACGGCATCGGGCTCTGACTCCTCTGATGCACGTAAATCGGAAGTCTGAAGTCTGAAGGCTCAAGGCTGATCTGGACTCTCAGCCTCAGACTTCAATGTTTCAGTCTGAGGCCGATCGGATGGCAGCCTTCGGACTCAGGTTCATGAGGTTTCTCCCGCGTCGGGTGTTGAAACCGGTATCGCCATCCTGACCGTCGTGCCGACGCTGCGTTCACTCTGGACCTGGATTGTGCCGCCATTGAGCTCCAGGTTGCGTTTCGCGATCGTCAGGCCCAGACCGGTCCCGGTGGCTTTCGTCGAGAAATAGGGCTCGAAGATTCTGGCAAGGGCCTCCTGATCCATGCCGACCCCGGTGTCGGCGATATCGATGACGACAGACGACGTGCCGTCGGGGCCTGCGGCGAGGAGGCTCGTGGTGATCGTCAGCCTGCCTCGTCCGGGCATCGCGTGAAGCGCATTCTCGATCACATTGGTCAGGCCCCGTGCGAGGAGCGTCCGATCGATGGACACCGGCGGGAGATCCGGCTCCGAGCGGACGTCAATCGCGATGCGTCCGGCCAGTCCCGCGCGATACGGCCCGACGACCTCGTCAATCAGGGCGGACAGGTCGGTCGGCTCGGGATGCGCGGTCGGCGACGATGCGAAGTTCGAGAACTCCGTGGCAATCTGCCGGAGCAGCTTGACCTGCGTGAGGATCGAGCCCACGCATTCGTCGAGGACCGGCGAGAGCGGCCCCCCCGAGTCCAGGTTGATCCGCCGGGCGTGCTCGGCCGAAAGCTGAATGGGCGTGAGCGGGTTCTTGATGTCGTGCGCGACCTGCCGCGCCATCTCGGCCCACGCTTCGAGTCGTTGGGTGCGCTCGAGCTCGGTCCGCTGGCGCTGCAGATCGGCGGCCATCTGATTGAAGTCCTCGACGAGCCGCCGCAGCTCATCGGAAGAGGTGGCCGCGATCCGGGCGTCGAGATCGCCGCGGGCGATTCGCCGCGTCGCGCGCGTGAGCCGGCTGACCGGGTCGGCGATGCGTTCCGCCATCCAGTAGCCGACCCCGGCGCCGAGCAGCACGAAGAGTACGGAGGCAAACACCACGCGACGGTCGAGCTCGTCGATCTGCTTCTCGATCTCCTGCTGGCGCAGCGTTTGAGGAACGGTGACGATGCCCTCCCGGCCGCCGGCGCGCACCGGCGCCGCGGCAATCAGGTACCGCACCCCGCCCACTTCCTCTTCGGCGACGAAGGTCGGCAGGCGGTCCACGGCGATGCGACGATAGACCTCTCCCGGAGTGCGCGTGGCCAGCAGTCCGGACGCGTACAGGTCGCGCTGGCTCGTCGCCTGCAGGCTCGCGCCTGCGAACAGATCGACATCCTGGTCGATCGCCCTCCTGACGAGAACCATGATCTGATCGTCGAGCACCTCGAGCGTCCCGGCGCCCTGCTGCTGCAGGGTCGCATAGTCCTCGACGAGGCGCTGCGCGATCGTCGCGGTGGCCACGGCGCCTTCTTCGACGCCCGTGCCCAGCTGGGTGACGAAGTACGCGCGCGTCGCGATCGCCAGAACGATCACCGGGACGACCGCGGCGGCCACGAACATCAACCAGAGCTTCCGATAGAAACTGGAGCGCACTTCGCGCAAGAGCGCCCGGCCGCCGATCGGTGTGTGCAACGCAAGCGCATTGAATACCGTCGCACCGGCGATGAGCAGCGCGTAGAGCAGGAGCGTCAGCGCGACGAGCTCCGAAAGATTGACGAGATGGCCGAACCACGTGATCACCGGATAAGCCAGCGCATAAATGCCGAATCGATCGTTGAGGAAATACACCCGGAACAGGTCGTCGC
Organism: uncultured Acidobacteriota bacterium; assembly: GCA_963814975.1. Taxonomy (GTDB): domain Bacteria; phylum Acidobacteriota; class Vicinamibacteria; order Vicinamibacterales; family CAVVIG01; genus CAVUXJ01. Next base: position 179,137 of record CAWFFB010000007.1, on the reverse strand, counting down.
CTCGCGTCAGCGCGGTCCAGAATGGCGTACGGTCCTGAACCATCCGGTCGAACACCTCGTCGGACAGATCCCAGACTTGTGTGCCGGACGCATAGATCGGCGCCCGGGTCCACCCGTAGAGGACGAACTCGACGTCTCGGCCCGGCGCATCTTCAGCGGGCGCCTGGCGATCGCCCCTCAGTGATTCGAGGTACGAGCTCTGCGCCGAGATGACGGGCAGGGTGCGGTAGTCGAGCATCGCCCTCACGACGATGCCGCCGACCGGCTGCCCCTTCTCGCAGATGCCACGGCTCGCGCGCAAGACGTTGCGCTCGGTCGAGCCGAACGGAGACACCTCCTCGACCAGATCCCAGTCGCAGCCCGGCGCCACATATTCGGTCGTCGTGTATTCGGGCAGATTGAGGGCGAAGCGGCTCACGAGGCGTCCGTTCGCACCATACAACTCGACGGCCGAGGTCAGACGGTACCGGGCGAGCTCTGTCTGCGACCACACGAGAAACGCCCGATCGGTTGTCGGCGTGGAGATATCGGCGGAGCTGGCCACGAATTCGGAAAGCGACCGCATCGAATCAATCTGATCGAGCGTCGCCGGCAGACGCCGGGTGGAGAAGTCTTCGCGCTGGCTCGCCGCCTGGGGACCGAACTCGGTGGCGACAAGGCGTTCCTTGGCCTCGGTCGCGAAGACCTGGAGCGAGGGATACATCGCGACCGCCGGGATCAACAGGGCCAGCAGCAGCGCGCCAAGCCGGGCCGCCTGGGACGCTCGCCGCGTGCGGCCCCGCGGCCGGCCCAGCGCAGCGGCGCACGCGCCGACCGCCGCCAGGGCGATGAACAGGGGCCCGAGCGGTTGCGGAGCCGACAGCCATCGCGCGAGGCCCACCACGATTTCCACCCCAGCGAGCCAGGAGATCACGGCGGCGGCCGTCAGCGTGGCCGATTGCGGCCGGCGCCACACAACGGTGGCGAGGCGGATGATGATGGCTGCGCTCCAGATCACGGCGGCATGAAGTAACACGAGCGCGAACGCCATGACGAGCCGCACCGGGATCAGCGGGTGAAGCGAGAAATGCAGGAGATCGAGGGGTGCCTGCGCAACGACGCCGCGGAGAAAGCCTTGATACCGCCACAAGATCGCGGCGTCGATCGCCCCGGCCGCCGCGTAGACCAGGACGGTCCCCGCAAGAATCATCGGGCTGTCGGGAAGCACCCGGATCCTCGGCGGTGCCACCCGGCGGCGTTCGATCAAGTTCAGGAGCGTCCAGACCAGCGCGGCGAAGAACGACGCCGTCAAGAAAAGATCGAGCGGCGCCGTGGGTGGCCGCGGAGGTTGGGCGGGCGCTGTCGCGAACCAGAAGAGCACGCGCGCGGCCACGAGCCCAGCGAAAATCGCGGCCGTGGTGATGATGACCGTGCGGCGTTCGCGCGTTCGACGGCGCGCGTCGAGGAGGGTGCCGGCGCACAGCAAGATCGTGACGGCGCAGATCGACAGGATTGTGGAGCGCGTCCCACCGCGCCAGTTTCGTTTCGCGGCCGCCAGGTCGGCCGGGGCCACTTCTCCCACCACCAGCAGTTGCCCGCCGCTCGCGGGGATGACGAAGCTGTAAGGAGAGAGGGTCGGCGTCACGCCAACGCCGGTGCTCAGCGACACTGGCACAAGAGAAGTCGAGAGCACGAAGGTGTCCGACGCCCCGGGCGCCGTGCGTACTTCCCCGAGCAGCTGCTCGACGACAATCGCGCCCAGCCGAACCGTCGGCGCGCGTGCGCCATCGAAGACCGGCTCGACACGAATCAAGCCCGGGCCGAGCGCCCCGGGCCTGACGAACAACGCGGCCGGACCGTCGATGCGATCCTTGGGGATGTCCGACACGCGGCCCGCCCACGCGACCGGCCTGCCGGCCTGACCCTCGTAGACGGTGATGCCGGTTCGACGCCCGGCTTCCGCCGGCAGCGCTGCGGTCAGCGCGTCGAAGAGGTTGCGGGCGGCCGCAGGGTCGCGGGGTGCGGCGCGAATCAGGTCGCGGGAGGCCGACACTCCCCGCGCGACGACGCCCAGCGTGTCGGCGCTGGCATCGAAGCGCTGGCGGAGCTCCTTCTCGACGCGGGCGACCGATTCCTGATCTGTGGCGCCGAATCGCGCACGTTCGAGCGCGCGTCCGGCGGCGCCGACGAGCAGGGCGGCCGCCACGCCGGCGCCGGCGAGGCGCAGAAAGACCTTCTTCGTGGCAGGCAGACGACCGGCTGATGGCATGAAGTGGCAGGATCAGGCGTCCTGCGCTACCTGAGTCCAGAATACACGGGTGAGCCGGCGCGCGCATCGCGCGCCTGCCGCGACCGCCAGGCACGGTCGGGCTGCTATAGTTGCACTTGATTTGGGCCTGAAGCTGCTGCTCAAACGCGGCGCCCTGGTTGCCGCCGCCAACTGGCAGACCGTGGTGATCCAGTTCGCCGCGCAAACGACCTTTCACGTGCTTCTGGCGGTGCCCATCATCGGCGCTGCAATCCTGGTCGCCCTCCTGCTCGGAGCCGATCTGGCGAACCTGCTGCAGGGAAGTCTGCGGGAGATCCTGGCGAGCATTTCGAGCGCCCTGATGTCGGAGCCGCTGGCGCTTCTGGCCTTCACCATGGCGTTCACGATCGTCCTCCTGGGTGGCTCCATGTTCATGTTCCTGGTCAAGGGCGGAACCGTCGAGGTGCTCGTGGCGGGAAACGCCTCGGCCGGGCCGATCGAGCGAGGGCCGATCACTGTGGCATCGCTGCGTTCGGCCGCCCAGTTCACGTTCGCCCGGTTCATGGCCGGTTGCGGCCGGCTGTTCCCCCGTTACCTGGCGTTGGGGCTCCTGCTGATGCTCGGGTACGGTTTCTCGGCCGGCGGCTATGTGGCCTTCGTGGTGCTTGGATACCGGGTCGCCGCGGAACGCGGTCTGATCGTCGAATGGACCCTGGTCGCCGCGCTCGCGGCGGGTGCGCTCGTCGTCTGGATCACGTTCGTCAATCTCGTCTATCTCCTGATGCAGATTGCGATCGCGTTCGGCGCTCCCGGACTGACCGCGGCATTCCGATCGGTCGCCCGCATCGCGCGCGCGGAACTTCGCGAGCTCGCGGGGATCTTCATGGTTGTGCTCGCGATGGTGATCGCGGCGCTTCTGGTCTCGGCACTCGCATGGTCCGGCGTCGGGCTGATCGCCTTCGTGCCGCTCGTCGGCCTCGCCGTGTTTCCGTTACAGCTGGCGGCGCTGCTGGTGCGGGGGCTCGTCTTCGAATACATCGGACTGACGGCGCTCGGCGCCTATGTGACGCTGTTCAAACGCCACGCAGACGAATTCCAAGGCGCGGACGAACGCGAGCCGCTTCGCTCGAGCCCCGGGCTGGTGGACGCTTCAAGTTAGGGTGGTGCTGAGCAGACTTCAGCGATGAGACCGGAGACTTCGGAGCTGAGACGTGCGGCCGTTCACAGCTCGGGGGATTCCTCTGCTGGCACGTCGCCCGGCTTCGGCGGCGCCATCGGCACGATATTCGGCAGTGGCGCGATCGGTACGACCCGCGGTTCGAAGTCGCGGGTAAAAACCGTGACGATCGTGCCCTTGACTATGTTGCGCGTGACCACGACGAGCAGCGGCAAGCGTGGACCGGTGAAGATGTAGGCGGGCGCCGCGATCTCTCCCTCGAGCGCGACATCGCCGCCCGGGGCGCCGTCCTTCGTCAGATATGCCCGCAACGGGGGCGCGACGCCGGTCGCGATGACCGTATCGCCCGCCATCAACGCGCCGGTGAGAGGCCGAAACGGCAGCGGCCGCTTCCATCGCTGGGCCCCGCTCCGGCGATCCAGCGCGCGCAAGATGTTGTCGAACGACACGAAATAGACGCGGCGCTCGTCCACGACGGCCGTTCCAACCACGTCGCCTCCGGTGCGCCAGCGCCAATCGATTTGACCGGTTCGGGCCGTGAGACAGTAGAGGAAGTTGTCGTCGGACCCGACGTAGAGTCGATCGTCGAGCGCGAGCATCTCGCTCGGCACGCCGCCGATGCGGCGTTCCCAGATCGGCTCGCCTGTGTCGATGCGCAGCGCGACAATCCGGCCGTCCTTGGCTGCCGCATACATCCGGTCGGCGGACAGCGCCGGCGGGGCGCTGACAGGCGCACCAAGATCACGATGCCAGATCAGCTCGCCGTCGAGCCCCCTCAGGACCAGCAGGCTCCCCGAGGCGGTTGCCGCGATCAGCCAGCCGTTGTCCCAGACAAGCGGCGCCGCCAGGCGCTCGGTGAGCGCAAGACGCCACGCGTCCGCACCATCGGCCTCGTGAAGGGCCACCAGTGCCTCGGGCTCGGCGATGAAGACCAGACCCTCGCCGGTGGCCGGCCGCGATTGCGTGCGCGCCGGCTTCATCCATAGCTCCTCGCCGGTGTCAAGATCGTAGGCAGCGAGGCGATCACCTTCGAGCGGGAAATATCCGCGCGCTCCGTTGAACGCCGGCGGGACGGCGAGCTCAGATGCCAGCGCCACGGTCCGGACAAGTCGAAGGGGGAAGAGCGCCGGCGGTTCGAGTGGTTCGGGTGGCTGGGGTCCCGCGACGCTACCACCGACCCCGGCCATTGTCAGGGCAAGTGCACTACAACATATTGTGGTCCGCGCTGATGCCACACCGCTATAATAGCGTTTTATCACGCCAAGCCTCTTGTCTTCGGGCGGGGCACCGTCTCGGCGCAGGCCTCTTTTCGTGAGCCACCAAACCATCATCGTTCTGGATTTCGGATCGCAGTACACGCAACTCATCGCCAGGCGTTTGCGCGAGCTCTCGGTGTATTCGGAAATCTGGGCGCCTGACACGCCGGCTGGGAAGATCCGCGTGCGCAATCCAGCCGGAATCATCCTGTCGGGTGGCCCCAAAAGCGTCTCGGACCCAGGCGCACCGAAATGCGATCCCGGCCTCTTCGATCTGGGGCGGCCCGTCCTCGGCATCTGTTACGGCATGCAGCTGATGGCGGCTTCACTTGGCGGCGCAGTCGCCCCGGCACCTCAGCGGGAATTCGGCCATGCGCTCGTGACAGTGGAAGGCGGAAGGGAAGGGCCGGGACCCGCCGGGGGTGCGGCGGCGCTCTTCGCCGGGGTCCCCTCAGCGATCAGGGTCTGGGCGAGCCACGGTGATTTCGTCGCCGCTCCGCCGCCCGGGTTTTCGGTGACGGCAACGAGCGCGAACGCGCCGGTGGCGGCGATGGCCGATGGCGACCGGCGGCTCCACGCGCTCCTGTTTCATCCCGAAGTGGTGCATACGGAAAGCGGGCTGGACATTCTGCGCAACTTCGCGTGCGGCGTCTGCGGGTGCACCGGCGACTGGACGATGGCGTCCTTTGTCGAGGAAGCGACGGCGCGGATTCGCACGCAGGTCGGCGGCGGGCGCGTTGTCTGCGGGCTGAGCGGCGGAGTCGACTCGACCGTGGCGGCGCTCATCCTGCACCGTGCGATCGGCGACCAACTGACCTGCATCTTCGTCGACAACGGCGTGCTGCGGCTCGGCGAGGCGGAGCAGATCCGCACGCGCTTCGAGCGGTTGAAGCTCCCGCTGGTGTTCGTCGACCGCTCGACCCTGTTTCTCGATCGCCTGGCCGGCGTCACGGACCCCGAGCAGAAGCGCAAGATCATCGGCGCTGCGTTCATCGAGGTCTTCGAGCAGGAGGCGGCGAAGCTCGGCGCCGTGGATTTCCTCGCCCAAGGCACGCTCTACCCCGACGTGATCGAATCGGTCGCCATTGTCGGACAGTCAGCGCTGATCAAGAGCCATCACAACGTCGGCGGGCTGCCCGACCGCATGCGCATGAAGCTGGTCGAACCGTTGCGCGAGCTGTTCAAGGACGAAGTCCGCGCGGTCGGCCGGAAGCTGGGGCTCGACGAGGAGTTCGTCGTGCGACAGCCGTTTCCGGGTCCGGGCCTGGCGGTGCGGATTCTCGGCGAGGTGACGCCTCCGCGCCTGGCGCTTCTGCGCCGCGCCGATCATGTCGTGGCAGAGGAGGTCAAGCGCCACGGCTGGTACGAGCGGCTGTGGCAGAGTTTTGCCGTGCTCCTGCCGGTGCAAAGCGTCGGCGTCATGGGCGACGAGCGGACCTACGAATACACCGTGGCGGTCAGGGCGGTCGAGAGCCGGGACGGCATGACGGCGGATTGGGCGCGGCTCCCGCACGATCTGCTCGCCACCATCTCGTCGAGAATCGTCAACGAAGTCCGCGGCATCAACCGCGTCGTCTACGATATCTCGTCGAAGCCGCCGTCGACAATCGAGTGGGAGTGACCGGGCGGACCGTGTGATGCATGACTGAGTTTGCACATCTTCACCTTCACACCGAGTACTCGCTCCTCGATGGCGCCTGTCGCATCGACGAGCTGCTGGATCAGGCGGTTGCGCTGAAGATGCCCGCGATCGCCGTGACCGAGCACGGCAACTTGTTCTCGTCGGTGATGTTTCACGACCATGCGCGCGCTCGCGGGCTGAATCCGATTCTCGGCTGCGAGGTCTACGTCGCACCGGGAAGCCGCCAGACCAAGAGCGGGCAGCCGGGCGAGACGCAGAACCATCTGGTCCTGCTCGCTGAGACGCTCGAGGGCTATCACAACCTGATCAAGCTGGTCTCGAGTGGCTACACCGAAGGCTTCTATTACAAGCCGCGGATCGACAAGGAATTCCTCGCCCGGCACGCGAAGGGGCTGATCGGCTTGAGCAGCTGCCTGAAAGGCGAGGTGGCCGAGGGGCTGTCACACCAGCAGGAAAAGAAGGCGATCGAAGCCGCCGGCGCCTACCGGGACATCCTCGGACCGGACAATTTCTTTCTCGAGATGCAGTGGCACGGCATCGAGGAACAGCGATTGGTCAACAGCGGTCTGCCGGCGATTGCGCGGGACCTGAACCTGCCGCTGGTCTGTACCAACGACGTGCATTACCTGCGCGAGAGCGACGCGCACGCGCACGATATTCTGCTCTGCATCGGTACCGGGAAGGCGTTCAGCGATCCGAAGCGGCTCCGCTACGATGCGCGGCAGTTCTTCCTCAAGTCCGCCGAGGAAATGGCCGCCACCTTCAAGGACTATCCAGAGGCCCTCGTCAACACGGTTCGGATCGCGGAGCGCTGCAACGTCACCCTCGAAGAAGGCGCCTCACACCTGCCGAACTTCGAGGTGCCGCCCGACTTCACGCTGGACGATTACTTCGAGCACGTGGCGCGCGAAGGGTTCAAGCAGCGGTTGGTCCGGTTGCAGCAGCTGGCCGCCGCCGGCATGCTCCGCCACACCATCGACGAATACGAGAGGGCGCTCTCGTACGAGATCGAGATGATCAAGCGGATGAAATACCCGGGCTACTTCCTGATCGTCTGGGACTTCATCCGCTATGCGCGGGAGCAGGGGATTCCGGTCGGCCCCGGGCGCGGGTCGGCTGCCGGCAGCCTGGTGGCGTATTGCATGCGCATTACCGACGTCGATCCGATCGGCTTCGGTCTGATCTTCGAGCGCTTTCTGAACCCGGAGCGCATCTCGCTGCCCGATATCGACATCGACTTCTGCGAGCGCCGGCGGGGCGAGGTCATCGACTACGTCACGCGGAAGTACGGGCGCGAGAACGTCGCCCAGATCATCACGTTTGGCACCATGAAAGCCAAGGCCGTCGTGCGGGACGTCGGCCGTGTGCTCGAGATGCCCTTCAGCGACGTGGACAAGGTCGCGAAGCTGATCCCGCCGACGCTCGAGATGACGCTCGACAAGGCGCTCGAGGAAAGCCAGGCGCTGAAGGATCTGGAGCGCAACGATCCGAAGGTGAAGGAGTTACTGAGCGTCGCCCGCCGGCTCGAGGGCATGACCCGGCACGCATCGGTGCACGCCGCGGGCGTCGTCATCGCGCCGAAAGCGATCACCGAATACGCGCCGTTGTACAAGGGAGCCCGCGACGAGATCACGACCCAGTGGTCGATGAAGGAGATCGAGCGCGTCGGCCTGCTGAAGATGGATTTTCTCGGCCTCAGCACCCTGACGCTTATTTTCGACGCGATTGCGGAAATCGCGCGCACCACCGGGGTCGTGCTCGCCATCGAGGACGTCCCGCTCGACGATGCGAAGACGTATCAGATTTTCCAGGACGGTCAGACCTTCGGCATCTTCCAGTTCGAGAGCAGCGGCATGCGCGACATTCTGCGCAAAGCCAAGCCTCAGCGACTGGAGGACCTGATCGCGTTGAATGCGCTCTACCGGCCCGGGCCGCTGCGCAGCGGGATGGTTGACGACTTCATTGCGCGAAAGCAGGGCAGGACCGAGGTGAAGTTCGAGCTGCCGCAGCTCGAGCCGATTCTGGCCGACACGTATGGCGTGATCGCCTATCAGGAACAGGTGATGCGCATCTCGAACGTGCTGGCGGGCTTCACGCTCGGCGAGGCGGATCTGCTGCGCAAGGCGATGGGGAAGAAGGACCCCGAGGTGATGGGGCGGATGCGCGGCAAGTTTCTCGAAGGCGCGAAGAGGAACGGCATCAACGACAAGAAGGCCGCCCACATCTTCGAGCTGATGGAGCATTTCGCCGGCTATGGCTTCAACAAGTCGCACTCCACGGCGTACGCGCTGCTCGCGTACCAGACCGCCTATCTCAAAGCGAACTATCCCTGGCAGTTCGCCGCCGCCCTGCTCACGATTGAATCGGCGAACACCGACAAGCTGACGTTGTACCTCGGAGAGTGCCGCGACCGGGGCATTCCGGTGCTGCCCCCGGATCTCAACGAGAGCCAGCTGGCGTTTACCGTCACGCCTGAGGGTGTTCGATTCGGGCTGACGGCGATCAAGAACGTCGGCGAAGGGGCGATTCAGTCGCTCCTCGAAGTGCGGGCGAAGCAGCCGCAAGGCCGCGTCGCATCGCTCCACGCGCTGTGCGAGGACCTGGACCTCCGGCTGGTCAACAAACGGGTCTTTGAGAGCTTGATCAAGGCCGGCGCTTTCGATTCGCTCGCGACCGCTGATCGGCTGCTCGCCGCGCTCGGGCCGGCCGTGTTCCGGCCCCGGCTGATTGCCGGGATCGACGCCGCGTGCGACCATGGCACCCGCCATCAGCGCGATCGAGACGAAGGGCAGGCCCAGCTGCTCGGACTGGGGGATGAGTTCCACGTGAACGCGGGCGAGACCGCGAAGGCGATGGCATTGCCCGAGGTGCCGCCCTGGACGGAGGCCGACCAGCTCGCCTTCGAAAAGGAGACACTCGGGCTGTACTGGAGCGGGCATCCGGTCGATCGCTTCGCGAGCGAGCTGAAGGAGTTCGGCGCACGCTCGACCGGCGAGCTGGCGCAGATGCCGGCCACCGGTTCCCGCAGCGACGCATGGGGGCCGGGCGGGCCGAAACCGATCGAGCCCGACACGAGCATCGGCGGCGTCATCGGGGCCTGCCGGCAGCTGAAGACCCGCAAGGGCGATCGCATGGCGGTCTTCACGCTCGAGGATTCGCAAGGGGGGGTGGAGGTGATCGCCTTCCCGGAAGCGTACCAGCGCGCGGGGAGTCTGATCGAGTCCGGAACCATGGTCCTCGTCCGGGGAAAGCTGGAACGCGACGAGGAATCGGTGCGAGTCCTGGCGTCGGAGATCACGTCGATCGAGGACGTGCGCGAACGGCTGACACGGGAAGTGGCGATCCGCCTGACCGTGCCGGCCGGCCGCGGGCTGTTCGAGGCGCTCGGCGAGATCTTCTCGCGACACCGCGGGGATCGCCGGGTGTCGTTCGAAATCGAGCTTCCGGGCGATTCAAGACGCCTGCGCGTGAAGGCGGACGTGTCGTCGCAGATTCGCGTCCGGCCCTCGTCCAGGCTCGTTGCGGAAGTCGAGCAGGTCGTCGGACGGGGAGCCGTCTCGCTCCGCTGACCGTTCTTCGTTCTGCGTTCGGCGTGCGACGTTCAACGAACGGAGACGACGACCGAGAGCGTCGAACGGAGAACGTCGAACCGAGAACGTCGAACGGAGAACGCCGAACGGAGAACGCCGAACGGAGAACGCCGAACGGAGAACGAATAAAGCTGATGACTGACCGCCGATAGCTGTTGTGATATGCCTCCTGAGCCCCTCGAATTCGAAGAGCCGATCGCCGTTCTCCTGAAGGAGATCGAGACGCTCGAATCGCTGCCGCGCACGCTCGCGCTCGAGCGCGAGGCGGAGTCGTTGCGGCGGCGGCTGGAATCGGTCCGGGCGGAACTCTACAGGACCCTTACCCCCTGGCAGCGGGTGCAGGTCGCGCGCCACCAGAATCGTCCAGGACTCCAGGACTTCATCGAGCGGCTCTTTCCCGGCTTCGTCGAGATTCATGGCGACCGGCGCTTCGCCGACGATCACGCCATCATGACCGGGTTTGTCGAGTACCACGGCCAGCCGGTTCTGCTCGTCGGCCACGTCAAGGGCGGGGATACCAAGGACAAGATTTACCGGAACTTCGGCTACACGCGGCCGGAGGGCTACCGCAAGGCGCTGCGCGCGATGCGGCTGGCGGCGAAATTCCACCGGCCGATCATCATCTTCGTGGATACGCCGGCCGCGTTTCCCGGCATCGAATCCGAGGAGCGCGGCGTCGCCGAGGCGATCGCCGTGAACCTGCGTGAAATGATGATGCTCGATGCGCCGATCGTGGTGATGGTGAGCGGGGAAGGCGGCAGCGGCGGGGCGCTCGGGGTTGCCATTGGCGATCGGATTCTGATGCAGGAGTACGCGATCTACAGCGTGATTCCGCCGGAAGGATGCGCCGCGATTCTCTGGCGCGACCCGGCGAAGAAAGTCGAGGCCGCCGCGGCCCTCAAATTGACCGCGCCCGATCTGCTCGCGTTCGGCATCATCGACGAGATCGTGCCTGAACCGGTCGGCGGGGCACACACCGATCCGGCGGCCGCGGCGCGGCTGGTCGATGCTGTGCTGGTTCGGACCCTCGCCGAGGTCAGCGCGCTCGACAGCGACACGAGGCTGTCGGCGCGCTACGAAAAGTTCCGCGCGATCGGCCGGGCCGGGCTCGAGTACATGGAGGAGCGCCGCTAGGGATGCGCAGGTAACATGTCAACGGTCGCGCCGAGATGGGATTGCCAGACGTGTGACGATGCCGTCGCCGACCGTCTGGCGGCGGCGCTGGGTGTTCCGCCGGTGGTCGCTCGCCTGCTGATCCAGCGCGGCCTGGGCGATCCGGAGCTGGCGCACCGCTTCCTCAACCCTTCGATCGAGCATCTTCACGACCCGATGGCGCTCGCCGGCATGCGGGTGGCGGTCGATCGCATTCTCGCGGCGGTCGGCAGGCGGGAGCGGATCGCCATCCACGGCGACTACGACGTGGACGGCATCACCTCCACGGTGATCCTTCGCCGGGCGCTCGAGCTGCTCGGCGCCGACGTCGTCCACTTCCTCCCCGAACGGATCAAGGATGGATACGGCCTGCAGCCGGCAGCCATCGATCGGCTGCACGCCGACGGCGTCTCGCTGATCGTCTCGGTCGACTGTGGCATTCGCGGTGCCGAGGCCGCACGTCGCGCCAGCGAACACGGCGTCGATCTGATCATCACCGACCACCACGAGCCCGACGCCGAATTGCCCCCGGCGCTTGCCGTGATCAACCCCAAGCGCCGCGATTGCTCCTATCCGGACAAGCACCTGGCGGGTGTCGGCGTGGCGCTCAAGCTCGTGCAGGCGCTCTGTCGCGAGACGCGCCATGACGCGTGGCTGCCGGGCTTCATCAAGATCGCGGCCCTCGGCACGCTCGCCGATGTCGTGCCGCTCGTCGGCGAGAACCGCGTCATCGCGAAGATCGGTCTCGATCTGCTCTCGCGCGGTCCTCACAAGGTGGGGCTGCGGGCCCTGCTCGACGTGGCCGGGCTGACCGGCAAGACCATCGACAGCTATCACATTGCGTTCATGCTGGCACCGCGGGTGAACGCGGCCGGCCGTATGGCCACCCCGGATATCGCGGCGCGGCTGCTGCTCGCGACCGACGAAGCGCTGGGCGAGGAGGTGCGGGCGCTGGCCGTGCAACTCGACGGCGAGAACGTCCGGCGTCAGGAGGAAGAAGCGGTGATTCTGGCGGCTGCCAGGAAGATCGTCCAGACCGATCCGGACGTCGGGGCACGTTCGGTGCTCGTCGTCGCCGGGGAGGGATGGCACCGCGGCGTGATCGGGATTGTCGCCTCGAAGCTGGTCGATGCCTTTCACCGTCCGGCCATCGTGCTGTCGGTCGACGAGGGTGTCGCCCACGGATCCTGCCGGAGCATTCCCCGTTTCGACATGCTCGGCGCGCTCGAACGCTGCGCCCACCTGTTCGTCCGCTTCGGCGGCCATCGTCAGGCGGCCGGCCTGACCATGGAGGCGGCGCGGATTCGCGAGTTGCGGTCACAGGTGAACGACGTGGCCGACGACACTCTGGGCCCTGAAGATCTCATGCCCCGCCTGCGGATCGACGGGGATCTGGCCTTCAAGGGAATCACGGGCGGCATCGCCGCGGCGGTTGCCCAGTTGGCCCCGTTCGGCGCCGGGAACCCGCGGCCTGTGTTCGCCGCACGCGGCGTCGAGATCATCGACGGCCCGAGAAAACTCAAGGAACGCCACCTCAAGATGGCCCTCAGGCAGGATGGCCGGATATTCCGCGCGATCGCATGGCGCGGAGCCGAACGCCACGATTACCTCACCGAACACAAGGCCGCGCTCGACGTCGCCTTCTCGCTGGAGCAGAACCAGTACAATGGAGAGACGTACGTCGAGCTTACCCTCGCGGACATAAGGAGCTCGGAGAGCTAGCAGCATCGCAGATTTCAGACTGAATGGCGGATTTCCTGCAGATTGGGGCCAATCTGAAATTCAATCTGAAATCTGCAATCTGCAATTTCAAGATCTATGAGCAACTGGCAGCGCCCGGCGCGCCTGCTGATCGCTGTGGCCGCCGTGGTATTCGCGGTCGTGGTGGCGTTTGCGTTCAGGGGGCGTGGCCCGACGTCGGGTTCGCCCCCCGTGACATCGACAGACCCGAAGGCAACGGCCGAAAGCGCCACCGGACGGACGATTCGTCTCAATCGCGACCAGGAAGAAGTCCGGATCGAGTACGACAAGCTCCTGACCTACCAGGACGGCTCCGCCAAAATGCTCGGTGTGAAGATCGTCACGGAGCGCGCCGGCGGCCGTACGTTCACGATCGCCGCCAAACAGGGCGACTCGGGTCATGACGAATCGAAACTGTCGCTCGTCGGCGATGTACGGCTGGCGGTCACCGACGGCCTCGTCGTCCGCACGGAGCGCGCGACCTACACGGAAAACGGGGGGCTGGTCGACGCGCCCGGACCGGTCGCGTTTTCACGCGGGCGCATGAGCGGAACGGCGGTCGGCCTGACCTACGACAAGACGGCCGATCTGGTCACCCTTCTCGATAAAGTCGTCGTGCAGATGTCGCCGGATGCCGCCGGGGCGGGTGGTCTGATCGTCACAGCGGGAACCGCCGCGCTCAATCGCTTTGACCATGTCATCCGATTCGAGCGCGGGATGAAGGCCGTGCGCGGTACGGAGACGACCCAAGCCGACGTCGGCAATGCCCGCCTGAGCCCCGACGAAGAGCGGCTCGAGGCTCTCGAGCTCCGCGGCAACTCGCGGATGACCGGCGCGAAGACCGGCGCTGGCGGACTCGAGGCGCTGTCGGGCCGCGACATCGACCTGAAGTATCTGCCAGACGGTCAGACACTCGAGCATGTCCTCGTCACCGGGGACGCCGCAATCCAATTGGCGGGTGAAAGCGGCCATGCCGGCCGCCGAATCACCTCGAACCTCGTCGATATCGCTCTTGGCCCCGACGGTTCATCGCCGACCGCATTGACGGCCAGGGAGAATGTGGAACTCACCTTCCCGGCGGAGCCGAACGCGCTGGCCCGGACCATTCGCGCGCAGACGCTCGACGGCACCGGCGAAGCCGGCAAAGGACTGACGCGCGCACGCTTTGCAGGAAATGTGCTGTTCCGCGAGCGCGGACCGGAAATCAACCGTGAGGCACGGTCGCGAGGCCTCCAGGTCGCCCTCACCCCCGGTGCGGGCGCAATCGACGACGCGACATTCTCCGGGGCGGTCCGTTTCACGGACCGCCAGATGACAGCGACGGCGGCCGGCGCCCAATACCTCGTGACCCAAGGCACCCTCGGTCTCAGCGGTACCGAGCCGGGAATGGAAACCCCTCGAGTCGTGAACGAGCGGCTTGCGGTGACGGCGACGCGCATCGACGTGACGCTTGCCGGCCCGTTGCTGCACGCCGTCGGCGTGGTGAAGAGCGAGATTGTTCCGAACAAGGGCGGGCAAAAACCGGGATCGAAGGACGCGAAGCTGCCCGCGATGCTGAAACCGGATCTGCCGGTGATTGTTACGGCCGGGGAACTGTCGTACGACGGGCCGGGGGCGATGGCGTCCTACGGCGGGAATGCCCAGCTCTATCAGGGTGAAACCTTCATCAAAGGCAACACCATTGTCATCGACGAGAACACGGGAGACCTTGCCGCGAACGGGTCGGTAACGACCACGATAGCGCTCGAGCAGGAAACCAAGGACAAGCGTAAGGAGCGTACGCGCTCGGTCGCCAGTGCCGGTGACCTCAAGTACGAGGAAGCTGTCAGGCGCGCCGCGTATACCGGCGATGCACACGTCATCGGCCCACCGGGCGACATGACCGCCACGAAGATCGAGCTGTATCTCAAGCCGTCGGGCGACGAGCTCGAGCGCGTCGAGGGGTACGAGAATGTGACGTTGCGCGATCAGAACCGCAAGACCACCGGCGCGCGCATGACCTACTTCAGCGCCGACGAGCGTTACGTGGTCACGGGTGCGCCGGTGACCATTATCGACCAGTGCGGCCGGGACACCACCGGCAAGACGTTGACGTTCTACAAGGCGACCGATAGGATCGTCGTCGACGGCAACGAGCAGTTCCGCACCCAGACGAAAGGTGGCGGGACCTGTCCTTAGCATCTTCCAGGACCAATGTCCTCGCAATTGACGCACAGTTCCATCCATCCGGCTTTCGAAGCCGCCGTGGACGCGGCTCCAGAGCCGCCGGGAAACGAAAGCTCGCTCTGGCAAGGCGCCGGCTTGCCTGCAGCGGTGTGAGGCGGAGCTTCCTACCGGTATCCGGCCCGCCGTGTCGACACTTCACACCTTCGATCTGACGAAATCCTATGGCGGCCGGACAGTCGTTCGCGGCGTCAATCTCGAGGTGGCGTCCGGCGAAATCGTCGGATTGCTCGGGCCGAACGGCGCCGGAAAGACGACGACGTTCTACATGACCGTCGGCCTCACAGCGCCAGACTCCGGCCGCGTCGAGCTCGACGGCCTCGATGTCACCGATGATCCGATGTACGTGCGCGCGCGGAAGGGCATCGGCTACCTTCCGCAGGAGCCCTCGATCTTCCGCGGGCTGACGGTCGAGCAGAACATTCTCGCCATTCTCGAAACGCTGGGTCTCGATGCCACCACCCGCCGATCGCGGCTGCGGGAGCTGCTGGCGGAACTGAATCTGACGCCGCTGGCGCACGCGCCGGCCCACACGCTGTCGGGGGGCGAGCGGCGGCGGGCGGAAATCACGCGGGCGCTCGTCATCTCGCCGAAGTTCATCCTGCTCGACGAGCCATTTGCCGGTATCGATCCGATCGCGGTCACCGACATCCAGAAGATCATCTTTCACCTGCGCGACCGCGGAATCGGGGTGCTGGTGACCGATCACAACGTCCGCGAGACGCTCCGCATCACCGACCGCGCGTACATCGTCCATGGGGGGACGATTGTCAAAAGTGGCACCCCGGAGGGCCTGGCGGCCGACGACGAGGTTCGACGGATTTATCTGGGGACGGAGTTCCGGTTGGATTAACATGAGGCCTGGGATTTGCATGGGCCCAGACGTGGGGCGGGTACAGGCGACCACGACGCATGCAACGACATCGGTCCAAAGTAGACCATTTACAGGTACTTAGCTGACGCTTCCGATCAATGGGCATCCAGCAGAAACTCCATACAAAGCTCGTTCAGAAACTCATCCTGACGCCGTCACTGCAGCAGGCAATCAAGCTGCTGCCGATGTCGACGCTGGAGCTGTCGGACCTGCTCAACCAGGAGATGGTCGAGAACCCGATGCTCGAGGAAGTGCCGACCGAGGAGCTCCAGCCTCAGGACGCGGCCGCCACACCCGAAAAGCCCGATACCGACCATCAGGCCAACAAGACCGACACGTGGGACGACCAGGACTACGAGTACTTCTTCGGCGACTACCTCGACGACGGCTACCGTCCCCGCGCCCCGCAGGAAGTCAAAGAGCGTCCGCCGATCGAGAACACGCTGTCGACGGCGAGCTCCCTGTCGGATCACCTGCTGTGGCAGTTGTCGATGCAGACCGACGATGCGCTCGTCCGGGACATTGGCTCGGCCATCATCGGCAACCTGGACGACGACGGATATCTGGTGGCGTCCTTCGACGAGCTGGCCGCCATGGGCCCGTGGCCGGTGACGGAGGTCGAACGGGCCCTGCGCCTGGTGCAGAGTTTCGATCCGACCGGGGTTGCCGCGCGCGATCTGCAGGAGTGCCTGCTCATGCAGCTTCGTCATATCGGCCTCGAGGGCACGCCGACCGAGAAGATCATCACCGATCACCTCCGGCTGCTCCAGAATCATCAGGTTCCGGAGATCGCGCGGAAGCTGGGTCTGACGATCGACGACCTGAAAGAGCACATCGAGGTGATTCGGCACCTGGATCCGAAGCCGGGCAGCCGCTACAACCCGACCCAGTCCCAGTACGTGATCCCCGACGTCTACGTCGTCAAGGTCGAGGATCAATACGTTGCCGTGTTGAACGAGGATGGTCTGCCGCAGATGCGCATCAGCCCGGTGTATCGCCGTCTGCTCGACAAGAGCGCGACCGACAACACCGATGAGACCCGGGCATATGTGAAGGACAAATTCCGGTCGGCCTTGTGGCTGATCAAGTCGGTCGAGCAGCGCCAGAAGACGATCCACAAGGTCGCCAACAGCATCATCAACTTCCAGCGCGACTTCCTCGATCACGGTATCGAGCACCTGCGGCCGCTGGTGCTGCGCGACGTGGCCAACGACATCGGCATGCACGAGTCGACGGTCAGCCGCGTCGTCACCAATAAGTACATGCACACACCACAGGGTGTGTTCGAGATGAAGTATTTCTTTCACAGCGGGATCAGCAGTTCGTATGGCGAGAGCGTCTCGTCGGTGACGATCAAGCAGCGCATCCGGAAGATCATCGAGAACGAGGATCCGCGCAAGCCACTCAGCGACTCGAAGATCGTCAGCATCCTGCAGCGCGAGGGTCTGGTGCTGGCCCGCCGCACCATCGCGAAGTACCGGGAAGAGCTGAAGATTTCGACGTCCAACCAGCGCAAGGTGCTCTACTGACGGGAAGTCGGCTGGCCCCGAGGGCAGTCACCAGGTCACGGTGGATGGTTCACGCCGCATAGTTAATCGTCGGCAGTGAAGAGTTTGACAGTTGACAGTCGGGGCCATCTCTTGACGTCATGTCCATCGCTGTTTCTGTCAACTGTGAACTGGTAACTGTGAACGTTAACCGTTGGACTGCTGACAGCTAGAGCGGATAGCTGATAGCCAGGCAATCAACCTTATGCGCGTCGAACTGACCGGCCGGCACGTCGACATCACCCCCGCTCTGCGCCGTCTCGTCGACCGGAAGCTGGCCCGGCTCGAGCGCGTTCTCAACGACAGCGCGTTGTCGGCACAGGTGGTGCTGACCGACGAGAAACGGCGCCGGCGCGCCGACGTCACCCTTCATGCCCGCGGCGAGAAGTTCCTGCATGGCGACGGAGAGGCCGCCGCCTGGGAAGTCTCGTTGACCCAGGCGTTCGACAAGATCGCCAAACAGGCGCAGAAGGTGAAAGGGAAGTGGCAGGAGTGGAAGCGCCGGGGCGTGAAGGGCGCGCCGGCGGCGGGCGAAGAGCGCGTGGCCGTCCCTCGATCGGCCGCCCGGCCGCGCCGGCCCCGGTTGCGCATGCCGCGCATCCTCCGAGCGTCGCGGCAGGCGGTCAAGCCGATGTCGGTGGCCGATGCCGCGCGGGAGGTCGACGCGAACGGCGAGGGCGTCGTCGTGTTCCGGGACGTCGAGACGGCCGCGATCAGCGTCCTCTATCGGCGGACGAACGGCGAACTGGTGCTGGTGGAGACCGAGACATAGTGTCCCGTCCCCGTGGGTCACGGCATGATTCCCGGCCGGGACGTCCCGCCGCGCAGCGTTGCTCTTCGCTCATGGTCCGCCGGGGGGCGCGCTCGCCATGTCTGGCCATCCGGATGCCGCTCCCGGGACTTGCGTCAGGGTCCGTCGGAACGGGACACTAGGACGCCATGCCTGCGATTGCCGGGCTCACCGTCCGCGCTCTCCTGCGCAGCCGGCCCGACGCCTTTGGCCTGACGCTCGACCTGCTCGCCGGGGCCGAGGGCGTCGACCGGATCATCACCAGCCCGTACGTGCAGAAAACCGGCCTCGCGTTGGCCGGATTCCACGAGTTCCTGAAGCCGGGTCGCGTGTTGATCTTCGGTGAGAGCGAGATCCGGTTTCTCGAGAGCCTCGCCGAGCCCCGCCGTCTCGACGCGATACGGCTGGCCTTCACGCACGACTTCCCCTGCGTGCTCGTCACCGGCGGCTTCATGCCGGCTCGCGACCTCATCGCCGAGGCCGAGCGGGCGCGGCTGCCGCTGCTGAAGACCTCGATCCCGACGCCGCTCGCCATCGCCAAGCTGGAGTCGATCCTCGAGGACAGCCTCGCTGAGCGGACCATTATCCACGCGGTACTGATGGACGTGCTCGGTCTCGGCGTCCTGATCACGGGAGAGAGCGGCATCGGGAAGAGCGAATGCGCGCTGGATCTCATCGTCCGCGGCCACCGGCTGGTGGCCGACGACACCGTCGAGGTGCGGCGGCGATCGGAAACGATCCTGATCGGCTCCTGCCCGGATCTGACGCGCCATCACATGGAGCTGCGCGGGCTGGGCGTCATCAACGTCAAGGAGCTGTTCGGCATCGCCTCGATCCGATCGTCCAAGCGCATCGAGTTCGTCGTGCAGCTCGAACGCTGGGACGCCGGCCGCGAATACGAGCGCCTCGGACTGGACGATGAGTTCTTCGAGATTCTGGGCCTGCGCGTGCCGCTGATCAAGATGCCGGTCGCGCCCGGCCGCAACATTGCGATTCTCGCAGAAGTGGCGGCCCGCAATCAGCTGCTGCGCGCCCGCGGACACAACGCCGCCCGCATTCTGGCCGATCGGCTCGAACAAGCGCTGCGGCGGACGGCGGTTGGCGCGACAGCGGGAGACGAGGAGGATGACGAGGAGATCCCGGGGGACGATCGTTGAAGAAGACCGGGAAGCCTGCGGTGGTCGGGAAGGCCGCGGGAAGGAATCAGCCGGCGCATCCGTTCATCATCCTGACCGGGCTGTCCGGATCGGGGAAGTCGCAGGCGATCCGGGCGCTCGAAGATCTCGGCTACTTCTGCGTCGACAACCTCCCGACCACGCTGATCCCGACGCTCGCCAGGCTGTCGATCCGCGGCGATCTCGAAAAGGTCGCCATCGTGGTCGACGTTCGTGAAGGCAGCTTTCTCTCCGCCTTTCCGAAGATGTTCCGCCGGACGCGGAGGATGCGTGGACTGAATCCGGTCCTGATTTTCCTCGAGGCCAGCACTCCGACGCTGGTCCGGCGATTCAGCGAGACCCGGCGCCCGCACCCGCTGGCGCCGGATCGATCGGCGAGCGAAGGCATCCGCACGGAGCGCAGCCGGATGTCGGCGATCCGCCAGCTGGCTGACGAGATCGTTGATACGTCGGACATGACCGTTCACGAGCTGCGGCATTTCTTCATGGGGCTGTCGCGGGATCGATTCCGGGCGAGCCTCGTGATCACCCTTCTCAGCTTCGGGTTCAAACACGGCGTCCCCGTCGATGCCGATCTGATGTTCGACGTGCGGTGTCTGCCGAACCCGCACTTCGTGCCGGCGCTGCGGCGCCGGACCGGGCGCGATCGAGCGGTGGCGGCGTTCCTGGAGCGCGACCCCTCGACGCGCGAGTTCATCGAACGGCTCGAGGAGTACCTGCGGTATGTCGTGCCGCACTACGTCGCGGAGGGCAAGAGTTATCTGACGGTGGCGGTCGGGTGCACCGGCGGTCGGCACCGGTCGGTGATGATCGCGGAACGGCTGCGCCGCGCCCTGACCAGCGTGGGGGGCGTGCGGGTGCGCGTGCGCCATCGCGACATCGCGATTGCATGAGCACACGGCGGGCGGAGGGGGCGGGAAGGGCAGGAGTGCCCCTCACTCCCTTCCTGCCTTAGGATAAGGATGATGATCGGCGTGGTGGTCGTGACGCACGGGCAGCTGGCGACCGAGCTGGTGAATGCCGCCGAGATGATCGTCGGCGACTTGCCGCAGTTTGCGGCGGTATCCATCGGCTGGCATGATGAAGTGAACGATGCCCGCGAAGATATCGCGCAGGCGATTGAACGGGTTCGTGCCGACGGGGGAGTGCTGTTGTTGACGGACATGTTCGGTGGGACGCCCTCGAACCTCGGGCTGACCTTCCTCGAAACGGATCGAATCGAGGTCATCACCGGGGTGAACCTTCCGATGCTCATCAAGCTGGCGTCGCTGCCGCCGTCGCTGGATCTGCTCGCCGTCGCGCGGGAGATGCGGGATCACGGGCGGAACGCGATCTGGGTGGCATCGGACCTCCTGCGCGGGGAGAAAGCGGCGCCATGATGTCCGTGATGCGTTCCTCGTCCTCCGCTCGCCGTTCTAGAGCGAGCACAGACCGAACGCAGTAACCCCGAGGGCGAACGTAGCGCGTAGAACATCGCAGAACGCAGCACGCGGCACGTAGCACGTAGCACGCAGCGGCACGTAGCACGCAGCACATAGAACGCAGAACGTAGCACGCAGAACGATTGTGACCTCTCAGGCCGTCGCCGTCGTCAACCAGCTGGGCATCCATGCGCGAGCGGCGGCCAAGTTCGTCCACCTGGCCACCCGGTTCGAGTCGCGCGTGCGCGTCGGCCTGGAGGCGCGGGAGATCGACGGCAAGAGCATCATGGGTATTCTCCTGCTCGCTGCGGCGCGAGGATCCATCATCACGATTTCCGCAGACGGCCGGGACGAGCTCGAGGCGATTGCCGCGCTCGTGGCGCTCGTCGCGACCGGTTTCGGGGAGGACACATGCGGCGGCTGACGGGTATCGGGGTGTCGCCGGGCATCGTCTGCGGGCGGGCGGTCATCTTGATCCAGCGCGCGCAGGTGCTGCGCTACCAGATCGCGCCGGCCCGCCTGGAGTACGAGGTCGCCCGCCTCGAGCAGAGCCGCCTTCGGACACGCGAACAACTGCTCGACATTCGCGCCCGGGTTGCCCGCCGGCACGGCCCTGAGCTTGCGGCGCTCTTCGATGCCCAACTGCTGATGCTGGACGATCCGATGCTCGTCCCGAGCGCCGCTGCCCGGGTCGGGGAGCAGCGCGTGAACGCCGAATGGGCCCTCCAGCAGGTCTTTCACGAGTTCAGCACCGTCTTCGACGAGGTGGCCGACCCCTATCTGCGTGAGCGCAAGGGCGACGTCGCCGACCTGGTCGGGCGGCTGCGGATGAACCTGCGGGTGGGGGTGGCGATGCCCCGCGATTTGCTTCGCGAAGTCGAGGAATCGTCGGTGCTCGTGGCCGACGAGTTGACGCCGTCGCTCGCCGCCCAGATCGACTGGACGAAGGTGCGCGGCTTCGCGACCGATGCCGGCAGCCGCACGTATCACACGGCGATCCTCGCGCGCTCGCTGGAAGTGCCGGCGGTCGTCGGCCTGCACGACGCCAGCCGCGTGATCCAGGCGGGCCAGTTGATCGTGCTGGACGGCGATCGGAACGAGGTCATCGTCGATCCGGATGAGGAAACGCTCGCCCGGGCCGCCCGCAGCGCTGACGAGCACCGGCCGGCAGCCGTTGGGGACGCCGAGCGGCGCGGCCTCGCGGCGACGGCCGACGGTGTGCGGATCCGGCTCGAAGCGAACATCGAGTTCCCCGACGACCTCGCTGCTGCCCGCTACGCGGGGGCGGAAGGCATCGGTCTCTATCGGTCGGAGTTTCTGCTGACCGGCAGCGCCGGCGTGCTCGGCGAGGACGAGCAGTACGCCGTCTATCGAGGGATGCTCGAGGGGATGGCGCCGGGCGGGGTCACCGTCCGCACCTTCGACGTCGACGAGGAACAACTCACGCTGCGCTCCGCGCATTCGCCGCTGTCGGGCGGCTGGATCGCCGACGAGGCTCGCGGCAGCCGGCAGGGGCTGCGCGGGCTCCGCCTCAGCCTCACGCGCCCGGAGCTGTTTCAGGTGCAGTTGCGCGCGCTGTTGCGGGCGGCGCGGCACGGCACGCTGCGCATCATGTTTCCGTTCGTGTCGGGCGTGGCGCAGCTTCGCGAAGCGCGGCGGATGATCGCGGAGGCGGCCGCCGATCTGGCCCGCCGCGGCGAGCGCGTGCCCCCGGTGCCGATCGGCGTCATGATCGAGATTCCGGCGGCGGCGTACACCGCCGATTTGCTCGCGCGCGAGGTCGATTTCTTCACCATCGGCACGAACGATCTCATTCAGTATTGCCTGGCGGTCGATCGCGCCGACGAGCGGGTCTCGCAGCTGTACGAGCCATTGCACCCGGCGATCCTGCGCGTCATTCTCATGGTGCGCCGCGCCGCGGCGCGGCATCGGATCCCGGTCTCGCTCTGCGGGGAAATGGCATCCGACCCGGCGCTGCTCACGCTGCTCGTCGGCCTCGGGCTGACCGAATTCAGCATGACCCCGGGCGCCATCAATGTCGCCAAACAGGTGCTGTCCGAGGTGCGCTACGACGAAATGCGTGCGCTGGCCCGCCGGATTCTGCGCCTGCCGACCGTCGAGGAAATCGAAACCGAACTGCTGTCCGCGCTTGGTCGGCCGTCGCTGACAAGGGAGTGATTGTGCCGGGAACAGACATCACACGTGTCGAGAAGCCGTGGGGCTACGAACTGCACTGGGCCAAGACCGACCGGTATGTCGGCAAGCTGATCCACGTCAACGCCGGCCATGCCCTCAGCCTCCAGTATCACAACCTCAAGGACGAGACGATCTACCTGCACTCGGGCCGGCTGCTGTTCGAGATTCAGGAAGGGCAGGAGATCGTCAAGCGCGAGATGATTCCCGGCCAGTCCGTCCACATCACGCCGAAGACGATTCATCGCATGACCGCGATTGAAGACAGCGACATCTTCGAGGTCTCGACACCAGAGCTGCACGATGTCGTGCGGTTGGAAGACAGGTACGGAAGACAGGACAAGCAATCTTGAAACGCGCCTCGACGGCCTGCCTGGACGACCAGCTCGCGTCCGCGGCCTCACGAACCGTGATTGGTCCGGAGAGGGCGTCTGCTCAGACGCTTCGCGCGAGGCGGAACCCGAAGTCGTTGTAGCGGAAGGACGGATCGAGGTGGCTGCGCAAGGTGACCCGGCACATCGTGCGTGCGTGGCGCCACGCACCGCCGCGCGCGGTGCGTCGCACGCCTTGGTCGGGGCCCGCGGGATTCCGCTCCGGTGATCGGCTGTAGTAGGCCTTGTCGTACCAGTCGGCGCACCACTCGTGCACGTTTGTCGCGATGCCGAGAAGGCCGAAGTCGGTCGGTTCGCCGAGCGTCACCGGCCACGGTGCCTCTAGCGGACCGCGTCCGCCGTTCGGAATCCACGCCGGCATCACGTCACCCCACGGGAAGAGTGCCGCTTGTCGCCCTCGTGCGGCGAACTCCCACTCGGCTTCAGTCGGCAACCGGACGGGGCGCCCGTCTTGCTCGGAACGCCACGCGCAATAGTCGACCGCGTCGATCCAGCTGACGCCCACGACGGGGAGATCCGCCTGTGCAAATGGGGGATGCGACCAGTCGCGGGGCGGTTCGTGCTTGGTGGCTTCCACGAAGCACTCGTACTCCGCGCGCGTCACCGGACACACGCCCAACTCGAACCGATCGAGGAAGACAACATGCGGCGGTCGCTCGTCGTCGTGGCCGAGCTGAGTGCCCATTGTGAACCAGCCCCCCGCGATCGGCGCAAAAGGCGGTGTGAGCATTGTCCCCATCGGTCGTCGGCGCTGAGCGCGGGAGGTTGACAAAGAAAGGACCCGAAGCGCGTGGCGCTGCGGGCCCGTTGGTTGACGAAGGAGCGAAGGTCGTTGCTAGAACGGAATATCGTCGTCGGTCAGCGGCTCGGACGATTCCATCGCTGCTGGAGCCATGTGGCTTGCGCCGTCGCCCCCCCGGTCCATGGTCGCGCCGCGCCCGCCGCCGCCGCCGAGCAGCGTGATGCGATCGGCCCGCACGTCGATCATCGCCTGGATGTACGGAACCGTTTCGTGGTCGCATTTCTGGCACCGGAGCTTCTGATCGCGATCGCCAGGACGCCAATCGCGCTCGGGTAGAAACGCGTCGCAGTTCCGGCACCGTGGCGCCTTCCGGCTCTGCAGGCGGCCCTCGACGAAGACCTGCTTCCCTTTCGTCAGATACTCCTTCAGCGACTCAGCCTGCTTCCCCCACAGATCGACGTTATGCCATTCGGTCCGTTCCTGCCTCTGGCCCGACTTGTCGTTCCAGACTTCCGTGGTGGCGATGCTGAATTTCGCGATCGCAGCCCCGCCCGGCGTAAATCGCAGCTCGGCGTCGCGGCCCAGATTGCCGACGAGAATCACCTTGTTCACGCTACCCATAACCGCCACACTTTCGGAATTAGGAATTGGAAACTGGAAATTGAGAATCAGGATTCAGAGTGGAAAGCCCAAGGGCCATTCCCGATTCCCAATTCCTCATTTCGTGATCGAACTCAGGGCTTCTTCGTCGCCTCGTCCAGCTTCTGGATCCCTTGCTTGGCGAGCGTGGCCTCGAAGCTGTCGGGGTATTTCGTCGTGACGGTCTCGAAGGCCTCCCGGGCCTGATCCAGCTGCTTCAGGTTCTGGAGCGCGACACCCTTCCTGTAGTAAGCCTCTGGCAGCACGTTGCTCGTCGGATACGTGCGAATCGCGACGTCGTAGGCTTCCACGGCCTTGTCATTGGCGCCGGCCTGCAGATAGGCGCTGCCGATCAGCAGCTGGGCATCGTCGGCCTGCTCCGATTTCGGGAAGGTCTTGATGTACGACTCGAAGCCCATCACCGCCAGATCGTTCTGGCCGGCCCAGTACATCGCCTTGGCTTCGTCGAACAACCGCGTCGGTGACATGCCAACCGCCGCGGACCGGGGCGCAACAGGCGCGGGTGCTGGCGGGGGCGCCGGTGGACTACCCGGGGCCGCCGTCGAGGAAGGTGCGGGTTCAACGGCCGCGGCCGCCGCCGGGGCCGGAACGTTCAAGAGCTCGATCGACTGCCGCAGCGCCTCGACCTCCTGGCTCACCGAACCGATCCGCACATTGCTGTCGTCCACGCGTTCACGGACGACGCGCAAGTCGGCCGCGAGCGTGTCGATGGTCGTCTTCTGGTCGGCGAATGCCCTGCGGTTGATTTCGGTCTGCTGGTCGAGACGGCCGCTGACGGTCTTCAACGCCTCGCCCAGCGCGCCGATCAGGTTCTGGAGCTGCTGTGTCTGCTCCTGCAGCATGCGGATGTCGGCCATCATCTGAAGCGTTTCCTTGTCGGCGGCCTGCGCCGGGGCGCCGAGGCCGATGCCGAGCATGAGCAGCATGATCGCCCGAACTCGCTGTTTCATGATCATCTTCCCGTGATGACGAAGTGCGCGCGGCGGTTCTTCGAGAAGGAACCCTCGCTGCTGCCCGGATCGAACGGAAATTCCTTGCCGTAACTGACCGTGCGCAGCCGGTCCGCCGCAATCCCGAGCGACACGAGATACGTGCGCGCCGCCACCGCGCGGCGCTCGCCCAATGCCAGATTGTACTCGGCGGTGCCTCGCTCGTCGCAATGTCCTTCGACGGTCACGGCCCAGGTTGAAAATCGCTTCAGCACCCCCGCATTCTCATTGAGCGCGGTCACGGCGTCCGCCGTCAGCTCGCTGCTGTCGTACTCGAAGAAGACCGGCTTGAGCGGCGAGCTCTTGTTCAAGTCGTCCAGCGATGCCGACTTGATCGCATCGTCCCGGACCGGCTCGGGCGGAACCACCGTCGGCTCGGCGACCGGCTGAGGTGGAGGGGGCGTTGTCGTCGGCTTCGTGGAGGCGACCGCCGGCGGCGGGGGAAGTCGGGCGCGCGACTGGCGCCGGATTTTTGTGGCAGGACGCCGACAGGAGAAGAACCATCACCAACCAACCGATTCGTCGCATCATCGTGTGCTCCAGGGAGCGTGAGATCCCCAGTTAACAGCCAACAGTTCACAGTCGACAGTCGATAACCGGAGGCCCGGCGGGAGCGGCCGCCGACTCCCCTCTGAACTGTCAACGGGCTTGTGAAGCCTCTGCACAGTCAACTCAAACTGTCATCTGTGAACCGTGACTTCCTATTTAGACCAATCCGGCTGATAGTTGTTCCCGACCCGCGTGATCTGTCGCAGATCCTTGCCGTCGCGCGCGATCGTGAAAATCTGGGTCTTGCCCAACCGCGTCGAGCTGAAGGCGAGATGACGGCCGTTGGGCGCGAACGCCGGGCTCTCGTTGGTGCCTTCGCTGAACGTCAACTGCCGGACCTGCCGTGTCGCCACGTCGATGACCCGCATGTCCTGGCCCGGACCCGTGCGTGCCGCATAGGCGATCTCGTTGGCCGGCCCTGGCGACCACGTCGGTCGATCCGCATACGATTCCGAGGTCAGTTGCGTCAGGCCGAGGCCGTCGGTCGACGACATCACCCAGATCTGGGGTTCACCCCGGCGGTTCGAGGTGAACGCGATCTGCGTTCCGGAGGGCGACCAGGTGGGGGTGATGTCGTTCGCCTGATGGTTCGTCAGCCGCCGGACGTTCGAGCCGTCCCGGTTGGCGACGTAAATCTCCGGATTGCCGTCTCGCGTCGAGCTGAAGGCGATGCGGGTGCCGTCGGGTGACCAGGCGGGGGTCCAGCTTTGTTCGTTCCCCTTCGTCAACTCCAGGCTGGTGCCTTCATAGATGTTCGCGATGAAGATATTCGGCGGACCGCGGCGATAGGAGGTGTAGGCGATGGATCGGCCGTCGTTCGACCACACCGAGTTGATGTTCAACGATCGGTTGGCCGTGACCTGCCGCTGGCTTTCGCCATCGTAGTCGGCGATGTACACCTCCTTGACCGTCCGGTTTTCGACCGTGCCGCCGAGCCGCTCCCCGGACCGATCCGAATTGAACGTCAGCCTCGTCCGTGCGACGCCCCGCAGGGCGCGCTGCTGCTGGTGGATGTCGTCCGAGACCGTGTGCGCGTACAGTCGCTTGTTCGCGACCGAGCCGCTGTACTCCTTCGCGAACACCTGCTGACGGCTTCGCACGTTGAAGAGCCGTACCTCCACGCGCACGCCGGCGGCTCGTCTTTTCGACGGCGCCGATGATTACGCCGTCGGCGTTCAGCTCGCGCCAGCGGTCGAACGGCACGTCGAAGGTCGAGGTGGCCGGTGGAATCGTCGCGTACGTATCACGTGGAATGAGGGCGAACTCGCGTTCGAACGTCAGATCGTCGAACAACACGCGCGCGATCGTCCTCGCCGCGTCGATCGTTTCCGCGTCGTTGGACAACGCGATGAAGTCGGGCACGGCGAACCGGGGCGGCGCGCCGGCGTCGCCGCCGCTGATCGTCGTCCGCACTTCGCTCGGCTGCTGTGCGGACGGCTCCGGTTGCTGCGTCGGCGTCTGGGCCCCGAGGGCCACGATGAGGAAGGCGGCGGCAACCGACGGAAAAAGTATGCGCTTCATCTGGTGTACTGAAAATTAAGGTGAACGGTCAACGAAGGGTTCGGGAACGCGGACGGAAGAGGAAGGAGTTGACGCGTCGCGACCAGCGCCCGCATCGCGTTGAGGTCGAGCACCGCATTGCCGCTGGAGGTTTCCTGGGCGACTCCGCCGATCCGGCCGTCGCGATCGATCGTGAACACCACCATGACCTCGCCGGCGCTGCCCGCGCGCGCATTCCAGTTCGAGCGGATCTTTTCAACCATCAGCATCAGGTAGTCGGGACAACAAAAATCGGCGACGTCGAGCCGTGATCCCGACCCGACACCGCCGCCCG
The DNA here is from genome assembly GCA_963814975.1 of uncultured Acidobacteriota bacterium. Taxonomy (GTDB): domain Bacteria; phylum Acidobacteriota; class Vicinamibacteria; order Vicinamibacterales; family CAVVIG01; genus CAVUXJ01. The sequence continues at coordinate 150,964 of CAWFFB010000007.1, read as the reverse complement.
TTGACAGACCGAAACCCTGGCCGCGTGCGCCGGTTTCGGCAATCGCGCTGCCCGCGCTCGTTTCCTCGCCCCGTGTCGGCGTCCGGCCGCGCGCTTCGTCGGGCGCTTGCTTCACCACTGCGGCGGCGGCCTTCCTCGTCGCCGCTGGCGCGGGCTTGGGCAACGTCATCTCCGGCGTCCGGGCGGCAGGGGGTCTGACAGGTTCGGGCCGCTTTACTTCCTCGGGCGGAATAACCGCCTGCACCGGGCGCCCGCCAATCGAGGTCATCCCGCCGTTCTCGGGGCCGTCGTTACCGCCACCGAGCGAGATGGTCATGACCGATCGTGGCTGCCGAGCCCGCTCGCCGAACAATCCCCCGGACAGGAGCACGATTGCGGCCAGGGCCACTGCATGAACGATCGCCGACACGACCGCCGTCGCCTGGAGCCCCGGGGGCTCCTGCATCCGATCGCGAATGACGTCGGTGACATCCATACATCCAACTTCCTGAATCGCGTCCGGTCGAGAGCTGTTCCAGTCCTCGAGCCGGACCGTGATGGCTCAGCGGACGCGAGGCGCTTCCGTATTCAGGCCAATCTGCTCGACGCCGGCGTCTTTCAGGCGATCGAACACGTCCATGACATCCTGATAACGGAGGGCACCGTCGCCGCGCAGGTAGACCTTCTTGTCCGGCTGCGTCTCCAACCGCTGGCGCACGCGCTCCTGAAGCACATCGACGCGCACCGGATCGTCGCCGAGATAGACGATGCCGTTCTCGCGATAGCCGGCCGGCACCGTGACGAATACGCGCTGGCCCTCGATCTGGCTCGTCCGCCGCGCCACGGGCAGGTTGACGTCGATGCCGCGCTGAATCATCGGCGCGGTCACCATGAAGATGATGAGCAGCACCAGCATCACGTCGACCAGCGGCACGACGTTGATTTCCGCGAGCGTCGTCGAGACACGGCGCCGGCGGCCGAGGCGTCCTGTCCCTGTCTCAGCTGCCGGTTGTACCTTGGGCATATCGATGCTCGCTTCGGCCAGGCTCCCAGCAGACACGACATGCCCGGGAATCCCGCCTTCTTGATCCTACGTGGTGTCCGCTCCGGAGGCTGTGAAATATTCGCCGTTCAGACTAGGGCTGTTCAGGAGCGATTCTTCACAGGTAGACCCGTCACGTACGGCTTCCATGATCCCACACGGCGTGCCAGGTTAGGCGGACTCGTTCGAATCAGGTAAAGTTTCTTTCCGCGATGTTCAGAAACTCCATCGCGAAGTCGTCCATCTCCGATGCAAACAGCTTCACGCGATTGGTCAGCGAGTTGTAGAAGTACACGGCTGGAATCGCGGCGAACAGGCCCGCCGCAGTGGCGACCAGGGCGTCCGCAATCCCAGGAGCCACCACGCCGAGGCTGGTGGACCCTGTCTCTCCGATGCCCTGGAACGCCATCATGATTCCCCAGACGGTGCCGAACAATCCGATGAACGGGGCGATGCTCGCCGTGGTCGCGAGAAACGGGATACGCTTTTCCAGCTTGTTCACTTCGACCGTCGAGGCGCGCATCAGCGCGCGATCGACAGCCGTGAGGCTCCTTAAAGTAGGACGCGCGGCGGCGCCCGGCGGATTGGCCGCCGGCTCACCATTCGGTGTTGCCTGGCGAAGCTGGGCCGTCAGCTCCGCATAGCCGGCCTGGAACAACCCGACGAGGGGCTGTCGCCGAGCGAGCGGCAGACGGCCTGTACCTCGGAGAACTTGTTGCTGCGGCGGAAGACGTCGAGGAAGCTTGCCGACTGGCGGGCGGATCGCCAGAACGTCCACTGCTTGTAGAGAATGATGCTCCAGGAAATGATCGAGAGCAGGCCCAGGATCAGGAGAACGGACTTTGAAAGGGGACTGGAATCGGCGACGAGCTTGAGGATGGTCGTTCCCGACCCCTCAGCCACGGCGCCGCCTTGTCCCTGAAGAAGCAGGGCAAGGTACGGGCTGCCAAGCGTGCGCAAACGACCCTCCGAGACATCAGTTCGGCGCCGCTGGGACAGCGCGATGCGCGGAACTGTATCATGTTGCGAAAGTGCTGTCAAACCTATGCTACGATTGGAGTTCTTCCCTTTTCGCTCGGCGCTGTCCAACGCAGGCGCTAGGCCATAATGCTTCGGTTCCTTCGCATCAGGCATCTGGCCGTCATCGACGCGGTGGAGGTTGACTTCGATGCCGGGCTGAACGTCCTGACGGGTGAGACCGGCGCCGGCAAGTCGATCCTCGTCGAAGCCATCGGCCTGCTGCTCGGCGGAAGAGCCTCGGGCGACCTCGTGAGAACGGGGGAGGACGCAGCGTCGGTCGAAGCGATTTTCGACAGCGGCGGGGAAGAGCTGCTGATTCGCCGCGAAATCACCGCCCAGGGACGCAGCCGCGCCTTCGTCAACGGCGCGCTCGCCACGGCCGGCGCCCTCAAAGATCTGTCTGGACGGCTGATCGAGCTGCATGGACAGCACGAGCACCAGATCCTTCTCGATCCTTCCACGCATTTGACGGTTCTCGACGCGTTCGGCGGGCTTGGCCCGCTGATCGACCCGCTGCGCGAGGCGTTCGCCTCACTTCGATCGGCGGCCGAAGCGCTCGGGCACCTCCGGCGCACGGCGGCGGATCGTGCCTCGCGGCATGAGCTCGCGGTCTTTCAGCTCGGCGAGCTCGAACGGGCGGCCCTCAAACCAGGGGAGCCGGGAGAAGACGTGGAGCTGGCGGGGACGAGGCAGGTGCTCGCCAGCGCCGAGCGCGTCGAGACGGCTTTGCGCGGAAAGCTACGCGCTGCTGTATGAGGGCGACGGCGCCGCGCTGGCCGACCTCGGGGGCGTCTGGCGACGGGTGGCGGAGCTCGCCACGCTGGATCCGACGTTCGAGACGTTTCTCGAGGCGCGCGACGGCATCAAAGTCGCAGCTAGAGGATCTCGCGCTCTTTCTGCGGCGGTACGCTGACGGCATCGAAGCCGCGCCGGCGAGTCTCCAGCAGGTCGAAGACAGGCTGGCGCTGCTCGAGCGGTTCAAGCGGAAATACGGCCCGACACTCAAGGATGTCATTTCAAGGCGCGACGCTCTGCGCCAGGAGCTGACCGAGCTCGATCACGACGACGAACGCCTCGTCGAGCTCGAGCGGGAACAGGCACGCGCGCGCGACCATTATCTCGCCGCGGCAGAGGCGCTCGGCCGGGCGCGCCGTCAGGTCGCGGTTGACTTCGCCCGGCAGCTCGAAGCCCTGCTGGCCGAGCTGGCGATGGAACGCACGCGCTTCGAGGTCCGCTTCGCCACCGAACCGCTGGCGGCGGAGCAGTGGACCGCCGAGGGGATCGATCGCGTCGAATTCTTCGTGTCCCCGAACCCTGGCGAGGATCTGCGGCCGCTGCGCGAAGATCGTGTCGGGCGGCGAGCTCTCCCGGATCATGCTCGCCATCAAGACGCTGACGGCCACCTCGCGGCACGGTTTCACCGAGGCCGCCGACCGCCCCGCGGGCGCCGACGCTCCAGGACTGATCTTCGACGAGGTCGACGCCGGCATCGGCGGCCGCGTGGCGGATGTCGTCGGCGCCAAACTGCGAGCGCTCGGCTCGGCCTTTCAGGTATTGTGCATCACGCATCTGCCGCAGATTGCCGCCGCCGCGGACACGCACTTCCAGATTGAAAAGCGCGTCGACGCCGGCCGCACGCGAACGACCGTGGCGCGGCTTGACGAAGAGGCGCGGATCGAGGAGATCGCCCGTATGCTAGGAGGGTCCGCGGTGAGCGACGGCATTCGGGCGTCGGCCCGCGAGTTGCTCGCGGGCAGGCGGGCCCTGGCCCGGCCTGCCAGCGGCAGGTGAATCGAAAGCGAAAGGCGAAAGGCGAAAGCGAAACGGCGAAAGCGAAAGGGCGAAAGCGAAACGGCAGTAGGCTTCAAGCTGCGGCGCCAGGCTTCGGCCCTCAGCCAGCGAAGGACGCCACCAGTCGTGTACCAACATATGGCTCGCAAATACCTGATCGAAACGTTCGGCTGCCAGATGAACGTGCACGACTCCGAGCGCATGGCCGGCCTCCTCGAGCAGGCCGGCTTCGAGCGGACCGACGATGCCGTGGACGCCGACGTGGTGGTCATCAACACCTGCAGCGTGCGCGAGCGCGCCGAGGAGAAGCTGTACACGCGCCTCGGGGAGCTGGCGCAGATCAAGGGCGCGGACGGTCATGGCCCGATCGTGGCGGTGGCCGGGTGTGTGGCGCAGCAGGAAGGCGCGGCCATTCTCAGGCGATCGCGCGGCGTCGCGGACGTGATCGTCGGCACGCAGGCGATCCGGCGGCTTCCGATGCTCGTCGAGCAGGCCGCGGAGAGCGACGGCGGATGCTTTCCCGGCCCCTGATCGACCTCGATCCCTACGAGGACGTGACGTTTCCGCTGGGCGTCACGCGCCGCAGCGACCCCGTCAAGGCCTACGTGACGATCATCGAGGGCTGCAACGAGTTCTGCAGCTTCTGCGTCGTGCCGTACACGCGCGGACACGAGCGCATGCGCCCGAAAGCCGACATTCTGGCGGAGGTCCGCGAGGCCGTCGGCGAGCGGGCGCCGCGAAGTACAGCTCCTGGGACAGATCGTCAATCACTACCAGGCGCCGGACGATCCGGGCTGCGACTTCACGGGTCTTCTCGAGGCCGTGCACGAGGTGCCCGGGCTCGAGCGCATCCGCTTCGCGAGCCCGCATCCGCGCCATGTCTCGGAACGGTTCCTGGACGCGATGGCCCGGCTCCCGAAGATTTGCCGGCACCTGCACCTGCCCGTGCAGTCCGGATCGACCCGCGTGCTGGACGGCGATGCGCCGGCGCTACACGCGGGAGAGCTACCTCGATTTGGTCGGCCGGATTCGCGCGATCGTGCCGGAGGTCGCGCTCTCGACCGATATGATCGTCGGGTTTCCCGGCGAGACCGACGCCGACTTCGAGGAGACGCTGTCGTTGACAGCGGCCGTACGGTTTCACAGCATGTTCTCGTTCAAGTACTCGCCGCGGCCGAACACGCTGGCCGATCGGCGGTTGGCCGACGATGTGCACGAGGGGGAGAAGACGAGGCGGATCGTGGCGCTGCAGGCGCTGCAGCGCTCGATTCAGCTCGAGCTGAACGAGGCGCTCGTCGGCAGGGAGGTCGAGGTGCTCGTCGACGGCGCGCAGCCGCCGCCGGGAGACGGAGCTCTCGGGTCGCACGAGCCAGAACGTGGTCGTGAACCTCCCGGGTCCGGCCGAGTGGATTGGCCGGGTACGTGGGCGTCCGCGTCGAGCGGGCGGGCCCTTACAGTGTGTGGGGACGCCGGACGGATGAGTTGACTTCGCCCCGCGAGGGGGCTAGGTTGTAGCCATGCAGATCGAGATGTCCATCAAGGGACTGATGGTCGATCCCATCACCAACATGCCGATCATCATCCTGCGCGACAAGGACGGTCAGAAGGTCCTGCCGATCTGGGTGGGGATCTTCGAGGCCAACGCGATCGCGCTGCAGATCGAGAACATCGCGACGCCGCGGCCGATGACGCACGATCTGCTGCGGAACGTCATCCAGGACCTCAAGGCGTCGGTGCAGAAAGTCGTCGTCTGCGATCTGCAGGAGAACACGTTCTACGCGCTCATCTACCTGCGCTCAACGGCGACACGGTGGCCATCGACGCGCGGCCGAGCGACGCCATTGCGCTGGCGCTCCGGACGCGGGCGCCGATCTTCGTCGAGGACGCGGTCATCGACCACGCCAAGACGGTCGATTTCACTGCAGGACAAGATCGACGCCGACCGCCTGCAGAAGTGGCTCGAGAGCCTGATCCGGACGACCTCGGCAAGTACAAGATGTAGATGAGGCGATGGCGCGCGGGCGACCCGGCGACTTGCGTGATTCAACCAGATTCGCCGCTTCATCACCCCTGAACGCGCCGGCGTGCCAGCGATTCATCCCTTCGTCGTCTCCAACTCCTGTTAGAATTCCCCAACCGATGATTGTCGCCATTGCCAACCAGAAGGGCGGCGTGGGCAAGACCACGACCGCCATCAACCTGGCGGCGGCGCTCGCCCTGCGGGGCAAGCGGACGCTGCTGATCGACCTCGATCCCCAGGCCAACAGCACGATGTCGTTTCTCGACATCCCGCAGGTGGCGCGGAGCGTCTACGACGCGATGGCGGATCCGGCGGTGGCGCTGGCCGACGTCATCGTGCCGACGCCGCTCGAGAACCTGTCGATCGCGCCGTCGCGGATCGCGCTGGCCAAGCTCGAGGCCAAGCTGGTGGGGGAGATGGACGCCCACTTCCGGCTCAAGGACAAGCTCGAGCCGATCCGGAAGACGTTTCCGCACATCGTCATCGACTGCCCGCCGACGCTCGGCCTCCTGACCGTGAACGCGCTGGTCGCGGCGACGCACCTGCTCATCCCGATTCAGTCGTCCTACTTCGCGCTCGAGGGCACCGACGACCTGCTCGAGACGATCGAGAAGGTCCGGGCGCGGCCCAACCCGGAGCTCCGGATCCTGGGCGTCGTCATCACGATGCACGACAAGCGGACGGCGCTGGCGCGGGACATCCGGACGCAGATCCGGAAGGTGTTCGGCGGGAAGGTGTTCAAGACCGTCATCACCAAGAGCGTCCGCCTCGAGGAGAGCCCGGCCTACAAGGAATCGATCTTCACCTTCGCGCCCGATTCGAGCGGCGCGACCGAATACTACCGGCTGTGCGAGGAGGTCATCGACCGTGCCTAGACGGGGACTGCCGGACACGATTGCGATGCGGCATGACGAGCACTACGTCGAAGCGCTGGCCGCGTCGGCGGGGACGCCGGTCGGGCGGATGGTGCCGATCGACCAGATCGATCCCAATCCCAACCAGCCGCGGCAGGTCATGGGCGACCTGTCGGAGCTCATCGCCTCGATCGGCGAGAAGGGGGTCATCGAGCCGCTGATCGTCCGCCAGCGCGGCGACCGGTTCCAGATCATCGCCGGCGAGCGGCGCTACCAGGCGTCGGTGCAGGCGGGCCTGCAGGAGCTGCCGGTCGTCATCCGCGAAGTGGACGACACCGAGGTCATCGAGCTGGCGCTGATCGAGAACCTGCAGCGCAAGGACCTGACGCCGTTCGAGGAGGCGGAGGCGCTGCACGGGCTCGCCGAGCGCTGCGGCTACACGCATGAGGACCTGGCGCGGCGGCTGGGCAAGTCGCGGACCGTCGATTACCGAGTCGCTGGCGCTCGCCGCGATGCCGGAGGAGGTCCGCACCCTGTGTCGGCTGGCCGACATTTCCTCTAAGTCGTTGCTGCTGCAGGTAGTTAGGCAGGAGACCCATGAGAAAATGACCGCGCTGATCGAGAAGATCGCCAGCCAGGGCGGCGCGACCCGGGAGCAGGTGCGCGCGGCCACCGCCAGCCCGAAGGCCGGGCCGGCCGAAGCACTTCGTCTTCGCGTTCCGGCCGTCGACCAAAGCCTTCAACCTGAAGCTCAGCTTCGCCAAGAGCCGCGTGAACCGCGAGGAAGTGATCGAGGCCCTCGAGGGGATCCTGCGCGAGTTGCGGAGGGCGAAGTGAGCGCGGCGCCCGGCGTCTCCAGGCTCAGCGCGCGAGGCTGGAGTCCGCGATCAGCGCCAGGCCGCTAGGGCCTGACAGTGCGTTCGCGTCGCGGGCGTCGTTCGACACCGCTGAGACATCTCCGAAAGTCGCGGCGTGAGGACTCGTAACGCTCGGAACGGGACCTCGCGCGTCTAAGCTCAAGTCCTCCGGAGCGTCGTGACAACGCGCTAGGCATCGGAAGTCGCGCGAGGCTCCATGTCCACGGCAAGGCGGACTGGCGACTGCGGCTGCGACTGGCGATCGCGAGCGCGGAGCGTCGTTCGACCCAACTCGCTGAGGTATGGCGGAAGTCACGGCGTGAGCTTGCTCCTGACAACAAGCCTCCACGACGGAAAGGGCTGGACCGGTGCGCCTGTCGACGCCCGGGACCGGATCGAACTCCAGATCCTGCGAGGGCGAGCCGACCGCAATGCCGAGAGTCCAGACTCACGACTCGAGCTGATGGGCACGTCAGAATTGCTATGCTAGCTTGGTCTGAAATGTCAATCTCACATCGACAAAGCTGAAGTGAGCCGGCAGCTGCTTCACATGCCTCGGGCGTCAGCTGGCCATGTGAGCAGGCCGCGCGTGGCCGGGTTCCTGGGAGAAGCTTGGGGGCTGGTTACACGACTGAAGGGAGCGGGAAGCGGTGCGCGGGGCGGAATGGGGCTGGGCGAGTGTTGTAGGTTAACATAACATACATTATCGGACCCAAGGAGCCTGGAAAGTGGCTAACGATGATTGTGGGCGGACGATGCCCGCCGGAGCCTTGGGCGGAACCGGTCTCCACAGCGTACGGCTACAGCTGAGACTAAGGAGCGCGCTCGGATCGCTCCAGCGAGTTTGGGATACCCACCCGGCCTGTTGAAAATCGAGACGTCAGGCTTGCCAGCCTGTTGAATCTGAGACCTGAGAGTTAAGACTTGCACCGCTCAGACGGTCCAGTTCCTCTGCTTGAACAAGGCAAGCGCGCTGTGGATGAACTGTGCACGGACTGGAGGCGGGCTGCCATCAGACGCTTCGAGATGCCGGGCCGTCTGAAGAAGACATCTTCCCAAGTCGCTCGCAAACGAGTTCGGTCCACCCAGGAGCGAACCTGGACGCGAGACTCCCCAGATGGCCTGTCGAGAACCTGAGGCTTGATACTTGGGATGTCCCGCTCAGACGGTCCAGTTCCTCGCCTCGAACTCGCGGCCGGGAACCTCGGTTTCGATCGGATGGTACGCAGGGTGCCGTTCGAGCTCCGTGCCCGCAGCATCGTAGACCGCCACGAAAAAGGCGACGCGGGAGGCAGGTTGCTCGCCCGGTACCGTCCCGGCGTCGAGCGGGCGTCCTCCCAGGTCCGCGAGCGGGAGGGCGACCTCGAGCAGCCGGCCTGCGGCGACGGCTGCCCCTCCCGGGCCGCGCTCGGTCCAATAGGGCTCTACCGGCCGGCGATCCCAGAACGTCCCGCGAAGCCGGCCGTGTGTCTCGCGAACGGAGAAGCGCACGCCGTCCGGTTTCAGGAACTTCAGCGAGAGCTCGTGGCCTTGCGCGAGCAGATCGAGGACCTGCTCGGTTCCCGCGAGGGACACGTACAGACGCTCGTGGTCGAAGCCGAAACGCACCTGCGTGATCACGGGCGGCCGGCGCTCGGTCTGGTGCATGGCGCCCGCCGTCTCCCGGACCTCCAGAGTGCCGGCGCCCAGCCACTCGAAGTAGCTCGTATCCTCGCCGTCCAGCGTCGGGGTCAGCAGCCCGGTCGGTCCATACTCGGTCGGCGGCGTGGCGCCCCTCGAGATGTTGCTGACGAAGAGCTCGTCGGGTACCGGCTTGAGCAACAGGCCGTAGACATTCCGCAGGTGGCGCCGGAACAGGTCGTCGAACTCGAGATCGTGCTCGGAGGAATGATCGTCCCCGTACCACCAGAACCAGTCGCTCCCCTCCGCGATGAGCACTTCCTCGCGGGCGCGCGCAAGGGCGCTGGCATCGGCCGGCCCCGGCACCGCGAGCGCCTGCCGCGCATCGGACAGCTGGCTCCAGGCGCGCTGGTCGTCGCGATGGCCGATCCAGATGTAGAAGTTCGCGTCGATCCACGAGCCCGGGAAGATGCCGGGCAGCTCGGCTTTCGCGCCCCGGCACGCCTCGCTCATCGTGACGGTCCGGAGCTCCGGATGGGCGGCGAGCCGCCCGTACAGGGCCCGAAGAAAGGGTCGGCCGCCTCCTTCGAAATGCTCCCAGGCATTTTCGCCGTCGAGGATGACGAAGACGACCGGCTCTCCCCTTCCGCCCGCGGCCGCGAACCGACGCCCCGCATCAGCCAGGCGGGTAACGAAATCGCCGGCCGCCGCGTCCGCCGCCCAGCCGGCATAGTTGAAGCCGATCAGGTCCGACAGCGCATGGTCGCGGAACGCACACTCCATCCATGCGGCTCCAGCCTTGATCCGATATGGAATGTAGAGCCGATTGGGCTGGTCCACCTGGCCCGCCGCATCTCTCGAGAACGTCAACCCCAGCGTCCGCCCGAGAATCTGTTCGTCGGTCGCCATCCAGGTAAAGCCGGCCTTCGCGGCGAGCGGCACCATCGCCTCGGACACCGATCCTTCGGACGGCCACAGCCCGGCCGGCGGACGCCCGAATAGCCGCTCGTGGCACGCGACGGCGCGGGTCAACTGCTCGAACGCGTCCTCCGGATGACGGAACGGCTGCCGGGGCATCGCCGACTCCGGGTGGGTCCGCTTGTAGATGTCGGTGTCGCACAGCAGGGGGAGAATCGGATGATAGAACGGCGACGTGGACAGCTCGACCTGCCCCCGCGCTGCCGCCTCGCGGTATTCGGGAATCACGGCGTTCAGGAGTTCGAGCTCGATGTCCCGCAGCAGCACCTTGTCCTCTTCGCTGAACAGCCGTCCTTTGGCAATCAGCGCCCGGACCCGGGCATCGCCATCCAGATAGAACGGATCGAGCCACGCCAGCTTCTGCCAGATCTGCAGATCGCGCAGGTCGTCGGTGCTGAACCGCCGCGCAGCCTCGTGAGCCTCGGCCGGCGTGGCCATGGGGCCCCGCCGCGCCAGCAGCTCCGCGTACCTCGGGTAGATCTCGATCATCCGCGTTCGCTGCGCGTGAAAGAAGTTCTGCAGAATAAAGGTGATGTCCTGCGCCGTGAGGTGGCCGGCCGGCTTGAGGCCGAGGTCGAGATACCGATCGCGGGCACGGTTCGCCGCGAAGGCCTCGAGCTGCACGAGCAGCGAGGGAACAAGGTTGAACGTGACGCGGACACCCGGGAATTCGCGAAGCAGCGCAACCATCCCGTAGTAGTCCTTCAGAGCATGCAGCCGCACCCAGGGGAGAATGTGCTCCCCGGTGACGAGGTCCTCGTAGTACGGCTGGTGCATGTGCCACAGGAAGGCCACTTGGGTCATAGGTGTTAGTCTACAAGAGCAGCGATCAGCCCTCAGCTGTCCGCTATCAGCTTGCCGTCAGGCTGGAAGGCAGAGGAGAGCTCAACGCTGCGAGCTGACAGCTGCATGTTCAAAACCCTCGACCGTTACCTGATTCGCGAGATCGCGCTCCCGTTTGCACTCGCGCTGGTCGTGCTCACCTTCCTGCTGATGATTCCGCCGATCCTCCGGGAGGCCGAGGCATTCATCGCGAAGGGCGTCGCGTGGTCCATCGTGGTCCGGGCGATGGGCCTGCTGCTGCCACAGGCCCTGAGCCTGACGATCCCGATGGCCGTGCTGCTGGGGATTCTGGTGGGTTTCGGCAGGCTCTCCGCCGACCGCGAGTTCGTGGCGATGCAAGCCGGCGGCATCAGCCTGCTGAGGCTCCTCCGTCCGGTGGCTTTCGTGGCCCTGGTCGGGACCGCCGCGACAGCCTACGAAACGATCGTGGCGCTGCCGAATGCCAACCAGAGATTCCGGGAAATCGCCTTCGGCGTGGTGACCGAGCGCCTGGAGAGCAGCGTCAAGCCGCGCGTGTTCTTCGAGGACTTTCCTCAGCGCGTGATCTACATTCGCGACCTGCCGCCGGGCGGCGGCTGGCGCGACGTCTTCGTCGCGGACATGACGCGCGCCGGGTATACGACGGTGTATTTCGCGCGTGAGGGACGGATCCTGATCGATCGCCGGAAGAAGATCGTGCAGCTGCAACTGCTCGACGGCTCGAGCCACACGACGATTCGTGGCAAGCCCGAAGCGTACGAGGGCAGCGAATTCGAACGTGTCACGATCACTCTCGACCCGAAGGATGTGTTCAGGCCGCCGCTCCAGAAGGGGGCGCCGGAAATGACCTTCGCCGAGCTCCGGGCGGCCATCGCGGATGCGACCGCGAAGAAGCAGCCGACCTACCCCCTGCGCTTCATGGTCCAGTACAAGTGGTCGCTGCCGGCCACCTGCCCCATTCTCGCCCTCATCGGCCTCGGGCTCGGCGCCAGCAACAGGAAAGACGGCAAGCTCGCCAGCTTCGTGCTCGGTTTCGGGGTGATTCTCGCCTACTATGTGCTCCTGTACGGCGCCCGCGCCTTCGCCATGGGCGAACGCCTCAGTCCCGAATGGGCTCCCTGGATCCCCAACATCATTACGGCCGCGGCCGCCGTCGCCCTGATCGCCTGGCGGGTGCGGTCGGCAGACCGAGCGGTGCGGTTCAGCTTGCCGGCGTTCTGGCGGCGGCCGGCCGCCGTGCCGGCCGCAGTTCCGGCCGCTCCGCATCCGCATGGGGCGGCACGCCGCCCGCGCCTGGTCCTGCTCGTGCGGGTGCCCCACCTGAATTTTCCGATGCCGCGCATCCTCGACTGGTATATCGGCCGCGAATACCTGCGGGTCTTCCTCCTTGGCGTGTGCGCGTTCATCGGGATTTTCTACATCTCGACGGTGATTGATCTGGCGGACAAGATGTTCCGCGGCGAGGCGACCACGGCGATGCTGATGCGGTACCTCGTTTTCACGACGCCGCAATACATCTATTACGTCATTCCGATGGGCGTGCTCGTTGCCACGCTCGTCACCCTCGGCGTGATGACGAAGAACAGCGAGCTGCTGGTCGTGCGGGCGTGCGGGGTCAGCCTGTACCGGACGACGCTGCCGCTGTTGCTCTTCGCGGCCGTCGCGGGAGGCTTCTTGTACCTGCTGCAGGAGCAGGTGCTCGCCTACACGAACCGTGAGTCGGACCGCCTGAACCGGATCATGCGCGGCTACCCGCCGATCACGTCCCCTCTCGACCGGCGCTGGCTGGCTGGGCGGTCGGGTGACATGTACCACTACGATTTCTACGATGCCCTGGGCAGCCGCTTCACGAGCTTGCATGTGTACCGCCTCGACGATGCCGAGTGGCGGCTGCGGTCGATGGTGTACGCGAGCGTGGTGACGCCCGCCGCCGGTGGGGATGGCCGGCGCGGGGATGCCTGGCGGGGTCATGACGGCTGGATCCGCGAGTTCCCCGGCACCGGCATCAAGGCCACCAATCGCGTCGTGGCGAAGTACGATGCGTTCACGGAGCGGCCGCTCGTGCTCGAGCCGGCCGGCTACTTCAAGAGCGAGATGCCCGAAGCCGATCTGATGACCTACGGCGAGCTGCGCAGCTACATCACGCAGCTGCAGGCGAGCGGTGCCAACGTCGTGCCGGATATGGTGAAACTGCAGCGGAAGGTCGCCTTCCCCTTCGTCACCCTCATCATGACGCTGCTGGCGGTCCCGTTTGCCGTCACGACAGGCGGACGCGGCGCCCTCTATGCCGTCGGTATCGGGATCGTCCTGGCCATCGTGTACTGGATGACCCTGAGCGTGTTCGCGGCGCTCGGCGCTGGCGGTGTGCTCAGCCCGGTGCTCGCCGCCTGGGCGCCGAACATTCTCTTTGGCGCGGTCGCGTTGTACATGGTCCTCACGGTACGAACCTGAACGCGACAGCTCCTCTGCGTTCTGCGTGCTGCGTTCTCCGTGCTACGTGCTGCGTTCTGCGTGCTGCGTTCGACGTGCTACGTGCTAGGTTCTGGTTCCGCGTGCTGCGTTCCGCGTTCTATCTCCCTCGTTCGGCGTTCTCTGTCCTCGGAACCTCGAACGCAGAACGGAGCACGCAGAACGGAGAACGCAGAACGGAGAACGCAGAACGGAGAACGTAGAAGGGTCTACCTCTGGAGCGCCGCGTTCTTGATCCAGAAGCGTCCAGAGGCGCCAGGCTTCGTGTTCGTCATATCGATGACGAAGACGATGCTGTGCGCATCGGCAAGGGGCGGGCGGAAGGTGCGCGTGTCACCAATCGGCGTGAGGTCGTCGAGATAGACCGTGCGTTCGCCATCCGCGATGTCGACGTAGACAGAGCGCTGCCAGCGGTCGTCCTCTGACGGCTTGACAGCCACTCGAATCTGAACCGAGATGCGCATCGGGTGCTCGGCCCGGGCGGTGAACGTGAGCCGGTCGTAGGCCGCGAGGCCTCCTGGCGTATTCACCGCCAGCGCGGCGAATTGTCCTCCCCGCGGTCCGCCGGCGAGGCCATACCGGAGCCTCAACTCGGATACCCATCGGTATGGGCACCACATCGAGTGCCGCCAGCGACGTCGGGTCGGCCTCGAACCGCCAGGTATCGTCCGGTCTGCTCTCGATCAGGGGGCGTGTCACCGTTGCCGGCTGCCGGGCAGGAGGCAGCCGGGCCTCGGGCCCTCGCACGTAGATCGGGTTGCTGACCATCCACGTTGGCTGGCGCGGCCGATCGAGCATTCGGATGGCGATTCGGTAGACAGCCGGCTCCGCTGGCGCGGTCAACGTGAAGTCGGGCTCGCCGTTTCTGCTGGTCAGGACGCGGCTGTCCTGCAAGACGACGGTTTCCGACGCCGCCGGCGCGTTGCTGCGTACCCGCAGGGTGACCGGGCCTCCGGCAGCGAGCCGATCGCCCGCCTCGGCGGAGCCGTGCTGATTCGATGCGCTGAATGCGAACGATGGCGGCGACGCGAGCCCGTCGAGCGCGGTGTACAAATGGCCGGCGCGGATGGCCGTGATCACCGCGCGAGCGTCGGCAGCCGCATCCCCCGACAGCGCGCGTGCAGGTTGAACGTGGACCGACAGCGTGCGGAAAGACGACTCGTAGCTGGGAAGCGCGATCGAATAGCGGTTGTCGCCCGGGTCGACCTCTCTCAACGCGAGCTTGGCGTGGGCGTCGACGCCGGCAAGCCCGACCACCTGGCGCCGAGCCGTGATCGCGTCCCATCTCGCGAGCACATTGGTCGATTCGTCGATCAGGCTGGCGATGGCCGCCGCCGGCCGGATTGGATACGCCAGGAGCGCGGCGAGCAGCCGGAACTTCGGCTCCCACTGCGGCTCCCGCAGGTGAACGCGCCAGCTCGTGTCGGGGTTGACGATTTCAACGCCGTCGAACGGGGCCGTCCATTCGCGCCATCGCAACTCCGGCTTCGGTGAGTCCGGATGCGCCACGACGCCGAAACCACCCAGCCGATGAACATCCTCGATGACGTCCCGCGGTTCCCCGCCGAGCGGATAGGGCGAGGCCGGCATGTCGAAGGCGAGGTAATGACCTCCCGTGGTGCTGATTTCGACGCCGTCAAGACAGAGGACGCCTGCCAGGTATCGCGGCGGATCCGGCGTTCGGGTGCCATCGCCGTGATCGGTGAAAACGATGAACTTCAGCCCGGCTCGGGCGGCGATGGCGCTGATCTCGTCGGGAGAACGGCGGCCATCCGATCGGTTGGAATGAACGTGCAGGACGCCGGGAATCGTCCCGTCGCCCTCCCCTTCCCCGAGCGCGGCCGGCGGGGCCGGGAGCGAAATCGAGGTGGCGAGCAGAACAGCACCGGCGGCCACGAGGGCCGCCGTCGCCAGAACCGCCCGTCTTTTCATGCCGGCCATCAACGCCGGTCCACCTGCCGCCTTCGCGCTTCGGCGTGCCTCGCCGGAGCCTTCGGCAAAGGCGGGAAGCGGACGCTCCGTACCATCGTGCGCCTCGTCCGTGGTGTCCGGTGTGAACCGGACCCCTGGGGTACGTCACAACTTGGCTTCCGCGCGCAGCGACGCGGCCTTGTCGGTCCGCTCCCAGGTGAACTCGGGTTCGGATCGGCCGAAATGCCCGAAGGCGGCGGTCTTGGTGTAGATCGGGCGGCGGAGAGTTGAGCTCGTCCATGATCCCGCGGGGCGTCAGCTTGAAGTGCGACCGCACCAGCTCCGTGATGCGGTTCTCCTCGATGCGGCCCGTCCCTTCGGTATGCACCATCACCGACACCGGGTCCGCCACGCCAATCGCGTACGCGAGCTGCACGAGCGCGCGGTCGGCGATGCCCGCCGCGACGACGTTCTTGGCGATGTAGCGCGCCATGTAGCACGCCGAGCGATCGACCTTGGTCGGGTCCTTCCCGGAGAACGCGCCGCCGCCGTGTGGCGCCGCTCCCCCGTACGTGTCGACGATGATCTTCCTGCCGGTCACGCCCGCATCCCCGTGAGGTCCGCCGACGACGAAGCGTCCGGTCGGGTTCACATAGATCTTCGTCTTCTCGTCGATCATCTCGGCAGGGATCACGCGCGTGATGATCTTCTCGATGATGTCCTCCCGCATCGTCTCGTTCGTGACATCCGGGCTGTGCTGGCTGGAGACGACGACGGCGTCGACGCGGACCGGACGCCCGCCGTCGTATTCGATCGTGACCTGCGACTTGCCGTCCGGCCGGAGGTAGGGGAGCATCCCGTCGCGCCGCGCACACGACAGGCCCTTGACCAGCTTGTGCGCGAGCATGATCGGCAGCGGCATCAGCTCCTCGGTCTCGGTGCAGGCGAAGCCGAACATCAGGCCCTGATCACCCGCGCCGCCGGTGTCGACGCCCATCGCGATGTCGGGCGATTGGCTGTGAATCGCGGAGATCACCGCGCAGGTGTCGGCGTCGAAGCCGAACTTGCCGCGCGTGTACCCCACCTCGGTAATCGTGCGACGGACCACATCCTGGTAGTCGATGATCGCGCGCGTCGTGATCTCGCCGGCGATGAACGCGATGCCAGTCGTCACCAGCGTCTCGCACGCGACGCGGCTCTGCGAATCCTGAGCGAGGATGGCGTCGAGGATCGAATCAGAGATCTGGTCGGCGATCTTGTCGGGATGGCCCTCGGTGACCGACTCGGAAGTGAACAGGTGCCGTCCGTTACGGCTCATACGGCGTACTCCTTGTACAGTCCGGCCCTTTGCCGAACGCCATGTATTGCTAGAACGCTCACTTGGGAAAGGGTCAGTCTAGCAGAATCACGGCCGGGGATGAAATCGGTCGTAGACCGTGCGCAGCCGCGCTTCGAGGACATGGGTATAGATCTGCGTCGTCGACAGATCGGTGTGGCCGAGCATCATTTGAATGGATCGCAGGTCCGCGCCGCGGTCGAGCAAGTGAGTCGCAAACGAATGCCGGACCACGTGCGGGCTGAGGGATTTCGGGAGTCCCGCGCGGCGGCCGTACGCTTTCAGAATCTTCCAGAATCCGACGCGGCTGAGCGTTCCGCCTCTCATGTTCACGAACAAGCGCGATGCGGATCGCTTCGTGGCGCGCGCCTTGGTGACGAGCGCCGGCCGGCCGTCGCGCTGGTAGCGCCGTACCCAGTCGGCAGCCTCGTCGCCGATCGGGATCAGCCGTTCCTTGTTGCCCTTGCCGATGCAGGTGAGGTAATCGGCGTCGAGGTGCAGGTCGACGGTGCGGATGCCGACCAGCTCGGACACACGCATGCCGGTGGCGTAGAGCACTTCGATCATCGCGCGGTCGCGCAAGCCGCGCGGCGTCGAGACATCGGGCGCGGCCAGCAACCGGTCGACCTGTTCGATCGAGAGAAACGTCGGAAGCGCCGGCCAGGCGCGCGGCGGGCGAAGGTCGTGCGCGGGATTGCGCTCCAGGTGGCGATCGAGGACCAGAAAGCGATAGAAGCCGCGAATGGCGGCGACGGCGCGCGCCACGGACCGCGGCGACAGACCGCTCGCCATCTGCTGCCGCACGAACGCTTCCAGCGCCGGTCGATCGAGCAATTCGAGCGGCCGGCCGGCGGCGGCGGCGAAGCGCGCCAGCGCCTTCAGGTCGCGATCGTAGCTGTCGAGCGTGTGCGCCGCAAGCCGGCGCTCGACGCGCAGATGGTCGAGATAGGACTCAATGATCGGAGTCACGGTGAACAGTTGACAGTTTACCGTCATGCCGCCGACGCCAGCAGGACGGATGAAGAAGATGGATAGCCTCCGGCAGGAATCCGTATCCGTTCGGCGTCTGCCGGCTGACAACTGTCAACTACCGCCGTGGACTGTGCTACCATCTGCGATTTCGCTGAGGCGGTTCGACTATGCCTGTGCGTTCAAAGTGGGAGTCTCTGCCCACCGAAGCGATCAACCCCGCCACGCTGGCGATTGACAAGCTCTCCCCCGCCGACATCGTCGAAGGCATGATGAGCGAAGACCGCAAGATGCTGGCGGCGGTCCACCGCGAGAAGGAGCGCATCGCCGTCGGCATCGAGATCCTCACCCAGGCCCTCCGGCGCGGCGGCCGCATCATCTTCGTCGGGGCCGGTACCAGCGGGCGCCTGGGCGTGCTCGAGTCGGCGGAAATGCCTCCCACCTTCGGCACGAGCGCCGATCTCGTTCTCGCCATCATGGCCGGCGGCAAGGGCGCGCTCATCAAGGCGAAGGAAGGGGTCGAGGACAAGTACGAGGAAGGGGCGCGGTCGTTCAACCGGCTGCAGCCGACGAGGAAGGACGTCGTCGTCGGCGTATCGGCGAGCGGCATGACGCAGTTCGTGCGGGGCGCGCTGACGCGTGCGCGCCGCGCGGGCTCGAAGATCATTTTCGTCACCTGCGATCCACGGACCGAACTGCAGACCTTTGTCGACTTGATCATCGCGCCCGCCGTCGGTCCCGAGGTGATCGCCGGGTCCACGCGGCTCAAGGCGGGCACCGCGACGAAGATGGTGCTCAACATGCTGACGACGGCCACCATGATCCGGATCGGCAAGACCTACGGCAACCTGATGGTGGACGTTCAGGTGGGCTCCGAGAAGCTGCGCGATCGCGCGCGCCGCATCATCATCATGGTGACCGGGCTCGAGCACGACGAAGCGGACGCGCTGCTCAGCCGCGCGCACTGGAACGTGAAAGCCGCCATCGTCATGCAGAAGACCGGCCTCAGCCATCCGAAGGCCTTGACGCGGCTGCGCAAGGCGCATGATTTCGTCCGCGACGCGATTGGCGAGGACGCCGAGCCGCGGCTCAAGGAACTGCTCGACTCGGACGGGACGGACCCGAAAGGGAGTTCTCCGCCCGTGGCCAATGGCAGCCGGGTTCGCCGGACCTGAAGGTCACCGAGGGTTGGTCCCGCGAAGCCGTCGTGCAGGCTTTCAGCCTTCGCTCAAAGCTTCGGCGGACCGCTGTAGCCTTGCGGAGGCTGGTCAGACCTGCCCTACGAGTCGTTGGGCCGCCGCCCGATCGAGCCAGATGTCTGCCTTCGTGTGCAGCTGCAACAGCGACGCAGGCACTCGCGTGGTCAACGGTCCCTCCACCACCTCCGCAACGCAGCGCGCCTTGGCGGCGCCGGTCGCCAGCAGCACGATCCGCCGGGCGTGGAGAATCGTCGCCATGCCCATCGACAGCGCCTCCTGTGGAACAGCAGCGGCCCGGCCGTCGAACATCGCCGCGTTCGCCCGGCGGGTCGCCGGTCTCAGCCGCACGCGATGCGTAGCCGCGATCAGCGACGCGCCAGGCTCGTTGAAGCCGATGTGCCCGTTGGTCCCGAGCCCGAGGATCTGCAGATCGATGCCCCCCGCCCGTCGGATCGCGCGTTCGTACCGCCGGCACTCAGCCTCCACGGCCCGTGCGCGGCCATTCAAGAAGTGGATGCGGCGTGACGAGACGTTGAGGTGACCGAACAGATGGCGCTGCATGAAGCTGCGGTAGCTCCGCCGATCGTGGGCGTCGATGCCGAGGAATTCATCGAGGTTGAACGTGGTGATGCCCGAGCAATCGAGATTGGCGGCACGACAGCGCGCGACGAGCTGCCGGTAGAACGGAATCGGCGTCTGGCCCGTCGCCAGCCCGAGCACGAGGCGCGGATGCGCGGCGATGGCGCCGGCGACCTCGGCGGCCAAGCGGCGGGCGGCGGCGGCAGGCGTGGAGAAAATTCGAATACGCATCCTGTCGAAACGGGGATCGGCCTCTACGAGGTACTTTGGAATGTGCGCCACGCCGCGCGCTTCTTCGAGGGCCAGCATGACGGCGCCCGCGGCCGGTTCGCCGGCGAGCAGCCCGACGGAACTGCGCGGCGCGATCTCGGTGAGCCGGCGGCGCAGCTCGGCGACGAGCCAGGGAACGACGCGGAACCCGCTGCCGGCCAGGATGAACGGAAACGCGTCGCCGCGCATTTCCAGCTGCGACGCGACCGATCGAGCCGCCAGCGCCAGTTCCTCGGCCGCGCCCTCGATGATCTGCGTCGCGACGCCGTCGCCCTCCTGGTGCGCCTTCTGCACGATCGGTCCGAGCGTCGACACGCTGGCGCGCGGCACGTCGCGGTTGTACACGATGCGCACGAGACCGGCGGGATCGGCAACGCCAAAGTGCGCGAGCACGTGGGCGGTGAGGCGTGTCGCGGGGCCGCGTCCATCCACTTCGCGCACGACGGCTGCCAGCGCGCGACGGCCGATCCAGTAGCCGCTTCCCTCGTCGCCGATCAGGTGACCCCAGCCGCCCGCCCGTGCGGCCGCGCCCGCCGCGTTTCGGCCGTAGGCGATGGATCCGGTGCCGGCGACGATGACGATGCCCGGACCCATGCCCGCGCCGGCCACCAGCGCGATCAACGCATCGTTGACCACCAGCACGCGCCGCCAGGGACTGATCCGGCGCATGATCGCACGAACCAGCCCCGCATCGTCCTCACGGTCAACGCCGGCGATCCCGAGGCAGATGGCCGCCGGCTGGACGGCGCGATCGCCGAGCGCCGACTCGATGACGCCGTGAAGCACCTTCTCGACCTCGAGCTCGCCCGCCGACTGGATGTTGGCGCCCGGTCCCCGGCTTTCCGAGACAATCGCTCCTTCGCCGTCGGCAAGAAGACACACCGTCTTCGTGCCTCCGGCATCGATGCCGAGGACGTGCATGTCAGTCAGATCCTATGCTACCCTGCGAGTCTTCCCGCCAGCGCAAGCGCGCTGGCGGAAATGCCTGCTTGGATTTCATGCGACGAACAGCCCATCCCATCGGGCTGCGACAACTGCCCGTTGCAGTCGTCGCGTTACTGACTCCCCTGGTCCCGCTTCGCATGGCCGACGTTCGTGCCGCCGGCGACCGGCGGGCGCCAGCTTCACCGGACCGACCCGGGGGCCGGAATACCTCTCGGAAGTCGGTCCCGCGGCGTTCAGTACGCAGTCACACCAAGTGAATCGCGAGGCCGTGGACGCCGGACGCGCTCTATTGGGGCACGCTGTCGAGGGCAGGATCTTTCCTGCGGCGACGGTCGAAGTCGGCGACAGTCGCGGCGTCATCTGGCGGACGGCCGCGGGCGCGCTCACCTTCGATGAAGGGGCGCCGCGGGCCGACGATTCCACGATCTTCGATCTCGCCTCGTTGACCAAACCGATCGCGACCACGAGCGCGATCATGCAGCTCGCCGGGCGCGGCGCTCTCGACATTCTCGAGCCGGTGGCGACGTTCTTCTCCGAGTGGCGTGGCGCGGATCGCGAACAAGCCACGGTGCAGGATCTGCTGGAGCATTCGGCAGGTCTGGCGGCGCGGCTGGTCGATCTGCCCCCGCAGGGCCGGCGGGAATTCGAGCACGACATCTGCACGATGCTCCTCGAATACCCGCCGCGCAGCAAATCGGTCTACAGCGACCTCGGGTTCATCCTGCTTGGCTTCATCGCCGAGGATCGGGGGCGCGCGACCCTTGCGTCGCAGTTCGAGGCGATTGCGGCCCGGCTGCCGCATACCTTCGCGCCAGGCGTGCTGTCCGATGACGATGTTGTCCTGACGTTCGGAGTACCGGACGCATTGCGCGCACGCACGGCGCCGACCCGGCCCCTCGATGAAGATGCGCGGCGCGGACGGCTGCTCGTCGGCGAGGTCCACGATAGCTACGCCGCTGCGCTGGGCGGCATCGCCGGTCACGCGGGACTGTTCGGCACCGCCGCCGGCGTCGGCGGCTTCGCTCGCGCCCTGCTGCGGGGCGCGCGCGGCGATGGCGCGAGTCCCGCTCTCCTATCGCCGCGGCTCGTCGCTCAGGCGACCAGGAAAAGCAGCGTGCCCGGCAGCTCGCGCGCGCTCGGATGGGACACCATGCTGCCGACGTCGTCGTGCGGCACGGCGATGTCGCCCGCGGCGTTCGGACACGTCGGCTATACGGGAACTTCGCTGTGGATCGATCCGGGGTGGGATCGATACTTCGTGCTGCTCACAAATCGCGCATGCGCTGGAGGCACGGTGGAGCAGATGCGCGAGGTCCGACGCGCCTTCCACGACAGCGTCGTCGGCAAGATTTAGTCGGTTTTCGACTTCACGGTCCCGCCTGAAACACGGAGACATTCGCGGTGTCTGGCGGATCGCACCACGGTGATTACCGTGCGCCGCGCATTGCGCTGACGAGAATCTAGTTTCCACCCTGCCGTCCCGGCGGGGGCGGAAACGCGGGACCTCGTCCACCAGGTGGCGGCATGCCGGGTCCCCCTCTTCCGCCGCCGGGCGGCTGGCCGCGGCCGCCGCGGCCGCCGGGTGTTGGCTCGCCGGGCCCTCCCCCGCGTCCCGGTGTCCCCGCGCCGGTCGCGCCGCCAGGGGTCTGCGTGCGCTGGACCGCCTGAAAGATCCACTCGTTGTAGTGGCTACGGCCTTCGTAAAGACGAATCGATGTGTCCTTGCTTTTGCTGACGACGCCGATGATGCCGCCCTGGGGTCCGCCGCCCGGAGCGCCGCCGCCCGGGGCGCCCGGACGGGCCGCCCCCCCCGGGGCGCCCGGCTGAGTGGCTGGTGTGTTCGAACGGCCGGGCCCGGCAGCTCCCCCCGGGCCGCCGCGCCCGCCGGGCGGCGTCCCTGGCGCCGCGGCGGGGGCAGTTTGGAGCGGCGTAACCGTGTCGAAATCCTGGCCGGTGATCGGGTCCTTGTACTTCTTGCGCAGGAATTTCTGGGAGACCAGGATGTCGAGGTTCGGTGGAAGCGCGCCAGGTATCTTTCTCTGCATCAGCTCGATGGCGCGCGCGTACTGCCGGCCGCGGAACACGAGCTCCGCTTCCTTCTCGCGCTGCGACATCTGCTTCCAGACGGGCATGGCGACGGTCATCATCACAGCCATCACGCTCATCGCGACGAGGAGCACGGCCATCGCATAGCCACCTTCGGTGGTGCGGAGGGCGGGCCCGGACGAGGCTGGTTTGTGTTGACCGGCTAAGTGCATGGGAACTAAGATGTTAACTGGCTTCATGATAACACGCCCAAGCGGTCGCTTCGCGGTGTTCGCTGCCGCCGCCGTTTCGCTTCTGGTCTCGGGGTGCGAGAAGGTGCCCTTGATGGCGCCTGCCGGGTCGACGATTGTTCTCACCGCCTCGACCAACGCGCTGCCAGTCGGCGCCACGACGGACATTATCGCGACGGTGCTCGAAGCGGCGGGCACGCCTCCCCACAGCGGGACGTTTGTCACGTTTACGACGACGCTTGGTACGATGCAGCCGGCCCAGGCGCAAACCGACGTGGGCGGCCGTGTGGTCGTCAGGTACTTCTCGGGGACGGCAAACGGATCGGCGGTCATTACCGCCACGTCGGGTGGTGCGACGACAGGTGCGGACGGGGCGATCAAGATCGCAGTGGGCACCGCGGCGGTTGGTCGAGTCAGTGTAAATGCGAGTCCTGCGTTGGTCCCGGCGAATGGCGGCTCGACGACGGTCTCTGCGACCGTCTTCGACATCAACGGCAACACGCTGCCGTCGGCGCCGGTCTCGTTCACGACCACGGCTGGAACCTTGTCGTCGTCGATCGTCAGCACGGACGCGAAGGGTGCAGCCTCCACCACCTTGACGACGAGCCAGCAGGCGACTGTGACCGCCAGCGTCGGCGCACAGGCTCCGACGCACCGCGACGGGCACCGGTACCGGAGCCGGGACTGGGAATGGAACCGGCACGGGAACCGGTGCAACCAGCACTGGTCAGGCGTCCGGGACAGTGGTCGTGAACGTCGCGTCCGCGCCGACGCTGGTCATCACGCCGCCGTCGACGCCCCCAAGCGTCGGCCTCCCCGCCAGCTTCACGTTTGCGGTGACTGCGGCCGCACAGAATGGCAGCGCCGTGCGCGAGCTGCGAGTGAATTGGGGCGACGGCGATAACCTCGAATCTTGGAGCCGTCTCTGGGAACGCGGTTGTGTCGCATGTTTTCGATGACGACGGTACATTCACCGTGATCGGGACCGTCACGGATGTCTCCGGAAATTCGGTGAGCGTCTCGACGTCAGTGACGGTCATTCCAGGTAGCCAGACCGACAGTCATCGTTACGCCGACACCTCGAAGTGCACTGGTCGATGCCACCATTACTTTCCAGATCGACATCCGTGCTGCTTCGGGCGTGTCTATACAGAGTGTGACAATCGATTTCGGCGACGGGCATCAGATAGCATTGGGGGCTTCACCGGTATTATCGACGTGCACCCATGAATATGAATTAGCCGGCCAGTACACGGTCACTGTCAGGGTCACCGACTCAACTGGGGAGTCGACAAGCGGCAGCACGACAGTTTCCATCACGGCCCCGTAAGACAACTGGTTCGACTTCTGCCGTAGTAATGCAGGCCCTCACGCCCGCCGTCGGGCGGTACCTGCCGCTTTCGCATCTTCGGTGACCTCAGCGCACCTCGCCGAAGCTGGCCGAATCGGTGCGAGCGAAGGCGGGCAGTCCCGTATTACTGCTTGGCGCGATTCTTCGCAGGCTCTGACGCTGCGGTCACGAACCCGCAGGCGCAGATCACCGCCGCTTTCGTTTTCGTGCGGTCTTGCGCTTGGGTTTCACACGCTCCGGCAGCTTCTTGCCACCCGTCTCGCGATTCCACTCTTCGAACGTCTCGTTCGAGATCTTTCCCTTCACGAGGAGCTCGGCGAACTTCCGGCGTTGAGCCTGGCTCTTAAACGGCATAATCGTTCTCCGTTCTCCGTTCTCCGTTCTGCCGTTCTCCGTTCTCCGTTCTCCGTTCGACGTTCGACGTTCGCAATCCAGATTGCGAACTC
This sequence comes from uncultured Acidobacteriota bacterium, assembly GCA_963814975.1. GTDB lineage: Bacteria > Acidobacteriota > Vicinamibacteria > Vicinamibacterales > CAVVIG01 > CAVUXJ01. The sequence continues at coordinate 126,230 of CAWFFB010000007.1, read as the reverse complement.
GATTCACGTTACGGCATTTTGGGGTCGAGAACGTCGGTTCCGCTCGACGTTGTAGGCGTCCCTGCCTGCGGTTCGCGCGGGGACGACGGCAGGAGACAATCCGACATGGAGGACGAGCCCTGTTTCCGCCAGCGGCACTTTCGTCGTGAACCGTTCGAACGTCGAACGTCGAACCTACAACGTCGAACCTTGAACGTCGAACGGAGAACCTGGAACGTCGAACGGAGAAGGCCGGAGATTACCGTGCCGGCTTACCAATCGGCGTACGGCATCCCGTCGAGCGACGTACCGTCCGAACCGCTCTTCACATCGTAGACCCCCGGTTCGGCAGTCGGCCTCTGGGGGTCGGGTTGAGCGGCTACGGCCTGCCAGGTCGAGTTCGATTCAGTGAAGGGATCTCTCGGGATCGCGCGCAGGTAGCCGTCCGTCGCCAGCGCTTCGAGGGTTGCCGGATACTGATTCTTGTCCGCGTAGTACTGATCGATCGCGTCCCGCATCTTGAAGAGGTCGTCCTTGAGCACCGCCTCCCGCGAGCGGATGATGCTCTGGCGGTATTGCACGAGTGCCATGGCGGAGAGGATGATGATGAGCGACATCACCACCATCAGCTCGATGATCGTGAAGCCCATTTGGTGAGTCGGAGAGTTGGAACGTTGGCGAGCGATGCGCAGCTTCGCTCCCAGACCGTTCCGTTCCGCGTTCACCCATTCACCGATTCGCCAGTTCGCCAAGTTGCTCTAAGTCCCTATCAAGTTGCTCTCTACCAGTCCCTGTATTTGGTTCCGTCCAGGCCGGTGCCTTCGAATTTCGTGTACACGTCGAAGACGTTCTGACCGCCCCACCGGGTGGCGGTGGGCTCGTCCTGATACGAGCGAAGACCCCATTCGCTGCTGTGCGTCATCGGATCCACCGGAACCCGCCGCAGGAACTTCAACTTCCGGCCCGTGGCGTCGTTGGGAACCGCCACGCCTTCGACGAGCGTTTCGAGCGACGCCGGGTAGCCTTCGTTGCCGACCTTGAGCTCCAGCGGGGAGATCAGTCCCAGATCGGCCGCGTCCTTGTACTTGTCGATGGCCGTCCGCATCTCGCGCAGCGCCCGCCGCAGTTCCGCTTCGCGCTGGCGCGTCGCCGTCACCTTGGCGAGCGGCATCACCGCCGAGGCCAGGATGACGATGATGGTCGACACGACGAGCAGCTCGACGAAGGTGTAGCCCTCCTGGGCAGTCGATCCGCGGCGTCCGGCCTTCACGACCGCCGCTGCTGCCAACTGCTTCAGATGCCACGTGCTCAAAGCCTGGAGCTCCTCACGGTTGAATCGAGAGCGTCACCGGCCGGAACTGCAGGCCCATCGCGGCGCCGCCGGGACCGGTTCCGGCGCCGCTCAGCGTCAGCGTCGCGTTGCCTGGCGCGACGGCGTCGAAGAGCACCGCCGCAAGCAGGCCGGTGCCTGACGCGCCCGTCGCATCGCTCGCGCGCGTGATCGTGATGTCCACGCGGCCAGGCACGATCTGCTGGGTGAAGGCCGCGTTCGCCCCCGCCGATCGCATGAAGCTTCCTTCCTGGACGCTGCGCACGCGCAGCAACGCAGGGTCGAAGGTCAGCGTCAGCGACACCGTCGACAGGCGCGAGACGTTCACGATCGAAATCGGTACCGTGTACGGCCCGGCCCCGACGCGAAACGTCGCGCCAGGCGGCGACAGGATCACCTGGGCCTGCCCGACCCCCTGCGTCGTGATCGGAGGCTCGACCGGTACCGGAGTTGGCGCGGTTGGTGCCGCGGCGGACGGCGGCGGTGCCCCCTGGGGCGGCGCCGCGGGCGGCGGTACGGCGGAGGGTGGTACCGGGGGAGGCTGCGTCGACGGCGGCGGAACGACAACGGTACCGGGAACGGGCGTCGAGCCTGGCGGTGGCGCCACAAGGGTACCGCCTGGACCAGGCATGGTCGCCCGCGCGGCGCGGCGCAGGACCCGCGGCCGGCGGCGGCGCCTCGGTGGGATCGGGCGCGCCGGTGATGAGCGGAGGCGGACCTCCGAGACCCAGATTCTGCGCCGACCCGATGTAGATCGGTCTCAGATCCGCCTCGGTGAGCCCGCTGGTCCGGATGATGTGCGGCGTCAGCAGCATCACGATGTCGGTCTGCGCGATGCTCGTTGTCGTTGGCCGAGAAGAGCTGCTTCAGGATCGGCACGTGAATCGCGCCCGGAAACCCGGCCAGCGACTTGCGCTCGTCCTCGCGCAGCAGCCCGGCGAGAAGGTTCGACTCGCCGTCGCGCAGGCGCAGCCGCGTCTGGACCTTGCGCTGCCCGAAGGACGGAACGCTCACCCCGGCGACCGAGACGTTCGGGCCGAGCGAGCTGTTGTCGAGCGTCAGGTCGAGGATGATGTCGTCCGTCGAGCGTCACCCTGACCGGCGTCATGTCGATGTTCACGCCGATGTCCTGATAGGTGTACGAGCTCAGCGGGTTGACGCCGGCGCCGCCGGTCGCGAGCGGCGTGTAGCTGGTCGAAATCACCGGAATGCGGTCGCCCAGGTTCAGCGACAGCTTCGACCCTTCGGCGCCCGCGCAGCTGCGGCTTCGCGACCAGCTTCGTGTTGGTGTCGGTTTCGAGAAACCGGACAATCGCGGTCGGCACGGCGAGATAGAAATCCGACGTGCTGAGGCCCTGCGAGATCGTGTTCACGTTGAAGGGCGGCGGAGACGTGAGGCCGCTCGGGGGCGTCGACTGGCCGGTGTTCGCCGTGGTCGTTCCGTTCCCTGCTCCCGTTCCTGTCCCTGGTGTCTGCGTGGTGGCACTGCTCGGCGACACTTCCGGAGACAGGACGACGCCGAGCGCGTACTCGGACAGATTCAGGCCGTACTGCTTCGCGCGGGTCCGGTTGACCTCGAGAATCTCGACGTCGATCACGATCTCGGCGCGCGGCTTGTCGTTCTGCGCGATGACCTTCTCGATGATCTGCACGACCGGCGGTCGTGGCGCGCACGGTGATCGTGTTGGCCGTCTTGTTGAACTGGATGAGCGGCTGCACGCCGATGCTGCGGCAGGCGGATGATGCTGCTGAGCAGCTGAGACAGTTCCGTCGCGTCGGCGTGGGAGACGTAGAACGTCTGGATCACCTGATCGTCGTACTGCGCGTGCTTCTGCTGCGTGTCCGGGAAGACGAAGATCGAGCGCTCGCTGAGCACCTTGTACGACAGCTGGTTCATCGTCATCAGCTGCGCAAGCGCCTGCTCGAGCGTCACGCCGTCGAGGTCGACCGTGACTGCCCGATCCTGGCACGTCGCGGTCGTAGGTGATGTTGATGCCGGTCAGGTTGCCGATCGAGTTCAGGATGTCGCGCAGGCTCGCGGCGTTGAAGCGAACGATCAGCGGCTCCCGCGACGCCGGGTTGAGCATCGGCGGCGCCGACGCGGCCCGCGCGCGCTCGCGCAGCTGCTCGATGGCCGGCCTGGGTCGCGCCGCCTCGATGCGCTCGCGGATGGTCTGATCGAGCGCGACGACCTTGGCGGCCGCCTGCGGTTGGTCGGGTCGTACTCGCTCGCCAGCCGGTACTCGCCGCGCGCCGCTTCGAGCTGATCCTGCGCCTCGAACGCTCGCGCCTTGTCGAAATGCGCGCGCGAGGCGGCGAGCATCGCGCGTTCGAGCGCGATCTTGTAGTTGGGATTGTCTGGCGACGCCTGAGCCGCGGTGCGGTAGTACGCCACCGCCTGATCGAGGTCGCCGGCCCGCATGGCGCTGTTGCCCTGGCGGAACGCCCGCGCCGAGGCGCATCCTGCAGCCAGGCTCGCCAGGGCGATCACGGATGACTATCCCGCTGAGCCGTCTCGTCACATGGCCCTCAATATCTTCAGCGTCAGAACAATCTGCAATCTGCAATCTGCAGTCTGATATTCAAGGTGCCAAGATTCATTGTCCGCTGAGTCGAATCGTCTGGCGGCCTCGGCCGTCGACATACGCCATCTCGATCGATTCGGCGCCGATCTTCAGGATCCGGTAGCGTCCTTCGATGATATCCCCTTCACGGCCGTGGTACACGCCCCGCGGTCGCTCAGGATGGCGACTCGCTGCGCTTGCCCCGGCACTTCCAGAATGCCGATGAACTTCAACGGAATCGGCGGCGTCGGCGGAGGCGGCGGTCCAGCCGGGGCGGGCGCACCGGCGGCTCCGCAACAGGCGTCACTGGCGCCAGGAGTCGGGCGGCGGGACCGGCTTCGACTTGAACCGGAACAGATTTCGCTCGACCTCCCCGGGCTTCGGCCGCGGCTGCTGCAGCGCTTCGAGGTGCACGTCGGGTGCAAACTCCTGGCGCACCGCCATCCGCGGTCCGGGCCGCACCCCGCGCGTTAGACGACCGCGGGCGCATTCGCCGCCGTGCTGGGCCAGAAGCGATACGCAGCGGCCGCGCCAGCACGACGACCAGCACCCCCAGCAGCACCCGGGTGCGGCGTTCAGGCCCCATTGGGCTTCAGCCGGAAGTACGTCGACAGATTGAGAGTGATCGTCAGCGGACCGCTTCCCTCGCCTTCGGCCAGCGTGACATCGTCGATGATGACGAACTCGGGCGCGCTCTCGAGCTGATAGATGAAATCGCGGAAGTCTTCGTAGTCGCTCTGCAGCACCATGCGAATCGTCAGATGGCCGAGACGCGCGTCTTTTTCCGCGCTCCTCGATCTCGGTACGCCGTTCCTCGTACCGCACGTTGGTTCGCCGCGCCAGCGCCGGCAGGCTCGCGTAGGTCATCCGCCGCGCGGCCGCGAGATCGGCGGGCAGCACTTTCTGGTAGAAGGCGCTCAGCTCTTCGTCCGCGTGCGTCTTCCCCGCGACCAGGTCCCGCGCCATCGCCAGCTCGCGTTCGGCCGCGGCGAGGGCGGCGGCGGCGGTGGCCGCTCGATCCGCGGCGCCGGCCGACTTCGCGCCGAGCGGTCGCACGACGAGGGCGTAGGCAGCGATATTCACCACCAGGATCGTCGCCAGCGTCATCACCAGCGTCCGATGCTCGGCGACGACGCGATTGAACAGCGGGTTCATTGCCTTCACCGGATCTGATCTCCCGGCTTTCGGCCCTGGGTCGAGGGCCGCCTTCCAAGGCCCGACAACTTTCGGCGGTTGACGCGCCTCATGGCTTCACCTGGCCGGCGGCGGGCGGCACGTATTCGCATTCGAGCGCGGCCACGAGCTGTCCCGTGTCGGCGACCCTCTCGTCGCGAGAGAGCACGTTCGCAAACGCGCCGGTCGCCTCGAGACTCTCCATGAACTCGTTGATGTCGTCCACGCCGCGCGCCAGGACGGTGATCGTCAGCATGATGCGGCGGTCACGGTCGAGCGCGGGACGCACCGAGGTGATGCGGACCTCGGGCGGCAGCGTCGTCTCGAACCGGTTGAACAGCTCGGTCCAGGAAAACGTGCGGCGATCGATCAGATCGTTGGCCTGGCGCGCTTCCACCGACGCGGCATCGACCTGCTTCGTGTCGACGCTGGCCCGCAGCTTCCCGGCGGTGCCCCGGACCTCGGCGGCCCGCGCCTCGTCGCGCGAGGCCTGGGTCGCCAGCTCCGTGTCGCTCCGCGAGTACCGCAGCACGCGCGATACGTTGAACATCGTTGCCGCAGCGGCCACGATCGCGAGGATCACCAGCCAGGAGCGGACGGCGCCTTCGTTGTAGAACGGCCGGGTGGAGAGATTGGTCCGGATCATGCGGCCGCCTCCCGTCCGCGGACGAGCAGCCCGACGAGCGGGGCGAGCGTGTCGAGAAGCGCCGGCGCCGCGGTGATGCGGTCGGCGAGCGTGGCCGCTTCCCGCGGATCCACGGTTTCGACGGCGGTCCCGAGCCGGTGCTGGAGGCTCGAGCCGATCTCCTCGACATCTCCGCTGCCGGTCGACGCTCCGGCCAGCATGACGCGGCTGAACCCGGCGCCCTGAAGGCGATCTTCGTAGTACATCGCGGTCTGGTGCACCAGATCGGCGAGCGTCCCTTCGCTGTCGGCGCCGCGGCTGCGGAAGAAAATCAGATCGGGGCCGCGCAGAATCGCGATCGAGGTGTAGTCGGACGCGACGTTGACCAGGAGCCAGTCCGCCAGCGGCTCGGGCGCTCCCCCGGCGAGCACGGCGTTGATGACGTTGAAGGTGGAGATGTCGACCAGGCCCGCGTGCGCGCCGGCCGCCGCACAGAGATCCTCGTATTCCTGGACGACGTCGCGCCGCGCCAGCGTCACGACGAACTCCTGGCCGTCAGGGGCGCGGAGGCCGGGCACGTAGCTGACCTGCGCTTCCTCGATCGCGAACGGCGCCGCCTTCCGCACCTGCCAGCGAATCAGCTGATCCAGATCCTGCGGCCGCGCCGGCACCTTCTCGAAGCGCACCAGCGACACCTTCGCGATCGGATCGGGAACGATCAACCCGATGCGGCGCGGGCGGCCGACTGCTTCGAGCACCCGTCCCAGCGGCCGCGAGGACGACCGTCCGGTCGTGCGTATTGGCGGCCGTCAGCGACGGGACGAGCGCGCCCGCGGGCAGCGGCTCGACGGCGTGGGCGGTGACGACCGGACGGCCGCCGCGCATCTCCAGGCTCGCCGCCGACACGCGCTGCGCGGCGATCTCGACGGCCACGGCGGGTGGCGGGGCGTTGCGGAGCGATGTCCAGTCGGAAAAGGCGCTCATTCGACGAATGTCACCTTGTTGATCTCGCGGAGCGTCGTGACGCCCTCCATCACGCGCTCGACCGCCGACTCGCGCAGAAATCGCATGCCTTCGTCGCGCGCGGCCTTCTTGATCTCCGAGGTCGGCCGCTTTTCGAGGATCAGCTCGCGGATGCGATCGGTCAGGTCGAGCAGCTCGCAGATGGCCATGCGGCCCTTGTAGCCGGTGCCGTTGCACTCGATGCAGCCGATGCCCTCGTAGAAGGTGTGCTGGATGTTCGGATCCAGGCCCGACTCTTCGAGCAGCAGCGTCGAGGTCTTCGCGGGACGCTTGCAGTGGGTGCAGATGATGCGGACCAGCCGCTGCGCCAGCACGCAGTTGAGCGCCGAGACGAACTGATACGGCTCCACGCCCATGTTGAGGAACCGGCCGAGCACGTCGAGCACGTTGTTGGCGTGGACGGTCGTGAACACCAGGTGGCCGGTCAGCGCCGAGTTGATGGCGATCTGCGCCGTCTCGTTGTCGCGAATCTCGCCGACCATGATCTTGTCGGGATCGTGGCGGAGGATCGACCGCAGGCCGCGGGCGAACGTGAGCCCCTTCTTCTCGTTGATCGGAATCTGCGTGACGCCGCGCAGCTGGTACTCGACCGGATCTTCAATCGTGATGATCTTGTCCTCGATCGACTTGATCTCCGACAGCGCCGCGTAGAGCGTCGTCGTCTTGCCGCTGCCGGTCGGACCGGTGACGAGCACCATCCCGTACGGCTCGGCGATGTACTTGCGGAACCGCTTCAGCTCCGCCTCCGGGAAGCCGAGGATGTCGAGCCTCAGCTCGGTGAACTGCTCGCTGATCGATTCCTTGTCGAGAATGCGGATCACCGCATCCTCGCCGTGCACGCTCGGCATGATCGACACGCGGAAGTCGATCGTCTTGCCTGGCATCCGCAGCTTGAAGCGGCCGTCCTGCGGCACGCGCTTCTCGGCGATGTCGAGCTCGGCCATGACCTTGATGCGCGAGATGATCGAGCTGTGAAACTGCTTCGCGATCGGGCGCATCGCCGGCTGCAGCACGCCGTCGATCCGGTACTTCACGTTCACCGCATCGTCCTGCGTCTCGATGTGGATGTCGCTCGCCCGCCGCTTGATGGCGGTGTAGATCGTCGAATCGACCAGCCGGATGACCGGGCTGATGTCGCTCGTGAGCCGCTCGACCGTCAGGTTGTCCTCGCCGTTCTCGTCCTCCTTCAGCAGCTGCAGCTGGAAGCTCTCGGTCGCCTCCTCGAGCACGCGCTGCGAGCTCTCGCTCTTCTTCAGGATGGACTCGATCGCCGACCGCGGTCCCACGGTCACCTTGATCGGCGTCGCCAGCAGGACCGCGAGCTCGTCGATCATCGGCAGATCGCTCGGATCCGACACGACGATCGCCAGCGACTTGCCTTCCCGGCGGTACGGCACGAAACCGTAGCGCAGCATCAGGTCGGCCGGAATCGATCGGAACAGCTCCTGATCGATCCGGAACGTGTCCATGTCGATGAACTCGAGACGGTAGCGTTCGGCGAGCCGCCGCGCCTGCTCGAGCTCCGCCCGGCGCTCCTCGGCGCCGAGCTCGGTCGAGCCAGTGTGGAGGTCGGGCGGGTCCATGTTGACGGCCATTGTTCCTTCGTTCGAATCCTGACGCCGGATACCGATTGCTAAGTGTAACGTCCGCGGCTAGCCAAGCACCGAGCTCAGCTGGAAGAGCGGCATGTACAGCGCCAGCAGCAGGCCGGCGATGACGATGCCCATGACGACCAGCAGCACCGGCTCGACGAGCGTCACGAACCGCTCCATGTTGGTCGAAATCTCCTCGTCGTAGAAGTCGGCGACGGTGTTCAGCATGTCCTGCAGCGCGCCGGTCGACTCCCCCACCTCCGCCATCTTGACCGCGACGTCCGGAAAGACCCGCCGGCGCTCGAGCGCCGCCGCGAACGACTCGCCCTCGCGCACCCGGACGGCGACGAGTGTCCAGCTCGTGCGCGATGAACTGGTTGCCGACCGATCGCGCGGCGATGTCGAGCGCGTTCACGAGCGGCAGGCCGCCGCCGAGCAGCGTCGCCAGCGTTCGCGCCATCTGCGAGGTCGCGAACTTGCGGGCGATGTCGCCGAGCAACGGCACGCCCAGCAGCAGGCGATCGAATGCGGACCTTCTGCCCGGGCTGCCGGAACCACACCATCGAACGCGGCGACGGTCGCGCCGATCGCCAGAAGAATGAGGATGAACTGTGCGCGGAGGAAGGCCGACAACCGGACGACCACCCGCGTGATCAGCGGCAGCTGGGCGTTGAAGGTCACGTAGAAGTCCGAGAACGCCGGCACCACCTTCAACACGATGATCGAGACGAGGATGATGCGCCAGCGTCACGAGGATCGCCGGGTAGACCAGCGCCGACACCATCTTCCGCTTCACCGTGGCGACGATTTTCGTGTATTCGACGAAGCGGCGCAGCACCGCGTCCAGGTTGCCGCTGCGCTCACCGGCCAGGAGCGATGCCGTGTAGACGCTCGGAAACAGCGCGCCGTGGGTCGAGAACGCGTCGGACAGCGCCGTGCCGGATCGCACGCGCTCGTGCACGTCGTTCAGCACCGCGCGGAACACCGGAGACTCGACCCGCTGCCGGAGGAGATCGAGCGACTGAACGAGCGGCATCCCGGCCTTGAGCAGCGTCGCCAGCTCCTGGTTGAAAATCAGAAACTCGGCCGAAGGGATCGTCGTCCGCCGCGGCAGCCGCACGGACAATCCCGCGACCGATCCCTTCGGCTGGAGCGAGAGGACGTAGAGCCCTTTCTCCTCGAGCTCGTGGCGCAGCCGGGCTTCTGTTTCGGCGACGTACACGCCCTCGACGATCTCGCCGCTAGGCGATGCGAGGCGGCAGCGGAACTCCACTGTCTCAGGCCTCCCGGTTCTGCCCGCAAGGGCTTGTAGGCGTGGACATTATGGCTCTTGAATTATAACAACTTTATGTGTCCGCCCCCTGAGTCAGACGGTTTTTCCGACCATGGGTCGGCCCCGGGACCGTAGCCAAGCGCTGCATTCATAGGCCGACCAGGTCTGGGAGAAAGCGGAACGCAAGGCGAGGCAGATCAGTACCGGTCGGGAGCGTCCAGAGGAGCACCCTGGCTTGCGGGGTCGGCCTTACCGGCCCGCGAGGTGAAGAACCCGGGCGACATACTGGCGGGTCTCCGGATAAGGCGGCACGGAGCGGAACCGCTGCACCGCCGCTTCTCCGGCATTGTAGGCCGCGAGGGCCAGCGTCAAGGGAAGGCGCTGCAGGAGCGACTTCAAGTGGCGGGTGCCCGCCTCGATGTTCGATTCCGGGTCGTAGGGGTCGCCAACCGCATACTGGCGTGCGGTGGCCGGCATGAGCTGCATGAGCCCCATGGCTCCCTTGGGCGACCGGGCCCGGCGCTCATACGCCGACTCCACCTGAATGACCGCCCGTAGCAGCGTCGCATCGACGCCGTGCCGCGCCGCGACCTTGTCGATAATCGAATCGTAACGAGCGTCGGAGCGCACGTCCGTCTGCTGAACGGCGACGGGGGTATTTCCGTCCGAATCGTCCTCGAAATCGCCCCGTCCCCCTTTTTCGGGCTCAGGATAGGGCACTTCGTCCGGTTCGATCCGCGCGACCTGGGATGCCTCGCAGATCATTTCGCCGCCGCCCCGCAGCATCAAGACAAGCAATGTGCCTTCCGTCCGATGGCTCCTCACCGACAGGCTGCGGCCCGTTGAAAAGAAAACCAGCTCGGCGGCCGCAAAGGACGGGCACAGGGTCATCAGGGTAAACGCCGGCAGCAAGATGAGGCGGCGCATCCCTTATCTCGGATCCACGAACGCGTGGAAGACGCGCACTCCGAGCTCTCGCGGATCCTTGCTGATCGACGGGTTCACGGCGGCGGGGACGAACGTCGGATCGACCGAGATTTGCAACTCGGCCATGTCCCCGGCGCCCAGCTGGGCGGCCGGCAGCTTGATTCTGCGCAGCTGAATCTCGTTCGGCACGAGCGTGAATTGATCGAGCGGCTGGTTACCGAGCTTCACCTGCACCTGCTGGGGACCGTGCAGCTCGGCGATTGGACTATCCAGCTCGAGATAGAACATGGAATCCTTCGCGGGGATTCTTGAAAGCCAGCGTCGCGTCCTTCTTCGTCCATTGCCATTCGACCGTGGCGTTGGGACCGGCCGTTTCGGCCGGATGCCAACCGTCCTTGAACATGGTGAGAAGGTTGTTCGGTCTGTGGCAAGAGGTCGAGGGTCGCGACTTTGTATGCGCGCTGGCCGGTGTCCTCCCCCGCGAGCGGCAAACGGCGCTGATCCGCGGTCGAGTACAGGCCCACCTGGAGCGTGGCGGTCCCGACGTACGGGAACACAGGCACGAAAATCGTGCGCGTATACTCGACCGTCTCGCCGGGTTTCCACGTGCTGGTGGGCTTCGGTGGATTGTGATCGTCGGTCCACATCAGCTCTTCGTCCGTGTCGACGACGTGAAGCATGACGCGATAGTCGCCGGTCATTTTCGCGTCGCCGGCCACGACGAAGCTATAGGTGAGCTCGAGGGGACTGCCGGCCGCCGCCCGCGTGTGATTGACGCGCAGGCCCGGCGTCGCGACCGGGGGCTCGGTCGGATCGGTCCGGCGGCATCCGGACACTACAGTGGCCGCACCGAGTGCGGCCACGCACAAGACGAGCGTCACAAGTCGGGGTCGAAGCATCATTTGATGAAAACGCTTGGGAAAACGAGTGATCGATGGTACAGGATTCACCGGGACGATGCAATCACGGCCGCGGGGGAATCAAGATCGTGAGAATCAGGAATGCTGCGGCCAAATGTAGAGTACTTGATGGCGAGACGGTAAGGGGGACTGCCCCATGTGGAGTGCCGAATGCCGGATGCGATTACGCCATCCGGATCTGGCATTCAGCATTTCGAGACCGTGGTAAAGTTCCGGCGCCGCTCGGTCTGCTCGGGCCGTGAGGCGCAGGCCGATCGCCTGTTGACTTGACCGTTGTTGTAAAGCTTCGGGAAGCACGTCGGCCGAGAGCGTACGCCGGAGGGCGTCGGATGTCGCAAGAAGCGCTGGGACTCGTCGAGACACTGGGGCTTATCGGATCGGTGGAAGCCGCGGACGCAATGGTGAAGGCTGCGAATGTCACCTTGATCGGCAAGGAATACATCGGCGCCGGCTACGTAACGGTGATGGTTCGCGGGGACGTGGGCGCAGTCAAAGCGGCGACGGATGCCGGCGCCGCGGCGGCCCGGCGGGTCGGCCAGCTGGTTTCGGTCCACGTCATCCCGCGTCCCCACACCGAGGTTGAACGGATCTTGCCAAAGTCCTGAGAACCGAGGGCTGAGAGCTACAAGCCGATAGCTGCCGCGATACCCCGATGGCTGACGCCCCCCCTACCCAGACCGATCGCGACCTGGCTTCCATCGCCGAAGCACGGGCGCTTGCCCGGCGCGCCAAACAGGCGTGGCAGGAGCTCGCCGAGCTCAGCCAGGAGCGTATCGATGCGATCGTCGACGCGATCGCCGCGGCCGCCACTGCCCAGGCTGAAGCGTTCGCCCTCCTCGCGGTTGAGGAAACCGGCTACGGCGTTGTCGAGGACAAAACGCAGAAGAATCTGTTTGCGTCCGAGAAGGTCCATGCCTTCATCCGGCCGATGAAGACCGTTGGCGTCATCGCCCGTCATGAAGACCGGCGCGTTATCGAGATTGCCGAGCCGTTCGGCGTGGTCGCCGCCGTCATCCCATCGACGAACCCCACGTCGACAGCGATCTACAAGATTCTCATCTCCATGAAAGCCCGTTGCGCGGTCGTCCTGAGCCCTCACCCTGCGGCGGTGAAATGCATCACACGCGTGGCCGAGGTGATGAACGAGGCCGCGATCCGCGCCGGCGCTCCGGCCGGCTCAATCAACTGGATGAGGACGGTAACCCTCGAAGGCACTGAGGCGCTGATGAAGCACCGCGACGTGGCGGTGATTCTGGCCACGGGCGGCATGGGTCTGGTCCGCGCCGCCTACAGCGCAGGCAAGCCCGCGTACGGGGTCGGCCCGGGTAACGCCCCCGCGTACATCGAACGAACGGCCAACGTGAAAAAAGCTGTGCGCGACATCATCGTCGGCAAGAGCTTCGACAACGGCGTGCTGTGCTCGTCCGAGAACTCGGTGGTCGTCGACGAGGCCATCGCAGAGTCCGTAAAGCGCGAATTCCAGGGCCAGGGCGGCTACTTCATGTCCAAGGGAGAGATGGACAGCGTGGCGCGCGTGCTGGTCACCCCGCAACGGCTTCCGAATCCCGCGCTCGTCGGCAAGGCGGCAACCGTCATCGCCCACAAGTGCGGCATCACGGTCCCGTCAGACACCCGCGTGCTGATCGCTCCGCTCGACGGTGTCGGCCGCGACTACCCGCTCTCGATCGAGAAGCTGTGCCCGGTGCTGTCGTTCTACGTCGTCAAGGACTGGCGCGAGGGCTGCGAGCGCTGCAAGCAGATTCTGAGATATGGAGGGATGGGCCACACGATGTCCATCCACTCGCAGAACGATGCCATCATCCTCGAGTTCGGCCTGAAGAAACCGGCGTTTCGCATCGTGGTGAACACCCCCACGACGCACGGGTCGATTGGATTGACGACGGGGCTCGACCCGGCGATGACGCTCGGCTGCGGGGGCTACGGCGGGAACATCACGTCAGACAACATCTCTCCCCGGCATCTGCTGAACATCAAGCGGCTGGCCTACGAGATCGCGCCGGCGGTGAGCCGGTTCGAGCAGCCGGCCGGCTTCCCTGCCAGCACCCCGGCGGCTCCGCGGCGAGCCACCGGCATCAGCGTCGAGGCGTTGTCGCGCCGGATAGACGACTTCCTCGGATCGCGTGGCTTTCGATCGACGGCTTCGGAGACAGATCGCCGATCGGAGGCGGCGGACCGGCGCGATGAACTCACCGCCCGGGGGCCGGAACGAGGCCCGGAGGGCGACCGGCGGGCTGATCCTTCGACCGAAACTTCCCCACCGCTGGAATTTGTCTGCGAGGAGGACGTACGCCGCGCGATCCAGGCGGGTCGCAAGCTTATCGTGTCCGAGCGTGCCATCGTCACACCCTCGGCGCGCGATCTCGGCGAGCAGCACCACGTGTTCGCCCCCGGATCTTCGAGGGCGTAACCGGGTGCGTCGCCTCATGGCGCAACTGCTTACTATTGACCCCATTGAACTTATTGTTGACCCGTATCTGATGGGATGGTAGGATGACTCAGCCGTTGTAGCGGGGACATCTGCTGTTCTCGCAGTCTAGGCGGGGGCCCCTTCAGCCTTCCGCGCCTTGAGCCTCCGCCGCCGGTTCCAAGCAAGCGGCGGATGGTCAGCACGAACTGGTTCGAGCGGCGTCGCTTACGGGAAGCGTCTCCGCCGAGCAGCGTGACAACCCGGAGCCCCCGTTGAAGGGGGCGACTTACGATGCGGTCGGTGTGTGAGCCGGCCCGCTTCGCGGAGCGCCCGATGGTTCGACCGACCCGGCAGCCACGACTGCTCATCGCGCTGCTTTCCTTTGCGCTGGCCGCCGGCGCCGCATGTGGATCGAGGAAACGGACCGCTGGGCCCGTCATCACCCCCGCGATTCCTGCGACCAATGCCAGCGTCCCTCAACTGCCGACCGTTCCCGAGCTGCCGCTGGATCCGGTGGAAACCTTGATCGTCTCGTCCGACCAGCATTTCCGGGCCGGCCAGAAAGAGCTCGAGCTTGGTCACGTCGCCGCCGCCAAGCAGGAGTTCGACCAGGCGATCACCCTGCTGATGGAGTCGTCGTACGGCGGCCGGACCGAGCCTCGAATCCGGGAGCATTTCGATCGGCTGGTCGACCGCATCAGCGCGTACGAAATCAAGGCGCTGGCCGCGGGGGACGGCTTCACCGAAAAGCGCTACGAGCCGGCGTCGATCGACGAGCTCCTGGCGTTGTCGGCCACGTTCATCCAACCGCCTGCTACCCCGGAACTGGCCGACACCGTAGCCACGGATCTCAAGACGGTCGGCTACGACGTGCCGATTCCCTTCAATCAGAAGGTTCTGTCCTACATCGACCTGTTCCAGGGCCGCTTGCACGATTTCATTCAGGAAGGGCTTAACCGCGGCAGCAAGTACCTGCCGATGATTCAGGACGTTTTCCGCGCCGAAGGGCTGCCGCTCGATCTGGCGTACATCCCGCTCATCGAAAGCGCGTTCAAACCGAACGCGCTGTCACGCGCCCAGGCCAAGGGTGTCTGGCAGTTCATGCGCGGGACGGGGATCGAGAATGGTTTGCGGCATGATTGGTACATCGACGAGCGGTCCGATCCGGAGAAGGCCACGATCGCGGCGGCGAAGTACCTGTCCACGCTGTCGAAGATGTTCGAGGGTGACTGGCATCTGGCGCTCGCCTCGTACAACGGCGGACCCGGCCGCGTTCAGCGGGCCATGAAGCGCGGTCGGCAGACCGATTTCTGGAATCTGTCGGCGAAAGCCAACCTGCTGCCGCGGGAGACGCGCGAGTACGTCCCCATGATTCTCGCGGCCGTGGTCATCGCCCGCAACCCGGCGCAGTACGGATTCGAATTCGAACCCGCGGAGCCGCCGCCCTACCAGCTCGTGACGCTGCCGGGCCCGGTGGATTTGCGTCGAATCGCGGAGTGGACCGACACGTCGATCGACGAGATTCAGGCCCTCAACCCGGAGCTGCGGCGCTGGACCACCCCGGTCAAGGACACGTCGTATGCCCTGAAGGTACCAGTCGGGGCAGCCGAGATCCTGAGCGCCCGGCTCGAGGAGACTGCCGCGACCGACCTGGCATCGCTCAAGTGGTATACGGTGCGGAAGGGCGAGACGCTGGCCACAATTGCGAGAAGCCTTCGCGTCAGCCGCACGGACCTCGCGGAGGCGAACTACCTCCGGACAAGCTCGCGCGTGACCACGGGACAGAAGCTCATGGTGCCGCACGAAGCCACGGTTCTGATGGCGGCGCGGGCGGAGCGTCCGGCACCCGCCGCCGAACCAGGCGAGGTCGCCACCACCGCGGCGGTCGTGCCGGCAAACGCCTCGTCCGACCCCGAGCTCGTGAAGATCCGGTATATGGTGAAGAGTGGCGATACGCTCGCCTCGATCGCGCGGGCGTTCAAGACGACGGTCGCGTCACTGCAGACCTGGAACCGTATTCCCGGTTCTGTCATCAGGGCTGGTGAGCGGCTGACGGTCTACACTCTACGCACGGACAGGCTTTAGGGCTTCAGGCCTGAACCGGCGGCTCAAGGACAGGCTATCGACCAGCGCCTCAGAGCGACGCCTAGAGGCGATAGAGCCCAAAGTCCCGAGCCGCCTTACGCGGTCCGCGACTTCCCTTCCTCTGCTCCCGGCGCCTTCGACCGCAGCTGCTTGATGCCCTGCTCGATCCGCTCGGCCAGCTCCCGTTCGTGCTGGAGGTTCCGCTGTGTGTTCCGCGCCTCCTGCAACATGAACTCGAGCTGCGCCACCTTTTCGGCGACGTGATCCACCACCGCCTTCTGCTCGCCCAGCATCTCCAGGTTGATCCGCACGTCGTCGAGCAGGTGCACGATGGCGTTCGCCTTGGTCTGCACCTCATCGACCAGCTTGCGCCGCGCGTCGATTGAGATGATACGGTCGTCGGTCTCGGCGATCTTCGAGAGCAGGAGATCCACCTGACCCTTGAGCGCCGCGACCTCGCCGCGGTGCTCGATGACGTGAGCCAGGTCTGCCTTGCTGCGAGCGCTGATCTGGTGAACGATGTCGACTTCGCCCTTCACGGCGCTGACGAGCTGCGCGCGGCTGGAGATGGACTGAATGTTCTTCTCGAGGTCGTCGGCGAGCTGCTTGATGTCGGCGAGCCGCGCTTCGACGCCGGCCAGCTTCTTCTCGCCGAAGGCCACCTGGGCGCGCCTTTGCTCGAGCAGCTTGAACATCTTCTCGGCGCGCGCCAGCTGATCCTCGGACGCCTGGATCTGGCCGACCGTGTCGCGCTGCCGGCCCTGCACGCGATCGAGCTCGGCGAGGAGCTCGTCCTTGACGGCGGTCGTTCGAGCCAGTTCCTCCGAGAGGCCCTGCATTTGCCGGCTGCGCTCGGCGACGTCGGTGGCGACCGCCCGGCTGGCCGTCACGAGCTCCGCCAGGCGGCGTTCCTGGTCGGCAACGGTGGCCTCGTCGAACTTCACGCCGCCGATGCGCTCCTGGGCGGTTCCGATCTCCTTCTTGAGGGCGTTGAGCTCGGCGACGAGCGGGACCAGCCGCGTCTGCAGGGCGTGAACCCCCTGGAGCTTGTGCTGAGCGTCAATGGTCTGCTCGACGACGCCGTCGAGCGCTGCCTTGAGCGTCTCGAACTCGTTACGTCGCGCGAGCTGATCCGTCAACTTGTGATCGACCTCGACGCTCAGTGTGTTGAGGCCGTCGAGGCGGATTTCGAGCTTCTCGACGGACGGCACGCGCGACATGATCCGCGAAATCTGGGCGTCGAGCTCGGCGATCGACTGGTTGAGACGGGTGGCCTTGTGCGTGCCTTCCTCGACAAGCTTCAACTGCCCGAGGATGGCGTGCATCTTCGACTCGAGCTCCGGCGCCCGCGCCGAAAAGGCGTTCATGCGATCCCCAAACGCCTCGAGCCCGAGGCGGTCGGCGCCAAGCTTGTCGCGCAACTGCACGATGTCGGCGTGCGACTTGTAGAACTCCTGGACTTCCTTCCGCAACAGGTCGAGGTCCTGCCGGCTTTGGCCGAGCGCATCCATCTGCCATGACGTCTTCTTCGCGACCTCGTCGACCTGCGCGAGTTGATCGCTCAGCGCTTCGAGCGCGAGCTGCTTCTTCGCCAGCTCGTCGCCCTGCCCGAAGAGCACTTCGAAGCGCTTCGTCAGGCCGTCGACTTTCTGGCCGAGCACCGCGAGATGCTTGTCCTTGGCGGCCAGGGCGTCGAAGCGGGATTCGGCGTCGCCGACGGTGCCGTGCAGCGCCCTGACCCGCTCGTCGAACGCTTCCAGCTCCTTCTTCTTCATCGCCAGGGTGTCGACCTGGCCGCGAACCGCGTCGAGGAGCGTGGTCCCTTCCTTCGACAGCTTGATCGTTTCGCGCTCGACTTCCTGCCGCGTCTTCGTCGCGGATTCGAGCTGCCCGTTCGTCTCCTGGGTCAGCTTCTCGATACGCCCGAGCATGTCTTCCGCTTTCGCCGCCTGCTTCAGTCCTTCGTTCAGCTTGCCCATCTGCACATCCATCGACCAGACCATCTCGTTGACGCGGTTGGACTGGACGACCGCGTGCTCGATGGTCTGCTGCTGGCTTTCGACGGCCTTCGCCTTGTGCGACACGTGTTCGGCGAGGGCATTCAGGGTGTGGAGGCGTTCCTCGGTGCTCTGGCTCAGCTCATGAATCTGCACGAGCGGTCCAAGCTTCTGTTCGACTTCCTTGACCGTCGCGATCGCGGCGTTGGTGTCTTCCCGCGCTTCACGTGAGGTCTCGCGAATCTTGGCGAAATCCTGCTGGAGTGCCGTCGCGGTCGAACGGACCTGATCGAGCTCGCTCTTCAGCGTGGAGGCGTGACCGAGCGCCTGCTTCACGTCCCCTTCCGACTCGCGCAAGTGTCCGCGCAACTCCTCGAGCGCGGCGCTCTCTTTCTTCAGCGTGGCGAGAATGGCCTGAGTCTGGAGCGCCTGTGACGACAAATGCTGCACCGCTTCGCGATGCTTGTGGAGCTCGCCGTCGGGTCCCAGCGCTTTCAAGGTCGTCTGCTCCGCCCCTTTGGCAGCATCCTTGAGGGCCTGAATCCGCTTGTCGACGTCCTCCAGCTCATGGGAGCGGTCGTCGAGCGCGGTCAGCCGCTTGGCAATTTCGTCGAGCCGGTCGGTGATGCCCGTCGCCTTCTCCGTTACCTGTTCCAGCTGCTTCCCGAGAGGGGCCAGCTTCGCGCTGCGGCCGGCCAGCGTGTTCAGCATCGCGCTGATGGCGCTCCGCTCCTCGCGGGCGCTCGCGATGAGC
The DNA here is from genome assembly GCA_963814975.1 of uncultured Acidobacteriota bacterium. GTDB lineage: Bacteria > Acidobacteriota > Vicinamibacteria > Vicinamibacterales > CAVVIG01 > CAVUXJ01. The sequence goes on along the minus strand of CAWFFB010000007.1, from coordinate 107,560 downwards.
AGCCCCAGCTCGTCGGTCTGCTGCTGAACCACTCTTCCTTTGCCGCCTGTCAGGGTTTTGAAGGCATCGAGCATGACAAGTTCTCCTGGATACACCGGTGGAAGCGCTGCTGCACGGAATGGAAAGGTGCCGCGGGGCGCTGCGGCCTCTCACAAATAAATGCACTACTGATATCGGCGCCGGCCGGGTCTCAGTTCAGCCCCGGCGTACCGGGGTCTCCGGCCGCGCTGCAGAATGTGCGATCTCCCGGGGGGCGCCATCCGCAAGTCATTGAAAACGTTGTCCGATCCCGTTCGGCACGGCCTTGCACCAGGGATGGCCGATGCTTGCGAGCCTGCGAAGCGCCGCGCTGTTCGGTGTCGAGGCCTGCCCGGTGCACGTCGAGGTCGACGTGTCGTTCGGAATGCCGGCGTTCACCATGGTCGGGCTGCCGGATGCCAGCGTCCGGGAAAGCCGTGACCGCGTCAAAAGCGCGATCCGGAATTCAGGATTCGAGTTCCCGGCGCACCGAATCACCGTGAACCTCGCGCCGGCCGACGTGCGTAAGGCGGGAACGGCCTTCGATCTCCCAATCGCCCTGGGTATTCTCGCCGCGCAAGGCATTGTCGAACGGCGCGAGATCGCGGACGTGATCGTGCTCGGGGAGCTGTCGCTCGATGGCACTCTTCAAGCGGCCCGCGGTGTGCTGCCGATCGCGGCGGCCGCCCGCCGGGAAGGCGTCGCGGGAGTGCTGCTGCCGCGGCTGAACGCGAGCGAAGCCGCCATTGTGTCCGGGCTCGCCGTGCTGGCGGTCTCGTCGTTGGCCGAAGCGGTCCTGACGCTGAACGACCCTTCGACCGCCGGGCCCGTCCCGCCCGCGGCCGCTTCGCACGCCATCTTCGAGCCGGCAGATCTCGCCGATGTCCGCGGCCAGCTTCTGCCGCGGCGGGCACTGGAGGTTGCGTGCGCCGGCGCGCACAATCTCCTGCTCGTGGGGCCGCCCGGCGCCGGCAAGACGATGATCGCGCGGCGGATGGCGGGCATTCTGCCGCCGCTGACGCTGGACGAAGCGCTGGAAGTGACCGCCGTGCACTCGGTGGCCGGGCTGCTGCCGCCGGGTGGCGGACTGGTGGCATCGCGGCCCTTCCGCGCTCCCCATCACACGATCTCGAACGCGGCGCTCATCGGTGGCGGTCCGCACCCACGCCCTGGCGAGGTCAGCCTTGCTCACCACGGGGTGCTGTTTCTCGACGAGATGCTGGAATTCAGCCGCCACGTGCTCGAAGTGCTGCGGCAGCCACTCGAGGAAGGGCGCGTGACGATTGCCCGCGCGGCGCGAACTGCGATCTTTCCGGCCCGGTTCGTGCTCGTCGGCGCGATGAACCCCTGCCCGTGCGGTTTCGCAGCCGACCCGGTTCACGAGTGCCGGTGCACGCCGGACCAGATCGCCCGGTACCGCGGCCGGCTCTCGGGGCCGTTGCGTGACCGGCTGGATCTCACCGTGGAAGTTCCGGCGCTGCCGCCTCATACGCTGGGCGCGCGGGCGGAAGGAGAGCCGTCCGCCGCGGTGCGGGCGCGCGTCGTAACGGCGCGCAGCCGCCAACAGGAGCGGTACGCGACGTACGGCCTTCGCACCAACGCCGAGCTGACGCCGTCGCTGATGGCGCGTCACTGCGCCATCGATTCCGCGGGCATCCGTCTGCTCGAGGCGGCCGCCCGGCGCCTGGCGCTCAGCGCGCGCGGCTACGATCGCATTCAGAGAGTAGCGCGGACCATTGCGGATCTGAACGGCGAGGAATCGATCCGGGGGGATCACGTCGCCGAGGCGCTGCAGTTCCGGATGACATGACCCGGCGTTGGACGAGCATCCGTGGTGCTTTGAGGTACGTAATGTCCGGCTACCCTACCCCATCTTGATCACGTCGACGAGCTCCTTCACCGCCGCCGCTGATTTCTTGAGCGCGGCATCCTCCTCGGACGTCACCTTGATTTGTATGATCTCCTCGGCTCCACGCGCGCCAAGCTTGACCGGGACGCCGACGAACAAGTCGCGGATGCCATACTCGCCCTGCAGGAACACCGAGCACGGCAGGATCTTCTTCTTGTCCTTGAGGATGCATTCGACCATCTCGGCCGCGGCCGCGCCCGGCGCGAACCACGCGCTCGTCCCGACCAGCTTCGTGATCTCGGCGCCTCCCTCGGCGGTGCGCTTGCAGATCGCGTCCACCTGCTCCTTCGACAAGAGCTCGGTGATCGGAACGCCCGCGACGGTCGAGTACCCGAGGCAGCGGCACCATGGTGTCCCCGTGTCCCCCCAGAACGAACGCGTGGACATTCTCAACCGAGACGTTCAGCTCCATCGCGATGAAGGTCCGCATGCGCGCCGAGTCGAGGACGCCGGCCATGCCGATGACGCGCTCCCGCGGGAAGCCGCTCAGCCGGTACACCGCCTGGCACATGGCATCGAGCGGGTTCGCCACCGGGACGATGATGCAATCGGGCGAGTACTTGACGACTTGCTCGGTGACCGCCTTCATGATGCCGAAGTTGACGTTCAGCAGGTCGTCGCGGCTCATGCCGGGCTTGCGCGGGACGCCGGAGGTGATGACGACCACCTCCGAGTTCGCCGTCTGCGCGTAGTCGGATCCGCCGATGACGCGGCTGTCGGATCCCGTGATCGGGCACGATTCGAGGATGTCGAGCGCAACGCCCGCGGCCTTCTGGTCGGCGATGTCGACGATGACGACGTCGGCGAGTCCCTTGTCCGCGATGCATCGAGCCACGGCCGCGCCGACGTTGCCAGCACCGCCCACTACCGTTACCTTCCGGTTCATCGAATATCTCCTCGGGCTCTCGGCTCGGGCTCTGAGCCTTGGCTCAGGCCCGCAGCCTGGTAGCCAAGCGCCTGAAGCCGACGATCTACATGTTCTTGATGATTTCGTCCCCGAACACCGACGTCTTCAGCTCGGTCGCGCCTTCCATGAGCCGGGCGAAGTCGTACGTCACACGCCTCGACGCGATGGCGCCATCCATCCCCTTCACGACGAGGTCTGCGGCCTCGTTCCATCCCAGGTGTCGGAACATCATCTCGCCGGAAAGGATCACGGACCCGGGGTTCACCTTGTCCTGATCGGCGTACTTGGGCGCCGTGCCGTGGGTCGCCTCGAAGATGGCGTGGCCGGTGATGTAGTTGATGTTGCCGCCGGGCGCGATGCCGATGCCGCCCACCTGCGCGGCAAGCGCATCCGACAGGTAATCCCCGTTCAGGTTCGGCGTGGCGATCACGTCGAATTCCTCCGGACGGGTCAGGACCTGTTGGAGGGCGATGTCGGCAATGGCGTCCTTGATCACGAGGCCCGCCCCTGGTTTTCCCTCGGGAATCCGGCACCACGGCCCGGCATCGATCTCGACCGCGCCGAAGAACGTCTTCGCGACCTGGTAGCCCCAGTCGCGGAAGGCCCCCTCGGTGAACTTCATGATGTTGCCCTTGTGCACCAGCGTGAGGGTCTTGCGCTTGCTCGCAATCGCGTACGAGAGCGCGCTGTGCACGAGGCGTTCGGTGCCGAGATAGCTGATCGGTTTGAAGCCGATGCCCACCTGGACCCCGACGTCCCGTTTCGGTGCGCCGATGCTTTCGAGCGCCGACTGCCACTGCTGCGACGCCTCGGCGGTTCCGAACCGGATCTTCTTGAATTCCTTCGGGAACTCCTTCGCGAGAAAGTCCAGAATCCTCTGCGCCTCCGGCGTGCCCGCGGCGTACTCGATGCCCGCGTAGATGTCTTCCGTGTTCTCGCGGAAGATCACCATGTCCACTCGTTCCGGATGCTTGACCGGCGAAGGCACGCCCTTGTACCAGCGCACCGGCCGAAGGCAGACGAACAGGTCGAGCAGCTGGCGCAGGGCGACGTTCAAGGATCGGATCCCGCCGCCGACCGGCGTCGTCAACGGCCCCTTGATGCCCACGAGGTAGGTGCGGAACGCCTCGACGGTCTCGTCAGGCAGCCAGGTGTCGAACTGCTTGAAACTTTTCCCGCCGGCGTAGACCTCCATCCAGGCAATCTTGCGTTTCCCGCCGTAGGCCTTTTCCACCGCGGCGTCCAACACGCGGACGCTGGCCCGCCAGATGTCGGGGCCGGTGCCGTCGCCTTCGATGAACGGAATGATGGGATTGTCGGGGACCACGAGTTTTCCATCGCGGCGGACGATCGCGGTGCCGGTCGCCGGCGGCTTGAGCGTCGTGAGGTTTGGCATATGCGAGAAATTCGAGCAGCGCGGCTCTCAGCCGAGAGCCTTCGAGAACATCCGGGTGGACAGCTCTGCTGCCACCCAAAGAAGAAATCACACCTTGCGGCGAGCTTCAGCGAGGCCCGCAGCGATGTCGTACGCAGCGCCTGACGGCTGCAATGCGGTCAGGTCCGGTCCCCTGAACAGGGCGCGCGATCTCACAGAAACGATGGAGAACTCTGTGGAAAGACGGTTGCTCTCAGCAGGCGACCGCACGAGCCGGGACGGCACCGGCCGTCGCGGCGACTAGATTATACTGATGGACACGAACCATCAAGGAGGCCTCGCTCGATGCGCTGGAGTTCTCGAACCCTGTTGTTCACATCGGTGTTGATGTTCCCGCTCGGGGCGGCAGCCTATGGCGCCGCGCAGGACGGCGCATCCGCCGACGCCGCGGCATTGAAGAATCCGGTTCCGGTCAACGCCACGACCCTCGCGGAGGGCAAGGCGCTGTACACCAAGAACTGCCTGTCGTGCCACGGCCCGCTCGGGAAGGGCGACGGCAAGGCCGGCGCGATCCTGAAGCCGCCGCCGGCCGATCTGACCGACGAGATGTGGAAGCACGGCTCGACCGACGCTGCAATCTTCACGGTCATCCGCGACGGCGCCAAGGGCACGCCGATGCGCGGCTTCGCCGGCAGGATGACCGCGAAAGAGCTCTGGAGCGTCCTGAACTACTTGCGCGCCCTCGGACCTGAAAAAGGGCGACCCTGAAAATCGTAGTCGCCGACGATCTGCCGGAGTCAGCCCTCGAGCTGCTTCGCTCCGAGTCCGGCTGGCAGGTAGACGCTCGAAGCGGCCGTCCAGCGGCCGATCTCATCCACGCGCTCGCTGACGCGGATGCCCTGATGGTGCGCAGCGCGACCCAGGTCACTCCCGATCTGCTTGCCGCCGCTCCCAAGCTGCGCATCGTCGCGCGCGCCGGCACCGGCGTCGACAACATCGACGTTCCTGCCGCCAGCGCACGCGGCATTCTCGTCGTCAATGCGCCGGGCGCCAACAGCATCAGTGTCGCCGAGCATGCGTGCGCGCTGATGCTGGCGCTGGCGCGCGGCGTGCCGGCTGCCGATCGGGCGATGAAGCAAGGCAAGTGGGAGAAGAAACGGTTCGTCGGCACCGAGCTGCGGGGAAAGACGCTCGGCATCGCCGGGTTCGGCCGCATCGGCCAGGAGGTGGCGCCGCGTGCCAGGGCGTTCGGCATGCGGGTCGTGGCCCACGATCCGTTCATCGCGCAGGAGGTGGCGGAGAGCATGGGCGTCGAGCTGCTTTCGCTCGATGAGGTCTGTGAGGTCGCCGACTTCCTGACGCTGCACCTGCCGTCCACCGCCGAGACGCGCCACGTGTTCAACGACGAGCGATTCGCGCGCGTCAAGCCGGGGCTCCGGATCATCAACACCGCTCGCGGGGATCTGATCGACGAAGGCGCGCTGCGCCGCGCGATCGAGCAGGGCGTCGTCGCCGCCGCCGCGCTGGACGTGTTCGAGACCGAACCGCCGGTCGACTGGACGCTGGCGCAGCTGCCGCAGGTCGTCGCGACGCCGCATATCGCCGCGTCAACCGAGGAGGCGCAGGAGCAGGTGGGCCTCGACACGGCGGCCTCGGTTCGCGACTTCCTGTGCCACGGCGTCGTCCGGAATGCCGTCAACTTCCCGTCCGTGCATCCCGACGAGCTGCAGCGGCTGCAGCCGTGGCTCCGGCTGGCGGCTAGCCTTGCGGCAATCGTGACCCAGATGGGCGCCGCCCGGATCGAAGCGATCGCGCTTCGCTATTACGGGGCTCTGGCCGACAATCGCGCCGTGGGCGTGCTCGCGGCGAGCGCCGCAGCGGGCGTGCTTCGACCGATTCTGGCCGGCGGCGTGTCGATCGTGAATGCCCGCGCGGCCGCCAGGGAGCGGGGCATCGAGATCATCGAGTCGAGGAGCACGCGGCCGCGGCACTTCACGAGCCTGGTTTCGATCAAGCTGCACACGAGCCAGGGCGACCGCTGGGCCGAGGGTACGGTGTTCGAACCGAACAGCCCGCGGCTGGTGTCGGTGCGGGGAGTCAATGTCGAGGCGCCGCTCGCCGGCACGCTGCTGATCATCTGCAATCAGGACCAGCCAGGAGTGATCGGCGAAGTCGGCTCCATTCTCGGCAGCCACGGCGTGAATATCGCGAACTTCGCGCTGGGCCGCAACGAGACGGGCGCTGTCGGCGTCGTCAACGTGGACGAGGAAGCGAGCAAGCCGGGCGCGCTCGAGGCGGCACTGGGGGCCATCCGCCGGGTTCCGGCGGTCGGCGAGGCCTGGCTGGTGCGACTCTGACGCTTGAACGTTTCAAGTCTCAAGTGTCAAGTCTCGAGTCTGATCAGCCTTGAGACTTGTACGTGTCAGCTATCTCAATCAGCGAACACAGACTCCGGAAGCCGGCCAACGAACCGATCTGCAAATCTGAAATCTCAAAACCTGAAGTCTGATCAGGTTTCAGGTTTCAGATTTTCCCGCGTCAGCTGTCCGATGAGACTTGCGACTTGAGGTTTCAGACCTGTACGCGTGAGCTACCCATCAGCGAACGCACACCTTGAGCGCTCCCGGATGCACCCGCGCCTCCAGGCGTGTTCCCCCCTCGACCGGCTCGCCATCGACGTGAAATGCCATCGGCCGGTCGCTCTCGATCGCCGCGCGCTCGACCTGCTCGACGGACCACCCCCGCAGACCGGCGACGCGCCCGGCCATGAACCGCGGCACGGCGCAGAATGTCCGAAACCTCGAGACCTCCTCGAAGACGACCAGATCCAGCCTGCCATCGTCCAGCAATGCGCCGGGGGCGATGCGGGCGCCGTTGCCGAACTGCGACGCGTTTGCGAAGGTCACCAGGAGCGCGCGCCGATCGCAGGTACCGGCGTCCTGGCAGACCCGGAATGTCGACGGTCGGTAGGCGAACAGCTCGCGCGTGGAAATCCGCAGGTAGGTCGACAGGCCGCGCCGCCCGGCGATCTCTCGATCGAAACAGGAGGCGACGTGCGCATCGAAGCCCACGCCGGCGGTCGCGAAGAACATTCGGCCGCCGAACTCACCCGCGTCGATGGCGCGCGGCGAGGCGCCGATCGCCTCGTTGAGGGCACGATCGGGCCGCCGGCTGACGCCGAGATCCGTGGCCAGGCCGTTGCCCGACCCCGCTGGCACGATGCCCAGGGGCGTCTGACCGAACACCGCGGCCGATCCCACCTCGTTGATCGTGCCGTCGCCACCCCAGGCGACGATCAAACGGACGCCGCGGTCGATGGCGGCCTTCGCGAGCTCGCGCGCGTGCCCCTTGCGTTCGGTGACGAACACCTCACCGTCCTCGCGCGATGCGGCGAGCACCGACGCTGCCAGCTCTGCCCGCGCGCGCGCAGCCTCGGGCCGGGCGCCCCCGGCAATCGGATTGACGATGATGGCGATCATGCGGGCTGGGTGCCGCGGATTCTACCGCCGCTCGGCGAATGAAGCCGGCGGAGCCCACGTCTTGCCGCCGGGAAGTTGAACCACGGAGCGATTCTGTCAGCAGCAGCCGGCGGCGGCAACGTGGCTCGAGCGCTGCTACTTCAGCGCAAGCCGATGGATCGTGGAATCGGCGAGATCGGTGAGCTCAGCGACCTCGCCGGACAGTTGCTGGACGCGGAACCGCCCGGCGATACTGTCCCCTTCCTTGACGAAGAAGAGCTGGCCCAGTCCCGAGATGATGGCGGTGCGGATTGGCCCGTCCGGACCCGGATCTTCAGCGAGGCCGACGAGCGTCAACGGTGGCGCTGCGGGCGCCCGCTGCGCGGGGACTTCGCTGAGGGCGAGCGCGGGCGGATCGACGCGGGATGAAGACGCCGCGCCCCGCGACGAGAACTGAAACAGATTCCGCGCCGGGTGCTGTGGCGCGACGACGGGATGGAGCCGCTCGCGCAACCGCGCAATTTCTTCGGCGAGCTCCGCGCCGCGCAACTCGACCGGCGTCGGCGTCGCGATCGTCGTGTCAACCACGTGGCGATTGGAGGTCGCGGCACCGGCAAGCCATGCTGCGAGGGCGCCGCCGACCACGCCGAACGTCGCCGTGCGCTTCCAGTTCATCGAATCACCGGGATCGTAGCACGCGGGCCGGAGGGGTGTGCTACTATTCGTCGTGCACCCTGGATCGGCCGACTCCAAGGCCGATAGCCGTCTTCCACTGCAGGTCGTCGCTCTCATCCCCGCTCGATTCGCCTCCACGCGGTTTCCGGGCAAACCTCTCGCCGACATCGACGGCCGTCCGATGATCGAGCATGTCTACCGGCGCGCCGCCGCGTCCCCGGCGGTGTCGCGCGTCATCGTCGCGACCGACGATCTTCGCATCGCGACCAGGGTGGCCGAGTTCGGCGGGAACGTCCGCCTCACCCGCGCGGATCATTTGACCGGGACCGATCGGCTCGCGGAGGTCGCCGCGACGCTCGACTGCGACATCGTCGTCAACGTTCAGGGCGACGAGCCGCTCCTCGACTCCCGCGCCATCTCCGAGGCGATCGCGCCCTTTGCCGATCCGGCGATTTCGATCACCACGCTGTATCGCCGGATTCTCACGCCGGCGGAACTCTCGAACCCGGACATCGTCAAGGTGGTGATCGATCGCGGGGGCTTCGCCCTGTATTTTTCCCGGGCGCCGATCCCGTTCGCGCGGGATCCGCGCGGCGGCTGGCCGCCGCTCTACCGCCACGTCGGGCTGTATGCCTATCGGCGTCACGCCCTGATGCTGCTCGCCTCGCTCGATCCGACGCCGCTCGAGCGCGCCGAAGCGCTCGAGCAGCTCCGGGCGCTCGAGCACGGCATTCGGATCAAGACCGTGGAGACCGCCTACGACTCCATCGGCGTCGACACGCCACAGGACCTCGAGCAGGTCCGGCGTTTGTTCAACGTGCAAGGGACACCAACATGATCAATTCGGAGAGGCGTGCGACCAAGTACATTTTCGTGACGGGCGGGGTTGTGTCCTCACTTGGCAAGGGGCTGGCGGCCGCCTCGATCGGAGCGCTGCTCGAGGGGCACGGGTACAAGGTCACGCTTCTCAAGTTCGATCCGTATATCAACGTCGATCCCGGCACGATGAGCCCCTACCAGCACGGAGAAGTGTACGTCACCGACGACGGCGCCGAGACGGACCTGGACCTGGGCCACTACGAGCGGTTCACCAACACGCTGACGACCCGCAACTCCAACTGGACCACGGGCAAGATCTATCAAAGCGTCATCCAGAAGGAACGCCGCGGCGACTACCTCGGCCGCACCGTCCAGGTGATTCCCCATATCACGAACGAGATCAAGGACGCGATCCGCGCGGCGACCGCGGATGCGGAAATCGCGCTCGTCGAGATTGGCGGCACCGTCGGCGACATCGAGAGCCTGCCGTTTCTGGAAGCGATCCGCCAGTTTCGCCAGGACGTGGGCCGCGACAACTCGCTCTACGTCCACTTGACGCTCGTCCCGTTTATCGGGGCGGCCGGCGAGCTGAAGACGAAGCCGACCCAGCACAGCGTGCGCGACTTGCGGTCGATCGGCATTCAACCCGACATCCTGCTCTGTCGCACGGATCGATTCCTGGATCCGGACATCAAGCGCAAGATCGCGCTGTTCTGCGACGTGAACGAGGAAGCGGTCATCACCGCCAAGGACGTCGCGACGATCTATGAGGTCCCACTGGTCCTGGCCGCGGAAGGGCTTGACGACATCGTGCTGAAATATTTGCATCTTCCCCAGTCCGAGCGCCGCATGCAGGCATGGGAGGATCTCGTCAGCGTCATCAAGAACCCTCTCGACCACATCACCGTCCACGTCGTCGGCAAGTACGTCGGATACGAGGACTCTTACAAGAGCCTCAACGAAGCGCTCTATCACGGCGGTTTTCCGCACCGGCTCAAGGTGCACATCAAGTGGATCGAAGCGGAAGCCCTTGAAGCGCCGGACGGCCTGTCGCTGCTGGACGACTCGGACGGCATTCTCGTGCCGGGCGGATTCGGCGATCGCGGCACGCGAGGCATGATGCAGGCGGCCCAGATCGCGCGCGAGCGCGGCATCCCGTACTTCGGCATCTGTTACGGGTTCCAGTGGGCGACGGTTGAATACGCCCGCCACGTCGCCGGACTCACCGATGCCGACTCCACCGAGTGTTCGCCGGAGACGCCGACCAAGTTGATCTACAAGCTCCGCGATCTGCTGGGTGTGGACGAGCTCGGCGGGACGATGCGATTGGGCTCCTATGCCTGCGAGCTCACGCCCGGCTCTCTTGCCGCGCGCGTCTACGGCGCAAGCCTCGTTCACGAGCGGCACCGCCACCGCTACGAGTTCAATTGTCTCTACGAGCGGACGCTGGCGGAGCATGGGCTGCGCATTTCAGGCCGCTCGCCCGACGGCAAGTTCGTCGAGATCGCGGAGCTGCCCGATCATCCGTGGTATGTCGCCGTGCAGTTCCACCCCGAGTTCAAGTCGAAGCCGACGCGTCCCCATCCCTTGTTCGCGGCTTTCGTCGAGGCCAGCTACAAGCACAAGACCGCCCGCGGCATACACCGCGCGATTCCGGAGACAGAGACAGTGGCATAGGCCACCACGGTTCGCTCTGCGCCTTGTGCCTCTCCACGCTCTTCAGTGCTCGAGCACCCGAGCACCTGCGAAAGCTGAACCTGGACTTCAGGTCTCAGATTTCAGTCTTCAGATTTTCAAACGGGGCCGGTCCGCTGGATTTGTCCCTCGATGGCCCGCCCCTCCAGCCCCCGTATAATGAACCCCGTGATCCCTGTGAAACTGGGCGACATCACGTTTGGCGGCGAGAGTCCGTTCGTTCTCATCGCCGGACCCTGTGTCATCGAGAGCGAGCGCCACGCCGGCGATGTGGCGGCGGCGCTCGTGGACATCACCAGGCGTCTGGGCGTGCCCTTCGTCTTCAAGGCATCATTCGACAAGGCGAATCGGACGTCGGGGCGGTCATTTCGCGGGCCGGGCCTTGACGAAGGATTGCGTGTGCTGGCCGGCGTCAAGGCGCGGCTCCAGGTGCCGATCCTCACCGACATTCACGAGCCGGCCCAGGCAAGCGTTGCCGCGGCCGTCGCCGACGTCGTGCAGATCCCGGCGTTCCTGTGCCGACAGACGGATTTGCTCCTTGCTGCGGCGCGCACCGGGCGTGTCGTGAACATCAAGAAGGGCCAGTTCCTCTCGCCCGACGACATGCGTCACGCCGTCGCGAAGGTCGTCGACGCGGGTAACTCGAGGGTCATCGTCACGGAGCGCGGCACGTCCTTCGGCTACCACAACCTCGTAGTGGACATGCGCGCCTTCCCGATGCTGCGCGAGCAAGGCGTGCCCGTCGTGTTCGACGTGACGCACAGTCTGCAGCTTCCAGGCGGCGGCGATGGCGTGACCGCCGGGCTCGCCCAGTACATCGAGCCGCTGGCTTCGGCGGGCGTTGCGGCGGGCGTCGACGGCGTGTTCCTGGAAGTGCACGAAGACCCGACCCGGGCCAAAAGCGACGCGCAGAACGCGCTCCGGCTGGACCTGCTCGAGCCGCTCCTTCGCCGGCTCGTGGCGCTCGATGCGGTCGTCAAGCAACGCGAGGCGCCGATCCATGGCTGATCTCGGGCTCGCCCGCAAGGTTCTCGAAACTGAAGCGGCGGCGATCCTCGCGCTGGTGCCGCGTCTGGACGGTCGATTCGAGTGCGCGGTGGAGCTCCTCCACGCCTGCCGGGGACGAGCGATTCTCACCGGTATGGGCAAGTCGGGCATCATCTGCCGGAAGATCGCGGCGACGCTCACGAGCATCGGCACGCCGGCCTTCTTCCTGCACCCGGCGGAAGCCATTCACGGCGATCTCGGTGTCATCCAGGCAGACGACGTGGTCGTGGCCTTGTCCTACAGTGGCGAGACCGGCGAGATTCTCCGCTTGCTCGAGACCATTCGCCGGCTCGGCGCGAAACTGATCGCCATCACCGGCACGCCGGCGTCCACGCTTGCGCAGGCCTCCGACGTGGCACTCGACTGCAGTGTCGCCGAAGAGGCATGTCCGCTGAACCTGGTGCCGACCGCCAGCACCACCGCGGCGCTGGCGATCGGCGACGCGCTGGCGATGACACTGCTGGTGCGGAAAGGGTTTCGCGAGGAGGATTTCGCGAGCCTGCATCCCGGCGGGAAACTGGGAAAACGGCTGATGCGCGTCGAGGCCCTGATGCACGCCGGCAAGCAGTGCCCGATGGTCTCCGCCGCCACGCGGCTGCGCGATGTCATCTATGAAATGTCGAGCAAGGGCCTCGGCATGACCTGTGTCGTCGACGAAGACTCCGCGCTTCTCGGCATCATCACCGACGGCGACCTGCGGCGGCACATGAACCGGGAGGGCAATATCCTCGAGTTCACCGCCGCCGACGTGATGACGCGGGGCCCGGTGGCGATTCCGCCGACCACTCTTGCCGTCGCGGCGTTGAACCTCATGGAGGATCGCAAGATCACCTCGATCGTCGTCGTCGACGCCGATGGCCGCCGGGTGGCGGGCGTCGTTCACCTTCATGACCTGTGGCGGACGGAAATGTTCTAGGAATCGGCCGTTCTGCGTTCTCGCACGTTTGCTCTACGTTCTTCGTGCGAGGTTCGGCGAACGTAGCACGGCGACCGGCGAACGACGAACGTGGCACAACGAACGCAGAACGACAGAACGCAGAACGTACGAACGTAGAACGTAGAACGTAGAACGATGTCTATCGACGAGAGAGCGGCCCGTATCAAGCTCCTGCTATTCGACGTGGACGGTGTCCTCACCGACGGGCAGGTGCTGGTCCATTCCGACGCCACCGAGAGCAAGTCGTTCGGCATCAGGGACGGGATTGCGATCGTCTGGGCGCAGCGCGCCGGCGTGAAGGTCGGCTTCCTGTCGGCACGCAACTCGCCGACGACGCCGCATCGAGCCGCTCAACTGGGCGTGTCGCTGGTGCATCAAGGCGTTACCAACAAGCTCCAGGCGTACGAGAGGATCCTCGCCGACGAGAAGGTCGGCGACGAGGACGTGGCCTACATGGGCGACGACATCGTCGATCTCGGCGTCCTGGCGCGCGTGGGGCTGTCGGCGGCGCCCGCCGATGCGGTGAGTGAAGTCAGGGCGGCCGTCCACTGGGTCAGCGATGCCAAAGGCGGGGACGGCGCCGTCCGCCAGCTGATCGAGACCGTTCTTCGCGCCCAGAAGCGGTGGGACGCGATCGTCGCCGCGTACGCGGCCGGATCGACCGCGGGGGCGGGAACAGGCGTGCGGCAGCAGACATGAGCGACTCTGCCCCGCTTCTCGCCGCCCTGATCGCATTCCTGATCGGGTTGACGATCGGCAAGGCCTGGGAGCGGTACAAGCTCAGCGGGGGCAGGTGGATCGATCGCCGGCGCGCCAGGGAGTCGTCGCACTACATCCTCGGCCTCAATTTTCTCGTCGCCAATCAAATCGACCTGGCGATCGAGGAGTTGACCCGCGCCGCCAGCGTCGACGCCGATGCGCTCGAGGTCCACATGATCCTGGGCAACCTGTACCGCGAGAAGGGACAGGTCGGCAAGGCGATCACGATGCATCAGGCGCTGCTGCAACGCTCCAGGCTGAGCCGCGTGGAGCACGCCTACGTCCTGCTCTGCCTCGGTCTCGATTACAAGCGCGGAGGGTTCGTCGAACGTGCCTTCGAGGCCTTTACCGAGGTGCTGCGGCTGGATCCGAAGAACGAGTACGCGCTGCTCAACCTGCAGAAGCTTCACGAGGACCAGCATCAGTGGTCCGAAGCCTACGACACGCGGCAGCGCCTCACCAAGCTGGCCGCGATCGACTCCAGGCCGCAGAGCCAGGCCATTCTGGCGTTCCTCGAGAACGAGATCGGACTCGAGGCGATGCGCCGCAAGGACCTCGTCGAAGCTGCGCGCCGGTTCCGGGCCGCGATCGATCTCGACGCCCGCGCAGTCCCCGCCTATCTCAACCTCGGCGACCTGCGCGTCGCGGAAGGCAACGAAAAGGACGCGGCGCGCATCTGGGAACAGCTCGTCCAGGTGGCGCCCGATCGAGCCTATCTGGCCTTCGATCGGCTGAAGGCGCTGGCGGGCCGGGCGAATACGCCGGAGCGATTCACCAAGCTGTGCCGGCGGCTCATCGAGGACAACCCGCAGGACTGGCGGGCGCGCCTGGCGCTGTCGGGCGAGCTGGCTGCCGGTGGATACCTGCATGACGCCCTCGATCTGCTCTTTACGGCGCTGCTTCATAACCCCCACGCGCTCAGCATCCATCAGGCGATCTGGCGCGCACTCGGGCAGCTGCACCATCCGCAGGTGCTGGTCGATCGGTACGGCGAGGTCACGCAGCACGCCGTGTTCTACCTCGATCCGCACGTGTGCACGCGCTGCCGTTATCGGAGCACCGAGCTCCTGTGGCAGTGTCCGCACTGCCATGACTGGAACACGTTTGTTGAGGAACGGATCGCTCCCGCGCAGGAAGCTACGGAAGTCGAGGTCTGACCGACGCTCCCAGCACCGTGCGCCAGATCCGCTCCACCTGCGCGGTGGTGTCCTCGACTGTCCCGTCGGTTCTGATCACGTAGTCCGCGCGCGCGGCTTTTTCTTCCGCGGGCATCTGGGCGGCCAGGCGCTGCGCCGCAGCGGCGCGACTGAGCCCTCGATCCTGGAGCCGGGCGAGTTGCGTGGCCGGCGGACATACCGTGGCCACCACACGGTCGAAGTCGCCGGCGCGGCCGGTTTCGTACAGCAACGGCACGTCAACGACAGCCAGAGGTGAATCGCCGATGATCTCGAAAGCCCGCAGTCCTGCCGAGATCGCGCGGTAGACCGCCGGGTGGACGAGCGACTCGAGATCGCGCCGCGCCGAGGCGTCGGCGAACACAATCCGCCCGAGCTTCTTCCGATCGACCGCACCATCAGCGGCAAGAATGTCGGCGCCGAACCGCGCGGCAATCGCCCGCGTGGCCTCCGTGCCGGGCGCCATCACGCCGTGTGCGAGCGCGTCGGCGTCCAGACACGGGACACCGAGCTCGCGGAAGCGATCGAGCACGTAGCTCTTGCCGGTTGCGATCCCACCGGTCAATGCAACTTTCAACATTCTGGTAATGGTCCGGCCGAAGCCGGACACGACGCACGATTTTCGCGAGGCTCCCGCCAACATCGGCCCCGCGGTCGATAGTAGCGATCAGCGCACAGCGGCTTTTCCTCGCGACCCTGCGCTCTGTTCCGCAGCCTTGAGAGTGTTCTTGAGCAGCATCGCGATGGTGAGGGGGCCCACCCCACCCGGCACCGGCGTCAGCGCGCCGGCCACCCGCTCGACTTCGGGATGGACGTCGCCGAGCACCAGCGACCCGCGCCGCTCGAACGCCTCGCGGCGCTTCGAGCCCGCCGCGAACAGCCGTTCGATCGTCGCGCGATCGTCCACGCGCGTCGTGCCGACGTCGATGACAGTCGCTCCGGGCTTGACGAATGCCGCGGTGACGAACGCCGGCCGCCCCAGGGCGGCCACGAGGATGTCGGCCTCGCGGGCCAATTGCGGCAGGTCTGCCGTGCGCGAATGGCAGATCGTCACGGTGGCGTGCCGGTGCAGCAGCAGCAACGCCATCGGCTTGCCGACGATGTCGCTCCGCCCGATCACGACCGCGCGTGCGCCGGCGATCGGGATGTTCGATCGCTCCAGCAACTCGATGATTCCCGAAGGGCGTGCAGGCGACCAGCGCCGGCCGATTCTGGACCAGACGTCCCGACGTTGATCGGGTGAAAGCCGTCCACGTCCTTGTCGGGCGAGAGCGCATCGAAGACCCGGCGTTCCGCGTCGGGTCCCATCGACTCCGGCAGCGGCGACTGCACGAGGATGCCGTCGTGCGCGTCGCTTCGATTCAGACGATCGACGACGCCCAGGAGCTCATCGATCGATGCCGTTGCCGGCAATCGTTCGAGGTCCGCCCGAAGTCCGGTCTCCGCCGCCGATTTCAGCTTGCTGGTGACATAGAGCTGCGGACGCGGGGTCGTCGCCGACGAGCACGAGGCCGAGCCCGGGAGGTCTGCCGGCGCGCGCCGTAAACGCTGCGACCAGCGGGCGGACCTCGGCGCGAATGGCATCGGCGACGGCGATGCCATCGAGGAGCCGTGCGGCCATTACGAGGCGGCCTCGACTTCGAGCTGCTTCAGGGAATCGGGACGGCCGAGGACCACGAGCTGGTCGCCCGATCGCATCGGGGTGGCCGGCTCGGGATTGAATTCCATCCGCTGATCCACGCGCTGGATGCCGACGACGATGACGCCGAATCGCTGACGCAGGTTGGAATCCAGGATCGACTGATCCGCCAGCGCTGACCGCGGCGAAATCGTGATCTCCTCCATCGCCAGCTCGAGGTTGTCCGAGCTCGTCGCGAGATCGAAGAAATCCACCACCGCGGGCCGGATCGCCGTCTGCGCAATCTGCACGGCGCCGATCTGGTACGGCGAGATGACCCGGTTGGCTCCCGCCGCGCGGAGCTTGCGTGCCGAGTCGCCGCTCTCCGACCGGCTGATGATGAAGAGATCGGGGCTGAGCCCGCGCGCGGTGAGCACCGTATAGACGTTCTCGGCATCCGTGCCGACCGCGGTGATGAGGCCGCGCGCGCGCTCGATGCCGGCCCGCTTGAGCACCTGCTCCTGGCTGGCGTCGGCCTCGAGCGCCAGCACGCCGCGCTCGACGGCCGAATGAAAGCGCCCTGGATCGCGCTCGATCACGACGAACGGCACCTCCTGCTGCCGGAACTCGCGGGCCACGATGCTGCCGATCCGGCCGTACCCGCAAACGATGAAGTGGTCTTTGATCGTCTCGATCATGCGTGCACTCGCCGGCGCTGCCCGAGGTGACTGGCAAGGCCGCCCTCGATCACGAGCGCGGCGAACTGCGAGAAGGTGTAGAGCGCCGCGCCGACGCCGCCGAGCACCAGGAACACGGTGAAGATCTGTCCGGCCCGCGAAAGCTCGTGAACCTCGCGGAAGCCGACCGTCGTCACGGTTGTGACGGTCATGTAGAACGCATCCCACGGCGTCCAGCCTTCGACAGCGATGTATCCGATCGTGCCGGCGATGAACACCGACGCGAGCAGCAAGATGGCGAGGAACACTCCCCGATACCGTGATCTCGTCCGCGCTCGTCAGCCTCCATCAATAAGCCGGGATGTCATTCTAGTCCGATACTTCCAAGTCCCAAGTCTCAAGGCTCATCGGCTTTCAGTCTTCAGCTGCCAGCCCTGGCAATTGCACGCGCTCTGGCGCTCTGAGTATCCGCAGCTCTGAAGTCTCAGATCAGACCTGAGACGTGAGACCTGAGGCTTGAGACTTGACGTGCGTGAGATTCGACGCGAGGCGCGCGGAGTACGGCGACGCCACATCAGTCGAGCGCTCTGAGAAGCTGCTGCACCCGACCCGCCGGATCGCCCGTCGCGAGCAGGTCGGAGATGACCGCAATCGATTGTGCGCCGCTCGCTCGCACCGATCGCGCGCGGTCGAGGGTGATGCCGCCGATGGCGACCAGCGGGAGGCCACGCGGCGCGGTCCGCGCCGCGGCGGCGCGGACGCCCTCGATGCCCACCACGTCGCAGCCTGTGGCCTTGGTCGCCGTGGCGAACACCGGCCCGATGGCGACGTAGTCCACTGGCTCGCCGAGGGCCGCTTCATACTGTTCGGGGGTGTGCGTGGATTGGCCGACGAGCATCTCCGTTCCGACGACCGCGCGTACTGCGGCTGGAGACAGGTCGGCCTGCCCGACGTGGACGCCCCCCGCTCCCGCGAGGCGCGCCAGATCGGCGCGATCGTTCACGATGACGAGCGCTCCGGCGGATTGAGCCCGGCGCACGATGGCATCTGTCGCGTCGAGGAGCCAGGCGCCAGAGGCGCCCTTGGCACGGACCTGGAGGAACGTGGCGCCGCCGTCGATGCACGCGGCGGCGAAATCGACGAGCGTCCAGCCGGCGCGGTCGCAGACCTCGGCGTCACAGATGACGTAGAGCGGTGATGGAAGATTTTGCAAGTCTCAAGTCTCAAGGCTCAGGTGTGATCTCAAATCTGAAGTTCAATCAGACTTCAGGTTTCAGATTTCTGGTTTATAGAGCGCCGTCCAGCGCGAAGCGCTGCGGTTGACCGTCTCAAACGGCTTCGGCGAGACGTCCGCCTGGCCTTGGCCGGCTGAGGAAGCGGTCCATGAAGGCAGTGCCCAGCTTCCCGGCGACGAAATCCGGATCGCTGAGGATGCGCAGGTGCATCGGAATGCTCGTCTTGATGCCTTCGATCACCGTCATCTCCAGCACGCGCCGCATGCGCGCGATCGCCTCCTGGCCGGTCGCGGCCGTGGACGATGATCTTGGCAAACATCGAGTCGTAATACGGCGAGATCGTGCACTCGGAGTGGGCCAGTGTTTCCACGCGCACGCCCGGGCCGCCGGGCACGCTGAAGGCGCGAATGACGCCAGGCGACGGGACGAACGTGTCGGGATCCTCGGCGTTGATGCGGCACTCGATCGAATGCCCGGTGAACCTGACCTCGCTCTGCTTGAATGACAACCGCTCGCCGGCCGCGATCCGGATCTGCTCCTTGACGATGTCGATGCCCGTCACCATTTCCGTGACCGGGTGCTCGACCTGGAGCCGCGTGTTCGCCTCCATGAAGTAGAAGCGGCCCTCGGGATCCATCAGGAACTCGAAGGTGCCCGCGTTGGTGTATTGCACCTGCCTTCGCCGCGTCGATCACGACGCTGCCCATCTTCCGGCGCATCTTTTCGCTGAGCGCCGGCGAGGGCGACTCTTCGATCAGCTTCTGGTGGCGGCGCTGAATCGAGCACTCGCGCTCGCCGAGGTGGACGACGGACCCCTGGTGATCGCCGAGAATCTGGAACTCGATGTGCCGCGGCGACTCGATGTACTTCTCGATGTAGACGTCGCGGACGCCGAACGCCGCTTCGGCTTCCTGCTGCGCCGTCTTGACGGCGTGCGACAGTTCGCGCGGCCGCGCGGACGACGCGCATGCCACGGCCGCCGCCGCCTGCCGTCGCCTTCACGATCACCGGGTAACCGATCTCCTTGGCGATCTTGAGCGCCTTGTCTTCGCTCTCGATCGGCCCGTCGCTTCCCGGCAGCACCGGCACGCCCGCTTTCTTCATGACACGCCGGGCGCGCGCCTTGTCGCCCATCAGCCGGATCACCTGCGGATCGGGGCCGATGAACTTGATGTGGCAGGCCTCGCAGACCTCCGCCAGGTAGGCGCTCTCGGACAGGAACCCGTACCCCGGATGAATGGCGTCGGCGCCCGTGATCTCCGCGGCGCTGATGACCGCCGGGACGTTCAGGTAGCTGAACGGGCTGCGCGCCGGCCCGATGCAGACCACCTCGTCCGCGAAGCGGACGTGCAGGGAATTCTCGTCGGCCTCCGAGAAGACGGCGACCGTCTTGATGCCCAGTTCGTGGCAGGCGAAGATGACGCGCAACGCGATTTCGCCGCGGTTGGCGATCAGGATTTTCTTGAACATTGTTCAGCTATCAGCCTACGGACCTCCGTTGACCGTTCACAGTCGACAGTAAGGGGACAATGCCCAGCTGGCAACGTCGAACCGCTCCTGTTCCCAGACTGTCAACGTCAACGGTTAACCGTCAACTTCCCGCACTTCGTCCGGATCGCGAACAACCGTTCCCCGTACTGCACCGGCTGTCCGCTGTCCACGTAGATGCTGACGATCTCCCCGTCGTACTCGGAGTCGATCTCGTTCATCAGCTTCATCGCTTCGATGATGCAGAGCACCTGCCCTGTCTTGACCATGGATCCAATCTCGACGAACGCCGGCGCGCCCGGTTCCGGCGATCGGTAGAACGTGCCCACGATGGGCGACTTGAGGACGGCGAGCTCGATCTCGGTCTCGCCGGCATCGGTCGTCTCGGGCGCGTCCCCCGTCGCCCCGTCTCCAGGGGTTGTCGCTGCGTGCGGGCCGGTCGCCGGTACCGCCTCGCCCGGCGAAGATGCGGGACGAGTCGCGGCCGCGACCGGCCCCCTCGCGCCGTCGGTCCGGACCCGCAGCCGCAGTCCTTCGTGCTCGATTTCGAACTCGGAGAGCTCGTGTTCCCGTACCAGATTGAGAATCTGCTTCAGCTGCTCGAAATCCAACGTCACAGCTCCAGGAGGTCGGTGGTCACGTGTGTCAGCAACTCGGCGCCATCCTCCGTGACCACGACATCGTCCTCGATCCGCACACCACCCCAGCCGGGGAAGTACGCCCCAGGCTCGATGGTGAAGACCATCCCTGGCGCGATCGCCTCATCACTGGCGAGCGCGTCGGCACGCCGCCGGGCAATCCGCGGATCTTCATGAACCTCGATGCCCAGACCGTGGCCCGTACCATGGCCGAACGCCTCCCCCATCCCGGCGAGGGTCAGCGACGCCCGGGCGGCGGCATCGATCTCGAACCGCGATGCCCCCGGTCTGACGGCCGCGATGGCTTTAGCTTGCGCATCCAGAACCGCCGCGTGGACATCCCGCGCCCGCTTCGACGCCGAACCGATCGACACGGTCCGCGTCAGATCGACGCAGTATGAGTCGTAGACGCCGCCAAAGTCCAGCACGACGAGGTCACCTTCGGTCAATGTTCGCCCCGAGGGCCTGGCATGTGGCAGGGCTGCCAGCGGTCCGCTGGCCACGATCGTCTCGAAGGCCGGCCTCTCGAAACCGGCCTCGCGAATCCGCCAGTCGATCGTCATCGCGAGCTCGCGCTCGGTCATGCCGGAGCGGATCACCGGGAACACGCCCCGGGCGACGGCGGACAGCCGTTCGGCAGCTTCCCGCAGAGTCTCCAATTCGTAGGCGTCCTTTCGCACGCGCGCGCTCTCGACGATACCGGCGGTGGGAATCAGCTCGACCGCGCCCTCGGGTGTCACGCCGTCAGGTGTCGTGGGCGCTTTCATCCGGACGGCATTCGTCAGCCACGAATGGCGGCTGAACGAGACGTGCACAGCTTCAAACCCCACGCGCCCGTACGACAAGTTGACCAGCGTGGCGGCCAGCGTTTCGTCGTACGAGTCGTCGACCGCAGTCACCTCGAGGCCCGGGCAGCGCTGTGGCGAGCCCTGGATGTCGGACATCGTGGTGAGGTACCGGAAGTCGGTGATGAACAACACGCGTTCGGCCGTCACGACGGCGATCGCGGAGCTCCCCTCGAAGTTTGTCAGGTACAGGACGTTTGCCAGCGATGTGACCACGAGCGCGTCCAGCGCTTGCGCGGCCATACCGGTGCGAACTGTCTGGAGACGGCGATCAAGGATGTCTGGTCGGCGCGTGCGACATGGATGGCGGCGAGCCACTGCTCGAAGACAACAAGCGTCCGAATCCGCACGCGCCTGATCCAGATTCGCATCAGCCACTGGCGCGTGCCGTGCGGCTGGCGGTGGCGCCGGGGGCGTGCGCCCGAGTGACGGAGCGCCGCTTGACCGTGGTACCAGGCGCGGGAGGGGCTCGGCGATCGATACTGGCGTCACCGGGGTGTCTGGCGGGGCTACCCCGGGCACCGCCTCCGTCAACGGATTCGACGAGTTGCCGGGCGGAGGAGGCCCATACGAGACCGCACAGCTCCTCCTCCATCTGCTCGAACGAAAGGCCGTCGGCAGGCTCGGACGCCTTGCTGCGGCGTCAGCTGCCGAGTGAGGTCGCTGACCGTCTCCTCGAGCTCGGGATCGTTGCGCGCCAGGTTCAGCGCGGCCCGGTACTGCGCGAGCGCCTCGACGAGTGCGCCGCGGCGGTGATGAATTCCAGCCAAGCCCGCGAATGGCGGCGAGGTTTTCGGGCGCGCCCTTGACGACCAGCTCCAACTCGGGCTGGGCGTCGTCGTCCTGTCCGAGCTCGATGAGCGCCCGTCCCAGCGTGACGCGCGCCGACAGGTAGCCGGGATGAAGGGCGAGTCCGGCGTGGCAGACGTCGATGGCCTCGGCGTGCTGCCCTGCCCGCCGGTACTCCTCGGCGAGCTGCGCGAACGCGATCGACGCCGGATCCTTCTGGATCCGGCGTCGAAGGTCTTCAATCCTGGGGTTGTCCGCCATCAAGATCCGGTGACGGTGATGGAACTCGTGATGCTTGCGGAGACGCCGGCGCTATCGGTCACCGTTAAGACGACAATGAACGTGCCGGCGGTTTGGTAATCGTGTTCCTCCGGGTTCCCGGTCTCAGCCTCACCATCACCCCAATCCCAGGAGTACTTCACCAGTGAGCGTCCACTGGGCGCCGTCGATGAGCTCGCATCAAAGGTAACTTTCTGGCCTTTCGCTGGTTTCGTCGGCGAGAATACGAACTGTGCAATCGGAGTATCCCCACCAACTATGATCGGTAATACGAGCCGAATCTCTGCCGTCTGTTGGTTGGCCGTCTGGTAGTTTGAGTTTATAGGCACAACCGCAATGGTGATGCGATCGACCGGGACGGCCGTTCCGGGCACCGGCGGGGACGGCGCGGTATAACTCAACGTCGCTTGTCCTTCCGAACCGGTTGAGACGGATCGCGTGGATAACGTGCCGAAGTCTTGCGGCAGCATGTCGACGCGAAAAGAAACCTGGGGCTTCGGAGCTCCGTTGGCGTCTCTTGCCGTGATGCTGATGGTCGATTGGCTGAAGCCGTCGCGCGTGATGATGTCCGGTTTAGCGGCAACCGCCACGGACAGCGCGAACTCTGACGGCCCGGTCAGCGACGGGACGTTGGTCTGTTGAACGGTACAAGCTGTCGTCAACGCGATGAGCGCAATCAGGGTCGGACGGCGTGGCAGCAGCAGCTTTCCCATGGGGTTAGTCACCAAAATTGCCAAAATCGATCTGAATGGACCCGGTGGCGCTCACATCGTTGCCGACCCGATCTGCTCCGTAGAACGTTACCTCGGCGATCGTGGTGATGATGGTTGGATTGACGATTAACTGAACCAGAGGTGACTCTCTCTTGGCGACGTTCCGCACGAGTTCGAATCCGAGCGTCAGCTGAGCTGCGGACGGAACGGTTCCGGTCGACGGCGCCGTCGAACCCGTACGGCACATCGACCCCCGGTGTGTTGCGGCCGTCGGAGCGCCGATAGGTGACGCGGAAGCGCCTGATGGTGACCTCGTTGTTCGTCGTCAGAACGCTGGGCACCGTTGGCGTGCCGATGTCCTTCGGCACAATCCGTAACGTGACCTGGCCGACATCGTTAAAGTATGTCGGACACGGAACCTCCGGAGTGCACGGCGCTGGTGACGTGACGTTTGTTATGACGTCCGACAAGAGGTTCGTGAAGAATTCATCCGGCTGGTCGCCTTGCGCCGCCTGCAACATATCGACGACTAGGAACACGGGGGCGTGGCCCTGGCGCACCACATCGCCGCACGAAGCGGTCGCTGCGATCAGCGCGGCGAGAACGACGACATGGGTCAATCGCTTCATGGCCACTCGTTCACTGTTGGATGATGCGTGGGGTGATGAAGATGAGAAGCTCTCGGCTGACGTCATCGATCGCGTCGCGCTTGAACAGCCATTTGAGCAGAGGAATCTGACTCAGCCCTGGAGTTCCGTCGGTCGTGTTTCGGATATTGCTCAGATAGATGCCGCCGATGACAGTGGTCTCGCCCGTCTCTCACAAGGAGCGTCGTGTTCGCGCGCTGCGTGTTGATCGGCGGAATCGCATGACCGGGCGGCGGCCGGATCGGGGGTGGCGTTTTCGAGCAGGATGTTCATGATCACCGTGCCCGCCGCCGTGATTTGCGGCGTCACCTTCAGTGTAAGCGCTGCGTCCTTGAACGTGAGGTCACGGTGTTGTTTGCGATCGTCTGAACGGGAATCTGCATCCCCTTGCGTGATTTCGGCCGCGACGTTGTTCAGGGTCGCGACTCGCGGAGTCGACAGCATGCGGCCGTTGCCGGATTTCTTCCATCGCAGACAGCGCGACGTCGAGGTTGAATGCGCCGTTCACAGAACCGAGCGCCAAGCCGACCGCAGCTTGTTGCGCCGGTGGCAGGGAGGTTGACGGCACGTGGGCTGTGCGTTTGGACCTTGCGCTGCGCCCGACGCGACCGGCAAGACTTCCGCTGTTTGGAAAGGCGAGATTCGTTGTATTGCCGAGCGCTGGCTCAACTCTTCCGCTGAACCCCCACTGCACGCCGAGCGCTCGTGCATAGCTCCCGGTTCGTCTGAACGATGCGCGCCTCGATTTCGACCTGGGGCTGCGCCTTGTCCAGGGTATTGATCAAGTCGGTGGCGGTGTTGAGACGGTCTGCCAGGTCGGTGATGATCAGCGTGTTCGTCCGCGGATCGACCTGGACCGTGCCACGCGGTGACAAGGCGCTGCGGGTCAGCAGGTTCTGCATCTCCTCCGCTCTCGCGTAACTCAACGTCCTGGTCAGCACGCGGAGCTCTCCGGCGAGCGCCTGCTCGTCGGACAGCTTTCGCCGCAGGCCCTCTTCGTCGGCGAGCACGTTGAGCGGCGCGATCCGAACGATCGTGCCGTCGACGAGGTACCCCAGCTTGTTCGAGCGCAGGATCAGGTCGAGCGCCTGGTCCCAGGGGACATCCTTCAGCACGACATCGACCGAACCCTGCACGGCCGGATCGATGACGATGTTCAGGCCGCTGATCTCGGAGAACATCCGGAGGACGGCGCGAAGGTCCGCACCTTGAAAATCGAGGCTGACCGGATTACCCGTGTAGACGCGTCCGGGCCGGCCCAGTTGATCAGGCGGCACCTGTCCGCCCGCCTGCGGCGTGGTCGCGGCGGCTGCGGTTGCTGCCTGGTTCGCGGCTGGTGCGGTCGCCGACGGGACCCTCACTCCTGCCGCCGCCGTCGCTGCGGCGACGCTCGACCCCCCAAGGGTGGCCATCGACGCGGTCTGCTGATCGACACGGACGGTCGATCGGTCGCTTCTCGCGATCGCCTCCATCGCATCCGGCAGGTCGGGAGGCGGCGGCCGCCGCAGGTACGGCGCATCACCTGATGCCCTCTCGAAGTCGACAATGACGGTGTTTCGCTCGCTGCGGACGTTGTGGGCGACCGGCTGGGTCAGGGCAATACGCACGCGCGAGCTTCGGGCGCCCATCAGATTGGTCGCCTCGACGCCGACGCGCGCAATCGGCCCGCCTCCGGCCGATGACAGCGAGTTCGCGAGACCCTCGCCGTCGACGCCCCGGAAATCCAGCACGACGGTAAGGGGATCGGGCCGGCTCGTCACGTACGGCGCGGGCTCGGTCGCTTCGATGACGAGCGACGCGCCTTTGGCGTGCACGCGCGAGGTGATGGACTTCAGGTGAACGGTCGGCGCGGCCGGCGACTCGGCGGAACCGGTCGTGTCGGCCATGAAGGCCGCGAGCACGCAGATCAGGGAAAGGGCAAAGCCCCGCGTCACAGTCACTGCTTGGCGTCCTCCAGGGATCGCAGCCGTTTGGTCACCTCGCGCTGTTTGACGAGCGACAGCGGGTCGTTGACTTCCTGAACGATCACGAGACCTTGGAGGGTCACCGCCTTGATGACGCCGTCCGCGAGCTTGTCGCCGGCGTGGACGACGTAGGTTTTCTTGTCCGGACCTTGAATCATCGCGGTCATGCTGTTGCGGCTCTGCATGACGCCGCGCACTGTGAGGTCGGCCACAGCGATCCCGGCGGCCCCCTCCGCGCGCGGCGATCGACTGCGCGAATCGGCGCCGGTGCCGATGCCGATCACGCTCGTGAACGGATCGCGACGGCCGTCGGGCTGATAGGAATAGTTCTCAGGCGGCGGTGGCGGCGCGGGGGCGGTCGGTTGCGGGGCCGGCGGCGTCCCTTGTGCCGGCACCGCTCCTGCGGCCGCTGGGTGCGCGAGGGCCTGCACCGTCACGACGATGAAGAATAATAGGCCGGCTCTCATGCCTACACCTTCGGAGCGCCGGGTTTCGGAGCGGCGCCGGGCTTCGCCGCGTCAGGCTTGGCGGGCGCAGGTTCCAGCAGCACGAACGTCGTGGCCGTGCAGGTCGCGGTGATGGTTGCCCGCGCGTCGGGATTGGCCCTGGCCTTCACCTCGAGCCCGCTGATGTTGACGATCCGGGTGAACTTCCCCAGCCGGTCGAAGAACAGCGCGAGGTTGTGGTACGTGCCGTCCAGTTCGAGGCTGATCGGCCACTCGGAGTGCAGCTGCTTGGTGACGGTCGCTTTAGGCGTGAAGCCCTTGATCGTCAGGTTCGACTGGGTCGCGACGGTCTGCATGCGCCGCAGCAGATCGGCGGCGTCTTTCTCGTCGGGGAGGATCGCCCTGAGGTTACTGAGACGATTCTCCAGATCGCCGACCCGGGCGCGGAATTCCGGCAGCTTTTTCGCGGTGGCCTGACCAACCACGATGTTGCGCCGCAGACCGGCCAGCTCCTCCTCCCGCAGCGCCAGCGCCGCCCCAGTTGGCATCTCGTAGAAGTAGTAGAACGCGCCCACGCCAACGACGGCGAGCGCAGCGAACGCGCCGATCTGCGCGTACCACGGCAATTTCGTAAGACTGAGATTCATGTGTACTGGTCGCTACCCAGCGGTATCGGCCCCGTGCGCCTGAGCCTTTAACTCAACCACCGGGTTTACCGGCGACGGGCGCCGGCTGCTCGACGGACCCAATGGCCGACGGCTGCTGAAACCGCGCGCGAATGCTGAACCGCACCAACTCCACCGCTGCCGCAGCCCCGGCCGGCGCCTCGGTCTGGCTGTTGACGATCTCGATCGACCGCTTGAAATAGCCGGATTGCTCGAGGTTTCCGACGAAGTCGGACAGACCGGTCAGGGTAAGGCACCGGCCGTCGATCAGCACCTCGTCCGCGTTGCTGCCTTGTTTCACGTCCGTCAGCCACAGCATCGGCGGGAGCGCACGGCTGATCTGATCGAGCAGGTGGACGGGGCCGGTCTGGTCGCGCCGGAGCTGTTCGATGAGCGACACGCGCTCTCCCAGTTGCGCCGAGCGCTGCTCGAACTGCTGGACCTCCGCCAGGATGGCTTTCAGGCGGGCGGTTTCGGTCACCGCGCTCGCGATCTCGGTATCGAGGCGCTTGGATTCCTTGTCGAGGCTCCAGTATCGCCAGCCGATGAACAGCACGGCCGCGACCAGCAGAAGGCTGCAGGCCGCGATCAGCTTCTGGCCGGGGTCGAATGCGAGCTTCTTCTTGGCACGCTGCCGCTCGACGGTGAGGAGGTTGATCTTGATCATCGATCGCCCGCTTTTCTCAAGGCGAGCCCGACGGCCACCGCGGCCGTCGAGAGCAGATGCTCGCTGTCCATCCCGAGCTTCTTCGCGTCGAAGGCGATCTTCTTGAACGGATCGAAGGCCTCGACGGGTGCGCCGAACCGCTCCTCGAGCGCCGCGACGAAGCCGTCAACCGACGAGGCGCCGCCGCTGAGCAGGATGCGATCGATCCGGTCGGAGGCGGCGGTGGCCTTGAAGAAGTCGAAGGTCTTCTGAATCTCCAGCAGCACGTTCTCGGTCATCGCGTGGAGCACCGGCCGGATTTCCTCGAAGGTGAGGTTCTCGACCGGGAGCCCCTTTTTCGCCTGTTCGGCGCTTTCAAAGGGCAGGTTCAATTCCTTCTGGATCGCCTCGGTGTAGGCGTTGCCTCCGATCGAGATGTCCCGCGTGAACAGCGACTGGTCACCGCTGAGGATGTTGATGTTGATGGCGCTCGCGCCGGCATTCAGCAGGACGACGATCGACCCTGCCTCGGGCGAGTAGTTCACCTCGTACGCGTTCTGCAGTGCGAAGGCGTCGACGTCCACGACGACCGGCACGCGGCCGGCCTGCGCGATGACGCCGGTATAGTCCGCGATCTTCTCCTTCTTCGCCGCCACCAGCAGCACCTCCATCGTGCCTTTGGCGTCGGCCATGGTGCCGGGATCGAGAATCTGGTAATCGAGGTTGACGTCCTGGATGTCGAAGGGAATGTATTGCTCCGCTTCCCAGTAGATTGATTCTCCGAGCTCGGCCTCCGTCATCACCGGAAGAGTCATTTTCTTTACGATGACGGCGTTGCCGGACAACGAGGCGGCCACCCCCTTGGACTTGAACGCCTTGTTCTCGAACACGCGGCGGATCGCGTCGGCGACGGCGGTCCCGTCGATGATGGCGCCGTCGACGATGCTGTCGGGCGGGAGCGGTTCGCTCCCGAAGGCGGTCACCCGGTAGCCCTTCCCCGCCGCCTTCAGTTCGACGGCCTTCACCGCGCTCGACCCGATGTCGAGACCGACAATCGCCTTGTTCTTGCCGAGACCAAACACAGTCGTTACCCCCACCGCGCCCTGAACAGCGCGTAATCGCCCGGAAAACCCGATGTGGTCCGTCCTGGTTTATCGGCCAAACTCGTCCCGCTCTTGACAGTCCCCAGAAACGCTGTATCATTTGGGTTTACCGTTGCCTGGACCCGCCCGACAGTTCGAGCCAGGCGGGGAATCCCCTACATAGGATTGCGCGCGGCTTGAAAGGCGGTTGCGCGCACGGAAGGACGAAAGGTCTGTTTCTGGGATGTCTACGTTCATAGGGACCGCGCGTCGGATCGGTGAAGGCGGACACTGGCATGTCGTCGACGCGGACGACCGGGTGCTCGGCCGGATCGCGACCGCCGCTGCCCGCCTGCTCCAGGGAAAACACAAACCGACCTATACACCGTTCCTGGATCTCGGCGATCACGTCGTCGTGGTCAACGCCGCGAAGGTGAAGCTCACGGGCCGCAAGGAAGACCAGAAGATTTATCGCCAGCACTCCGGTTACGAAGGGGGCTTGCGGGAGACGCGCGCGCGCCTGGTACGCCAGCGGCACCCCGAGCGCCTTGTTGAAGATGCCGTTCGCGGCATGCTGCCCAAGACCAAGCTGGGAGAAGCGATGTTTCGCAAACTCAAGGTGTACGCCGGCCCGGACCATCCGCACACGGCGCAGAAGCCCTCCAAGCTGGAGGTGGCGTAACGTGGCCGCTGTTCAATACTACGGAACCGGACGCCGCAAGACCTCAACCGCCCGCGTGTTTCTTCGCCCCGGAACCGGGGCCATCAGCATCAACCGCCGCACCTTCGACGCGTTCTTTCCGACCGAAGCGCTGCGCACCGAAATCCGGCAGCCGCTGGTGCTCACCGAAACCGCCGACAAGTTCGACATCCTGGCGACAGTGGCCGGAGGCGGCGTGTCGGGGCAGGCGGGCGCCGTGCGGCTCGGCATCGCCCGGGCGTTGGTCGGATACAACCTCGAGCTCCGCAAGAAGTTGAAGGACGAGGGGCTGCTCACGCGCGACGCCCGCGCCAAGGAGCGGAAGAAGTACGGCATGGCAGGGGCGCGGAAACGCTTCCAGTTCAGTAAACGATAGCAATCTCAGGAAACCGCAGATTGCAGATTGCAGATTGCAGATTGCATTTCAGATTTGGCGCTCAATCTGCAATGAATCTGCAATCCGCAATCTGAAGTCTGCAACAAAGGAGTGGAGGACATTTGGCGCCGATCGCGATGAAAGACCTGGTGGAGGCGGGGGTTCACTTCGGACACCAGACCAAGCGGTGGAATCCGAAGATGAAGGAATACATCTTCGGCGAGCGGAACGGCATCTACATCATCGATCTGGGCAAGACGGTCAAGCTGTTCCGGGAGGCCGAGGAATTCGTCACCCGGCTCGCTGCCGAAGGTCGTACGATTCTGTTCGTCGGCACCAAGCGTCAGGCCAAGGACGTCATCGCCGAAGAGGCGCAGCGCTGCGGCATGTTCTCCGTGAACGAGCGGTGGCTCGGCGGGTTGCTCACCAACTTCGCCACGATTCAACGAAGTCTCGGGCGGCTCCGCGATCTCGAAGCGATGACCACCGACGGCCGTTACGACACGCTGTCGAAGAAGGAGATCGCGCGCAACGAGAAGGAACGCAAGAAGCTGCTGAAGAACCTGGAAGGCATCCGCGGCATGACCCGTCTGCCCGACGCGGTGTTCGTGGTCGATACCAGGAAGGAAAAGATTGCGGTCGACGAGGCCCGCAAGCTGAAGATTCCGGTGCTCGGCATCGTCGACACCAACTGCGATCCCGACGAAGTGGATCTGGTGATCCCGGGCAACGACGACGCCCTGCGCGCCATTCGGCTGTTCGCGTCCCGCATCGCCGACGCCGTCCTGGAGGGCCGCGGGATGAAGGAATCGGCCGACGTCGAAGCGACCCGCGACGCCGACCAGGGACGCGGCGGCGACGAGGTCCGGCGCGCGCAGCAGCGTCCAGCCCGCCGTCCGCGCGAAGTGGCGCCGGCCTCGGCATGATCGATCCGCACAATCAATGAACTAGCGAACGCGCGAGTGAGCGAATTGGTGAATGGGAGAGTTGAATTCTCCAGGTCTTGACATCACCAACCGAGCGATTTCCGGCGCACCAATTCTCCAACTCACCGATTCACCGATTCTCGAGCTCACCAAATTCTCCAACTCCGATTTACTGGCCTCACCATGGCGACGATCACCGCAAGCGACGTGAAGAAGCTCCGCGACCAGACCGGTGCGGGCATGATGGACTGCAAGACCGCGCTCGAGGAGGCGGGTGGCAACGTTGAGGAAGCCACGACGATCCTGCGAAAAAAGGGCCTGGCCAGCGCCGCCAAGAAGGCCGGGCGCGCCACGTCGGAAGGCGTCATCGGGCAGCTCGTGTCCGCCGATCGCTCGAAAGGCATTCTCGTGGAGGTCAACTGCGAATCCGATTTCGTCGCGCGCACCGACGACTTCCAGGCGCTGGTGCGCGACGTGCTGACCGCCATCGACAGTGCCGGCGACGCGGCCACCGAGAGCTGGCTGAAGGATCCGCAGGGACCCGTGCACCTGCGCGTGGCCGAGGGCATCGGAAAGCTCGGTGAAAACATGGCGGTCCCCCGCTTCGTCCGCTATGCCGGTGACGGGTATATCGGCCAGTACATCCACATGGGCGGCAAAATCGGCGTCCAGGTCGAATTCGGCGGCGTCCCACCCGCC
The DNA here is from genome assembly GCA_963814975.1 of uncultured Acidobacteriota bacterium. Taxonomy (GTDB): domain Bacteria; phylum Acidobacteriota; class Vicinamibacteria; order Vicinamibacterales; family CAVVIG01; genus CAVUXJ01. The sequence goes on along the minus strand of CAWFFB010000007.1, from coordinate 76,353 downwards.
CTGACGGCCCGGGAAGAGTTTGCGACCCTGGTGAAAGAGATCGCGATGCAGATCGCCGCGGCCAGCCCGGCATACGTGTCCCGCTCGGCCGTGCCGGTCGAGATCCTCGAGAAGGAGCGGGCGATCTACCGCGCCCAGATGGAGGGCTCCGGCAAGCCGGCGGCCGTCATTGACAAGATCATCGACGGCAAGCTCGGCAGCTACTATCAGCAGGTCGTCCTGCCCGACCAGGCGTCGATCCGCGATCCGAAGATGACCGTGGCCGACGTCCTTGCGTCGGCGGCGAAGGCGCTCGGCGTCCCGCTGACGGTGAACCGGTTCGCACGATTGAAGGTGGGCGAAGCTGCTCTATAATCATCGTTCGTGACGCCCTCCCCCGCTCTCGCCTACAAACGGATCCTCCTGAAGCTGTCCGGCGAGGCCCTGATGGGCGATCAGACCTACGGCATCGACCCCGTGGTGGCCACGCAGATCGCCAAGGATGTCGCCGAGATCCAGGGCATGGGCGTCCAGACGGCGATTGTGATCGGCGGCGGCAATATCTTCCGGGGTGTGGCGGCAAGCGCGCGCGGCATGGACCGCGCGACGGCCGACTACATGGGGATGCTCGCGACGATCATCAATGCGCTCGCGTTGCAGGACGCGCTCGAGCAGCAGAATATCGTGACCCGTGTGGTCACGGCGATCGAAATGCGGGCGGTCGCCGAGCCGTTCATTCGCCGCCGCGCGATTCGCCACCTCGAGAAGGGACGCGTCGTGGTCTTCGGCGGCGGCACCGGCAACCCGTACTTCAGCACCGATACGGCTGCGGCCCTGCGCGCGATGGAGATCAAGGCGGAGGTCATCTTCAAGGCCACCAAGGTGGACGGGATCTACGACGCCGATCCGATGATTCATCCCGAGGCGTCGAGGTTCGAGCGCATCTCCTACCTCCAGGTCCTCGAGCAGGGCCTGAAGGTGATGGACTCGACGGCCGTCTCGCTCTGCATGGACAATCGCCTGCCGATCATGGTCTTCAACCTGCGCACGCCGGGGAATATCCTGCGGGCGATCACCGGCGAAGCGGTGGGATCGCTCGTGACACCGTAACGATTGCGGAGACATCCCGATGGACGTTCACGATCTGAAAGAGCTATATGCAGAAGTGACCAAGCGGATGCGCGTCGGACTCGAGCACGTGCGGCACGAACTGGCAGGGGTGCGGACGGGACGGGCGTCGGTCACGATTCTCGACGCGGTCCACGTCGAAGCCTACGGCGCGAGGGTGCCGCTGAATCAGGTCGCCGGCCTTTCAGTCCCGGAGCCCACGCTGATCGTGGCGCAGCCGTTCGACCCGTCGCAGCTCGGGGCGATTGAAAAAGCGATTCGCGCCTCCGACCTCGGCCTCAACCCCTCGAACGACGGCAAGGTCGTCCGCATTCCCCTGCCCGCGTTGACCGAAGAGCGCCGCAAGGAGCTGTCCCGTCACGTGCACAAGCTGGCCGAGGATGGTCGCAACGTCGTCCGCCAGGTCCGCCGGGATGCCAACGATCGGCTCAAGAAACTGTTGAAGGACCACAAGCTGTCCGAGGACGACGAGAAGAAGGGGCTCGACGAGGTGCAGAAAATCACCGACAGCCACATCAAACAGATCGACGACCTGCAGAAGAAGAAGGATTCGGAGTTGCTGGGGCGTTGACGCGACCGGAGTCCCCTCCGGGCCGCTTCTACCCCGTTACAGCTTCCGGTGAGCCCCGAGAAGAGGGCTACTACGAACACCTCGATGCTATCTGCATCCATCCCCGCATCCCACGCGATCCATCCCTCGCACCCCAAGGCGCAGACGATTCGTACTGTAGAGACTTAATATGACTCCATTGTCTTCCTGAACTGTCGATTACGATACCGTAACGCCGCGGTCTATAACGCGACACATCCTTTTCGACGTCAGAACCGTCATGACGTCAATCACCAATCAATTCATGAACTTACGGGGTAAATAGCTGACCGAGCATTGCGGCTCGTCGCTTGCGCATCATCCGTCTATGAATATCGCGTCCACCCGAAGGAGGAGACACCCAGGCGATGCGCACCTGAGAGACATGCTTGGAAACTGGCGTAACGGTGGACTTCAAGGCGCTGCAGGTTTTTCGCTCGTGGACACCATAGCAACGTTGGCCGTTTTTGCCACGGTGTCCGCGATCTCGGTGCCGCTCGTCACGAATGCCTTCGAGGGTCAGCGCCTTGGCCTCGAGACGCGCAACGTGGAAAGAGAGTTGCAGTCGGCGAGGCTGTCCGCTGTCGCAACGAATCGCCCCATTCGTGTTCGCTTCAATTGTCCGGCGACCGGGAGGTATCGGCGGGTCGAAGTGATCGGCACCGTCAACGTCCTGCACGCCGACGATGCGGAGGCGCGCGCGGTAGCGCGGTGCGGATATCCGTTTCCGGCGGCGGACAGCAACCCGCTAACGCGCCCGAACAACGACGGCCCGCCGCTGCAGTTGTACTCGAGCGTCACGTTTACTGCGGTGGCGACGCTCGAATTCTGGCCCGACGGAAGCGTTCATGCGCCTGGCGACGCACAAGTGCTAGCCGCGCCAGTCACGATAAGTCTGGCGAAGGGCTCATCAAGCAAATCCATTCAGGTGAATAGTCTTGGCAAAATTCGCATCCAGTAAATCCGAATCGGGCTTCTCGCTGGTCGAGACGATTGTCGCGACCGGACTGCTGGCGGGAGCGGTGGTCGTTCTCGGGCAGATGTTCGCGATCTCGATGGCCGACAACACGTCGGCGCGGACGGGGACGTTCGCGGCGGTGCTCGCCGAACAGAAGATGGAGCAACTGCGCGGCCTCACGTGGGGCTTCGACATCATCGGCTTGCCGCTGACCGATACGTCGTCGAACATCGCGCTGCCGATCCAGTCGGGCACCGGCGGTCCGGGGCTGTCGCCCTCGCCGTCCAACAGTCTCAGGTCGAACGTCGACGGCTACGTCGACTACGTCGACGGGTTCGGCCGCATCATCGGCGGCGGGTCGACGGTTCCCGCCCAGGCGGTCTATGTCCGGCGCTGGTCGGTCGAGCCGTTGCCGACCAATCCCAACAACACGGTGATCCTGCAGGTCCTGGTCACGAAGTCGCGCAATCGAGGCACCGCGGACAGCGACGAGGGATCCACGCGCCGGCTGCGCGACGAAGCGCGTCTCATGACGGTCAAGACGAGGAAATCGCAATGATTAGCCGTGCCTGCACGCCGACATGTGATGCACCAGCGAGTCAAACCCGCTTGGGCAGCGCCTTGCTGGGCGGCTCGACACGACGCTTCGCGACGGAAGACGGCTTTACGTTGGTCGAGCTGCTGGTGTCGACCGCCATCATGATGACGGTGACCGCCGGGGTCTTCACGGTCATGAACCCGTCGGGCGGCATTTTCCAGGCCCAGCCGGAGATGGCCGACGTGCAGCAGCGTCTGCGTGTGGGCGTCGATACGCTGAAGCACGATCTCGTGATGGCAGGCGCCGGGGCGTATACCGGGTCGCTCGCCGGGAGCCTCAACGGCTTTTTCGCCTCGGTTCAGCCCAACAAGATCGGCATTCCTGGCCGCCTACGACGACCCGCCGGAGACATTCAGGAGCGACGCCATCACGCTGTTCTATGTGCCCTCGACGTTCGCGCAGACGACTCGTCTCGGACCTCGATGCCGGCCACCTCGGCGGAGTTGAAGGTGAACAATCCACCGAACTGTCCGTCCACGTCGGCAAGGATCGCTCTGCGGATTCGAGGAGGGGATGCAGGTTCTGCTGTTCGACGACACGGGCTCGTTCGACCCGATGACGGTCACCGAGGTGCAGGGCAACGCCGGTCACTTGCAGCACAACCAGCAGGGCCCCTGTCCAAGGCGTACGGTCCCGGCATGCCAAGGTCGCCCAGGTCCAGCAGCACGTGTATTACCTCGACACGACGACCGATCAGCTGATGCACTACGACGGATACCTGACGGCGGTGCCTGTCGTGGACAACGTTGTCGCGCTGGACTTCGAATACTACGGCGATCCCGATCCGCCGACGCTGCGTCGGCCGGGCATCGACCGATCGACCACTTACGGTCCGAGGCCGCCGGCGCTTGGCGTCGCGCAGGCGCCGTGGCCGGCTGGGGAGAACTGCACGTTGATCGTGGTCGCCGGCCAGCAGCAGCCTCGGCTGCCGGCGCTGGGGGCGCCGGGCGGCGGCCTCGTGCGGATGACCGCCGCAGACTTGACCGATGGTCCCTGGTGTCCGACTGTCGACAATGCCAATCGGTTCGACGCCGATCTCTTCAGGGTGCGGAAGATTCGAGTGAGTCTCCGCGTGCAGAGCGGCGACCCGGACTTTCGCAGCTCGATCGGAACCGGCGGCGACGCCCTGTTTCTCAAGCCCGGCACCTCGCGGGGCGGTTACAAGCAGGTGCCCGATCAGGCGATTCGCTTCGACGTAACCCCTCGTAATCTCAATCTGGGCAGGTGAGGACTGTGACTACCTTGAAGAACCAGCCGGTCGTGCACGGCGGCGGGGATCGCAGCCTCCGCAGCGAGAGCGGCATCGCGCTCATCATCTCGTTGATGGCCATGCTCTTCATGATGGCGCTCGGGACCGCCCTCATGTTGTCCACGACCACGGAAACCAAAATCGCGAACAACTTCCGGAACAGCTCCGAAGCGCTTTACGCCGCCGACGCCGGCCTCGAGCGATCGATGGACGATCTGCTCACCATTCCGGACTGGAACTCGATGCTCAGCGGCACGGCGACCTCCGCGTTCATCGACGGCGCGCCCGGCGATCGAGTCCTCGCCGACGGTTCGACGCTGAATTTGAGCCAGGTCCTCGCCTACGCGAACTGCCAGAAGACGTCGTGTTCGACGGCTGATTACATCGCAGTCACCAACGAGCGTCCGTGGGGCGCGAACAACCCGCGCTGGCAGTTGTTCGCCTACGGCCCGCTCGACGACATGATCCCAACGTCGAGCATCAACTCCCCGTTTTATGTCGTCGTGATGGTCGGCGACGACCCGTCGGAAAACGACGGCGATCCGCTCAAGGACGGCTCGATCGCGACGAATCCGGGTTCCGGCGTCATGGCGCTGCGCGCCGAGGTGTTTGGGCCACGCGGGGTGCACAAGACCGTCGAGCTCACCATCGCGCGGACGGATACAACCGAGCTCGAGCGCGGGTACACCGGGCAGCGCGGACAGGACGAGCAGAACCGCCGCGCCCGGAAGGCCGCCGTGCAAACCCCGGGGAAGAGCCTCTCGAATCAGACTCTGACGACTGCTACCGGAGGTATTTCGTAAGACCGGCGTCTGCCGGCCTTGCGGTAAAGGAATATGGCTCGAAAAATTCTCGGCTTTGTTGCGGCGGTCATGGTCTGCGGGACGCCCGCCTGGGCGCAGATCGATCCGCTGCTGTTCTTGAAGACCGCTACGCCGAACGTCATCTTCATCGTCGACACTGCCAACCGCATGCAGCGCGGCGCGCCGACCGACGCCAGCTCGCCGGCCACTTCCACGGCGACGAGCACCTACTACGACCCCATCGAATATGCGAGGACCGGCCTGATCTGGGAGTTCGGCCTCGGCATCACAGGGTCCAACACTTCGATGAAATACAGGCGCAAGTATGTGAACCTGGCATATGCCAGTACGAGCAGCGGCGACAGGTTCGATGCGGACACGATCCAGGTCGCAGGCGATCTCGATCCGAGCTATGGCCGGTTCGATGCGGCAACGCGGTTGGCGATCGCACGTGCAGCCATGTACCAGGCTGTTTCCGAGAACAACACGGTGGCGCGGTTCGGCCTCGTCAAGATGCGCCAGACAAGCCCGACGCTCGCCGTGCTCGACAATGCAGGGCCTGTTGCCGTGACCGACCTGGCGCAGCAATCAACGGACAGAGGCTCGAGCACCGGTCGGTGGGAGTTGTCGCGTCCGGAGGTGTCGAGCGGCACTCGCAATGGGACCTCCTCGAGTTCGGGAGTCGTTGCAATCGCGGCCGACTCGGCCACGGCGAACACCTCCCTCCTGACCCTGCTCGCAAAGAGTGTCAGGACGAGCGGCGCCCTTCTACCTGCGGGCGGCGACGACAGCAACACAGCCGACACCCCGGTCAAGCTGATGATCGACGATGCGCGAGCCGAGGCGGCGCGTCTGATCGCCCTTTCCGGGGACCCCGCCTGCCGCTGCACCGTCGCGATCCTGATCGTGGGGGGCGGGGAAGGAAATACCAGCGGGTTCGGGAACTCAAGCCTCGAGACTGCAGCCGCCAACTTCCTGGACTTTTCTGGACGCCGCGTGCCCCTGTATGTGATCGCGATCGCACCGCCGGCCAGCGACGTGACGGGTCTGCGGGCCGTCGCGACGAAGAGCGGGCGGCCAGTACTTCGAAATTACCAAAGCGCAGATTGACGCGGCGCTGGTGTCGCCGGCCCAGATTGCCTGGTCCGGTAGCGGCGCCGCGGCCGGGACCGCGGTGACGGCCCCAACGGGGAGCACCGCTGCCGCGCCAACCGGGACGGTGATCGTCCCCGAAATGGTCAAGGCGATTAACATTGCCATTCAACACGCGTTCGCCGCCTCAGGGGATGTCAACATCGACCCGACGCCGACGCTCCCGATTGGTCCCCAAACCGAATTTCAGGTGACGAGTCCGATTATCGGTTCCGTTAACCTGGACGACGGCGAAGACATCAACGGGGCGGCGCTCGTTCCCAATTCAGCGAACGTGAAGGACAAATCGAACGTCCAGATTCCACAACGCTCGAACCTGATGCTGACGGCCGGGTTGGCGATGCCGGGATTCGACGGCAGGCTGCGCGCGTTCCGCGTGTATAAGCCGGAGGTGGATGCCACCAAGCCATCCGGCTACAAGTTCCTGTCGGACGGGACGCGGCTCTGGGTCGCGTGTGTGCCCGGCGCGGGCTGTGCGAAGGAGCCTGACAATACGAAGCGAAATCTGTACACGGCGACGCCGTCCGGGTCGATGGTTCCGTTCAACGCAGCGAACGTCGCCACGCTGGCGCCGCTGATGAACCTGACAGAGGCCGACGCCCTTGCCGTGATCAACGACGTGCGGGCGCTGCCGCTCGGGGCGATCGTCGACTCCACCCCGGCCATCATGAACGCCCCCTCGCTCGATCCGCCACCGGACGCCGAATATCCGGGGTTTGTAGCGGACAACGAGCGGCGACGGACTATCGTTTGGGTCGGGACCAATAACGGCATCCTCGAAGGCATCGACGCGCGATTCGGCGTCGAGGTGTGGGGGTTCATCCCCTTGAACCTCCTGCCGAAGCTCAGAACGCTTCGTGACGGCCAGTCGGTGGGCTCATTCGATTACTTCGTCGACAGCTCGCCGAAGCTCGCCGATGTGAAGGTGGACGGCGACTGGCGGACGCACCTCATCATCGGCGAAGGGCCGGGCGGGACGTTCTATCAGTCCTTGGACGTGACGATGGCCGATATGGCGACGGTGCTCGGCGGGTCGAAGCCCGACAGCTCCGCGACGCTGGACCAGGTATTGAGCTATTTCTCAGACTCGAGCCGCATCACGCTCAATTGGGCGTTTCCGTCCTATACAAGCTTCAATCCGGCGCTGGCGCCGTACGGCGACGTGGCGGCGACCGCCAGCGCGATTGCGAAAAGTGTCGGGCAAGCCTGGTCGGATCCGGCCGTCGGTCCGATCTCCAACAGCTCCGGTCCGTATGCTGTCATGCTCGGTTCGGGCTTTCTGCCGTACAGCGCTCAGCAGCAGTCCAACCGGGGCAGCGTCATCGCGGGCACGACATTTTATGTTTTGAACGTCGAGGACGGCACGGTGTTCGACAGTCGGGACGTCACGACCGACGGCGTCAACGAAACAAACAGTGACTGTCGCGTCGATAACGGGGCCGCCGGGTGCCAGAAGATGAAGAACGCCCTCCAGACGGACCCTGTCGCGACCGGACCGGCCGACTCGCGCTACGTCACGAAGTCGTACATCGGCGATCTGGACGGCAACGTCTGGAGGTTCGACATCAGTCTCAACAGCAGCAACAATCCGATCATCAACAACAGGGTGAAGCTGTATGCCTCCGGGGCGGATCAGCCGATCTTCAACTCGATGGCGACGGTGAACGTCGGGGGCACGCAGCAGTACATCTTCTACGGAACGGGCAGCGACCTGCTGCCGCAGACGGACAAGAACACCGTCTATCGGCTGCTGGGCGTGCTCGACAACGGCGCGACAGGCAGCAAGACGATGGAGCGTCTGCTCACGAAGACAGGCACGAGCTCCGTCACATCCGACGAGCGGGTGACCGCTTTCCCCGCGGTCGCCGGCGACATCGTCTTCTTCACCACGACGCTGTTGAAGACCTTGTGCGTCGCGCCGGACGCGAATCTGTACGCGTTCACCTTCATCGGCGGGCCGGCCTACGACAACACCGGCGACAGCACGATCGGCAAGACCGACACGCCGCTCGTGAAGACCATCGCCGGCCAGCGCGCCACGGCGCCTTACATCGTCGATCAGCACCTGGTGTTCGGCGCTGGCGGAAACGTCTCGATCTTCGGCGACTCCACGGACTATAACAATGGCATCGGACAGGCGGGTGTCCGGATCCTGTCGTGGCGCGAGGTTAGGTAGTTCCCGGCTCGGAGTACGTGTGGAGTACGTGTATTGAACGGATTCGTCGTTTGCGCCGCGTGCGGCGCGCGCATCACACCGAATCGGACGCATTGCCTCCGGTGCCACGCGCCGCTCTCGGCGCCTTCGCCGGAAGGGCAGATCCTTGCACCACCGACCGCTCGTCCACCCGTCGCGGCGATCGGGGGCGCCGCCGTGGGCCTGTTCGTCGTCGGCGTGCTGTGGCTCCTCTGGCCGGCAGCCGAGGCTCAGCCGCCCCCTTCCTCGCCCGCTGCGAACGCGACATCAGCTGCGACGCGAAACCCTCCCGCCGCGGCCCGGGTCGCCGAAGCACCCCCAGCGGCGGAAGGAACCTTCCTCGATTCCAGGAGGGCGGCGAGCGCGGCCTTTACCTCGGGAGATTTTCAAACAGCGAGAGGCGAGTTCGAGCGGACGCTCCAGAAGAACGCCGACGATCCGGAAGCGCTGAATGGCCTTGGCCTGACGCTCGAGCGGGCCGGCGACATCCAAGGCGCCATTGCGAGCTTCGAGCGGGCGACGGCCCTCGCGGCAGACCAGTGGGCTTACCATTTCAACCTGGCGCACGCCCTGGGGCGGCTGGGGAACTGGGAACGCGCAATCGCCGGGTATCGTCTGGCCGCGCAGCTGTTTCCCACCGACTACGCCACCCAATTCAATCTCGCGCTGGCTCTGCAAAAGAACGGAGACGATCGGGGCGCGATCCCGGAGTTCGAAAAGGCCATTACGCTGGCCCCCGGTGAACCAAGCTTTCACCTCGCGTTCGGAAACAGCCTGGCGAAGGTAGGCCGGATCCCGGACGCTCAGCGCGCGTTTCGCCGGTATCTGGAGCTCGAGCCCGAGGCTCCGGACGCGGCGAAGGTGAAGGCGCACATCGACGCCCTTGGGGCAGCGGCGGCGTCGCCGACCGCTCCAGCACCGGCCGCGAACGCCACACCCTCCGTGCCTTGATTCCACGGGAAGGCTCACGTACGATCGAGCTGGAACCGATACAAACCAAGTACATGCGCCTTGTGATTCCGGCGGCCATCTTCACCATTCTGGCGCTGACGGACGGTGTCGCCACCGTGTGGGCGCAGTCGCTTGCCGAGGTCGCTCAGAAGGAAGAAGAACGGCGCAAGACCGTCAAGCCGGCCAGCAAGGTGTTCACGAACAAAGACCTCGGCGATGTGCCAGCGGCCTCCGTCCCTCCGCCTGCCGACACGAAAGCGCCCGAAGCCGCGAAAACCGACAAGCCCGCGGAGCCCGCCGCGGACGACAGCAAGAAAACCCCCGTCAAGGATCAGGCGTACTGGAGCGGCCGGATGACGCTGCTGCGAGCCCAGTTCGAACAGGATCAGGTCCTCGCCGACGCGCTTCAGACGCGCATCAACTCCCTGTCCGCCGATTTCGTCAACCGCGATGATCCCGCGCAGCGCGCCCTCATCGCGCAGAATCGACAGCGGGCGATCGCCGAGCTCGATCGACTCACCAAGGCGATCGCCGAGGGCAAGAACGCGATTGCCGATCTTGAAGAAGAAGCGCGCCGAGCATCCGTTCCACCCGGCTGGCTCCGCTAGCAGCTTCGCAGTCGAGCCAACAAGACCGTGGCACGCCGCGCCGCCGGTTAGGGACGCGCTCGACGTGGGATCGCTGACGCCCGCGGCGAATCCGGCCTGCGTGCATGGTAACTGGAACGCATCCAACGCCAGCAGTACAGCCGAGCCGAACAGGGTCGGTGGTCATTGCCGACGCTGTCACGGTGCTTTCGAATGCATGCCTGGACCGGCAGCGCTCGTCGCAAAATGCCTCTCCTGCTTCGCCAATGCTGCGAGAAGCACCCCGCGTTTTCGAGACCGACCAGCTGGGCCGGCCGAGCGAATCCCACGGGTCTCGAATTTCAGATTCTTACGTCTCTATTCTCAAGGTCCTCGTCAATCGCCGAACGTCACCCCGAGTCCCCTGGCGGTCAGCAGCAAGTCGAGATCCATCGGCACGGTCTTGATCTTGCCAACCACCTCTTCGAGCGGCCGTGCCACGATATCGGGCGGATCGGAGGCCACCATGGTGCCGAACTGGCCCTGCTTGATCAGGTCCACCGCTTTACCTCCGAAGCGTGTCGCCAGGACACGGTCGAAACTGGTCGGCGCGCCGCCGCGCTGGAGGTGGCCGAGCACGACGGACCGCGTTTCTTTTCCGGTCAGCCGTCCGAGCGATTCGGCGACCTGGGCCGCCATCCCGCCGAGCCGCTCGGCATAGCCTGCTCGCGCCTCCTCCAGCACAGCCAGCTTCCCGCCTTTCGGGAATGCGCCCTCGGCGACGACGACGATGCTGAAGCGGGCGCCCCACTCCTCGCGTTCCCGCAAGCGCCTGGCCATCGCAGCAAGATCAAAGGGAATCTCCGGAATCAGGATGGCATCCGCGCCACCAGCCACCCCGGCGTACAGCGCGATCCAGCCGGCGTACCGTCCCATGACTTCGACCGCGAAGATCCGCCGATGCGATTCGGCGGTCGTGTGCAGCCGATCGATGGCATCGGTGGCGAATGCGACGGCGGTGTCGAATCCGAAACAGTTCGTCGTGCCGGCGATGTCGTTGTCGATGGTTTTCGGCACGCAGACGATCGGAATCCCGCGCTGGGCGAATTGATGTGCGATGGCCAGCGTGCCGTCGCCGCCGATGACCACGAGCGCGTCGAGCGCCATCTTGTGAAACGTCTCCACGACGCGGTCGGAATAATCGCGGGTCCCGTCGGAGGTCTCGATTGGATGGGCGAAGGGATTGCCGCGATTGGTCGTGCCGAGAATCGTGCCGCCGAGGCGCAGGATGCCGGTGACGTCGCGCGGCGTGAGCGGCCGCCATCGACCGAGCTCGAGTCAGACCGTCGAAGCTGTCTTCGAGGCCGACGCACTCGATGCCGGAGTTGCAGGCGTTCTTGACCACGGCACGGATGACGGCGTTCAGGCCGGGGGCGTCGCCGCCGCCGGTGAGGATGCCGATGCGGGCAATCGGTTTGATCACGTGTATTGCCTCGCCTCCGGCCAGAGCATTTTGCCGACTATAGCAAATGGTGATGGAGCGTCTGTGCGACAGCGAAAATTGGCCGTGGTAAACTCAACGGTCGACTTCGGGCGTGACCACCGGCTCGAGCGCGGAAGATCATGGGCGGCTAGCTCAGTTGGGAGAGCGCGGCGTTCGCAACGCCGAGGCCGCGGGTTCGAGCCCCGCGCCGTCCACCATTCAACACACCCGGAACGCCGACAGTTCACTGGGCCTCGGCTCAACTGGAAGCCATCCGACCCTGCTCGTCAGCCCGGCAACTCGATGTGCGACGACGGCTCCACATCGAGATCGTCGCGGTACGCCCTTCCGAAGATCTCCCAGACTGTGACGAAAAGCGCCGCGACAATCGGTCCGACGATGAAGCCGATGGCGCCGAACACGGCAATGCCGCCGAGGGTCGAGAACAGGATCAGCAGGTCGGACATCTGCGTGTCATGACCGACCAGCCGTGGGCGCAGCAGGTTGTCGATGCTGCCAATCACCAGAGAGCAGAAGCCCACGAGGACAAGGGCCTTGATCCAGGATCCCTGCACGGCGAGGATGATTGCCGCAGGCACCCATACGAGCGCACCGCCAATCATCGGCAGCACGGACAAGACAGTCATCATCAATCCCCAGAGTGCCGCACCCGGGATGCCGAGGACGGCGAACATGACCCCCCCGAGTGTGCCTTGCACGATGGCGATGAGGAGCGTTCCCTTGACCGTGGCGCGCGTGACGGAGACGAAGCGCTGGAGCATTTGATCCTGCTCGGACGCGCGCAGCGGAAGGTACTGCATCAGTGCATCGAGATATCGTGGACCGTCCATCAGGAAGAAGAACATCGCGTAGAGCATCAGAAAGAGGTCGACAATCAGCGCCAGCGTGTCGCGGGTTGTGCTGGAAATCGAGGAGACGATGATTTCTCCCATTCTACCCGCGGCGTCTCCCGCCTTCTTCAACAGCTCCTCGCGATAGGGCGCCACCCAATCCAGTCCTGGAATCCGATCCAGATAGACTTTGAGCCGGGTGGGCTCGTTGATGATCTGCGTCACCCACGGTTTCACGTTGTTGCTCATCCTGACGGCCTCGTTTGTGACGACCGTCAGAACGGTCACGAGCGGCGCGCCGACGATAAGAACGATGAGCAAGAGCGTGACCACGGACGCAAGCGCCTGACGGTCGCCGAGCGCCTTCAGAAGGCGCCGATACAGCGGATACGTCAGCCCGGCGAAAATCGCGGCCACGAAGAGTGTCATCAGGAAATCTCGCACGACGAACACGAATGCCGCCGTAGTCCCGACTACGAGCGCGAGAAGAAATCCCCTGCGAAAGCCCGCATCGTCGCTCATGCGCGTAGTGTAGCAGCGCGTGGCTGGTGCGCCACCTGACCGCGAAGGATGTCCGCCGGCGCGTTCTGCTGCGGTTGGTGCCCGGGCCCATTTGGGCGTAAAGTGCCTCCATGTGGAAACGAGATCAGGCTGAACCCCCTGGCACGCCAGATCGGGCCCCGGAGGCGCCGGCCCCGGCCGCAGTCCCGCGCGCCCTGCCGCAGGAGTCGAACCGCTCGTCATGAATCTTGGCGACTCGGTGATCATCAAGGGTGAGTTGAGTGGTTCGGAGGACCTCACCCTCTACGGGCAGATGCAGGGGAGCATCAAATTGCCCGACCATACGCTCACGATCGGTCCGCACGCCGAAATCAAGGCAGACATCGCCGCGAACGCGGTCGTGATCTCGGGTCGGTCGTGGGAACGGTGACGGCCAGCCAGAGAGTCGAAATCCAGGCGACGGGCTCGGTGACGGGCGATATTCTGTCGCCGCGTCTGACGATTGCCGACGGCGGGTATTTCCTCGGCAAGATCGACATGTCCCGGTCCGAAGGTCAGCCGCGCCCCGAGAAGGGCGGGCATTAGGGAACGTCAAAGACTGGAGGGAATCGACCGGCGTACGGCTCAGTCAGTCGTCGTTCGGCTACGGCCACGGCTGACGTCCCGAACCTTGCACACAGAGCCCAGGGAGGTAGCCACTATGTTCGGCGTGATCGGATGGATTATCTTCGGTCTCATCGTCGGCGCCGTCGCGAAGCTGTTGATGCCCGGGCGCGATCCGGGCGGATTCATCGTGACGATGCTGCTGGGTATCGCGGGGGCCCTTGTCGGCGGGTTCCTGGGCAGGGCAGCCGGGTGGTATGGCCCGAACGATCCGGCCGGCTTCCTGATGTCGCTGTTCGGAGCGGTTGTTCTGTTGCTGCTCTACAGGATGATCAACGGACGCCGATCGCGTATATAGCCCGTTACCTGAGTGTGCCCGGAGGAGGCGGGGCACATTGCACCGCCTCGTCCGCTGCCCCTGGGCACCAGCGCGGCGGATCTCGATCGGCTCGGTTCGGCGGTCGCGGTGGCCGATCAACTCCTCTGCCGGCGACGCCCTCCCGCCGGGTGCATGGCGCCAGAGAGGATCCCGTAACGCCGGCCGTGTAACTCGAGCTGTCGTAGAGCTCCTTCGGACTTACGGAATTGTCTTTGACGTCTCAAAGCCGAACCAACCTGACGCAGAGGGTCGTTTCCCCTATCCACCAGAATTCGAATTTTCCCCAACGAGAAGCGAAAGCGTCGCTCGGTACCTTTCTTGCCATTGGGTGAATACCCGAAGTAAGAGCGACGAGGCCTCGTATGTGGAATTGGTTCAACTGTTATCTCTCCGGCCGCCACGACTACAGTGCCTGGTGCGAGTCAGGCGCGATGTTTCTTCGCTGTCTCCATTGCGGCCGGCGATCGGCCGGTTGGGCGGTTACCGAAGACGGCGGCGCCCGCACACGCCCGAACGGCGGGACGGCCGATCAGCGGGCAATGGTGTCCTCCCCACGGACGCCCTGTGTCAGCGCCGTGACTCGAAGCGCGGTCAGCTGAGCACTCCGTCCGGTTGACACTGCGCTGAGGCCCCGACGACAATACGGGCCGTGAGTGTTCCTCGAATCACCAAAGAAGATCTCAAGCAGCGCCTCGACGGCGGCACGGGCCCTGTGCTCGTCGACGCGCGGCTCAAGTATCCCTACGAGCACAGCACGGTCAAGCTTCCCGGAGCCATCCGGTTCACGGGCGACGGTCCGGCGCCGCCGCTGCCGCGCGACCGCGACGTGGTCGTGTACGACTCCGACCCGAACGAACTGGCAAGCTCCCACGCGGCGGCCGTGCTGATTCGCCAGGGTTATCGCGCCGCGGCGCTCAAAGGCGGCATCGCCGAGTGGCTGGCTGCCAACCTCCCCACCGAAACGAAGGAAGCGCCAAAGCAAGCGACTCCTGAGCCGGGCGCACTGAAAGGCTAGACCCGTCGATTTCCTTTAACCCTCGCGCTCCCGCGGCCGGAGCCCTTCGCCGCACGCTCGATCAGCTCGCGTCGCTCGCGACGATTCGCGGCGACAGCGGGGACGTGGCGCTGTTCTCCGAAGCCTCGGCCCTTGTCGGGGCCCGGACGATCGAATCGGACGCCGACCTTGGACCGCTCGTTGAGAATCCGCCCCGCGGTGTCGATGCCCGGGTGATCACGCGGCTTCGATACATGTTCGAGGCGGGTGGATGGGTCCTCCTCGAGTCTGCGGTTGCCGATCTTCCCTCCGATCTGCGGTGGCTGTTCGAGTCGGGCGCCGTCACGATCGAGCAGCTGACGGCCCTCCATCGAGGGTTGGGCGTGACGTCGGCAGCCGACCTGCGCGCGGCGGTCCTCTGGCAAGCCGTGCGCGATGTCCCAGGCCTCGACGCCGCGGTCGAAGCGGCGATTGAGGCGGCGCTCCCCTCGTTGCGCGCGCCAGTGCCTTGATCCCGCTCGGCCGCGCGACCGCGGTCGCGCATCCGATCCTGTCGATTCTGCGACAGATGCCTGGCGTGCCCTGGGCCGAGCCGGTCGGATCGCTGCGGCGTGGGCAGGACATGGTCGGCGATATCGAGATCCTCGCGCCCACCGACGATCCCACGGCCGCCTTCGACGCTCTTCTCGAGCTTCCCGACATCGCGCGATGTCTGCACCGGGGTCCGCGGCGCCTCTACCTGCTGATGGAACGCGCCCAGGTGGGCGTTCGATGCCCGGCACCCGACCGAGCGGGCGCCGCTCTCCTGTATCTGACGGGGAGCGCCGGCCACTTCGCCGGTCTCCGCGCGCTCGCGGTCGAGCGCGGATGGACGCTCGCCCCCGACGGTCTCACCAAGGCGGACGGGTTGCCACCGCTGGCCGCATCGGAAGACGAGATTTACGCCGCGCTCGACCTGCCGTGGATCCCCCCGGAAATCCGGAATGGGGAGGACGAGATCGCGGCCGCCCGCGACGGGACCTTGCCTCGCGCTGGTCTCGCGCGCCGACATCCGCGGCGACCTGCACATGCACACACAGTGGAGCGACGGCCGCGATTCGACCGAAGCCATGGTGGAAGCGTGCGTGGCGCTCGGCTACGAATACCTGGCTATCACCGACCACTCCCCGCATTCGAGGGCGTCCCGCAACCTGTCGGCGGACGGCGTCAAACGCCAGGCCGAGGAAATCGCGACCCTGCGCGAACGCTTTCCACAGATCGCGATCCTTCACGGCTGCGAGGTGGACATCCTGGCCGACGGCCGCCTCGACTTCAACGAGCGAATCCTCGAAAGCCTGGATATCGTGCTGGCCTCGCTGCACGAAGGTGGCGGAGACTCACCCGAACAGCTGCTGCGCCGGTATCTCGCGGCGATGCGGCATCCGATGGTCACGTTCATCACGCACCCGACCAACCGGCTCGTCCCGCACCGGCCTGGCTACGACCTCGACTACGATCGGCTGTTCGCGGCCGCCGTCGAAACCGGCACGGCCGTCGAGATCGACGGCGCGCCTGCGCATCTCGACCTGGACGGCGCGCTGGCCCGCCGCGCGATCGCGGCCGGGGCCCTCGTCGTCGTCAACAGCGACTGCCACCGCGCCGAGCTGCTCGAGCGCCAGATGCGGCTCGGCATCCAGACAGCGCGGCGCGGCTGGGTGGAGCCCGCCACGTGCTGAACACGCAATCGCTTGCGGCGATTCGCGCCCGGATCGCCGCCAAGCGCGCCAGATAGCCCGCCATTTCGCGAGGCTCTCAATGCGTCCATCGGCCCGATTCGTCGCCGCGATCTTCATGGCAGGCATCGCATTCCTTCTCTACCGCGCGACGATGCTGCCCGGCTTGGAGCTCGGCGACAGCGCGTCGTTTCAGGTGAAGGCCGGATCGCCGATCATCACCCCACGCGACGGCTACCCTCTTTACTTCGCCGTCGGCAGTCTCTTCGTCCGCGCGACTGGCGACGAGCCGGCGCGCGCATTGAATCTCGCATCAGCGGTTCTCGGGGCAGCGGCAAGCGGGGTCATCGTCGCTCGTGGCCGCGGAGCTCGCCGGATCGGTCTTCGCCGGCGCGGCGGCGGCACTCCTTTTCGCCGGTTCGTACACGTTCTGGAGCCAGGCGGTCATCGCCGAGGTCTACACGCTTCACGTGCTGCTCGTCGCGCTCACACTGCTGCTCCTCCTGCAGTGGTCCGGCAAGCCGACCACCGGACGGCTGGCGTTGTTTTTTGCCGTCTACGCCGCCAGCTTTGGAAATCATCTGACGATGGTTCTGCTGGCGCCCGCGTACGCGGTGTTCCTGTTGTCCGCCGCTCCTGGCGGCTGGCGGACGATGCTGACCCCACGCACCATCGCGCTCGCGGGCACGTTCGCGGCTGCGGGAGCCGTCCAGTATCTCTGGAATTTCAGCGCTCTGTGGCACGCACCCGCGCCGCCGGGCGACCTGCTGGATGCGGTCAGGCACGTTCTGGTTCGACGTCACCAAGTCGGACTGGCGCGACACGATGGTCCTGCGGGTGCCATCGTCCGAGTTTGTCGAACGGCTGTGGATGTATGCCTTCGACGTCCGCGCAGCAGTTTGGTGTCATCGTGCCCGCGGTCGCCGCGATTGGGGCCGTGCAGCTCATTCGCACCCGCCCGCGGCACGCCGTGCTCGTGCTCGCGGCATACGGCGTCGGCGTGGTGTTCGCACTCGGCTACAACGTGGGTGACGCCCACGTGTTCTTCCTGCAGTCCCACTTGATGCTGGCGCTCCTGGTCGCGCCCGGTCTTGTCCTGGTCGATCGGATCTTGCCCGCGCGAGGGGTGGCCGTCGCTCTCGTCCTGGTGCTGGCTGGCGCCAGGATCTATCGCGATTACCCGGCGCTCGACCGCAGCAACGACCGGCGGCCGACAGAGGTAATCGAGGCGCTGACCTCGGGTCTGGACGAAAGACACGCCGTGCTGCTCTCGGATCTCGATTGGCAGCTCGAGAACGGCCTGAACTACTTCGCGAAGGAGACGCGACCGGATCTCCTCTACGGGCGCCTGGCTGACGTCATGCTGTACGCTCCGGCATTCATCCGCGACAACGCAGACGCCGGACGCCGGGTCGTCGTCGGCGACCGCGCACGTGCACGTTTGCGGGCGGCGTACGGGCCACTGCTGTCGGTCGACGCGGGACGACACCTTCGCGGTCACCCGCCTGACCGATCTGCTTCGCGGCTTGCCGCACGGCACCCCCTACGTGGTGTGCGTGCTGCGCCCCCTGCGCGAATTCTCGCTGGACGAATCCGATCTGAACGGCGGCCTTCAGGTGCTGACGGGAAATTCCGTGAAGGCCGCCGGTTCGGGCGACTACGCGGTCGTGGCGGGCGTGCTCGGGGCAGAGCCGGCGTTGCGCAGGTCGTCGCGTCGGCCGTTTCGGAGCACGGTCTCGGTCGGAGGCGTCCAGGTCGAGGTTCGTATGGAGTCGTGGCTCGCATTCGACACGATCAGGCGCATGGGATTCGGGCACGTCATTGCCGCACATCGTCACGCGCTGATCGTCGAACGCGGCGTCAGCTTCGTGGCATTCGATGAGGCCGGGCGCGTCGTACGCTCCGGGTACTTTTCAGGCATCTTCGCGCCCCAGCCGCGGTTTATTGTCCAGCTGGCTGAGTAGAAATCGCCGTGGCGGAACCATCCTTCATCCCTCCTCTGGATCGGGCAAGGCGCCAACGGCGAGATTGCCGACGCCCGCCTGAAGTCCGTTGAGAGATTGCCGCCGTGCTATCGTTGGACAATGAGCCGCTCCTTTGCCTGGTCCCTGATGGTCGCGCTGGCGCTCACGTTGATGCCGCGCGTCCAGGCCGGGCCCGCGGATCAATCAGCAGCCGACCTCGCGCAAGCACTCCAGCAGAAAGTACGACCGCGTCAAAGACTTCTCGGCGGACTTCGTCCACGCGTATCGCGGGGGCGTGCTGAACAAGAAGCTGACCGAACGCGGCCAGCTGCTCGTGAAAAAGCCCGGCAAGATGCGCTGGGAGTATCTCGCTCCCGAGCGCAAGGTGTTCGTGTCCGACGGGGTGAAGTTCTACTCGTACTTGCCCGACGACAAGCAGGTCATCATGAGCGCCGTGCCGACCGATGACAATGCCGCCACGCCGGCTCTGTTCCTGGCGGGCAAAGGCAGTCTGACCCGGGATTTCGTCCCCTCCCTGGCGGAGGTGCCGGCCGACCTCCCCCCTGGGACCCGCGGTCTGAAGCTCGTACCAAAAACCCCCCAACCGGACTACGATTGGTTGATTCTGGCCGTCGAGCCGACCACGCTGGCCCTGAAGGGGCTGGTGACGGTGGACGCACAGGGCGGAACATCGAGTTTTTCGTTCACGAATCTGAAGGAGAACGTCGGACTGGCCGATAAGGCGTTCGACTTCAAAGTGCCCCGTGGTGTGGACCTTGTTACCGACCCATCGCTCCGCCGATAGCGGTCACGCAGGTCATCTGCGCCTGGCCGCTCGCCGGCGGCTGCCGATTTTCGTCCTCGCTCTTCTGGTGTCGACGGCCGGGTGCGCCTCGTCTTCCGCCCTTCGCAAGGGAGTCGAGGCGGAACGATCGGCAGGATTACGACCTCGCGGTCGTCGAATACAACAACGCCGTTCGGCTCAATCCCGACGATGCCAATGCGCGCCTCGGTCTCGAGCGCGCCAAGATCCGCGCCGCGGGTGAACACTTTCAGCGCGGACGACGCCAGGCCGCTCTCGGCAAGTACGACCAGGCGCTCGTCGAATACGAGACGGCGTCCGAGCTGAATCCAGGCAGCGGAGACATCGACGCCGAGGTGCGCGCGACACGCAGCCGGCTCCGCTCGAATGCCGCGGTCGCGCGTGAAGGCAAGACGCCGCTGCAGACGCTGATCGAGTCATCGCGCGACTTCCCGACGCCCGGTCTCGACCTGCCGCCGGACGCCAAGATGCCGGCCTCGCTCATCTTCCGCGAGGCGAGCAGCCGCGACGTGTTCCTCGCGATCGCAAAATTCGCCGATATCAGCCTGGCGTTCGATCCGGCGTTCCGGGAAGCGCCGGTCACCGTCGACCTTCGCAACGCGACCCTCGATGATGCGTTGAGCTCGATCACCGGGCTGTCGCGCACCTTCTTCCGAGTCACCGCTCCGCGAACCGTGCTCGTGATTCCCGACACGCCCGGCCAAGCGCCGCGAGTACGAGGAAGAGATCGTGCGCACGCTCTACGTGAGCAACGCCGACTTGAAGGAGACGATGGACCTGCTGCGCATGGTGCTGGACGCGCGGCGCATCTCTCCGACGACCGGCATCAACGCGCTGACGATCAAGGATACTCCCGATCGAATCACAGCCGCGGCCCGCCTGCTGTCGGCCATCGACAAGGCGCGCCCCGAGGTGATCATCGACGTGGAGCTTCTCGAGGTGGATCGGACGCGGCTGAAGGAGTACGGGCTGCAGCTTGCGTCGCCGACCACCTCGCCGCCGATCGGCATCGACGGCACCGTGGCCGTGGCGGGCGACGTTCCGGCGATCAGCCTCCAGGCGCTGCGCAACCTGACGCAGGCTGACGTGCTGCTGGCCAATTTGCCGAGACTGTACTATCGGCTCTTGAAAAGCGACGCGAACACGCGCGCGCTCGCCAATCCGCAGCTTCGCACCGCCGAGGGCATGCCGGCGCAGGCCCGCTTCGGCGAGCGGGTTCCCGTCCCGGTGACGACCTTCTCCCCCATCGCCACCGGGGGCACTCCCCAACAGCCGATCACGTCGTTCAACTACGAAAACATCGGGGTGAACATCGACATCACGCCGCGGACGCATCACGACGACGATGTCACGTTGACGTTGAAGGTCGCCGTGCAGAGCATCTCGGGCGCGGGATTCGGCGGGCTCCCGACGTTCGCCAACCGCGAGATCAACACCGTGATCAGGTTGAAGGACGGCGAAACGAACATGCTCGCCGGCCTCATCCGAGACGAAGAGCGGCGTGTGTTGAATGGCGTGCCCGGGCTGAGCGATATTCCCGTGATCGGCCGCATGTTCGCGCACAACAGGCTCGAAACGACTCAGACCGACATCATCCTGACGCTCACGCCGCACATCATCCGGGTGCTGGACGTGAAGGACGCGGATCTGCGGGCGTTCCGGGTGGGACGCGAGACGCTATCCCCGCTCAGCGATCTGCCGCTCCCGGTGCCGCTGCCGCTGCCTGGGCCTGCGCCGCAGCCGGAAGAACCCCCAGCCGCGCCGGCGACCCAGCCGCCGCCACTGGCGACTCCCGTTCTTCCGCCGCAGCCCCAGCCTCCGCCGCGTCCCCCGGCGGGACAGAACTAGCCACGAGCAACGCCGCGTCGAGCCGACTTCAGCCGGACATGGCGCCGGTCGTCTGGCGCCGCCTTCGCGCGAGCGCGCTTGGCGAGCCTCGCCGACCAGCTTCCGCCCCGACGATGCTCTTCGATCTTCGTCGCGGTCTCGCCGTGGGCTTCTCGCGACGGCGGAGAATCTGCGGCGCTACGCCAGCTTCGCCACCTTCGCGCCCAGTCCCTGCAGTCGGTCGACGAGTTGCGCGTAGCCGCGTTCGACCGTCTCCAGCGGCGAGATTCGGCTCTGGCCGTCCGCGGCGAGCGCAGCCGCGATCAGCGCCATGCCCGACCGCAGATCCCGGCTGTCAAGGGAGCGCCCGCGCAGGCGGCGCGGGCCGGTCACGATGATTCGATGCGGATCGCACAGAAAGAGGTCGGCGCTCATGCCGCTCAGCTGCTCGAGCGCAAACAGCCGCAGTTCGTAGAGCCAGTCGTGGATCAACGTGCGGCCGCCGGCCTGCGTCGCGAGGACTGTTACCAGGCTCACGAGATCACTCGGAAATCCCGGCCACAAACCGGTGGTGATCCGGCCCGCCGCCTGCGGCTGCGAGCGCTCGATGCGAAAGACCTGTTCGTCCACCGAGCAGCGAACACCGAGACGCTTCAACACGGCCGCCACCACCTCGATGTCCGCAGCCCTCGCGCCATGCACTGCAATCTCACCGCCGGTGACGGCCGCGACGACAGCCCAGCTGCCGGCCTCGATGTAGTCGCCCCAGAGCCGATGCTCGGCACCGTGCAACCGGCCGCCGCCCTCGATACGAATGGTGGAGGTCCCGAGACCGCTGACGCCGGCGCCCAGCTGCTGCAGGAATTCGCATAACTCGACGACATGAGGCTCGCAGGCTGCGTTACGTATTTCCGAGATCCCGGGGGCGGCGGCGGCGGCGAGCAGCGCCGTCTCCGTCCCGGTCACCGAGGCCTCGTAGAGGTAGATGGAGGTGGGCTTCAGCCCGTCGGGCAGGTCGAGGGCATGCCCCGGTCCGTCCACGACGCGCGCCCCCATCGACACCAGGGCTTCGAGGTGCGTCGAGATTGTGCGGCGTGCTGGAAAGTCTCCGCCTGGAGGCGCGAGTCGGGCGCGACCGCGCCGCGCCAGCAACGGGCCAAGAAGCAGCACGGAGCCTCGCAGCCGGCCGACCAGCGTGCCGTCCGGCTCGTCGCTCACGATGTTCGGACATCGCACGCGCAGCGTCGAGCCGCCAATGCCTTCAACCTCCGCTCCGAGGTCCAGCAGCAGCCGGGCCATCACTTCCACGTCACTGATACGCGGCACGTTGTGGAGTATGCACTCCTCGGTCGTGAGCAGGCAGGCCGCGAGCAGCGGCAGCGCGGCGTTCTTGTTGCCCTCGACCTCAACGCTGCCCGACAGCGGACGTCCGCCTTCAATCACAAGTGTCGACATAGGCACACTCTAACAAGGCTCAAGGCTCAAGGCTCAAGGACGGTCACGTTGTGGCGCTAAGTGAATTCGGATGTCTGGTCCTGATTGTCAGCCTGAGACTTGAGACTTCAGACTTGAAACTTTCCAAAGTTGCCGAGGTACACAATTTCTTCCCGCAAGTCGACGCCGAAGCGATCGCGCACCACGGTGCGACAATGCTGGATAAGCCGTTGGATATCCGTCGCCGTCGCCGAGCCGTCGTTGACGATGAAGTTCCCGTGTGTCACGGACACACGGGCCCCGCCCATCTTCAGGCCTTTCAAGCCGGCCCGGTCTACCAGCGCGCCGGCCGACCACGGTATCCCTTCGGGCACCGTATCGCGGCCCGGCGCCGGATTCTGGAAGATGCAGCCTGCGCTCGGTGTCTCGAGCGGCTGGGTCCGTTTCCGGTACGCGAGCGACTCCCGCGCAACGGCCCGTAGCGCCGCCGGATCGCCCGATGCGACTCGAAACGTCGCCCATAGCAGCACCTCGCCGGTATCCTGAAGGCGGCTGCGGTCGTAACCGAACGCCATCTCGGAAGCCGTGGCGTCGACCGTCGAGCCGTCGGTCCCGGCAAGGCGCACCTCGGTGACGAGATCGCCAATCAGGCGGCCGCCGAAATGCGCGTTGCCGAAGATGGCGCCGCCTACCGTTCCCGGCGTGCCCGCCCAGGCTTCGAGGCCCGCGGCGCCGCGCATGATGGTCCACCTCACCAGGCCGTTGATGGTGACGCCCGCGTCCGCTCTCACGTGAGTGCTATCGATCTGCTGAACGGCTCCCGCGCGCGGCCGAATCACGAGCCCGCGTACGCCGGAATCCGACACGAGCACGTTCGATCCGCCGCCCAGAAGCGTGACCGGCACCGAGGCGTCCCGCGCGAGCCTCAGCGCCGTGACGATCTCATCGCTGCCGCGCGCATCGAGCAGCCACTCGGCGGGACCACCCACATGGAACGTGGTCAGCTCCGCAAGGGGTGCATTGCACCGGACACGCTCGGCGCCGAATACCGACTCAAGCATGGCGGCGAAGGCGGTCATGACGCAGCTACCGCTTCGAGGGCCATGAGGGCCCGCTCCTGGGCGATCAGCGCCGCCAAGGCATCCCGAAGGGTGCACATGCTGAATGAGATCGTGTCGCCCGGTCCCAGTTGTCCGGCGACGCCAATGTCGGCGGTGATGAGGGTGGCGACCTTCGGGTAGCCGCCGGTGGTTGGCCGATCCGCCATCAAGAGGACGGGTTGCCCCGATGCGGGCACCTGCAGCGCGCCAAGGGGTGTGGCGTCGGAGATGATATCCGCGCCACGTACGTGACGTAGAGGCGGCCCCTCGAGGCGAAACCCCATGCGATCGGACTGCCTGCCAATTGAATAGGCGGTCGATTGAAGGAGATCGAGAGCGTCTGGTGAAAGATACTCACGCTGCGGGCCCGGCAACAGCCGTACGTGCGCATGCGGGCCCATCCCGCCGATCAGATGTGCAGCGCTCAGTGGGCGGGCTTTTCCGCCGATGAGCGCGCGGGTGACGTCACCGAGCGGCAGGCGATCTCCCGCAGTCAACGCGCGGCCTTCGAGGCCGCCAAGACGACTGACGAGGTGCGTGGCCCGACTCCCCAAGACCGGCGCGACTGCCACTCCTCCGGCAATCGCCAGGTACGCCCGCGATCCACGGCGGCGCGTGCCAAAGCGGAGGCGCGAATTGGCGCCGGCGACGAACGCGGCGTTCGGCTCTACAGGGACGCCGTCCAGGTTCATCACGAATTCCGCGCCTGCAACCGCCACCACGCGCTCATCCTCGAACTCGATCTCGGGGCCGACAAACGCAATTTCGAGCGCTGCCTGGTTGCGGTCGTTGCGGACCAGCGCATTGGCGATGCGGTACGAACAGGGATCCATCGGTCCGGACACCGGTACGCCATGCGATTGAAGACCCCACCGCCCCTCGTCCTGAACGGTGGTCTGCAGTCCCGGCGTGACGATATGCACGAAGGACACGGGAGGATCAAGCCGTCGCCACGCGTCGCTCGCCAGGTGGAGTCTCTGGATAAAACCGGACCGCATCCCCTGCCTTCAGCAGGAACGGCTCGGCTCGCGAAGGATCGAATGGCTTCAGCAGCGTGCGGCCGATGATCTGCCATCCGCCGGGCGTTTCAGAAGCGTAGATCCCGGTCTGGCCTCCCGCGATGCCAACCGAGCCCGCGGGGATCCTCGGGCGCGGGGTCGCACGGCGCGGCATGCCGATTGTCGGATCGACGGTTCCCATGTACGCAAACCCCGGTAAGAAACCGAGCATGAAAACGCGATACACCGGCGCGGCATGCCGCGTGATGACCTCGCTCTCGGTCAGCCCGGCGTGCCGCGCAACCTCCTCGAGATCCGGCCCGAATGCGCCCCCGTAAGACACAGGAATCCGGATCGGTTCACGAGCTGCCGTCACAACCGGACGGGCATCCGCCGCCGCGCGCTCGAGACGCTCTTGCAAACGGTCGAAATCGGTATGCAGCGGGTCGAAGTAAATCGCGACCGAGCGAAATGTGGGAACAACGTCGCGGACGCCCCCGATCCGCTCGGCTTCGATCGTCTCGGCCACAGCCACGACTTTCGCGTTCACTTCAGCGTCGATGCACTCCTCGAATTCGACGACCACCGCGGAATCGCCGGCCGTCACGATGCGGAAGCCGTGTGTTCGATGCTGTGCCATTGCGGAGCCTTCCCGGCGCCTGAGCCTCGGAAACCTGAAGTCTGAACCCTGATCGGACTGCAGACTTCAGACTTCAGATTTCAGATTTCAAACCTGAATCCTGTCTCAGACTTCAGACTCTCGAGTATCCACCGCCTAAGAGCTTCTGAATGCCGCCGATCCTCTACCGTGGATCCAGCCGCCCAACCGCGCAAACCTGCAGTCTGATCAGATTTGAGACTTCAGACTTCAGACTTCAGACTTTCGTGTATCTGCGTGCTCGAGCGCCTGAAGCAGCCGCTTGTGAATGCCGCCGAACCCTCCGTTCGACATGAGGACGACCAGGTCGCCAGGTCGATGCTCGTCGACGATCAGGTCGACGATCTGATCGATTGAGGTCGCTTCACGCGCCGCCTTGCCTTTTACCTGCAGCCCGCGCACCAGATCTGGAATGGAGAGCCGCTCGCCTTCCGGAAGCGCCGAGCGGAATACCGGCGCGAATACGACCTCGTCGGCGCCCGCGAACGCACGGCCGAAATCGTCCTGGAACACACGCCGGCACGAAGTCGCGGAGCGCGGCTCGAACACCGCCCAGATACGGGCGCCGGGGCTCGACGCGCGCAGGCCGGCGAGCGTTTCGGCAACCGCCGTGGGATGGTGGGCGAAGTCGTCATACACGGTCACCCCGGCGGCGGTCCCGACGACTTCGAGCCGCCGCTTGACCCCGGTGAACCGTCGAAGGCTCGACGCGATCTGGTCGGACGTCAGGCCGGCCTCGGCGGCGACCGCGATCGCCGCGAGGGCGTTGCGAACGTTGTGCGTGCCCACAAGCGGGACGTCGAAAGCGCCAAACGGCGATCCGCCCCGCCGGACCTGGAACCTGGTCGACCGACCGGCGGGCTCGAGATCGCAAGCCTGCCATTCACTGCCGGGCGCGGTTCCGAACGTCTGGACTCTGGACACGGCGGCGCCCTTCAGCGCGAGCGCCGCCTCGCTGTCGGCGCCGAGGAGCAGCAACCCGCGCCGCGGCACGAGGTTGACGAGCCGGCGGAACGCCAGCGTCACGGCGTTCATGTCGGCGTAGATGTCCGCGTGATCGAATTCCACGTTGTTGATGACCGCGATGTCCGGAAGATACTTGAGAAACTTCGCCGTCTTGTCGAAGAACGCGCTGTCGTACTCGTCGCCTTCGATCAGGAAATCGCGGCCCTTCCCGATCCGGTAGCTGGAGCCGTGAACGCCGAAGTTCCGGGCGATTCCTCCGACCAGCACCGACGGGTCCAGGCCTCCGTCGGTCAGCAGCCAGCCCGCCAGCGAAGTGGTGGTCGTCTTCCCATGCGTGCCGGCGATCACGATCGAACGTGCGGCCCAGAGGAAATGCTCGCGGATCGCTTCCGGCAGTGAGCAGTACCCGGATCTTTCGATCCAGCACCTCCTCGAGCTCGGGGTTGCCCCTCGAGATCGCGTTGCCGACGATGACGATGTCGATGTCGGCGGTGATGTGCTCGCGCCGGTATCCGGAGAGGGCTGGGATGCCTTCCGCGGCGAGAAAGTCGCTCATCGGCGGGTACACGTCCTGATCGGAGCCGCGCACGTCGAGGCCCTTGTGCCTCAGCATCGCGGCGAGCGTCGCCATCGCGGTTCCGCAGACGCCGATCAGATGGGCTCGAATGGGTGGCACTATACCTGTTCCGCTACCAATCACCACCAGGACACGAAGGCCACGACGACCTCGCCGCGGATCGCGCGGTCCGGCGACAGCCGGACAGGATGGACGTCAATGCTTCGCTCGCACAAGAGGACTCGTGCTCCTCACGACTTCATGGTCAACGTCATCCGGCCGCTCACGCAACCGCGCTCTCCTCGATGATCAGTCGCGGCCGCAGGCCGGCGATCACCCGGCACGCGACGCCGAGCGGCAGCGTCATCGCAGGACCTGTGGTGTGGCCCGAGGGGAAGCCGACGAGAACCGGTCCCGGGAAATCGGCGAACAATTCGTGCACGACGGCCCTCGCCGTAAGCGACCCAGCCGGCTCGTCGCACCGCGGCAGCTCGCCGAGAACGATCGCGCTGGCGCGAGCCAGCAGCCCGGTCTGACGGAGCTGGGTGACCATTCGATCCAGGCGGTACGGACGCTCGCCGACTTCATCGAGGAACAGCACGTGCCCCTGGGGCGGGTTGAACGCGAACGGCGTGCCGAGCGACGCGAGGAGCTGTGTCAACGTTCCGCCGAGCAGCGGGCCTGCCGCTTCGCCGTCGCGAACCGATTCGACGCCCTCCGGCGACAGCTCCCCCATCGGTTCGGCCGTGAGGAGCGCGCGTTGGAGCGAATCGCGGTCGTAGCCGGCCGCGCCCCTGGCCAGGCGTCCTGCGAGCATCGGCCCGTGGAATGCGACCATGTCACAGGTGATGGTGAGGAACGTCAGCAGCGCGGTCAAATCGCTGTAGCCGATGAACGGCTTGCGGGCGGCGCGGGCCTCGGCGGGATCGAGCAGCGGCAGGAGCTGCGCGCTGCCATAGCCGCCGCGAACGCCGATGATGCCCGCGATCGCCGGATCCCGCCAGGCCGCGCGGATCGCCGCCGCCCGCAGCTCCGGCGGGCCGGCGACATACGACTCCCTCGCAAACACCGAATCGTCGTACATCGGGACGAAGCCAAGGCGCCGGATTTCCTCGACACCGCATTCGAATTCGTCGCGGTCGAATGGGCTGGCAGGGGCGACGACGGCGAGGCGGTCGCCAGGGGCCAGCGCGCGTGGCTTGAGCATCACGCGAAGCGCGCCATCTCGTCGGCGATCGCGCGATGGTCGTCGCGGCCGATTGCCTGACGCAGCGCCTTGCCGCTGCAGCGGTCTCGCCAGCACGGCGGTCGCGAGGAAGCGTTCCTTCGCGCGCTGCTGCCGCAGCAGCGCGTCTTCCACCCGCCCGAGCGGCAGGCGCTCCTCTTCCACCGCGTGAATCAGCGCTTCCAGGGTCGCCGCCTGGGTGTCGTGGTCGCCGCTGCAGATGAGGACCCCGTCGCAACCGGCTTCAATGGCCAGGACCGCCGCAGCCGGGACCTCGTACTCGTTCGCCACGGCCTTCATTTCGAGGTCGTCGCTCAAGATGACGCCGTCGAATCCCAGCTCCTCGCGAAGCAGTCCATTGACGATGCGTCGCGACAGCGTGGCGGGCCGCCGCTCGTCGAGGGCCGGAAGGAACACGTGCGCCGTCATGATCATCGCCACGTACGCGTCGATGGCGGCACGGAACGGCACGAATTCCACGTCGCGCAGCCGCGCAAGCGGGTGCTCGACCAGCGGGAGCTCGAGGTGTGAGTCGGTGCTCGTGTCGCCATGACCCGGAAAATGTTTCCCGCAGGCGGCGACCCCTTCGGCCTGCAGTCCGTGCACGATGGCCGCGCCCAGCTGCGCCACGTCGGCGGCTTTCTCCGCCAGCGCGCGGTCGCCGATCACCGGGTTCTTCGGATTGGTATGGACGTCGAGCACCGGCGCATAGTCGAGCGTGATGCCGACCGCCGCGAGCTCCAGCGCCAGGGCGCGGGCAAACCGCGCGGCGAGCGCAGGATCGCCGCTCCGGCCGAGCGTCGCCATCGGCGGCCACTCGGTGAAGGGAGTCTTGAGGCGCGCGACGCGGCCGCCTTCCTGATCGACGCTTACCCAGAGCGGCAAATCGGGCACGAGCCGCGCCGCTTCGTAGGCCATCTCGGCGACCTGTTCCGGCTCGGCAATGTTTCTGGCGAAAAGAATCACGCCGCCGAGGCCGAGCTCGCGCGCAATCGCCTTGAGCTCCGTGGGAATCTGCTCTCCGTTGAAGCCGGCAATCAACAGCTGACCGATCTGCCGGCGGAGCCCGGTGGGTGACATGTCGCTCAAATTCTAACTCTATATAATTCCTCGGTGCAGACTGCCTCGCCGGTTGCGTGTTCCGCGCCCACGCGCATCGATCTCGCCGGCGGCACGATCGACATCTGGCCGCTTTACCTGTTTCACGACGGCGCCTCGACCCTCAACGCGGCCATCAGCCTGCGCGCGCGCGGCGGAGGTGACCCCGCGGGTCGACGGCGCGATCGAAGTTCGCTCGATCGACACCGGCCGGCAGTGCCGTGCGGCGCACTGGTCCGAGATCCCCAGTTCTGACGGCCTCGCGCTGCTCGCCTTGCTGGCCCGACACTACCGTCTGGAGAACGCCACCCTGACTACGCGCGGCGAATCGCCGGCCGGCGCCGGCATCGCCGGGTCGTCCGCGCTTACCATCGCTGCCTGCGGCGCTCTGGCGCGCTGGACGGGCAGTTCCTCCGAGGCCGACGATCTGCTGCGGGTGGCGATGAATGTCGAATGCCAGACGATTCGCGTGCCGACCGGCGTCCAGGACTATCGCCCCGCGCTGTATGGCGGCATCGCCGCGATCGAGCTGGGCGTGGCCGGCATTCGCCGGGTCGCACTCGACGTCGATCCCGGCGAGCTCGAGCGCCGGATTGTGCTCGCCTACACCGGGGCCCCGCGGAACTCGGGCACGAACAACTGGGAGATCACCAAACGCCACCTCGACGGCGATCGCGAGCTCTTCGACTGCTTCGAGCGCATCCGCGACACGGCCGCCGCGATGCGGGATGCGCTCCAGGGCGGCGATTGGGACGAGGTCGGCCGCCAGATCGCGAGGGAATGGGAGAACCGAAAACGCCTCGCGCCCGGCGTCACGACGCCAACGATCGACGACCTGATCGCGCGCGCCACTGCCGCCGGCGCGCACAGCGGCCAAGGTCTGCGGCGCCGGAGGCGGCGGGTGCCTGTTCTGCTACGGTCCGCCCGACGCGCGGGCGTCAATCGCCGCCGCGCTCGCCGGAGGCGGCGCTCGCGTGCTCGACTACCGCATCGAGACGGAAGGCCTGCGGCTTGGATAACCTGGCGATCGCGCGCATCCTGCGGGAGATCGCCGATCTGCTCGAGATCAAGAACGACAACCCGTTCAAGATCCGCGCGTATCGCAACGGCGCCGACATCGTCGCCAATCATCCGCATGCGCTCGCCACGCTCGACGTCGCGGCGCTGCGCGAGATTCCCGGCATCGGCAAGGATCTCGCCGTCGAGAATCCGCGAGATCGCCGACACCGGCGGATCCGACTACCATCGCGAGCTCGTCGCCGAGTTTCCACCCAGCATCCTCGACCTGCTGCACCTGCAGGGCGTCGGCCCGAAGACCGTCGCCACGCTGTACCGCGAGCTCGGCATCCGCACGCTGGACGATCTCGAGCGCGCGGCGGCCGACGGCCGCATTCGCGCGCTTCGCGGGATGGGCGCGAAGAAGGAAGCGCTGATCCTCAAAGCGCTCGAAGAACGAAAGCGTCACGCGGGCCGTCACCTGCTGCCGGCCGCCCACGACGCGGCGGCCGCGCTGGTGGCATACCTGCGCGAGCGGGCGCCATCGGCGGACATCCTGCCCGTCGGCAGCCTCCGGCGCGGCTGCGACACGTGCGGCGACCTCGACATTCTCGCGTCGGGCGCGGATCAGGGCCTGATGGACGCGTTCGTCGGCCATCCGCTGGTCGAGCGGGTGCTGGCACGGGGCGAAACCAAGTCGAGCGTGCTGCTGCGGGGCGGCTTCCAGGCCGACCTGCGGCTGGTCGCCTGCCGAAAGCCGCGGCGCCGCCATGCAGTACTTCACCGGATCGAAAGCGCACAACATCGCGCTGCGCGATCGCGCCATCGACCGCGGCTTCAAGCTGAACGAATACGGCCTGTTCACGATCGAGGCGCGACGCGCGCGTCGCCGGCGCAGACGAGGAAGGCATTTACGAGGCGCTCGGCCTCGCGTGGATTCCGCCGGAGCTGCGGGAAGCACGCGGCGAGATCGAGGCCGCCGACGCGCACGGCTGCCGCGCTGATCGATCGCGCCGATCTGCGCGGCGAT
Organism: uncultured Acidobacteriota bacterium; assembly: GCA_963814975.1. Lineage (GTDB taxonomy): Bacteria > Acidobacteriota > Vicinamibacteria > Vicinamibacterales > CAVVIG01 > CAVUXJ01. The sequence continues at coordinate 44,988 of CAWFFB010000007.1, read as the reverse complement.
CTGCACATGCACACGCACCGAAACCGACGGCAAGGACGACAGTGTCGGCCATGGCCGAGGCGGCGCGAGCGGCCGGACTGGACTACATCGCCATCACCGATCACAGCCAGGCGCTTGGCGATGGCCAACGGCCTCGACGAACGGCGCGCGCTGGCGCACGCGGCGCGGGTGCGCAGCGTGGACGGGGTCCACGGCGTGCGCCTGCTCGCCGGCATCGAGTGCGACATCAGGCCCGACGGCACCATGGACCTCGCCGACGATTGCCTCTCCGCCCTCGACCTCGTCGTGGCCTCGGTGCACTCGGCCTTCAATCAGGATCGGCGGCAGATGACCGATCGGCTGCTGCGCGCCATCGAGAACCCGCAACGTCGACATCCTCGGCCACCCGACCGGCCGGCGGATCTTGAGGCGCGAACCTTATCCGCTCGACATGGAAGCGATCGTCGACGCCGCGGCGCGACGTGGTGTCGCCCTCGAGATCAACTGCCAGGTCGATCGGCTCGATCTGAACGATGTCCATGCCAGGCTGGCCCGCGACGGCGGCGCCCCGCATCGTCATCTCGAGCGATGCGCACTCGCGCGCAGCCTTCGGCGCGCTTCGCTGGGGTATCGTGGTCGCCCGGCGCGCCTGGCTCGAGCCTGCGCACGTCTGGAACACACGCCCGTTCGACGAGCTCACGGCGAGCCTCCGGCGGCGACGCAGATGACCGAGCTGAAACTGCTCACGCCCGCTGACAAGCTGGCGGAGATTCGACGCCTCTACTACGCGACGACCAAGCGGACGATCCACCATGATCTCGAGCGTGCGATGCAGTTGCTGAAGTCGATGAGCAGCGAGAAGGAGCGTGAGCGTGCCGCCGTCTACATGGATGGCCTGGCGCAGATGCGATCGGACTGGGCGCGGCAGGGCAAGGAGCGGCGAGGAAAGCCGAAGAAGTACGCGCCGGGCTAGGGATCAGTCTTTCTCTTTGGGGCCAGCCGAAGCCCGCTTTTTCGCGGCAATCCGGACCGGCTCGGCGACGTTGCGGTCGACCGCCAGCAAGCCGAGATCGCGAGCGCTCAACCGTGAAAGGAAATTCATCGACATCGCCACGGGGGTCTTGGGATTCTTCGTCAACCCGACAATCACCGAGTAGTTCTTCGTCCACGCCCGATTCTTGCCGATCATGCGCAGCACGTCGTCGGACACGTTGGCCATGCGCGCGAAGGCCTCGACCTCGTTCTCGGTCAGCTTCGGGCTGCTCAGCACCGACACCGAAATCAACTTGTTCGGGTCCCGGACGAGGATCGCCCGCATTTCTTTCGACCCTTTGATGGCGGCCTTGAGCTTCTGAGGGAACGACATCTTCGCGAGCTTCGCGGCGACCCCTTCGCGCTCGTCGGCTTCCGACAGATCGGCGTCGGCGTCAGTGTCGGTGTCGATCAGCGGCTCGTCCACCTCGAGCGACGGAATGATGCCGGGAAAAACGCCGCGGTCGGCGAAGAACTCACGGGTGTCCACGGATACGTCGGACCTCGCCAGAAACCCTTCGAGCGCGCCCTCGGGGATCTTGTTCAGCGTCTGATCGGCCGTGGAGCGGACCTCGGGATCGGGATCGTCGAGCAGCAGGATGAGAAGGGCGAGCTGTTCGTGGGCGCGAGGCGCCAGCGTGCCTTGCGCCGCCAGCAGCCGCACGTCGCGCGCGGCTTCACCGCGCCTGAAGAAATCGAGGAGTGGCGTGGATTCCATCACCGGGCCGCCAGGTACTCTTTGAAATTCGAGAGGGTGACGCGCGTGGTGGTGTTCTCGCCGGCCTTCCCGAGCGGCCGGGCGTTCTGGCCGTTCAGCGTCAGCACGAGGGCCCCGGCGTCAGCCGCCGTCAAGACGAGCTCGCGCCGGACTTCCAGCGTCAGCCGCTCGCCCGCGTTCAGCTGGCGCTGAACGGCGGTTGCTCCATCGACCATCGCAGACACCCAACACGGACGAAGCGCTGAAACTCCAACCCGGATAGGCTCGGTTGCCGCTGCGGGGCTCGCCGCTGCAGGGGACGCGGCCGGCACCACCGTATTGTCGGATCTACTCGTCGTTTCGAGCAGGGTGTGCTGGACGGCCGGCGCGAGCTCGCCTGTTGGCACGTGAGGACCTGGGGCCTCCTCACGCGAAATCGATCTCGGAAGCGTGCCGGACCAGGGGCGGCCTGCGCCGTAGTACATCACGACGCCGACGATCGGCAGGCTGAACCCAAGCAACTTGAGAAAGGCCGACGCGAGCCGGCGATGGCTTTCGAGCACCTCGTTATCCTCTCCGTGCTCCAGGGCGGGACGGCCGGCCGTCAGGGAGTCGCGAGGGAACTGCGCGATGAACTCCTGAATCGTTGCATCGGGGTCGAGGCCGACCTCGATGGCGTAGGACCGGACGAAGGCGCGGCTGAAAATGCCGCCAGGCAGGCGGGAGAGGTGATTCTGCTCGAGCGCCTCGAGCGCGGCCATGGAAATTTTCGTTGCGGTCGCAATCTGGCGCAGCGAAATGCCTTTGCGCTCGCGGGCCTCGCGCAGCTTGCTGCCGAAACCGCCGGGGACGCGTTCAGCAGCCATCAAGGTAATTGTCGTCGATCATGTGCGGGAGCTGTTGCTGAGGTGGCGAACCGCCCTCGCGCGGCCGCAGCCATCTCATCCAGCGCGACGGCCCGACACGGGTGGCTCACGCTGCCGGGCTCGGGAGCCATGAACAGGCCGATCCCGGCGACGCCCGCACCCCCTCGCCCCGCTACTTCGCCGAGGCGAGCCAGCGTGACGCCGCCGATCGCGAGTACCGGCACGGCCGCGCTCCTCACAATCTCCGAGAAACCCTCGATACCGAGTACCGGCTGATTGGCGGGCTTGCCCACCGTCGGCCACACAGTTCCCGCGATCAGATAGTCCACGTCGCCGGCAGCGACCGCATCCGCAACCGTATGGACGGATCGCCCAATCAGGAACCGAGAGGGCGCGATCGACCGGACGACGGCCGCCGGGACGGAGTCAGTCCTCAAGTGCACTCCGGCGGCGCCGCACGACAGCGCCACGTCGACACGATCGTTGACCAGGATGCGGGTCCGTGTTCCCCGCGCCATGGCGATGATAGCCGACACCATCGCCGCGAGATCGGCCGCGTCGAGGTCGCGCTCGCGGACCTGGACGAGGTCGATCCCCGCCTCGATCGCATACCGTGCCTGCCGCATCAGGCACGCTCGCGCGCCCTCGGCTCCCGTATGGCACAGCCGCGAACGATCGGTGACGAGCTGAAGAATCAGGGTCCGACCTGCGAATCGGCGCCATCGCCGATGGGCACGTCGTGTCCGGGCCGCCGGGCGGCGAACACCGGCACGAGCTCGGAGAAGCCGGCAACGAGGTTGACGAGCCCCAGGCCGCTGATGGCCCCCCGGGCGAAGTTGTTGGTGACGAGAACGCCGAAGGCCGGCCACGCCTGGGCGAAGTAGTTCCGCTCCCAGAATCCAGACCAGGGCAGGACGATGAGCAGCAGCCCTACTTCGATGAAGAACGCCACACGCAGCAGGCGGCGGAGGAACAGTCAGCACCTCCCCCGTTCGGCAGCGTCCCAGGTACCCCGCCTCACGCAGCAGTTCATCAACGGATCTTACACTTAGCCGTCCAGGGTTGTCCCTTGCCGTTGTCATCCATCCGGCGCGACGTCCACACCTCGCCTCATGCCGTTGACAGGTGCCGGGTCCGACGAGAAGCGCCGCTTCGATTCGCCTACAAGACATCTCCCACCATCACGGACCCGCGCCGGCGCGGGCTCACTGAAGAGGCAATGTCTGGGTCGGCAGTCCGGCATTCCGAATCAGAGTGTTTCCGTAGGAAATGACTGCGGCGGCGCCGGTTGCAATAATGCTGAAAGGACTTCCCACCAGCGTCGATCCCGTCAAGATAAGCGAGACGGGGCCGGTGGCTTGCGTCGCGTAGTTCGTGTTGTTCTCGAGAAAGCTGTCCTTCAACAACCCGCTGTTGAACGCCCCGGAAGCGCCTTGAATGTTGACGCCACCCCCATTGTTGAGAAGGAGCGTATCTTCAATCACGACGCGGGCATTTGCGAGTCCCTGGAGATCGATCGCGTTCCCCAAGAAGTTGCGGATGGAGCAGTTCCGAATCGTCGTCCGTCCACCTCCGATAATTCGAATCCCGTTCAGACCCGGGCTCGGACTCGCTCCCACGCCCTCGATGTCGAGCCCTTGAAGGAGAACCTTGTCGTTCGCCCCAACGTTGACATGATCGTCGTGGTCACCGGAAGCGTCAGGCTGAAAAGGAATGTCAGTCCGGGCTGCCAGTTGTTTGCGGTTCAGCTCGTTGCGGCCACCGGCACTGGCGTTCGATCGAAAAACCCCGGCTGTTACCCTCGCGATTGAACCTTGGAGAGGCGGTCGATCCGGATCGAGATGTCGCGATAGTCACCGACCTCGGCGTGCAGCTCCATGCAGATCGCCAGGGCGCGCGCGGTTTCCCCGGAATGCTCGAGCACGTCGGCGAGATCGTACAGCAGCTCGTGCCCGGCTTCGGGCGTTACCGGCGGAGCTTCCGCGGCACGTTCAAAACTCTCGATCGCTTCTGCCGTCATGCCGCGCTCGCGAAAGATCCGCCCGAGAAGCGAGGCGGTTGCGAAACGCAGGCGCGGCGCGCGCGACGCGGCCTGAAGCGCCGGGATGCACTCGTCGATCTTGCCCGCCTTGTGCAAGGCGAGCCCGCGCTGGAACTCTTCGTCGGCAGCCTCGAGCGCTGTCCGGCGCGACGCCTCCGTCCGCAGTTGCGCGAAGACGTCGTCAAGATCGCCAGATGGCTGGCCGTGCGGCGTCGCCACAGGCTCCTTGATCTCGTCCAGCACGATGCTCAGGTCCACTTCGACGCTCTCGGTCCGCGCTCGAGCGGTCGGCGGCGATTCGAGCTCGCCCATGAGGCTCTCGAAGTCGACGGCGTTGCGGCCCAACTCGAATTGATCGCGTCCCTTTGGTTTTCCGTCGGGCTTCACGACCGAGCCGGAAGACGCCGGTTGGTTGAGCCGTACCGGCGTGGCCGCGGCCGGCTCCTCGGCTGCCGGCTCAGCGGCCGCCAGGGACGGGGGCGGCGAAGTGGCCGGCGCCGCAACCTCCGGCGTTTCGAAGGGCGGCAGCTCGTCACTCCCCAACGACAGGTCGGTGCTCGTGAACGGCGTCTCTCCGCTCAATCGTTCGGCGATGAGGGCGTCGGGATCGGGCTCGCCGCATCAGCACGAGGGCGCGGCGGAAGCGCTCGATGTTGGCGCGCTCCCATGGCTCGCGCGCAACGAGGTCTTCCGCGATGAACCGGGCTTCGGCCGCCGATCCGGCGGCGATGTACGCGTCGGCGAGCTGGCCTTGCGCACTATACAAGCGCCGCTTCGAGCCCGCCGTCGACGCAGATCTCGACCAGCCGCATCAGCGCGGGGATGTGGCTCGGAATCCGGGTCACGAACTCCTGCAGCACCGCTGCGGCGGCGGGCCAGTCGGATTCGGCGACAGCCGTGTCCGCAGCCAGCCCGACGATGATGAAGCCAGCCTCCGGTTCGTGCTCGGCGATGTTCCACCCGAGCTGTGCTACGTCGTCGCGGCTGGACGGACTCTCCTCGAGGAGGCGGCGCACGAGCGCGACGCCTTCATCCACCCTGCCATCGCGCAACTGTATCTGGGCCACGGTGAGCAGCAATCCCGGGTCGTTGCCGGCCGTCTCCACCGTCAGATACTCAGCGGCCGAGGCGAAATCGCCCCGGGCCACGAACGCCCGCGCCATGTAAGCCTTCAGCTCACCGTCGGCGGGATCCAACCGGGCGGCCTCTCTGAGGGTCGTAAGGGCCTCGTCCTTCTGGCCAAGCTCGTCGAGCCGCGCCGCGATGTCCTTGAATTGCTCGACGGTCGACGCGCATTCGCGTGCACGCGCGTAGTCGCCCGTCGCCAGGTACACCACGAGGAGCCGCTCACGAATTTCGTCATCCTCCGGACTGAGAACGGCTGCTTCGCGCAGTCCCTCGATCGCTTCCGCGTGCCGTCCCTTGGCGGCAAGCTCCTCCGCCAGCGCCTTGAGTTCCCGCACGGCGCCCGCGGTGTCCTGGATCAGGGTGCGCGCGCGCGCGCCGTCCAGTCGCGCGGGGTAATCGTTGGGATCGAGCGAACCCAGTCGGATTCGAACCTGGGCAAGGCCGCGCTCGTCCCCGCGGGCGCGATAGCCCTCGCTGAGCGTCTTCAGGAACGTCCGCGCGTCGACCAACAGACCCTGACTCGCGGCGATCTTGCCGGCCTCGAGCAGCGCGTGCTCATGGTCCGGCTTGATCTTCAAGGCCTTCTTGTAGAGAGCGATCGCCTTCGAAAGGAAACCATCCTGGTGCAGGCCATCGGCGATGCGGGCGAACTGATCGACCGCCTTGTCGATCTGTCCGGAACGGACGTACAGATCGCCGAGGATGTTGGCGGTATTCCAGTCGCGCGGCTGATCCCCGACGATGAGGAGATACTCCGCGATCGCCCCCTCCGGCTTTCCCTGCCGAAGCAGCTTCTCGGCGTTGCGCAGTCTGGCAGCGCGGTCGAGGGCCATTGATTATTCAGTCGATCGTGTCAAACAGCGTTGGCGGCCGGAACGAGCGGCGGTGCGCGTCCGAATAGCCGAACCGAGCCACAGCTTCCAGGTGGTCGGCAGTGGCGTAGCCCTTGTGCCGGTCGAAGCCGTAGCGCGGATCCTGGGCGTGCAGCTCCCTCATCTCGCGGTCGCGGATCACCTTCGCGATGATCGAGGCCGCGGCGATCGCCGAGCACCGGCGGTCGCCGTGCGGGACCCCGCGCTGCGCCATGGGGAGGTCCGGCACGCGAAAGGCGTCCACGAGCACCATGTCCGGCAGCGGGACGAGCGCGAGGACCGCGCGCTGCATAGCTCGGAGCGAGGCCTGATGGATATTGACGTGGTCGATCTCGCGAGGATCGGCGGCGGCAACCGCCCAGGCCACTGCGTGCCGCACGATGCGCTCGAACAGGCGCTCGCGCTCGACGGCCGGCACGAGCTTGGAATCGCAAACGCCGGCAATGTGACGGTCGAGGGTGCAGCACGACCGCGGCCGCGACGACCGGTCCCGCCAGACAGCCGCGCCCGACCTCGTCGACACCCGCCACATGGCAGAAGCCGACGCGGCGCAGCGCGTTCTCCAGCGTACGCATGGCCGGCACGCGAACCATAAAAAGTTTCAAACCTCAAGTCTGAAGTCTCAAATCGAAGGATTCAGACTTGCAGACTTCAGATTTTCGCTATGCCCTGCGGTCGTCCGCTGTCCTTCATGCGCGCGGCCTTGCCCTTCAGGTCGCGCAGGTAATACAGCTTCGCGCGCCGGACCTTGGCCGACCGCATCACTTCGACCTTCTGGATCGTCGGCGAGTGCAGCGGAAAGATCCGCTCGACGCCTTGTCCGAACGACACCTTGCGCACGGTGAACGACGCGCGGGTGCCGCCGCGATGCATGCCGATGACGACGCCCTCGAAAATCTGAATGCGCTCCTTGTCGCCCTCGCGCACCTTGACGTGCACACGGACGGTATCGCCCGATCTCATCGCCGGCCGTTCGGCCAGCTGTGACTTCTCGACGGCTTCCATGACGCCCATCTCATCACTCCTTCGTCCGGCGGGTCTTCGAGACCCGCGCTATGGCTTCTCTCGCTCGGCGACGAGCTCGCGCAAGATTTCCTGTTCCTCTTCGTCCAGCGTGGCCGCCGACAGCAGGTCGGGCCGCCGCGCCAACGTCCGCGCGACAGCTTCGCGCTTTCGCCACCGCCGAATCTCCGCGTGGTTCCCCGAGAGCAGCACGTCCGGCACTTTCAAGGGATCCCGTTCCACCGCCCCCGGGTCCCGCATCGTCAATTCTGCGGGCCGCGTGTACTGCGGAAAGTCCAGCAGCCCCCGGCTGAACGAATCGTCGACCACCGACTGCTCGTCGCCGACGACGCCCGGCACCAGGCGCGCGACGGCGTCCACGATGACCAGCGCGGCCAGTTCGCCCCCGCTCAGCACGTAGTCGCCGATCGAGATCTCCTCGTCGACGCGCACCGGACCCGCTCGTCCACCCCTTCGTATCGGCCGCAGAGCAGCGCAAGCCGAGGCAGCCGGCTCAAGCGCTGCGCGACCTCCTGGGTGAACGGCGTCCCCTGCGGCGACGTCAGGATCACCGTCGCAGCCGCGTTACCGTCGCGCGCGATCGCTTCGAGCGCGCCGAACATCGGCTCCGGCTTCAGCACCATTCCCGGCCCGCCGCCGTACGGAACATCATCCACGACGCGATGGCGGTCGGTCGTGAACGCGCGCAGGTCGTGGACCGTGACGTCGAGCGTCCCCCGCTCGATCGCGCGCCCCACGACGCCGGCCCCCAGCGCCTGTTCGACCATCGCCGGAAATATCGTGACGATGTCGAATTGCATAAGAAAGCGATCAGTTATCAGCTGTCAGCTCTCAGCTGAGAGCAGCTCACGGCTGACCGCCGAAAGCTGAGAGCCTCGTTCGTCGTGTCCGGCTCAGCCGGACCGCCGCCCCGCATTCACTTCCAGCAGCCCTGCCGGCGGGTCGACGACGATGCGCTTGCCTGCCGGATCGATCGTGGTGCAGATGGCCACGACAAACGGCACGAGCACCTCCCCGCTCGGCGCTTCGACGACGAGCCGGCTGCCGCCCATCGTGCCCTCGACGTCGGTGACGACCCCGACGTGCTCACCATCGCGGGTCTCCACCCGGCACCCGACGAGATCGTGCCGGTAGAACGCCCCCGCCGGCAGCGAGGCCAGCCGCTCGACCGGCACTCGCAGTTCGGTCCCGGCCAGCGCCGTTGGCGGCATTCATATCGTCGATGCCGCGCAGCCCAATCACCGGCCGTTCCCGATGAAACCGGACCGTCGTCACGACCACCGGCTCGACGACGCCGGCGCGATTGACGAACAACTCGGCGCCCGGTTGAAATCGCTCGCTCGGGAAAGTCGGTCTCGGGGTTGACGATCACCTGGCCGCGAATGCCGTGCGCCCGGGCGACGCGCCCGACGAGCGCCATCTCATCCCACTTCGCGAGCATTACGCCTTGTAGGGCGTGTCGCGGATTTCGAGCGTGACCGTCTTGCCTTCCTTCTCGCCGGCGGTCGCGGCGAGCGTGCGCAGCGCCGCGGCGGTGCGGCCCTGCTCGTCCAATCACGCGGCCGAGCTCGCCGGGCGCGACGTACAGTTCGACGAGCGTGGTCCCCTTGTGCTGTGACTCGATGACTTTCACGTCGTCGGGACGATCGGTCAGCGCGCGCGCCAGCATCTCGACGACGGCGCGGACGCCGCTGGCCTCGGTCGCGGGGCTCATTGCGCCGGCTCGGTCGCCGCCGCGCGCCGGCGCCGTCATGTGCCGGGCCATCAGCGTCCGCACGGAGTCTGACGGCTGGGCGCCCTTCTTGATCCAGTAATCCACGCGCTCCCGTCGATCACGACGATCGCCGGCTTGGTGCGCGGATTGTAGTGTCCGAGGATTTCGACGAAGCTGCTGTCGCGCGCGGCGCGCGAGTCGGTGACCACCACGCGGAAGAACGGGCGCTTCTTGGATCCCGCCCGTCGAAGACGAATCGCTACCATCAACTCACTCCTTGATACGGATTCGAGGCTCGAGCTCGAACCGAAACTTCGCTGCGCGGAGTACAGGCCTGCAGGCCTGCTTCGAGCACCGGGCCGTCAGGCCCGGTTGCGCAGCATCTCCATCGCGCGGCGGCGGGCCTTCTTGCCGCCGCCGCTCAGCCCGGCCATCCCGCCGAGCGACTTGAGCATCTTCTGCATCTGCACGAACTGCTTCAGCAGCCTGTTCACCTCTTCAACCGACGTGCCGCTGCCCCTTCGCGATGCGCTTCCGGCGGCTGCCGTTGATGATGTGCTGCTTGCGCCGTTCGTCCGGCGTCATCGAGTCGATGATCGCCTCGATGCGGCTCATCTGCTTCTCGTCCGGCTTGTTCTCCGCGAGCGCCTTCAGGTTGCCCATCCCGGGCAGCATCCCCATGATCTGCTCGATCGGTCCCATCTTCCGGATCGTCCTGAGCTGATCGCGAAAATCGCTCGAGCGTGAACTCGTTCGCGCGGATCTTCTCTTCGAGCCGCTCGGCATCCTCGTGGTCGATCGCCGCTTCCGCCCGCTCGATGAGCGAGAGGACGTCGCCCATGCCGAGGACGCGCGACACCACGCGCTCGGGGTGGAACGGCTCGAGGTCCTCGAGACGCTCGCCGCTGCCGACGAACGCGATCGGCACGCCGACCACCGAAACGACCGAGAGCGCCGCGCCGCCGCGCGCATCGCCGTCGAGCTTCGTCAGCACGACGCCGGTGACGCCCATCCGACGATTGAACTCGCCGGCGCTCTTGATCGCGTCCTGCCCGGTCATCGCGTCGGCGACGTAGAGCAGATCCGACGGTTCGGTCGCCTCCTTGATCGCCACGAGCTCCGCCATCAGCTCGTCGTCGATGTGCAGCCGCCCGGCCGAGTCGACGATGACGACGTCGAACCCGAGGTTCGTGGCCTCGGCCACCGCGCCCTTCGCGCGCGCGACCGGATCCATCTGCCCCGCCGGGTCGTGCACGCGAACCGCCGCCATCTGCGCGACGACGTTCAACTGCTGAATCGCCGCCGGCCGCTTGACGTCGGTCGAGACGAGCAGTGGATGGCGCCCCTGCTTCGTCAGCCACGTCGCCAGCTTGCCGGCCGTCGTCGTCTTGCCAGCGCCCTGCAGTCCGAGCAGCAGGATGACGCGCGGCCGCTTGTTCGTCGTCTGCAGGCCACCCTCGGCGTCGCCGAACAGGGCCACCATCTCGTCGCGGACGATCTTGACGACCTGCTGGGACGGCGAGAGGCTGCGAAGCACGTCCTGCCCCATCGCCCGGTCGCGGACGCGGTCGACGAACGCCTTGACGACCTTGAAGTTGACGTCGGCCTCGAGCAGGGCGAGCCGGATCTCCCGCAGCGCCGCCTCGATCGTCTCAGGCGTCAGCCGCGTTTCCCCGCGCAGCGTCTTGAATACGTCCTGGAGGCGTGTGCTCAGGGATTCGAACATGGAACGGCTAACCTGCTCTACTGAAAGACGTTATCGTATCTGAGGGGTGGCGTGGTGTCAACGGACGAGAGGTTCCGGCTCTGGAACCTTTAGACAGACGACAGCTTGTGCCCCAGCTTCTCTTTCTTCGTCCTCAGGTATCGCCGCGTCGAATCGGAGGCAGGAATTTCGATCGGCAGCCATTCGCTGACCGACAGCCCGTAGCCTTCGATGCCCACGAGCTTGCGGGGGTTGTTGCTCAGAAGACGCATCGAGCGGATGCCGAGCTCCCGAAGAATCTGCACGCCGACGCCGTAATCGCGCTGATCGGCCTTGAAGCCGAGCCGCTCGTTGGCCTCGACCGTGTCGAACCCCTCGTCCTGCAGCTCGTATGCGCGAATCTTGCCGACCAGCCCGATTCCGCGGCCTTCCTGATTCAGGTACAGCAGGACGCCTCGACCCTCGGCTCCAATCCGCTGCATCGCCGCATCCAGCTGTGCTCCGCAGTCGCAACGGATCGAATGCAGCACATCCCCCGTCAGGCACGACGAGTGGACGCGCACCAGCACGTTCAGCCCGTCGGTGATGTCGCCCTGCACGAGCGCGACGTGCGTCTGCTTGTCCAGCAGGTTTTCGAACGCGTGAATCTGAAACGCCCCGTACTTCGTGGGCAGCCTCGCCGTGGCGACGCGCTTGACGCAGCAGCTCGTTGCGGATCCGGTACTTGATCAAGTCGGCGATCGTGATGAGCAGCAGTCCGTGTTTCTTGGCGAACTTCGCGAGCTGCGGCACGCGTGCCATCGTGCCGTCTTCGTTCATGACCTCGCAGATGACGCCCGCCGGGTACAGGCCGGCCATCCGGGCGAGATCGACGGCGGCCTCGGTCTGGCCGGCGCGCACCATGACGCCGCCCGTGCGCGAGCGAAGCGGAAACATGTGGCCGGGCCTGGCCAGGTCTGATGGCTTGGTCGCCGGATCGATGGCGGTGAGCGCGGTCGTCGCCCGATCGGCGGCCGAAATGCCGGTCGTCGTCCGGCCTTTCGCCTCGATCGGCACGCAAAAGGCGGTCTCGAACCGCGAGGTGTTCTGCGAAACCATCAGCGGGATCTCGAGCTCGTCGAGCCGCTCCGGCGTCATCGACAGACAGATCAGTCCGCGTCCGTACCGGGCCATGAAGTTGATCGCCTCTGGAGTGACCTTCTCCGCCGCGATGGTCAGATCGCCCTCGTTTTCCCGGTCCTCGTCGTCGACCACGATGACCATTTTGCCGGCGCGGATCGCAGCGATGGCATCCTCGATCCGCGCAAAATGGCTCGGCTGCTTCCGAGCACCTTTCGCGATTTCAATCCGGCGTTTCATCTTTGGATTCTCTTGACTATCAGCCATTCAGCCATCAGCCATCAGTTCACTGCTATCAGCTCGGCGGCTCTCAGCTGACCAGCTGAAAGCTGAGAGCTAGCAGTTTCACCCTAATGTGCCACCTCTCCCGCTCGCAGCGGCGCCAGCGTGAGGCCCGCCAATTCCACGGCGCGGACGACGTACTTTGCCACCAGATCGCACTCGAGGTTGACGCGGTCGCGGATCTGGGCCGCCCTCAGGTTCGTGTGCTCCACAGTATGAGGCACGACCTGCACGTCGAAACGATCCGTGCCGAGCCCCGCCACCGTGAGGCTGATCCCGTCGACCGCGATCGAGCCCTTGTGAATGATGTACGGCGCCAGCTGCGATGGGAAGCTCACCGTCACCCAGCGAAACGAGGTGTCCGCGCGCACTTCCTGAACGTGGCCGATCGCATCGACGTGGCCCTGCACGAGGTGGCCCCCGAAGCGGCCGTCGGCGCGCAACGGACGTTCGAGGTTCAGGAGTGCCCCGCGGGCGAGGGTGCCGAGCGTAGTCACGCGCAGCGTTTCAGGCCCGACGTCCGCGTGGATTTCGCCCGCCTCCGCCAGAATCACCGTCAGACAGACGCCGTTGACCGCCAGGCTTTCGCCCGGGGTGAGCTCGCCCGCGAGCGGCGAGCCGATCCGCACACGGACGCCACCGCTCGTCGGTTTGCACTCGACGAGCTCTCCAATCGCTTCAACGAGGCCCGTGAACATAACCCTCTATCAGCACATCGGGACCCAGCGGTTCGATCCGCGGGTCGAACAAGGCCGCTGACGAAAACGGCCGCCCGTCGAGAAACCTGAGGCCGCCGGAACCAATCACGTGAGGCGTCACATAGAGCCGCACGAAGTCGGCCAGCCCTTCATCCCATGCTGCCCGGTGCAAGCCGGCTCCGCCTTCGAGAAGAAGCGATCCAATGACGCGCCTGCCCAGGCACGTGAGCGCGGCGTGGAGCGTGCCGTCCGGTGCGATTTCGATCTCGGCGCCTGCCGCCTCGAGGCGGCTGCGCAGGTCCCGTCGCGCCGCCCCGGCCGTCGTCGTGACGATAATGACAGGGCCGGCGTCACGTGTCGAGAGGACACGCGCCTCCGGGGGCGTCCGCAGACGGCGGTCGAAGATGACGCGCGCCAGCGGGCGCGCGCGGAACGGGCCGCGAGGGGTCAGCAAGGGATCGTCGGCGAGCACGGTGCCGGAGCCGACGCCGATTGCGTCGACCTCCGCCCGAACGCGCTGCGCGTGCCGGTTCGCCACGTCCGAGGTGAGCGATGAGCGGCGTCCGGGTGACTCCGCGATGCACCCGTCCAGGCTGGTGGCGGCCTTCAGCACCACGAATGGCCGCCGCTCCCGCGTCAGGGTGAAAAACGGCTGGTTCAGGCAGGTCGCCGTTGCCGCGCAGAGGCCGACCTCGACGTCGACGCCGTGTCCCTTGAGGTAGGCAAATCCCCGGCCTCGCACCAGCGGGTTCGGATCCTCGACCGCGGCGACGACCCGCGAGATACCGGCCTCGACGATCCGGACGACGCAGGGGCCGGTCCGCCCGATGTGCGAGCAGGGCTCGAGCGTGCAGTAGAGGGTTGCGCCCTGCGCGCCCGTCCCCGCTTCGTCGAGCGCGTAGATCTCCGCGTGAGGCTCGCCAGCGCGCGCGTGGAAGCCCTGGCCGAGGACGACCCCGTCGGGCGACACCACCACCGCGCCGACCATCGGATTCGGACTCGTGCGTCCACGCCCCCGGGCGGCATGGAACAGCGCGCGCGCCATGTAGTCGGATGCTGTCAGGACGTCACCACTTCTCTTCGAACAGGCCGTCCACATACTCGCTCGCGTCGAACGCGACGAGATCGTCTATCCCCTCGCCAACGCCCACGTAGCGAATCGGGAGCTTCAGGTCGTGGGCGATCGCGACGGCGACGCCGCCCTTTGCCGTCCCGTCCAGCTTCGTCAAGCACAATGCCGTTCACGCCGGCGGCGTTGGTGAACTCGCGCGCCTGGACGACGCCGTTCTGGCCGACCGTGGCGTCCAGCACGAGCAAGACTTCCTGCGGCGCGCCCGGCACCTCGCGTGACGCAATCCGGCGAATCTTCTCGAGCTCGTTCATCAGGTTCACCCGGGTATGCAGGCGACCCGCGGTATCGATGAGGATGGGATCCCGGCCTTTTGCCTTTCCAGACGTGATGGCATCGAATACGACGGCCGCGGGATCGGCGCCGTCCTTCGCCCGCACGATGTCGACGCCGGCCCGACGCGCCCAGATCTCGAGCTGCTCGACGGCTGCGGCGCGGAATGTGTCGGCCGCGCAGATCAGTGGTTGCCGCCCTTCCTTCCTGAGCAGGTTCGCGAGCTTGCCGACGGTGGTGGTCTTGCCGGTCCCGTTCACGCCGACGACCAGGGTCACGATGGGAGCGCTGGCGGCGGCGGTCCGATGATCGACGCCCGCGAATACCTGTCGGATCTCCTGTTTCACCAGATCTCGAAGGCTTTCGCCGCTGCGGGTCCGGCCCTTGACGGCCGCGATGATCCGCTCGGTCGCCGCCACGCCGATGTCGGCGGAGATCAAGACTTCCTCGAGGGCCTCGAGGGTCTCGACGTCAATCGGCCGCGCACGCCGCTCCGGCTCGTCCGCCTGCCGGACGAGGTCTTCGAAGCGATCGACGATCTGCTGCTTGGTGCGGGAAAGACTGTCGCGGAGCCGGCCGAAGACACCCATTTCCTCGATCTTATCGCGGACAGGGTATCGCAGCCTGTGCGGGCGGCTAAGGGCGCGCCCTAACCTCCTTCGCTCTCCGTCCGCTGTGGCCGGACCATCAGCGCATCGACTGCCGCGCGGACCTCCGATCGCCCGTCGAGCACGGCACCCATCTGCGTGGCAATCGGCAGCTCGACGCCGTAGCGCTCCCCGAGCGCCAGCACGGCGCGGGTCGTGTTCACGCCCTCCGCGATCATCTTCATCGCCGGCGAGGATTTCGTGGAGCCGACGGCCGCTGCGCGAGCTCGAGGCCGACGTGGCGATTTCGGCTGAGCCGTCCCGTGCACGTCAGCACGAGGTCGCCGAGCCCGCTCAAGCCGGCGGTCGTCTCCCGGCGGCCTCCAGCAGCGCAAGCGAGCCGCGTGATCTCAGCCAGGCCGCGCGTGATCAGGGCCGCCAAGGCGTTGTGTCCCAGCCCGAGCCCTTCGACCACCCCGGCGGCGATCGCGATGACGTTCTTCATGGCCCCGCCGATCTCGACGCCGACGACGTCCTGCGACCCGTATAGACGAAAGTACGGCCCGCGGAACTCTTCCTGGACCAGGCCGGTCGCCGCCTCCGAAGTCGAGGCGGCAAGGACCGCCGTCGGACGTTCGTGGGCCACCTCGACCGCGAAGCTCGGCCCCGACAGCACGACCACAGGACGCCCCGTGCCCAGCTCCTGCGCGATCACCTCCGACATCCGCAGCAGCGTGTCGGTCTCGAGGCCTTTCGTGGCGCTGACGAGGGTCGCGTTCGACTCGATGTGGGGAGCCGCCACCCGCAGCACGGCACGACAGCCGTGTGAGGGAAGCGCCGAGACCACGAGCTTGGAGTCGGCGAGCGCTTCTGCCAAGGAAGCTGTCACGGTCACGGTTTCTGGAAGCGAAACGTCGGGCAGATACACGGCGTTCGCGCGGCGGGCGGCTACCTCGGCGACGAGCGCGGGATCGCGCGCCCAAAGGCGCACCTCGTGACCGATCCGGCCAAGATGAACGGCGAGCGCCGTTCCCCAACCGCCCGCGCCGAGCACGGTGACGTGTTGCATGGGCCTAACCCTCGGGCGCGACCATCCCTACCCGGGGCTCGGTGCCCGCACGCACCCGCGTCAGGTTGGAACGGTGACGAAAGAGGACCAGGGCCGCCACGACGGCCGCGGCGGTGACGGCCGACGGGGAGCCGCCGGTGGCATACGCGAGCGGCGGCAGCGCAAGGGACGCCAGCACCGACCCGGCCGAGATGTATTTCGTAATCCACACGCTGATGGCGAAGACCGCGAGGGCCGGCACGACGGCGAGCGGGGTCAGCACGGCGAAGACACCGCAGCTCGTCGCGACGCCCTTCCCGCCGCGAAAGCCCAGCCACACCGGGTAGATGTGCCCCACGACGGCTGCGACACCGGCCGCAGCCGGCGCTGCGGCGCCGCTATTGAGCCGCTCGGCCACGACAACCCCGGCGGCGCCCTTCAAGATGTCGAGGAGCGCAACCAGGACACCGGCGGTGGCCCCCGTCGCGCGCCATACGTTCGCCGCACCGAGGTTGCCACTGCCAATGAGTCGCAGGTCCCTCGTGCCCCACTGCCGCGCCAGGATCAGCGCGAAGGGGATGGATCCGATGGCGTAGGCGGCGACGATGGCGATGACGGGCATCTTGGGAGGGTCAGTTCGTCCTTAGAGGAGAATACGCCAACGGAACATAGGTCGGCGGCCCGGACGAGGATAACCGACTTTGGTACAAGGCGACGCGCGCGACCTCAACTGTGGCCACGCGATGGACGTTGCCGGTCGCCTTCAACCGGAACGATCCCGATGTGCGGCGCCATCGCGCGAGCGTCAGGTGCGGCTGGAGCGGCCGGCGGGCCTGGGGCACACCGGCAGTCTCGAACCGGCCCGCCACCGTGGCATGCAGCGAGAGGACGGCGTCAGCGCCGCCTATGACACCGAGCCACAGGATTCGCGGCGCTCCCCGCGGCGGAAAAGTCCCGACGCCCCCGAACGTCAGCTCGAAGGGCGCCTGAGCGATCTCGAGTCTCATGCTCTCAACGATCGCGGCCCCGACCGCGTCGGTCGCCTGGCCGGCGAACGCCAGCGTCAGATGCATGTGTTCCGGGCGAACGACCCTCAGGTCCCGAGCGGCATCACCCATCGACGATACGATCGCCGCTTGTTCGGCCGCGATCGCGGCGCGCGCAGCGTCGGACATGTCAATCGACGCAAAGAGACGCATCAGAAAATGCTGACTGCTTCGTATGATCCTTGGCTTTCAGTTCTCAGCTCTCAGCTCTCAGCTTTCCGCTCTCAGCGTCCTTCCTGCGTTCCAGCATCATGAGCCGCAGCATGTTCAGTGCCGCCTGAGCCGACTGGTACTTCACCTGTTCGCGTTCGCCGATGAACTGAAATGTTCGAACGCGTGTGTCGTCGCCGGCGACGACCGCGATCGCGACGGTCCCGACTGGTTTATCCGGCGTGCCGCCGCCTGGCCCCGCGATCCCCGTGACGCCGATGCCGACGTCCGTATGCGCACGGGTGCGGATGCCCTCCGCCATTGACTGCGCCACCGGCTCGCTGACGGCGCCATGCTCGGCGATGATCGCTTCGGGTACACCGAGCCAATCGATTTTCGCGCGGTTGCTGTAACACACGGCGCCGCGCTCGACGTAGTCGGAACTGCCCGGCACGTCGGTCAGCAGCGAGGCGAGCAGGCCGCCCGTGCACGACTCCGCGACGGCAATGGTCCAATCCGCCGAACGCAGCATGTCGCCGACGACACGCGGCAGGGGCCGCCCGTCGGCGCTGAAAATCGACGATCCAAAGGCGTCCTGAAGTTCCAGGACGGCGGCATCGAGCGCGATATCTGCTTCAACGCGACTCTCCGCGGCGGCGGTCAGATGCAGTTCGATCTGGCCGAGCACCGCGAGGATTGTCGTGGTGATGGGCACCGGCTGCGTGGTCCAGCGTCCGTAGATCGGCTGGGCGCGGGCATCGACGTCGGACTCCGGGCGGCCCGTGATCTTGATCACCCGGCGAAAGAGGCCCCGCGCGCCGCTGTACGGTGCCAGCCGTTCCTGTATCACCGCGGCGAGCATCGGCGTCATCTCGCGCGGTGGGCCCGG
This sequence comes from uncultured Acidobacteriota bacterium, assembly GCA_963814975.1. Classification (GTDB taxonomy): domain Bacteria; phylum Acidobacteriota; class Vicinamibacteria; order Vicinamibacterales; family CAVVIG01; genus CAVUXJ01. Next base: position 26,710 of record CAWFFB010000007.1, on the reverse strand, counting down.
CAGCACGAGGATGCGCACCTGGCCGTGCTCGATCCAGAGTCCTGGCGCGGTGCCGTTTGGGTTCGCAAGGACGGTCGCGCCTCGCGGCACCATCGCCTGACGGCGGTTGATCTCGGGCATCGTCATGGCGCGCCGCGCAAACCGCGCGCGAATGTGTTCGACGATGGCTTCGTCGGTCTCGAGGGGCACGCCGAGCACGCGCGTCAAAGCGTCCCTCGTGATGTCGTCTTCGGTTGGGCCAAGTCCGCCGGTGCAGACCACCAGATCGGCAGAGTCAAGCGCAGCCGTCAGCACCTGGGCCAGCTCGTCGACGGAGTCGCCGACCACCACCTTCAGGCGGACATCGCAGCCGATGGCGTTCAGCCGCTCCGTGATGACGAGCGAGTTGGTATCGACGCGAAATGGCGTCAGCATCTCGCTGCCGACGGCGACGATCCAGGCCCTCATGGGGTGAATGGGGAAATCAAGAGACTCACCGGCCGAGGTCGTGCATCTCCATCGCCGCGAGCAGCGCCATCGCGCCTCCGCGATCGTCAGGGCCCGCAATCGCTGGTCGATCGAGGTAGTAACGGCGCGTCGGCCCGGCACTCGTTCCCGTGCACACATCGATGATCGAGCCATCCGGCGTGACGTGGGCTGCCAGCGCCCGCCACGCGCGCTCGACAACCGGACGATACGTCTGGTCGAGCCACCCGTTCCGAATCCCTCGCGCCATCGCCGACAGGACCATCGCGGTCACCGACTCCTCGCGATAGCTGCCCGGCTCATCCACGATCTGCCGCCACATGCCGTCGGGAGCCTGCAGCGGAACGAGCCCTTGCATCTGGCGCTGATAGATCGTGAGGATCCGCTCGCGCAGAGGATGCGCTTGTGGAATCGCGCTGAGTCCTTCCATCAACCCGAGTGCCGCAAATCCATTGCCCCGGCCCCACGGCTGACGGCCATCGGTGAAATGAATGAAAATCCCGTCTTCACGCTGCAGCCGAACCGCATACGCGGTGAGCCGGTCCGCCAGCCGATCCAGGTCGCGCTCGCGGCCGGGCATCTTGCCTGTGCGCGATAGAACGGCGGCCGTCATGAACATGTCTTCGGGCCACCCCTGGCCGTATTGAGCGATGCCGTTTGGCCCCTCTGCAGAGGCAGCCTCGGCACCCTGGATCGCCAGGACACGCGCCGATTCATCACCGGCTGCCGCCAACTCCGCATAGACCATGGCACCGGCAGCCGCCCCGAGGTTGATCTGCTCGGCGAACAGGGGCTTCGCCCCCGAGACCCAGGGCAACGTCTGCTGGCGGACCCGCTGCCCCAGCGAGGCGTCACCGGTGATTGCCGCCAGCCGCAGGGTGTTGGTCCACGCCACCGACGGGATGTAGTTCACGACAGCGTTGGCCGGGTACCGACGGGCCAGCACGCCGGCGATTTCAAGGGGAGTTCGGGCCGTGCGAGCGATGATCTCGGAGTGCAACGCCGATCGCGGCAGCCCGGCAGCCGCTTTCAAGACCTGCTGCAGCAGCTGAGGCCCATCGGTCGCGCGAGCCGTGACAACGATCGCAGGCGCACCCCCGCCGTCGGGGCCCGCCCCGCCGGACATCGCCGCCGCCAGGGACCCGCGGGGAAGGTCGGCTGCCCCTTTCAATGTCGGAAAATCGCTCGCGGTCCACGACATCGAATCGCCGCCCCACACTTCCAGCACGAGGTCCGGGGCCTGGAAGTTCGCCCATCGCCACGCATATCTGCTCTCGGGCTGCTCGGCATCATCGAAGAAACCGTTCAACGGCGGAAACAGATAGGGCCGGGCGCGGGCGCGCTGGTGGGGATCTGCCGACGGCATCGCGCTCACTGCCCAGATCCTGCGAAGAGACGGAGGCGCGCTTGTCTTGAACCACGCGATCGCGCCCAGGATGGCCAGGCTACCGCGTTCGTCGCCGTTCAGGCCGCCGACCATCACCAGCCGGCGCTGCTCGCTGTTTTCGAAAGGCGCCGTGTTTTCGATCGTCAATAGCGGCGCATCGGATCGCGTCACGCCTGCGGCGCTCGACACCCGCGGCTCTCCCGCTCGCGCGGCAAGGGTCTCGAGCTCGCCTTCCAACCGCTGTAGACCAGCCGCGCCGCCTTGTCCCCTTGCCGAGGTCCCGAGACTCGAGACCAGGAGCAGTAATGTGCACGCGCCCGTCACCGTGCGAACGAAGGTGGCAACTCGCATTGTTTCATCCCCGAGCAATGTCCCGATCACCAAACCATCCGACTACCTAGTGCAAGAGCGACCCGCAGGAGCAGGTTCGCATATACGGCGGCCATGAAATCGTCGGCCATGATGCCCATGCCCCCATGCAGCCGCTCCAGACGGTTTGCCGGCGGCGGCTTGATCACGTCGAAGACCCTGAAGAGCACGAAGCCGGCAGCCGCCCCGGGCCAACCCACGGGAATCATGAAGAGCGTCACGAGCATGCCCATGACCTCGTCGATGACGACCGGTGCCGGATCCGTGCCGCGAAAATGGTGTTCGGCTATGCCGGCGCTCCAGACGCCTGCCGCGAAGATCAGGACAATCGCGGCGCCATGCGCTGCCGCGGACTGTGGCAGCGCGGCCCATAACAGAAGGCCGGCGGCCGAACCGAATGTACCCGGCGCAAAAGGGGCGTGGCCGAGACCGAGACAGGTGGCGAATGCGAGTGCGGCGGGAACCAACGTCACACCAGCATACCCAGAATCCGGACCGGCGACCTACTTGGCGCGGGGCTGCGCCGAGCTCTCCTGATGCGTCTCACTCGATTTCGGCGGCGCCGGCTGCGAACGATCCGAGATCGCGATCGACGCGATCACCGCCGTCTCGGAGGGTTGACTCATCGGCGTGGTCACGGCGATCGGACGTCCGGGCTGGATCGCGGTCAGCGTCTGGACCGCGGCCGCCGGCACAGTCGCCCTGAACGTGATGGCCCGTGCGGCGGCGTCAGCCGACACGAACTCCGCCGGCAGGATGTATCCCTGGTCGACGTTCGAGCCTTTCATCGCATCGTAGCTCTCGATGTAACGGACCGGTCCGGTTTCGGGCGTCGTATTGTCGGCCGACCAGACCAACACGATGCGCTGTCCCGGTTTGAATCGATCGATGTATTTCGCCACTGCCTCGGTGACTGCCGCTTTGGCTGTCATGGTTTTCGCCGAGGCGTCGAAGGAGACGAGCTCCGCAAACCACACATAAGTCCGTTTCGCTCCGGACGGTGCCGCCTGTGCGAGCGCGACTTGGACGGCGGCAGCTACGAGTACTACGGACACGAAGGCAGGAAAAACACACCCGGCATTCTGACGCATCGGCTCCCTCCAGATAGTCAGGAGATCATCTTAAACCGAGTCGCAGCTTGAGTATTTCAGGCTCAGGTTTCGAGGCCCAGTCGTTTGCGCGGGAATCTTCCGCACACCTTGCGCTATGCTGATCAAGGACTCGAATCGAAGGGAGTCAAAGATGGCAAGCGTGGTAGCCGAGCGAATCACGAAGCTTCTCAAGGATCACGAGCTTTTTCGTGAGGCCTGTTACATCGACGGGCGCTGGGTTGCCCCTGCTGGCGGTTCGACCATCGCGGTCGACGATCCCGCGACCGGCGAAATCATCGGCACGGTGCCGAAACTTGGCCGCAACGAGACACGTGAAGCCATCGCCGCGGCCGCGGCGGCATATCCCGACTGGCGGGCCAGGCCGGCGAAGGAACGCACGGCGGTCCTGCGCCGCTGGTACGAGCTGATCATGGCCAACCAGGACGATCTGGCCAGGCTGATGACGCTCGAACAGGGAAAACCGCTCGCCGAATCGCGCACGGAAGTCGCCTACGGGGCGTCGTTCATCGAATGGTTCGCCGAAGAGGCGAAGCGGGCGTACGGCGACACGATCCCCTCGCACGCGCGTGACAAGCGCATTGTCGTCATCAAGGAGGCAATCGGGGTGGTCGGCTGCATCACGCCGTGGAACTTCCCGATCGCGATGATCACGAGGAAGGTCGGGCCGGCGCTCGCGGCCGGCTGCACCGTCGTCGCCAAACCGGCATCGCAGACGCCCTTTTCGGCGCTGGCGCTCGCGGTACTGGGCGAGCGCGCCGGGATACCGAAGGGGGTACTGAATGTCGTGACGGGCGCCGCGGCGGAGGTGGGCGGTGAGCTCACGTCGAATCCGACGGTCCGGAAGATTTCCTTCACTGGCTCGACCGAGATCGGCAAGCTGCTGATGGCCCAGTGCGCGTCGACCGTCAAGAAGGTCTCCCTCGAGCTCGGCGGCAACGCGCCCTTCATCGTGTTCGACGATGCGGACCTTGATGCCGCGGTCGAGGGCGCGATCATTTCGAAGTACCGGAACACGGGGCAGACCTGCGTCTGCGCCAACCGGTTCCTCGTGCAGGCCTCGGTCTACGACGAGTTCGCGGCCCGCCTCGGGCGCGCTGTCGATAAGCTCAAGTCCGGCTCCGGTTTCGAGGAAGGGGTTACGCAGGGACCGCTGATCGATCTGAAGGCCGTCGAGAAAGTGGAAAGCCATATCCGTGACGCCGTTTCGAAGGGCGCGACCGTCGTAAAGGGCGGCACGCGCGGCAGTGGCCGCTTTTTCGCGCCGACCGTGCTGACCGGCGTCACTGTCGACATGGACGTGGCGCGCGAGGAGACCTTCGGACCGGTCGCACCGCTTTTCCGATTCGAGACGGAAGCCGACGCCATCTCGCTCTCGAATCACACGGAGTTCGGCTTGGCGGCCTATTTCTACGGCCGCGACATCGGCCGTGTCTGGCGGGTCGCGGAAGCGTTGGAATTCGGCATCATCGGCGTCAACACCGGCTTGATCTCCACCGAGGTCGCGCCTTTTGGCGGGATGAAGGAATCGGGAATCGGACGGGAAGGATCGAAATATGGGCTGGAGGAGTTCCTGGAGATGAAAGTACCTGTGCATCGGGGGGATCTGATCGGGGCAGCAGCCTAGGACCACCCACGAGCGTGTTCGATTGAGATCGGCAGCCGCGCACTGCTCTGCCCTGACCCTGTTCGGCGTCCTCGCCGCGTTGTTCACCTGGCCCCTGCCGCAGCTCCTGGCGGTGGCCGTGCTCGGCCGGGACGCCGGCGACAACCTCGCCGTGATCTGGAACTTCTGGTGGGTCCGCACGGCGCTGGCCGCCGGCCAATCGGTTTTCTGGACGCCAGACCTTTTCGCGCCGATCGGTACCAGCCTCGTCACCCACACGCTGACGCCGCTCCTGACGGTACCGGCAGCCATGCTGCCCTGGAAGATTGAGCTGGTCATCCTCTACAACGCCGCGCTGATCGCGGCCGTCTTCCTGAACTTCGCGGTCACGTACGCCGCGGCCTATTCCATCACCCGCAGCCGTTTATCCTCGGTCTTCGCCGCGATCGCTTTCGGAGGCGCACCGTTTCTGCTGGTCAGGCTGTACGGGCACCTGAACCTCCTGTCGGCCTGGGGGCTCCCCCTGGTGCTGCTGGCGACGCTTCGCTACGAGAGAAAGCCGGCTGTTGCGACCGCTCTCGCCCTCGCGGGCGCGATCGGTCTCGTGGCGTACATCGATTACTACTACCTGATCCTCGGGCTGCTGCTCGCGGCCCTGCATCTTTCGCTGTCGTATCGGGTGGTTCGGCTGGGCGCCCGTTCGTTGACGCCGCGCCGCCGCGCCGCGTTGGGGATCGTCGTGGCGCTGATCGCGATCGCCTGCGCCATCGTCGTGTGGATCCACACAACCGGAGGCGTGGACACGACAGTCGTCGGCATCCGCCTTCGCATGACGGATACGTTCAACCCGCGCGTCGTGCTTGGATTTCTCCTCTTAGCCGCCTTCCTCATCTGGAAGTCGCCGGTCATCACCGTCGCGGTGCCACCTGATCCGCTGGACGCCAGGGTCGTGGCGGTTTCTGCCGGTGACGGCGATTGCGACGGCGGCGCTGCTGAGCCCCGTGCTCGTTCTCGGCCTGCGGCTGTGGCTGGCAGGCGACTACGCGACGCAGACGTACTTCTGGCGCAGCGCCCCGCCGGGCATCGACGTCGCGACGCTGTTCCTTGGCAACCCGCTCGGTTTCCTGTCCGGTCCCTGGACGTCTGCGCTCCTCGAACGACTCGGGATCGACTCGATGGAGGAAATCGCGTGGCTCGGCCTGGCGCCGCTGGCGCTGCTCGTCGTGGCGATCCGCCGCCTCAGGACGCAGCCGGACGCGCGGGTCTACCTCTGGGTCGCCGGCGTTTTCTTCGTCTGGTCGCTCGGCCCGTATCTCCAGGTGCTCGGCGCCAACACGGCGTTCATGCTCCCGCAGACGTTCCTCAGGTTCGTGCCGGGAATCGCCAACGCGCGCATTCCAGGCCGCGCCATCGCCGTTGCTCAGCTGATGATCGCCATCCTGGGCGCGATGGCGCTCACCTCGATCAGGCGGTCGCCCCGCGGCACCGCGATCGGGGTCGCCGCCGTCCTGGCGGTCACGCTCGATTGCTGGCCGCGGCCGCATCCGTTCCTTCTGATCGAGCGGCCGGCGTTGTACGCATCGATGAACGCGCGGCCGCAGGGCATCGTGCTGGAGATTCCGCTCGGCATCGCCGACGGCATCACGGCGCGCGGCGCGATCGACTATCGCGTCCTTTACCACCAGACGCTGCACGAGCATCCGCAGGCGGGCGGCGCCATTTCCCGTATGTCGCCGCGGACCACGGCAGCCTTCGAGGCGGACCCGATCCTCGGGCCCATCCTCGACTTGTCCGAGGGCCGGACGCCCGCTCCGGGGACTTCGCCGGGATCACCCTGTCGAGCCAGCCTGGCGTGCGGTGTGCGATACGTCGTCGTGACGGAAAGTGCCGCATCCGAGGCGCTGAAGACATTCGTGACGAAATCGTTCTCGCTGCGGGCGCTGGCACACGAGGATGGACGTGCGCTCTACCTTGTCGAGAACCTTCGCTCCTGCGAATGCGGCGCCACGAGCGGCGCTAGGCCGTGAACCGGCGGGCGTCGATGGTGTACTTGCGGACTTTGTAGTTCAAGACACGCTCCGTCGTGTCGAGCAGCCGCGCCGCTTTCGCGCGGTTGCCGCGCGTCGTCTTCAACGCATCCTGGATGAGGTCCTTCTCGAAGCCGGCCACCGCGTCGCTCAGTGACACGCGCGTGACGGTGCCGGAGGCTTCGGCCGTCTGCAGCGAGGGCGGCAGGTGATGGCCGTGAACGACCTGGCTGTCGCACATGAGGACCGCGCGTTCCAGGGTGTTCTCCAGCTCCCGGACGTTGCCCGGCCAGTGATAGCTCATCAGCATGTCGATGGCCGGCGTCGAGATCCGCTTGATGCTCTTCTTGTGCTCGTGTGAGAACTTCTCGAGGAAGTGATCGACGAGGAGCAGCAGGTCCGCTTTCCGCTCCCGGAGCGGGGGCACGAAAATCGCGAAGACGTTGAGCCGGTAGTACAGATCCTCGCGGAACGTACCGGCAGCGATCGCCCGTTCCATGTCCTTGTGGGTCGCGGCGATCAGTCGGACGTTGACCTTGACGGTTTCGGTACTGCCCAGCCGTTCGAACTCACGCTCCTGCAGCACTCGCAGCAGCTTCACCTGGGTGGTGAGATTGATGTCGCCGATCTCGTCGAGGAACAGCGTGCCGCCCTCGGCGAGCTCGAACCGCCCTTTCTTGCGCTGCTCGGCGCCGGTGAAGGCGCCCTTTTCGTAGCCGAACAGCTCCGACTCGATCAGGCTGTCGGGCAACGCGGCGCAGCTCACCTTGATGAACGGCTTGTTGGCGCGCGGCGAGTTGTAGTGGATGGCGTGGGCGACCATCTCCTTGCCCGTCCCCGATTCACCTCTGATCAGCACCGTGGTGTTCGTGGCCGCCACCTGCGACATCTGCTCGTACATCTGACGTACCGGGCCGCTGCTCCCGATGATGCTCGAGAAGTCGTACCGCTCCTTCAGCTCCTGCCGCAGCTGCGTGTTCTCGTCGACCAGCTTCTTCTTGTCTTCCTCGATCAACCGCTGGATCTTGACGGCTTGCGCGATTGCCGAGGCCACGATCCCGTAGAACTGGACGCTGCGGTCGTAGTTGCGATCGGCTTTGAACTTGAGATCGATGCCCAGCGCGCCGACGGCCCGGCGGTTGAGGAGGATTGGCACGCAGATGAAGCTGAGCTCTTCCTTCGGCAGCTCAGGGCGCTTGGCCGCACGGCTGAGAAAGGCCGGCTCGCGGCTCACCCGCGGGACGACGATGGGCTTGCTGCTTTGGACGACCTTGCCGATGATGCCTTCGCCGAGCCGGTAGCGGATCGCGTGCGGCGACTGGTCGAGGCCGTCGCTCGCCTCGACGTGGAGTTCCCCGTTGTCCTGCAGCAGGGTCACCATGCTGCGCACCGTGCCGTGATGCTTGGCGAGCACTTCGAGCACGCGGTGCAGCGCCGAGCGCAGGTTGAGGGTGCCAGAAAGCGCCTGGCTGACGTCCAGCAGGGTGGAGAGCCGCCGTGACTCCCGCGCGTGCACGGCGGCAGCGATCATCGGGTCGAATCTTAGCCATTCTTTCGCGCGCCGGCGCCGATCGCTTCCTCCTCGGGAATCGTGACCGGCTTGAGGAACGGCATCAGGGCCCTGAGCTCGGCACCGACCTTTTCGATCTGGTGCGCGCGCTCCTCACGGCGCTTGCCCTCGAACCACTGACGGCCCGACGCGTTCTCCGCGATCCACCCTTCAGCGTACTTGCCGCTCTTGATCTCCTCGAGCATCTTCTTCATTTCACGCTTGGTCTCGGCCGTCACGATCCGGGGGCCGCCGGTGTAGTCGCCGTGTTCGGCGGTGTCGCTGACCGAATATCGCATGTACTTCAGCCCGCCCTGATACATCAGGTCGACAATCAGCTTGAGCTCGTGCATGCATTCGAAGTACGCGATCTCCGGCTGGTAGCCTGCCTCGACGAGCGTCTCGAACCCGGCTTTGACGAGTGCGCTGACCCCGCCGCAGAGCACGCTCTGCTCGCCGAACAGATCGGTCTCGGTCTCCTCGGCGAAGGTCGTCTCGATCACTCCCGCGCGGGTGACGCCGATGCCTTTGGCGTACGACAACGCCAGCGCCCTCGCCTGGCCGGTCGCGTCCTGGTGGATCGCGATCAGGGCGGGGGTGCCGGCGCCCTCGACATACAGCTCGCGAACGCGGTGGCCGGGTGCTTTCGGCGCGATCATCGTGACGTCCACATCGGGACGAACGGTGATGGTGCCGAAGCGGATATTGAATCCATGCGCGAACATCAGCATCTTGCCAGGCGCGAGGTTCGGCGCGATCGCGTCCTTGTAGAGCGTCGCCGCCGTCGTGTCGGGCACGAGGACCATGATCACGTCGGCCCAGTTCGAGACCGCCGCCACGTCCCCGACCTCGAGGCCCGCGGCCTGCGCCGTCGCGCGCGACCGGCTCGCCGGCGGCAAGCCGACCTTGACGCTGACGCCGCTCCCCTTCAGGTTCAGCGCATGAGCGTGCCCCTGTGATCCGTAACCGATTACCGCGACCTTCTTGCCCTGGATGAGCCGCAGGTCCGCGTCCTTGTCGTAGTACATCGTTGCCATGTTGGCTCTCTCCAATCGCTGATTACACTAGTTCACAGCTGACGATCACATGTGACAGTCAGAGTTGGCAGCAGGAAGTTGACTGCAAGAAGTTGGTAACAAGAAGTTGACACGACCGCTGACAGTTGGCATCCGACGTTCTCATCGCAGGGGTGGCCGCGGATCTCACTCCCGTTACTGTTGACTGTGACCTGGCAACTGTCAACTGTCAGCGTCAGTCCCTACACCGACATGCCGCTCGCATCGGCTTCGTCGAGACCGACGACCGAGCCCCGCGCCGCTGCGGCGCGCGGCATGCCGCTGCCCCGCACCATCTCGACCCGTCCGGTGCGCACCATTTCGGTGACCCCGTAGGGGCGAAGCACCTCGAGCAGGCTGTCGATCTTGTCCTCGGCGCCGGTGGTCTCGATCACCAGCGACTCGGGGCTGATATCGACGATTCGCGCGCGGTACACGTCGACGAGTTGCATCACCTGCGTGCGCGCGTCGCCGATCGCGGCGACCTTGATCATCGCGAGATCGCGGGCAATGCTCGGCACCTTGCTGATGTTGTCCACGCGGCGGACGGAAATCAGCTTGTAGAGATTCGCCTCGACCAGCCGGGCGCCGCGCTCGTCGGTATCGACGACGATCGTCATCCGTGAGATGCCCTGCTTCTCGGTGTGTCCGACCGTCAGCGACTCGATGTTGAAGGCGCGGCGGCGGAACAACGACGCGACCCGGTTCAGCACGCCAGGCTTGTTGTCGACGTAAACGGCAAATGTTTGCATATAGGCTCTGGGCTTCAGGCGATTGGCTTTGGGCGGTCGGGCTTTGGGCATCGGCAGGAACCCACGCCGAAAGCCCAAAGCCTGGCTACTTAGTCCGCCGCGGTCTCGACAATCGGCGACGGCCGGCGGATCATCTTGTGAAGGTCCGCGCCAGCCGGCACCATCGGATACACCGAGTCTTCCTGCTCCACCTGGAAATCGATGAGCGCGCCGCGGTGGCTGCGCGCCGCTGCCACCGCGCCGGCGACCTGGCCGCGCGTGGTCACGGTCGTGCCGAACACGCCAAAGGCCTCGGCCAGCTTCTTGAAGTCGGGCCCGGAGATCGGGGTCGCGGTGTACCGGCGCTGATAGAAGAACTCCTGCCACTGCCGGACCATGCCCAGGTACCCGTTGTTGATGATCGCGATCTTGACGTCGAGCTCCTCCTGCACCATCGTCGCGAGCTCGGGGCACGTCATCTGGAAGCCGCCGTCGCCGACGACCACCCAGACTTCGGCATCCGGCCGCCCGACCTTCGCCCCGATCGCCGCCGGGAGGGCGAAGCCCATCGTCCCGAGCCCGCCCGAAGTAATGAGCGAGCGAGACGCTTCGTGCTTGTAATACTGCGCCTCCCACATCTGATGCTGCCCCACGTCGGTGACGACGAGGGCGCGTCCTTCGGTGATACGCCACAGATCGTTGATCACGTGGGCCGCATAGAGATGCCCGTCGTCGGGCAGGTTCTGGATGTCGCGCACCGCCGAGTCGCCCTTGAGCTCGGTGATGTGCCTGAGCCACGCCGATCGATCCACGTCCGCAATGCGGGGCATCCAATCGCGGAGGATCGTCCCCACCTCGCCCGGCACGGCGGCATCGACCGCCACGTTCTTGTTGAACTCGGCGGGGTCGATGTCGACGTGGATCTTCTTCGCGTTCAGCGCGTAGGTTTTCAGGTTGCCGGTCACGCGGTCGTCGAACCGCATGCCGAGCGCGATCAGCAGGTCGGCTTCCTGGATCGCGGAATTGACCCAGGCTTCGCCATGCATGCCCATCATCCCGAGGTTCAGCGGATGAGAGGCCGGACACCCGCCGATGCCGAGCAGGGTCATCGCAATCGGAATGTTCGCCTTCTCGGCGAATGCCAGAAGCGCTGCCTCCGCGCCGCCGAGAATGATGCCGTGGCCGGCGAAAATCAGCGGACGCTCGGCCGCGTTGATCAAGGCCACCGGGTCGACGCCCATCGAGTGCCCGGGGCGGGCCAGCGCCGCCAGGTCCGGCGCGGCGGCGTCCCAGTCGAACTGGGTGTTGCCGAGCTGGGCGTCCTTCGTGATATCCACCAGCACCGGTCCCGGACGGCCGCTGGCGGCCACCGCAAACGCCTCGCGGATCGCGGGCGCCACGTCGCTGGCGCGCGTCACGAGGTAGTTGTGCTTGGTGATCGGCAGCGTGATACCGGTGATGTCGGTTTCCTGAAACGCGTCGGATCCGATCAGAGGGCTGCCGACCTGCCCGGTGATGCAGACGATCGGCGACGAGTCCATCATCGCGGTAGCGATGCCGGTCACCATGTTGGTGGCGCCGGGGCCCGACGTCGCCACAGCGACCCCGACCTTACCCGTCGCGCGCGCATAGCCGTCCGCCATGTGCGTCGCACCCTGCTCGTGCCGCACGAGCACGTGCCGGATCGGATAGTCGAGCATGGCGTCGTATGCCGGCAGGATCGCGCCCCCCGGGTAGCCGAACACGACGTTGACTCCCTCGCGCACGAGGCAGTCCCAGAGGATCTTTGCGCCTGTCAAAGTTGGTTTGGTCTCGCTCATGGCCTCTCACATTTCAGCGGTTCCAAGGGTTCGAGCGGTTCTTAGGGCTCCAGGGTTCAGAGAACCTGAACCCATCGAACCAATAGAACCGCCAGCGCCCTATCGAACCTAGAACCTCTAGAACCCTAGAACCCTATCCTGTCACCGCTCCGATGGACGCCGACGACACCAGACGCGCGTACTTCGCCAGTACTCCGGTCTGATAGCGCGGCGGCGGTGGCGCCCACGCGGCGAGCCGCGCCTTGATCTCGCTGTCGGTCAGCTCGACATCCAACCGTCTGTTGACGACGTCGATGGTGATTGTGTCGCCGTCGGCAATCGCCGCGAGCGGTCCGCCCCGCGACGCTTCCGGCGATACATGCCCGACGGTGAAGCCGCGGGTCGCACCCGAGAAGCGCCCGTCCGTCAGCAGCGCCACGGTATCGCCGAGCCCGGCGCCGACGATGGCCGCGGTCACGGCGAGCATCTCGCGCATGCCGGGGCCGCCATTGGGTCCCTCGTACCGAATCACGACGACGTCACCCGGTTTGATGCGCTGCTCCTGAACCGCCTCGAACGCGGCCTCCTCGCTGTCGAAGACGCGCGCAGGCCCGCGATGGTGTGCGCGCTCGGTGCCTGAGAGCTTCAGGACGCCTCCCTCGGGCGCGAGGTTACCGAAGAGAATCACCAGGCCGCCTGTCGGCTTCAGCGGGCGATCGATCGGGCGGACGACCTCCTGACCGGGTGTTTCAGTCGCGGTGGCGGCCTCTTCGGCCAGGGTCCGGCCGGTGACCGTCGGCGCCTCGCCGGCGACGGCGCCGCTCTCGACCAGCCGCTTCACCACCAGGGCGCTGCCGCCGGCCGCGTGAAGCTCGGTCGCGACGAACCGACCCGACGGCTTGAGGTCGACGAGGAGCGGCGTGTTCGAGCTGATCCGATCGAAGTCGGGAAGGGCGAGCTCCACGCCCGCTTCCTTCGCGATCGCCATCAGATGGAGCACCGCGTTGGTCGATCCGCCGGTAGCCGCCACCACCGCAACCGCGTTCTCAATCGCCTTGCGCGTGATGATCGAGCGCGGCCGGATCCCGCGGGCCGCCAGCATCACGGCCATCTCTCCCGCACGGCGCGCGACGCCCACCTTCGCCGGATCGGTCGCCGGCACGCTCCCGCTCCCGAGCGCTGCGATGCCGAGACACTCGCACACAATAGCCATGGTGTTCGCGGTGAACTGGCCGCCGCACGCGCCGGCACCGGGACACGCCGCGTCCTCGAGCGCGGTGAAATCGCGGTCGGACATCCGGCCCGCGGCATGGGCGCCCACGGCCTCGAACACGTCCTGAATGGTGACGCTGCGGTTCTGGAACTGCCCGGCCGCAATCGAGCCGCCATACAGGATGAGTCCCGGAATGTTCAGCCGCGCGAGCGCCATCACCCCGCCCGGAATGGTCTTGTCGCAGCCGACGAGCACCACCAGTGCGTCGAACCCGTTGCCCCGCGCGACCAGCTCGATCGAGTCGGCGATGACCTCCCGGCTCACGAGCGATGTCCGCATTCCCTCGGTTCCCATGGTGATGCCGTCGGAGATCGAGACGGTGTTGAACTCCATCGGCGTGGCGCCGGCGGCCCGGATGCCCTCTTTCACGTCGGCGGCGAGCGTGCGGAGGTGGTAGTTGCAGGGACCAATCTCGATCCAGGTGTTCGCCACGCCGACGAGCGGCTTGCGCAGGTCGGCATCCGAGAAGCCGACGGCTTTGAGCATCGCCCGGGCGGGCGCGCGGCTCGGCCCGGTAGTGAGCGGGTTGGATCCGGTGGTCACACGGGCCTCTCGAGCGATTGAGCGATCGGTGGTGCGTCGCTCGTGATGGATGTGCAGCTCGGATACGAGCCAAGGACGCGGAGCATCGGTGCGAACTCCGCCAGGTGCGCCAGCGCCCGCGCACACGGGAGATCGTCGCGCGCGGCGGTGAGGTCCGCGTAGAACAGATACTCCCACTTGCGGCCGGGAATCGGCCGCGATTCGAGCTTCGTCAGGTCGATGCCGCGCAACGCGAACACGCTGAGCGCCTTGAAGAGCGCGCCCGGCTCATTGGTGAGCGAGAACACGAGCGTCGTCTTGTCGGGCGGCGCCGCGGACAGCGGCCGGTTGCCGATGACCAGGAACCGCGTGACGTTGTGCTCGTAATCCTGAATCGACGACCGGAGCGGAAGCAGACCGAAGACTTCTGCAGCACGGGCCGAAGCGATCGCCGCCGCATCATCCATCTGCTCGTCCGCGATCAGCTTCGCGCTGCCCGCCGTGTCGTAGGTCGCGATCACCTCGACGCCGGCCAGCGTTCGCAGAAACCGATCGCACTGCGCCAGCGCCTGCGGGTGCGAATAGATCCGCCGCACCCGCTCCATCGTGCAGTTCGGCAGCGCGAGGAGGTGGTGCTCGACACGCAGTTCCACCTCGCCCACGATCGGCAGATGATGCTCGAGGAGCAGGTCGAAGTTGCGGTGGATGCTGCCCCCGATGGAATTCTCAATCGGCAGCACGCCGTACGCCGCAGGACCGGCCTTGACCGCATCGAAAACGTCCTCGAAGGCGCGGCAGGGCACGAGCTGCGCGTCGGAGCTGATCCGGCGCGCCGCCGCCTCGCTGAACGCTCCCGGTTCCCCCTGATACGCAATCTTCATAACTGCAAGCTCGAAGCTGGTGAGCTGGTGATTTCGTGAGGTGGTGATTCCGCCAACCCACCCAGCCCCAATTCACCAACGGCCTTAAACAAAAAGGGCCATCATCTTTCTCGGATGATGGCCCCGGTCTGTCGCGTCTTACTTGGGTGCTGCCATCATCCCGTTTGGTTGTCGTCCCTAACGACGACGCCAATAAAACGGCCGACCACGCGGACGAGCCCCGCTCGCACGGCAACGGTGGGTTGCCCGGCGCGGCGGTGTGCGCGGCGGATTGAAATCGGCAGCATTTCCACGCAATTACACAGGCTGGCGCCCAAGGAGTCAAATCAAATGTTTTTACCAGACCATAACAGGAAGTAATACTGTGACGGCTTTTATAAGCCCGCCCTATAAATCTGATGTCTGAAACCTGAAACCTGACTGAAGCTGATGGCGTGGATTTCGCCGTCGTCAGGTGTTCAGGCTTCAGGTGTCTGACCTTCTCCCATGCATCACCTGCTGCTGGTCGTCATCGTGGGGGTGTCCCAATGCTGCCGGGCGCGCTCGACGACCTTGGGCAGATCCTCGGCGAGCAGGTACCTGCCGTCGACCAGCTTCTGCGCTGCTTCGCGAATACCAGCCAGATACGCCTCGTGGGAGGGATAGCGCTCGTCGATCGAGCGCCGCGGATCGCCGGCCGTCTCCCGCGCCGTCCGCGTGCGCGCGAATGGAATCGCCGATCCGAGCAGGCTGACGAGCTCGCCTGGTGCGCCGATCGCGGGACTGCGGAAGTTCCAGCCCGTGTACGTCGCCAGCGGGACCGCCACCGTCGGGGCGCGTATCCCGGCGCGCTCGTTGCCATCTTCGTCCACCTGGGGCACCAGCAGCGGCCACACGACTGCGCCGTCGCGGCCGGCGGGAATCGTGCGCGGCGAGGCGACGCCGGGAATCGCCGGGAATGCGACGCGATCCCCAGCGATCAGCGATCCGTCGGCCAGGCGCGGATGCTGGCTCGCAGGGGGCGCCGTGCCCTGGCGCACCCAGCGATCCATCCCCGTCAGCAGCGCCCGCAGCGTCCACGCGTATTCAACGGGGTTGTCGAGCTGCTGCCCGTTGCTCATCCGCGGAGGGAACCGCGAGGGGCTGTGTTGCGCTCCTGTCAGGAAATACACGCGCACGTTGTCCGGCGGCGTGAGATCGGATTTTCCATCGAGCGTCGTGTGGACGAGCGCGGCCGCGCGGCCGCCGCCCCAGGTACTCGACGCCGGTATTCGTGTAGAAAATCTTCGGCTGATTCTCGCGCGCGCGGTCGTTGTCCAGCAGGCCTTCGGTTCGACCGGTATTGGGATCGCGCTGGCGGGCGTCGGAGAAGGGAAACCTCGTCGCGTTGTACATCGACAGCGCGTTGGGCGTCGCCCCACGGGCTTCGTTGATGCTCAGACGCCCCGCTCCCGCGATGTGGGCCATCACGCCGTCGAAGACCTGCCGCCCCTGCTCGTCGCTGTTGAACCCGTAGTACAGGAAGGCGCGGAGGAATCGTCCGCTCTGCGACGACCCGAAGGTGACCGCGTGCCTGGCGCTCACCGTGGCATCGGCGCGGTACTTGATCCACGACGCCGTGTCGCGAACGGCGGCCAGACCCGCGGCGACGACGGGCAGGTTCGCCGCGCGATACGCGATCTCATAGGTACGTCCCGGCTCGAACCCTCCGTCGATCGAGACGACGTTGTTGCCGCGCAGCCTCCATTGGCCCCGGGCAATCGTCGTCTTCGCTCCGAACGGACCGTCGCGAACGGTGAGCGTCGCGTCGGGCGCGGCTGGATCCGACGCCGTATAGCCCGCGAGATCGGCCAGCGTCTGCTCCAGCGCCCGCTCGTTCGTCGTGAACTCGGCACGCACCACGCCGCTGGACGTGGAAGCCGGCGCGTCCAGCTTCATCAGCCCGCCCTGCCGCGGCACGTCGAATTGCCACCCCACCCAGACGAGCGTGTAGCCCTGCTGCGTCAGGAAGCTGTCGCCGAGATCGGCGTCCTTCGACGGATCGAGCTCCACAGGGCCGCGGTTGAAAGTGCTCAACAGGCTCTTGCGTCCGCGGTTCGAGATTTCCACCAGCGCGACACCGTTGGATCGTGCCTGTTCGCGCGGGCGCAGAATATAGAGGTCGGCGGAGAATTCCACGCGTCCGGCCGCGTTCTTCTTCGCGGCGTCGAGGTCGACGATGACCCGATTTCCTGGGTGGCCCGGATCGACGGCAAAGTGAATCGTGCCGACGATCTTTTCGTAGCCTGAGGTGCCGACCTCGGTCCGCTTTGCGATGTCGACGCGCGTGACTTCAGCGTCCACCGTCCCGGCGCCGCCGACGAGCGCCGTGAACAGAATCAGGCGAATAAGGCTGTTGCGCATGCCCGCAGTATAACCCCGGCCTCTACTGCCCTGAGCCGGTCCCCGCCCGCTCGTGCGCCTCGCGCCTGTTGCGCCTTTCCGGCCTGTCCTCCCCTCGCGCTTCCCGCCTCCTGCCGGTCCCGACCTCCCGCCTCTCCGCCGTCCCAACCATCCAGCCCCTCCCGTCCGCCTCCTGCCCGTCCCCCATCCTGCCCTCCCGCCTTTCTGATAAGGTTCATCCTATGTACGAACTCGTCCTGACTGCACACTCGTGGCTTCGCTGGGTGGCGCTCATTGCCGGCGTGATGGCGACCGTCATGGCGGCCGCCGCTCACAATCGTGCCGACCGCTGGGGGCTGATCCTCGTGATCGCGCTCGACCTTCAGTTCCTGCTTGGCTTTGCGCTGTACCTCGTGTTGAGCCCGACCACGAAGTCGATCTTCGCCGACTTCGGGGCCGCGATGCGCGATCCCGGGGCGCGGTTCTGGGCCGTTGAACACGTCAGCTTGATGCTGTTTGCCGTGGTGATGGCGCACGTCGGCCGCGTGCTGGCAAGAAAAGCGACGTCGCCCGCGGCGAAGCGCAAGCGTCTGCTGGTCTGTTTCGCGCTGTCGACCATCGCGATGATCGCGGCGACGCCGTGGCCGGGGATGGCCAGCGGCCGCCCGCTGTTCCGCGTATAATTTCCGCCTCCCGTGCTCACACTCGACGGCCCGGCGATCGCCTGGGTGACGGTGGCAATCGTTGCCGCCATCCTCGAGATCTCGATCCCGCATTTCGGCGTCGTCTTCGTCAGCCCGGCCGCGCTCGCGGCGGCCCTGGCCGCGTCCTTCGATCTGCACCTTGCCGCGCAGCTCGCCGTCTTCGTCGTCGTGCTGGGGCTTTCCCTCGCGTTCTTGCGCCCGCGCCTGATGGGATACCTCAGCGCGCCCGGGGTGCCGTCGCGCACCGAGTCGCTGATCGGCCACGAAGGCGTCGTGACGCACGATATCGAGACGACGATCGGCGCCGGCCGCGTGAACGTCGGCGGCCAGGACTGGGCCGCGCGCGCGCCGCAGCCGATTCCCGCCGGCACCCGCGTTCGCGTCGTCGGCGCGGACGGCATCGTTCTGGAGGTCACAGCCCGCATGACGCGTCGTCCTCTTCGGCATCGCGGTGTTCCTGCTCATCGTCCTGATGCAAGGCGGTCAAGATCGTTCCGCAGAAGCAGGTGAAGATCATCGAGCGGCTCGGCAAGTACCACCGCACCGCCGAGGCCGGCCTCAACACCATCTTCCCGTTCCTCGACTCGGTCCGCGAGACGATCGATCTGCGCGAGCAGATCACCAAGATCGAGCCGCAGCCCGTCATCACCCGCGACAACGTGACGATGGAAGTGGATGCGGTCATCTACTTCGGTGATCGTCGATCCGGTGCGCGCGACCTACGAGGTGCAGAACCTCCGCTGGGGTCTCGAGCAGCTGACGCTGTCGGCGCTGCGGAACGTCATCGGCCAGCTCGATCTCGATCACACGCTCGCGTCGCGCGACACGACCAACTCGCAGCTTCGCGCCGCGCTCGACACCGCGACGCAGCAATGGGGCGTGAAGGTGATGCGCATCGAGCTGAAGAACATCACGCCGCCCGAGGAAATCCGCCTGACGATGGAGAAGCAGATGACGGCGGAGCGGACGCGCCGCGCCGTCGTCACCACCGCGGAGGGCGAGAAGTCGTCGGCGATTCTGCGCGCGGAGGGCCAGAAGCAGTCGCAGATCGTCAACGCCGAGGGCTCGAAGCAGGCGGCGATCCTCGCCGCCGAAGGGCAGGCCGAGGCGCGGCTGCGCGTCGCGCAGGCCGAGGCGCAGGCGATTCAGATGGTCGCGCAGGCGCATCGGCACCGCCGGCAACCCGGCGCAGTACCTGATCGCGCAGCGCTATCTCGAGTCGCTCACCGCGATCGCGGCGGACGCGGACAAGCTGGTGTTCATGCCGTACGAAGCGACAGCCGCGCTCGCGTCGCTCGGCGGTATCCGCGAGCTGCTGCAGTTCGCCGGCCCGACACAGAAGTAGCCGTGCCGCAGGGATCGTGCCCGTCACAGTGCGATGAGCTGCTGTTTCTTCTGTGAGTGCCCAACCCGTGGACGGGCTTGAGCGAGCCTGCGGCGGCGCCATGGTCGCCTTGCTCGTGATGTGTGTCAGCGCAACAGGCTGTCGCCGGGCGGACCCCATCGTGATCGCCGATCCTGAAGCTGGAATCGCACTGACGCTCGCCGCGCATCGCGCTCGAACGCTCGAGAACCTCCGGTATCAGCTTTCATTCGACATTCCCGCCGCAGCCGGGAAGCCCATCGAGGGCCGGCTCACCGTGCGTTTCGTGGCAAAGGATGTCACGCAACCGCTCGTGCTCGACTTCGCGCCTGGCGCGGATCATCTCACGTCGGTGTCGATCGCCGGCAAGCCCTCCAACTTCCGAGCCGTCAACGGTCACATCGTCATTCCTGCGCACGAGGTCGCGACCGGAGAGAACACCGTCGACATCGTGTTTCGCGCCGGCGACCAGTCACTCAATCGGAACCCGGAATTTCTGTACTCCCTGTTCGTGCCGGCCCGCTCGCATCTTGCATTCCCCTGCTTCGACCAGCCGGATCTGAAGGCTCGCTACACGTTGGAGCTCGCGGTACCGGCCGGGTGGGTGGCGGTGGCGAATGGTGCAGAACTCTCGCGAGACACGTCGGGCGACCGCACCCACATCCGGTATGGCGAGACACAGCCGATTCCGACGTACCTGTTCGCATTCGCCGCCGGACAGTTCCAAATCGAGACGGCGGAGCGCGACGGCCGGACCTACCGGATGTTCCATCGCGAGACCGACGCCAGGAAGGTCGCGCGCAATCGCGAAACCGTGTTCGACCTCCACGCGACCTCGCTCGACTGGCTCGAAGAGTACACCGGCATCCCGTACCAGTTCGGCAAGTTCGATTTCGTGCTGATGCCTGCCTTTCAATTCGGCGGGATGGAGCATCCGGGCGCCATCTTCTACAACGCCGCCTCGCTGCTCCTCGACGAATCGGCGACCGAGAATCAGGTCCTTGGCCGCGCGAGCCTGATTGCGCACGAGACGTCGCACATGTGGTTTGGCGATCTCGTCACGATGCGCTGGTTCGACGACGTGTGGATGAAGGAGGTGTTCGCCAGCTTCATGGCGGCGAAGATCGTCAATCCTTCATTTCCGAAGATCAACCACGAGCTGCGCTTCCTGGTGGCGAACTATCCTGCCGCATACTCGGTGGACCGCACGGCCGGCACCCACCCGATCCGCCAGGAGCTCGACAATCTGAACGAAGCCGGCAGCCTGTACGGCGCCATCATCTACTCAGAAGGCGCCGATCGTGATGCGGCAGCTCGAACGCCTGCTGGGCGCCGAACGGCTGCAGGAGGGCCTGCGCGTGTACCTGAAGCAATTCGCATTCGGGAATGCGAGCTGGCTCGATCTCGTGCGCGTGCTCGACGAGAGAACCGACCGCGACCTCGCGGCATGGAGCCGGGTCTGGGTCGAAGAAGCTGGCCGGCCATCGATCCGCACCGAGCTCGACGTCGGCGAGAACGGTGTCGTCCGCCGCCTGGCGTTTGTCCAGAGTGATGCTGTCAAGGACCGGTCGTTGGTGTGGACCCAGCAGATCGCCGTGCTGCTGGGGTTGCAGACCGGCGTGCGCTCCGTGCCGCTTGAACTGAGCCGCGCGCGAACCGAGGTGCCCGACGCGGCCGCGATCTCGGGTTTGCGCTTCGTGCTGCCGACCGGTGGCGGACTCGCCTATGGCGGCGTGACGCTCGACGATCAGAGCCGTGCGTATCTGCTGCAGCACGTCGCCGAGCTCGAGGATCCGGTCGCCCGAGGCGCGGCGTGGGTGACGTTGTGGGAGGAGTTGCTCGACGGGCGCGTCCCGCCGCAGGCGTTTGTCGATGCCGGCCTGCGCGCCCTGCCGCGTGAGCCGATCGAGCAGAACGTCCAGCTCGTCCTCGGTTATCTGGAGCGGGCGTTCTGGACGTTCCTGCCGGCCGAGGCGCGCGCCGGGCTCGCGCCCGGGCTTGAACGCCTGTTGCGCGCCGGGATGGCGCGTGCGGAGTCGTCGAGCCTGAAGTCGACGTACTTTTCGGCGTTTCGGTCGGTGGTGACGACCGCCGACGGCGTCAGCTTTCTCGAGCGGGTGTGGCGCCGGCATGAAAAGATTCCCGGGCTGACGCTGGCCGAGCCCGACGAAGCGAGGATGGCGCTTGATCTCGCCGTCAGGTCGGTGCCTTCGCCGACGGTGATTCTCGAGGAGCAGCGCGGCCGGTTCACGAATCCCGATCGGAAGGCGCAGTTCGAGTTCGTGATGCCCGCGCTCTCCGACCGTCCCGAGACGCGAGACGCGTTCTTCCGGAGCCTTGCGGATGTGAAGAACCGTCGCCGCGAGCCGTGGGTCGTCGAAGGCGTCAGCTATCTGAATCATCCTCTGCGGGGTGCGCAGGCGGAAATGTATGTGCGGCCGGCACTCGAACTCCTGCCGGAGATTCAGCGCACGGGCGATATTTTCTTTCCGAAGAATTGGATGGACGCCACAGTCGGCCGTCAGAACAGCCGTCAGGCCGCGGATACCGTGCGGATGTTCCTGGCCGGACGGCCGGATCTGCCGGCTCGTCTTCGCCGCATCGTGCTCCAATCGGCCGACACCTTGTTTCGCGCGTCCGGCATGTCTCCTGAGCGGTAGACGCGCTCGTGGCCGCGATCGAGTCGATCAGCGGCACGCGCGTGGTAATATCGACGATTCTACCCCGCTGTCCCCATCGTCCAGAGGCCCAGGACGTGGCCCTTTCAAGGCCAAAACACGGGTTCGAATCCCGTTGGGGACGCCACATTTTCTTCGGCCTCGTTCACCGGGCGCCAAGTACTTGAAAAGCGGTGCGGTTACGGCGGTTCGATTGAATCGATTTCCGTCGAACGCGATTCCTTCCGGGAAGAACAGCTGCTGCAGTCGCTGCTTGTAGTCGAGCGACGCCTGCACCCACAGGTCTGAGGCGCGCGGCAGAATGCGTTCTGCGAACGCCAGGATGCCTTCTACGTCGAGTTCGTCGACCGCCTCGGTGTGGTGGTCGATCTTCGACAGCGTCAGCTCCTCGCGGAGCCTGTCGCGTTGGCGGCCGTAGGTGTCGCACGTCGATCGACTCCGAGTAGCAGGAACGCCTCGTCCAGCCGGTCGAGCTTCTGGCGGATCGGCCTTGACGCCGCCGCTCCTGCTCGGCGCGTCCGGTCTCTGGCCTCGGCGCACTCGCTGCTCCCAGACGTAGAGGATGCGGTCCTTGACGAGCCGCATGTAGCCGGGCGTCGGCTGCAGCAGCGCCAGTTCGTCGACGAACGCGCCTTCGAGTTCGGCCTTGCTCACGTTGACGGCCCGGCATCGGCGCGGGCAGTGGTAGTACGCGTAGCGGCCGTTGCGGCCCTTCGACCAGCTGCCGGTGAGCGGCCGGCCGCAGGATCTCGCAGCGCACGAAGCCCCGCAGCGGAAAGTCCGGGTGGTTGCGCTGACGCGGCGCGGCCACGGCACGCGGCCATCGAGCACGGCCTGCGCCCGGTAGAACGTCGCCTCGTCGATCGAGCGGCTCGAAGTCGCCCCGCGCTGACACGCCGCAGTCCGGGCTCTCGACCTGGCCGATGTAGATCCGGTTCCGCAGCATGTTGCCGAAGCGTCTGCGGCGAGAGCGGCAGGTCCCTTCGGTCCGCAAGCCGGCGTCCGTCGCCGCGCGGATGACTTCCTGCGTCGTGAACTGTCCGCGTCGCGAGATCCTCGAACGCCCGCTTTCACCAGCGGGCCGCGCTCCGGATCGTGCACGAGGCTGCTGTTCGACCACTTCGGCGCGTTCAGGTAGCCGAGCGGCGCCGGGAACGTCCAGCGCCCGAGCGCCAGCGCGGCCTTCATGCCGGCCAGCGTGCGTTCCGAGCGCACGTCGTTGTCGAACTGCGCGAACGCCGCCAGCACGCCTTCCATCAGCTTGCCGGTGGATGTGTCGTCGATCGGCTCGGTGGCTGACCGCAGCGAGATGCCGAGCGATTTCAGGTGTGCACGGAGCGCGAAGTGGTCGTACTTCTCCCGCGCGAAGCGCGTGAGGTTGTACACGACCACGAAGTGGACCTTGCCCTTGTGCGTGCGGCAGTACTTCAGCAGCGCCTGGAGCTGGCTGCGGTCCGTGGTCTTGGCGCTCTCGCCCTCTTCGTGGAAGCGTTCGAGGATCTCGTAGCCCTGCCGACGGCAGTACTCCTCGCAGGCACGGAGCTGGGTCGGCAGACTGAGGTTCTCGGTCTGCTCCTTCGTGCTGACGCGAACGTAGATCACCGCGCCGACCATCTCCGGCAGCTTAGCGCCATCATCGGACGCCGGCAAGGTGCGTCGTCGCGCCACGGCCAGCTCAGTGGACTGCGAACGTCCTGCAAGGCGAGTTCGATCACCACGTGCGCCAGCGATTCGGCATGACGCGCGACGGCGAGCACCTCCTCGTCCGACAACGTGTCCGCCTCATCGCCAAGCAGTTCCCGGCACCGCGCAACCGAGATCGGTTCCGGCTCTTGTTCCGCACGATCGGGTACGTCCATGGCGCTCCCCTTGAACGCGAGTCGCGACGATTCGTGTTGGATGGGTGGCGCGCTCTGGCGCGTCGATGTGGCAATCGACGCGCCGATGTCCGTGTGAGCGCGGATGCGGGCCTGAAGCCGGCATCGTCCCGACGGAGCTATGCTCCGAGCGGTGACGATCGTCGATGGTTCGATCGTCTGTTGCGTTCAGTCAGACCAGGGCATGCCGCTGCCGCTGGTGAACGCATCCCCTTCGCGGCGCGTGATCCTGAGGATGATGCGCCGCGAGAGGTCACGAGGTTCGCAGCTCATAGGTGTGCCGACCACCGTCTCGGTCGTCGTGCAACGGACTGCGATGCGATGAAGATTGCGCTCGATGCCGTGCCCTGTGGGCGCCGGCCGGATGCGCGCTCCATTGGCCCTTGGGGCGAACGGAGGAGTGCCGTGCGGCACTGACGTGATGACGCCAACATACTCCCGCGCGATTCGCGCGTCAATACCGTTTGGTGGTCCGTGTCAAAGCGAAATAGAAATGTCCCCGTTCTTAGCGAAATAGAAGTGTCCCCTTCCCCCTGTTCCGCCTTCGTTCCGAAAGAGCATGCCCAGGGCCCTGTGGACGCTGTGCGAAACGCGTCTGCGCGTTTTGCATGGCGTCCATAGGGCCTTTGTCAGGGGCGAGGCCCCTCGACGGCACGCGGCTGTCGCTCGCCGAATCCGCGGCGCCACGGGTGATTGGCGCTCGGCCGGGCGACCGATTGGCGGCCCCCGGTCGCGGCGCGGGCGGCGGGCGGCGTCAGGGGCAGTCGAGGCGGCGGCGCCGGAATCTCCGTCCACCGCATCAGCCGCCCCCGATACCGCATCTCAATCGCACCCGTGACCGCCTCCCTCACCCGCACCGTGCTCCGGGCAGGCGCCTGGTGGCTCTGCCTCGCCACTTGAAAGTACCGCGTGTCGTAACGGATCACCCAGTCGTTGGAGAGCACGCGCGTCTCCTCGAGCTGGAATGCCCGATCGAGCGCACCACGACTCGGCGTGCGCCGATGAAAGTCCTCGGCCGACGCCGGCGCCTGCGCGAAGCGGGCATTGTGCTCGGGCAGATACGTCGCCTCCAGGAACGCATTCGCCGCCGTCGCGTCCGCGATCCTCAGCCGTCGCAATTTCTTCACGAGGCGATCCTGATGCGTCCCATGATTTCGCTCCACCCGTCCCTTGGCTTGCGGCGAACTCGCGGCGATGATATCGATGCCCAACGACGCGCACATGCGGCCAAACTGCGTCAGGGGGACGGCCCCCGTGACCTGCTCCTCCGCATTCGGCACCCGCACATAGACGTTTTTCCAATCCGTATAGAGGGCCAGCGGCACGCCGTACGCCTCGATCCACCGCCGCAACACATCAGCCGCCGCCCAGATCGTTTCCTCGCCCCCGAGCCGCGCGAGCGTCCGGCCGGTGGCATCGTCGACCAGGTTCATCAAGCAGCCGCGCGGCGCGCGCGCCTCGTACCACAAGTGGAAACTGCCATCCAGCTGGACCAGCTCGCCGAAATGCGCCTTGCGCTCCCGTCGCTGGCGATGGGGCGCGCGTTTGCGGACGCGACTCCACAATCCCGCGGTCCACATCCACCGCCGCAACGTGTCGTGATGGACGGTGACGCCGTCTTCGCTCGCCAGATGCTCGGCGGCCAACGTCGGCCCAAACCGCACGTCCACCGGCCCGCTGTACTTCTCCCGCACGAGCGCCAACACACGCTCCCGTTCGGCCGGGGGCCGCGCATGATTCGACGCGCGACCCGCGCTGCGGTGCTTCAATCCCTTGGCCCCTTCCGCCCGATACCGCCGCGCCAGACGCTTCGCTTGGCGATAGCTCACGGCCAGCAACGTCGCGGCCGATCGCAAACTCAAGGTCCCCGCCTTCACCCGGCTCAACACCTCTACCCGTGACAACTCTCGCGCACTCATCCATGTCCTTCCCAAACGATGACCCCCTTGGAGGTCATCAGCTTAGGGGACATTTCTATTTCGCTCGGGAGGGGACACTATCACTTCGCTACAACATACCGTTTGGTGGTCCGTTCGAGTGGCCATCACACTGACCACCATCGCGTAACGGCCAAGGACGTGCCGCGCGGAGGCGTCGTCAATGCCCGAAGGCCCGGCCGTCGGCCGGGTCGAAGCGCAGCGAAGAGCATTGACGACGCCGAGCACGGCGCCAGGATCAAACGCGCGATGGTGGGCGATGCCCGGAATCTGGATCCACAAACGTGAAGTTCCTGCCGGACAAACATGCGACGCGCACGAGCCGATTTCTGTTCGATCCTTCGGCCTCATTGCTCCGGCGAATCTCGACACGAAGACGTGCACGCGGGCGGCGCGTTCGTCCTGCACAACATGGGCGGGCGGACAGCGACACCCGAGATCACCAAGGACGGCGTGAAGCCGTTTCCCAGCGATGGTGCTCGCAAGCTCAATTCCCGCGTCTGGTTCTTCTATCTGGCCACGGGTGCGACGCCGGCCATGTGCATGCGCCTGGAAAATGTCGGGTCACAGGACCATTGCGACCTACCTCGATACCAACGGCGACGGCTTTGACGGTGCCAAGACCTACAAGGTGACGCTACCACCTGATATCCCGGCGGCCAGGTTCTGGTCTTTTACCGTCTATGACAACCAGACGCGATCGATGCTCGACACTCCGCAGCGCTACCCGCGAGCAGGAAGCCAGAGCTACCCATCGCGCGCTGCCGAACCAGACGCCGATGGTTCCACGACGGGTGTACTTCGGTCCGACGCAGCCGGACGGCGTGAAGCGAGGTAACTGGGTCCAGACGATGCCGGGAAAGGGCTGGTTCACGATTCTTCGCTTCTATAGCCCGCTTCAGCCGTTCTTCGACAAGAGCTGGCGTCCAAGCGAGATCGCGCTGACCAAGTGATCTGAGGTTTAGCGGTTAGGAGGCCGCGGAAAAACGGCTGATTATGCGCGATTGCCTTCCGACC
>CAWFFB010000006.1:0-64229 GCA_963814975.1 uncultured Acidobacteriota bacterium | reverse complement strand
GTAGCAATGGCGAACGATTGTTCAAGGGCACGGCCAAATGCACCAACTGACATATGGTGAATGGCCAAGGGGGAGTTCTAGGGCCAGACCTTTCGAGGATTGGGATCAGGCGAACGCTCGCGTATCTGACCGAGAAGTTGCGCAATCCTAGCAGCCAGCTGACGGTTGGCTTGCGCGAACCGATGCCGATTACGTCGCGGCGTTCGCGAACTCGACGGTCACCATTGTCAGCAAGGAAGGACAGCGAATTACCGGTATACCAAAGAACGAAGATACTTTCCCCCATCCAGGTCCTAGGTGTCGACGGCAAGATCCATGTGTTTCTCAAGCGCGATCTTGCGGAGATCAATCATCAACGGCGATCGCTCATGCCGGCGTATACAGACAGGGAATTGAGCGACTCGGATTTGAAGGATGTGTTGACCTACCTGGCAACCTTGCAGTCTGGCCTGTAGCGAGAGAAACCTGTTGGTGGCGAATTCCCAATTGTGCTGCAACCGCCTCTCTGAAAGAACTCGTGTTCCGGTCATTTCGGCCTGAATCCGTATCAAAGCACAGGTGCACCCAGGCACTGAGTCCACGGTGCGAGTCAATCGAATCGACACGGCGCGAGGTTGGGACATTGGCGGTCGCCGTCGTCCAGAGTCCTGCTATAAAGCCTGTTCGCGTTGCTGCCGTTGATGTCGCGGTCGACCGCGGATACGCTACGCCGCGATGATCTCAGTCCTTCTTTTGCTCCTTCTGACCCTATGTCAAGGCATCACGCTCAATCCGAGGCTACCAACCCGATGAGATTCCCCGCCGCGTGCACGACAGCTTGAATGTGCAGGTCGATCGTATGAATCCATTGATGACAGATGCTCCGACCTCAGACGAACCGTGCGATCATGTGCGGTGGAGCAACACCGAAACTAAATGAACCACCAACATTTCTTGACGCAAAACCGGGGCTGCGCGGACTTGGCAGCTGCACTTCGCCATATGAGTATGGCTGGGAGATTCCAACATTGTGGAATCGGACGTCACTCGCGCCGTTCTCGACTACGATCGCCACGCTGCCGTTCGGTCCGCCCGTGTAATTGTTGGCCCAGCCACCGTGAAAGTCGACGTGCCGGACTGTTGGACCGACGTCCCATTCCACGCTGTTTGTGCGTGGCCGGTCCATGCCCAGGAGGGCTGTAATTCGTAAACGAAAGCTCGCCACCTGCCTCGATTCGAATTGCGTCGGCGGTGTGCCGACCTTCGAACTGAGCGTTCAAGAAAGTGCACTGTAGCGGTCCGATCAACTCGCGTCCCGGCAGCGTGCTCGTTGCGGAGCGTGAGCGCGTGGCCTGGGTACGTGTTCGAGCCCATCGGCCCGAACACCGAGTTGGTCAGGACGTGCCCTCCGCCGCCCTCGATGACGATGCCATGGCGCGAGCCTTGCGCCATCTGAAGGCACGCCTGAACGCTCGACAGCGTGCACCTCGCGCTGTCCTTCAGCAAAAGCCCAACCTCGCAACCGTCTACCTGCACGTTCTCGAGCAGGCAGTCTGGAAGACCGTCCAAGAACAACGCTGCGCCGTCCGCGTAACCCGGAAAGCCTGGCGCGAACGGCTGCTCGTTCGAAAACACCCAGACGTCTCGAATCGTCGAGTGCCGCATTGCGAGCGGCTCTGGGGGCCAACACTGTCCAGCGGCCGGTAGACGAACGCTGAGATTTACGGGTCCCCCGCGTACGAGCGAGAGCCCGTGAAGCCTGAACCCATACACCTCAAACCGTTGCTCATCAAATGTCATCAGAGGCTGGCCATCCTGCTCCTCCGTCGCGGCAAATACGATCTGCGTCACGCCGGCGCCGTCGCCGTACCACGTGCCAACCCCTGCCTTGCGGGCCGCGGGGGATCACGATCGGACGACGCGTATTTTAATCGCCGGCCGGAAAGTAGATGGGCGCGTGGTATCGGACGGAGCGCGCCAGCCCAGGGCGGCGTCGATCGCCGGGTTGCAGTCCGGGGGTCACAGTAGGGATCGCACCGAACCACTGCACGTTAATCGCACCTGTCCAGATGCGGCGCCATCCCGCCGAGGTCGTCCCCAAGGTTGAGTTGATGACTGTGCCGCCGTCGTCGGATGCTGGAGCGTTGGACCAGTAAAACTGCCCCCCGCCGCCATCACCTTGGTGGTAGTAGCCGCCAAGGACGGCCGCATCTCCTGGTGTGCCGACAAGTGCGCGAAGGTTGGGGCCTGAGGCATTTTGCTGAGCGACAGATTCTGCGTAGTGGATCATTGTGACCTCCGGTCATGGGGGACGAGCCCTGCAAAGTTGTTGGGTGCTGAAGCCGCGCGTGGCGAGACCGCTCGCTCCGGCAGTGTCAGCTGATTCGTCAGGCGCGGAGCCGTCGACTGGATCTGAGCTGTTAGATCAGGTGGATCATGCGCTGAGCTCCACCAATATCATCCTTGACAACGGGCGTTCGCCGCACTGAGGTTCCGCCGTTCGCGTACCACCGTTGCAGCCAAATCGTCTCGACGGTGAAGAAGTCGACCGCGAGCATGCTGTGCCGCCGTGCTCGTAAAAACTCGCGCCAGGTCATCCCCAGCGCTGCACAACTACCACGGCGTGAACCACGCGCCGCCCTCGACTCTTCAGGAGCTTGCCATGTTCTGCTATTTAGTGGGACCGCAGCCTCGACCCTGGCCTTGCCGATGGCGAGGCGGACGGCTATCGATGTCATTTGACGGATGCGGACTAGAGCATCGCGGCCGAGTGCGAACCGGCGTATCCCGCTCGCACTGGTGGCGTCACGCTGCGGCTGCGCCGGCTGGCGAATCCGCAACTCCCGAATCAAGGAAGCGCCGAGATTGTCGCCGTGCCCACCCCCGGCGCCCATGAGGAACGGAACGCGATGTGGCTCCGGATTGCCGGTGCTGCCGGCGAGATCGTTGCGGATCTCCTGATGCTCGATCCCGCTTGATCGACGCGATCGAGGCGACGACCCTTCAGTGCCCGATGCAGCAGAGATCGCGCGAATCGTTGACGCGAATGCGGATGGCAAGGTGTCGCTCCAAGAAGGCCGCAGCTGCCTCGAGGGGCAGCAGTGCATGGTGTTCTTTCTCGGCGGGCTTCCGAATCGGTCACAGGTGTCCAGCTTTCTACGGCTGGTCGCTGCGGGAATGAGCTTGGCGCGGCCGGTGAAGATCTGACGATTCCAGCCGTCAACGGGCCGAGATGATAGGCGACGTGAAGGACCACTATTTCAATTACCAACGACTGATCTCGCTGAGCGTGGTCTACCTCAAGACCCAGCTGAAGGCCGAGTTCCCAATCGAAGGCGGCACTCTCGTGGACCTGCTGCAATTCGCGCAACGAGCCGATGCACAAGGAGCGCAACAACTCGCCCAGACGTATGTGAGGGAGTACTCGACGTTTTTGCAATCGGTGGTGCACCAGGCCGTGACGCGCCGACACTTCTCCGGCGTGGGTTCGCACGTGGCTGCATTCATGGAGATGCCGTCCCCTACGTCCCGGCACTTCGAGCCCCTGGCACTCACCCCGTAGAGAGCACGCCAGCGTCCTTCTATCGCACACAAGACACTGACCGCGTGCGGCCTTCAGATTACCATTCGGACGTGAAGGCACTTGTCTCGTGGTTACTTGGTGGTTGTAGAGACTACGAGATGGTCGACATCAACTTCCAGGTTGTTATAGATCATGAAACCCACGCCGTTGCCAAAGAAGGGTTCTGGCGGACATGTCGTGCACCTGATAACCGTTCACGTAGAACCAGCATCCGTTGGGCTCTCCTTTCGCAGCACCAGCACATACGTCGAGTTGCCTTGTCTCACGTGTTTGTTGATCGGTGCCGAGTGGAAGGAGTCAAAGAACTGTCCGCCCTCGTTTTCTCGCGACTGCAACGGTGCCCTGGTCCGTAATGGCGAAGTCGAAGAAGTTCTCCTCGTCCAGCTTCCCCCAGATCAGACCAAAGAAGAAGTTGGGAACACCCCATCCTTCTCGTGACGCGGCACCGGATTTTGTGGAAGTCCGATCCTTGCTCTATCTGGATCGGAATGCTCGCCGTATACCCGTAAACGGTGGAAGACGACATCGCATAGCGACCTTCGCCCCAAAGTAGAACCGCCAACATATGATCAGAAGCGATGGGCCATCGATTCCTGTTGTCGCGGAAGTCCTCATTCAGGAGGACAGTTCCGAAATCCGGCGTGTCCGCGGGAGCGTCTTGGACCGTATTCGGTGGTGGCGGTGCCGAGTTGACGGTGGCGACCGGCGCCCCGCCACCCGGTATCGGCGCGCTTAACCACCAGAATGCCGCGCCGACGACGACCACAACGAGTACCGCGAGAGCGCCGAGCGATGGCCGGCGTTTCAGTAGTGGCGCGTCCGCTGGTGAGGTGGCGCCAGCTCCGGTGCAGCCTCGTGGTTCCCCCTGACACCGTGAGCGTCGCTCTCTCATCTGCGGTTGCGGGGGCGCCCGGACTGGCGAAACTCGTCCCACCACTGCCCCCAGGTGCCAGGGTGTCAGCTGCTTCTGTGTGTGCCCGGAGGCTTCCTGGTCCCGGTTCGACCACGTCCACCGACTCTCTGAGGGGATCCTTCAGGAGACTCGGCTGCGCCCGGAACCTGAAGCTGTCGCAGCCCCATGACAATCCGCGGAACAATCGCGGCGACGCCTGCGACCGGCACCGGGATCGAAGACGCGGCGCCCATGGCAATACTCCACTCTGGTTGGCGTCGCTGGAACTCGGCGTGGGAAATATTGAATCGAACGGGAATGAACGGTTTCCCCGTCTCGTGGGCTCTCACAACCTCCTTCGTCATCTGATGCGAGCCGATTCCGAAAATGGCGAGATTAGGACGACGACGACCGCGGACCGTTCGATTGCACCGTGGACTTGAACCAGGTAGAAATCCCGGGTTGTTTCTCGTTCCGAAATACCATGTGGTGAACCCGGCCGCTTCCAGACCATGCGCAATGGTGGTAGCTGAAGCCTCGTCCTCCTCGATGTGGCTGATGAAGACCGTGCCGGCAGCCATCGAGTGCCGATCCTTTACGCAAAAATATGAGAACGCAAGTAGTTTCTTCCACCCGCTGGCGGCAGCCTCGTTCCGCATGTATTGAAGGCGCGGTGCGACCTCTCGTTGTAACTGGATTCAGCAATCGGGGGGCACGTTCATCGACTTAGTCGTGGTAGTGGGCGCCTGTCGCTCGCCAGTATTGCGTCCAGGCAAAAATCATTTGACGTCCGCCGGGGCGCGGGGCAGCACGTCCGCTGCAGAAACGTCTCAATGCCCCGGACCCTAGGAGCAACACTTCCGGGTATCTCGCAGCTCACTGTCCGGCTTGGTACGGAGGCTTCTGAATGGGCTCTGACGCGCACTACCGAGTCGTCCGCCGACGCTTTCAAGTCGGTGCTCCGGCAACTGCAAGGCCCAGGGAGCGCATGGGGCGGGTCAAGGCCGCGAAGCGCCGGAGCGCAGCGGAGGGGAGCCTCGAGGCGCCCCACGCGCTCCCGTACAATCGAATGGCCGGAGCGACCGTCGGCACTACCTTCAGCATCTGAACACGCCATTCGTCCACAGCAGGTCCGCGGTGTCGCTAGTTGGCCGCAGTAACGCGAAGGTGCGCCGTTCGCTGTTCACGCTGTACGACGCGTAGGGAACACCACGTTCCGTCGCGCTCCGTGCCGCATCTCCCAAATCGCGAAACCGACGCGGCGTCCACGCTGTGCAGGTGGCCTCGACGACGCTTGTGAGCGCGACGTCGACCCTGAGTCGATGCGTTTGTCCGTGCTCGATGGACGCGCGGAAGTAGAACCGCACGCTCAAGGGACATGAGTCTCCCTCGCTGCTGTCTCCACCTCAGCTCTCTGACTTCGCCTTTACGCTCACCGGCACCGCCGCTTCACGGCTTCCGCCGTCTCGGATCGCGCCAGGCTGGAAAGCGCCTGTCACGCCCTCGCCATTGGCTACAACCTACGGCGGCACGGGCCCGCTACCTCCTGCGGTTACGGGTCCTTTCGCTGCGAAGGAGCCGCGATAACCGCGGGCGAGAAGAATGGCGACAGACAGCACGACGGTGAAGATTACCCCGAACGACCGCGGCAACCCGATGACGTCCACCGAGCACCGCCGTTTCAACGATCACGAGATCGCGCAAGCCGCAACGCCGACGAAAAGCACGAAATCGTTCGCGCCGGAGGATCCGGCATTCGAGCGTCATTATCGGATCGGAGAACTCGCGGAGAAGTGGTAGCTTGGCCGAGAGACCGTACGGCTGCTGGTGAAAGACGAACGCGGCGTGATCAAGATTCGTCGCGGACGCAAGAAGGCGAACACGATCTACTCCGTGCCGGAATCTGTGGCGGTGCAAATCCACACCCGCCTGCTCAACAGCCGCTAGTACGACCCTTCACGCTCATTGAACGTTCCGCCGGCGATTCGGGTTATTTGCGGCCGCCTGAATTTCCCACCAGCTTCGGCTTCTCCCTGTAGGCCTTCTTGAACATTCTGGTGAGGCGTTCCTGCCGCTCAGGCACCCAGGCGCTGTAATGAAGCGCGACCGTTTTTGGGTCGTCGGCGAGTGCCATCGCCACGTCGTCGATGGAGTTTCCATCCTGGAGGAGCCGTCGCGCGAACGTGTGGCGGAAGCGGTGCGGCGTCGGCTTTTGCTGAAGGGGCCAGCCGCTTCGAACTCCGAGCAAGACGCCGACGCCAGACGTTGGTGACGGTCTGAAGGCGTTTTGATTGGCCGATGATGAACGGCCGTGAGCCATGCAGTTTTGCGCGTGTGGTCAATCGGTCGCGAACACGCTCGGGAAGCCACGCAAACACATGATGACCATTCTTCTGGGCTCGGATCATCACGTTATTGCCCTGTAATCGGCTCATGTCGAACAGCGTTGCATCTGAGATGTGGAAGCCAGTGTGCACCATCAGCTCGATCAAGTCTTTGACGTCTTCGCCGGCCCACGCGCCCGATCCCTGCGCGTTCTTGTACTCGCAGCCGACATGGCCGGGACTGCGTTCTCGCTGATGCATCGGACGGTGGGCGTTGTCGCACGCCTTCCTGATGCGGTCCAGCTCCTCGTCGCTGAACGGCATTTTGTCGGCGCTCTTACTGGAGCCGATCGGCGGTTTGATGTCGGAACTTAATCGGCGTCCCCAACATCCACTTCCGGTTGACGGCGAAGCGGAAGAACGCACGCAGGACGCCAAGGCGAGCCCCTTTGTGCGCGGACCGAGCTTCAGCGAAGCGTCGCGGGGGCGATCTGCGCGCTCGCGCGATTGGTGAGGAAGATCTCGGTGGCATCCGAGATCGTGAGCGGGCCGGAGCGGCGGGCGTGTCCGGTGCTGGCACGGCGGGCGCGGGTTGACCCCTCCAACTGCCAAGCGCTTCGATGGCGGCGGTGTAACGCGCGCGCTTCGTCCCCACGTCGTCGCGCCGGTGCGCTTGCGGTGGAAGCGTCCGGCGACGGTGCCGGAGACGAAATGATGCACGCGCACCGTTTCAGCGAATTCACCGGAGGTTGAATCCTCCGCGTGATCGGCTTCGCAGTCTCTCCGATGGCGGCGGTAGACGTTCATCGCCCGCATGGTTTCTAGCACCATTACCCGACATTACCCGACGGAGAGGCCAATTCGGCCAAATTGCCGTTTTTGCTGCAATGTTTTCTTAATGTGGCGGACAGGGTGGGGAATTCGTGCCGAGCGCGGTGAGCGGAGCGAGCCGCGCGATGCCCCAGAATCCCGCCCGAGCCCGCCGACGACCGAACCGAAGCTGAGAGGAGTTGGCGGAGAAACTGAATCGCCTTCGGTCTCACACCAGGCTCAGGCTCAAGGCTCCAATTAAGCAGACGGCTCCCGCCCCAGCGCCCGCGCCTTAGCGATCTCAGGCTGCTGCCGATGGTGCAGACAGGCCACGACAACGGAGCCGTCCACCTTCACGCGATACCAGACGCCGTATTTGAACTGGCGAAGGTTGGCCCTTCGAACGTCTTCGATGATCGTCGGGTATTGGTGGGGATTCTGGCCGATGCGCGTCATGGTTTCGTTGACGCGCTGCAGGAATTGGTCACCGAGGCCCGGCTCCTGCGCATCGTGCCATTCGCGGGCTTGCTGGATGTCAAGGGCGGCCAGCGCCGAGAGGCGAACCGGATGCGTCAACGGGGCGACGGGGGCAGCGGGCGGCGCGCCTTCAGATCCGCGAGCACGTCTTCCCACGGACGCGCGGCCTTCGCGTCTTCATCGAAGGTCTCCAGCCGTTCCCGGATGATGCGCTCGACCTCCGGCGTCACGGGCAGATCGCTATCGTCCGCCTCGGCGGCGCCGGGCCGGGTCGGCTGAACAGGAGCGGGCTTGCTCATGGGACTAGGCTACGCCTGTACCACGCAGTCCGCAACTGGACGCCGTGAGTGACCCTTCGAACGCCAATACGATTCACAGCGGCTCGGCCGCAGTATCATGGAGCGCATGAGCCCGCACATCTCAATCGATCGTGACGCGGTGTCGGCGTTCTGCCGACGGCATCACATCACGCGGCTGGCTCTGTTTGGCTCCGTTCTTCGGGACGATTTCGGCCCCGACAGCGACGTCAACGTACTGGTGGAGTTTCAGGCCGGCCATGTTCCGGGCTTCAACTTCGTCAGCATCGAGCGCGAGTTCTCTGGACTGTTGCACGGCCGGCGCGTCGATATGGTGACGCCAAAGTTTCTCAATCCTCGCATTCGCGATCAGGTCTTGAGCAGCGCCGAGCCACTTTTTGTCGCCGCGTGATCTCGTCTATGTGGGCATATCGGGTAGGCCCCAGCAAAAGAACGGCCCGCCGGAATAGACGCGGCGCGCGGGTCATCGAGTACGACGAGGCTCATTGACGTGCCGACGTCGTTCACAGCCAAGCAGGGCCAGTACCTCGCGTTCATTTACTACTACAGCAAGATTCACGGCATCCCGCCGGCCGAAGCAGATTTTCGTCGGTTTTTCCGGGTCACGCCGCCCGTCGTACATCAGATGATCAAGACGCTCCATGCGCACGGATTCATCGACCGAGAACCGGGGAAGGCACGCTCAATCAGGCTCCGACTTACTCGTGCAGAATTGCCCGACTTGGAATAACGTCGGCTCATCAGTCCCTGTGCGGCGTCTGGCTGCGTTGAGGACCAACAGCGATGGATGAATTCTCGAATATCTGGATCGAGCAGTGCGATGCAGCGCGGGGAATCCGGAACGATTGGGGAACACGGAAGGCGCTTGGATACCTCGTCGGCGAGAAACTTCTGAACTACATTCGCGCCGCCGATTCAGACCCGTCCTGGGAGGCGAATGTGCCGAAGTTCGCAGCCGAGATTCGGCAGATCTTCACCGACGAGGCACTGCAGGCGTACTTCGCGACAGTCACGCGCATCGGCGTGACTGGACACGTCTGTACCGAAGAGCAATACGAGACGATGCGCGACGCCGGCGCGTTCGAGGAAGACGCGGTCACCGGTGCAACCGACGCCATCCTGTTTGAACGCGCACGCGCGCTTCTACTCGGCGGCGCGGTCTAGGACGACGTGCGATGAAGCGACGTCGTCAGTCACCCGCATCGCGCTCGAAACCACGAACGGCCCGAGCCAAATACGATTGCCTGGACGTCCTGACCGGAGACGAGGCACAAATAGTTCTCAAAGACCTTCTGTCGTCGCGCCCGGATCTCATTTCGGACGCGAGGCGAGCAGCCAACGCGCTGCTCGCGACGGTGTCGTTCGCCGACGTCGCCGCGAATGTCTTTGGAGCTTTACAGGCACTGGACCTGGACGACTTGGATGCGGGGCCTCGCCCGGGCGGGTACGTCGAGGCCTCGGAAGCGGCTTGGAACGTGATTGAGAAGGTGGTGACGCCGTACTTTCACGACCTTGAACGGCGGGTAAAGCTCCGACATGAGGACGAGGCGCTTGAAGTCTGCAAGGGCGTCGTCTTGGGGCTCTATCGCGCGGAGCATCGCCGCTTCGAACTTCTCGAATATGCAGAGGACAGCCCGTCGGAACTTGCCGGCCAGGCGGTGGAGATCTGGCGCCGCCGACGCCGCGAGTGGACATTCCCGCGCAACTTCGTCGAGAAGTACACGCCCAACTGGGCATGGCTCGTGCGCTGACCGAAACGGCCGCTGCCCTCGCGCGTTCTCGCCTTCGGTCTCCCGTACGTGGTCGTCACCCCATGGAAGGGCCAGCGCTGTCGAGCGCCCGGATCCGGCTAAACCCCTGAAAACAAACGGGGCGAGACTCACCGAATCGTCCGCGCCGGAGGGCCCGGCATTCGAACGTCACTATCGGATCGGAGAACTCGCCGCGAAGTGGCAGCTTGGCCGGGAGACAGTACGCCTGCTGGTGAAAGACGAACGCGGCGTCATCAAGATTCGCCTCGGACGCAAGAAGGCTCACACGATCTACTCAGTGCCGGAATCGGTGGCCGTACGAATCCACACGCGCCTGCTCAACAGCCGCTAACGGCGGCCGCCGCGCAGAACGGTGAGCGCCGGTCTCGGCTCGCCGTGAAACGCAGCGACTCGGGCTATTTGCGACCGCCGGAAATTCCCACCAGTTTCGGTTTTTCCCTGTAGGCCTTCTTGAACATTTTGGTCAGGCGTTCCTGCCGCTCAGGGACCCAGGCGCTGTAATGAAGCGCGACCGTCTTCGGGTCGTCGCCGAGTGCCATCGCCACGTCGTCGATGGAGTTTCCATCCTGCAGGAGACGGCGAGCAAACGTGTGGCGGAAACGGTGTGGGGTCGGCTTTTGTTCGAAGGGGCCAGCCGCTTCGAACGCCTGAGCAAGACGCCGACGCCAGACGTTCGTAACGGTCTCAAGGCGTGTTGATTGGCCGATGATAAACGGCCGCGACCCATGCAGTTTGGCGCGTGCGGTCAATCGGTCGCGAACACGATCGGGAAGCCACGCAAACACATGATGGCCATTCTTCTGGGCTCGGATCATCACGTTATTGCCCTGTAAGCGGCTCATGTCGAAGAGCGTTGCATCTGAGATGCGGAAGCCTGTGTGCATATCGGCTCGACCAGGTCTCTGACGTCTTCGCCGGTCCACGCGCCCGATCCCTGCGCGTTCTTGTACTCGCAGCCGACATGGCCGGGACTGCGTTCTCGCTGATGCATCGGACGGTGGGCGTTGTCGCACGCCTTCCTGATGCGGTCCAGTTCCTCGTCGCTGAACGGCATCTTGTCGGCGCTCTTACTGGAGCCGACCGGAGGTTTGATGTCTGCGCTGACCGGCGTTTCGGGCATCCACTTCCTGTTAACGGCGAAGCGAAAGAAGGCGCGCAGGACACCCAGGCGGGTCCCCTTCGGGCGCGGACCGAGCTTCAGTCCCGCGTAGAACTGATCGGCGTCGGCTTGCGTGAACTGATCGATCATCACGTAGCCGCGACCGTCCGCATAGGCGGTCAACTGTTTCGTGAACGTCCGGTATTTGCGGAGGGTTGCCGGGGCGATCTGCGCGCCCGCGCGATTGGTGAGGAAGATCTCGGTGGCATCCGCGATCGTGATGCGTGCCGGAGCGGCAGGCGCGTCCGGTGCTGGCACGGCGGGCACGGGTTGACCGCTCCAGCTGCCCAGCGCCTCGATGGCTGCGGCGTACGCGCGCGCTTCCTCCCACGTGGTGGCGCCGCTGCGTTTGCGGTGGAACCGTCCGGCGACGGTGCCGGAGACGAAAATGACGCACGCGCAGCGTTTCCAGCCGCGGGCACGCTCGGAAAATTCACCGGAGCTCGAATCCTCCGGGCGACCGGCTTCGCAGTCTCTCCGATGGCGGCGGTAGAGGTTCAACGCCGCGCACGGATTCTAGCACCATTGCCCGATATTACCCGACGTGGAGGCACGATTTCGGGATTTCGGCGGTAAAATCGACGTTTTACTAATGTTTTTGTGTGGCGGAGAGGGTGGGATTCGAACCCACGTGCCGGTTACCCGACAAGACGCTTTCGAGGCGCCCCCGTTACGACCACTTCGGTACCTCTCCTCGGCGAGCACCGTGCAAGCCCCCGATTATATCGCGCGCCGTTGTTTGGGCCACACTCCTCACCCCCTTCGGTCCTTGAAAAACGCCTGCATCAGCGCGCGGCACTCCTCGTCACGCACGCCACCCACGATGCTGACGCGGTGATTGTGGCCGGCCAGCTCGCTGCCGCGGACGGTCGAGATGACCGCGCCGGTCCGAGGCTCGAGCGCGCCGTAGACCAGCGTGCCAATCCGCGCGTGGACGAGCGCGCCCACACACATCAGGCACGGCTCGATCGTGACGCAGAGGATCGCTCCCGTCAGCCGGTAGTTGCCGACGCGGCGCGCCGCGGCGCGGATGGCGACGATCTCGGCGTGCGCGGTCGGATCGCCGGCGCTGATCGGCTGATTGAAGCCGCGCCCGACGATCTCGCCCCCGAGCTCGATCACGGCCCCAATCGGAACCTCGTCCGCCTCCGCCGCGCGCCGCGCCTGCTCCAGCGCGTCGGCCATCAACTCGTCGTAGCGTCATACCCGCCGCCGGCGCTCCTCCGAGCCCTGGTCCGACGACCCGACACAATTGTCGGGTCGCTGCCAGACCTATCATCTAATTAACTTATACGTTTGATACGATGATTGTATTTTACTTCTGTATTGGACTGAGCGATAACCGTAGGACCCGCTGGCCGCCCGCCAGACTCCCCCGGGTTCCCCGGACACGCGTTATGACCGACGAACCTCACTCCCAGACGACCTGTCGGCCCGACCCCGGCTCCCTCCGCGCGGGGAGCGGAGGCAGGCCGGCCGCCGGCCTGTACGATCCGCAACACGAGCACGACGCCTGCGGCGTCGGCTTCGTCGTCGACATGAAGGGGCGGGCAACGCACGCGATCGTGCATCAGGCGTTGACAGTCCTCAAGAATCTCCAGCATCGCGGCGCGTGCGGCTGCGAGGTGAATACCGGCGACGGCGCCGGCATCCTCATCCAGATGCCGGATCGCTTCCTCCGCAAGGTCGCGCCTGCCCCGCTGCCGCCGGCCGGGGAGTACGGCGTCGGACTGATCTTTCTGCCCCGCGAGGCCGGCGATCGCGCCCGAGTCCAGCAGCTCTTCGCCGACATCATCGCCGAAGAAGGTCAGCGCCTCATCGGGTGGCGCGACGTGCCGACTGACAACAGCCCGATCGGACCGAGCGCTGTGGCCGTCGAGCCGGTGTTCAAGCAGGTGTTCGTCGGAAAGGGAGGCAATCCAGGGGTTCCGGAGGTTCGAACGGCTCAGAGCTCAGGATGCGCGCGTCGCGTTCGAGCGGAAGCTGTACGTCATCAGGAAGCGGCTCGAGCAGGCGGTCGATCGCCTTCCGGTGCCGGGGCCCTCGAAGCGGCTGTTCTACCCGGTCAGCCTCTCGTGCAATACGCTGATCTACAAGGGAATGCTCACCGCGAGCCAGATCGAAACGATGTTTCCCGATCTGACCGATCCCGACATGCAGTCGGCGCTGGCGCTCGTGCATCAGCGGTTCAGCACCAACACGTTCCCCTCGTGGCCGCTCGCGCACCCGTACCGCATCGTCGCGCACAACGGCGAGATCAACACCCTGACCGGCAACATCAACTGGATGCGGGCGCGGGAGGGGCTCCTGAAATCGGCGGCGCTCGGCGAGGATCTCGGCAAGGTCCTGCCGGTCATCCGCGAGGGCGGGAGCGACACGGCGACGTTCGACAACGTGCTCGAGTTCCTGGTGATGACCGGCCGGTCGCTGCCGCACGCCCTGCTGATGATGATCCCGGAGCCGTGGGCGAACAACGAGGAGATGTCGCCCGAGCTCAAGGCGTTCTACGAGTACCACTCGTCGCTGATGGAGCCGTGGGACGGCCCGGCGTCGATCGCCTTCTCCGATGGCACGGTGATCGGCGCGGTGCTCGACCGCAACGGCCTCCGACCCTCGCGCTACTACGTCACCAAGGACGATCTCGTCGTGATGGCCTCCGAGGTCGGAGTGCTCGACATCCCGCCCGCGGATATCGTGCTCAAGGAGCGGCTGCACCCGGGCCGCATCTTCCTGGTCGATACCGCGCGCGGCCGCATCATCTCGGACGAGGAGGTCAAACGGGAGCTGGCGCTGGCGCATCCGTACCGCGAATGGCTGTCGCACCTGATCGACATCGAGGACCTCGATCCGCCGACCTACCTGCCGCCTCCCAGCCACGAAACGGTCACGAGACGCCAGCAGCTGTTCGGCTACACGCACGAGGACCTGCGGTTGCTCCTCGCGCCGATGGCGCAGCAGGGCGAAGAGCCGCTCGGTTCGATGGGCACCGACACGTCGCTCGCGGCGCTCTCGGACCGGCCGCGCCTGCTCTACGACTACTTCAAGCAGTCGTTCGCGCAGGTGACCAACCCACCGCTCGACGCCATCCGCGAAGAGCTGGTGACGTCGATGGAATCGACGATCGGGCCGGAAGGCAACCTGCTCGATCCGCGGCCGGAATCGTGCCGCCAGATCAAGATCAAGTATCCGATCATCGACAACGATCAGCTCGCGAAGCTGCGGTACGTGTACGACCCGGGATTCCGGACGATTCGCATCCCGATGCTGTTCGACGTCCGCGAAGGGGGCGACAGCCTCGAGCGCGCGATGGACAACCTCAACCGGCGCGCGAGCGACGCGGTCGACGCCGGCTACACGATCCTGATCCTGTCGGACCGCGACGCGGATCGCGAGCGCGCGCCGATTCCGAGCCTGCTGGCCACTTCCGGCGTCCACCATCACCTGGTGCGCCAGGGCGCCCGCACCCGCTGCGCGCTCGTCGTCGAAACGGGCGACGCCCGTGAAGTGCACCACTGCGCGCTGCTGCTCGGCTACGGCGCCGGCGCCGTCAACCCCTATCTCGCGTTCGAGACGCTCGACGACATGGTCCGGCAGCGGATTCTCGTCAGCATCTCGCACGCAGCAGGCGCTGAAGAACTACGTCAAGGCGCTCAACAAGGGCATCCTGAAAGTGATGTCCAAGATGGGCATCTCGACGCTCCAGAGCTACTGTGGCGCGCAGGTCTTCGAAGCGGTGGGGCTCGATCGCCCGATTGTCGACAAGTATTTCACGCGAACCGCGTCACGGATCGGCGGCGTCGGCATCGATGTCATCGCCGAGGAAGTGAGGCGTCGCCACCAGCAGGCGTTTCCCGCCCGGCCGGTGCTCGAACACGACCTCGAGTGGGGTGGCGAGTACCAGTGGCGGCGCGACGGCGAGTATCACCTGTTCAATCCCGACACCGTCTTCAAGTTGCAGCACGCGACGAGGAGCGGCCAGTATCCGATCTTCAAGGAGTACACGCGGCTGGTCGACGATCAGAACACGAAGCTCGCCACGCTGCGCGGCCTGCTCGAACTGCAGCACGCTCCGGAGCCGGTGCCGATCGAAGAGGTCGAACCGATCGAATCGATCGTGACGCGCTTCGCCACCGGCGCGATGTCCTACGGATCGATCAGTCAGGAAGCGCACGAGACGCTGGCGATCGCCATGAACCGTCTCGGCGGAAAATCGAACACGGGTGAGGGCGGCGAGGACCCGGCGCGTTATACGCCCGATTCGAACGGCGACTCGCGACGCAGCGCCGTCAAGCAGGTCGCCTCGGCGCGCTTCGGCGTCACCAGCGAGTACCTCGTCAATGCGACCGACCTGCAGATCAAGATGGCGCAGGGCGCCAAGCCCGGCGAAGGCGGCCAGTTGCCCGGCCACAAGGTCTACCCGTGGATTGCCAAGGTCCGGTACGCGACCCCGGGCGTCGGGCTGATCTCGCCGCCGCCGCACCACGACATCTATTCGATCGAGGATCTGGCGCAGCTCATTCATGACCTGAAGAACTCGAACCCCGAGGCACGCATTCACGTGAAGCTGGTGGCGCTGGCGGGGGTCGGCACCGTGGCAGCCGGGGTCGCCAAAGCCCA
The DNA here is from genome assembly GCA_963814975.1 of uncultured Acidobacteriota bacterium. Lineage (GTDB taxonomy): Bacteria > Acidobacteriota > Vicinamibacteria > Vicinamibacterales > CAVVIG01 > CAVUXJ01. The sequence goes on along the minus strand of CAWFFB010000006.1, from coordinate 48,299 downwards.
TGCCGACGTGGTGCTCATCTCGGGCCATGACGGCGGCACCGGCGCGTCGCCGCTGACCTCGATCAAGCACGGCGGCGTCCCGTGGGAGCTCGGCCTCGCGGAAACGCAGCAGGTGCTGATGATGAACAAGTTGCGCGACCGCATCGTCGTCCAGGTGGACGGACAGCTGAAGACCGGCCGCGACGTCGTGGTCGCGGCGCTCATGGGCGCCGAAGAGTTCGGCTTCGCGACCGCGCCGCTCGTCGTCTCCGGCTGCATCATGATGCGCGTCTGCCATCTGAACACCTGCCCCGTGGGCATCGCCACACAAGATCCGGAGCTGCGCAAGAATTTCACCGGTCAGGCGGAGTTCGTCGTCAACTTCTTCCAGTTCATCGCGCAGGAAGTCCGCGAGTACATGGCCGCCCTCGGGTTCAGAACGATGGACGAAATGATCGGGCGGGTGGACAAGCTGAATGTCCGGAAGGCGGTCGATCACTGGAAAGCCAGAGGACTGGATTTCTCAGCCATCCTGTATGCCCCGCCCGCCGAACCGTCGGCGCCCAGACGCCGGGTCCGGGCGCAGGATCACGGTCTCGACGAGGCGCTCGACAACGAGCTGATCGCGCGCGCGAGCGACGCTCTCGAGCACAAAACGCCGGTATCGATCAGCCTGCCGATCAGAAACGTCAATCGCACGGTCGGCACGATGCTCGGCTACCAGGTGACGAAACGCCACGGCAGCGAAGGGTTGCCCGACGATACCATCCAGCTGCACTTCTCCGGATCGGCCGGCCAGAGCTTCGGTGCGTTCGTGCCGCGCGGCATGACGTTGACGCTGGAAGGCGATTCGAACGACTACGTGGGCAAGGGGCTCTCCGGCGGCAAGATCATCGTCTACCCGCCGAAACAGGCCAGCTTCGTTCCGGAACAGAACATCATCATCGGCAACGTGGCGCTGTACGGCGCGACGGGCGGCGAGGCGTACTTCCGCGGTGTGGCGGGCGAGCGCTTCGCGGTCAGAAACAGCGGCGCGCTTGCGGTGGTCGAAGCCGTCGGCGACCACGGCTGCGAGTACATGACCGGCGGACGCGTCATCGTGCTTGGACCGACCGGCCGCAATTTCGCCGCGGGCATGAGCGGCGGCATTGCCTTCGTGCTCGATCCCACGGGCCGGTTCGAGCGGCGATGCAATCGCCAGATGGTGGACGTCGGTCCGATCGAGCGGTCCGAGGACATTGAACTGGTGCAGCGGGCGATCCGCGAGCACGTCCGATATACCGGCAGCGAGGTGGGCGCCCGCGTGCTGGCCGACTGGGAAGGAGCGCAGCGCGGGTTCGTCAGAGTCATGCCGCGCGATTACCAGCGCGTGCTGGCGGCGCAGGCCAAGGCCGCCGCCGTCGGACGCGACGCTTCGTTCACGGAACTGGTCGGGGTGGCCGTCGGTGGGTAAGGTCACCGGGTTCATCGAAATCGCGCGGAAGAAGCCGCCGACGCGCCCGATCGCCGAGCGCCTCCGCGACTGGAACGAGGTGTACCTGCCGTATCCGCAAGCGGCCCTGAAGGACCAGGCGGCACGGTGCATGGACTGCGGCGTCCCGTTCTGCCACAGCGGGTGCCCGCTCGGCAACCTGATCCCGGATTGGAATGATCTCGTCTACCGGGACCGCTGGAAGGCGGCGATCGACCGGCTGCATGCCACGAACAACTTCCCCGAGTTCACAGGACGGCTGTGTCCGGCGCCGTGCGAAGGAGCGTGCGTCCTTGGCATCAACAACGACGCGGTGACGATCAAGGCCGTGGAGGTGTCGATCATCGATCGCGCCTTCGACGAGGGCTGGGTGTCCGCGCAGGAACCGGAAATGCGGACCGGCAAGCGCGTTGCCGTGGTCGGGTCCGGACCGGCGGGCCTTGCCGCCGCGGCGCAGCTCAACCGGGCCGGGCACTGGGTGACCGTGTTCGAGCGCGCCGATCGCGTCGGCGGACTGCTCCGCTACGGCATTCCCGAATTCAAGCTGGAGAAGCGATTCCTGGATCGGCGGCTCGGTCTGCTGGTGCAGGAAGGCATCGTCTTTCGCACGGGCGTCAACATCGGGGCCGACGTGCCCGTCGACGAGCTCCGACGCGAGTTCGACGCGATTGTGCTCGCAGGCGGCGCGACGAAGCCGCGCGATCTTCCGGTCCCCGGCCGCGAGCTGCAGGGCGTCCACTTCGCCATGGAGTACCTGACGCAGCAGAACCGGCGGTGCGAGGGCGAGCATATCGAAGACGAAGGGTTGATCACCGCGAAGGACAAGCACGTCATCATCATCGGCGGCGGCGACACGGGGGCCGATTGCCTGGGCACCGCGCATCGGCAAGGTGCGGCGAGCGTCCACCAGCTCGAGCTGCTGTCACGTCCGCCCGACAACCGGGCCGGCAATAACCCGTGGCCGCTCTGGCCGAACATCTTCCGCACGTCGCCGGCGCACGAAGAAGGCGGCGACCGACTCTACGCCATCGCGACCAGCCGCTTCAGCGGCGATCGCGAGGGACGTGTCACGACGCTGCACGCCTCGGAAGTCGAGTTGGTGAATACGGACGGCCGTGTCGGCTTCAAGCCCGTGCCCGGCACCGAGGTCGATCTCAAGGCCGACCTGGTGCTGCTCGCGATGGGATTCCTCGGCCCGGAACAGGACGGCATGCTCGGCCAGCTCGGCGTGAAGATGACCGATCGCGGCAACGTCTGGCGCGACGACCGGTGGATGACCACCGTGCCCGGCGTGTTCGCGGCCGGCGACATGCAGCGCGGCCAGTCGCTGATCGTCTGGGCGATCGCGGAAGGCCGCTCGTGCGCGCGCGGCGTCGACCTGTACTTGATGGGGCGATCGGACTTGCCCGCGCCTCTCGCCTAGGGCAAACAGCAAGTCTAAGTGTCAAGTCTCAAGTCTCAGGGCCGCTGAGCCTTGAGACTTGAGCCTTGAGACTTCCGACCTCCCTTACCGCTTCTCGGGCAACTCGAACACGTACAACGCGTGGCCGCTCGCTGGATACCTGATCTCGGGCGTGATCGTGGCCGGCACATTGCGCGGGCTGCCGCCGCCCAGGCCGGTCGCGACCGCGACATACTGCTTGCCCCCCGCGCTGAAGGTCACCGGGAAACCCTGAACTGACGTCCCGAGCCGGGTCTGCCACAGAATCGCGCCCGTCTTGACGTCGAACGCGCGGAACTTGCGATCGAGATCCCCCGCGAACACGACACCACCCGCGGTCGAGAGGGCCGCGGTGAGAAACGCCGCGCGCTGCTGGTAGTTCCAGACCTCCTTCATCGTCGCGACGTCGAAGGCGGCAAGTCTGCCGACGTTGCCGTTCGACCCGGGCATTTCGTAGAAGCGGCGATCCGCGTTTGTCCCGCCGTTGCCCTCCTTCAGCTCGACCCGCCGTCCCGACATCTCCATGCACGACTGGGCGAGCGGGATGATCGAGCACGCCGGTGGGCTGGTGGTAGCTCATCGCATGCCAGTTCTTGCCCCCCTCGGTGCTCGGGCACGATGCGATCCATTGCTCGACTTTCTGCTCAACGATGTCGGCCCGATACCGTGGCACGCCGGTCCCCGGATCGATCCGATCGAAGATGTTCTGGAAGACGGCCTCCTTGAACCCGATGAACTTGCCGTTCGTCCGATCGAGCTTCCAGAGAATACCGGCCTTCCCGGCCGTGAAGACGAATTTCTGCGCCCCGACGTCGACCAGGACCCGCTCGTAGACCTCGTCAAGATCGAGCGATTCGGCGGGCGCGTGCTGGAAGTGCCACGCCAGCGAACCGTTGTCGACATTCAGCGCGAGGGTGGACGAGGTGTAGAGCGCCGCGTCGAACACGGTCGTGCCGCGGCTCGCAGGCATCCACGGCTTGGCCTGCGCGACTCCCCAGTACGTCAGGTTGAGATCCGGATCGTAGCTGCCGGCGATCCAGGTCTCGCCGCCCTTGCGGTACGCGTCCGGCAACTTGCCCCATGTGTCGCCCCCGGGCTCTCCCGTCTGGGCGATGGTGTTGAACTTCCACTGCAGTTTGCCGGTGTTCGCGTCGTACGCGCTGATGAAGCAGCGATCGGGTCCGTATCGGGTGCAGCCGGTCATTCCCTGAATCACTTTCCCGCGAGCGACGATCGGACCGCTCGAGGTGCCATACCCCTTCGAGCGCGGGGCGACCTCGGTTTCCCAGACGAGCTTGCCGTTCCGCGCATCGAGCGCGACGAGCCGCGCGTCGGTGGTCGCGACGATCACCTTGTCCTGATAGATCGCGAAATTGCGCATCGCGCCCTGCCCGAGCTGCGTCATCGGCCCGATTTCATGTTCCCAGATCAGCTCGCCCGTGCTCGCGTCGAGCGCCTGCACGGTGTTGCCGGGGTTGACGAGGTACAGGGTGCCGTTGTGCACGATAGGCTGCGGCTGATTTGCGCCGACGTTTTCTCTCATCGCCCAGACCCACGCGAGCTTCAGGTCCTTCACGTTGGTGCTTGTGATCTCGGTGAGCGGGCTGTAGCTCCAGGCCTGATAGTTCCGACGCGCCATGAGCCAGTCGCCTGGCGGTGGATTCCGAAGCATGTCGTCGGTCACCGGGACGTAGTTCTTCACTTCTCCAGCCACCGTGAGGCCTCGGGCCACCGGCCCAGGGCGGTCCAACATCTGCGCGGTCTGCACCGGTGCAGCCGCGGTGCAGCCGGCGCCGCCGCCTGCCCCTGCGCCTGTGCCTGCGGCCGACCTTGCAGCTGCCCCGGCTGGCCCGCGGCCACGGCGCCAATGGCCTGTGCGGTCGTCGCCGTGAGCGCCTGCGCTCCCGCGGTCGCCGCCGTTCGACTGCAGAATGAACGCGGTGACGCTGAGCGCCTGCTCGGGGCTCAGATTTGCCGCGCCGAGCGGCATCGTCATGTGAATGAACTCGAAGAGCTCGCGCGTCGTGCGCCCGCGCCAGGCACTCATGAAGCTGGCGCCTGCAAGCTGAGGCGCCTCGTTTCCTCCGCTCAGATCTGAGGAGTGGCAGCCGGCGCAGCGCTGGTCATATACCCCACGGCCCGCAGCCGCCTGCGCGGCCGTAAACACCGGCCCGGCCGGCGTCTGCTGGCCGGCGAGAATCGCGCCCGCCAGACCGCTCACGACCGCAAACATGACGAGAGGACCGCGCCACCAAGAAATTGTGCTCATCGTCGGTTCTCCTGCAAAGCCAGCCAGCCCCAGAGATTGCCGTCCGGCGCCTTCTCACTGTGAAGTTGAATGTAATACCGGCCCTGCTCGAGCTCTTGGACCTGGGCCGCCGTAAGATCGAACGCGCCGCTGATCGTCCCGCTCGTTCCGGGCGAAACTTTGAGATCCAGAATGGCGGGGCCTCGAACCCCTGCCTTCGGGCTCTTGTGAACGCGCGCCGCATTTGCGGGCGAGCTCAGACCCTCGAAAGTACCGGTGACGGACAGCTTCGTGCCAGTGAGCGTTGCTGCCACCGAACCTGAACCGACGACCTTGCCCACCATTGCGGCGTCCAGCGGCACGGGCGACAGCCTCGTCTTATAGGTCGTTCCTTGGGCATTCGCGCCCCCCGGTGGATACAGCACGACCACCGCCACCAATGCGGCCGCTACCTTGTGTTTCATGGATGAACCCTGCCTCCGGCCGCCATTTTACGCGCGATCCGGCTATTGGAGGAGATGCGCAGTTGGCGAAGGCCTGCTAGGATCGAGATCGATGAACAAGCGCCATTGGCCGGCGATCGCCCTCGTTGTGGGTGTTTTGGCCATCTGGACGGCCTTTTACCTCCGCGGCCCCGGCACGGCTCCTGTCGCGATCGAGGACGGGACGGGCGGTAATGTCGTGGTTCAACTGATGCGGGACCCGGTTGAGGTGCCCGCATTCAGCGTCACCGACCTCGAAGGCAAGACCATGTCAACCGCCGAGTGGCGGGGCAAGGTCGTGCTGCTCAATTTCTGGGCGACGTGGTGCGGCCCCTGCCGGGCCGAAATCCCGGATCTCATCGCGCTCCAGGAGAAATACCGCGACCATCTCGTGATCGTGGGCATCTCGGAGGACGAAGGCCCCGTCGACACCGTCAAACGCTTCGCGCTCCGCAATGCAGGTGAATTACCCGATCGTCATGTCGACCGAACCCATCCGCCAGATCTTCAAAGGGGTGGTGGCGCTGCCGACGACCTTTGTGCTGGATCGCGACGGACGCATGGTGCAGAAGACCGTCGGGCTGTTGAACAAATCGCGGACCGAGGCGGTCACACGTTATCTCGCCGGCATGGACACCACCGCCAGGATCGAACGGGTCGAAGATCCGACCAAGCTCGATCTGAGCAATGCATCCGAAATCAAGGAGATCCCCGGGGTCGATTTCAGCCGCGTGCCGGCCGAGCAGAAGACGCTGGTACTGCAACTGCTGAACGCGCAAGGCTGCACCTGCGGATGCGGGCTGACGGTTGCGAAGTGCCGCGTCGACGATCCGACGTGTCCGGTCAGTAAACCGCTGGCGCAATCGATCGTCGACGATTTCATCAACACACCCTGAGACTACAATCCTCAGGTGCTGCTCCGTACTGATCGCGCCGCGCGTGCCTGCTACAGGACCGACGGCGGCCAGATCGTCTATGGGTTCCCGGACTCGGTGGCCCATGCCTGCTCCCCCGAGGATGTCGCGAGCGTGCTCCGGATCGCGCAGCGCGACCGCATTCCCGTCACCTGCCGTGGCGGCGGATTGACGACCGAAGGCGAATCCGTCGCAGCGGAAGGCATCCTCCTCGATCTGAAAGGCATGAACCGGCTGCTCGACTGCGACGGCGACACCGCGTGGGTCGAGGCGGGGATGACCTGGCACCAGGTCGCCGAAGCGCTCCGCCCGCGCGGGACTCGATTACACGAGCGCACCGCTCAACATGCTCTCCACGGTGGGCGGCACGCTCGGCGTCGGCGGCATCGACGTCAACTCGCCGCGCCACGGCTGCTCGGCAGACCAGGCTGTTGAACTGGAGGTCGTGACGCCGACCGGCGAATGTCGTCCGCGTGAAGCGAAGGCGATGAGTACCTGGAGCGCGTGCTGCTTGGCTACGGCCAGTTCGGCGTCATCACGAAGGCGCGGATCAAGGTGCGCCCGTACCGTCCGATGACCGTGCGCCACTTCCTGTACACCGACATCGGCGTCGCGCTCGCCGACATGATGCGCCTTGTCGAGCGGGACGCGGTGGACGCCGGCCGCCATCCTGACGCTGCGCGACGATGTGATCGCGCTGATTCTCGGCTTCGAGGGCGAACCAAAGGACTTCGCGCTCCGAAACACGCCCGAGGCGCTGATCGTCGCCAGGATGGCGCCGCGCTACGCGCTGCGCCCGTGGCGGTGGAGCGAGGCCGGCTTCCTGATGCGGCGGAAGGCGGACCTGCTGCCGGCGCTGCACGATCCGCTGTTCGCGCGCGACGGCCTCGTTCACGATCGCACCGTGGTCTTCAGCCGCCTGATCTGGCGCTATTGGGGCGGGCGGCAGATCGTCATCCCGGATCTCGCGATCACGAAAGCGAACTTCGAGACGGCCGCCCGGCGCGGCATCGACGTCTGCAAGAGCTACTTCCCCTATTTCACGCTCTATGCGGTGATGATCCGGAAGTTCGGAGACCGTCCGCGCTACGAGATGAGCGCGATCCCGGCGACCGGCGACGACCACGTCTGCGGGATCGAGTTTTCGCCGCTGCTCGAGGGGGTGAACTACTCGCGCGATCATTGCCAGCGGTTCAAGAACGCGATCTACGATATCGGCCTCGATCTCGGCGGCAGCTACTACCGCTTCGGCGGCGTGATGAAGCCGTACGTGCGCCGCATGTTCGGCGACGAAATGGTGAACCGGCACCGCGCGATGAAGCAGGCGCTCGACCCGGCGTTCATCCTCAACCGTGATGTCGTCTTCGACCGACCGGCGGACCGATGAGCGACCTCAACTTCGGCGACTGCATCGGCTGCGGCCTGTGCGTCCTCGGGCTGCCCGGCATACGAGGAGACAGGGTTCGACGTGCTCACCGCTCGGGGGCGCAACAAGGCGCTTCAGGCGGGGCTTGCCGCCGCAGGACATGGTCGAGCCGATCTGGGCCTGCACCCTCTGCGGCTATTGCGACGCGATCTGTCCGAGCGGCGTCCACAACGTGAAGATCGTCCTTCACCTCCGGCGCGAGCTCGCCGACCACGGTCGATCGCCAGTCGAGCCCGCCGCCGGCGTCGCGGGCGCTGGTCGCTCGGCTGCACGATCCGCGATCGCGCCGCCGCACCTCATCCCCTCGATCGAAGAGTTCCTGCGGCGCATCGGCCGTCCCCAGCGGGCCCGCGGACGCCGGCTGCTGCGGCTCGCTCGAGGTGGAGGCCGGCCGCGCAACTGCCGCACGCGTGCGGGCCGGAGTCGTCGCCGACCCGGTGTGCCTCGAACAGTACGACGCCGAGTTCCTGGGCGTGCTGGCCATGCAGCACCTCGACCTCTTCGAGCTGAAGCCGCCCTTCTACTACTACGCGCCCCACCGGATCGTGAACCGCGACCACGCCCGCGCGTATCCGCTCTACGACGCGCTCCGCCGCCGCTTCGGCTGCGACATGAACGTCGATCTGAACCGGCTCGCGCGCTCGACATCCGCCGGCTCGGTTCAGGGGCTGTCCGGCCGCGACGCGCGCGACATCCCGCGCGGCCGTCGCCCGTCTCCTGACCACTCGCGCGCGGAGCGGATCATCACCTGCTCGCCGGCCGACTACCTGGCGTTCAAGACCTACTCGGGCCGCGAAACGCTCTTCATCACGGAGTGCCTGCGGTGAACGAGATCAGGACCGACGTCCTCATCATCGGCGCGAGCCTCGCCGGCGCGGCCGCGGCCAAGCGCACGGTCGACGCCGGCTTTCACACGATCACGCATCGAGAAGAAGACGCTCCCGCGTCACAAGATCTGCTCGGGCATCCTCTCGCCGCGCGGGTACGCGTTCCTCCGCGAGAATTTCGGCGAGCCGCCCGACAACGCGTTCCACGCGCCGAAGTGGATCACCGGCGTCAACTTCCTGTTCCCGAGCGGCCTGCAGCTGCCGATGCCGTTCATTCCGGGACCGACGCCGCACATCTATCGCAAGTTCGCCGACCACCACGTCGTGAAGGCGAGCCGAACCGAAGTGCACGAGCGCACCGAGTTCCGCGACATCGAGACCGGCGCGAAGGACGTCGCTCGTGAAAGCGCGCCGCGTCGGCAGCGGCGAGGAGATCGTCTACCGGGCGAAGATACGTCATCGCCGCCGACGGCCCGCGTTCCGAGGTCGTCGCGCAAGCTGTACCCCGCCTTCCGCGACAGCATCCACTGGTTCGTCGTCGGCCAGAAGTACTACAAGGCGGACCTCGACCTCGACCCGCAGTGGTTCCACTTCACGATCAACTCGCAGCTCGGCTACTACACGTGGACCCACGCCGAGAACGGCTGCCACATCATCGGCTACACCGACGAGCACGGCGAGCCATGGCCGAAGGGGCACGCGAAGGCCATCGAGTACTTCGAGAAGCACCACGGGCTGCGCATCCAGCGACGAGGTGTCCAAGGAAGGCTGCCTCGAGAACTTCGGCATGTCGCTGACGAACCACTTCGTGTTCGGCGAGCGGCGCGTGCTCGTCACCGGGCAGGCGGCGGGATTCCTGAACATGATGGCCGAGGGCATGTCGTGCGCGCTGCACAGCGGCGCGATCGCCGGGAGTCGATCGTGGAATCGTTCACCCGCAACCGCGACGCCAACGCGGTCTACGACGAGCTGATCCAGAGCGAGCGCAAGCGGACCGTCGATCAGTGGAACCCGCTCAAGATCCTCTTCGACAACCCTCATGAGGCCGATTTGAAGGCGGCGATCATGAAGTTCCCGCTCGCGGATCGCGCCTACATGGTCAAGGAGATGCTCGCCTACATCGGCCAGTTCCGCGGCTACCACTGGGTGGCGCCGATTCTGTCGGCCGCCGCCAGACGCCTGTTCCTCGGCCGCTATTGATAACGGCGCGTCTCCGTTCGACGTTCTCCGTTCTGCGTTCGACGTTCTACGTTCTGACGTTCTCGTTCGACGTTCTACGTGCTACGTTCGGCGTTGTTTAAATCGCGCAGTCCTGGCGCATCAACGGCTGTGCCCGGATCCAGTCTTGAGACTTGAGTCTTGAGTCTTGAGACTTTCCAGAGACCTTCCTATTCAGCCGGCTCCCCCCTCTTCGGCTCAGGCAGCCAGAAGCCGGCGACGAACCCGATGAGGTAGACGGTCGTGCCGACAATCGCCGACGCGTAGGCGAGCTGCACGGGGATACCTTGCCCGGGCATCGCCGGCACGAACTGGGTTGTGATGAGCGCGGCTGAGGTCCCGATCATCCGGCCGCCGACGTTCGCCGCGAAGCTCTCGCCGGTCCCTCGCAGATGGACCGGGTACACACGCGGCAGATAGTTGCCCCAATAGCTGAACTGGGCGATGGTCAGCAGGCCGACGAGGAAAATGCCCCATTTGACGAACTCAACGCTGCTGCCCGGCGCCAGAGCGAACACCACCGGCAGGACGATCAGCCCCGGGACTTGAAACACGCGCAGAAGGCGTTGGCGGCTGATGATGCGCACGGCGAGAAACGCGAGCAGAATCCGTCCGAGCAGGCCGCCGATCTCCTGATAGGTCTGGACGGCGCCCACCGCCTGCTCCAAGGCGGTGCGGTCCAGCCCTCGAACGGCTGGCAGCCCGGGCACGATCCGCGGCATCTGCTGAATCGCGCCGAAGGCGGCAGCATACGCGCACGCCATCATGATGGTGGTCACGAATGTGGTCCGGCGGAATCGAAAGATCGAACAACTCGGCGAAGCTTGGACGCTTGAGCGTGCCAGCGGCCTTCTTCTCGCGCCACGCCGGCGATTCCGGCAGGAACGGCCTGATGATGATCAGGGGAAATGCTGGAACCACCCCGGACATCAGCGTGTAGCGCCACGCATCGTGTCCCCCCAGCACCATCGGCAGCGACTCGGCGTAAGTGACGATCCAGTAGTACGCACCTGTCGCCATGATCCCGCCGATCGATGCGAACGCCTGCGTGTATCCGATGACCGATTCGCGCTGTTTCGGATCGGTGAACAGCTCGGCCAGCCACGCGACGGCCGCGACGAACTCGACGCAGACGCCGACGAACGTGCAGCAACGCCAGAACAGCAGCCATCCGACCGAGGTCGAAAAGCCGGCCGCCAGGGCCGAGACCGCATACAGCAGAATGCTCCACACGAGCACCCGGCGGCGGCCGAGCAGGTCGGTCAGGTAGCCGCCGAGCAATCCGAAGATGCCCCCTGCCACCGCGGGGATGTAGAGCAGGAATCCGACCCACTCATTCACCAGAGGACTCGTGGTCGGGACGTGGAGCAGTTCCGACGAGCGCCGGCCGCACGATCAGCGGCAGCATCAGCAGCTCATAGGAATCGAACGCGAATCCAAGAGCGGCAATCCCGCAAATGAGCCATTGAACCGGCGTCAGGCGCGCCGGCGAGGACGCGCCTCGAGCTGTCGCCATCAATCAGGCCTCGTCGAATCGAAAGGTTCGGACGGACACTATAGCGCACCAGCTTGAAAATAGCGGGCCAGCGTCTCCTCGCGGGCACGCGCCGCCGCCGTGAGACGCGACACGATCACCATCAACAGCGCCGACACGATCGTCATCGGCACGACCGGCAGGCAACCGAGAACCATCGCGCCCGCCGGCGTACGCGTGACGATGTCGGCGCCGAATGCGGACCAGACCGGCACGGCGGTCCCTGGTGGCGGCGTCGGAATGCCTTGCTGAATCGCGGCGACCGTCAGCACCGCGATCGCGGTCCACAACGTGCTCGCCAGGGCGCCCCACTTCGTACTGTGCCGCCAGAACAGCGCCGCGACCAGCAACGGCGACAGCGCGGAATAGCCGGCAAAGGCGTACTGCGTCGCGACCTCGAAGATCGACTGCGGCACTCTGAGCGCGATCACGTACGCCACGAGCGTGATGACGACGATGAAGACCCGGCCGGTCAAGACCTGCACCGTCTGGCCGAAGCGCGCCTTCCCCCCATAGAAGGCGAACACGTCCTCCGTGAACATCGTCGAGAGCGCCAGGATCTGCGAATCGCTCGCCATGACCGCGGCCATCACACAGGCGCCGAGAATGGCAAACAGCCAGGTCGGCGCGTAGCCTTCCATCACCCGCAGAGATGACGTCGTCGCCCGCCGCCGCCCCGCGCAGACGATCGCGCGCGGCCGAATCGAGCGCCGGCGACGCCAGTTCGGCGCGAGCCGCGAGCTTGGCCTCGATGGTCGGCACTTCCCTCGCCGCGTTCGCCACCACGCCGATGAAAACCGAGGGCAGCCAGATCGCCAGGAGGCAAATCGGATACAGCACGACGGTCTTCCTGAAGTGGCCGAGGCGGCGCGCCGTGAGACAGAAGATCCCGACGTGGGGAAACGCGATCGTCGATAGCGGGATGAACGTATAGCTGAAGAAATAGAGGGTCGAGATGCGCTCGCGCGTCAGCAGATATGCCGTCGACGGGCGAGGCGGCCAGCGACTCGATCGCAGCGCGGAACCCACCCATGCCGGCGGCGATCACGAAACACGCGACCGTCCCGAAGACGAGGAAGAGCGAGGCTCTGAATCGCGTTGACCCACGCCGTGCCGCGCATGCCGCCGAAGAACACATACCCCATCACGACGAGCGAAACGATCGCGCCGCCGAGCCAGTACGGCACGATCCCGCCGCTCACCGCCTCGAGCGTCGCGCCACCGCCCTTCACGGCGATGATGATGTAGGGCACCAGAAGCGCGGCCTGCACGACGAAGATGACGGTGCCGATGTGGCCGCACTCCCAGCGATCGCGGAACATCTGGACCGGCGTCATGAACCCGTTGCGCCGGCCAAGCGCCCACAGCCTCGTGCCGATCGTCAGCAGCGAGACGGGGATGACCAGCGCCGAAGCCGACGCCATGAGGCCGAAGGTGACGATGCCGTTCGAAAATGCGTGGCCGGAAGCGCCGAGAATGGAAAACGCCGTCATGTTCGTGCCGAACAGCGACAACAGGAACACGGCTGGTCCGAGCGAGCGGCCGGCCAGGAAGTAGTCCTCGGCATTGCCCTGCCGCGAGCGGCGGAAGGCAAAGATGCCGAGGTACAGTGCCGTCGCGAGGTAGGCGAGAACGACAGCCGCCGGAATCATTCTGTGAAAGGCGTCCTTTGTTCGCTTGCCGTCTCGAGCTGCGCGGGCCATGTGTAGCGCACGAGCAGCCACATCAACGCCGAGCAGGCGACCGTGAACGCCACGTGATAGAAGAGGCCGATCGGCAGAAAGCCGAAGACGAACGGCCGCGCCGCGTTCCAGAACCAGAAGTCCTGGTGCAGCACGTAGAGGACGGCGACCAGGCAGGCGGCGGCGATCGCGCTCATGATCAAGCAGCGGCCGGACGCGGCCGGACCTGTAGTAGACGTTACTACGACTTGCCCGCAACCGGCGTTTCAACAGGCGTCGTGCCGCGTTATACTCCGACGTTCATGCCTGGATCATCCACGGCTCATGGCTCTCATATGAATACCGACCTTGCGACACGGGCGCGCGCCGCGCGCGAGTCGCTCGACGTCCACGTCCGCGAGATCGTCGCGTGGCATTTCGATCCCTCGACGGGCTGCCCCTTCTGGTTGGATTTTGCCGGCAAGCTCGGATGGGACCCCCGGCGGGAGATCAAGGCGTTCAGCGACCTCGTCGCGCCTGGGTCTTTTCGAGGACGACTGGCTGCGCGGCGGACCGGTGCAGCGCTGGATCCCCAAGGGCTGCGCCGGCAAGCCGGTGTTCGTGTTCGAGACCGGCGGCACCACCGGTGTGCCGAAAACCCGCGTCGCCTTCGACGATTTCCGCATCGACTACGAGCTGTTCAGCGACACGCTCCCCGACCAGCACTTCCCGAGGGGAGCCAACTGGCTGATGCTCGGTCCCTCCGGCCCGCGGCGCCTTCGCCTCTCGGTCGAGCACCTCGCGCAGCACCGCGGCGGCATCTGCTTCTGCGTCGATCTCGATCCCCGGTGGGTCGTCAAGCTGATCAAGAAGGGCTGGAGCGAGCACCTCGATGCCTACAAGGCTCACGTCGTGGATCAGGCGGTGACGATTCTGCAAGCCGGGCACGACATCAGATGCATGTTCACGACTCCGAAGCTGCTCGAGGCGCTCGCGCTTCGACTCGAGTCGATGGGGACGACGATCCGGAAGGCGGGCATCACCGGGATCTTCTCAGGCGGCACCGAGTTCACGCCTCAATGGAACCGCTTCGCGCACGAGGAACTGCTCGACGGCGCCTACATGACGCCGACCTACGGCAACACCCTGATGGGGCTGGCGGCGAGCGCCCCGACGGGGCCGGACAACAGCTACAAGATCAGCTACTACGCCCCGCAGCCGCGGGCGGCGATCGAGGTCGTCGACTTCGACGATCCGACGCGCATTGTCGAGTACGGCGGCACGGGGCGGGTCAAGTTGACGACGCTCACGAAAGAGTTTTTCGTGCCGGGATTTCTGGAACGCGACGAGGGCGAGCGCGAGGCGCCCTGCGAGCAGTATCCCTGGGACGGGATCAGCGGGGTCAGACCATTTCGCGGCGTCGCACAGACGACGACGGTCGGCGTGTACTGATACGACGATGACGTGGCGCGGTCCCTTCAACGCTTGCAAGGAGATGCTGCGATGCCGAGCATACTGACGACACCTCTCCCCACGATTGGCGAACCGCGGCCTGATGCCACGGATCTTCCTCGTCTTCTCTACTGAGCGCGTTCGTGTTGGCGCCCCGCGCGCCGCTGGCCCAGCAACAGACGCTGCACCTCAACCCTGTCGTCGCGAAACTGGCCGAGGGCAAGACCGTTTACGGCATCCAGACCAACGACTGGTCGCTGGCGCACGCCCGCGAAACCGCGCGGGCGCCTGTCGATTTCGTTTACGCGGACATGGAGCACAATCCGCTCGACCTCCCGGCGCTTCACTCCGTACCTCATGGGAATGAGTGACCGCGCCCTGGTCCTCAAGAAGGGCAACCTGCAGCCCAACGTCGCGCTGTTCGCGCGCTTCCCGCCCGAAGCCGATCAATCCCAGTGGGTGGTCAAACAGGCGCTCGACATCGGCCTGCATGGGATTTTCTTCAACGGCGTCGACACGAAGGAGCAGGCGTTGATGGCGGTCCGGAGCATGCGGTACCCGCAACTGAAAGGGTCGAAATACTTCGAGCCCGCTGGTATGCGCGGGAACGGTCCAGCCAACGCGCTATGGATCTGGGGGCTGACCGGCGCCGAATACGATCGGCATGCGGACGTGTGGCCGCTCAATCCGGAAGGGGACCTGCTGGCGATGCCGATGATTGAATCTGTCGAAGGGTTGAAAAATCTCGACGCGATCGCCGCGACGCCGGGTGTCGGCGCGCTGTTCCTCGGCCAGGGCAGCGATCTGAGCCGATCGCTGGGCGTTCGCCCCGGCGCACCGGAAGTGGAGGCAGCGTTTCAGCAGGTGTTGAAGGCCTGCAAGGCTCACAAGATCGGCTGCGCGATCAGCGCCACGACACCGGACGCGGTGGCGAAGCGGGTCAAGGAAGGGTGGAACATCATTCGCTCGACCGTGCCTGCCATCGTCGCGGGACGCGCGCTCCTCGGCGAGAAATAGCGCCGCGTGCTGTCTGCTGATTCCGAGGGTTACTGTCTGCTGATCCTGAAGGGGCCGTTCTCTTTCTGACTCTTCCACGTTCCAGTGATGGAACGGTTGGGCAGGCCGAGATTTTCAATCTTGCCCTCGACGACGTAGGTGACCAGGTTTCCTGCCCGGTCCTTGCCGTCGGCCTCGAAGCGCACCACCCAACCTACGGGATTGAGCGTCGCATTCTTGATGGGCATGTTGTCGGTGCCGGGGTTGAGCATTCCGGTGATGCTCTTGCCGTTCCAGTTCAGAACGACGATCACCTCGTTGGCGTGGCTTTGGCTCGGCCCCCACGTGCCCGTCCAGGATCCCTTCAGCGGATGCCCTTCCTGCGCGACGGCGGGCCGGCATACAGCAAGCACGCGAACGCGAGGACGCTTAACCGCATCCGCTTCCTCGCGTCCGTCGCAGGCGAAGGAAGGCGCGCCATCACTTGGCGATCGAGCCGTCGTGTTGCAGCCCGTAGCGGTTGTTGTCCGTGCAGAAGAATTCCTCGCTTTCAACCGGGGTCCAGGGAATGTTGAAGGCCTGGCCTTTCCACGGTCTGGTGTACGCACCGGGATCGTCAATGGTCGCTTCGTAGCGCAGGGTGTTGAAATCGGGCCTCGAGATACGCTCGATCATGTGGAGTTGATCGGTATGCACCATCCCCACCGGTCGGCCCGACATCCAGAATCGTTCGTTGAAACCGACCGTGTCGATGACCAGCGTCTCGTTCTCCCAACGGCCGACCGAATGACCGTAATAGGTCGGATTCGACATCCTCACCCGTCGGATGAGACCGGCCGTCCATGTAGATGGTGCGCCAGCTGTGTCCCCCACCAGCCGAGAGGATCAGGAGGCGCTTGAGCTCGGGCTGATCCACGATTTCGAGCCCGTACGGCGTGGTGAACTGCCGCGGGCCAGCGGGCCCCTGACAGCGCGCGTGCGGATCGTCTTTCGCCTGGCGTCTGCTGACGATAGAGGAACAACGCCTTGGCCCACGGCTGAAAGGGCGCCACCTTATCGACATCCGCAGGGTCGGCGAGGAATGCTCCGTTCATCTTGATCGGGGTCTCGGACAGCAGGCCGGGGCCGCTGTTCCAATGGCCCTTGCCTCCCGGAACGGGTCCCAGATTCACCCGCCCATCGGGCCAGTGCGGTGTCGGGCCAGCCGGCGGCTTGGCGGTGGGTTGGGCGACTGCGGGAAGCCGCGAGCGAAACCGCGAGGGCGACCATCGTCAAGAGAAAACGCATGCTCACCTGAATCCTCCCGCGGGAATCTCGCGTCAATCGCCCGCACTGTAGCTGGAGGCGGCGCCCAGCTTCTTGCCACCCTTGTAGACGGCGCTCGCGTTCGCCTTGTCGCTTCCATCCTTGGCGAGCGACGCCTCCACGGTGACATCGTCGCCAATCTGCAACGTATTCCGCGTCCAACCCTGTTTCTGCAGCGCCCCGGGGGCTCCCATCTCGAGCGCCCAGTTGGTGACCTTCCCGTTCTCGTCTTTTACGTTGATGTAAAAGTACGTGTGGGGATTCATCCACTCGACCTTCGTGACCAGCCCCTGCAGCTTGATCGGCTTCGCGATGTCATATTCCGCGGAGAACGAGTGGTGGGTGGAGACCGGGGTGGACGCCAGCAGCATCCCGAGCGCGACGCTCAACGATCCGATCGCGCGAAATCGCATGTGATCCTCCGAACTGAAGTGCTCCGGCGCTCGTGTGACGCGTCCGGCTGTGAGGAATCGCTGGAGTGCAGGCCGGTAAGCCTGCCGTCGCTGGCGGTCCGCACTACATCCGGAACGATTTCTGCCCGGGCGATGAACGCCGCGGTGAAAGCGCCAGTCTTAACTCGATCGCCATTAAATAAGGGGCGCCTCGCCATGTCAAGGTCATACGGGAGTGTGTAGCTGACCGGCCGGGGCGGTTTGGCCAGGAACGGGCGGCTCCCAGTGAGGCAGCGGACCGGGCTATCCGTTGAAGACGCTTGACGCCCAGATCAGGACCAGCCCACCCCCGGCGAGTTGAAGCCAGAGCTCCGGCCGATCTCTCACGAAGAGGATTCCCAGCAGGAGGAGCGCGGCGGCCATGAGCAGGAAGTACCAATACAGCTCCTCGGCATCCTGCCTGAGTCCGATTGACGGCGCGATACGCTTGCCCGTGTCGATGAGCGGCGTTGGCGATTCGCCGATCACCGTCGCGCTCGAGCTCGAAATACTGACCGCCGGCCGACGCGGCAAGTTTCTGCAGCGCGGAGCGATCGAGCCTGGAAGTCGTTGGGGTCTGCGGGTCGCGGACCTCCTTGCCGTCGGGCCCGAGGAAGGCCGGCATCCGCCCTCCTGCGAGCGTGCCGACGCCCACGACGAACACCGGAATATTGCGCGCCACGGTTTCCCGCAGCGCCTGCTCGACCGCGCCGCTCCAGAGCTCGCCGTCGGACAGCACCAGGAACACCTTCGCATTCTGGGATCGGCCGTGCATTCCTCGTCCCGCTCCATCATGCGGAGGCCCCAGTGGATGCCGAGCTCGAGGTTCGTGTCCCACGTCGTGTCCTCCTCGATGCGGAACGGAGGCTCCTTGTCGAGATGATCGAGAAAGAAGAAAAACGTGTTGGGATCGGTGGTCAGGCGGATCTGCGGCGCGGCGATGTGGGCGAACACGGCGAGCGCGATCCGATCGCTTTTCCAGCTGAGCGAATCTCCCAGCAGCCGGAGGAACTTCATCGACCGCTGCCAGCGATCGCCCTGCATGTCCTTGACCCGCATCGACGCGGAGGCATCCTGGAGGATGACGAGGTCCACTCCGCCCAGCCGCACCGTCGATGCAGGACCGTATGGCCGGGCGGCCGCGACGATCAGGCAGCTCGCGGCGCCGATGAGGAGCAGCCAGAACGGCAGATCGCCGGCACGGCCAAACCGCTCTCGAACCGGAATCATCCGGCGGGAGGCGAGCCGGCGCGCATCCCCACGACGCCGGGTGAAGCGCCGGATCCAGAGTCCGATCAGCACCACCGGACACACGAGCAGCCACAGGTAATCCGGCTGCGCGAAGACGATCTGATCGAACTCGATCCTCGGAAGCACGGTCCTGACTACCCCTTGCGGCGCGCCGGCGCCCCGCGGCCGGGATCGCCCTGCTCGCGTTCGTCGAACCGCAGCGGCGTGATGGTCTTGAACTTCTCCATCGACGTCGCGGGCGGCGGGCCGCCCGGGGCGCCATGGATTGTCGGCCCGGCCGGGAGATCGATCGAGACGTCGGGTATCGGCGGTCGCGGCTTTCCCGGCGACGGCGCCGCGCGCCGGCGCCCGGCTCTTGGCGAACGTGTCACGGAACCTCGTGACGTATTCATAGTTGTACGACGCGTCGGCATTGTCGGGGGCGCGGCGAAGCGCGTCGGCGTACGCCTGGATCACGCCATCCAGGCGCTCGATGGTCGCCGGGCGATCCGATGTATTGGCCAGGCTGGCGCGAAACGCCGCGTTGGCAGCGACCAGCATGATCTGCGGGTCGTTGGTCACCGCGCTGGCGTTGCCGCCCATAGAGGGCAGAGACGCCATCAACTCGCGGTACTGCGCCCGCCAATACGACACCGTGGCGCGGTGTCTTTCGATATCGGCACCGAGGGATCCACCTGGCCACGGCAGCCGGTTCACCACGGTCATCGTTTCATCGATGCCGTCCTCGCTGTCGTAGTGCACCGTGGCCAGCCGTTCGTGGGCCTCGGCGAGCCTGCGCGCCAGACGGGCTTCCATCCAGCACGCGATTCCCGCCGCGAACAGAGCGAGCGCAAGAATGAACTGACCCGCTATCGTCCTCATTCACGATCCTCCTATGGCAACTTCTGAAAATACGGCACGGCGAGCTTCAGCGCCGCCGCGCCATCCACAGCGCGGCCGCGATCAGCGCGAAGATCGCGAATTGCGGCTGCTGGCTGCTGTATTGTGTGACTTCGATCGTCCCGGTCGACACCCTGTCGATGTCGGCGATCGCGTTGAGCAGCGAGGCCTCGTCGCTGGCCGCGTAGAACTTGCCGCCGGTCTTCTCGACCGCTGGAATCCACAACTCGTCGGGAATGAGCTGGCCCTTTTTCCGGTCGTAGTTGGTCCGCACGAAATACACCGGCACCTCGGCGTCAACCGCGCTCCGGAGGATGTCGTCCAGCGGACGATCCCCGATCATGGCGCGTGTGTCCTCGCCGTCGGTGAAAATCACCATGATGTTGCCCGAGGCCTCCAGAAACTTGAATGCCCTGAACAGCTCCGTGCCTTCCTCGATCGCCCGGCCGATGATCGTGCCTCGATCCGGAAACAGCCCGAACTCGGTCGGGTCGCCGATCAGCCCGATGCTGAGCAGGATATTGTCGTAGTCGTGAGTGAACGGCGTCACGACGTACGCCTCGTTGCCGAATTCGACGAGCGCCACCAGGTCGCGGTACCGGCCCTTGATCCGCAGATGCACGAAGCGCTCGGCAGCGGCCACGGTCGTGAAGAAGGTCCCGTCGGTCGCGGCTCGTCGATTCAGCGTGGCGGCCGTGAACGGTATCCGCATGCTCATCGACGCGTCGACCATCAGACAGATCCGTCGCCCGGGAAACGAGGCCTCGCTTCGCACGAGCGGGGTGTAGGGATCGGCGAACGCGACGGCGAAACACGCGAGGCCTGCCACGCTCAACAGAACGGGGGCGTGCCGGAGAAACGACACCCGGGATCTCGGCATCGCCTTCAGCAGAGCCGGAACCACAAGGCGCCTTCGTCCCCGTTCTCCTCCCCGCAGCGACCGCGCCAGCAGGATGACAACCGTCAAGCCGACCAGCGCCAGCAGCAGCAGACGCGCATCGCCGCGGTGTGAGAACTGCAGATCGGCGATGCGCACGTTCCGCCACTGTGCGGCAAGCGTATCGAACAAGGTCCGAAGGTCCGCGAACGGCATCACGTCTGACTTTGTGGCTCGGCGGTCCCGGCGCTCGAGGAGGGACGGAAATATTCTCTCAGCCAGGTATGCCGGGCACGGAGACGTTCGCGCCGCCTCCAATGCCCCCGCGAGCGCGGCGTCGAGATCCCGCCGGTCGACCACGGACTCCTGGCCGTATTGGGCGCGGCCAAAGGCGGCCAGCGCCGTCTGAAGGCGCTCGAGCGTCTGACGCGTCGCCGGGTCTCCGGACGCCCCCGACCGGGCGATTTCCCGCGCAAGATCTTCAGCCGTGGCCGAGCTCGAGACCCAGGACGTCCGCTTGCGCCCTCGCCCTCGCATCGTGCGAGCAACCAGACGGCCTTCGCCGGGTTCTGCGTTCGAGTCCGCCGCGCTCTGGCTGACGCGCCGGCCCATGGCGATCGCGGCCGCGACCCTTGATGCCGCCAAGGCACGCTCGATGCGGACGTCGTCCCATCCAAGCCGTTCGGTCTCCCGCTGCACTGCCGCGAGCTCATCGGCCGCCAGCCGCACCAGACGACGGTGCCCCATCACGCGCTCGCCGACGGGTTTGGTCCGTCGGGCGCCGCGCGCCAGGCGGACGAGGGTCAAGAGCACCATCAGCGAGCCGAGCGCGACGAGCGTGAGCGCGAGGATCTCGAGGACGCGTGCGCGATTCTCGAGCGATTCGGCTCCGCCAAAGGGCTCGCCCGGACGCGTCGCGGACGTCGGTGGCGTCGGCAGGCACCATCGACAGCACGCGGATCGTCTGCGGCGGCAGCAAATACAGGAGATCGCGGCCCTGGAGCGCGGCATTCCCCGCGAGGCGGCTGTTGACCCGATACTGGATAGAGAGATCGGGAATGTGCACGTCTTTCCCGATCGCATCCGGACTGATGATGCGCAGCGAATAGTGGTACTGAAAGAACCGCCGCTGGCCGCTGTACAGATCCGACGGGTGTGCGCTGTCGATGACTTCGAACGGCGCCATCTGAATGACGTTCCCGCCGAGCCGGGACTCGTCGGGCACGACCCGCACGGCGTCATTCTCCAGAACCGCGCACGTGAGGTCGAGAGAAAATGGGGCGCCGGTCCGGACCGCGCCGGTGCTGGTGCGCCACCAGCATCGAATGGGATCGACTTCCACGATCGACGGGTCGCCGGAGCCGGCTGGGGCCGGCTGCGCCCGCGCCATCGCTGGGAGAGCCACGGCGAGCACGAGAAGCCGCATCACGCGGCGGATTTCGCGGGGTCGGCGTGTCGACACGATCACAAAGGTCTCCTTCGCCAGCTTCTGAAAACCTGAGACTGAAGTCCGAAACCTGATCGGACTTCACACTTCAGGCTTCAGATTGGTCCCTAGTTGTATGTCTTCCGCAGCCGCCGTTCGGCGACGAACATGTCCAACGCGACGTCGGCTGAGCATCTGATTCAGCCCGATGCGGACGACGTCCATGTCGAGATTCCTCGCCGCCTGTTCGACGCGATCCTGCCAGGCGCGAACCCGGCCGGCGAGACCGGCAAGCGCGGCGCGCGAGATCGTCCCGGACGCGACCGGTCTCGACATCTTCCATCTCGATCCAGCCCGCGGATACCGCCGGCAGCTCGAAAGCGAACGCGCTGTCGATGAGGACCAGGAACACGTCGTGGGTCGTATTCAGGAACGCGAGCTCCCCCAGAACCTGCCTCGGCGTCGTCGAACAGGAAGTCGGAAATCACCGGCAGCATCGACTTGTCGCGCAGATACCCGGCGAGCGTGCGGCCGACGGTGCCGCATGCGCTTGATCATCTGCAGCTGCTCGTCGTGCTGATACGCGTCCACGCAGTGCACGACATGGCCCTTGCCCCGCCGCGGCCGGATCGCCGCCAGGTGCTCGAAGCCCGCGTCGAAGGTCACCAGCCCGAACGGATCCTGGAAGAAGCTCGCCGACATGCCGAGAATAGCAATTGCCCGCGCCACTACCGCCGCAATCGGCACGCCGTTGACGCCGCACTGCATCGAGAGCGAACGGTCGGCGATGGCGACGATCGGTCGCGGTGCTCGGCTGCTCGAACTCGCGGACCATGACCGGGGAAAAATTCATCAGCGACGACTGCGCCCAGTCGATCGCAGAAGGTCGATCGCCCGCCTGCCAGTCGCGAAGCCCGACCAAATCGAAGCCGGATCCCTGCGACCGGCTCCGGTGCTCGCCGATCGTGACGCCTTTCATCCGCCGGAGGATCAGCAGCTCGATTTCGGTGATGTCGGCGAGGTTGACGAGCGATTCGCGGTCGCCCGCCGGCTTCATCGTCATGGGATCGGCTATCCGCTCCACGATGTCGCGAATCACCGCCTCCGTCGTCAGCCCATGGCTCGCCGCGTGCGGTCCGAGCCAGATCCGGTGCCCCAGGATGAAGGGCGCCAGGTCCTGAATGTCCTCCGGATACACCTCGGTCCGGTGGCGCTCGAGCAGCGCCCAGACTTTCGCGAGGCGGGCCCAGCAGATGATCGCGCGGGGCGACGCCCCGAGGTCGACGCCGCGCTCGACCAGCTCGGACGGCGAGCGAATCATCGAGTCGGTGTCGGGATTATAGGGCCGGGTGGCGGCGACGAGCCGCTGGATGTACTTGCCGAGCCGATCGTGCAGAAAGACGTGCTCGTTGATGGCGGCGCGCAGCTCGATGATGCGGTCCTTGGACATCAGCATGTTGAGCCTGACGCGTTTGAAGTCCAGCTTCGCGAGCTTCTCCTCTTCCTCGGGCGGCAGGTATCCGATGTTGATCATGACGGCGAAGCGGTCGGTCGCGGCTTCCGACAGGGGGAACGTGCCCTGCCCGAGCTCCACCGGATTCATGGTGGCGATCGCGAAGCTGAACGCCGGCAGCTCGTAGGTCATCTTGCCGACGGTCACGGTTCGATCCTGCAGGCCTTCGAGGAACGCGCTCTGGGACTTGAGCGGGATGCGATTGATCTCGTCGAGGAGGATCACCTCGGCCGACGCCAACGGGCCGAACTCCGTCACCAGCTCGCCCGTTGCCGGATTGATCATCTGGAAGCCGACCACCTCGGTCGGCTGAAGGTCGGCGCGACCCTGCAGGCGCGCGAATTTCGCGTCGCTGATCGCGGCCAGGATGACCCCGAAGAAGGTCTTGCCGACGCCAGGCACGCCGCGCAGCAGGAGGTTGCCGGCATTGACCTGGCGCTGTTCGTTCTTGTCGTAGGTCGTCGGAATTTCCGACATCAGGACGACATTGGCCAGCGCCTTGGCCGTGTGGTATCCCACGAGCGCCTTGCTGCCCTCGGCGATGATGGCCTCGTGGAATGCGATTGCCTCCGCCAGATCAGGTCTCACAATGGGCTCATCCTACCCCAAGCGGGCTCCATCACCGGATCGGGGGAGCCGTCCGTCGAGCGCCGATCGACCGGGACGAGGCCGTTCTCCACCAGAATCCGGCCGTACTTGCCGAACATGATCGCTCCGTCCCTGCGGTGATGGGGGAAGACACGCCGCGGCCGAACGCTCGCCCCTGGGCGGCCGACAAACAGCGGGAGTATAGCGCGGCGGCCGAACGCCGGTCATCAAGAGTCTGTCGCCCAATTCAGCTGATACGGGATACAATTTCGAGTTCGAGCATCGCTGACTTGCGCCGGCTTGCCCCCATGGAGAACCCAAACAATGAAAGCAACCGCGGTTATACGCCCTGACATCGCCGCCAACTACGCAGAGATTTTCGGCACGAAATCCATCGACGGGCGATCGATCAACGTGGAAGACACGATCGCACGTCTGACCGAGCAGACGAGCGGGGCCTTCCGCGAGATTCTCGAAGCGCGTCACGCCTTCCAGGCGCGCGTCGTCCGCAACGAGGCGACCTACGACTTCGTGGACGGCAGCGTCGTCGTCAGCGACGCGTACGGGCACAGCGCGAGCGTGGCGGACATCCGTCAAGGCATGTTGGATCGGTTCTTCGGCCGCGCCACTCCCGCGGCATGGAGAGTTTCGCCCGATATCCCGGCAGATGTCACCACGGCCGGTCTCGAGGGGACCGGCCCGTGCATCGATCTCGGGATGGCGATGGGGGCGCTCAACAGCGGTGCGTCGCAGTGGATGTGGGACTGGGAGGATGCCGGGGGCGACTACCGCGATCAACTCTACCAGGCATGGAGCAACCTCAAGCACATCCTCGCCCACGACTGGGTCGGCCGGCCGTTCGCGCACCCGACGAAGTTCGTGAAGGACGAGCGCGGGCAGAAGGTGCCGCGCCAGTACACGATCAACTTCCCGCCGGAACAATGGCCGACCATTTTTCACCGGGTCCCGGGCCTGCACCTGGTGAACCGGCAAATCACGGTCGAGGGCCGCGACGTCCCCGCGATCATTCCAGGACTGGTCATTCACGCGCTCAACAACTACGAGTCCCAGAAGAAGAACGGCTCCGGCATCTACTATTACGTCCCCAAGCTCGAAACATGGCAGGAGGCGAAGCTGGTTGGCACGCTCCTCAAGGGACTCGAAGAAATCATGGGCGTGCGACGCGGGTCCCTGAAGGTGAAGCTCCTCAACGAGCGCGGTGAATTCGTGCTGCAGCAGGAGCTGATTCAGTGGGTATTGCGAGAGAACCTGATCGGACCAAATGTCGGCCGGTGGGACTATCTGTTCAGCCGCGAAGACATGTTCCGTCACGATCCGGCGATGGTCATCCCCGACCCGCACACGGTGACGATGTGGGAGTCCTCGCTGTCGCACTACACGCGGCGCAACGCACTGGTGGCCACGCTCGCGGGCGCGATGCCGATCGGCGGCATGGCGGCGCAGATGCAGAACCCCCGAGCGCCCGAGAACGATTCGAAGGCGCTCCGGGACATCTGGTTCGACAAGCTGCGCGAGCGGCTGACGGGCCTGTTCCTCATCGACGGCACGCTGTACGACACCTACCGTCAGAGCTGGGTGGCCACCGTCGCACCGGAGTACGTCGCCGCGGGCCGCGAGCCGCTCGTCACCGAGTTCGATCAGCTTCAATCGGTCGTGGACAAAGCCACCGATGAAGAACGTGCGCGCCTGGAGGCGCTCGGCGTGCTGAAGAAGGGGCGGATTGCCCCGATGGTGCTGTCCGAGCGCGACGTCACGGTCGACAAGCTGTTTTCAGAAGCTGAACGCCAGCGGATCTTCGCCCGCCCGAATGGTCCGACCACCGAAGATGGGTTGCGCTACGCGATGTACATGGCCACGGAATTCATGTATCAGCAGCTCCAGGGCAACAACGCGGCGGCGATCGACGACCCGAAAACCGGTCTGCGCTTCATGAACGATCTCGCGACCTACGAGATCTTCTGGCATTTCCTGTACCTGACTGTGTTCCACGGCGTCCCCCTGACCGACGATGGCCGGTATTCGAAAAAGGGCGAACGGGTGACGCCGGCATTGTTCGATCGCCTCCTCGAGGAGCGCCGCCAGACGGTCAAGGACCTTTTCGCAAAACTCGGGGTCGCGTACGAAAAGACCCACGCGGAGCTCGTGCTCCAGGTCCTGCGCCGGCAGGTCGTCGAGGCGGCTGCCGGACGGCACGCTCGTGCCGCAGAAACGGTGGCTCAAGTACGGCTCGCGCGTATTGCTCAGCCTGGTCGAGCAGACGGATGCCGCGCGGGACGCTATCCTCGATGCGGTCTTCAGCGACCGACCCGAAGTGGTCGCCCGTCTCAAACGTGCGGACGGAGATCCGGCGGCCCAGGACATCGCACGCCGGGCGCTCAAGGCGCACGACTACGTCTACGACGTGTTCGAGTCCGCCCAACCGGTAGCGGTCTAAAGGGGCGTCACGTATAATGAGCCGTTTCTTTCAATCCGTCTGCGGTGCACTGGCCCAGGAGCTGCGTATGACTTCGACGCGCTCGATGCTGATGGTCGCGATACTCTGCCTGCTGGGAAGCGGTCGGCTTGCCGCTCAGACAAGTCCTCCCGCGCCGGCGATCCCTGCGAAGAATCCTTTCGAGGGCGATCCGGCGGCGATTCAGGCCGGCATGGGCCTGTTCCGCGGCCGCTGCGCCGACTGTCATGGGATGGACGCTCGCGGGGTTCGCGGCCCCGATATCACGCAGGTGTGGGCGTCGGGGCGAACCGATGACGGTCTGTTCAAGACCATCAAGAGTGGCGTGCCGAACACCGAGATGCCGGCCAACCCGCGCATGCTCGATCACGAAACGTGGCAGGTCCTGGCGTATTTGCGCACGCTGGCCGCCCCGGCCCCGACCGATCCCCCGCGCGGCAATGCCCAGAACGGCGAGAAGATCTTTCGCGCGAACTGCTCGGGTTGCCACCGCGTGAACAACGCCGGCGGACGGTTGGGTCCCGACCTCTCCCGCGTCGGCGTCGCGCGCTCGCGCGACGTGATCGTGCGGCGGATCCGCGGCTCGATCGAGGAACTGGGCGCGGGATTCGAACCGGTCACGATCACGCCAGAGAGCGGTCAACCGATCCAGGGCGTCAAGAAGAACGAAGATCTGTTCTCGGTTCAGATCATGGATACGCGCGAGCGCATTCAGGGATATGAGAAGGACAAGATGAAGGCGGTCGTCAGCGACACGAAATCTGCGATGCCGGCCTTCGGCGTCGACCGCCTGAGCGAGAGCGATCTCGACGACGTCATTCGATACCTGCAAGGCCTGCGTGGATTCGATCCGGCGGTTCGGCAGTAAGGGGAGGCTCATGCGCCCGATGATTGCCCGTCTCACCCGGATCGCAGTGCTGGCCTCGTACGCCGGCGCCGCCGCGCTCATCGCGCAACAGGCGCCTCCGCCGCCACCGCTGGTGACGTCGCAGGAGATCTCAGGCGGCCTGAAGCCCGATGGCGCGAACTGGTTGACCTTCGGCGGCAACTACAGCAACCACCGCTACAGTCCGCTTACCCAGCTCACCCCTGCCAACGTCAACCGGCTGGTCCCCAAGTGGACGTTCCAGACGGCGACGCTGGGCAATTTCGAAACGACCACGCTCCTGCGCGACAACGTGCTGTACGTCACGGGACCGCTGAACATGGCCTGGGCGCTCGACGCGCGTACCGGGACGCCAGATCTGGCGCTACCGGCGCGAGCTCCCGGCGACGGGGCTGACGGCGTGCTGCGGGCTGGTCAACCGGGGATTCGGCGTGCTCGGCGACAAGCTGTTCATGACGACGCTCGACGCGCATCTGCTCGCCCTCGACATCAAGACCGGCGCGGTCGTCTGGGATGTGACGCTGGAGGACTACCAGATCGGCTACGCCTCGACGATTGCTCCGCTGGTCGTGAAGGACAAAGTGATCGTCGGCGTGGCGGGCGGCGAGTTCGGCATCCGCGGGTTCATCGACGCGTACGAGGCGAACACGGGCAAGCGCGCGTGGCGGTTCTACACGATTCCCGGACCCGGCGAGCCGGGCCACGAACACCTGGGCGGGCGATTCCTGGAAGATCGGCGGCACGGGCGTCTGGGTGACCGGCGCGTACGATCCGGAGCAGAACCTGGTCTTTTACGGCACCGGCAACCCGGGTCCCGACTATCACAGCGAGAGCCGCGAGGGGGACAACCTGTACAGCGATTCGGTGGTGGCGCTCGACGCCGATACGGGCAAGCTCCGTTGGCACTATCAGTTCACACCGCACGACGTGCACGACTGGGACGCGACGCAGGTTCCGATTCTTGCCGATCTCACCATCGGCGGGCAGCCCCGCAAGGTGCTGATGTTCGCCAACCGCAACGGGTTCTATTACACGCTCGATCGCACGACCGGAAAGATCATCGTGGCCAAACCGTTCGTCACGACCACCTGGGCGAAGGAAATCGGCACCGACGGCCGGCCGATGCTGCTGCCGGGAAACCGGCCGGACGAGAAAGGCGCGGACACCTGCCCCGACATCACCGGCGCCACGAATTTCTGGCCGCCCGCGTACGATCCTTCCACGCGAACGTTCTTCGTCAACGCACGCGAGGTCTGCGCGACGTTTTTCGCGTGGAAGCCCGAATACATCCCCGGTCAACGGTTCACCGGCGGCGCCGCCCAGCGTTTGCGGAGCACGCCCGAGTCGCCGGTGTACGGGGCGCTCCGCGCGCTCGACCCGGCGACAGGCACGCTGAAATGGGAGTTCCGCTATCTGAATCCCTCGACGGCGGGCCTGCTCACGACAGCCTCTGGCCTGATCTTCAGCGGCGACAGCGAGGGCAACCTCCTCGCCCTCGATTCGCGAAACGGGAAGCTGCTCTGGAACTATCAGCTGGGCGCAACCATGCACGGAACGTCGCCGACCACCTACATGGTCGACGGCCGGCAGCACCTCCTGGTGCCCGCGGGGACGACGCTCACCGCGTGGACGTTGCCGCAATAGAGGTGCTGGGGTGCTGAACCTTTAGAACCTCTCTCCTAGCACCCCTACACCCTAGCACCCTTGGAACCTTTCAGGGCCGCTTGGCGGTGAGCTCCTTGTACATCCGGCGCACCAGGCCCTCTCGCTGGCCCTTCATCACCGGCAGCTTGTCGTACTGGGGCAGCAGCACGGCGGCGGCCGTCTGATCTTCTGTCGCGCCGCGCGCGATCTCCTTCTGGACAGCATCGCGGGCATCGGTGAATATCTGTCGGAATCGGCGCAGCTCCTGGCGTGTCTGCCGGGGATCATCCGGAATCGGGCCATGGGCCGGCACGAAGATATCGGCGTCGAGCGCGTCCAATGCCTCCAACGCCCGGAGCCATCCAAGCGACTCGCCTTCGCCCGAGGTCGGAAACTGGTTCGCAAACAGGAGCTCGCTCGGATACGCAATCCGGTCCTGCGGGACAAAGATGACGCTGTCGCCGCGCGTGTGCGCCGAGCCCAGATAGAGCACCTGGATCTCCTTGCCGCCAAGGTGGAGCGTGAGCCGATCGCGGTACGTCTGATTCGGGAGCCTGGCCCGTTGCTCGTCTGCCGAAATTTTCTCGCGCTCCATCAACGCCAGCAGGTCGGTCCTGTAGTTCTCGTGCCCGATCTTCCACACATCGTGGAAGGCGATGTTGCCCTTGCTGTAGGGATTGTGGTGCGGAGACGACACCAGCACGCGCACCGGCTGCTTGATGAGGTTCGCGATCGCTTCGCGCTGCGCCCTTGCGATGGCCTCCGACTCCAGGGCGTCGAGCACCACCACGCCGTCGTTCGTGGCGATGACGCCGCTGTTGAGAGCGGCTCTGTTCGGGTTGTTCGAGCTCCACACGTAGTGGCCCGGAATGAGCTGACGGAGGCTTCCGGTACTCGGCGGCGGGGCGGCCGGGGCGGGCTGCTGCCCCTGGGCCGAGACGAGCAGGGCGCCTCCCAACAGGATCGCCAGAACAATCGCCGGTCTAGACATGATGAGTCCTTTCGATGTGTAGCCGTCTCTGAGAGAGTTGCCGTGCCCGAAGCTCGTGTCGCACCTCCGACGTTGGCTTTTCCTCGACCACCAGATTCTACCGGGACAATCCGGCGGCGTCGTTTGTCGCGTCGACCGGCGCGACCTCGAACCGCGCGTCGATGTCGGGGGGAATGTCGATGGCCTTCACGTGCTCGCCGATGCGCCGGCGCACACAGATGATGGTCATGCTTCCCTCGGCGATTACCTCGCCCTCCTTCCGCAGGATCGCGCTGTAGCGCAGCGTCCGCGGCGTCTTCTCGGCCACCCGGAGATGGACCTCGAACTCGTCCTCGAATTTGAGCGGCTTGCGGTACTGAAAGGACGCGGCGATACGCGGCCAGCCGATCTGGCGGTCGCGCTCGGTGGCAATACTCAGCCCGACCGCCCGCCACATCGAATGCTCGGCTTCCTCGACGTACTTGAAGAAGTTCGTGAAGTGGACGATCCCGGCTGCGTCGGTCTCGGGAAACTGCACGCGGCGGTGGTAGATGTGCTCGCTGATCGGAGACATGACATTGCAGATTTCAGATTGCCGATTGATTGGAAATTGAATCGTAATCTGAAAATTCAATCTGCAATCTGAAATCTGCCATCTGAAATTTCCCGCATCAGGTGTAGCGCACGCTCTGGTGCTCGGGCTTGAAGAAACGCGGCAGCAGGCTGTCGACCCGCAGCAGCCCCTCCCGCGTCAGCGTCACGGCGTCGTGGCTGGCCGTGAGCAGTCCCTCGCCGGCGAGCGTCTCGAGCTGATCGCGAAACTTCCCCAGGACATCGGCGCCGTACTTGGCGGCGAAGTACGCCGGCCGGACGACGCCGAGCTTGAGCTGGAGGACGAACTCGCGAATCAACCGTTCCTCTGCGGTCGGACGAAGCGCCCGGCCGAGCGGAAGCGTGCCGGCGGCGATCTGACTGCAATACTCCTCATAGGTGTCGAGGTTCTGCATGTGGACGCCGTTGACATATCCGAACGACGCGACGCCCAGACCGACCATGTCGGCGCCCTGCCACAGCCGATCGCGATACACGAACTGGGTGGACGCATCCTTCACGGCGGTGTAGGCGGATCCGACGAGATAGCCGGCCTTCTCCAATGCTTCGAACGCCTCATCGACCCAGCGCCGCTTCGTAATCCAGTCCGCCACCGATCCCGACAGCCCCGCGCCGCCCGCGAGCAGATTCTTGCTGATGGTGGTGTTGTAGGGCAGCTCCATCTGATAGATGGTCACGCTGTCGGGTGCCATCTCGATCGTCCTGCGGACCGAGGACCGCCACTTGTCGTCGGTCTCCCCGAGCATCCCCGCGATCAGGTCGATGTTGATCTGCGGGAAGTCGAGCGACCGCGCGAACTCGTAGGCCTTCCCGATCTCAGCCGACCGGTGCGCGCGCCCATTCGCCTCGAGGATGGCATCGTCGAAGTTCTCGACGCCGAGGCTGAGACGGGTCACGCCGACGCGACGGATGGCGGCCAGCTTCTGCTCGCTGAGGGTGCCCGGCTCGCACTCGAAGGTAATCTCATCGGCGGTGCGCCACGAGCTGCAGGCGTCCATGCGCTCCACGAGCGTTTCGAGCTGACGGACGGAAAGAAAGGACGGGGTGCCGCCGCCGAAGTAGACGAAGTTCAGCGGCCGCCCGGCAATCGCCCGCTGCTCGTTGTACAGCTCCCACTCGCGGGCCAGGACGTCGAGATATCCTGCGACTTCCGACGCGTTCTTGTCGGTATAGACGCGGAAGTAGCAGAAGTGGCAGCGCTTCCGGCAGAACGGGATATGCAGGTAGAGTCCGAGCGGCACCTCGCCCGGCGTCGACGCCAGCGCGGGTTTGGCGTCGGTCTCGACGGCGCCCCGCTTCCAGACGGAGAACGGCGGATAGTTCGCGACGAAGTAATTTCCGACCTCCGTGCGATCCGGTGCTGCAGATGTGGTCATCAGGGCTCGCAATATACTAGCATTTCGCTATGCTGCACTTACCGGTGCTCCGTTGGGGCCAGCCGTACACGAGCATGGACGTCGACCAGGTCGTCCACTTTGCAACCGGCGAGCCGATTGCGAAAGTGAGCCGCGCCAACGGCGGCCTGATCCAGCGCGACATGCGGAAGGCCGAGCGGGCCCGCCAGGCGCTGCGCGACATTCCGATCGCCGAGCTCATCGCGCGGGTCGGTCAGGCCGGCGAGCTCTACGCGAACGCGGAGCTCCCGATCGGCGACGGATCGCAGACGCCCGACGACTTCGTTCGCGCGCAATCGGGAACCACCGGCATCCCCGAGCGTCTCTGCCGCGCGAACATGAAGAAGAACACCTTCGTGCTCGCCGAGATGGGGCGGATTCTCTCGTCGTTGACGCGCGGCCTCGACCTCGACGTGCTGTCGCGCGGCTACGGCGAGGAGCGCGGCGTGCCGATCAGTTTTCAGGCGGAGGCCCCCGCGCTCGGGCTCGTGCTGCCCTCCAACTCGCCGGGGGTGCACACACTCTGGCTTCCCGTCATCCCGCTGCAAATCGGTCTGGTCCTCAAGCCTGGCCCGCAGGAGCCCTGGACGCCGTATCGCATGGCCGAGGCCTTCGCTCGGGCAGGCATCCCCCGGGAAACGATCTCGATCTACCCGGGGGAAGGCGACGTCGGCGCCGCGGTGCTTGACGGGTGCGGCCGCAGCCTGATTTTCGGCGGCACGGCCACGGTCGATCGCTATCGCGGGAATCCCCGCGTGCAGGCGCACGGCCCCGGCTTTTCCAAGATCGTGTTCGGCGACGATCAGGTGGACGCCTGGGAGAAGTATCTGGAGATGATGGTTGACAGCGTGTTCGCCAACAGCGGACGTGGGTGCATCAACTGCTCCGGCATCTGGGTCAGCCGCCACGGCCGTGAGATCGCCGACGCCATCGCTCAACGCATGGCGAGCGTTCGACCCTTGCCGCCGGGCGATCCTGAAGCCAGCCTGGCGGCGTTCACCATTCCTGGCACCGCGGATTCGATTTCCGCCGCCATCGACGCCGACCTGCAGGGGCCAGGCGTCGTCGACGTGACGGCCGCCTACCGCGAGGCTCCGCGCGTGGTCAAGGACCGGCGCGCGGAGTACTTGCTGCCGACCGTGGTGCACTGCACGTCGCCGGATGCCGCGATTGCCAGGAAGGAGTACATGTTCCCGTTCGTGACGGTCGTGGACTGCCCGGAAGCGCGGATGCTCGAGCAGATCGGCCCGACGCTCGTCTGCAGCGCCGTCACCTGCAATCCCCAGTTCCGGCAGGCGCTCGTCGACGCCGTCCATATCGATCGGCTCAACCTGGGCCCGGTCCCGACGACCCAACTGAACTGGCTCCAACCGCACGAGGGCAACATCGTCGAGTTCCTGTTTCGCGCGCGGGCGTTCCAAACCGCAGCGGTATGAAGGCAAGTAGCAGGGCTCAAGTCTCAATCCTCGAGACCCCGATGAGACTTCAGACCTGAGACGTGAGACTTACTCGCGAAGATGAAAATCCTTTCGCTGACAGCGGGCGCGGGCGGGATGTACTGCGGGAGTTGCCTTCGCGACAATGCGTTGGCGGCCGAGTTGCTGGCTCGCGGCCACGATGTGACCCTGGTGCCGCTTTATACGCCACTGCTCACCGACGAACCCAACGTCACGCGTCCCCAGGTGCTGTTCGGGGGCATCAGCGTGTACCTGCAGCAGCATTTCGCTCTGTTTCGAAAGATGCCGCGACTGGTCGATCGATGGCTCGATTCCCCGTGGCTCATCAAGGCGTTTGCGGATCGGTCGGTATCGACCGATCCGCGGCTGCTGGGCGGTCTGACGATTTCGATGCTCGAAGGCGCCGACGGCTTGCTTCGCAAGGAGTTCGACAAGCTGCTCGAGTGGACGGCCGGTGAACCTCCGCCCGATATCGTCAACCTGACCAACTCGATGTTGATCGCGCTCGCGCGGCCGATGGCGGAGGCGTTCGGGCGGCCGGTCTGCTGCACCCTTCAGGGTGAGGATCTGTTCCTTGACGGCCTGATCGAGCCGTACCGCACCCGGGCGCGCGAGCTCATCCGCCAGCAGATCCAGTACGTCGACCGTTTCGTCGCCGTGAGCGACTACTACGCACGGTTCATGGCCCGATACCTCCAGATTCCTGCCGATCGCGTCTCGGTTGTGCCCCTGGGGATCAATACCCCGGGCTTCGAGCGGCGCAGCACCTCGGACGGCGTGTTCCGCGTCGGATACTTTGCGCGGGTCGCACCTGAGAAGGGCCTCCATGTGCTCGCTGACGCCTTCCAGCGCCTGCGGCAGCGGACGGGCGGGGCGCGCATTCGCCTCGAAGTCGCAGGGTACCTGGCTCCCGCCCACAGGACTTATCTGGCCGATATCGAGCGGTCGCTCCGGCGCGCCGGGCTCGGGGGCGACTTCGCCTATCGGGGCGCACTCGACCGTGACGGAAAGCTGGCGTTTCTACGGAACCTGGATGTTCTCTCGGTGCCGGCGACCTACGACGAGCCGAAGGGCATTTTTCTGCTCGAGGCGATGGCCAGCGGGGTGCCTGTCGTGCAGCCCCGGCGCGGGGGCTTCACCGAGATTGTCGAACGAACGGGCGGCGGCCTTCTCGTCGAACCCGACAACGTGGAGAGCCTGACCGAAGGCTTGCACAGGCTCTGGACGGATCCGGCGCTCCGCGGGACGCTGGCCCGACAAGGGTATGACGGCGTCCGGGCGCAGTACACTGTTCAGCGGGCAACCGATCGGGTGCTGGCGGTGTACGACGAGGTGATCCGCGCGAGGCATTCGCCGGGCGCGAACGCTGTCTCACATCGGTCAACCGCGGTCAGATAGACGGGCTTGCTAAAAGTCTCTGGCGTGACGAAGGAGTATCCGACGCCGCGCGGCCCGCTGGCCGTGCTGTCGGACGTATCGCTGTCGCTCAATCCGGGCGACGCGGCCGCGATCATGGGACCGTCCGGCAGCGGCAAGAGCACCCTTCTCTACATCCTCGGCGTGCTCGAGCCGCCGACCGCCGGAACCATCACGCTCGACGATCGGAATCCGTTCACGCTCGACGCCCGCGCGCAGGCAGAGTTCCGCAACCGGCAAGTCGGGTTCGTGTTCCAGGATCACTGTCTGCTGCCGCAGTGCACCGTGCTCGAAAATGTCCTGATCCCGACCCTGGTCGCCGACGAGGATGACGACCAGGTGGGGCGGGCCCGGGCGCTCGTCGAGCAGGTCGGGCTTGCCGATCGCGCCGATCACCGGCCCGCGGCGTTGTCAGGCGGCGAGCGGCAGCGCGCCGCCATCGCGCGCGCGCTGATCCGTCAGCCGCGGCTGCTGCTCTGCGACGAGCCGACCGGCAACCTGGACCGCGCATCGGCCGACAATGTGGCGTCCGTTCTGCTCGAGCTGCACCGGCGGCAGCAGACGATCCTCGTCATCGTGACCCACAGCCCGCAGCTCGCGATGAGATGCCCCGTCCGGTTCGAGCTCGAGGAGCGCAGACTGAAGCGTGTCAGCAGTTAGAACCACGAAGACCGCTTCTTCGTGGCTTGGTCTCGTGGTGCACCGTCGTAGGAAGGATCGCAGATCAGCATGAGGTCGAGCCGGCTCGTTCTGAATGGCCTGTCACACTACTGGCGAACGAACCTCGCGGTCGTTGCCGGCGTCGCGGTGGCCGTCACGGTGCTCGCCGGCGCGCTGATCGTCGGTGATTCGGTTCGCGGCAGCCTGCGTGATCTCGTCCTGCAGCGGCTGGGCAGGGCCGATCTGGTGATCATCTCGTCGGATTTCTTCCGGACGCAGCTCGCCGAAGACCTCCGTGCAGACGAATCGTTCCGCCAGGACTTCGTCGACCTCACACCTATGGTCGCGGTGCCCGGGATTGCGACGGCCCAGGAGTCCGGGCGGAGAGCGTCGCGCGTTCAGGTCTACGGCGTGGATGAGCGCTTCTGGCGCTTTCACGGCGCGGAGGGCATCCGGCCGCCCGCGTCGCGCGACGTATTGCTCAGTCCTGCGCTCGCACGAGATCTGAACGCGTCTGCCGGCACCACGATCCTCGTCCGGATTCAACGGCCGTCCGCCATCCCGCTGGAATCGCTGCACGGACAGAAGGAGGACCTCGGCCGGACGCTGAGGTTGAGCGTCCGCGAGGTGCTCGCGCCCGCCAGTCTCGGCGAGTTCTCCATCCAGCCACAGCAGGGCGAGGTGCGAGCTGCGTTCGTCCCGCTCGCACGCCTGCAGCAGGATCTCGAGGTCGGCGACCGTGCAAACGTCCTGCTGGTATCGGCGTCGGCCGTGGGTGCGCGGAACGGTGAGGGCACGAGCAGTCAGCGGCTCGAAGCCGCGATCAGGCGGCGGGCCGCGTTGGAGGATCTCGGCCTGAAGGTGCGCGTGCTCGACGCCCAGCAGAAGTTGTCACTGGAGAGCGACGCGGCGATCCTCACCGATGATCGAGGGGACAGCGCCATTGCGGCGGGCGAACGGCTCGGCATGAAACCGTCGCCGGTCATGACGTACCTCGCCACCACGATTCGGCGGGGCGATCGAGAGATCCCGTATTCGCTCGTCACCGCGGTCGAGCTCACCGAGATTTCACCGGGGTTTCAGAGCGAAGAAACGAGCCTCCCGCCCATCGTGCTCAACGAGTGGGCGGCGCGAGAGCTCGCGGCGAAGCTCGACGACCGCCTCGCGCTCGAGTACCAGGTGTGGGAGGAGCCTGGTCGCCTCAGTCCTCGAACCGCGAGTTTCTACGTGGCCGCGATCGTGCCGATCGCCGGCCTCGCCGCCGATCGAGATCTTGCCCCGGTCTACCCCGGGATCACCGAATCGGAAAGCCTCCGCGACTGGGACCCGCCGTTTCCCATCGACCTGAGCCGCATTCGCCCTGTCGACGAAGAGTATTGGCGGACGTATCGCACGACACCGAAGGCTTTCGTTCCCGTGGCGGTCGGCCAGGCGCTGTGGAACTCGCGGTACGGCAGGCTGACGTCGGTTCGTCTCACCGCCCCGGCTGGCATGTCGCTCGGCGAGGCGAGCGAAGAGTACGCCGCCGGTTTGCGTGCGGCGATCGATCCCGTTGCCTCCGGCCTCGCCGTCAGAGACGTGCGCAGCGAGGGGTTGGCCGCCTCTCGCGGAGCAACCGATTTCGGCGCCTACTTCGCGTACTTCAGTTTCTTCCTGGTGGTGTCGGCGATCATGCTGGCGTCCCTGTTCTTCAAGCTCGGTATCGAGCAGCGTATCCGCGAGGTCGGCCTGCTCAGAGCAGTGGGGTTCACAAGATCGTCGGTCGGCCGGCTCTTCGCGGCCGAAGCGCTCGTGCTGTCGGTCGCGGGCAGCATTCTGGGCGTCGCCGGCGCCCTGGCGTATGGACAGCTGATGATGACCGGGCTGCGCACCTGGTGGATCGATGCTGTCGGGACCACCGCGCTCACCCTTCACGCTTCTCCCGTGTCGCTCGCCGCCGGCGCCGCCGGCGGCGTGATCGCCGCACTCGTCTGCATCTGGTGGACGCTTCGTACGTTCGAGCGAGTATCGGAGCGGAGCCTCCTCGCGGGCCAACTGGACGATGTTCTGGAGTCCGCCACGGTATCCGGGGTGGCGTCACGCCTTGGAGCCCTGGCGGGTACGATCGGGCTGCTGGCGCTCGGGCTGATCTTGCTGGGGCTGGGGCTCACGGAGTGGATGGACGACACTGCGGCGTTTTTCGGCGCGGGCGCCTCCCTGCTCGCCTCCTGTCTGTGCGCGCTCACGCTGTGGCTGCGACGGCCTCCGCGCCGGGCTCTGGCGGGCCACGGATGGAAGGCGATCGGGCGGCTCGGGCTGCGCAGTGCCACGTATCGTCCCGCCCGCAGCGTGCTGTCCATTGCCGTCGTCGCGTCAGCCACCTTCATCCTGATCTCGGTGGACGCGTTCCGCCGCGATGGCGGCGTCGCCACGCAGGATCCGCACTCGGGCACGGGCGGCTACGCGCTGCTGGTGGACACGGTACTGCCGCTCGTGAACGACCCCAACAGCAGCGAGGGACGCGAACAGCTCGGCCTCTCTTCCGTTGATGGCGTCGATGTCGTGCCCTTCCGCGTGCTCCCGGGCGACGATACCAGCTGTCTCAATCTGTATGAGCCGCGCCAGCCTCGCATCCTGGGAGTCGGGCACGAGTTCGTCAGCGCCGGGCGCTTCGCGTTCGGAAGCTCGATGGACAGAAGCGACGAGGAGCGGGCCAATCCGTGGCAGCTTCTCGAACGCGAGCAGCGCGACGAGGCGATTCCGGTAATCGCCGACGCGAACTCAATGAAGTACGTGCTCCACCGTAGCCTCGGGGACGACATCGTGATCAACCATGCCGGACGCCCGGTCACGCTGCGTCTGGTGGCGTCGCTGTCCGACAGCATCTTCCAGGGTGAGCTGTTGATGTCGGAGGCCAACTTCCTGAAGTTGTTTCCCGAGCAGGAGGGGTATCAATTTCTCCTCGTGAACGCGCCTGCCGCGCGCACGGCCGATTTGGCTGCGATCATCGAGGATCGCCTGACCGACCATGGTGCCGACGCCACACCGACCGCCGAGCGACTCGCTGAGTATCACCGGGTCGAGAACACCTATCTCTCGACGTTCCAGACCCTCGGGGGACTGGGGCTTCTGCTCGGCACGATCGGTCTGGCGGCCGTGCTGCTGCGCAACGTGCTCGAGCGGCGGCGCGAACTGGCGCTGCTGGCTGCCGTCGGCTACGGCCGCTCTCGTATGTTCATCATCGTGATCGCCGAAAGCGCCTTCCTGCTGACGTGCGGGCTCGTGTCCGGCGCGGTCTGTGCGCTCGTGGCGATCGCGCCGGCGGCCATCGACCGGGGCGGCCGGCCGCCAACCGGCGCCTGGCTCTGGCTGCTGCTCTTTGCCGTGTTCGGCACCGGCATCATCTCCTCGATCGTCGCCACCAGGGCAGCGATGCAGTCAAGACTGCTCGAGGCGCTCCGCGCGGAATAGCCGCCGCGGTATGATCCACACGGAGGCGACGTGACACGCGCGATTCTGGTCCTCGTCATCACCTGCGCCACGGCCGCTCTGCTGCGCGCCGAACAGTGGCCCAACTGGCGCGGCCCATCCGCGAATGGCGTCAGCCGCGAGACCAACCTGCCCGTGCGCTGGTCGAAGACCGAGAATGTCGCCTGGCGGCTCGCCTTGCCCGCCTTGTCGGCATCGACGGCGATCGTCTGGAGCGATCGGATCTTCCTGAACGTTGGGGAGGGCCCGAACCTGTCGCTCTGGGCGGTGGACCGAGCCAAGGGCGTGCCGCTCTGGAAAAAGCCCTTGGGGATCGGCAATCACCGCGAGATGAAGCACAACATGTCGTCGCCCTCGCCGGTGACCGACGGCAAGAACGTCTGGGTGGTGACCGGCACCGGCATCTTGAAGGCCTTCGATTTCTCCGGCACCGAGCTTTGGGCCCGTGACATTCAGAAGGACTACGGACGGTTCGGCTTCAACTACGGCTATGCCTCGTCGCCGCTGTTGCACGAAAACTCGCTGTACCTGCAGGTGCTGCACGGGATGAACACCGACGATCCGTCGTATGTTCTCCGGATCGACACGGCGACCGGCAAGACCGTCTGGCGTGTCGTACGGCCGACCCGAGCGATTCACGAGTCGCCCGATGCGTACACGACGCCGGCGCTCCTCCGCTACGGCAGCACCACGGAGATTGTGGTCACCGGCGGCGACGTCGCGACCGGCCACGACCCGGCCACCGGCAAGGAGTTGTGGCGTGCCGACGGCCTGAATCCCACCAACGACCCCATCCACCGGATCGTGGCCTCACCGATTGTGTCCGGCGACATGATCTACACGCCGTCGCGGGAGCGGCCGATGCTGGCGTTCAGGGCCGGCGGCCGAGGCGACGTCACGAAGTCGCACCTCGCCTGGTCGTTCGATAGCGGACCCGACGTGCCGACCCCGGTCACCGACGGCTCATACCTCTACGTCGTCAGGGATAACGGCGTCCTGTTTTGTCTCGACGCGAAAACCGGTAAACGCATCTACGGACCGCAGCGCCTGCGTTCCGCGACGTACAGCGGTTCCCCCGTCGTCGGCGACGGAAAGATCTACGTCACCAATGAGGACGGCGTCACCGTCGTGGTCAAGGCCGGACCTGTCTTCGAGCTCCTCGCGGAGAACGACCTCGAAGAGTACACGCTGAGTTCCCCCGCCATTTCGGGCGGGCAGGTCTTCATTCGCACCGAGAAGGCGCTCTACGCCGTCGGCTCGCGGAGCCCAAGACCTTAAGGTCCAATGGAGATCTCTCCCCGGCAGCTACTGGACAGGATCGCGGCCCGCACGGCGCCGACGATTCTTGACGTGCGTTCCGGCTGGGAGTATCGCCGGGGCCGTGTTCCGGGCGCCATTCATATTCCATTCTGGACGCTCGGCACACGCGTATCCGAGGTTCCGGGATCGGCCGACGATCCGCTCGTGGTCTACTGCGGTTACGGTCCACGCGCCTGGATGGCCGGGGCCGTTCTGCGCCGCCGCGGATTCCGCCACGTGATGTATCTCGCGGGGCACATGCACGGCTGGAGGCAGGCTGGCCTCGTGGAGGACCGGTAGGACATAAGAAACCTGGACGCGTGGGAGACACGTGAAAGTCGCAAGTCTCAAACCTGAAGTCTGAAGTCTGATCAGGTTTCAGGTTTTCCCTGAGTGGGGCCCGTGTCGTCGTTCCTGGCGTTGTGCGATCGTTGACCCCGCGCGCTCGGTTAACTCGATGAGTGAGGGACGCAATGACACTGGCGAAGACGAGCCGGCGCGGTACGATTTTCGTGAGCGTGGTGATTCTGACAGCGGCTGCTGCAGTTCTGGCGGCGCCGATCGCTGGTCAGCACGATGATCGCAATCGTGAGCCGGTGGACCTGCAGGCGATCTACCGGATCAAGGAGGAAGGCCTGCAGCGATCGAAGGTGATGGACATCGCGAGCTATCTGACGGACGTCCATGGACCTCGGCTCACCGGATCTCCGAACATCCGCGCCGCCGGCGACTGGGCCGTCAAGGAAATGGAGGCCTGGGGCCTGGCGAACGCCAGGCGCGCCACCTGGGGATCGTTCGGTCGCGGGTGGACGAACGATTACTACGCCGGCCATCTGGTGACGCCCTCGCGAAGCCCGATCATTGCGTACCCGAAAGCATGGACGCCGGGCACGAACGGCCCGGTGATGAGCGAGGCGGTACGAGTGGTGCTCGCGACCGAGGCCGACCTCGAGTCGCAACGCGGCAAGCTCAAAGGCAAGTTCGTTCTCACCGAGCCTGAACGGGCCGTACCGCCGCATCTCGAGCCGGCGGCGAGGCGCTTTTCGGACGGCGACCTCGCGGAACGGGCCAGACAGCCGGTCGCACCACCTCAGGGGGGTGGCGGAAGCAACAGCTCCAACCAGGACTTCCTGCGCAAGCGGATGGCGTTTCTCGTGAGCGAAGGGGTGGCGGCAACCCTCGAACCCGGGCGCGGCGACGGCGGGACAGTGTTCGTGCTGGGCGGTGGATCACGTAATGCACAGGATCCGCCCTCCGTGCCGCAGATCGTCGTGGCGGTCGAGCACTACAACCGGCTCGTGCGCATCCTGGACAGGAAGATTCCGGTGACGCTCGAGTTCGACATCAGGAACACGTTTCACGATGCCGACCTGAACGCATTCAACGTGATGGCCGAAATCCCCGGCACCGACAAGGCCGATGAGCTCGTGATGCTCGGCGCGCACTTCGATTCATGGCATGCGGGCACCGGCGCGACCGACAACGCAGCGGGCTCCGCCGTCATGATGGAAGCGATGCGCATTCTGAAGGTCACGGGCCTTCGCTTGCGCCGAACCGTGCGGCTCGCCTTGTGGACGGGCGAAGAGCAGGGACTGCTCGGCTCGCGCGCCTATGTGAACGAGCAGTTCGGCAGCCGCCAGACGCTGGAGCTGAAGCCCGGGCACCAGAAGCTGTCCGGGTACTTCAACGTCGACAACGGCACGGGCGCGATTCGAGGGGTGTACCTGCAGGGGCACGAAACCATCGCGCCGATCTTTTCAGCGTGGATGGAGCCGCTCCAGAACCTGGGCATGACGACGCTGGCGATTCGCAACACGGGCGGGACCGATCATCTCGCGTTCAATGAAGTCGGCCTGCCCGGTTTTCAGTTCATCCAGGATCCGATCGAGTACGATTCGCGAACGCATCATTCGAACATGGACGTCTACGAGCGGCTGCAGGCGGCAGACCTGATGAAGAACGCCGTCATCGTGGCATCGTTCGCGTACCATGCCGCGACCCGCGACTCGCTTCTGCCGCGAAAGCCGCTGCCGAAGCCAGCGCCGCGGTCAACGGGACCTTAAGGTGCTAACGGTGCTTGAGGTGCTAGAGGTGCTTGAGGTGCTTGAGGTGCTTGAGGTGCTTTAGGTGCTTGAGGTGCAGAGGTGCTAAGGGTCTGAGAATCCTAGCGCCCCTGGGTCCCTGGGTCGTGACGCCCGGGTTGTTCGGTTGAGCGGGACTCTGTGTGTCAATGCGTCGGCCGGAAGTACAGCACCATCCCGGCCCCAAGCGACGCCAGAACAAATCCCAGATACAGCATCGGGCTCGGCGCAGTCTTGGGCGGACTGGTGATCATGGAATACAGCACGTTGACGATCGGTGCGCCGCCGAACACAAGCGGCATGACGTAGAGTGGCAACCCGCCGGTCCTGAACGAGTAGATGATGAAGACTGCTCCCGCCGCCCCAAGGATGCCGGCGATCGTTGCGGCGGTGAGCCCGGCGGAGTTGAAACCGCTCAACTGCCCTTGCGTCGACAGGACCGCAACCGGGACGATGACCCCGACCAGAAAGTACGCCACGCCCACGCACAGCAGCGCTTTCAGCGGGTTGCCGAGCAGTATCTGGCCCTTATAGAGCATCACGCCGTAGACGCCCCACGACAGCACTGCCCCCGCGACGAACAACACCCATCCCATAGATCGCCTCGCCCCCTGGCCGCTGGTTGCCGCGGCGTGAGTGTGAACCATTGCCATTGCTGCTCCGGAGTTTAGCCGCGAAAACAGGAAAACACGAAACGTTCGGCAACGAGCGTCAGCCGAAACAGTACAACACGCCGTCCGTCGATCCGATCACGACCCGCCCGGCCGCAAGGGCGGGCGAGGCCGTGAGCGCGGCGCCCGTGTCGAACTCCCAACGTTTCTGGCCGCTGGCCGCGTCCAGCACATACAGACGGCCATCGCTCGATCCCACGTAGACACGGCCGTCGGCCACGGCAGGCGACGAATCGACGCGCGCCCGCGTCGTAAAGGACCACGCCAGCTTCCCGGTCACGGCATCGATCGCGTGGAGCAA
Source organism: uncultured Acidobacteriota bacterium (assembly GCA_963814975.1). Classification (GTDB taxonomy): domain Bacteria; phylum Acidobacteriota; class Vicinamibacteria; order Vicinamibacterales; family CAVVIG01; genus CAVUXJ01. Next base: position 5,048 of record CAWFFB010000006.1, on the reverse strand, counting down.
CTTGTCGCGGCTGCCGACGATCACCCGTCCGTCGGTAAGCGCCGCCGATGAATAGAACGGGAACTGACGGTCGGGGTTCTCGTACCGCCACGCAATCTTCCGCTCGCGGAGGTCGATGGCGAGCACCTCGCTGTTGAACGTGCCCACGTAGAGGCGCCCGCCGCCGATGACCGGCGACGCGGCGGTATTTGCGCCGGCGACGATCTGATATCGCTCCCGGCCGTCGGCCAGGCTGATCGCCCTGACGCTCTCATCGCAGCCGGCCACGAACGCCAGACCGTCCTGAATGGCGGGCGTGGCGTGGACCGGGCCGTCGGTCGCAAACTTCCAGCGGAGGGCCCCGCTGCCGGCGTCGAGCGCGTAGAGATGTCCGTCGTAGGACCCGATCAGCACCATCGCATCGACGACAACGGGCGACGACTTGATTTCCTGACCCGTCTTGAACGTCCAGGCTCGGCTGCCGTCGCGCGTGCGGACGGCGTGAAGCACCCCGGCGCTGTCGCCGACGAAGACCATCTCCCGTGCCACGGTCGGCGACGACTCGACGATGGCACTGCCGGCCGAATACTTCCACCGGAGCTTTCCCGACGCGAGATCGACAGCGACGAGATCGCCCGGAGACGACCCGACGTACACCGTACCGTCCACGATCGCCGCCGACGAGTCGATCGACTCGCCAACCTCGAGCTTCCAGACGAGTTTGAGGGCCGCCGGCGGGGCGCTCGGCGTCACGCCAGTCAGACGCGGGTTGCCCCGGAACTGGGGCCAGTTGTCGCTCGGGGTCGGCGCTTGCGCATTGAGCGCCGCCGACGCACACAGGAGGCAGGCGGCGAGCAGGACCGGCGGTGAGCGCCGTTCGCCGGTCGAGGTTCGTCGTTCGAAGTTCGGTGGCCGTCGTTCGCCGTTCGATGGTCGATGTTCGACAGGCGAAGTGCGACGTGCGATCGGCTGGGGGTGTGGTTCGCCGAACGCCGAACGCCGAACCCCCAACCCCGAACGAGGGCCATCACTTCACCGCGAGGGCGAACAGCTGATTGCGGTTCATGATGAACAGCGTGTTGTGTGCGGGCACCGCCGTGCCGTAGACCGCGGTCCCCATGTTGAAGCTCCCGAGCACCTTTTTCTCCTTGCCCGCCTGCATGATGATGACGTCGCCATCCTCGGTGCCGAGGTAGACTTTCCCGTCCGCCACCAGGGCCGAGCCCCAGACCGCCGCCGTCAGATCGTGTACCCAGTACTCCTGCCCCGTTTGGGCATCGAGACAGTGGAAGAACCCGCTGAAGTCGGGGATGAAGATGAGGCCGTCGGCAATCGCCGCCGTGGCGATCGACCGGCGGATCTTGTCGAAGTGAAAGATCCGGCCGCTCTCGGTGATGTCGCCCCGTTTGGTTGCGTCAATGGCATAGAAGTGCCCCACCCCTTCGCCGTGTTCCGGATCCTGCCCGTTGGCGATGTAGACGCGGTCCTGATAGATCACCGGCGTGGAAATCAGCTCGTTGCGCGTTTTCGGCCACACGGAATCTTTGGGATTGGTGTCGAACTCCCACAGCTTTTTTCCGTGAGCGGCTCGTAACCGCGAATCCAGCCATCGCCCTGGGCGGAGACCACCTGATCGACACCGCCGATACGGCCGACGGTCGGGGTCGACCACTGGCCGTGGAGGATCTTGTCCCCAACGGAATTGTCCTCCCACACCAGCTTGCCGGTGGTCTTGTTGATCGCGATGATCGCCGGGGCCTTGGGCGAGGGAACGTGGACGTGGCTCTCGTCCTGGCCGTTCGACGTGCTGACGAAAATCAGATCGCCGAACGTCACCGGTGAGGAGTTCGCCAGGTTATGCGGGTAGCTGCCGACCTCCTCGATCATGTCGAACGACCAGATCACGTCCGGATCGGTCGGGCTCGTCAGCTTCTCGTCCTTGAACGGGCCGTCGTTCTCGCTGTCGCGAAAACCCTTGGTGTCGAGGCACCAGAGCACCCCACGGTTGCTGACGTAGTAGATGTGCTCCCCTTCGACGAGCGGCGAACTGGCGACGCCCTGAAACGGCCAGTCGTTGGCGCGGCCCGATTCGAGCTTCGGGTGGGTGTGCTGCCACAGGAATTCGCCGTCGGATTCCCGAAAGGCCATCAGCACGCCACGGTCGCCGCCCTGCTTCGGATCGCGCAGCGCTTCGTTGTTCGTGCCGACGAACACCATGCCGTCGGCGACAACCGGGTTTCCGTAACTCTGCGATCCCAGCTGGGCGACCCATTTGACGTTTTTCTTCGTCTTGACGTCCCACTCGGTCGGCAGGCCCTTCATGTTCGACACCATGTTCCGGTCGGCCGTGCCGCCCCACATGGGCCAGTCGCCTGTGCCGGGGTCCGATGCGGCGATGCGTGACGATTGGCCGCCTGTGGCCAGAACGACCAGCATCAGCCAGAGCGTGGTGTGGCGCGTGATGGTCATAAGATCTTCCGCTAGAAAGTCGTTCCCGCTATTGATTCGCCACGATCTTGATGTTTCCAGATACGCGCCGAACTGCGCGGCCGCGAAAACGCCGGGGGCTCCCTGCCGGTTGCCGATCGGATCCACCCTGTCGATCATCCATGCGGCCGGCTCCTGTTCTCCGGTGGGCCACGCCTTGCCCTGCGCGCGGACCCTGCCGTCGGGCAGATTTTCCACCCGGAGCTTGACGTGATACCAGGCGTCGGGCTTCCAGGCGAAGGGCACCGTCACCGTCCGCTGCGTTTCAGGCTCCCACGGTTCGAGCTTCAACTGCTGGCTGTTGCCATACAGCACCAGCGAATAGCGCTGCGCGGTGATGCCGATGTCCCCATCTGCCGCCGCCGGGTCGCCACCCGCACATCGGATTCGAACGTGTAGTTCGACAGTCCACCGGCCCGATGAACATCCGCAGCCGCTGGAAGATCGTCTTGTCCGGCGCCTTCTGCAGCACTTCCCGCCGTCGAGTGTCGTCACCGAAAACTTGCCGGCGACAGCATTCACCCACCCCTTGGGAACGGCACCGTCCGCATAGGCCTCGAAGGTTTCGGTCCATGGAAGCGGATGAACGACCCGGGCCCGGGCCTCCCCGTGCACCATGCCAGAGGTCGCCTTGATGAACCCCGCTTGCTCCTCGGGCTCCGACGCGACGACGAACGTGCCGTCCGTCATGGATCCCTTCAGCCCGTCCAGCGACCAACTGGGCTTGTTGTCGTCGCGCAGAAACCGTCCGCTGGCGTCGAACAACCGCGCGCGCAGCTTGACGGTCTGTCCCGGCTTCAGCACGAGCTCGGTCGGCGTGACCTGGAGAAATGCCGGCGCGCCCTCGCCCTTTACCTGGCCTCGTCGGTGGCCCGCCGGACAGCTGCTTCGCCGCTTTCGGCCCGAAGGCGTACACCGCGTCACTCGACACAAAGAAGACGCGGCCGCGTGAAATCGCTGCACCGGCGAGAATCGGCTCCGGCGTGCCTTCGGCCTGCTGCACACTGTTCGTGCTCAGCGGCAGTTCCACCTCGCTCAGCACCTCGGCACGGGTCGGGCCAGGACGCAGGATGAAGAACTTCCGCTCTCGGTGCCGACGTAGATCTTGCCGTCCCCAAGCACCGGCGGCGCCTTCTGAACCGTTCGAGGTCCTGTCTCCATAGTTCTTTTCCGCTCTCGATGTTGAACGCCCGCATCTTCGATCCGTTCTCAATCTGGTAGACCCGATTGCCGTCGATGAGAGGAGAGGAGAAGCCGAACTGCAGCCCCTTGACCGCCCACTTCGTCTGCTTGATGTCGCCCACCTGGCTGCCGTCGATCGCCCCGATCATCCCCAGGTCGGAGGAGTCGAGGTTCTCGTCGCCGTGAGACACGATCACGTTATGCCTTTCACTACGACGCCCGTTTGATGGCGCGCTTCGCCGCGACGAAGCTCCACACTTCTCGCCGGTTTGCGGCTTGATTGCGTGGACTCCGCCGTCGCCGCTCCCCGCAATCAGCAGCCGGCTGCCGTTGATGGTCGCGATGAGTGGCGACGCATAGGCGGTATCGTAGGGTCTGCCACCAGGCGTGCGACGTACACGATTTCGCCGGTGCGCTTGTCGAGCGCGATGAACCGCGGCGTAGGTCCCATGGTCCCCCAGTTCGAGACGGCGGCATGACAATCACGAGGTCGCCGTCGATGATCGGCGACATGGTGCGGCCCCCATGCGTCGTGAACGCGGCCCACTCCTCGCCGATCGATCGCTCCCAGAGCAGCTTGCCATCCTTGCTGAGCGCGACCGCTCGCCCCTGCGCCGAGCGCGTAGATTTCCCCGTTTCAGGATCGATGGCCGGCGACGCCCATCCGACACGATGCGTCGGCACGTCGCTCTGATATACGTTGAACTTGTACTCTCAGCCACCTTCCCGGTATTGGCGTCCAGGCGCATCACCGTTCCTGGAGTTGGGTCCCGCGGCCCGCGGGATTCTGAACGCAGGCGCGATCGCCCATCACGATCGGCGCCGACGGCCGCGGTACGGCGCCCGCCACAGGAAGTTTTCGCCGTTGAGCGCCCATCTCTCGAGCAGCCCTGTTTCTCGGGATACGCCGTTGCGGTTGGGACCCCGCATCTCGGGCCAGTCGCCCAGCGACACGCGCCGGGGCCCCTGTCCGTCGAAGACAGATCCCAGGATGAAAACGGCCGCGGGAAAACACCGCACTTCTTCAGCATGACCATTTCCCTGCAAGCATGGACGTTTTTTCGTGCGCTAAACAGATGAACCCTAAGATGATAGCGGATCCGGATGCGTTATGATCAAGTGGTGCTGGCTTGCCACTGGATCGTGGCAGAAGTCCCGGGCAGCGCACAGGCCAGTAGCTTTGGAAGCCTTCCAACCATTCGATTTCCTGCTCCGGACTCGAGTCGTCTTCGGCGCCGATTCACTGGCGCGGCTGGGCGACCTCGCGCGCGAGCAGGGCTTCAAACGGACCCTGCTCGTCGCCGACCCCGGCCTGGTGTCGGTTTACATGTGGAGCGCGCCACCCGGGTGCTGGTGAACGCCGGCATCGAGGTCGCGGCGTTTCACGGGTTCGACGCCAA
>CAWFFB010000005.1:0-121834 GCA_963814975.1 uncultured Acidobacteriota bacterium | reverse complement strand
TAAAGTAGACACTTCCACCTAACGGGAGGTGTCCGATGCCACGTCGCGGGTCCGCGAAAGTCCAGCGGTACAGCCTGGAGTTCAAACTCAAGGCGGTGAAGCTCAGTCAGTTGCAGGGCGTCGAGGTGCAGGCGGTGGCCGACGCGCTCGAGATCCATCCGTTCATGTTGTCGCGCTGGCGGAAGGAAGCGCGCGACGGCGTGCTGCGCGGGCGCGTGTCGGTGCCGAAGGCGGTGAAGGCGCCGCCGGCGCGCACGATGAAGCGCTTCCAGGCGCTGCAGCGGGCACACGCGCTGCTCGCAAGAGGAGCATGCGCTGCTTAAAAAAACTCATCCGGTTCACCTCCGCACGAAAGCCGACGTCTTCGCGTTCATCGAAGAAGAGCGGGAACGGTTCGGTGTGACGCGGCTCTGTCGGCTGTTCGCGGTCACGCGCGCGGGGTTCTATGCGTGGCGCGCGCGGCCGGTGAGTGCGCGTCGGAGGCAGGACCGGGTCATTGCTCGAGGAGATGCGTGCGATCTTCGAGCGCAGCGGCGGGACCTACGGCAGTCCGCGGATCCAGCAGGCGTTGATGGCGCGCGGCCACCGCGTCAGTCGCCGGCGCGTGGCGCGGCTGATGCGCGCGGCCGGCCTCCGCGCGCGCGGTCGCGCGCGTGTATCGGGGCAAGGCCGGCACGCATCGGTGGTTCAGCCGGCAGCCGAATCACGTGCGCCGGACGCAGGCGACGCGGCCCAATCAGATCTGGGTGGGGGACGTGACGTATCTCGCCGTCGGCGGCCGGTGGTGGTATCTCGTCGTCGTGTTGGATCAGTGCTCGCGTCGGCGTGCTGGCGTGGCGGCTCGCGGCGACGCGGGACTCGCGCGTGACCCGCGCCGTGCTGGACGCGGCGCTACGACGCCGGCGCCCGACGCCGGGCTAATCTTTCACAGCGATCGCGGCAGCGAGTTTCAAGGCACGCGCGTTCGCGCGCGTCTGGCGGCCGAGCGGCGTGCGACAGAGCATGACGCGGGGTGGCGCCCCGGGCGAGAACGCCCACATGGAGTCGTTCTTTCACTCGCTTAAGGCCGACGTGATTCACGGCCGGTCGTTTCAGTCCGTCACCGAGCTTCGGAGCAGCTGCGCCGCTATATCCGGTACTACAACCATCAGCGCCTGCATTCGGCGCTGGGATATCAGTCGCCCGTTGACTATGAACGACGAGCCGCGTAGAACTCACCTGTCTACTGAACCGAGGGAAGATCCCTACGCCGCATTATGTGGAGCCGGCCCCTGAACCGTGCTCGAGCCGCGAGACGCCAAGCACCAACGCGATTACGGCAAGGCCGACGCCGATCGCGAACACGCCCCAGTGAAATGGTGGGGGCACCGTCTGTCGGAGGACACTGGCGAAATCGATCACAAACGAACCCACAACCAGAAGCCCACCCGTCACGGCCATCGCCCATACCGGCGCGGAGAAACGCAGCGTCACGCCGCGCGCATGCAGACGCAACAAGAGGAGCGAGCCAGCCACGAGCGCCCCGCTGACGAGCAATGGTGCCAGTACTGGCCCGGTCCAAGGAACCGGAATCAGGAACAGGACGTCCCACGTGAACAAAGACGGCGGCCATCGAACGAAAATCCAGAGCCACACGTAATAAAAGATATCCCAAATTCCAAAACTCAAGCAGAACGCGAGAAAGCATTCCCAGCGATCCGCACCCGCCAGCGCTGCTACGCCGAGCAACATGATGAGCGTGGCGGCTTCCCGGCCGATTTCGAGCGCCATCATGCCTGGGGGCATCGGAACGAGCGGAAAGTCGAAGCCCTGAGGGTAGTAGAGCGCACGCAGATACACCACCACAGCCGATTCCACGAAGGCCATGGCCACGGCGTAGATCGCCAGCCACGTTACCCGCCGCCCCATGCCGCTAGCATAATGCGGTTGCCGCACGTCACCCTCTCCTTGTCGACGGCGTCTGCTACGGCCGAGGAAGCCGTCGTGGTCGTCCGGCACATTCGACAGCGGGAAAGGACACGATCGCCAACACCGCCAAAATCGTCGGTGACGAGTAGCCAAGAGCCGCTCGCCACCGGCTGTGCATGGCGAATTCACAATTCGTGGGCATTTCTTGCGCGTGCCGCGATCTTGCTAGGATTGCGCGGTGCGCGATCTCGCCGTCCTTTTTCTGCATCTGGTTGCGACAGTCGCCCGGCTCGCCGGTCCTGGCGGCGCCCGTGCCGTCGTGGCCGAATCGGTGCTCGTCAAGCACCAGTTGCTGATCCTCAATCGTTCTCGAAAACGGTCGCCCAATCTCCGTCCCGCCGATCGGGTTGTCGCCGGCCTGTGTGCGCTCTTCATGCGCCCGGGCCGGTTGATCCGTTCCGCGATCGTCTTTAAGCCGTCAACGCTGTTGAGCCTTCATCGAGCGCTGATACAGCGGAAGTATCGCAGGCTCTTCTCGTCCAAGGGGCCGACGAAGCCTGGCCCCAAGGGACCGAGCGAGGAAGTCGTTGCCGCCGTCGTCGACATGAAACAACGGAACCCGATCTGGGGATGTCCACGGATCGCGCAACAGATCACACTGGCCTTCGGTATTCCCATCAACAAGGACGTGGTGCGGCGCATTCTCGCTGCTCGGTACCGCCCGAAACCAGACTCGGCGGGGCCGTCCTGGCTCACGGTCCTGGGTCACGCGAAGGACAGTCTGTGGAGTCTGGATCTGTTTCGGTGCGAATCGGCCGTCCTCCATACACACTGGGTGCTCGTCGTGATGGACCAATGTACGCGGCGCATCGTGGGCTTTGGCGTGCACCGCGGCGTCGTGGATGGCGTGGCGCTGTGCCAGATGTTCAATCGAGCGATGGGTCGCCAACCGGCGCCGACCTACCTCAGCTCGGATCATGATCCGCTGTACCGATTCCACCAATGGCAGGCGAATCTGCGAATCCTCGACGTGGAAGCCATCAAGACGGTGCCGTATGTGCCGCTGTCGCATCCGTTCGTCGAACGCCTGATCGGCACGATTCGGCGCGAGTGTCTCGACCGCACGCTGTTCTGGACCGCCGCTGATCTGGACGTGAAGCTCCGTGATTAAAACACTTCAACACCGCAAGGGCTCGTGCCCGCTCGGGCCCCGACATCGTCAAAGAGCGCCCATTGAACACCCGGTCCCCGAGCAACGCGGCACCGACTGCCGGCGAAGCTCGAGGGACCGACGCGTCTGCCCTCAGGAACAACTTTCGTAGCAGATGATGGGCACGCCCATGATGTAGTAACAGATGGTCTGGCATTCCTCCGGCTCGATATTGCCTCGCTGCTCGCGAAGCTGCTTGAGCTTGGAGCGGTTTTAGATGTGCACACATCCCTACAGGCGAGAATCCCGCACGAAACAAGTTCACGAGCTTTTGCGCAGCGCGGTCGGAGGGCGTGGCAGGTGCTTGGAGTGTCACCAGCGTCCTGGGACGCTGCAGAAGGGCATCAGAGACGCATGCTTCAAGCGAGCGCGTAAGAGTCGCGCGGCACTCTGACGTCCACAACGCCCCGGCCTTGTCGACGCCGACACGCGTCGAGACACTGCGTGCCATTCTTCACCCTGTACCGCTTCCAACCTGTACTGCCGCCCGGTGCCCTACCCCCGCCCCCCGAAAATCCGGGACGTGTGGACGTTGTTCAAGCCAGTTCGAGCTGGCCCTCGCCGCCAGTAACCAAGGCTTTCTCAACCAGCGACTTCCCAGCAACGACTGAGAACCTGGGCGCGCTGCGCGCCGTCCCGCAGCGTCAGCTACGTGTCTTCTGCGGCCTGGCCGGCGACCTTGTGGGCTGTGCGCCCGCCTGCGAGCTCGGGGATCTTGGCTTCTGCTTCTATTCTTCTTCCTTGATGTTGATCAGACGCACCGGTTCCTGGCCGTAGTTTTCGAGCTGGAGCCTGCCCTCCTTGACCATGATCGATGACGCCGCCAGCATCCGCCCCTCTCCCTCTTCATTCGGTTTCATCCGCATCTCGATTATGGTGAACGGATAGTCCAAGACCCTTGCGTTGCTCGCCCCAGCCGCGAAACTGACCGGCTTATCGGTCGCGATCACAATCTGGCGGACACCGTCCGGCATCTTGTTTTCGACGGCATATCTGAGATCCCACCCGCGAGAATTCGGCGTGCGCATGAACCCGACGCGCGGCTTGATTTTCTGCAACCCGCGGAGCAGGTCCCGCTGACCGGGCTCGCCGTACGTCGCGGTCTTCACCAGAGCCAGGAGTGACATTCGTTCCGCATCGGTCGTCCAGCGTTCGATGGTGACCTGGGTGACTCCAGCGGCGCCGAGTTGCGCGCTGTAATTGAAAGCCGTGAACCGCAGCGGGTCCTTTTTTGTCGGCGCCGCCGGCTCTTGGGCCGCAATCGGCACGACGAGTGTGAGGATCGCACCGACTAACGCAGCTAACCCCAGCACACGAAGTTCTTTGCACATCACTGCCTCCTCTTGCAATCGCTGAAAGTCACACCGCATGACTTTCGTCATTCGCGTGGCCGCGGTAGCGGCCGTGTCGGTTGACGGATCGCCTCAGTTTGCGTGCTCATCTCGGGTCCGTCAGCAACCCTAGCATCCCGGTGGCCGACGGAGCTACTGCCCTTTGGGGCAGATGGGCCGAATCAATACTCCTGGCGCCGGAGCCGGACGAAAAGGCGGAGTTCCTGAGCTACGACTCACGCACAGGCTGCGCGAGATTCTCCCAGCCGGACCCAAATGGGATGTTGGCCCGATCTTCCTTGATTTCATGGAACCAGCGCGTCTCGACCGCTCGTCCGCAAGGTCATTCTAGCGTGCTCCAATTCGCCGTTGTCAGCAAAACACGGGGGAGTTCTCCAACGCAGCTTTGGCTTCGCCCCAGTCAACGCGCGCCTGTGGTGGGTACCAACGTCTCTCGCGTGAGCCGAAGGTGTGCGGCGCCGATCCTCTGCCGGACGTCCGGATCCGACTCGCCGCTTGCACCATTCAGGGCCGCGACAGCTTCCGGTCCACCGATGAAGCCGAGTGCGGTCGCGACCTGCCCGCGCACGAGGGGGTTGGAATCGCTGAGCCGCGCCGCGACCGCCTTGACATGCGGCTGGCCCAGCTCCACCAGGTACGCCAGTGCGTCGTCGCTCCTGTCGCGGTCGGGTAGAGCCTCCACCACGCGGTTGACGCCATCGCGACCCGCCGATGCAAGCGCGAAAGCCATCGCGATGAGAACCCGCGTGTCTTTCTCCGAGACCATGGCCGCCTCGATGCGCGGCGCCGCAGCGGCGGCGCCACCCGAGCGCGCCAGGCCTTCGTACGCTGCCCTTCGATGGGCTGGATACCCGGACGTGGTCTGCGCTTCGAACAGTGGAATCGTCGACGGGTGACCGATTGCCGCAAGTGCGCTGATCGCGGAGCGGCCCGCCACCCCGCGTACGTAGAACTTGAACTGGTCAGTCAGCGCCACAATCGCCCGGTCGTCCCGGAGATCACCAAGCGCACGCATCGACGCGAGCCTGACGTCGAGATCTTCGTCGTTGACCCGACCGATGAGTGGCACGCCGGCATCCTGCACCCGCAGGCGACCGAGCGCCCGGGCGGCCGCGACTCTCACCGACGGCTCGCGGTCGCTCAGTGACGCCAGGATTTCGAACGCGACGGCATCCCCGACCGGGGGAGTCAGGACGATCCCCACGGCGTACGCCGCGTCGCGCCGGACGGATGGTTCCACGTCCGCGAGCGCCTTGACCAGCGCGGCCGACAGTTCAGGAGGGACCGACCATGGCTGATCATGGAACCGCGCGGCCTCGAAGGCCGCAGCCGCGCTGTTGGTCGAACGATTCGCTTGTGGCTGCACGTAGACACCGATCACCCCGGCGACCGCGCCTTCGCGGATCTCGATCTCGGCATCGCCGACAAGGCCGGCGAGCAGCGGCAGTGTTTCGGGTCCACCGCGCTCGCGCAGCCCTCGCAAAGCCTGCCGTCGAATCTGCGCTGACGGACTGGCGACATCCTGTGCGACCTGCGGTAGCGGCGGGAGCGTGGACGCCTGGTCCGGCGACGTGGGCGCCGCCCGTCCGGGAGCGCTCAAGGTCAGCGCGACGAGCGATGCCGCCACGCCGCCATACAACCGCAGGCGCAGCCTCGCCATTCGAGGCCGAACGATGAACAGGGGACGGCCTTTGAGTGTGTGCATCAGAACCGCACTTTCGCGAAGACGCTGATTGGAAGCGACCAGCGGCTGCCCGTGTCGTTGACCTCCCGGAGGTTCGGATCCGCAAAGAGCGGTTCGGCGCCAGGCTTGCCTTGGTACCGAAGCCCGAGCTCCACCCCCAACGCGATCCTGTCGGATACGTCGTAACTGACACCGGCATCGCCGCCGAAGATGAACAGCGCTGATCCCTTGAAGTACGGCAGGTTGTCCAAAGTCAGTCCCACCTCGACGACACTGAAGGTGACATCGGTCGCCTGAAGAAAGCGCACGCCGACTGCCCCGGCCACGTAGGTGCGAATCGGACCCTCGGGCCGCAGGTAGTAGCGGAGGCCGCCTTCGATATCGAAGGCGTCGGCGTTGGAGAATCGAGCCATGAGAGGATAGCCGGACACCGATCCCACGAGACGATGGGTGCCGTTGTACTTGCCGTAGGCAAACGTCACGAAGGCTTCCTTGTTGTAGTCGAGTCCCAGGCTGCCGGTGAACCGGAGCTTCAACCCGTCGCTGAAGTGATTGCTGAGGGCCTGTTCGACCAGGACTGACGGGTTGCCGTCGATTGTCCCGACGGCCTCATTAATCGCGTTGCCGGCCAGGCTGAGCCCCGTACCCACGAAGAGCGTCACAGAGCGTATCCCCTCGACACCCTGAGCGTGCGCGGGAGCAATCGGGGCCATGACAAGGAGGACAGTGGCGGCGAGCAGTCGTCTTAGCATCAAGAGCGCTCCATGGCTGGACCGGCGTTCGATTCCGGACGACCGGGTGATTTGCTATGCGATGTCTCGCCACATCATATTGCGATTCAGCCCGTCTCGAGTACCGCCTGCAGTGCGATACCGCAACGCCACCGTGGTCGTTTGCGCCAAGCTCGGCTCACGGACCCGGAAGCACCGAGCAGACATGATTGTTTGTCGCGTGCCGCCTCACCTAGAATGACCCTGGGAGCGCGTCACATGCGCGGTCGTCTTCTGACCTTGATTGGCATCCTGTCGCCCGCGATGATGAGCGGGTCTGTGGCGATGTCCGCGCAGACGTCCACGCCGATTGAACGGAGGTGGACGCCTCCACGCACGGCCTGGGCGACCCGGACCTCCGGGGCGTCTGGGACTACGCGACGATGACGCCGCTGGAGCGAGCTCCAGAGCTGGCCGAGAAAGCCACCTTCACCGAGGCTGAAGCAGCCGCCTACGAGCGGCGAGTGCTCGAGCGGCAGAAGACCGGCCTCAACACCGGTGGCCCGGACTGGTGGGACCAGGTCCATCTCGCCAACAGGCGAACCTCGTTGATCGTGGATCCGCCGAACGGAAGAATACCGCCGCTGACGCCGGAGGCGCAGAAGCGCGCGGCCGCGCTCGCGCTGGCCAGGGGTGAACGCGGTCCAGCCGACTCGATCGAAGATCTCGGGCTCGGCGTCCGCTGTCTCCAATGGGCAAACACCGGTCCGCCGATGCTCCCCGGCCTGTTCAACAACAATGTGCAGGTATTCCAGACCCGCGAATACGTCACCCTCTACAACGAGATGAGTCACTATGCGCGCATCGTGCCGATGGATGGGCGCCCGCACGGCCGAATCCGGCAGTGGATGGGAGACTCGCGCGGCCACTGGGAGGGCAGCACGCTCGTCGTCGACACGATAAATTTCAACGACAAGGGGAGCTTCAGAGGATCGGACGAAAACCTTCACCTGATCGAACGCTTCACGCGCATCGACCGTGACACGATCGAGTATCAGGTCCGGGTAGAGGACCCGACGGTCTGGACGCAGTCATAGACCGTACTGATTCCCTTGCACACCACAACCGGACTGATTTACGAGTTTGCCTGCCACGAAGGCAACGGGCGTAGCGTCGAGGGCATCCTCGGGTCCGCACGCGCTGAGGAGCAGCAGCCGAATCGCTAGTGGCCGGGCGCTTCGTTCAGCATTCCCCGACGTGCCGATGGCGGCCATCCCCTGCCCGCACGAAATGTGCACGAAAGTCCCACGTCCTTGTGGCGTCCTGCGTGCGATCATTCTACGTGGTCGTCGATGCGCCGAACCTGGCCACCTTCTCGGCGGCATCGATGGCAATCAACTCGAGCGGCGCCGTGCACTTGGAGACGACCGTTCTGATACCACCGGTAGTTCGATCGGGCCGCGAAGAAAACCGTGAAGTACCGGGCGCCGGGCGGTAACGATCCGGGGCCGACGTGTCGCCGGCGCGAAAGGCGGCCTAGACCGATGGTCCGGCCGCCTGGCCGCGAGGCCTGATCGCGGGACGAACGAACGGCTGAGAACTCATTGAGGGATCACTTGATGCGAATGATGACGATGACCTCGTGGCTTGCGGCTGCGGTCCTGGCGACAGCCGGTGGTGCGGAGGCCCAGATCACGCGCGGTGGAATTGTCGGGACGGTGCGGGATTCCTCCGGCGGGCTGGTCTCCGGCGCGACCGTCAGCACGACGAACACCGCAACCAACGCCGCGCGTACAGCTCAGACCGACATGCGCGGGTTCTTCAGCATTGAGGCGATCGAGCCGGGCATGTACGATGTTGTCGTCGAACTCACCGGCTTCACCCGGGTCAATACCCAGAGCGTGGCCGTGCGCACCGCGAGCGATACTTCCCTCGATGTCGTGCTGCAGCCTGGCGGGGTTGCCGCCGAGGTCACGGTGATGGCCGAGCGAACCATCCTTCCGCTGAACCGGGTCTCGCCGACGATCGCGTCAACAATCGGCGCTCGCGGGGTGACCGAGCTGCCGCTGGCGAATGGCCGCGACATCAACAACCTCGTGCTGACAGTTCCAAATGCCTCGTCGACAACGGACCAGGGCGTATACACGATCAACGGTCAGCGGCCAAGAAACAACAACTACATGGTCGAAGGCTCCGACAACAACGATGTGGCGGCGACCATCGCGACATCGCAGATCGTGCCCGAAGCGGTTGCCGAGTTCCAGGTGCAGACGAGTTCCTACAGCGCCGAGTTCGGCCGAAACACAGGCGGCCAGATCAATGTCATCACCCGGTCCGGCGGCAACCGCTTCAGCGGGGACCTGTGGGAATACTGGACCGGCAGCCGGTTCTATTCGTTGCACAACCTGGAGAAGGCCAGCGGCCTGACAGAACCTGCGAAGTACAACCGCCACCAGGCTGGCGGCGCCGACGGCGGCCCGGTGCTGCGCGACAGGCTGTTCTTCTTCGGGCTGTATCAGGCGGACCCGCAGCGGACCGAGGCGCGGCCGAGCACAACGGTCCGCATTCCGACACAGGCAGGCTACCAGGCGCTGCAGAGTGTGCCGCTCGGGGCCGGCCAGCCGGCATCGAGCCGGCAGGCGGTCCTTCAAAAAATCGCATTTCTCCAGGACGTCTACGCTCAGAATTCAAGCTTCCGGAACGTCTCCACGACCGCGGTCAATGGTGTGCCGATCGAAACGGGGCAAACCAATCTGGACATCATCGATCCGAGCACCTATCACAGCGCCCTGGGGCGCGCCGACTACCGGTTGGGCAGCGCCGACAACATCACGGTCCGCTACTCGCTGAACAATCGAAAAGACGAGAATGCGGTCAGCAACCTGCAGTTCGGCTCGCTGTTCGCCGGCAACCAAACCCTGATCGACACGAACCTTGCGGCCAGCAGCACGCACATCCTCTCGTCCCGGATGTTGAACGAGTTCCGATTCTCGCTCGTTCGCCGCAATCTCGATTTTCCCTAGAACGATCCGACCAGTCCCACGGCCACCATTTCAGGACTGTTCCAGATTGGCGGCGACGCCAATTTCCCCCAGTGGCGCGTGACCAATGCGTACCAGTTCTCGGACACGGTTACCTGGGCGCTGCCGCGCCACTCGATCACGTTCGGTACCGACCTCCGTTACAACCAGGTGGACAACGAGTCGGCGAGCAACTTGAAGGGCACCTTCACGTTCAACAGCCTGCAGGACTACATGAACAACACAGCCTTCCGGCTGCAGCAACAGCTGCAGACGGCCGGTTGGCAGGCCACCCAATGACAGTCTGGCTCACCGACCTGAGCCTGCTGAAGCGGGTGTCGTTCGGCGGCAAGCAGATCAGCCTCCGCGTCGACGCTTTCAACGCGTTCAATCAGGACGACTACGGCGGTGCGCGGGACACCACCATCTCGGCCGCGCCCACCTTCAACAACATGAGCAGCCCGAGCTTCGGTCAGAACGGCCTGAACTGGGGACGGCGCTCGCTTCAGCTCGGGGCCAAGTTCTCGTTCTAGTTCGATCCTTTTTTCGCCGCCTCTGCGGCTTTCTTCTCTGCCATGCGTGCGGCGGTGAGGGCGTTGGTCATCGAGCGATTGCCCTCGTGGCACGCATGCTCGAATATGGGGCCTGAATCCGCCACAAAGGGATACTCTGCGGTCCACGGCTTGGTCCATGTCGCCGGATCTTCGACCGTGAACTTGTAGTTGATCGTGTTGGCGTCCATGCGCGTGAACCACTCGGTCACTTTCATGTTCTCGCTGATCCCGTACCAGAAAGCCGGCTGAGCGTTTCCCGGGAAGGCAAGGTCGGTTGTGATATTCGTGGTCTGGACGACTAGCGTGTTCCCCTCCCAATGGCCGCGTGAGATCCCGGTCCACCCGCGCACGTTCTGTGGAAGGCCCTCCCGACCGTCGGTCGGAATCATGCGAGCGATGTGATTGTTCTCGATGAGGATCATCACCCAGCCTGGAGACTGCACGAACTGATACCCGCTGTTATAGCCCCCGGTACCATCGGCGGCCCGGCCTGGCCCGTGATGATGCAGCGGTCATCGAGCGAATTGTTCTGCGCCTGGTCATACCGGGCATTGGGACCGACGATGCTATTCAGCTCTGTGCGGTTGGTGATGAGAATGCCCCGACGCTTCAAATCGGCTTCCCGCTGGGCGAGACGCTGCTTTCCCTGGTCGCTCAGGGGGGAATCCGGCCATCCGGGGGATCGGTGATGAGCCCGTACGCAGGTTCCGAATGTACGTGCCTTGCGTCTTGCCCAGGCCGAACTGAGTCCCGTCGTAGTGCACGTCGTCTTCGGTCCCGGGCACGGTCTGCTCATCCTCGCGCGCCGCGGCTGCTTTCTCCGCCGCGAGGACCTCTTCAACGGTATACAGCTCTTTCTTCACACTGGTCGGCCGCTGGAGCGGCGTGAACGTCGCGCTCGTCCAGAACCCCGTCAGGTCCGGCTGGCCATCCGGTGTCTTGGGCTGCACGTAGCCTTTCGCGACCACTGCAGGCGTCACCGCCGAGCCGCTCTTAATCGGCGACTGGCCATGGGCTGTGGTGATCGACACGATCGAGAGCAACAGCGGCACCCCGAGTGAACCCAGAAGTCGACGCATCATCTGAAATCTCCTTTCCACCAGCTGACACCGGGGTCGCAAGCCCTTTGAAGGATGGCCCAGATTTTAGCCTTTCTTCGTGAAACGACGCCACCGTGCGCCCTTTCCTCGTGGACAGGCTGTCGCGACTTGCCGGACCGATACAGCCATTCGACTGTCGCGCCCGGGGGCACCGAAAAGTTGACGACCAGCTCGAGAGTGGGGTGTAAACTTCGGCGCATAACCATCCGAACCCGGGAGGATCCCATGGTTGCTTTGCTCGCGGCGCTCGCCGTGACCGCTACGCTTCAATCTCCCCCCGAGCTGGAGCTACTGCCCCATCGCACTCTCCCTCTCGAGCCGTTTGTCATCCCCGCAAACCACCTGGTGAATTTTGACTTGCTCGACGCTCGAGCCGAATTGTCCGAACCGGTGCCACGGTCTGAAGAGCCGCCCCGCACGGTGTTCGGGATCAAGCGCCACGTCGGCGTGGGGGCCGGCTATGACAGCGGCATCCTGCACGGCAGCATTGGTTTGTATCTGACGATCGCAGAGTTGGGACGCTGGAATTTCGGCATTCCCTCTCCCGCTGTTGGATTCGGCCGAGCACGGGAATACGATCCGGAGCGGAAACAGGCGGTGGCCAAAACACAATCCACGATCCTGATCAGCCTGGTTTCCATACACTACCGAGGGGGCTACATCGACTCCCTCGGGGTGAACTGGTACGTCAATCTCGAGCAGGTGTTCGATTCTCGAGCGAACATCACCGAGTCGCAGTTCGGGTTCTCGTTCAGCCGCAAGTAAGGGGCAGGAATTGGGAAATTAAGAATTAGGAATTGCGGTCAAATTCCTGATTCTCCGAAATCCAAGTTCCTAAATTCCAATTCCTAGCGGAACCCATGAGCTCATCGACAATCGGGCCCTCACTACGCACGAGGTGCATCGAGCTCAGCACGCGAGTCGCAGCGCTCCCGGGACGGGAGCGCTGAGAGTGGCAGAGCTTGTAGCGAGAGCCGATTCATTCAGGGGTTCACCACGTTCTGAGGCTTGCCGGCGAGGAACGTCTTGACGTTGTCGACAGCCAGCTCCATCAAGCGCGAGCGCGCCTCCTTCGTCGCCCAGGACATGTGGGGTGTCACGAGACAGTTCTTCGCCGTCAGGAGCGGATTGCTGCTTGCGGGCGGCTCCACAGACAGCACATCCACGGCCGCACCGGCAAGCCTGCCCGCATTGAGCGCATCAGCAAGATCCTGGTCCACGATCAGCGGACCTCGCGAGTTGTTGATCAGGAACGCGGTCGGCTTCATCAGGCTCAGCCGGTGCGTGTTGATCAGCCCTTCAGTTTCGGGGAACAGCGGACAGTGCAGGCTGATCACGTCGGACTCGCTGAGCAGTTCTTCCAGTCCGGCCCATCGGAAGCCCGCGTAGGCCGGCGGATTGGTCTGCACGGCATCAAACGCGATCACGCGCATTCCCAGGGCATCAGCGATCTTGCCTACCTCGCGACCGATCCGTCCGAAGCCGACGATGCCCATGGTCTTGCCGGCGAGCTCGACGAGCGGCGTGTGCCAGAAACACCAGTCCTTGTTCCGGCTCCACTCTCCGGCACGTACTGCGTCGCTGTGCAGCCCGACGTGGTGACACAGCTCCAGCAGCAGCGCCACGGCGAACTGCGCCACCGATGCCGTGCCGTACGTCGGAATGTTCGACACGGAAATACCCAGCGCTCGCGCCGCCTTCACGTCGACGACGTTATATCCGGTGGCCAGAACGCCGATGTAGCGAAGCCCCGTCAGCTGCTCGAGGACCTGGGCCGGCAATGGGGTCTTGTTGGTGAGGAGCACATCGGCACCCTGGGCGCGCTGGACGACCAGTGACGCCTCGGTGCGCTCGTGGACCTCCAGCGTACCCAACGCCTCGAGCCCTTTCCAGGAAAGGTCACCCGGGTTCAGCGTGTATCCGTCCAACACGACGATTTTCATAGTCAGACCTCTCCGGAAAGTAAGGGACAGAAACTATACACTCGGCGCCTGGTGGCAAGTCTCAACTGATCGAGTGATCAGGGATTTCCAGGCGCCGCGCCCCGAAGCCTGGTCCAGTGTCCAGCCCCAGACGCCCAGGCTCGCCGCCGAAAAGCCGCCAGCCAGCGCCCTCGGTGCCGTGTTAGGATCTCCAACGTACTGGAACAAACACCCCTCGAGTGGCAGCTCCAGCGGTTCGGGCACCCGGCGCGGAACCCGCAGCTGACAGCCGAGGGCTCAAGGGAGGGCACTCGCCATGAGCCGGAGCGGAACTCTTCGATTTCTCGCAGGAGCGGCCTGTCTGGCCATTCTCCTGCCCTGGGTCTTCACCGTCTCACACGCGCAGCAGACGCAGGCCGTTGCCATCGACAACGATGACATCGGTGGCGTCGTGACCGGGCCCAACGGCCCCGAGGCGGGCGTTTGGGTGATCGCAGAGACCCGCGACCTCGAGGTGAGATACATCAAGAGCGTCGTGACCGACGATCGTGGGCGGTATGTTGTGCCGGATCTGCCCAAAGCGAAGTACAGCGTGTGGGCGCGGGGATATGGGCTTGTTGACAGCGCGAAGGCCACGTCGGAGCCTGGCAAGCTCGTCAACATCACGGCCAAGCCGGCGCCGGACGCCGCTGCCGCCGCGCACTACTATCCGGCGATCTACTGGTACTCGATGCTCAACATTCCGGGCGCGGATCAGTTCGGCAAGAAGGGCAGCGACATCCCGGAGAACATCACGCAGACCGAGTGGCTCAACACCATCAAGAACAACGGCTGTGTCGGGTGTCACCAGCTCGGACAGGAGTCCACACGTACCCTCCCTGCGGCCTTCGCTGCCATCGAGCCGTCGGAACGTGCGTGGCTCCGCCGCGTGCAGTCGGGGCAGGCCGGGCCGCAGATGATGGCCCTGCTCGCGCCTCTGGGCAACGCCCCGCTCAAGCAGTATGGGAACTGGACCGATCGCATCGCCAAGGGCGAGCTGCCGCGCTCGAAGCCGATGAGGCCCCAAGGCGTGGAACGCAACATCGTCATCACGCTGCGCGACTGGATGGACGAGAAGCACTACCTGCACGACCTGATCTCCAGCGACAAGCGGAATCCGACCGTGAATGTGTACGGCCCGCTCTATGGTTCGCCCGAGTACAGCTCGGATCTCATACCCATCCTCGACCCGGTGAAGAACACGACGAGGACGTTCAAGGCCCCGGTGCGGGATGTCGATATGCCGCTCAGCCTGGGTCCCGGGCACGCCGCCGCGCTCAAACCGCTGCAGCCGTCCGCCTACTGGGGCGAGGAACAGATCTGGGACACGAGAGTCAACAATCACAACTCGATGCTCGACCGCACCGGCAGACTCTGGCTGACCGCCTCGATCCGCGCCGAGAACAACCCCGACTTCTGTAAACAGGGCTCAGATCATCCCTCCGCCAAGCTGTTCCCGATCGAGCGAGCGAACCGTCACCTGGCGATGTACGACCCCAAGACCGCGAAATACACGTTCATCGATACCTGCTTCGGGAACCATCACCCGCAGTTCGGCTTCGACAGCAACGACACGCTCTGGACGAGCGGCGGAGGCCCGGTCGTTGGCTGGCTGAACACCAAGATGTTCGACAAGACCGGCGACGCGGTGAAGTCGCAGGGCTGGTCGGCAATGATTCTCGACACCAACGGCAACGGCAAACGCGACGACTACGTCGAGCCGAAGGAACCGGTGGACCCGACCAAGGACAAACGCGTCGAAGCGGGTTTCTACGCCGTGATGCCGAGCCCCGTGGACAGCTCGATCTGGGGCGCGTCCCGAGGCAATCCTGGCGCGGTGGTCAGGCTGATTCCCGGCTCGAATCCGCCGCAGACGACGCTCACCGAGGTCTACTACGTGCCGATGCCGGGCTTCGGCGTGCGCGGCGGCGATATCGACAAGCAGGGCGTCGTGTGGGTTTCGCTTGCCAGCGGCCACATGGGCAGCTTCGATCGACGGAAGTGCAAGGGGCCGCTGAACGGGCCAAAGGCGACCGGCAACCACTGCCCCGAGGGCTGGTCGTTCCATCAGTACCCTGGTCCCGGGTTCGAGGGCCTCGGGAACAACAGCGCCGAGTCGAGCTACTACTCGTGGGTCGATCAGCACAACACGTTCGGGCTGGGCGAGGATGTGCCGATGTCGACCGGCAACCTCAACGACGGCCTGATTGCACTTAAAGACGGCAAGATGATCATGCTGCGCGTGCCGTACCCGATTGGCTTCTATGCCAAGGGCTTCGACGGGCGTATCGACGATCCGAAAGCCGGGTGGAAAGGGCGTGGCTTGTGGGCCGCGAACGGGGACCGCGTTCCCTGGCTGCTGGAGGGCGGCAAGGGCACCAAACCGCTCGCCGCGCACTTCCAGCTGCGGCCGGACCCGCTCGCGAAGTAAGCGAACTTGACCAGGTAGCTATCAGCTACATCAGCTGCGCTCAGCTGATGTAGCTGACAGCTGATAGTTGGAGCGTCACCCGACCTCGAACGGTTTCCCTTCCACCGCCAAGTCCCCTCCAGTTTTCGACTTTGAAATCATCAACGACCAGGAAGCTCCGTTCCTGCAGAAGGCCCGAACCGCTGGGTGCGGCGGCGACCAGACAGGAGCGCGCGAGCGCTTGAAGAAATTCGCTGTAGAACAGGCCTCTAATCCGGCAGCTTCAAGGCGAGGAACTCGCCGGAGTAGCCGGCACCGCTGATCGGCACCACGAGATGCTGCTTGCCGTTCAGCATGTACGTCATCGGCGATCCGGTCTGTGGAGCCGGCATGTAGACTGCGCCGACTTCGTTTCCGGTCGCCTTGTCGTACGCCCGCAGCATGGCGCCGCGGCGCCCATCGGGCAGCGTGAAGAAGCCCGCCTCGCCGGCGATGACGAGGTTCTTGGTCACCAGCACCCCGATCCGGCCCGGCCGTCCGGTGCGCGGGATGTTGAGGCCTTTGAGCGCCGGATGATTGCGGATGTTGTCGGGCGTCTCCCCGTGCGCGATCTGCCACACGAGCTCGCCCTTATTGAGATCGAGCGCGGTGATGCGGCCGTATGGCGGCTTCACGAGGGGCAGGCCTTGAACGGTCAGCGCCCCGCCGCCCTCGCCGGCTGCAGGCGGGGCGCCGGCCGATGGCGGTGGCGCAGCCGGGTTCAGCGCGTCGCCACGGATGTAGGCCATGTCCGAGCGTTTGCCGTCAGTCGGGACCAACCCGAGCGGCGTGATCAGCGTGACCGAGTAGATGTAGTAGATCTTCGTCTCGGGATCGAACGCTCCGCCCTGCCAGTTGGCGCCGCCGGTCGCCGCCGGCAACATCAGCGTCCCCATCGGCCCCTCCCACCTGCTGACCACGGGAGGGGTGAAGATCGGTCCGAGCTTGTACCGTGAGGCCAGCTTCGCGCCCTCGGCTTTCAGCTCCGGCGTGAAGTCGATTAAATCATCCAGCGAGACGCCTTGACGATCGAAGGGCGGCGGCTTCGTCACAAACCGCTGGGTCCGGCTCGATTTCTCCATCGGCACCGTCGACTGCTCCACGGGCCGCTCCTCGATCGGCCAGACGGGCTGCCCGGTGACGCGATCGAAAACGTACACCCACCCCTGTTTGGTCGCCTGCGCCACCGCCTTGATCGCCCGTCCGTTCACCACGATGTCGGCGAGGATCGGTGCGCACGGAATATCCCAGTCCCAGATGTCGTGATGAATCAGCTGGTAGTGCCATTTCCGCTGGCCCGTCTTGAGGTCCAGCGCGACGAGCGTCGAGCCAAAGAGATTGTCGCCCGGCCGATGGCCGCCGAAGTAATCGCCAGTGGCATCTCCACCGGCAGGTAGACCATGCCCAGCTCTTCGTCGACGGTGATCTGTGCCCACACGCCGGTGTTGCCGGTGTACGACCACGAATCGTTCTCCCAGGTCTCGTTGCCGTATTCGCCCGGGCTCGGAATCGTGTGGAAGATCCACAGGCGCTTCCCGGTCCGCGCGTCGTAGGCGCGGACGTAGCCTTTCTCGTTGCTTGCGGCTCTTGGGTGTGCCGCCCGGCAGATGCGCGGCGCCGACAATCACGATGTCCTTGGTCGACCACCGGGGCGGCGTGGAGTCCGACTTCGCCGGTAATCAAGTCCGATCTGCTGATCGTTTTCGAGCTTCAGATCGACGATCCCGCTTTTCCCGAAGCCCGACACCGGAACGCCGGTTTTCGCATCGAGCGCGACAAGCCTGTAGCCGGGCGTCACGTACAGAATCCGCTCCTGCTTGCCGTCGGTCCAATACGCAAGCCCGCGCCCCGACAGTTGCCGAGGGGCTGATGTGCCGCGCTGCCCCTCGTCCTCGGAATGCATCCACAGCAGCTCGCCGCTGGCCGCATTGAGCGCGACCACGGCGCGCCGCGTGCCGGCTGTCGAGTAGAGCACGCCCTTGACCATCAGCGGCGTGGACTGCAGGTTCGTCTCCAGCCGCGGCCCGAGATTGTCGGTCTTGAACCGCCACGCGACCTCGAGGTTCTTGAAGTTGTCGCGCGTGATCTGGTCGAGTGGCGAATAGCGCGTATTGGCCAGCTCGCCGCCGTAGGTGGGCCATTCGCCGTTCCTGGCGCCAGACTGGCCGCGAACTGCCAGCGACGCCCCCGCCAGCACTGCGAGAACGGCGGCCGCTCCCGTTGCGGCACGCACGACTATCCGCACCATCTCTGCTCCCCGCCTGGCCGGCTAGTTCGACACCGTGAATGCGAGGAATTCGCCAGAGTAGTTGCCGCCGCTGACCGGCACGACGAGGTACTGCTTGCCGTCCAGCATGTAGGTGATTGGCGATCCCGATTGCGGCGCCGGCATGTACACCGCGCCGAGTTCGTTGCCGGTCGCTTTGTCGTACGCGCGCAGCATCGCGCCGCGCCGTCCATCGGGTGTCGTGAAGAAACCGCCCTCGCCGGCGATCAGCAGCGTCTTGGTCACCAGCACGCCGATGCGACCCGGCCGGCCCGGTCCGCGGAATCGTCAACCCCTTGAGCGCCGGATGATTCCGGACGTTGTCCGGTGTTTCACCATGCGGGATCTGCCACACCTGTTCCCCTTTATTGAGATCAGTGGCGGTGATGCGCCCCCATGGCGGTTTGACCAGCGGCAAGCCTTGGACGGAGAGGCCTCCACCGCCCTCGTCACCGCCGACAGCGGGTGCGGGGCCGCCTGCCGATGGTGGCGCGGCCGGTTTGGGCGGCGCGGCCGGATTGGGCGCCGTGCCGCGGATGAAGTTCATGTCCGACTTATCACCGGGCGGAACCAACCCGAGCGGCGTGATCGTCGTGGCCGAAAACGTGTACAGGATCTTGGTTTCGGGATCGACCGCTCCGCCAAACCAGTTGATGCCTCCGCCGGCCGCCGGAAGCATCAGCGTCGCGAGCGGTCCGCCCCACCTGCTCACCACCGGTGGCGTGAAAATCGGCCCAAGCTTGTACTGCGACGCGAGCTTCGCGCCCTCGGCCTTGAGCTCCGGCGTGAAGTCGATCAAATCATCCAGCGAGACGCCCTGACGGTCGAAGGCCGGCGGCTTGGTCACGAACGGCTGCGTCAGGCTGGTCTTCTCCATTGGCACCGTGGACTGCTCCACCGGCCGTTCTTCGATGGGCCATACCGGCTGACCGGTGATCCGATCGAAAACGTAGAGCCATCCCTGCTTGGTCGGCTGCGCGACGGCCTTGATGGCCCGTCCGTTCACCGTGATGTCGACTAGGATCGGCGCGCACGGCACATCCCAGTCCCAGATGTCGTGGTGGATGAACTGGTAGTGCCACTTCCGCTGGCCGGTCTTGAGATCGAGCGCGAGCAGACCCGAGCTGAACAGGTTGGCTCCCGGCCGATGGCCACCGTAATAGTCGCCCGTCGAGTCTTCGATCGGCATGTAGACGATGCCCAGCTCTTCGTCTACGGTCGACTGCCCCCACGAACCGGTGTTGCCGGTATAAGACCAGGAGTCGCCCTCCCACGTGTCGTTCCCGAATTCACCTGGCCTCGGAATCGTGTGGAAGATCCAGAGACGCTTCCCGGTGCGCACGTCGAAGCCGCGCACGTAGCCTTTCTCGTTTCTCCTGCTCTTGGGAGTGGCGCCCGACAAGTGTGCGGCGCCGATGACGATGACGTCTCCCGCGACTACGGGTGCCGCGTGGAGCCCTATCTCGCCGGTGATCAGGTCCATCTGCTGATCGTTCTCGAGCTTCAGATCGACGACGCCACCCTTCCCGAAGGCCGCCACCGGCACGCCGGTCTTCGCATCCAGCGCCTTGAGCCGGTAGCCCGGTGTCACGTACAGAATCCGCTCCTGCTTGCCATCGCTCCAATACGCGAGCCCGCGTCCCGAAAGTCGCCGAGGGGCTGCTGCGCCGCGCGGGCCCTCGTCTTCGGAGTGCATCCAGAGCAGCTCGCCGGTGCCCGGATTCAGCGCCACGACGGCGCGCCTGGTGCCAGCCGTCGCGTACAGGACGCCCTTCACCATCAAAGGCGTGGACTCGAGGTTGTATTCGAGGCGGGGACCCAGGCTGTCGGTCTTGAACCGCCACGCGATCTGCAGGTTCTTGAAATTGTCGCGCGTGATCTGATCGAGCGGCGAGTAGCGCGTGCTGCCCAGGTCGCCGCCGTAGGTGGGCCATTCGCCGTTCCTAGCGCCAGACTGTCCGCGAACCGCCAACGTCGCCCCGGCCATCACCGCGAGCACGGCGGCCACGGTCATCGCGGCACGTAATAATGTCCGCATCGTCGTCATGCTCCCTGAATTTGTGGATCCGTCGAATCGTGGATATGTCGCCGACAAAAACGCCACCGAGGCAGCGAAGGCGGGAGTTGTCGAGCGGAGGCGAAGGCCTGCACCACCACTCTCATGGTACAGGCCCTCAGGTTCAGCTTCGCCGTGACCCGCGTGTTCAACCCCGCGGCGCGCGCGTCTACTGGAGCATCCCCGTCGCATTCCGCTTCGGCACGTGGCCGACGGCGATGCGAGTGGTTTCTTTCATCGTCTTGATATCGACAACCGAGACGTCGTTGGTGACCGGATTCGCCACGTACGCGGTCTTGCCGTCTGGCGTGAGGGTCACCCAAGCGGCACCCTTCCCGCCAAGTTCGGCGGCGCCGATCACGTTCAGTTCCGGGAGCGAGTAGGCGTAGAGATGGTTGTTCAGGCGGCTGCAGACCAACAACGTCTTGCCATCCGAGGTGACGGCCAAGCCGTGCGAGGGATCGGAGCCTTCCGGGACCGTCGACTTTCCGGGCGGCAAGTCCGGGTTCTTGATCCGCTTGATCTCCTTATGTGTCGCGAAATCGACGACCACGAACCCGTTGAGATCGCTGACCTGGACGAATATCCACTTGGTCGAACCGTCAGCGTTCCAGCTGAACGTCATCGGGCGGACGCCGAGGTCCATGTCGAGCGTCCACGCGGTCTCCTCGGTCTTGGTGTCCATCACGTTCACGCTCTTCCCCCGAATGGAGCCGGCCACCACATACTTGCCGTCCGGGGTCACGTACGCGTTGTGAATCGCGCCCTTTGTCGGCATCGTCTTGACCCGCTGGAGCGTGACGGTGTCAATCACGTCGACGCCGCCGGGGTCCTGGGCGATCCCGACATACACGCGCTTCCCGTCTTTGCCGACGGCCATGTTGTTGGGGTGACCGCTCAACGGAATTTTCTTGATGACCTTGAAGGTCTTCGCGTCGGCGATGTCGAGCGTGCTGTCCGCTTCATTGCTGACGTAGATCCGGCTCCCGTCTGGGGCGACTCCAGCCCCGTGGTTCACCTCGATCCCCTCAATCACGCCGACCACCTTGTTCGTGACCGGATCGATGACGTGAACGTTGTCCCCGGCGGCGTTGGTCTGGATGATGCGCACCTTGTGCTGCGCGCTCAAGGCAACTGTGCACACAACCATCGCGGCGAAAACCGTGAGACACCGACGAATCATCAGTGTGTTCTTCATCTCAACTCCTATGCAGCTCGATTGATATACCGATCCGCCGCGCTACTTTCCGGTCTCGCCAGAGATCCAGGCTTTCAACGTCAGCCACTCCGGGTCGTTCTGCGAGGAGAAGTGCTTCCCCCCACTGTGATAAAAGTCGCCGCCAGCTTTTTCCTCGAGCGGGTGGACAAGAAGCCGGCTCTTCAAGTTGCCAGGCTGTGCCACGCGTTTGAGCGTCTCGAAGTTCTTGCGGGAATCCTCTTCAGTCCAGGTGGTACTCCCCGGTGCGAGCGGCTGCAAGCGTAACGGCGTGCCCTGGCCATGGCACGCGATGCATCGCGCGTGTCCGGGCCGCTTGTTCGACAAGATGGGCTGCACCTTCGTCTTGAAAAACTCGTAATCGAGCGACCCCTTCGCGGTCGACGTTGACGCAGGTTGCTGCGCCCCCGCCCCGGCCAGCGTCAACGCCAACCATACGACGGTCGGATACATGAGGACCTCCTCCTCTTCACCACTGATATCACCCGCCTGATCGACCCGGGCAAAGACCTGTCGCGGGGCCTACCGTCCCGAGAAACGCACGCGCACCCCGCCATGAACCAGCCGCGGCGAGCCGATCGTCGTCGGATTCGTGCCGACGAAGTACTCCTCGTCCAGCAAGTTCTGCACACCGAAGAATACGTCGAAATTGCGCCCCACCGCACGCGACGCGGTGAAGTCGACCGCCGCGTATGGGGGCAGCCCGGGCTCGGTGCTCCCCCCTATCGTGCGGACGTTCAAATCGTCGTCGAACTGGCGGCCGAACATCTGCACGCCGAGGGCAAGCGAGGCGATGCGGGCATTCGTGTATGCCACGCGCGCCGAGCCGCGATGCTGCGGCACCTGAGGCAGGAATTTCCCGACGAGCACCACCCTGGTGTCCTCAGTGACCTTTGCGTCATTGTAGAGATACCCGGCCCCCAGCCGCCAGTCGGAACCCAGGCGGTACTCGACGTCGGTCTGCACGCCGCGGACCCGCGTGCGGCCCAGGTTCTGCCGCTGCTGGGTGATAGTCGCGCCAGCGACCAGAATGGTCACGTTCGACACAGGGTTCTCGATCCGGTTGTCGAACCAGGTCCCCCGCACGGTCAGATTCGTCACCGGCTCGACGTTCACCCCCACCTCGCCACCCACAAGACGCTCCGGCCCGAGCTCCGCATTCGCCAGCGTCAAGGTCTGGCCGACCCTGAACTGGCGATACAGCTCGTTGAGCGTTGGCGCGCGGAAGCCCCAGCCCAGACTGCTCCACACGTTCACCTTCTCGGTGAGCCGGTACATCGCCGCGGCGCGCGGGCTGGCCACGGTGTCGCTTTTCTCGGGCAGGTTCGGATTGTTGTTCGCCGTCGGGTCGCCGGAGGGCAGCGAGGTCTCGAGGTTGTGCGCGTCGTAGTTCCGCCAGTGATCGACGCGGGCGCTGAGCGTCACGGTCAGGCGATCGACGGGGGTCATCACGTCCTGGACGAACGCGCCGACGCTTCGCTGCGTGCCGCCTGAAACTCGACTCAGGGTGAAGGTCAGGCCGGTCGTCGCGTCGCGGACGTTCTCGTTACTGTCGCCGTCGACCCAGCGCCAGTCGGTTCCCGCCGTAAAGAGATGCCGCGTGCCCCCGGCGCGCGACCACTGGACCATCCCGCCGAAGCCCTTGGTTGGCACACGCTGGTCGAGGGTCATCCGTCCGACGGCGCGAGTGACGGGGTTGGGCACCGCGAGAAAATTGCTGCGGAACGTCGCCACGTCGACGAACACGCGGCCCTGGAGGTCGCTCTGATCGGGAAGCAGGATTCGCACGCCGCCACTGCCGGAGGTCCATGTCGTATCGTTGCCCTCCGGCGTGCCGTCGAACGTGCTCTTCTTGGCGTTGTCCCGCTCTTCGCGGAAATAACCGCCCCGGACGAATGCGCTGAAGCGCGAGGTCGGGTTGTAGTCGACCTTCACGTTCAGGTTTCGAAACTCTACGGTCGCCTTCGTGTCCACCGGGCCCCGTTCGTCCGCGACGACGATCGGGAACCCGTCGGTGTTGAACCAGCCGCCATCGATCGCGGCGCCGACCTTGCCCCAGACATCGCTGCCGCGGAAGTCCAGCTTCGGAGAGTTGAGGTTGCCGTACTGCGTGCCGAGCTCCGCCGCGCGGCGAGCCGGACGGCCGCTGATGATGTTGATCACGCCGCCCATCGCGTAGTTGCCGTACAAGCTGGAGCTCGTGCCGTCGACCACCTCGATACGATCGACGCTGTCCAGCGGTACCCGCGTCCAGTACACCCAGCCGCCGAACGGATCATTGAAAGGCACGTTGTCAATCAGCACCAGCGTACGGCTGACCCCGCTCGGCCCGATGCCGCGCAGCGAGACGCCCTGCGCAGTGGGATGCGACGACAGGCTGCTGGTGCGGCGAAAGAGGCTGAACGTCGGCAGCTGCCGCAGGACGTCGTCCGCGACGACGGCGGGCGATTGCCGGATGTCGGCACGGTCGAGCACGTTGATGCTTGCGGGGATACTCCCCAGCCGCTCTTCCGTGCGCCCGGCGGTGACCGTCACGGTTTCGAGAATGGTCGCCGGCTCGAGGACGACCTCGATGTCGCCTCCCCCGGAGAACGGCTGCTCTTTGACGGCAAATCCGAGGGCGCGCACGACCAGTGTGGCCTGGCCGTCGGGCGTCTTTTCGAGGACAAAGCGACCGTCGGGACCCGACACGGTGACCTCGTCGATTCCCGAGCTGCTACGTACGCTGATCGAGGCGCCGGGCACGGCGCCGCCGGTCTGATCCTTGACGATGCCCGTTCCGCTCGCCTGGACGAGCGACAGTGAAAGGGCGAGTCCGAGTAGCATTTTGAGGCTCCGCTCACGAGCGAGCGATTGATAGAGGGCACGTCCGAAGAACGAACGAATTGATGAA
Source organism: uncultured Acidobacteriota bacterium (assembly GCA_963814975.1). GTDB lineage: Bacteria > Acidobacteriota > Vicinamibacteria > Vicinamibacterales > CAVVIG01 > CAVUXJ01. The sequence goes on along the minus strand of CAWFFB010000005.1, from coordinate 97,455 downwards.
CGAATTATAGACTACAAGCCGCGCCCCGGGATCTCGTTCAGGCCGTGTCCGCCGATCATTGGGGACCCTTTCTCAGGCGGCGATATCTTCCAGACGTCTGTTGCCCGTTTCCAGCATGCGCGCGGCGACCAGGGCGCCGACGATGGCCACGCCCGCGAACATTGAAACACTGAACGGATGTCTTCGACGGCGACGAGATACCCGACCAGCAGCATGGACGAGGTTGGTCAAGGTGCCGGCGCGGAGCGACTGCTGAAGACTCAGGTGATACACCTGGTTGTAAAGGGTCGGCATCCAATTGTTCAGACCGTTCGTGATGAAGTAGGCGCACGACCACAGCGCCCAGACCGTCAGGGTTCGACCACGATACGGCGGCCGCAGCAGGTCTCGCCACGTGCCGCGCGCGGCGCCAGAAGACGAAACAGTGCCTGCAGGCTGTCCGGCCGCCGCGGCTGGCATCACGCGGTTATCGGAATAAGCTTCCATGTCGCGCACGATCGCTTCGGCCTCCGCAAGACGGCCCTGGGTGATCAACCACCGCGGCGACTCCGGCAACCGGAGGAGCAGCCACGTGACGACCAGCCCTGGGATGCCGCCGATGAGCAACATGATCTGCCAGCCGAACAGCGGCACAAGCACGGCACCGATCTGCCCCGTCGCCATGAGACCGACCGGAAAGATCAGCTCGTAGAGCAGGAAAAACCGTCCTCGCCCACGTGCCTTCGAGAGCTCGTTGATGTAGACAGCTGCGACTGGCATTTCGCCACCCACGCCAATCCCCTGTATGAAGCGGCAGACCAGCAGCGCCGCGAAGGACGCGGATATGGCGCAGCCGAGGCTCATCACCGACATGATGGCGACCGCCGCCGCGGCGCTGCGAATGCGTCCAATGGACTCGGCCAGCGATCCGAAGATCAACGCGCCGAGAAGCTGGCCCAGATATCCGATCGCGATCAGGACGCCGACCTGGCGGGCCGAAAGCCCCCACGAGGGCACGAGAACCGGCAGTACGAACGCCAGCGAGAGCGCGTCGAACGCATCGAAAAACGTCGCGGTGCCGACCACGACGCGCGGCCGGAGATGCCAGCGCGAAAAAGGAACGCTCTCGAGGCGGGCGAGGAGCGCGTCCGCGCCGGCGGTCTGCGCGAGCCGACGCTCATCCGTCATTCGCGCGGGAGCACGGTCCGAAGCTGGGCGCTCACCTGATCGGGACACTCCACCGGCGTCAAGTGGCGGGCGCCAGGGAGGATCGTCAGCGTCGAGTGTGGAATGGCCCGGTGCAGGAGGCGTGACATTTCAATCGGGGTGGCGTAGTCCTCGTCGCCAACCAGGATCGAAACGGGCACCCGAAGGGTGTGAAGGTAAGACCGCAGGTCGGCGTTGCCCAGAAGGGCGCAGCTCGCCGCGTAACAGTCGAGATCGTTCGCGACAAAGACGTCCGCCGCGCGCGCTACCAGTGTCGGGTGGTCGCGGCGAAAACCCTCGCCGAACCAGCGCTCGCCCTGGAAGTCCACGAGGGCCGGTAACCCCTTCGCGCGCGCGTCGGCCGCACGTGCGCGCCACTGCGCAGGACCCTGCTCGCCGTACCAGGCGGTCGTGTCGACGAGCCCAAGGCCCCGGACTCGAGCCGGGTACAGGCCGGCGAGGGCCATCGCGACACATCCGCCCATCGAGCAGCCGCCGATTGCGGCGCTCGGCCAGCCGACATGATCGAGCAGTTCCGCGAGATCGCGCGCGAAAAGCTCGGCCGTGAAAGCGGTTGCACGGCGTTCCGACCGTCCGTGTCCGCGGCAGTCGTACGTGAGAAGCTCGGCTTCCCCGCTCAGCCTGTTCACGACGCCATCCCAGACGCTGCGGTCGAGGGCCAGCGAATGAATCAGCGCCAGGCGCGGCGCGCCTGTCCCCGGCATGCGATGGCGCGTAAACGCGATTGCGGATCCGTCCGATGTCTTGAATGTTGCGTCGCCCGTTCCTGCCGTCATCGAATGGCTCCGTCCGGTCTGCCCTCGAACGCGGGGGCGCTCAACGCCACGTGCCACGCGTCGCAGCCAATCAGCCACGACCGATCCTCGTTGCCGCCCTTCATCCAGGGATTCGCGCGCGAGATCGCCTGAATCCCCGAGACCCGTGGCTTGCGGTGCGCTTCGTGCTGTTTGAAGGCCGCCTGGTTACGCTTTCGTCTCCGCGCGGTCATTTCCGAGCGTCGCGACGCCGGGCCTTCCCCTTGGTCGTTCCCGTAAGTGACCGGGTCATCGTAACTTAGCCTCGACAATTCGAGCTGTACACCGCGGCTCGATCTTTGTAGTCCAGAGTGAGAGCAACCCCGGATTTCTCCTATGACCAAACCGATGTCTCCTGGGAATGATCAAGCCGATGTCTTCTGAACCCTTCGCGCACGACGATGGGGCGTCGCCACGGTTTCTCGTGGTCGACTCGCGTGTGCCGCATCAGATCCGCCAGATGCTCGACGAAGCGGACGGCTGCCTCAACATGTCATTCGGGATGGGTGGGACGGCCTGTGCGCGCAAGGCGGTCGATCTGATCCTCGACACCGAGCACGCAGCCGCCGACGACTACGCGGCCAGCCTGCTGACGCTCAGCGAGAAACACCCCGCGGTGGCGCCGGCGTTGTTCCAGATCCTCGGCATGCTCGGTCAGGGTACGGAACCATTGAGCGCTGAATCCCTGAAGGCGCTGATCGTGACGGTCAAAGCCATCGTTTACGAGATCTACGTCCTGGGCGCCGAGCGGATCGAGCGCCTGATGTATGTCCATCAGCTCGTGGAATCGCTGAAGCGAGAGCCAGCCGACGCCAAACACTGAAAGGCTCCGTCATCCCTCCCGTGAGCCGCCTCCCTTCGACGTCATTTCGGGGCAACCACCGGCACGAACCCGGGAACCACGTAAGCGAACACCATCGCCATCACGCCGACCACGCAAGCGAGGAACACGCTGTGCTTGATGGTGAAGCGGAACAGCTTGGCTTCGTCGGCAGTGGTCAGCCCGGTGGCGGCGACGGCGACGGCGATGCTCTGGAGCGAAATCATCTTCCCCATCACACCGGCCGCCGAGTTCACCGAGGCCGTCAGTATCGGATTCAGACCGAGCGCGTTGGCAGTGATAACCTGCAGGTTGCCAAAGAGCGCATTCGATGACGTGTCGCTGCCCGTCAGGAACACGCCCAGCCATCCAAGTATTGCGCTGAAGAACGGAAACGCTCCGCCGGTCGTGGCCAAGGCCAGGCCCAAGGTTGATGTCATCCCGGAATAGTTCATCAAGTACGCGAGTGCCAGCATGCTCGCAATGGTGATCATGGGCTTCGCGAGCTGGTGGAAGGTGGCTTTGTAGATGTCCACGAACTGCCCGGGCTTCACGCGCAGGAAAATCGCAGCTGCGATGGTGGCCAGGAAGCAGGCAGTACCGGATGCAGTCAGCCAGTTCAGCGCAAAAACTGCCGCATAAGGCGCGGGAGCGGCTGTCACGGGCGGAATGCGGGTGATGAGATTATGCAGTCCGGGCACATTCAGCCCGTTCAACACATTTGGGTTCCTCGGCAGAAACGACGGAAGCAGACCATTCGTGAATCTGTCGAGTGCGGCCTTCACGTCGGCCTCGCCCCAGACAAGCACGAAAGCCACCAGCAACATATACGGCAGCCACGCCTGAAAAAGCTCGCCCGGGGTGTGCCGCTTCGGGGCGACCGTTGCAGGTTTCTCTCCCTCCAGACGGAAGATATTTTTCGGCTTCCAGACCTTGATCACCAGCACCATCGCGCCGATGCAGGCGAGAGAGCTCAGGATGTCGGTGAGCTCCGGCCCGATGTAGTTCGAGACATAGAACTGCACCGCTGCGAACGACAGCCCGCACACGATCACGGCGGGCAGGACCTCTATCGTTCTGGCGAATCCGACCATCACCACGAGCATGTACATCGGGATGATGACCGAGATCATCGCGCAGAGGCGTCCGACCATCGCGCTGAGCAACAGAACCGGCAACCCGGTGATGCCGGCCAGGGTCGTCACCGGAATGCCGATCGACCCGAACGCCACCGGCGCCGTGTTCGCGAGCAGGCAGATCCCGGCCGCGTAAAAGGGCGAGAACCCGAGGCCGGCAAGCATCGCGCCCGCCACGGCAACCGGCGCGCCGAACCCGGCCGCGCCTTCGATGAACGCGCCAAACGAAAAGGCGATGAGCAAGGCCTGCAGCCGACGGTCGTTGGTCAGACCGCCGACCGAATCCTTGATGACTTCGAACTTGCCGGTATCGACCGCTAACCGGTAAAGCATGATGGAGGAAAAGACGATCCACGCGATCGGGAACAGCCCGAACGCCGCCCCGTTCAGCGTTGACATCACGGCCAGCTGCACCGGCATGCCGTACACGAGCAAGGCCAGAACAAAAGCTGCGGCGAGCGCCGAGACTGCCGCCATCCACGCGGGCTTCCGAATCACACCGAGCATGTAGAAGAGAACGAGAATGGGAATCGCGGCGACGATCGCGGACAAACCCAGGCTCCCGCTCAGCGGCTCATAGTTCTGCTGCCACATAGCGCCCTCAGATCAGAGTAATGCGTTACTGGAAGTCGAATGGGTCGAGACTCTACCACATTCCCCGCACCGGCCAACCCGCCGCAAGGGGTCTCGAGACCAATTCGCACGCTATAATCCGCAGGCTCATGTCGTTGGCCGCCCCGGAAATAGAGCGGGCGAGGGCGCTTTCCGGCTGCCCGGGCTTCATCGCCGCCGCCGGTTCCCGGTTGGTTTCGCCCGCCGAGGCGCGGTGACTTCGGGCGACGAGCGACACGGGGTCCGTCTGGATGTCTGGCTCGACATCGCCTGCCTGTTCAGGACGCGATCGGAAGCGCAGACGGCCTGCAAGGGCGGCAAGGTGGACGTCAACGGGCAGACGGCGAAGCCGAACCGGCTGGTCAGACCCGGCGACGAACTGAAGATCAGCCGGCCGTTCGGCCGCAAGCAGCGGATCCTCGTGCGCGCGGTGGCCGAGCGTCACGTCGCCAAGCCGGAGGCCCGGCAACTCTACGAGGATCTGACCCCGCCGCCCTCCCCTGAAGAAATCGAGACGCGGCGCCTCGAGCGAATGTATCGCGCGGCGGCGACTCCGCCCCGCGCGCCTGACAAACGCGACAGGCGGGCGCTCCGAAAGCTAAAGGAACGGGGCTGAAGGCCTGCCCTACGGTCAGCCAATCTCGCAACGGCTCCAAGTATAACGAGGGCCCTGCCTCAGACCGTCGAGCGTGTTGTGCTGCGTGATCGTGAGGCATCGGTCTGAGGCAGGGCCTCGTTAGAAAAGGAGGAGCCCCGGGAGCCGGCAGCCGTCTCGAACATGCCTCCACGACTCGGGTAGAACATGGATTGATCGCCGCCACCAAGCCCGTGTGCTGGGCCAATTGATGCATCGTCCCGATGCCGCCACTCCGCGCACGCGACGACCGTGTTCGTAGTACACGACTCGCTCGGTACTTCGGCCTCAGTTGGGCCTTCCAGGTCCTTGGCCGCAGTCGCCGCTCAATCCGTCGATTGCGCTGCGCCACGTGTTGGTGTCTACTTGTCTTCACTCGAAATGTCCTCCCCCGTCTTAGAGCTGCGGTTTGCTCACCAGGAAACTCTGCTGTGAGGTACGGCCATTTCGAGCGTTTCGTTTACTCGTCGAGCCGCAAACGCTTGTACTGGGGCTAGATGGGTACTTCCGAGAGCCCGACCGGGTTACGGGACATTACGGGCTCGGCTCACTTGTGGAAGATTACGGCGGTGCTCAATCTATAACCAGTTTTTTTTCGCTGGATCTTGCCGCAGGCACAGAAAGCCAATCTTATCGAATTTCTTGAATGGCTCTGACGTGTTCATAGACGCCAGAGGCCGCTGCAATGTTGTACTGAAATGACAATTCGCATGAGCATGACCACGAGCGAACGGGGACTGGCTGACGCGTATCGGCTAAGCGGAGAGGCCGTGCTGGCGGCACTCGACACCGATTCGGTACGCGGCTTGAACGAGCCGGAGGCCCGCGCGCGTCTTGAACGCTGGGGAAAGAACGAGCTGGTCTCCGAGCCTCCCGTGCCGGCTTGGCGCAAGTTCCTGTCGCAGTTTGAAAACGTCCTCGTCATCCTGCTGCTCGTCGCGACAGCCATCTCGGCTGGGGTGTGGTGGTATGAGCGCGACTCGACGCTGCCGTACGAAGCGCTCGTGATCTTCGCAATCGTGTGGCTCAACGCGATCATGGGTTATGTCCAAGAGGCACGAGCCGAGCGGACAGTCGCGGCGCTCCGGGCGATGTCGGCCGCCGAAGCGCGCGTGATTCGCGACGGCGAACGCCATGCGCTCCCGGCGACCGAGATCGTGCTTGGCGACATCATCCTGATAGAGGAGGGCGACACGATCCCGGCTGATGCGCGCGTGCTTCAAGCCGTGGTTCTCCAGACGGCGGAAGCGGCGTTGACGGGCGAGAGCGTGCCCGTGTCGAAGGACACACAACCCATTAACGACGACGTCGGGCTTGGCGACCGTCACAACATGATTTTCAGCGGCACGGCGGCGACCTACGGACGGGGCATGGCCGTCGTCGTGGCAACGGGGATGCAGACCGAGCTTGGAAACATCGCCGGCATGCTGAGGAAGACCGTCGACGAGCCGACGCCGCTTCAACGGGAACTCGATAAGACCGGCAAACGCCTTGGTCTGCTCGTGGTCATCATGGCGGTCGTGATGATCGCCACGATTCTCCTCGTCGAAAACATCACGGACTTCTCCGCCATGGTCGATGTGCTCATTCTCGGCGTGGCGCTTGCCGTGGCCGCCGTGCCAGAAGGGCTGCCCGCGGTGGTGACAGCGGTCCTTGCCGTCGGAGTGCGACGCATGGCGCACCGCCACGCGATCGTGCGTCGTCTTGCCTCAGTCGAGACGCTCGGTTCCGCGAGTGTGATCGCCTCGGACAAGACCGGAACTTTGACCAAAAACGAAATGACCGTCCGCGAGATGGTCACGGCGAGCGGGCGCGTTCGAGTCAGTGGCGCCGGCTACTCGCCTGAAGGGGACGTCGTATGTGACCGCGGGGAGGCGCCTCAAGGGGCGCTCCGTCTGGAGGTCGAGCGGGCGCTTCAGGCCGCGGACCACGCGAACAACGCGGTGCTGCAGGAGCGCGACGGTCGGTGGATCGTGCACGGTGACCCGACCGAAGGCGCCCTGCTGGTCGCCGCGAAGAAATGCGGTGTGGACGGTCTTCGGGCACGTTTCCCACGCGTCGCGGAAGTGCCGTTTTCTTCGGAACGGAAGCTGATGAGCACCGTTCACCGCGAGGCCGGCCAGGAAGAAGAGCTGATCGTCTTCACAAAAGGTGCCCCGGAGGTGGTGCTCGCGCGCTGCTCGCACGAGCTCGTCGGCCAACAGCCCGGTCAGCTCACCGAGGCACGGCGACGCGATATTCTGCGGACGAACGACACACTGGCCGGCGGAGCACTGAGGGCGCTGGGCGTGGCGTTTCGCTCCTTGCCAGCGACTGCGCTGGACGGTGACCTTCTCGATGACCGTGTCGAGCACGATCTGGTGTTCCTGGGTCTCATCGGCATGATCGACCCGCCGCGGAAGGAAGCCAGGGAGGCCGTGGCACGTACGAAGGGTGCGGGCATCCGTCCCGTGATGATTACCGGCGACCACGCAATAACCGCGGCGGTCATTGCGGAGGAGCTTGGGATCCTCGAGCACGGCCGCGTCATGACAGGATCCGAGCTCGATACGGCCACCGACGAGACGCTTGCCCGCGAGGCCCACACCGTGTCGGTCTACGCGCGCGTGAATCCCGCGGACAAAGTGCGCATCGTCAAGGCACTCCAGAGCGGCGGCGCCGTCGTCGCCATGACCGGTGATGGCGTGAACGATGCGCCGGCGCTCAAGGCCGCCGACATCGGCGTGGCGATGGGCATCGCCGGCACCGATGTGTCCAGAGAAGCGGCCGACATGGTGCTCACCGACGACAATTTCGCATCCATCGTCGCTGCGGTCGAAGAAGGGCGCGCCATCTTCTTGAATATCCGGAAGTTCCTGCGCTACTTGCTCTCATCCAACATCGGAGAGGTGCTCACGATGTTCGGCGGAGTGTTGCTCGGAGGCGTCCTCGGGATGAAGGCCGAGGAAGGCGCGGTCGTGCTGCCATTGCTCGCGACTCAGATTCTGTGGATTAACCTGGTGACCGATGGACCCCCGGCGCTGGCCCTTGGCTTGGACCCACCAGACGCCGACGTGATGAGTCTAGCGCCTCGCCCGGCCGGCGAACCAGTGGTCACGCGAAGCATGTGGCGCGGCATCCTGTTCGTCGGCGTGGTCATGGCAACTGGAACGCTGCTCGTCTTTGATGCATCCCTGCCTGGCGGTCTCGTCGAGGGCGCGGGGGATCTGCGATATGCGCAGACGATGACGTTCACCACATTGGTGCTCTTTCAGATGTTCAACGTATTCAACGCGCGCTCGGATTTTCGGAGCGCCTTCATTGGCTCGCTCCGGAATCGCTGGTTGTGGGCGGCCATAGGTTTGTCGGTGGTCCTACAACTGGCAGTCTTGTATGTACCCTTTCTCCAAGAGGCGTTTACCACTGTACCACTGAGCGTCGGCGACTGGCTCCGCTGCACACTCGTCGCAAGTTCCGTGCTCTGGCTACGAGAACTGGAAAAGATGATGACAGCCAGCGTCAGGATTTAGTCCTGCCCGCTGTATCGTGACGACGCCGAGGATCCCGCCCGACAGAACAACCCACAGCTTCGGCGACGACGCCGTACTTCAGCGCCGCCTGGTGCTGCCTCTTCGGCAGCCTGGGCACCATCAACGAGATGACGAGCGCGTTGTCGGCACTGAGCAGCCCTTCGAGGGCAACGAGCAAGCCGATGGTCGGTAAGTCGCCGGACTCGAACGATGGAATCACCGTCGATGACCGCAGAGGCGCGGTGCGGCCAGTCGGTATGACTTTGACAGGTATGACTTTGCATTCTTGACACGATCCGTATCAAGCCTTACATTCGAGTCGGCGCACGTGTTGTAAGCGGGAGCCGGCAGCATGGCCTTGGAAGAGGATCTCTACTTCATCAGCATGGCGGCCCGGATGCTGGGCATGCATCCGCAGACCCTCCGCAAGTACGAGCGGCTGGGCCTGGTGCAGCCCAGCCGGACGATTGGGAGCATACGGCTCTACTCCCGCGAGGAGCTCGAGCGTCTCAAGGCGATCAAGCGGCTCGTCGACGATGGCGGCATCAACCTCGCGGGCGTGCAGCGGCTGCTCTCGATTGCGGAAATCGTGCAGCGAATTCGTCCGCTGATGCGGGAGGACGCGATGTCGACGCGGGATGCCAGGCGCTTGTCGCAGGAACTCGACGAGCTGACGCGGATCCTCGGCATCGATTAGGACTCGCCCGGTGAATAGCTCCACTCTGGACGCTGCCTTGCTCTCGGGTACACCCCTGGCACGAACGCTCATCACCCTTCATTCGGTCGGGGCCACTCTGAGCGGGGTCGAGGTCGCGCCTCTGCGGCGGGCGATTTTGATGTTCAGCACGATACCTGCAATCACGGACGAACCCTGACACATGGACTTCAAGGACTACTACGCAACGCTCGGTGTAGCGAAAACCGCCACCGCCAAAGAGATCAAGCAGGCGTTCCGGAAGCTTGCGCGCAAGCATCACCCCGACGTCAATCCGGGGGACAAGGGCGCCGAAGGGAGGTTCAAGGAGCTGAACGAGGCGTACGAAGTGCTCGGGAGATCCGGCCAAGCGGAAGAAATACGACGAGCTGGGTGCGAACTGGCGGATGTACGAGCAGGCAGGCGCAGCGGGCGGTCCAGGCGCGGGATCTGCCGCCGGGACATGGAACGTGCCCTTCGGCGCCGGCGCCGCCCCAGGCGGCGGCTTCCGCACGATGACCGAAGATGAAATGCGGGAGATGTTCGGCGATGGGGACCCCTTCTCCGACTTTTTCCACACCTTCTTCGGTGGATCGATGGGCCAGGAGGATCGCGAGGGTCGTGCCCGCGGCGCCCGCACGCGAACGGCGCGGCAGGGGCGCAACGTTGAACAGGAGATCGAACTCGGCCTCGAAGATGCGTACCACGGCACAACCAGGCGTCTCTCAATTACGCACGGGGGAGAAGCACGAACCGTCGACGTGCGGATTCCTCCCGGCGTGGGCGACGGTTCGCGTGTGCGTATTCCCGGCGAGGGCGAGCATGGGGCCGGTGGGGCGAAGTCGGGCGACTTGTATCTGCGGATCCGGCTCGCGCCGCATCCGAAGTTCGAGCGAAAAGGCCGGGATCTGTACACCCGCGTCTCCGTCCCGTTGACGACCGCGGTCCTTGGCGGCGAAGCCGAGGTGCCCACGCTCAGCGGGAAACCGTTGCGTCTGAAGATTCCGCCGGGGACCCAGAATGGCCAGGTGCTCCGGCTCAAGGGGCACGGGATGCCAGCGGTCGGCAAGCCGGACGAATCCGGCGACTTGTATGTGACGATCAGCGTGGAGCTTCCGCGCGACCTGACACCGGAACAGCGCGCGCTCTTTGAATCGCTGAGGCGCCTGGAAACCGGGACAAGAAGCCCTGCGAATCCCGCTGCTTGAATCGTTCTACGTGCTCCGTTCTAGCGTGCTCCGTTCTGCGCGCTCCGTGCGACGTCGGCGGAATGGCACGATAGAAAGCCGACGCCCAGGGGAGAGAGCTGAGAGCTATTGACATGAACATCAACAAGTACACGGAAAAAGCACAGGAAGCGGTCATGGCCGCCCAGCGGCTGGCCGAGCAGATGAGCCATGCGCAACTGGAGCCCGAACACCTGCTCGCCGCGCTCATCGAGCAGCCCGAGGGCATCGTCCCTGAAGTCCTGCGCAAGATGTCGGCCGACCCGGCCCAGATCGCCCGGGCCGTGCGCGAGCTTCTCGCGAAGATTCCTCAGGCATTCGGCGGCTCGCAACCCGGCCTGTCGCCCCGGTTCAAGGCCGTCACCGACCTCGCGGAGGCAGAGGCGGAGCGTTTGAGAGACGAGTACGTCAGCACCGAGCACCTTCTGTTGGCCATCGCATCCGAGACGGGCCGAGCCCCCGCCGCCCGACTGCTGACGGAACGTGGCGTCACCCGCGACAAGATCCTCGCGGCGCTCACCAGCGTGCGTGGATCGCAGCGCGTGACGAGCCAGAATCCAGAGGGCACGTATCAGGCGCTCGAAAGATACGGCCGCGACCTCACCGAGCTGGCGCGGCGGGGCAAGCTCGATCCGGTGATCGGCCGCGACGAGGAAATACGACGCGTGATTCAGGTGCTGTCGCGTCGCACGAAGAACAACCCGGTGCTCATCGGCGAGCCCGGCGTCGGCAAGACAGCGATTGTCGAAGGCCTCGCCGGGCGCATCGTGCGCGGCGACGTCCCGGAGGGCTTGAAGAGCAAGCGCATCGTCGCCCTCGACATGGGATCGCTCGTCGCCGGCGCGAAGTACCGTGGCGAGTTCGAAGAGCGGCTGAAGGCGGTCCTGAAGGAAATCGCCGACGCGCAAGGCCAGGTCATCCTGTTCATCGACGAGCTCCACACGGTGGTGGGCGCGGGTGCCGCCGAAGGGTCGATGGATGCATCCAACATGTTGAAGCCGATGCTCGCGCGCGGCGAGCTGCACACCGTGGGCGCGACGACCCTCGACGAATACCGGAAGCACATCGAGAAGGACGCCGCCCTCGAGCGCCGCTTCCAGACGGTGCTCGTAAGCGAGCCGACCGTCGAGGACACGATCAGCATCCTGCGCGGGCTTCGCGAGCGCTACGAAACTCATCACGGCGTGAAGTTCAAGGATGCGGCGCTGGTGGCGGCGGCCGTCCTGTCGAACCGCTACATCGCCGATCGGTTCCTCCCCGACAAGGCGATCGACCTGGTTGACGAGGCCGCTTCGAAGCTTCGGATGGAAATCGACTCGATGCCGGCCGAGCTCGACGAGATCGAACGCCGCATCATGCAGCTCGAGATCGAGCGCGAAGCGCTGCGCAAGGAAAGGGACAAAGCCTCGGCGGAGCGGCTCGGCAAGCTCGAAAAGGAGCTCGCCGATCTCAAGGAGGAACGCGCCCGCCTCGCGGCGCACTGGCAGCAGGAGAAGGAGCTGATTCAGCAGGCGCGAAAGCTCCGGGAGGAGCTCGAAGCCGTGACGGATTCAGATCGAGCAGGCGCAGCGCTCCGGCGACTACGCGAAGGCGTCCGAGCTCCAATACGGGATGATCCCGAAGCTCGAGGAGGGAATCCGCGAGGCGGAGGCGCGGCTCGCCGAGCTTCAAAAAGGTCAGCGGATGCTGAAGGAAGAGGTCGACGAGGAGGACATCGCCGAGGTCGTCAGCAAGTGGACGCACATTCCGATCAGCCGTTTGATGGAGGGCGAGGTCCAGAAGCTGATTCACATGGAAGAGCGGCTCCACGAGCGTGTGATCGGCCAGGACGAGGCGATCAACGCCGTCGCGAACGCGATCCGGCGCGCGCGCGCCGGGCTGCAGGATCCCAACCGCCCGCTCGGCAGCTTCCTGTTCCTGGGGCCGACCGGCGTCGGCAAGACGGAGCTGGCCCGCGCCCTTGCTGAATTTCTGTTCGACGACGAGCAGGCGCTGGTGCGCATCGACATGTCCGAGTACCAGGAAAAACACACGGTGTCGCGGATGATCGGTGCGCCGCCCGGCTATGTGGGCTACGAGGAAGCCGGCCAGCTCACCGAAGCCGTCCGCCGGCGGCCGTACTCCGTTGTCCTCCTCGACGAGATCGAGAAGGCACACTCGGATGCGTTGAACGTCCTGCTGCAGCTGCTCGACGACGGCCGGCTGACCGACGGCAAGGGACGGACGGTCGATTTCAAGAACACGGTCGTGATCATGACGTCCAATCTCGGCAGCCAGTACATCGCCGAGCGCGCCGAAGAGGCCGGCGGCAAGATAGACGAAGGCACGCACCGCCGCGTCATGGAGGCGCTGCGCGAGCACTTCCGGCCGGAGTTCCTGAATCGTGTCGACGAGATCATCTTCTTCCACCCGCTCGATCGCGATCACATGAAGCGGATCATCGACATCCAGCTGCGCAATCTGGTGAAGCGGCTCGAGGAGCGGAAGATTCACGTCGAGCTGACGGAGGCGGCGAAGGATCAGCTCGTGCGCGAAGGGTACGATCCGACTTACGGGGCGCGGCCCCTCAAACGCACGATCCAGCGGCGGGTTCTCGACCCGCTGGCGTTGCAGGTCCTCGAGGGCAACTTCACCGAAGGCGACAGCGTGCTGGTCGACGCCAGCCCTGCCGGGCTGTCATTCGACAGGCGCCAGACGATGCCAGCGTAGAGTACGATAAGCGGAGAAACGGACGGACGGGCGGAGGACTCGAACGCCTCCTGCCCTTCCAGCCTTGTGGTTCTAAATGGCGCCTAAACCAACTCCACGATTCAACCCCCGCGGCGGCGATCGGCAGGGCAAGCGGCCGATGACGTCCCGCCCAGGCGCCTCTCTGTGGTACGGACTCGCGCTCATCCTGTTGCTGGGCCTGGCCCAGATGTACTGGCTCACCCCGACCGCGGCACCAATCCCCTACAGCGAGTTCAAGACACTCCTGAAGAACGGCCAGATCGCGGAAGTCGCCGTGGGCGAGCAGCTGATCCGGGGGACCTTGAAGGAGGCGCCGGCCGGACAGTCGAAGCAGTTCACCACCACCCGCGTGGACGATCCGAAGCTGACCGAGGAGCTCGAAGCGAGGCAGGTGAAATACACCGGCGAGATCACCAATCGCTGGCTGCCGGAGCTGCTCGGCTGGATCATCCCGCTGATTGTCTTCATCGGGATCTGGGGCTTCTTCTTCCGGCGCATGAGCGGCGCCGAAGGCGGCGTCATGTCCTTCGCGCGCAGCCGCGCCAAGATTTACGCCGACGACGAGGTCAAGGTCCGCTTCTCGGATGTCGCCGGCGTCGACGAAGCCGAGGACGAGCTGAAAGAAATCGTGGAGTTCCTCAGGACGCCCAAGAAGTACACGAACCTGGGCGGAAGGATTCCGAAGGGGGTGCTGCTGGTGGGGCCGCCGGGCACCGGCAAGACGCTGCTGGCGCGGGCGGTGGCCGGCGAGGCCCATGTCCCGTTCTTCAGCCTGAGCGGGTCTGAATTCGTCGAGATGTTCGTCGGCGTCGGCGCCGCGCGCATTCGCGATCTCTTCCAGCAGGCGGAAGCGAAAGCGCCCTGCATCGTGTTCATCGACGAGCTCGACGCGCTCGGCAAGGTCCGCGTGCAGAGTCCGTTCGGCAGCCACGAGGAGCGCGAGCAGACGCTGAACCAGCTGCTGGCCGAAATGGACGGGTTCGACTCGCGCAAGGGCGTGATCATCATGGGCGCCACGAATCGGCCCGAAGTGCTCGATCCGGCGCTCCTGCGTCCGGGCCGCTTCGATCGCCAGGTCCTCGTGGACAAGCCCGACGTCAACGGCCGGGAGGAGATCCTGCGGATTCACGCCAAGGGGGTGAAGATCGCGCCCGACGTGGATCTGAGGACCGTCGCGGCGCGTACGGCGGGCTTTGCGGGCGCGGACCTGGCCAATCTGGTCAACGAGGCGGCGTTGCTCGCCGCGCGCGCCGACAAGACCGCTGTGGGCGCAAAGGACTTCGAATCGGCGATCGATCGGCTCGTCGCCGGCCTCGAGAAGAAGCGCGTGATGAGCTCGAAAGAGCGCCAGATCGTCGCGTATCACGAGTCGGGACACGCGATCGTCGCCACCGTGCTGCCGGGGCTGGACCCGGTGCACAAGATCTCGATCGTGCAGCGCGGATTCGGTGCGCTCGGCTACACCATGCAGCTGCCGCTCGAGGACCGCTATCTGATGACCCGCGGCGATCTCCTCAGCCAGCTCGCGGTCCTTCTCGGCGGACGGACGGCCGAGGAGATCGCGCTCGGCGAGATCTCGACCGGCGCGCAGAACGACCTCCAGCGCGCGACCGATATCGCGCGCGCCATGGTGACCGAGTTCGGCATGAGCGACGCGCTGGGCGCCATCAACTACGACGGAAACAAGCGGGCGCGGTTCCTCGATCTGCCGATGCAGCAGGAGCGCGGGATGTACGGCGAGGAAACGGCGCAGAAGATCGACGCCGAGATCAAGCGCATCCTCACCGACGCGCACGACACCGCGCGCCGCGTCCTCGAGGAAAATCGCGACAAGCTGGAGAGCGTCACGCACCGCCTGCTCGAAGTCGAAGTGATGGAGGGCGACGAGCTCAGAAGCTTGCTCGGCATTCAGGCCATCCCTCCTGCGACCGACACGGTACCGCTTCCCGCCACTGATTAGCGATTCGCATCCGCGAATTCTTCATCCGGTTGTTCAATCAACCCACCGCGACTCAGATGCTTGGATTCAGCGGGGCTTTCGTCCGCCCCGCCGCGGGATGCTCGTGACACCGCGGCCTGCAAAGAACTGAGTATCGTCGTCATCCAGGGGGCGCCGGTCCGCGCTCTCGGCAAGCTGCCGCGACGCTCCAGCCCCCGACGGATTCATAGCGCGTTGATGATCTCCTGCACGCCCACTCCCACGAACAGCGCAAGGATCAGGAACAGCAGCGCGTTCGTCGTCCATCGATTGTGCGGAACCGGCGCGGTCCATTTGACGCGGTTGTTCAGGTACAGCAGCGTGGCGGCCAGGAACGGAATGAAGAGGCTGCCGACGATCGTGTAGGTCACGATGATGAAGAGCGGCCGCCGGATGAACGCGAACGGCATCGGCGCGAGCGTGATGAAGAGCAGCGCCAGCCGATAGCGGAGGCTGGTGACCTTGATGGCCTCCTGGCGGACGTGCTCCGGATCCTTCTTGAGGATGCTGTAGAAGTCGGCGTAGATATACGGGACGCTCTGCCAGACGCCCAGCAGCGACGCGAACACCGCCGCCCAGAACCCGATCGAATACGCGTAGGCACCGAACGGTCCGAGGATGGCGCCCAGCATCTCGGCCATCTTCGGTACCGCCTGCGCGTCGGAAATCCTGACATTCGACAGGTAGAAGGCCTGATTGGCGATCAACATGATCGAGATGCCGAAGAGCGCCGTGAACAGGTAGGCGACCGCGATGTCCCCGCGCACGTAGCCCAGGAACCGCGCGTCGCTGATTTTCTCTTCGCGCATCCAGTAGTTGTAGGAAAGCATCGTGATCGAACCGCCGATGCCGCCGATGATCGAGAGCACGTAGGTGCCGCTCGCCGCCGGGATGGTCGGCACCAGCAGTCCTCGCAGCGTCACCGCGGGATCCGTGAAACGTCAAGATCGCACACACGAGGATCGTGAACCCCATGACCGCGACGAGACCCTTCATCAGCTTCTCGAAGCCGGTGTATCCGCCGAGCAACACGAACACGAAGCCGATCAGGCTGTGCAGGACGGCGCCCCAGGGCTGCGAGATTGCGCCGCCGGTCAGGTTGGCGATGCCGAGCCCGGTCGCGTTGGTCAACGCCGCGCTGACCGCCACGGTCCAGATAATCAGATACACCCCGAAATACGCCTTCACCCACGCCGGCAGGTACTCGGCCCAGCCTTCGAGCGCGGTCAGTCCCGTGGCGAGCTGAAAGCGCGCGATGCCTTCGTTCAACACGAACTTGAAGAAGGCGCCCACGGCGATCGCCCAGAGAAGGACCACGCCGTAGTTCGCTCCGCCAACCGTCGCCGAGACGACGTCGCCGGAGCCGATTCCCGACGCGGCCACGATCAGGCCGGGACCAGCCAGCTTGAGAAAGCTGAAGGCGGCCGGCGCCTTCGACTCGACGACCGCTCCGGAAACCGTCACGTGATGTCTCCCCTGTGTAACGAAACGCCAGGTTATGTGGCGGGCTTCTCTCCGCTCCCTGCCACCGCCGCTTCAGCGGCGGCGAAGCCGATGCGGGAGTGCGTCCCGTCGCAGAACGGCTTGGTCGTCGAACCGCCGCAGCGGCACAACGCGAACGGCCGCTTTGCAATCTGATACATGTTCCCGTTCCAGTCGACGACCGTGACATCGTCACCCTCGACCAGATACGGTCCGTTCTGCCTCACCTTGATCGTCGCCATACCCCCTCCGTCCGATCGCGTTTGCCGCACGGCACCCGTATCCCGGCGCCCTGTTGCGCACTCCGCGGTCACCGGCATCGAGTGTCGTGCACAGCCTACGACATTCCCTCCATCCCCGCCAGAACGTTGCATGACAGGTCAGGGATGAGCCCGGCAGGGCTCCCCCTTCGACAGCCGGCTACACGTCGTATGGGTCTTGCCCGATGGCGATGATGCTGCAGGCCACGATAGGTCGAATGGACAGCACGCGCGCGCGCGCGACGAGGGCCTCGCTTTCGGCCCCTGGATTCAGCCACACTTCCGGGATCTGCTTCCGCGCGACTTCTTCAATCACCTGCTCGCCGATCGCCGGCGGCACGTAGAACGAGGCCATGTCGATCGGACCGGGCACGTCGAGTACCGTTCGGTAGGCTTTCAGGCCCTCTACCTCGTGCTCGTGAGGATGAATTGGAATGACCGTGTACCCCTCGCGCGCGAACGCCCGCACGGCGCGATTGCCGAATTTCTGGCGATTGCGCGACGCGCCGATCACAGCGACCACTTTGGATTCAGGCATTTGGGAATTGGATCAACAGGGCGAAGCGGTCACGCGCTGATCGGATTGTCCGCCTCACGACAGAGCGTTCGGGGGCGACCTGATTCAGGCACCTGCCGCGATGGGTTGGTGCTGGATGAACTCGAGAAGGCGCCGGCTGCCCTCTCGCAGCGTCTCCATCGACGTCGCGTACGAAATTCGGATGCACCCGGGGGCATCGAAGGCCTCGCCTGGCGTCACCGCGACGCGAGCCTCGTTCAGCAGCGCCTCGGCGAAGTCGGCCGATGTGCGCAAGCCGTCCACCGAGAGCACCCCGCTGACGTCGATCAGCAGGTAAAAAGCCCCCGCCGGCTTGGCGCAGATCAGGCGCGGATCCTCCGCCAGCCATTCGTGCAGGTTGTCGCGTCGCACCCTGTACTCGGCGAGCATGGCAGCGACCGGCTCCTGCGGTCCCGTCAGCGCCGCCACGGCCGCTTTCTGCGTAATCGAGGAGACGTTGGAGGTCGAGTGACTCTGCACCGCGCCCTGAGCGGCGACGACGTGCGCCGGCGCAATCGTCCAGCCGCAGCGCCAGCCGGTCATCGCATACGCCTTTGAAGCCGATCCGCAGAGGACGGCGCGATCGCGGCAGTGCCTTCTGGAGCACGGCCGGCACGTTGTGCGGCGTCCGATCGTAAATGAGCTTCTCGTAGCACAGGTCGACGACAACCCAGATGCCGCGGCGCGCAGCCTCCTGCGCGATGATCGCGAGATCGTCCTCGGAAATCAGCACACCGGTCGGGTTGCACGGGGAATTGATGATGATGCCCTTCGTCCGGGCAGTCACCGCATGCAGAATCGCCTGCGACCGAATCGCGAAGCCGTCCTCCAGCGACGTTCGTACGAGCACCGGCGTCGCTTCGGCCAGCTTGATCTGCTCGCTGAGGGTCGGCCAGTATGGCGCGTGGGTGATGACCTCGTCGCCTGGATTGAAGAGCGTCAGCGCCGTGTTGAAGAGCGCCTGCTTGCCGCCGGCGCTGACGATGACCTCCGATTCCTTGTACTCCACGCCGTAGTCGACACGGTACCGATCGCAGATCGCGCGCCGCAGCTCGGTGATGCCCGCTACGGGGGTGTACTTGGTGAAACCCCGATCGAGGGCGGCGTGGGCGGCCGCGGTGATATGGGCCGGGGTGGCGAAATCGGGCTCACCCGCTCCGAAGTCGATGATTTCAGCCCCCTGCTGCCGCAGCCGATCGACCGTCGCGGTCACCTTCATCGTCGGCGAGCTGGAAATGCGCGCGGTGCGGTCGGCGAGGCGCGTCATGGTCCCTTCAGTCTCCTCGATCATCGCGGGGATGTGGCTGGGCCGCTATTCAGGATCGGGTCCGCGCTGCCCGGGCGACCTTGTCTCGCAGCCGCTGCTCCACCGTGTCGGGAACGAGCCCGTGGACACGGCCGCCGAGGGAGAAGACCTCCTTGATGAGCCGCGAGCTGATGTAACTGTACTGCTCGGCCGGCATCATGAACACCGTTTCGATTTTATCATTCAGGCGCCGGTTCATGAGCGCCATCTGAAACTCGAATTCAAAATCCGACACGGCGCGAAGCCCGCGAACGATGACATGTGCGCCACGCCGTTCCACGTAATCCACGAGCAGGCCGTCGAAGGTATCCACCTCGACATTCGGCAGCAACTCGAAGACCGTGCGGGCAATCTCCAGGCGCTCAGGCATCGTGAACAGCGGGGCCTTCTCCGCATTGACGAGAACGGCGACGATGATCCGATCGAACAGCCGCGCACCCCTGGTAATGATATCGACGTGACCGTTCGTCAACGGATCGAACGTGCCCGGATAAATCGCAACGGTTGACATAATGGATATGAAAATCTGAAATCCGAAACCTGGACGATCTCACCGCCGTTGCGTCCCTCTGACCTCAGATTTTCAGACTTCAGACTCTCGGACGTCAGCCCGTCTCTGATAGAACGCCAGTGCGCTGTCGCCGGACACGAGCCGGCGCGTGATCACGAGGCGCCCGGCGCGATCCGGAGCGGGCTGCCGGCGTGAGTGCTCGAGGACGACGAGGCCGTCTGCGGCGAGCACGCTGTCGGCGCCGGTCAATGTCTCCAGTGCTGCGGCGGCGGCCTGGTCGTATGGCGGATCGAGCAGGACGATGTCGAACGGTGCGAATCCTGACTCCGATCGGAGCATGTCGACCCCGCGGTCGAGGCTGGCGCGGATGATAGCATAGCCCTCCGCGACCCCGCAGAGCGCAAGGTTCTGCGCGATCAGCGCTTGCGCCCGGCGGTCGCGTTCGAGAAACGTGACGTGCGCCGCGCCGCGACTGAGCGCCTCGATTCCGAGCCCTCCGGTTCCCGCGAAGCCGTCCAGCACACGCGCGGCGCCGACCCGCGGCGCGAGCACGTTGAAGAGCGTCTCCCGCAGCGTATCGGAGGTGGGTCGCAGCCCGTTCCAGGTCGGGGCCTTCAAACGACGGCCTTTCAGCGAGCCGGCAATGACGCGCATCTCTGGATCTGGCGAACTGGTGATCTGGAACTGATCAATCACATGACCACGTAACCAGGTAACCAGATTCCTATCCCACCTCTATCAGCCTGAACCTGGCTTCCCACGACTGAAGCATCTGCGTGATGTCGGAAGGCGCCGGGCGCGCGGCGTCGAGCCACGCGGCCGCCTCGCGGCGGGCGAGATCCAGCAGGTCGCGATCGCGCAGCAGGTCGATCGAACGGAACGTCGGGATGCCGGCCTGACGCGTCCCGAAGAAGTCCCCCGGTCCCCGCAGCAGCAGATCGCGCTCGGCAATCTCGAAGCCATCGGTGGTCTCGGTGATCGCCATGAGGCGCTCGCGCGCCTCATCGGACAGCGGCGCCTGGTACAGCAGGCAGCAGTACGATTGAGACCGGTCGCGCCCGACGCGCCCGCGTAACTGGTGCAGCTGCGAGAGCCCGAACCGCTCGGCGTGCTCGACGATCATGACGCTGGCGTTCGGCACGTCGACGCCGACTTCGATGACCGTCGTCGACACGAGGATGTCCAGTTCGCCGGCTGCGAACGCCCGCATCACGCGATCCTTGCCATCGGGCTTCATTCGCCCGTGCAGCAGGCCGACGCGGAATTCCGGGAACACCTCCTGCGCGAGATGGTCGGCCATTTCGGTCGCCGCCTTGAGATCGACCTTGTCGGACTCCTCGACCAGCGGGTAGATGACATACGCCTGGCGCCCTGCCGCTACCTGTTCCGTGACGAAACGGTGCACCTCCGCGCGCCGTGAATCGGGCTTCGCGGTCGTCTTGACCGGCAGCCGGCCCGGCGGCAGATCCCTGATGACCGATACGTCGAGATCGCCGTACAGCGTCAGGGCGAGCGTGCGTGGAATGGGTGTGGCGGTCATCACCAGGACGTCGGGATGAAGCCCCTTGGCTCGCAACATGGCGCGCTGCAGGACACCGAAGCGATGCTGCTCGTCGATGATCACCAGGCCGAGCTGCCGGAAGCTTACGTCACCCTGGACGAGCGCGTGGGTGCCGACCACCAGCTGCACAGCGCCCGATTCCACTTCCGCCAGCTGACGCCGGCGCGCCGCCGTGCCCATGGCGCCCGTGAGCAGGGCGATCTGGTGAGGAGACGCTTGCAACAGTCGCGAGATGTTCAGGAAGTGCTGCTCCGCGAGGATCTCGGTGGGCGCCATGAAGGCCACCTGCAATCCGTTTTCCATCGCCACAAGCGCTGCCAGCAGCGCCACGATCGTCTTGCCGGCGCCGACGTCGCCCTGCAGCAGCCGGTTCATCGGATGAGGCCGCTGAAGGTCCTCGACGATCTCTTTCAGCGACAACTTCTGCCCCGCCGTCAGCTTGAACGGCAGCACCCGCCGCGCCGAGGCGCGAATCCCATCGTCCACGCGGATCTGAAACGGCTTGCGCTCCTCGGCTGCCGACTGCCGCCGCGCGAGCACGCCAAGATGGAAGAGGAAGGCCTCTTCGAAAATCAGAAGGCGCTGCGCCGGCGTGGCGAAACGATTCAGGTCCTCCATCGGGGCATCGGCGGGCGGAAAATGCGCCACGTGGAACGCGGCCAGGCGCGACGGGAGCCCGAGACGCAGTCGCAGCGCATCCGGAAGGGTGTCGGGAAGATCCGAAGGCAGTCGCTGCAGCGCATCGTAGACCAACCTGCGCTGGATCTTCGGCGTCACGCTGCCGGCCTTTTCGTAGACCGGCACGATGCGACCCGTATGAATCGTCGCGCGATCCTCCTCGTCGAGAATCTCGTACTGCGGATTGGTGAGCTGAAGCCCGCCCCCGCCGCGCATCTCCGCCGCGCCGAACAACACCACCTGCTGGCCCGGCGCGAAGACGTCGCGCAGAAACGGTTGATTCAGCCAGACGGCCCTGAGCGCGCCGCTCTGATCGCCGATGAGCGCCTCGAAAATCTTGAAACCCGGACGCCGGGTGGACCGCAGACCGCAGCTCAGGACGCGTCCGGCAATCGACGCAGCCGCACCTGGCTTGAGCGACGCAACAGGCTGCAGGCGGCTCCGATCTTCGTACCGGATCGGAAACCGGTGCAGCAGATCGTCCAGCGTGAGTAAACCGGCATGGGCCAGATCGGCCGCGCGCCGCGGACCCACGCCCTTCAGATATTGCAGCGGCGTGGCGAGCACCTCGTCGGAGCGCGCCGGGACGCCGCCCAATCGATCGCTATTGGATGACAATCGCCTGGCCGCGTTGAAGCTGAATCTCGCGAATACGCGCGGGGAGCGCGACGGGATCGTCGAGGCTGAAGCCGGAGGGGTGCGCGGGCGACCGCGAATAGTAGGCGACGATCTGCTGCAGCAACAGCTTCGGGATCGGCAGGCCGCTGATCGCGGCCGATTCGAAATGGAAGGTGGCAACGCCATTGCTGGTTGCCAACCCTCCAATTGCGGTGATCGGAAGGCGGCCTTGCAGGTAGCGCATCGGATCGAAGAGGCTCGTCGGCTTGCGTTCCTCGCGGATCTGATCGAGATCGACGATCGCATGACCTGACACGCGCCCGGGGCCGAGAATCGTAATGCCCGGACTGACTACGCCCCCGGGCAGGTAGTCCTGCCCTTCGAATGCCAGATATGCGTTGACCTCCTGCTCGGTCATCGTCGTCTGCAGCCGCCGATCGGAGGGCGCGGCGCTGCCGTGCTCGGCTATCAGCGCTATCTTTTTTTTCAGGAGATCGGCGTCGCGGCGCGATGCCGGGGGATCGACTGCGCGCACGGGCAGGGTGATGGCCGCGAGCAACCCCACCAACGGGAGTAACCGTGTCAATGACATACAACTCCACGGCAGGGTAACGTCGCCACCCAAACCACTCGGGTCGAAACCGCGCCTCGTGAGGGCGCTTCGTGGGGCGGCCGCCTCTACGACCGATTCGAGAGCCGTCCCGAACGGAAAACGTGCATCTCCCGCGAGGACAGTGGGTTGAGACGCTGTCCAGCGGTGTGGAAATTGTACTACGGGAGTGAGGGGTTCTGCGGCCGGTTCTGCCGGTTGGCCTGTCGCGCGCGCATGAGCAGTTCGACCTTGCGCTGCTCCATCATCGCTTCGAAGAGGCGGAATCTCGCCTGCTGATATACATCCAGCACTTGATCCAGCGCTTCCCTCGCCTGCCGAATCTCCACTGCGGACCGGGCATCGAGGTCGTCGAGGGCCCTGACGGTGTCTTTGAGGCGCGCGTCATCCGGCGCCGAACGCGATTGGGTCAGACCGCGAAGCTCGTGGATGACACGTACACGTTCCGTATGCGCGCGGCGCCGCGCTTCCTGAAGAGCTCTGAGTTTGGGCAGGAACCTCGGGAACTGCTCGTCCCCGACCTGCAGCATCTCTTGCGCCTGCATCAACTCGTACCCATCGAGCATGCGCTGAATCTCCGCCGGAGCGATTCCCGGCAGACCCTCCTGATTCCGCGGTCCATTTTGCCCGCGCGAGCGGCCTGACGGCCCCTGCGCGGCGGCCGAGGGCGCCAGCGGCCCAATCGTCGCGGCCAGCAACGCCGCGATGGCCGCCAGCATCCGGCACTTTCTCGAGATCCGGTTGGTCATTGTTCTCTCGTTCACCGCTCTTACGTATTCGTGAGCCTTGAGCCTTAGACTTTCCAGTGGTGGTTCAAGCCCCCGGCCGCTTGAGTGCCTCCTGCAGCAATCGGTGGAGCTCGCGGCGCTCTCCGCCGCTCAACGAGGTGACGACATCGTCGACGGCCCCCGTCACCGGCGCGAGGCCTGCTTCACTCGCGGCGTCCCAGTCGAGATCCGACGTCAGATCCGCAAGCAGCGTCAGCGACTGATCGTCCATCGGGTACGCGATGTCACGGGCATCGGCTGCGGTGCCGGTGATCTCGGGTGCAACCGGGACGTTCGTGGCGGTGGATGGTTCGTCGGCGGGATTCCACATGATCGTGCCCGCCAGAGCGAGCATCAGCACGGCGCCGATCGGCACGAACGCTCGCCACGACGGCCAGCCGAGCTGCCGCCCGGCCTCTGAGGGCCGGCCTTCCTCGTTCACGACTTCGCGCACGCGCATCGACAGATGTTCCCAGAAGATCGGGGAGGGCTCCGGCACGTCCACGGCCGCCGCCGCCGTGATGGCGGAACGCAGATCCATCAACTGTCGTCGACACGCCTCGCAAGTTGCCAGATGTCCGGCCGACGCTTCCGGCCGCGCTTCTTCGGCGAGATCGAGAAGTTCAACCTCGGTGAAATGACGCATCGCTTACACGGTCTCCCCAGCGAGCCGCTTCTTCAAGTTCTGAAGCGCATGAAACACGTTCGCCTTCACCGCGCCGACCGAGCTGCCCACCACGTCCGCGATTTCCTGGTGTGACATCTCGTGATACATCCGCAGGATCAGCGCCACGCGCTGTTTACGTGGCAGCTGCGCGATCGCCGCGCGAACGCGAGCGTCCCGCTCGGCGCCGATCAGCCGCTCGGAGGGTGACTCGGTCCGAGTATCGACGTGCTGCCGCGCGTCGATGGGCTCGCTCTGGGGCTTCTTGACGCCGACCCGGTTCAAGGCAGACGTTGACGGCAATCCGGTACAGCCAGGTCGCCAGCGACGATCGCCCGCCGAAGTTTCGCAGCCCGCGAAACGCCCGCAGGAAGACGTCCTGGGCGAGATCGCTGGCGTCCTCGTGATTGCCGACGAAGCGGTAGCAGAGCTGGTAGACCGCGCGCCGGTGACGCTCGACAATCACGTCGAACGCGCCGTTCTGACCGCGCAGGCATGCGGTCACGAGGTCGGCCTCGCTCAGATCGCCGAACGACGGGTCGGCTGCGGTGGCCGCGTCTGGACGCACCACGGTAAGATCCCATTCCGGCTGCCGCGCGTCCGGGCGTATCCACGTCGTCGCTTGGGCCATGCCGATCGCCTCGAGCCTCCAGGGTAGAGCAGCGAACGGTTGAGCCGCCTCGTGGCGGGCGACCGTGCACCCCTGGCCTCGGATCATTAGACCCGGTCCACCGAGGAAACGTTACGAGACCGTCTTGGTCGGCAGAAGCGTGTCTCCTACCGGCGCGCGATCACCACATAGTCCATCGACGAAAACAGCCGCGCGTTCAGCTTGTCCGCTTGAGCGTTCACCGCGGCCACGACCTGGGCCAGCCCCTCGGCGTGATCCGCCAACCTCGTCAGGTCCGGCACACGCTCGAGCCTGTCCTCTGCACGGACCGGCTGCCGGAACTGGACATCCACATGGGTAAAGCCGCTGGCCTGCACCAGATACCGCAGCGTGTCGGGATGCAGCGGCCGCTGATGGGTCAGGTCCCGGATGTACGTTTCGAAGAACGCCATCCAGCAGGCGGGATTGATCGTTTCGAGCACGAGTGGCGCGCCGCTGCGCATCTTGTGGTACGCCGTCTCGAGAAACCGCAGTCAGATACCCCGGCGCGAAATGCTCGACGACCTGGATCGCGACCAGTCCGCCGATGCTGCCGTCCGGCTGCCGCTCGAGATACCCCAGCGCGTCCCCCTGCTCGACGTCGAGGCCGGCGCCACGACACAGCTCGACCATGGCCGGACTGGCGTCCACGCCGCGCGCCGCTGCGCCGCGGCGCGCAGCAAGCCGAGCAGCTCGCCGCGGCCGCAGCCGACGTCCACCACGTCGGATGCTCCGGCAAAAATCGGCACGTAGTCGGCGACGCGGGCGCGCACGGCCGGCTGGGATCCGCGAAACCGATCCTCGAAGCCGAGGTAGGTCAACGAGTCGATTGTTCCGGTAAAGGGCTCCGCCGGGCGTGCGTCAACGACACCGGCGGACCGGGAGCCGCCCATCCCATCGAGCTCGCGCTTCAACGCCAGCATCCGCTGCTCGGTCATCGCGAGCCGTCGCGCGAGCTCCGGCCCACCAAGGCTTCGATCCTTGCTGTCGATGTAGACGGTGATCGTCTGCAGGTACTGCACCAGCAACGATTGGAACCGCGCCAGCTCGCCGAACTCCCGGCCGACCACGTCGAGCAGGCCGGCGACCGCGCGCGGCCCTTCGCGCCCGGCAGCAGCATTGCGGTTCACGTGGTCCACGACCGCCGCGTTGAACCGCCGCTGGGTCTCGAGCGGCGGTCCGATCAGCCGCCAGATGAACCCCCGTAACCGTCCCTTCAGCGACCGGTCCACCACCGGGACGCCCTGCCGCAAGATGTCCCATGCCGCATTGAGGTCGGCCACGCGGGCCTCGTCGAAGGGACGTGGCGCCTCTGGCAGAGGGGGCGCCACCCGGATGGCGCGATCCAGGTCGGTCAACGCGTCGTTGTAGAGCCGATCGGCGTCGAGCCGTTCGCGCTCGAGCCGCGCAAAGAGGTCCTCGGGGAGGTGTTCAGGCACCGGGTTCCTAGAATCTAGCATCGCCCGAGGCCTCGACAAAGGTCGTCTCTCAGCCGCCGGTCGCCAGAAGCGCCTCAACTTCTTCGATCGTCGGTATGGCGCCTCGCGCGCCGAGCGCGCGGCAGTTGAGCGCGCGCGACGGCGTTGGCATAGCGGAGCACGTCCTCGATCTCGCCGTTCGGTGTCCGCAGACATCCGGCGGCGAAGCCGCCGCGGAACGCGTCGCCGGCGCCGGTGCTGTCGACGCAATCCACCTGGAATGCGGCCGTCCGGACCTCGCGCCCGCCTACCCGTGCCAGGCTGCCGTCCGCTCCAAGCGTGACGCACACCAGCGGAGCGGCGAACTCGCGTGCCATGGCTTCGAGCGCGCGGCCGGGCTCTTCGTAGCCGGTCAGCTCCGCCGGAAACGTCTGCGCCGCGATGATCGCGTCGATCTGCTGGAGCAGATCGTTGATGCCCGGACGAACATGCTCGACGTCGATGATCGTGGGAATGCCCGCCGTGCGCGCGAGACGCGCCGCCTGCGTGGCGGCAGCCGTTTCATGGCAATCGACGACCAACAGACGGCCCGAGGTGACCGCGTCCGCCGGCACGGCCGCCGCTCCAGCGAAAGGCCGGGATGGCGGTCCCAGAGCACGGTTCGCTCCCCCGAGCGCGCATCGACCAACACGATGGCGAATTGGTTGGTCGCCCCGGGCACGGTGCGCGACGCCGCGATGTCCACGCCTTCGCGAACCAGGCTGTCGCGTGCGAACGCCCCCAACTCGTCGTCGCCGAAGCTGCCGATGTAGCGTGCTGCCCAGCCCAGCTTCGCGCACACCGCCATCGCGGTCGCGGTCTGGCCGCCCGGCAACCGGGCGAATCGCTGGAGCCGCTGCTTGGTGTTGCTCACCGGGTACTCGGCGACGACCGCCAGCAGGTCGACGCTGTTGAGGCCCAACCCGGCGACGTCGCAGCCCTTCCCATCCCTGGGCGGCACCTGAAAAGGAATACGCATCACCTTCCCCGGGGGACTGAAATCTTCGTGTTTGCCGTCAATACATACTCTATGTTATTGACCTTCGCCTTTCTTTTGCGTATAGTGCTGACCTCACGATATCGAGGCAGGATCGGAGCGCTGCTCTTTTCCCGCCCAGGAGAGCGCCGATGCTTCCGCTCACAAAACGGCAGCGGGAAATCCTCGATTACCTCAACGAGTTCATCCAACAGCACGGCTACGCGCCGAGCCTCGAGGAAATCGGCCGCCGCTTCGGCCTATCTTCGCTCGCCACGGTGCACAAGCATCTGACGAACCTGCAGGAAAAGGGCTTCATCAAGCGCGCCTGGAATCGCAGCCGGTCGGTCGAGATGATCCCGGCGCGCATGGGCGGGCGCGCCGTCGAGCTGCCGCTGCTCGGCTTCGTCGCGGCCGGCGTCCCCATCGAGGCCGTCGCGTCCAACGAAACGATCGCGGTTCCCGAAGATCTGGTCGGCAAGCGCGACACCTATGTGCTGCGCGTGCGTGGCGATTCGATGATCGACGAGCAGATCCGCGACGGCGACTTCGTCGTCGTAGAGGATCGAAAGAACGCCGACAACGGCGAGATGGTGATCGCGCTGTTGCGCGGCACCGACGTGACGCTGAAGAAGTTCTACCGCGACCCGGGCGGCCGGATCCGGCTGCAGCCGGCGAATGCCGCGATGCAGCCGATCTTCGCCGAACCGGATCAGGTGCAAATTCAGGGCGTCGTGGTCGGGGTGATGCGGAAGTACTGACGCACGAAGCGATCAGCCGATCAGCTCTCCCCCCTGAAACCTGACCAACAAGCTCACAGATTGCTGTTGCAGACTCGCTGACGGCTGCGAGCTGACAGCCGGCCGCCGAAAGCTGTAAGCTGCCTTATGCCCGATCAGCCTCGACAAATCAATTTCACCATTGTGCCGGCGGATGAATCGGCCGGGGAGCCGACGCCGCGGATCTACTCGAACTTCTGCTCGATCGCTCACACGCCGTTCGATTTCACGCTCACCTTCTGCGAGGTGATGCCGCTCTCCGACAAGGAGATCAAGGAAGCGGAATCCGAGCACGTGGTGCACGCACCGGTGCGTGTCAAAGTGGTTGTGCCGGTGCAGTTCGTGCCGAACCTGATCGCCGCACTGCAGGAACACTGGCGCGTGTTCACCGAGTCGTACAATAACGTCGGCTGGAACAAAGGCGCCGGACCCATACACTAGACACGTTGGCGGTGGGCGGATTGGAGAGTTGGTGAACGGAACGTTGGTGAATTTTCCCACTCCCTGGTCTCCAATGCACCGATTCACCAATTCACTGATTCTACTTACCTCTGTATGAAATCTCCTGTCGAGACCCGTCACATCCTCGACAAGCTGGAAACGCAGCATCCCGACGCCGACACGGAGCTCCACTATCGCAACCCGTTCGAGCTCCTGGCGGCGACCATCCTCTCTGCGCAGTCCACCGATCAGCGTGTCAACCTGGTGACGCCGGCACTGTTCGAGCGCTATCCCGATGCGCCCGCCCTCGCGCAAGCGACACCCGGTGATCTGGAGCCGGTGATTCATTCAACCGGATTTTTCCGTGCGAAATCGAAAGCGCTCATCGGCATGGCGCGGGCGCTCGTCGAGGACCATGGAGGGGAAGTCCCGGCCGATATGGCGGCCTTGACGAAGCTCCCGGGTGTCGGCCGCAAAACCGCGAATGTCGTGCTCGGCCACGCGCTCGGCGTGCCTGGACTGCCGGTCGATCGGCATGTGCTCAGGGTCGCGAACCGCATCGGCATCGCCGAATCCGAGGATCCGGAGGTTGTCGAGCGCCAATTGTGCGCCGCGATGCCGGACCACCGGTGGACCCTCACCTCCGACGTCCTCATTCTTCATGGACGTCGAATCTGCAAGCCGAAGCCGCTCTGCGATCAGTGCGCCGTCCGTGACGACTGCGACTACTTCCTCGCTCTCGAGCACGAGCGTGAAGCTCCGGCGGCCGGCAAGAGACGAGCCGCCGGGAAAAGGGCTCGACCGGCACCGGTGCCGACCCCGGCAAGGAGCAGAAAAGGCCGAGGAGGAGCGGCGCGCCGCCGCTAATGGACCGCGCCCGGTTCGAGCGCTTCGTGGCCGACGCGCTCGCCAGCATCCCGCAGCGCTTCCGCGACGCCATGACCAATCTCGTCATCGTCGTCGAAGACGAACCGGGGCGCGAGTTGCTGCGCGAGATGGAGATTGAGCCTCCGGATACCTTGTTCGGCCTCTATCAGGGCACCCCGCTGACCGAGCGCCGCTGGGACTACGGCAATGCTCTGCCGGATCGCATCCTGCTGTTTCAAGGACCTCACGAACGCGAGGCCGACGATGAGGACGATCTCGTCGTGTCGATTGGCGAAACCCTGATTCATGAGATCGGCCACTATTTTGGCCTGAGCGAGGAACAGATCGAGGAGATTGAGGAGAAGTATTGGCGCCGACATGCCACGTGATCGCCCGCCGTTCGCGAAGAAACGATTCGGGCAGCATTTCCTCGAACGGCCATGGGTCGACAAGATTCTCCGGGCGATCCAGCCGCAGCCCTCGGAGACGTTCATCGAGATCGGTCCCGGTCGCGGCGCCCTGACGAGGCCGCTGGCGGCCGCGGTGGCGCATGTGGCGGCGTTCGAGATCGACCGCGACCTCGCGTCCGAGTTACGAGGGAACGCCCCACCCAATCTCGCGATCGTCGAAGGCGACTTTCTGGATCTGACCGCCGACCGCGTGCGGAACGCGCTGGCGCACGAAGGCGACGCTCCGTCGCGCGTGCGTGTCGCGGGGAACCTGCCTTACAACGTCGCGTCTCCCATCCTGTTCAGGCTGATCGCGCTGTATCGGGACGGCATCCCGCTGTTGGACGCGACGGTCATGCTGCAGCGGGAGGTCGCGGACCGGCTCGTCGCTTCACCCGGAACCCGTGAGTACGGGGTGCTCAGTGTGCTCGTCCGGCACGGCGCCGACGTCAAGCGCCTGCTCTCGCTTCCGCCGGGAGCCTTCCGCCCGGCGCCGAACGTCCACTCCTCCCTCGTCCGGCTCCAATTCCACCCCGACGAGCCCCCCGCCCGAGACGAGGTCGCTTTTGAGAAGGTCACCCAGGCGATCTTCACGAGACGTCGCAAGACCCTGACAAATGCCCTGCTCGCCTACCCGCCCTCCGAGGGCGTTCAAGTCGCCGAGGTCCTGCGACGGGCTGGGTTGGACGGCCAGCGCCGACCAGAAACACTCGAGATTGCCGAACTGGTGCGTCTGGCTGATGCGTTTTGCTGACGAGCATCGCTCCTCGGCTGGCCTGGGATGGAGCGTTGGAGCGCGCTGACATCGGCGGGTCCGCCACTCGTACCGCGGTGGAGCTGTGCTATAGTTAGCTGCTATCTCGTTCATCCGCCGAGTGTTGTCCGCCTACCGGCTCTGCTGAGGGCTGTCGCGGTTTCCCGGAGAGATGGACACCGACATCCCGCCTTTCCGGTTCAGGCGCGCCCAGCAGCCTGATTGAGCCGCCCGCAGTGCGGCTCCCTTCACGTGGATACTGTCCCGCCAGGGACTGTGCCGTGTTGGTGTGATCTCCGTACGTTTAAGTCAGCTCAAACTCAACATGCTCGAAGTTGTAGCTCTCGGCGGTCTTGGCGAGTTCGGTATGAACATGCTCGCATTCAGCTGGGGCGAGACCACGATCGTCGTCGATGCCGGCGTGATGTTCCCGGACCCCGAACTGCTGGGGGTGGATCGAATCATTCCCGATTTGACCTACCTGGAGCAGCGGGGGCCCGTGTCGGCGCTCATCCTGACGCACGGACACGAGGATCACATTGGCGGCGTCCCGCACGTGGTGCGCCTGCTCAAGGGCCCGATCTACGCGACGCCGCTGACGCTCGCGATGGTCGAACCGAAACTCCGCGAGCACGGCCACGACCGGGTCGAGCTGCACGCCGTGCGCCCCCGCGATCGGGTGAACGTCGGACCTTTGACCGTCGAGTTCATCCGCGTGACCCACAGCATGCCGGACTGCGTCGCGCTGGCGATTCACACGCCGCTCGGCGTCATCGTGCACACCGGCGACTTCAAGATCGACCAGACGCCGATCGACGGCGAGCATTTCGACGTCCATCGGTTCGCGGAGCTCGGCTCGGCCGGCGTGCTCGGCCTTTTTGCCGACAGCACGAACGTCGATCGCCGCGGCTTCACCGGGTCTGAAACAGAGGTGATCGAGGCGTTCGAGGAAATCTTCACGAGCGCGATGGGGCGCCTGGTGGTCGCAGCGTTTTCGTCCAGCATCTACCGCATGCAGATCCTCGTGAATCTGGCGGCCCAGTTCGATCGCAAGGTCGCCTTCGTCGGCCGGGGCATGATCGAGAACTCGCAGATCGCGCAGCGGCTCGGATATCTCCGGATCCCGCCCGGCGTGCAGATTCGCGACTCCGAGGTCGCCAGCTATCCGGCGCAGGACGTCCTGTGCCTGGCGACCGGTTCGCAGGGCGAGCCGTTCTCGGCGCTGTCACGCATCGCGATCAACGACCATCGTCACGTGAAGCTGGGGCCCGAGGACACAGTGGTATTCTCGGCCAGGTCGATCCCCGGCAACGAAAAAGCGATCGGCCGGGTCACCAATCACATCGCCCATCGCGGCTCCAGCGTCATCCAGGAGGACGTCAAGCACGTTCACGTGTCGGGGCATGGCAGCGAGGAGGAACTGAAGCTGATGCTGTCGCTCGTACGTCCCCGGTACTTCGTGCCGGTGCATGGCGAGTACCGTCAGCTGGCGCAGCACGCGCGGGTGGCCGGGCGCGTCTTCGCCGGCCGGACGCCGAAGCCCGATATTCTGCTGGCCGAGAACGGCGACCTCCTCCGCTTCGACGAAACGGGCGGCGCGGATCGCGGGCAAGGCGCCGGTCGGACGCGTCCTCATCGACGACACGAAGACCGGCGAGATCGGCGACGAGGTCCTGCGCGATCGGCGCCATCTGGCCGAGGACGGCCTGGTCGTCCCGGTTGTCGCGATCAACAAGCAAACCGGCTGCATCGAAGGCGTGCCCGACATCATCACGCGCGGGTTCGTGATGGAGAACAGCGAGGAACTGCTCGCCGATGGGGCGCGCCTGATTGGCGAGGTGATCGAACAGGCGAGCGTCGAAGAACGGACCGACCAAGGCCTCATCAAGGAAAAGGTACGCGTGGAGTTGCGCCGCCTCTTCCGCAAACGTTCCGGGCGGCGCCCCTTCGTGCTGCCGGTCATCATGGAGATCTGATTACGTGAAGGGATCGACGGTCTCGCGTCGGGCCAGCGAGTTCCTGGGCGTCGCTCTTGTTTGCGGCCGCCCTCATCTGGATCATTGCGCTTGCCACGTACTCGCCAAACGACCCGGTCTGGTTCTTCAGCACCGGGCCGGGGGCGGCGCCTGCCAACTTCGCCGGCCGCATCGGAGCGTTTCTCGCCGAGCTCTCGTTTCAGCTCGTCGGCTACGCCGCCTACCTGATTCCGGCACTGCTGGTGCTGATCGGCTGGCACTACTTCTGGTGCCGTCGCCTCGACGCGGCCGGAACCAAGGCGATCGGGGCCGGGTTGCTGCTTGCCTGCTTGAGCGCGTTCCTCAGCCTCGTGATCCACAGTACCGAGGTCGCCGGCAATGCGTCGCGCCCTGGCGGCTACGCCGGCGAATGGCTCGCACGCGAACTTTCCGAGTACCTGAACCGGACCGGATCGGTCATCGTCGTGTTGACGCTGATCGCGCTGTCGACCATCCTCTCCACGCAGTTCTCCTTCGGCCGGCTGTTCGTCGGCCTTGTCGCGATGGCCGCCCACGCCGGCACGAAGACGCTGGCTTCGTTCCGCGAGTGGCGCGAGGAGCGACGCCGGGAAAAGCAGCGGCGCGACGTTATCGCCAAGCATACGAAAAAGGGCTCGCCGCCGCCGGAAATCAAGCAACCGGCCGCCGCTGCCGCCCCCTTATCCGACGCGTCGCGGCCCCCACGGAAGCGGGAGCAGAACGAGGACGCCGAAGTACCGGTACGCGCCCCGGCATTCGGGAGCGGACGTCCGACGGCGCCGCCCCAGGTGACGATGCCGGCGTCCTTCCTGCCCCTTTCCGATCCGAAGCCACAGGCCAAGGCTCCGGCGGAGCGGCGCAAGGGCGAATACGCGCTGCCGCCGCTGGCGCTGCTCGATGCGCCCAAGACCGAACGCAAGATCGACGAGCGCGAACTCATGGACGAGGCGCGACTGCTCGAGGAGAAATGCCGGGAGTTCGCCGTCGCCGGATCGGTTGTGCAGATCCACCCGGGGCCGGTCGTCACGACGTTCGAGTTCAAGCCCGACGCCGGCGTGAAGTACTCGAAGGTGACCGGTCTCGCAGACGACCTCTGTCTGGCCATGCAGGCCGAGTCGGTGCTCATCGACCGCATTCCCGGAAAGTCGACCGTCGGCATCCAGATCCCGAACCGGACGCGCGAGCAAATCTCCCTGCGCGAGCTGCTCGAGGCGGATGTCTACGTGCGGTCGACATCGAAGCTGACCATCGCGCTCGGCAAGACGATCCACGGCGAGCCGTACGTCGCCGATCTGGCCGCCATGCCGCATCTGCTGATTGCCGGATCCACCGGCGCCGGCAAATCAGTCGCCATCAACGGCATGCTCACGAGCATTCTCTACCGCGCCACCCCGGACGATGTTCGGATGATCATGATCGATCCGAAACGGCTGGAGCTCGGCATGTACGACGACATTCCCCATCTCCTCACCCCTGTTGTCGTCGATCCCAAGCAGGCCGCGAATGCCCTGCTCTGGGCGGTGCGGGAGATGGAGGATCGCTACAAGACGCTGGCGGCGGAGGGCGTGCGGAATATCGAGCAGTACAACCGCAACATCCGGCAGGCGATCGCGGAGCGGCGGACGCCGCCCGACGGCGAGACGCCCAAACTGCTGCCCTTCATCGTCGTGGTGATCGACGAGCTGGCCGACCTGATGATGGTGGCCACCAGCGAGGTCGAGACTTCGATCGCGCGGCTGGCGCAGATGGCCCGCGCCGTCGGCATTCACCTGATTCTTGCGACGCAGCGGCCCTCGGTTGACGTGATCACCGGGCTCATCAAGGCCAACCTGCCGGCACGAATCTCTTTCCGGGTGTCGTCGAAGACCGACTCGCGCACGATCCTCGACGGCAACGGCGCGGAACAGCTGCTGGGCCGCGGCGACATGCTGTTCGTTCCTCCGGCATCTTCCCGCTTCATCCGGGTCCACGGTCCGTACATTTCGGAGCAGGAAAGCGCGCGGCTCGCCAGCTTTCTGCGCAAGCAGGGCAAGCCAACCTATGACGAGAGCATCACCGCCGAGGAGAAAAGCGCGGTCGACGGCATCGAAATGGAGAAAGACGATCTCTACGACGAGGCAGCCCGAATCGTGGTGCAGAACAGCCAGGCGTCGATCTCCTATCTGCAGCGCCGCCTGCGCATCGGCTTCAGCCGCGCGGCGCGGCTCGTGGACATGATGGAAATGGAAGGTCTCGTGTCGCCCGCCGTCGGTGGGAAGCCGCGCGAGGTGCTCGTCGACAAATCCTACTTCGAGGAAGTCGACACGCAACTGAGATGACCACTCCTGCCGCCCTGAAACGACCCCGGCTGTTCCCGTGCGCGCTGACGGCAATGGTGCTGTCGCTCTGGCCGCTCAGCGCCCAGATCCTGACCGTGCAGGCGCTGTACGCGGACGCGCTCGCCAAGGAGCGGGCCGTCAGAGCGGCGCTGGCGGACGAGGGTACGATCCCGGCGACGATCAAGGCGGCCCGCACCGTGGTAGGTGACTTCGAAGCGATTGTGCGCCGCTTTCCGACGAGCGGTTACGGCGACGATGCGCTATGGCACGCGGGACAGCTGGCCCTGGATACCTTCAGGAAGTTTGGCGACGAGCGCGAAAAGGCCGCCGCAGCACGCCTTCTTCGTGCCCTCGCTTCCGAGTATCCGGCTAGCAAGTTCGCCGGCCGGGTGCCCGGGGCTCTCGCACAGGTCGACCTGGTTACTCCCCCAGAGCGGACGCGTCCGTCGCCTCCCCCCCAGGTGGCACCGCGTCCGGCGTCTCCTCCCGAGGCGGCGCCGCGTCCGTCGCCCCGCCCCGAGGCGGCACCGCGTCCCGCGCCGCCGGCAGAAACGCCGGTGAAGCTGGCCACGATCAAGGACATCCGCCGGACTGTGCTGTCCGACACTGTCCGCGTGACGATAGAGCTCGACAGCGAAGTCGCGTTTCGCGACGAACGGCTGGAACACCCGGCGCGGGTATTCGTCGATCTGCCGGCGACCCGTGCCTCCGCGGGCTTCGTCGATCGCACGATTCGCTTCGAGGGTGACGGCGACGTGGTGCGACAGGTCCGGGTGGGGCGCCATCCGAACAGCACGACCCGCGTGGTCCTCGACGTGGCCGGCATTTCGAGCTACAGCGTGTATCCCCTTTACAGCCCGTACCGCCTCGTCATCGACTGCATTCGCGAGAGACCGGAGCCGCCGGCGGGCGCCGCCGCGACTCGCCCGGCGTCTTTCCGCCCCGCGGCTGCTCCACCGGTCTTGCCCGGAAGGAGCCTGGCTCCCGACTCGTCTCGGGCGCTCCTGACGCTCGCCCCCGCAGCAGGTTCAACGCTGCGTGACGCGCGCGCTGACTCGGCCGCGCTCCTCCACTCGATCGACATCACGCCCTCGGCGCCGCTGACGACGCGGCCCCCGACAACGAATCTCGCCGGCGGATTTTCCATCGCGCGTCAACTCGGCCTCGGCGTCTCGCGGATCGTGATCGACCCCGGTCACGGAGGCCACGACCCCGGGGCCGCCGGAAGAGGGACGACCGAAGCGGAGCTGGTGCTCGACATCGCCCTTCGTCTGGAGCAGTTGCTGGCGAAGATCCCCGCCGTGGAGGTGGTCCTGACGCGGCGGACCGATACCTACGTGCCTCTTCAGGAGCGAACCCTGATGGCGAACCGCGAAGGCGCGGATCTCTTCCTCTCGATCCACGCGAACGCCAGCCCCAACACGCTGGCCCGCGGCGTGGAAACCTACTTCCTCAACTTCGCAAGCAACCGGAACGCCGAAGCGGTCGCCGCGCGCGAGAACGCCGCCTCCGGGCAGCCGATGGGCGCCCTGCCGGATCTCGTCAAGGCGATCGCGCTCAACAACAAGCTCGATGAATCCCGCGACTTCGCCACCTACGTGCAGCGCGCGATGGTCGCGCGCCTCAAAGGCCAGAACAAGACCATCAAGGATCTCGGGGTCAAGCAGGCGCCCTTTGTCGTGCTGATCGGCGCGGCGATGCCCAGTGTGCTGGCGGAGATTTCGTTCTTGACCAACGAACAGGACGTGAGGCTGTTGAAGGGCTCGACCTATCGCCAGCGCATTGCCGAAGCGCTGTTCGACGCGATCCGGAGCTATCAGACGTCGCTCAAGGGCCAGAACAAGGTCGCGCAGCAGTAGATGCTTGAAATCTGCATTCTGAAATTTCTCGATCTCATGCAGCCCTCGACCTCCACCAGAACAGCAGCCCTGCCACCACGACCCCCGCTGCGACCGCGAGCAGCGCGAGGGCGCCGGTGAGCCCGATCGCGCCCAGAAGCACGTCGGCCAGCCCGGAGAGTTCGGAGGGCTCGACAATCTTGACGATGATCGGATCTTGCGGCTTCACTTCGGCCACGAATCGGCGCTGAACGCGAGCTCGGCCAGCGTTCGCACCGCGACGCCGCTCGGGCCCTTCGGCATGTAGGGGCGCGCCTCTTCGAGCCACGCGGTACCGGCGATGTCCATGTGCGCCCACGGCAGGCCGCCCGTGAACTCCTTCAGGAACATCGCCGCCGTGATCGACCCGGCCGGCCGGCCGCCCGTGTTGGTGAAATCGGCGATATCGCTCTTCAACTGATCCTTGTACTCGTCGAAGAGCGGCAGCGGCCAGACGCGATCGCCGGCGCGATCCGCGACGCGCCACACGTGATGGACCCATGCCTCCGGCGTCCCGAAAAGCCCGCTCGTCGTCTTCCCGAGCGCCACGACGACGGCACCGGTCAGCGTCGCGACGTCGACCAGGTGGGTCGCGCCGAGTTTCCGTGCGTACCAGAGACCGTCGCCAAGCACGAGCCGGCCTTCTGCGTCCGTGTTGATCACTTCGACGGTCTTGCCCTCCGCGCTGCGGAGAATGTCCCCGGGTTTGATCGCGCGGCTGCCCGGCATGTTCTCCGCAGCCGGCACGACGCCGACGACGCGGATCGGAGCCCCGAGCAGGGCGATCGCGCGCATCGCGCACACCACCGCGGCGCCGCCCGCCATGTCGTCCTTCATGCGCTCCATGCCGTCGGCCGGCTTGATCGAGATGCCGCCGGTATCGAAGGTGATGCCTTTGCCCACCAGGCCCAGCACCGGGCCGGACGACAAGTCAGGGGGTTCGTACCGGAAGACCATGACGCGCGGCGGCTCGCTGCTGCCGCGCGCGACGCCGAGCAGCAGGCCCATCTTGAGCTCTTCGATCTGATGCTCATCGAGGATCTCGACCGCCGCGCCGCCCTGGCCGGCGATGGCCGCGCCACGGTCTGCGAACGCTCGCGGCGTCAGCGTGTTTCCGGGCTCGTTCGAAAGCTCCCGCGCAAGATTGCTGCACTCGCCAAGCACGCGGCCGCGCGTGATCGAAAACTCGATTCGCGCCGGACTTTCAGGCGAAGTGTCGGGCACGTCGGGCAGCACGATCGTGCACCGCGGCAACGGGCCCGGTGCCGGATCGGCGGTCTTGTAACTCCCGGCGTTGAACTCGCCCAGGGTAAGCCCTTCGGCAATGGCCTGCGCGAAGCCGGCGAGGTCGACGTCGCCGGCGGGATCGGCCAGTCCCGGGCGAATCGCAAACGCCAGGCTTCCCACCCGCCGCTGGCGCGCGGCCAGCGAACCAAGGGTCGCCAACTTGCGGGCCAGATCTGGACCGAACGCCGCGATGCCGCCGGCGCCGACCAGCGCGACACGTGCGGCCTTCCAGTTCCGGTCGAGGATCGGCGTGACGAACTGGTCAAAGGGACGCGCGGCAAACTCCTTGGATGCGAGCGCGCGGCCGATCTGGCCCCCCGTGGCCTGGTCGAGTCCGCGAACCGCTTCGGGGCCCTCTCCTTCGAACCACGGGACGATCAGGAACTCGGCATCGACAGCCGGCAGTGGCGCATCCGTGCCGGCGATCGATTGAGACGTCGTTGCGGACATTCGACTATTATCGCTGATGAGGGTTGCCCGGCCCACCGCCGGCCGGTACAATGCGTGCAGGCCCTTATCTGCGAGGCCCAACCGATGACCAACCGACGATGCCGATTCCTTGTCGCTGCGGCGTGTCTTGCGCTGGTCGCCGCGCCGGGGGTGGCGCCCGCGCAACAGAACACCCCCAAAGATCCGAAGGAGAATCCGCGGCCCCGCATCATCCTCCGCGCGCAACCGCTCGTGGCGGTCGCCCCTGCGCGCGTCGTGCTGACGGCCGAGCTGGTGGGTGGTGCCAACGATTTCGAGGAGTACTACTGCCCGACGATCTCGTGGGACTGGGGCGACGACACGACGTCCGAGACCACGGTGGACTGCGAGCCGTATGAGGCGGGCAAGAGCGAGATCAAGCGCCGCTTCACCGTTCAGCACGTCTTCCGGCAGGAGGGAAGCCAGAAGGTCTTCTTTCGCTTGAAACGCCACAACAAGGAAGTCGGCGCGGCCTGGGTGACGGTCGCAGTGCGGCCTGGTGCGTCGCCGTTCG
Organism: uncultured Acidobacteriota bacterium; assembly: GCA_963814975.1. Classification (GTDB taxonomy): domain Bacteria; phylum Acidobacteriota; class Vicinamibacteria; order Vicinamibacterales; family CAVVIG01; genus CAVUXJ01. Next base: position 58,273 of record CAWFFB010000005.1, on the reverse strand, counting down.
AGTAGCGGCGGATGCTCACACGATACCGTTCACGATCGATACCATTCACGACATAGCCACGAACGGCACCTCGGCAAACCTCCCGCTCTCGAGCCGATAGAGCCGGACGACCGCCGGCTCCGCAACCAAGCTCACAATCGCATAGAGATGATCCGGGTAAGCGGCCTCCGCCAGATCGGTGACGGAAGGAACCGCGCCGGAACGCGGGTGGGAATGATAGAAGCCCACGACGTCGAGCCCGCGCCGGCGCCCTTCACGCCGGGCGGCGATATGCTGCTCAGGATCGACAAGGAACCGGTTCGGGTCGTCGGCCAGATTACGGGTGGGGGCCGCCTCCGCGATCGCGCCGGGCGTGCCGAGCAGCACGCCGCAGCACTCGGCCGGCTCGGCGGCGCGTGCGGCCGCGATCATCTCATCGAGCGCTCTCGCCGCCACACGCATTGCCGCCCAATTCCTACTGGCCAGTATTCTCAACCACCATCGCAATGCCCATCCCGCCGCCGATGCACAACGCCGCGACCCCGTACCGCAGCTTCCTCGCGCGAAGGGCGTAGATCAACGTCGTCAGCACCCGCGCGCCGCTGGCGCCAATCGGATGACCCAGGGCAATCGCACCGCCGTTCACATTCACTCTGGCCGGGTCGACGCCGAGCTCGCGGATGACGGCCAGCGACTGCGCGGCGAAGGCTTCGTTCAGCTCGAACAAGTCGATGGCATCGATCGCCAGGCCCGCCCGGTCGAGCGCTTTCTTCACCGCGGGGACCGGTCCGATTCCCATGATCCGCGGATCGACACCGGTGGACGCATACGACACGATCTCGGCCAGCGGCGAGGCGCCTGTCTCACGAGCCTTCTCGCCGGTCGTGACCACGACGGCGGCTGCGCCATCGTTGATGCCTGATGCGTTCCCAGCCGTGACCGATCCATCCGCTTTGAATGCCGGCTTGAGCGCGGCGAGCTTCTCGATCGTCGTGCCCGCGCGCGGGTATTCGTCCGTGTCGAGACGCACCGGGTCGGCTTTTTTCTGTGGAATGGAAACTGGCACGATCTCGGCCTTGAAGCGGCCGGCGGCAATCGCGTCGCCCGCGCGACGCTGACTCTCGGCGCTGAACTGATCCTGATCCGTCCGGGAGATGCTGTACCGGGCGGCGACCTCTTCCGCCGTAATCCCCATGTGAACCGCGTTGATCGCGCAGGTCAGTCCCTCCGCCAGCAACGAGTCGATCGCTTCCGGCGTGGCCCATCCGCTAGCCCCAGCGGACGCTCTTGAGCAGATACGGCGCGTTCGACATCGACTCGGTTCCGCCGGCCACGATCGTGTCCACGTACCCGATGCGAACGGCTTCCACAGCGTGCACGACCGCCTGCAGGCCCGATCCGCACACGCGGTTCACCGTCTCCCCAGGGACGTCGATCGGCAGCCCGGCCTTGAGCGCCGCCTGGCGCGCGACGTTCATGCCGGCGCCGGCCTGAAGGACACACCCGAGGATGACATCGCCTACGTCGGCGGGCGCCACTCGGGCGCGCGCGATCGCCTCCCGAACGACGATGGCCGCCAGATCGACGGCCGAGAGATCCCGTAACGCGCCACCGAAGGCACCGATCGGGGTGCGGCAGGCGCTCAGAATGACCGCGTCGCACTGCTTATTCAAAGGTCCCCACCGTGTCCGGGACAATCAGATCCGCGCCGGTCGCCGCCTTGATCTGTTCGATGGTCGTACCGGCGGCCGCTTCGCGCAGCACCAGGCCGGCCGGCGTCACCTCGATCACCGCCATCTCGGTGACGATCAGATCGACGACCTTCAGTCCGGTCAGGGGCAGCACGCACTGCTTGAGAATCTTGTGCCCTCCGTCGCGGGTCGTGTGCTCCATCGCCACAACGACCCTGCGGGCCCCGGCAACCAGGTCCATCGCGCCGCCCATCCCCTTCACCATCTTTCCCGGGATCATCCAGTTCGCCAGGTTGCCCTCTTGATCGACCTCGAGCGCCCCGAGGACGGTCAGATCGATATGGCCGCCCCTGACCATCGCAAACGAATCGGCGCTGCTGAAGTAGGAGCAGCCTGGCGTCTCGGTCACTGTCTCTTTGCCGGCGTTGATCAGATCCGCGTCGACTTCGTCCTCGCGGGGGTACGGCCCGACGCCGAGCATGCCGTTTTCCGAGTGAAGGGTGATATCCACGCCGGGAGGCACGTAATTGGCGACCAGCGTCGGCATGCCGATGCCGAGGTTGACGTAGTCGCCGTCCTTCAGCTCCCGGGCGATGCGCCGGACGATTCGTTCGCGGATATCCATTCTTCTGTGTCTCGAAGGTATTCCGTCACGCGTCAGTCCACTCTTACCGTGCGCTTCTCGATCCGCCTGTCGTAGTGAGCACCCTGAAGGATATGCTTCACGTAGATGCCCGGCGTGATGACGTGATCGGGGTCGATTGCGCCCGGCTCGACCAGATGCTCGACTTCCGCGATGGTCGCGCGCGCGGCCGTGGCCATTACCGGGTTGAAGTTGCGCGCGGTGCGCCGGTAGACCAGATTGCCGACCCAGTCGCCCTTCCAGGCCCGCACGAGCGCGAAATCGGCGCGAAGGGGCGCCTCGAGCACATGAGGCTTGCCGTCAATCACGCGTGTTTCCTTCCCTTGCGCCGCCAGCGTCCCGTACGCGGTCGGCGTGAAAAACCCGCCGATCCCGGCCCCGCCGGCGCGAATCCGCTCCGAAAAGGTTCCCTGCGGCACGAGCTCCACTTCGATCTCGCGGGTCAGAAACTGGCGCTCGAACTCCTTGTTCTCGCCCACGTACGTCGCGATCATCTTCCGGATCTGTCGGGCCTTCAACAGCACGCCGAGTCCATAGCCGTCGGTACCTGCGTTGTTGCTGACGACGGTCAAATCCTTCGTGCCGCGCACGTGAAGCGCGTGGATCAGGTTCTCCGGAATCCCGCACATGCCGAAGCCCCCCACCAGGATCGTCGCTCCGTCGGGAATCAGCGCGACCGCTGCCTCGGCACTCGTCACTACTTTGTTCATCAGCGTTGATTATACGAAACGCGTCGGGCCGCCGACAGCTGGCGGACGCCCAAGGTCCCTCGCCGGGCTGGAAATCTGAAGTCTCAAATCTGAAGTCTGATCAGATTCCAGGTTTCAGGTTTCCGCCTTTCCCTTCATATTCGTGACCGTGGCGAGCGTCTCGCGCCAGCGAGCGGCCCCGACGAACACCTCGGCGAGGCGATCGCCCTCAGCCAGGTCGCCGCGCAGCTCCTGCAGCAGGGAGATGAAGGTATCGAGCGCGACGGCGATTTCGTCTCCGTTCGTCGCGGCGACGTCCTGCCAGATGTCGGGTGGACTCGAGGCGAGCCGCGTGGTATCGACAAGGCCACGCCCGGCGAGGGAGAGCCCGTCCTCGCCAACCGCATCCCCGACCACGCGCATCAGCGCGCTCGCCGTGAGCTGGGGGAGGTGGCTGAGAAACGCGAGGAGCCGATCGTGGGCCGCGGCGCCGAGCACCTTGGGTATCGCGCCGAGCGCCCGCGCGAACGCCAGGAGCTTGTCGAGCGCGTCTCCGGCTGCGTCGCTCGACGGCGTGAACAGCCACGGGCGGCCATCGAACAGATTCGGGCGCGCATGCTCGAGCCCGCCCGAGGCGGCCCCGCCGAGCGGGTGGCCGCCGATGAACGTGAACCGCGACGGCAGACGTCGCGCGGCTTCCACGATCGCCCGCTTCGTGCTGCCGGTATCGGTCACGACGGCCGGCTGAAGCACGTACTCGGCCAGCTGGTCGAGGAGCCGCAGGTTCTGCCGCACCGGCGCCGCCAGGACGACGAGGTCGGCCTCGGCGAGAACGAACAGATCGTCGGCCGCCACGTCGATCGCGTGCAGCCGCATCGCCGTTTCGAGCACGTCCTTGCGGTCGACGGCTATGACGAGCGAGGTCGGCCAGATGCGCCGGGCGGCCAGCGCGATCGAACCGCCGATGAGCCCCAGTCCCACGATCCCGATCTTCGCGAAGATCGGCGGCGGATCCCTCGGCGAGGGCCGATGGTTGAATGACAGGTAGTTCCATCAGATTGCAGATTTCAGATTGCAGATCGCTGATTTGTGTGCAGACCGGATTGCAGATGAAATCTGCAATCTGAAATCTGCCGTCTGCATTTCATGCTTCTACGATCCCCACCCTCTCCGTGCGACCGGCTCCAGGCAGATGCTCCGCCCGATGGCCGGCGCGATGATGCGGAGCTCGGCCATCAGCCGATCGAACTGCGCGGGGAACATCGACTGCGCGCCGTCGCTCAGCGCGTGGTCGGGATCGCAGTGCACCTCGATGATCAAACCGTCGGCGCCGGCGGCGACCGCCGCGCGGGCCATCGGGGCGACCATGTCGCGGCGCCCCGCCCCGTGGCTCGGATCGGCCACGACCGGCAGGTGGCTCAGCTTCTTGACGACCGGAATCGCCGAGATATCGAAGGTGTTCCGCGTCGCCGTCTCGAATGTCCGGATGCCGCGCTCGCAGAGGATCACGTCGGTGTTCCCGCCGCTCAAGACGTACTCGGCCGACAGCAGCCACTCTTCAATCGTCGCCGAGAGGCCCCGCTTGAGCAGAACCGGCTTGCGCCTGTGGCCGAGCTCGCGCAGCAACGTGTAGTTCTGCATGTTGCGCGCGCCCACCTGGAAGATGTCGCAGTACTTCTCGACCACTTCGATCTGGCTGACGTCCATCACCTCGGACACGAGCGCCAGGTTCTCGGCCGTGGAGGCTTCGCGCAGCAGCCGAAGCCCTTCCTCGCCCAGGCCCTGGAAGCTGTACGGCGAGCTGCGCGGCTTGAACGCCCCGCCGCGGAAGATCTTCGCGCCCGCCCGGCGGACCGCGGCCGCGGCCGCCCGCACCTGCTTCTCGGTCTCGGCGGAACACGGTCCCGCCATCACGATCACTTCATCCCCGCCGATGCGGATGTCGCCAATGGTGACGACCGTGCCTTCCGGCTTGTAGGTACGGCTCGCCAGCTTGTAGGGTTCCGAGATGCGCAGCACCTCGTGCACGCCGTCCAGCATCTCAATGAGTCCCCGATCGGGATGGCCCTGTCCGACCGCGCCGAGCACCGTCCGGGTGACCCCCGTCGAGCGGTGCACGTCCATTCCCATTTCAACCAACCGCGCCACGACCAGCTCGATCTGTTCCTCGCTGGCCCGTTCCTCCATCACGACGACCATGACTGCTCTCCTGCAAGCGTTCAGCTGTCAGCTCTCAGCGTTGCTTCTCTTCAGACTTCACATTTCAGATTTCAGGCTTCTGACTTTCAGGCTTCAGGCCGTCCGGTTTCAGTTCGCTGTCCAATTCACCATGAACCACCCGCCGCTCGAGCCGCCGCGCCTCGTCGATGATGCGCTCGAACAGCCGGCCGATCGCCTCCGGCCCAAGCGGCCCTTCGTGCGCGACTTCCCGCACGTGCTTGAGCACTTCCTTCTCGCGGTCCGGCTGATAGATATCGACCCCCGACGCCTTCTTCAGCCGGCCGACTTCGCACACACACCGCGCGCGCTCGTTCAGCAGCCGCACGAGGACTTCGTCGACCCGGTCGATGTCGCGTCTGAGTTCGTCGAGCGTGATTGTCATAGCTGTCCGTACGGCCTCATGTGCGAGGGGCCCCGCAGGCGTCCTTCAATGATCGCGCGTAGGCCTCGACCTCGTCGACCAGTCCCGGCGAGCCGCTCGCCCCGGCAATGAGCGAGACCAGTGCGCTGCCGACGACCGCCGCGTCGGCGTACGCGCCGACTTCAGCCACGTGCTCCGGGCGCGAAATTCCAAACCCCAGCGCCACGGGCAGCGGCGTCTGGGCACGAATGCGGCGGACCAGCGCTTCTGCGCCCGATGCCACCCGATCGCGGGCGCCGGTGACGCCGTGACGCGAGATGGCGTACAGAAACCCTCGCCCGAGCTCGGCCGCCCGGCGAATCCTCTCCTCGGTCGTCGTGGGACTCAACAGAAATATCGTATCCAGACCGGCCGATGCCAGCATCTCTCTGAATTCTCCCGCTTCCTCGATCGGCAAGTCCAATACGAGCACCCCGTCGACGCCGACCGCCGCGGCGCGCGCCGCGAACCGCTCGATGCCCATCCGCAGAAGCGGGTTGGCGTAGCTGAAAATCACGATCGGCGCCGCCACCTCGGCGCGCACCTCGTCGATGAGCGAAAGCGCTGCCCGAAGGCTGCCGCCCGCCGCCAGTGCGCGCTCGGCGGCACGCTGGATGACCGGACCGTCGGCCAGTGGATCCGAGAAGGGCACGCCGACTTCCAGAATATCCGCGCCCGCCCGATCGAGTGCCTTCAGAATCTCACCGGAGCGGGGCAGATCGGGATCGCCGGCGGTCGTGTAGGTGACCAGGCCCGGCCGGCCCTCCAGGCGCAGCCGCGCGAAGGTGTCAGCGATCCGGGCCATCGTGGTTGATGCTCACGGGTGCGCGGTTGTCGTCGCCGCCGAGACGTTGTTCCACGGTGTGCACATCCTTGTCGCCGCGCCCCGAGAGGTTGACGAGGACGATGGCCGAGGGTCCGAGCGTCCGCGCGAGATCCTCAGCGTGGGCAATCGCGTGCGCCGATTCGAGCGCCGGCAGGATGCCTTCCAGACGCGCCAGCGACTGAAACGCCGCGAGCGCCTCCGCGTCGCTGGCATGTACGTACTCGGCCCGCCCGGTCGCACGAAGCCACGCGTGCTCGGGGCCGACCGCCGCATAATCGAGCCCCGCTGAAATCGAATGCGTGAGCTCGACATTGCCGTCCTCGTCCTGCAGCACGAAGGTCCGGGTGCCCTGCAGCACGCCGGCGTCCCCGCCTGCAAATCGCGCGGCGTGCCGTCCGCGCTCGATGCCGTCACCTCCGGCCTCTACCCCGATGAGGCGGACGTCGCGATCGTCGATGAACGCGTCGAAAATACCGAGCGCGTTGCTGCCCCCGCCGACACACGCGACGATCGCCTCAGGGAGGCGGCCGGCGAGCTCGAGCATCTGCGCGCGGGCCTCGCGCCCGATCACCGACTGAAACTCCCGCACCATCAGCGGATACGGATGCGGGCCCAGCACCGAACCGAGCAGGTAGTACGTGTCGCCAACGTTGGTCACCCAGTCGCGCATCGCCTCGTTGATAGCGTCCTTCAGCGTGCGGCTGCCGGCGTCGACGCCGCAGACCTCGGCGCCAAGCAGGCGCATACGAAACACATTGAGCGCCTGCCGCTCCATATCCTCGACACCCATGTAGACATGGCAATCGAGCCCGAGCAGCGCGCACGCGGTGGCCGTGGCGACCCCATGCTGTCCTGCTCCGGTTTCGGCGACGATCCGGCGCTTGCCCATCCGCACCGCCAGCAGCGCCTGCCCGAGCGCGTTGTTGATCTTGTGAGCCCCCGTGTGGGTGAGGTCTTCACGCTTCAGGAAGATGCGCGCCCCGCCTGAGACCGCCGACAGCCGCATCGCTTCATGAACGGGCGTGGGGCGGCCGACGTAGTGCTTCAGCAGCCGATCGAGCTCCGCGTGAAAACCGGCATCTTCGCGAGCGGCGAAGTATGCGCGCCGGAGCGCCTCGACCGGTTCGACCAGCGTCTCTGGAACGAATCGCCCGCCGAATTCGCCGAAATAGCCGCGCGCATCCGGATCGCGCCGCCGCGTTTCTGAAATGAGCGTCATTTCGTATTGTCTTGCTCTCGTGATTCGGTTTCGTGTCTTGGTGTGTTCGTGGCGGTCTCGTCGAGGCCTTTCTCGCCGTTCCGGATCGCCTCGAACAGCGCCGCGAGGAGCCGCCGATCCTTGATGCCCGGCGACTGCTCGACCCCCGAAGATACGTCGATGCCGAAGGGACGGACGCGTCGGATCGCCTCGGCTACGTTGTCGGGCCTCAGCCCCCCTGCCAGCAGTACGCGCCGTCGACTGGCCAGCGCCGCGGCCGCGGGCCAGTTGGCGGTCATGCCCGTCCCCCCTCGCCTGATCGGATCATCGGCGTCGATCAGCAACATGACGCGATCTGGCCACTGCCGGTCGGGCAATCCGCCGTCACGGACCGACATGGCCTTGATCACCGGCAACCTCACCTGGGCTGCCGCTCCCTCGTCCTCGTCTCCGTGGAGCTGTACGAACGACAACCCCGCCAGAGCCGCGACGCCGTTCACATGGCTGACGGACTGGTTCACGAACACGCCCACGGCCGCGACCGATGGGGGCAGTGCGGCCACAATCTCTTTCGCGAGCGACGGCTCGATGAAACGCGGACTGCCTGGCCAGAAGATGAAACCGAGCGCGCTCGCGCCCTCGGCGACCGAAGCCTCCGCGTCCTCCCGTCGAGTGATGCCGCAGATCTTGACGAACATCACATGCCCACAGCCGGTTGCGCATCCGCCTCGTCAACCAGCAGCCGCCGGACTGCCGCTTCCGGATCGTCCGCCAGCATGAGCCGCTCACCAATCAGGAATGCGCTGTATCCGATCGTGCGCAGATGCCGCAGCTCGGCCGCGGCCTTGAGGCCGCTTTCGCTCACCGCCACTACTCCTGGAGGGATTCTTGCCATCAGGTCGTCCGACGCAGACACGTCCACCGCGAGCGTCCGCAGGCTGCGGTTGTTGACGCCGATCACCTCCGCCCCCGCGTCGATCGCGACCGTGAGTTCCTGCGCGTCGTGCACCTCCACGAGCACGTCCAGCCCGAGCGACGCGGCCCGCGCGGCCAGCGCCTGCAGCGCCTGGGCCGACAGGGCGGCCACGATGAGCAGCACGGCATCCGCACCGGCGGCTCTCGCTTCCAACAGCTGGTACTCCGTCACGATGAAGTCTTTCCTGAGGACCGGCACCTCCACCGCAGCGCGGACGCCAGACAGATCGGCAAGCGATCCGTCGAAAAAGGTCGGCTCCGTCAGGACCGATATCGCCGCCGCGCCCCCGCGGGCATAGCTTCGGGCGATCGCCACCGCGTCGTACTCTGTTCTCAGCACGCCGCGCGACGGCGATCGGCGCTTGCACTCCGCGATGATGTTGACCCGGTCGCGACGTGCGAGCGCGGCGCGAAAACAGCCGGGGCGCGCCGGTCGAGAGTCCGCGCGGCGCGCCAGATCAGCCGGCGGCTCGCGATCTGAACGAACCTCCACGATGCGGCGCGTGGCCGCCAGAATCGTCTCGAGCAGGTCCGCCGATCTCACTGGGTCGGTCATCATGCGCCGGCCCCCGCGGCCGGTTCCGCGGTCGTCGAGATCGACACGAGCTGCTCGAGCGTCCGTTTCGCGTCCTGGCGATCGATCGCCTCCGACGCCCGTCCAATCCCCTCTTCAATCGACGCTGTCTTCCCGGCAATGAACAGCGCCGCCCCCGCGTTCAACAACACGATGTCTCGCGCGGCGCCGCGTTCCCCACCGAGCACACAGGTCATGATGCGGGCGTTCTCCTCCGCATCGCCGCCGGCGAGCGCCGCCGGGCTCGCCTTCGCGCAGACCGACGTCACCGGGATGCAGGTAGAACGAGTTCACCGCTCCGTCCCGACACTCGGAGATCTTGGTGTAGCCGGTCGTGGAGATCTCATCGACGCCATCCGCGCCGTGAACGACCCAGGCGCGCTCGGAGCCGAGCCGCAGGAGCGATCGCGCGAGCAACTCGGTGAACTCGGGCCGGGACACGCCGACGAGCTGCCGCGTGGGAGCGGCCGGGTTGGTCAGCGGCCCAAGCAGGTTGAAGGCTGTCCGCACGCCAAGGGCGCGCCGCGTGGGCGCCGCGTGGCGCATCGAGGGGTGAAAGGTCGGCGCGAAGAAGAACCCGATCCCGGCCTGGTCGAGGCATCGCTCGACCACCGCGGGCGACGCCGAGACGTTGACGCCGAGCGCTTCGAAGACGTCGGCGCTTCCGCAGCGGCTGGAGACCGACCGGTTGCCGTGCTTCGCGACACGGATGCCGCACGCCGCGACGACCACGGCCACCAACGATGAAATGTTGAAGGTGCCGGATCGGTCGCCGCCCGTCCCGCACGTGTCGAAGACACCCTGGTAGTCCCGTGAAAGGCGGACCGCATGCGCGCGCATGGCGCGGGCAAGCCCCTCGATTTCGTTGGGGCGCTCGCCTTTCATCGCCAGGCCGATGAGAAATCCGGCGATCTGGGCCTCCGCGGTGCGCCCGGCCATGACTTCATCCATGGCGGCCGCGGCTTCCGCGGTCGTGAGATCCTCGCGCCTGGTCAGCTTGTCGATCAACGCGGGAAACATGCCTAGTCCGGACCTTCCAGAAAGTTGCGCAGCAGACTGAGACCTTCGCCGGTCAAGATCGACTCGGGATGAAACTGCACGCCGTACACCGGCCACGATCGGTGCCGCAGCCCCATGATGGTGCCGTCTTCCTTCGCCCGGGCGGTCACTTGCAGCGCGGACGGCAACGCTTCGTCCGCCACGATCAGCGAGTGATACCGCGATGCGACGAACGGATCGGGGAGCCCGCTGAAGATTCCGCGGCCGTCGTGTTCGATCGTCGACGTCTTTCCATGCATCGGCACGGCCGCGCGGATCACCTCGCCCCCGAACACGACCCCGATGGCCTGATGTCCGAGGCATACCCCAAGGATCGGCGTCTCGCGGCCCAGCTCACGAATCACGTCCATCGTGATGCCGGCGTTCTCGGGACGGCCGGGGCCCGGCGAAATCACGATGTGATCGGGCCGCGCCGCCCGGATGGTCTCGACCGTGGCCGCGTCATTGCGCATCACGCGAACCTCCGCCCCGAGCTCGCCCAGATACTGGACCAGGTTGTAGGTGAACGAATCGTAGTTATCGACGACAACAACCATATGGCTACTGGAGATTACAGATTGCAGACGGCAGATTGCAGATTGAATTGCAAAACGATCTGCAATAAATCTGCAAATCTGAAATCTGACCTCTGCAATGTCATGCTGTGTTTCATAAGCCCTGCTGGGCAAGATCCAGGGCGTGTAGCAACGCCCTCGCCTTGTCGCGTGTTTCCTCGTACTCCGCCGACGGGTTCGAGTCGATGACGATGCCGGCGCCGGCCTGAACGAAGGCCTTGTGGCCGGTCATGATCACCGTGCGGATGGCGATGCAGAAATCGAGATTGCCGGCGAAATCGAGATACCCGACCGCACCGGCATACACGCCGCGTCCAGCCGGCTCGAGCTCTTTTATGATCTGCATGGCGCGCACCTTCGGTGCCCCCGACACCGTACCCGCGGGAAAGCACGACACCAGCGCGTCGAGGCGATCGTGACCATCGGCGAGCCGGCCCTCGACGATCGACGTCAGGTGCATGACATGGGAGAACCGCTCGAGGCCCATGAACTGGGGGACGCGCACGGAGCCGTAATCGCAGACGCGACCGACGTCGTTCCGCCCCAGATCGACGAGCATGACGTGCTCGGCGCGCTCTTTCTCGTTGCGCTTGAGCTCCTCGGCCAGGCGAAGGTCCTCCTCCGCGCTGCGCCCGCGCGGCCGGGTCCCCGCGATCGGATGCGTCTCGACGTGCGAGCCCTCGACGCGGACCAGCATTTCCGGCGACGATCCGACGAGGGAGACCCCGCCCATCCGGAGGAAATACATGTACGGCGACGGATTGACGTGCCGGAGCGCGCGGTAGACGGTGAACGGATCGGCAGCGACATCGGCTTCGAACCGCTGCGAGAGCACCACCTGATAAATCTCGCCGGCCGCGATGTACTCCTTCGCCGCTCGTACTTGCGCTTCGAACCGCTCGCGGGTGTGGTTCGAGCGCACATCGAGCGCCGGCGAGGCCTCCCGCCGGGCGACCGAGAGATTGCGCTCGAGCTCGCGCTCGAGAAACTGAATCTTCGCGCACGCGAACTGATACAGCGACTCGAGATCGTCCTCGCCCGTGATCCGTGCGTTGGAGATGATGAGGATTCGGTGCTGGGCGTGATCGAACGCCAACACCGTCTCGAAGAGCATGAAGCCGGCCGGGTCGGCGCCGTCAGCACCTTCGCCCAGGTCGCCGAGCACCGGCTCGAACCACGACGCCGCACCATACCCCAGATACCCCACCGCCCCACCCGTGAAGCGCGGCAGATCCGGAACGAACGGCGATCGGAAATCGGCCATCAGGCCGCGGAGCGTCTCGAGGAACGGCCGCTCCGATTCGGTCACCGAGCCGCCGCGCTCGATCGTCGTGCGGCCGCCCCGGGCGCGCAGGATCAGGAACGGATCCTTCCCGAGGAACGAATACCGGCCAACATGTTCCCCGCCCTCCACGCTTTCAAGGAGAAAGGCGTAGTCGGCGTCCTCGGCGATCTTGAGGAACGCCGAGACGGGGGTCAGCAGATCGGCGACCAGCTCCTTGCAGACCGGCACGAAGGTGCCGCGCTGCGCCAGGTCCTTGAACTCCTCAAGCGACGTCATGTTCATCGGTCGCAAACTCCGCGAGACGCCGCTCCGCGGCCGCCCGCATGACGCCGGCCGGCGGTCGGACGTCCGTCCACCACTGGAACTGCTCGTGCGCCTGGGCGACGAGCATCTCGAGACCGCCAATGGTCTGGCAGCCCGCGGCCTTCGCCTCGCGCAGCAGGCGGGTCGTCCTGGGGTTGTACACGAGGTCGTAGACCAGGCGCCCGGTCAGGCGCGCCGGCCTCGACAGGCGTGCGATCCGGTTCGGGATGCATCCCGATCGGGGTGCAGTTGACGAGCAGGTCCCAGCTGCCGGGTTCAGGCGGCCACGGTCCCGCGTCCCCCGACACGATCATCGCGACCTGAGCGGCGCGCGCGCGATCGCGCGCGTGCACGCGGACCTCGACGCCGCTCGAGGCGAGCGCAATCGCGACCGCCCGCGCCCCTCCACCGGCGCCCAGAATCGCCGCGCGCATCCCGCGCAGCGCCACGTACCGATCCTGCAGCGGACGCAGAAATCCGCTCGCGTCCGTATTCCCACCCACCCAGCGGCCGTCGACCATCCGGATCGTGTTGATCGCGCCGATCCGTCGTGCGACCGAATATGCTTCGTCCACATGCTCGCACAGCGCCACCTTGAACGGGATGGTCACGCTGGCACCCTTCAGGCCGAAGGCGCGCGCAAATGCATCGAAGTCGCCGACATCCACGGCGAGCAGCGGGAGGTAGACGGCGTCCAGGCGGGCGGCGCGAAACGCCGCGTTGTGCATCGCCGGTGAGACCGAGTGCGCGACCGGCGAACCGACCACGCCGTAGATGTCGGTCGATTCGGTCACAGACCGGAACCGGTACTCCTCGAGCATCGTGGCGGCGCCAAGCTGTCCGACGCTCGAGACTGCCCCGGCATACGTCCAGCTGGATTCGAACCGTCCGGCGAGCACGCGCGAGGCCAGCCCCTGTTCACCCATCGCGATCAGCACCATTCCGCCCTGCTTGCCGTGAATCGTGCCGATGTCGAGGAGTCGAATGCAGTCGCTGAGGCTGTTCGCCGTCCCGGCGATCTTGATCACCTGCGCGCCCGTCGCACGCATCGCCCTGGCGCTGTCGCCCAGATCGTCCGGCATCCCGGTGTAGTCGTGCATCGAGAGCACAATCCGGCGGCCCCCGGTCAGCGCAATCACATCGTCGAAGCCCGCGCGCCATTCAACGTCGATATATTCGGCGCCGAGCGCCAGCGCTTCGCGCGAAGATCCGGCGACGCTCCTCCTCCGCGCCTTTGAACCCGCCACCTTCCCACACGGGCCGGCACGTCACGATCATCGGCCGCCGCCGCCCCTCCAGCGCGCCGGCAACGTTCGGGTCGCTGACCGAGTCGAGACGCAACTCGACCAGGTCGGCGTCAAAGACGCTGTCGCGCTTGCGCCGCAGATCTGCCGTCGTCTCGCCGTGACGGTTACGCAGAGGAGGGGTTTCATCGCGTCACTTCATCTCGTCACGACGATCACGAAAAAGCTTCTTCAACCGTTGCCAAAAAAAAAGCCCCTTCAACCGTTGCCGGCTGAAGAGGCTCGTAATCTCGTCGCGCAGTGGCAGGTCAGGCCAGGGCGGATGCCTCTTCAACTGAGCTCCAATACCACCACGCCGACGCAGAAGCGCGGGTGGCGGAACAGGCAAACGAGTTGAAGAAGACTCGACCAGCCACAGGAGTGGCGACGATACCAAACGCCGCGCGCCTGTGTCAAACGGGCGGCGGCCTCTGAGCCGCCGCAGGGACGTTGCTAGGCCAGCACAGACTTTGCCTCTATAATGGAAATCAGTCCATGTCACGACAATTCATCGCCTTCACTCTGGCGCTGACACTGGTCGCGCTCACGGTACTGGGGGCCGCCACGCCCCAGATGCCCATTTCCGAGATCCGGCCCGGAATGGTCGGGATCGGCCGGACGGTTTTCGACGGAACACGGGTCGAAGAATTCAAGGTCCACGTGCTGGGCGTGATCGAGAACGTGATGGGCCCGCAGCGGAACCTGATCCTGGCCCGGCTCGAAGGCGGTCCGCTCGCTCACACGGGAGTGATCGCCGGGATGAGCGGCAGCCCGGTCTACATCGACGGCCGTCTGATCGGGGCCGTGTCGGTATGCTCTCGGCAGCTTCTCGAAGGAACCGATCGCCGGCATCACGCCGATCGAAGAGATGACGCGCGAGGCGGCGCCCGGCACGGGCGCGCGCCCGGCCGCCGCCCGTCTTCGCGTCGAGTCACCGCTGACGCCCGAGACGATGCTCGCCGCGTTCCGCCGCGCGTTGAACTGGAACCGGCCGTTCGCGGATCGTCCCCAGGACGCGCAACTGGTCGGCGTGAGCAGCGTGCCCGGACTCGGCGGACGCGAGGTCGGCACGATGCTGCGGCCCATCGCGACACCGTTGGTGATGTCGGGGTTCGAGCCGGATCTGGCCGAGATGTTCGGCGCCGCGTTCCGCGAGCAGGGCTTCCTGCCGATGGGCGGCGGGGCCGCCGGCACACGACCCGGCGAGATGCCGTTCGAGGGCTCGCTCAAGCCGGGGGACGCGATTGGCGTCACGTTCGTCAGCGGGGATCTGGTGATGGGTGGAACCGGCACCGTCACCCACATCGACGGCGATCAGGTGTTCGCGTTCGGCCATCCGATGTACAACCTCGGACCCACCGCGTTTCCGATGACGCGCGCTTATGTCTACACGCTGCTGCCGAGCCTGTTCTCGTCGAGCAAGCTCTCGTCGACCGGCGAGGTGATCGGCACGCTGCTGCAAGATCGCGCGACCGCCATCGCCGGCCGTCTCGGCCCCGGCCCGAAGCTGATTCCGGTCACGCTGAACCTGGAATCCGAGCGCGGTCCGAAGCGGACGTTCCACTTCGGCGTGGTCAAGGATCAACTGTTCACGCCGCTGATGACTTACTCGGCGCTCCTCAACACGCTCCTCTCCTACGAACGTCAGTTCGGAACGGCCACGTACGGCGTGAAGGGCAAAGCCCTCCTGAAGCAGTACGACGCGCTCACATTCGACAACCTGTTTTCGGGCGACTCGCCGTCGCTTGGCGCCGCCCAATACATCGTCGCCCCCTTGACCGCGTTGATGGGCAACGACTACGCGGACGTCGAGATCGAGGGTCTCGAGCTCACCTTCAGCTCGACCGAGCAGCCGCGCACGGCCACGCTCCAGCGCGTGTGGATCGACGATCAGCGTCCCCGCGCGGGCCGGACGGTGCCGCTGAAGGTGCTGCTCCGCACGTATCGCGGTGAAGATGTGCTGCGCACGGTGCCGATCGAGATCCCAGCCAACGCGCGCGGCAACCTGTCGATCCTGGTATCCGATGGGTCGCGACTGTCGCAAGTCGAACTGCGCGAGACGCGCCCGACCGAGCCGCGCACCGTGCCGCAGTTGATTCGGACGCTCAACAACGGGCGGCGGAACAGCACGCTGTACATCAAGCTGCTCGGCGCCGACGCCGGCGCGGTGGTGAACGGCGAGCGGCTCTCGTCGCTGCCGCCATCGGTCCTCGCGGTGCTCGAGGCCGATCGGAGCGGCGGTAGCTTCAACCCGCTGCATAGCGCAACGCTGGGCGAGTGGGAGATCCCCACGGATCACGCCGTGAGCGGTGTGCGGACGCTGACAGTCAACGTCTCGCCAAACTGACGCGCCCCGTTTCTTTCACGCTCCGTTGTTTATGAACATGATCCGGAGGCGCTTGTTCCGGGCAGGCCTGACCACCCTCCGCCAAGGCTACGGCAGTCCACCGAAGCTTCAGCAAAGGCGGAAGGCCTGCATTTCGAACCACACGGCAGCCGTAATCGGGGCGCCCGGATTCGCCCGGGCGGTTCCGGTGGGACCGCTGCCAGGGGTCGCGCGGCTCTTCAGGCCCGCCGTGATCGTCGCGATCCTCGCCGTAACCGCCGTGTCGCTGCATGCCTCGTCGCCGAAATTCTTCCAGGCCGCAACCCAGGCAGAGTTCCTTCGGGGCGATATCCAGAATCTCTCGGTCGACAACCGCGGCCAGCTGACCCTCGGGCTCGCCACCGAGCTGATCTACGAGACGGCTGCGCCGTTTCTCTGGTCGCTCGCTGCCGGACCCGACGGCACGCTGTTCATCGGGACCGGCAACGAGGGGCGCGTGTTCAAGGTCGACGCGCAAGGCAAAGGCACACCCTTCTTCGATGCGGCCGAACTCGAAGCGCACGCGCTCGCCACCGCACCCGACGGCAGCCTGTTTGTCGGCAGCTCCCCTGACGGCACGATCTACAAAGTCGATCGCAACGGCGCGGCTCAGCCGTTTTTCGATCCGGATGACAGATACATCTGGGCGCTGACGCTGGATCCCAAGGGTAACCTGTACGCGGCCACAGGCGACCGGGGAGTCATCTACAAGATCTCACCGGACGGGAAAGGGACACGGTTCTATCAGGCCAAGGCCATGCACGCCACGGCGCTCGCCTTCGACAAGGCGGGAAACCTCCTCGTCGGCACCGAATCGCCAGGCCGCGTCCTGCGGATCGGTCCTGACGGCAAGGCCTTCGTGCTGCTCGATTCGCCGTTTCAGGAGATCCGGTCGCTGCGCTTCGACGACAAGGGCGTCTTGTACGCCGCAGCCGTGAGCGGCCGCGACGGCGGCGGGACCCCACCCGCGCCCAGGATCGACGACCGCAGCAGCGACTCGTCCGGAAACGAGCCGCGCGCGCCAATCGCGACCGTCACTGCAGAAGTCACGTCGATCTCCATCGTCGATGTGTCCAGCGGCGGCGGCACCTCCGCGTCGGGCCGCGAGGATCGCCGCGCGCCGAGGGGCGCCATTTATCGCATCACGTCGGACGGCCTGTGGGATCAACTCTGGGAATCGCGCGACGACTCCCCCTACGATCTCGCCTTCGACGTCCAGGGACGGCTCATCGTCGGCACCGGCAACAAAGGGAAGATCTACCGGCTGGAAGGCGACCCGCCGCAGCCCACACTGCTCGCCGGCGCCGGGGCGCAACAGGTCACGGCGCTGTACAAGGATCCCAAAGGGCGTCTGTATTTCGCGACGGCCAATCCGGGAAAGCTCTTCCGGCTCGACTCCGATCGCGCAGCGGGGGAACCTACGAGTCCGAGCCGCGCGACGCGCGGACCGTTGCGACGTGGGGAGAGCTCAGCTGGCGCGGCACGGTGCCCGCAGGTGGCCGCGTCGAGGTCTTCACGCGGTCGGGCAACACCGATACGCCGGACGACACCTGGAGCCCCTGGTCGACGGCGTACACCATGGCCGAGGGCTCTCCCGTGACCAGTCCCAAGGCCCGCTTTCTTCAGTGGCGGGTGGTGCTGACCAGCAAGAACGAGAGCCCGGTTCTGACGTCGGTCACCGCCGCATACCTTCAGCGAAATCTTCGGCCGCAGGTCCGCTCGTTGACGGTCCACCCGCCCGGCATCGTGTTCCAGAAGCCGTTCAGCAACGGCGAACCCGATCTCGCCGGCTTCGAGAATCAGACGACCCCGGATCGTACGCTCACCAATGCGGCGATGAACGCGCAGCAGAACAGCTCAGGGTCGCCGCCGCTGGGGCGCCGGACGTATCAGAAAGGCCTGCAAACGCTCATCTGGCGGGCTGAAGACGAGAACGAGGACGATTTGGCGTACGAGGTCCGTTATCGCCGGGAGGGCGAAGCGACCTGGAAGGTGCTTCGCCGCGATCTGACGGACTCCATTCTCGTCTGGGATACGACGACGGTGCCGAATGGCACGTACTTCGTGAAGGTGATCGCCTCGGACTCGCCCTCCAACGCAGAGGGGATCGCCCTCACCGGGGAGTTGGACAGCGTGGCGCTCGAGATCGACAACACGGCGCCGATCGATTGCCGTCGGGAACACCCGGTTCGAGGGCGGCCGCTCGCTGGTCTCGTTCGACGTCAGGGACGACCACTCGCCGGTTCAGCGCGTCGAATGCTCCCAGGACGGCCTGCAGTGGCGCCCGATCTTCCCCGCCGACGGCATCGCCGACTCCAAGACCGAACACTACGAGCTGACACTCGACGGCCCGCTCGGTCCGCTCGGCCTGAGCATCCGCGCCACCGACGCGATGAACAACGTCGCCACCACGCAGATCGATCCGCCTCGAAGACCCTGACCGAAGCGTCGACGATCACCCTTGAACTCGCCGCACACCGATCGCCGGTGTAAGCACTCACCGCGGAACCGCCCTTCCGTGGGCTCCCGCGTTCGCGTCTGTTGTGAGTGCGGAGTCTGTTGCTCAAAACCGCCAGCCGGATTTCGCGACCACGCGAAACATGGTACGCCCCCTTGCGCAACGCGCTTAGAGAAGCACTGGCTGCGGCGGCTGGATGAGAGAGGCGGAGCGCTTCTTGGCGGCCGGTGTTACGGGGAGATGACGTGCCGGTCTGGAGGCCCGCACCGTCGTGTGTGCGACCAGCCAGACCATGTTCACCGCGACCGGCAGACCGGCGACTCTCGCCGGCTCGAAGCGCGCGCGCGAGACGGCGCCGAGCAGGTTCTCCACCAGCCGCGCCTCGTCGGTGCCGGGCGCGGTAGGTCCGCTGAGCGGGCTGACGAGCTCGAGATTCTCGATCGTCCCTTCGCGCGTCACAACCGCTGCAAGCATGAACGCCGTATCGCCGCCCCCGCTGGGCGAGGTGGCAAACGGCTCGGTCAGCGCACGGGGCATCAGGACGTGCTCGTTGACCTGGACCGGGTTCTGATTTGAGCCTGGCGACGGATCAAAGCGCATGAGGCCGGTCATGAACACGACTGAGAGGACGGCAGCCAGCGTGGCGCCGACGCCGGCATAGACAAGCTGCATGTCGCCGAACACCTCGCGCGCCTGCGCCGACCACGACGTGGCGCGCTCCGCTTTCACGCGGCTCACGACGCTCCTCCGGAGGCTCGCTTCCTCCTCCCATGACAGCGCGGCGCGCCCCGGCGTCAGCCGACGCAGCGCCAAACGCAGGCGCCCGAGCGCGGTAAAGTCCGCCGCGCACCCGTCGCACCACTCGAGATGCGCGCCGACGGCAATCTGGTCGCTGATCGGCAGCTCCTCGTCATGAAATGCGTGCAGGAGCCGCTTGACGGCCGGACAGGTCAGGGTTTTCATAGCGACGTCACCTCGCCGAGTTCCAGACGCAGCGCACGGCGCGCGCGCGTCAAGCGCGACTTCACGGTGCCAACCGCAACGCCGAGCGAATACGCAATCTCCTCGTAGCTCAGGCCGTCGACCTCGCGCAGCACGATAGCCGACCGCTGATCGAACGGCAGGTGCTCGAGCGCACGCTCAAGCCGCTCGGCCAGCTCCTTTTGAGCCAGCACCCGATCCGGGAGCGCCTCGCTGCCCGAGAGACAGTCGCCATGAGCGGCGACATGCGCATCGAGCGACACCTGATCTGCCCGGTGACGCCGCCGCCAGAACCGGTGACGATTGCGCGCCTGGTTCACCGCGATGCGGTAGATCCAGGTGCGCAGGCTCGAGTGCCCGCGAAAGCGATGGATGGTGCGGAACACGCGGAAGAAGACTTCCTGTGAAAGGTCCAGCGCCTCGTCGCGATCACCCAGGAGGTTGATCGCGAGCTGCACGACCATCCGCTGATGCTCCGCCACGAGCTCTGAGCACGCAGGCTCTTCGCCCGCGGCGCAGCGTTGCACCAGCGTGGCCTCGTGCCCGCCTATATCAGACCAGGTTGCGACGCGCGCCTGCTTCAATGCAAGGTCCCCAAATGCTGACGTCCAATGTGCCGCGCTTCCCACTATAGCTGGTTTAGACTCCGGTTCACGCGGGAGGTTCCCCTCGCTGATAGGATATAGCGCCATGAAATGGGCCCTGGGGCTGATATTGGTGCTCGCCCTGATTGGCGTCGGCTGGGCGACTGCGTATCAGGCGGCGGCACGTGAGCAGCAATACAGGGTGCTGCTCAGCCGCGGCGACCTCGCCCTGCGCGACGGCCAGAGCTTTGGGGCGATTGAGGCATTCAGCGGCGCCATCGCGCTGCGTCCGGAATCGATGCTGGCGCACCTCCGGCGGGGCGAGACATACCGGCAGCGCGGCGACCTGGATGCCGCGGCGCGCGACTTCCGAAAAGCCGCGGCGCTCGACCCCTCAGCCACGCGGCCACTCGAAGCCCTCGGCGATGTCCTCTACCGCCGACAACGTTTCAAGGGCGCCGCCGACGTCTACCAGCGCCGCCTCGACCTCGACGACCGGTCCGAGCAGGTGGCGTACAAGCTCGCGCTCGCGCGTTACCGCGATGGCGGCATCGAGGCCGCGCTCGCGGCGCTCGCGCAGGCTCTCCGCCTCAACGATCGACTGGCGGACCCCTATTACCTGCTCGGCCTCTGCCTGCGCGACAAACGGCGGCTCCCCGAGGCGATCAAGGCGTTCGAAACCGCGGTCACGCTGGCCCCGACGATGGTTCCGGCTCGAGAGGAGCTCACCGAGCTCTATCGCTCCCTCGGACGATCCACCGATGAACTCGAACAATTGCAATACATCGCCCTCCTCGATCGAACCAACGCCGAACGGCAGGTCGCCCTCGGGCTGGCGCAAGCCCGGACCGGGCACGGCGAGCTGGCTGTCCTCACGCTTAGCAATGCCTTGGAGAAGACGTCGAATCAGGCGCCGATTTACGCGGCGCTCGGTAAGGTGTGGCTCGACCTGACGCTTGTCCGCAGCGATGCCCTGAGCAAGGCCCTCGAGGCGCTCGAACGCGTGGCGTCGATCGCGGCCGGCACGAGTGACGTGCTGACGATGTACGGCCGGGCGCTGCTGAAGGCCAACCAGCCCGAGGCCGCGGAGCGGGTGCTGCAACAGGCGACCGACCGTTACCCGGTCGATCCGGAAGCCTTTCTCGCCTATGCCGAAGCGGCCGAACGCCAGGACCATCTGGCAGCCGCCAGGGCGGCGCTGATTGGCTACGGCACGCTTGTGGGGATCGACGGCGCGTTCGTCGCGCGGGCAACGAGAATCGGCGAGCTCTCGATGCGACTCGACGAACCGGCCGCGGCCGCTGTCTGGTTTCAACGCGCGTCGGACGCATCGGTCCGCTGATCTCAGCGGTTACTGATCCTCGCTCGTCCGAGGCTCAGATCAGGGCTCGTGCTTCGGATCTGTGAGGTCCCTCAGGCCGTCCCCGACGAAATTGAATCCCAGCACGAGCAGCGCAATAGCGACCCCCGGAAAGAGCGTCAGATGTGGCGCATCCAAAAGGTGCGCGCGGCCGCCGTTCAACATCGTGCCCCAGCTCGGCGTGGGCGGCTGCACCCCGAGGCCCAGGAAGCTGAGCGCGGCCTCTCCCAGAATCGCACCCGCCATGCCGAGCGTCGCCTGGACCACCACAACCGGGATAGCCGTCGGGATCACATGCCGCCACAGGATTCGTGGAGCCCCCGCCCCGAGGGCTCGCGCCGCCTGGACGTATTCGAGCTCCCGTGCCCGCAGTACCTGTCCTCGCACCAACCGCGCATAGCCCACCCACCCGATGATCGTCAGCGCGAACAGCACATTTACGAGACTCGGTCCCAGGACGGCCACGATCGCGATGGCGAGCAGCAGTCCCGGAAACGCCAGCAGCATGTCGATCAGCCGGCTAATCAGCATCGTCGAGCATGCCGCCGAAGTACCCCGCGATCGAACCCAGCACGGTCCCCAGGACGGCCGAAATCGAGACAACTACGAGCCCGACATAGAACGAGATGCGCGCGCCGGCCAGCACACGGGCCAGAATGTCGCGGCCAAGCTCGTCCAGGCCGAAGGGGTGGGACCCGGTCGGACCTGCCAGCCTCAGCGACAGTTCCTGCGCCGCCGGATCGAACGGGGTCAGCGCCGGCCCGGCCAGCGCCCCGAGCGCCGCGACGATGACTATGGCTGCGCCAATCTTCAGCATGGATTTCTCGGGCTCTGGGTTTTGAGCGTCGCGTTTTGAATTTCCCGATTTCGGCTGGCCAGACGCCCAGTGACCCGTATCTGATAGTCGATCAGCGAATACAGACCGCTAGAGGCTGGAGCCCAACGTGTGGAATCCGTGCGCCGTCTATTCATAGCGGATACGCGGATCGAGGAATCCGTACACCAGGTCGACCAGAAGATTCATCGACACGTACGTCACCGCGATCAACAGGATGCAGCCCTGCACCGCCGGATAATCGCGGAAGCTGATCGATTGAATGAGCAACCGGCCGACGCCCGGCCACGCGAAGATGGTCTCGGTGATCACTGCGCCCGTGAGCACGGCGCCGAACTGCAGGCCCAGCACCGTGACAATCGGGATGAGACTGTTGCGGAATGCGTGCTTGAGCACGGCGCGCGTCCGGGACACGCCGCGGGCCCGTGCGGCCAGTACATAGAGCTCGCGGAGCTCTTCCAGCAGGCTCGCGCGCGTCATGCGCGCCAGCACGGCTGCCAGCGGCGCGCCGAGGGTGATGGCCGGCAGGACCAGGTGCCCAAGAGTCCCACGCCCCGACACCGGAAACCACCCCAGGGACACCGAGAAGACGATGGCGAGAAGAGGGCCCAGCCAGAATGTCGGCATCGAGATGCCGACGAGCGCGAGTGTCGTCGCCGCATGATCGACGCGCGTTCCGGCCCACACCGCCGCGGCGATACCGAGCGGCAGCGCGATGAGGATCGCCGCCGTCATCGCCGCGCCAGCCAGCTCGAAGGTGGCCGGCAACCGCTCCGCGATATCGCTGACCACGGCCCGGTTCGTTCGCAACGACGTGCCGAGATCGCCGGTTGCCGCGCCTTTGACGAAGGCGACGTACTGGACGATCAGCGGCCGATCGAGGCCCAGACGCGACCGCATTTCCGCCATATCTTCTGGAGAGGCGCTGTCGCCAAGCATCGCCTGGACGGGATCACCGGGCACGAGGTGAATGAGAGAGAAGACGAGCGTCGCCACTCCGAGGAGCACCGGAATGGTGAGCAGAAGACGGCGGAAGAAAAAGCGAATCACTCGCTGAACTGCTGGCGTTGGCCTCGTCCAGGCCGTGGGCAGCCCCGATTATACGTGGGTCCTTTGCCTGAGGCATTCGAGCGTGATGCGTCGCAGGTCTGGATCACATGCCTCGGTCCATCAGGGATCGTGACTCAATCCTCTGGCTTCTGTGCCAGTTTCGTGGAGGACAATAGCTGTCGGGACCCTGTTGAATGAGCACTCAAGCTGAACTCGTGCCTGCGAGCCAGAAGGCTGGGTCGGCGCTCGCCGTGTTCATCGAACGGCGCGCGATGGTCATGTTGGCGCTTGGGTTTTCAGCTGGCCTGCCCTTTCTTCTCGTCTTCGACACGCTGTCGGCCTGGCTGCGTGCCTCCGGCCTCTCGCTCGAAGTGATCGGCTTTTTCAGCCTGGTCACAATGATCTATTCCTTCAAGTTCCTCTGGGCGCCGCTGATAGACCGCGCGCGCGTGCCGATTCTCACCGCCTGGCTTGGCCATCGCCGTTCCTGGATGCTGGTGTGCCAGGGCCTGATCATGCTTGGACTGTGGCTGGTGGCGGGCACCAATCCTGCGACCGGCCTCACGAGCGTCGCGGTTTTCGCGGTGCTTGTCGGGTTTTGCTCCGCCACTCAGGACATCGCGATCGACGCATGGCGCATCGAAGCTGCGGACATTTCCCGGCAGGGTGCGATGGCGGCCGCTTATCAGTGGGGCTACCGGGTCGCGACGCTCGTGGCGGGCGCGGTGCCGCTCCTGCTCGCTGAAACGTACGGTTGGAACTTGTCTTACGCGGTGATGGCAGCGCTGATGACGGTGGGGGTCGTAGCGGTGATGGCGGCCCCGCGCGAGGAGCACCACGCGATTCGGCCCATCCATGCGGAAGGCATTCTCCCCGCTCCCGTACGCGATTTCCTGGAATGGGCTGCCCGCCTGGCGATCGTCGCTTTTGGCGCGCTTCTCCTGGGCTCAGGCCTGACCGCCAATGCAGGCGCCTTTGCTGGCGTGCTGAACGGCCTGGGCGCGACCGGCACGCGCGACGCCGTGCTCTCGGCCTGGGCGTCGGGTGGCCGGGTCTGGGTCCACTTGCTCGCCGTCGTGTCGGGGTTCAGTGTGATCGGTCTTGCGACCTTGCCGGTCCCTGGCACTCGCACGCGGCCGGGCGTCTTCCTGTCGGCAGCGCTCGGCGATCCGTTGCGGGATTTCTTCGCGCGCTACGGTTCCGAGGCGGCGCTCATCCTGGCGCTCATCTGCCTCTACCGCCTCCCGGACTTCGTGCTGAACATCATGAATCCGTTCTATATCGATCTCGGGTTCACACTGGTGGAGATCGCGGAGGTCCGAAAGATTTTCGGCGTCGTCATGACGATGGTGGGCGTTCTGGCCGGCGGTTTTGCAGTGGCGCGGTACGGGTGCTTGCGCGCACTGGTGATCGGTGCTTTCGTCGGACCGCTCAGCAATCTCATCTTCGCCTGGCTCTCGACACGAGGCCACGATCTGCTCGCGCTCTTCGTTGCGATTGGCATCGAGAACGTTACCAATGGCTTCGCCGGAACCGCTCTCATCGCGTATATGTCGAGTCTGACCTCTGTAGGGTTCACCGCCACCCAATACGCCCTTTTTTCCTCGCTCTATGCGATTCCCACTCGCATCATCGCATCGCAATCGGGACGCATCGTCGAGAGCGTCGCGAGGAGTGCCGATATCGGCGGCTTTGTGTCGCGCTTCAACGGTCTCTTTGCCGGATTGCCTCAGGAGACCTTCGCCACAGCACTCCAACGATCGGGCGTCAGCCCTGCCGCCCTGGGCACGGGCTATTTCGTATTCTTTGGTTATTCGGCGTTCGTCGGCATCTTCGCCATCGTGCTCTCGCTGGCGGTCCTGCGGCGGCAGAACGCGGCTCGGATACCTGCTGTCGAACCCGAGTCCGAATCGCACTCTCGTTGACAGCGAGGATGTGTCGGGGTGCCTCGCGGTCAGCGATAAAACTCTATCTTCGCCTCACGGAACCAGACCGTATTCAACGGCGCGACTGAAATCGGCCCGTTGATGCCGAAGATCGCGATCTGGAACCTGTCGCCTCCCTTCACGGCTTCCGCGAGCACCACGCGATTCGGCATGTTGAAGCCCTGGATCGTCGCGGGGCTGAGGTAACCGCTGCGGCGAGGCATCTGCCCGTTCACCCAGACTTCCGCGTAATCGTCGACCGCCACCGTGAGGACCGCCTTGGCGCCCGCCGTATCGAAGCCGCCGATGGTGGCCGGAATGGTGAGGTTCGCGCGATACCAGGTGAAGAACACCCTGCCGCCGCCGCGCCGTTCGTCCAGCGCTTTGGCGCCGATGGTCGGCCAGGACGAATCGTCGAAGCCGCTCTCGCCGGCATGCGGCTGAATGTCGTACGCCGTTTTCCAATTGGCGCCGGCGCCCGGCATCGCCGGAACTTCGACGATCTTGGCGTCCATGTTCTTCCACTGCGTATTGAATGCCGCGATGCCCTCCGGCGTCATCAGATTGACCACATAGCTCGGCGGCAGGGACGGTGGCATCAGGGGAGGAGGAGGCGCCGGCGCGGCGGCTGCCGCAGGAGCGGACGGCCCTTGCGCGACCGTGACCGTCGAGACCGTCAGGAATGCAGCCGCCAGAGCCGCGCAGGCGGCCAGCAGCATCGAGAGTCTTGCTGGGCATCTTCTTCTCCTTTTCATGCGATTCTTGAGCAGCGCCAATCAACAGTCAAACCTTGGGCCGGGCTGAATTGTAGACAATAGCTTGAACCTACAGCGGTGTTCACGATGCTGTAATGTCCGCCTTCAAGCGGACCGTCGGCAGGTCCGGCAGCGCCGGACACTTCGGTACTCCGGCTTTGTGAACACCGCGGTAAGGTAAGACATCACAGTGCCGGTCGGGCGTACGATGAAACAGACCCCGGCGGCACTGAAACGGAGGCACCATGGCCGCTCTGACCCGCCGCGAATATCTGCAAGGGCTGCTCGGTGTGACGGCGTCTTTCTCCCTTCCCCACGCGGCCGTGTCCGGACAAGCAGCGCCGATTCCGGCGCGGGGCGTTGGACGGCGCATCCGCCATCTGTCGTATTGCGATATCGGCGGCCGACCTGACAGCGTCCAGGTCATGGTCAACCGCGGACATCTGTATGTCGGACACATGTTCAGCAACGGCGTGACGATCCTCGATGCAACGGACCCTCGGCGGTTGAAGCCCGCCGGCTTTTTTACGGGAGGAGCTTTCACTCGCACGCATCATCTACAGGTTGCCGACGATCTGCTCCTGCTCGCCAACGGGGCAAACATCGTGGCGATGCAGTCGTACGACAACATGCGCGGCTATTTCGAGAACGCGCTGGCCGACAGCATCACCAACCGCAAGACATTTCGTTCGGGCTTGAGCATTCACGACATTTCCCACCCCTCGGAGATGAAGGAGATTGCCTTTCTGGAGATGCAGGGGTTCGGCATCAACCGCCTGTGGTGGCCGGGGGGACGCTACGCCTTCGTCGCGGCTCATTTCGACGGCTTCACGGACCATATTCTCTGCATTGTCGACCTGAAGGACATCACGAAACCGGAGATTGTGTCGCGCTGGTGGCTGCCCGGCATGAATCGGGCGGCCGGCGAGACGTCCGTGCTGCCCAAGGGGCGGCGGGCCGCTTTGCACCATATGATCACCGCAGGCGACCGTGGTTATGCCGCCTGGCGCGACGGGGGACTCACGATTCACGACATCAGCGACCCGGCGAAGCCCACGCTGCTCTCGCACATCAACTGGTCCCCGCCGTTTCCGGGCGGCACCCACACGGCACTGCCCTTGCCAGGCCGCGGCCTGGCCGTGGTGGCCGATGAAGCGAACGCCGAACAATGCGCCAAGGGAACGTTTCACACCTTCGTCGTGGACGTGCGCGCGCCGCAGAATCCAGTGCCGATCTCCACGCTGCCCACCCCAAAAGACAGGGACTTTTGCGCGCTGGGCACGTTCGGTCCGCACAACCTGCACGAGAACCGGCCAGGCAGCTATCGAAGCGAGCAAACCATCTTCGCCACCTACAACAATGCCGGGGTGCGGGTGTTCGACATCAAGGACGCGTTCGCGCCACAGGAGATCGCCTACTGGGTGCCGCCGCTTCCGAAGCGCTTGATCGATCCGCGGCCGAATGTCGCGCTGTCTGCGAAATCAGCCGACATCTATGTCACGTCCGATGGCCTGCTTTACGTCACGCGACTGGAATGGCGGCTTGAACGTCCTGCAATACCAGGGGTGAGGCTTCGCCGGCATCAAGACATCCAGGACTCTGAGGACAATTGTCTCCCACGGCGCGGTTCGCAGCCCTGGGGTTGATTCATGTCGAAGCGATAATTCCAAGCAATCGCATACTCCCGCTCGGGCATCGATATTGCCTCATCGGAAGAGCATGCTGCCCGTCTCGAAACGACCCGGAGGGTTGACCTACCAATTTCGAACCGCTCAGGGGCGACTGTGCTGCCAGAGCAACGATGTTCAGTTGCTCTGCGAGAGCTGCAAGGCCAAGGCGTGGGCGACGATGTCGGGCGAGCCTGCACCCGCCGGCAATGGTCTATTAGCAGCAGCGTCGGCCGTTTCAGCAGAGGTCGCGCGTTCAGGTTGTTGACCGCCGCTCCCCACTCCAAGCCGGCCTTCGGGTTTCGACTCGGGCGTTCGGAGCTATCCGCTCGAAGCCTCAGGTCTCGATCGTCCCTTCAATCGACTCGCTGATGCGGAGACGTGCCATCAACTTGGTCAATCCCTGTCTGGTGACACCCAATTCCTGGGCGGCGCGGGCGCGGTGACCGCCGCTCCGGACGAGCGCCGCCCGTACGAAACGCTCCTCGAACGTCCGGCGCGCCTCGTCGAGACGAAAGTTGAGTCCGCCCGCTGACGTCGCGAACGGCGCTGGCAGCGCCGTCGGTGGCACTACCCCGCGCTTCGGACTGCGGACGACGAGCGCCGCAAGGACGTTCTGCAGCTCGCGCACGTTGCCGGGCCAGTCGTAACGCGCCAGCGCCGCGATGGTGGCGCTGCTCAGGACCGCCCGGCTCTCGACGCGGGCCGTCGCCTCGCGCCAGCAGTGATCGACGAGGGCGGCGATGTCCTCGCGTCGCGCGCGGAGCGGCGGAAGGCTGATGCGAATGACGTCCAGGCGATACAGCAGGTCGAGCCGGAACCGCCCCGCCGCCACCTCTTCGCGCAGGTCGCGATTGGTCGCCGACACAATCCGCACATCAATCCGCCGGGCGAGATTCTCGCCGACCCGCCGGAGCTCGCCTTCCTGGATCGTCCTCAGGACCTTGGCCTGCGCGCGGAGCGACAACTCGCCGATTTCATCGAGGACGAGCGTGCCGGTGTGAGCTTCTTCGAACACGCCGGCCCGCTCGGCCACCGCCCCGGTAAAGGCACCGCGCGAATGGCCGAACAGCTCGGCTTCGACCAGATCGTCAGGGAGCGCCGCGCAGTTCAACGTGCAGAACGGCCGGCCGCGGCGTGGGCTGCGCCGATGAAGGGCGCGTGCGACGAGCTCCTTGCCGCTGCCGCTCTCTCCTTCAATCAGGACGGCGAAAGGCGCCGCGGCTGCGCGCTCGACCGCCTGACGCACCTCCACCATCGCGCCGCTGACTCCAATCAGTTCGCCGGCCTCCCGGCCGGCCGCTTCGTTGCGTCGGCCGATCGCCCCGGCGAGGGCGGGACCGGCGGCGGTCGCCGCCATCGGAAAGAGCACGGAGACGCGAGACACTTCGGGAGGTGCACCAAGCGCCCAGCGGCCGACGAGCGCGCCCACGGTATCCCCACCGTAGCGCACCGGCGTGCCACCTTCGATGACCCCCTCGCGCATGTGCGGGGTGATCAACTGCCCCGCCGCGACGACCCGGTCCCCGATACGGGGATCGAGACGCGCGCTGCCCTCCGACGCCAGCAGCACAAGCGCGCCGCGCTCGCGGCCGAAGAACCCGACGGCCGCCGCGTTCAAACGAAGGCGCAGCCGCGTGCAGACATCCGAGAGGAGGACGCCATCCTCGTCCGCGGTCTGGCACGACCGCAGGATCTCGACCGCGTCCTCAACCGCCCCGTGCATGTCGCCGGCTGCAGGGCCCGCCGCCTCGGGCGCGAACAGCGCGAGTGCTTCGAGTTGCGTCGCGGAGACGTGCCGCCTGACGACGTCGGCTGACGAGGTCGCCGTCAGCAGATCCGCGAGGAGCGCACAGCGAGCGCGCACGATAGGCGGCAGACTCGCCGTGGATAGCTTCCCGATGCGGCCAACCAACGCGGTCCCGATCGCGTCGCGTCCCGCCCGTCGCGCGCTCTCCGCTGCCAGCAGACGGGCCCGAAGGGCCGACACCGGATCGCGAGCCGCCCGGGCGGCACGGATGCCTCGATTGACGTCGCGGTCGACGCCAACGCGGTCCCCAATCGCGAGGCGCGCGAACGCCGCCGCGCATGCCGCCCGCGCCAGAAGCGCAGGTTCGCCGATCCGTTCGGCGATGTCGAGCGCCTCGGTCGCGCTCGCGACCGCGGCGCCGAGATCTCGCCGGCCAACCGCGATGCGGGATGAAGCCGTGGTAGCTGCGACCCTTGTCGCGGTCACCTCCTCGGCAAGATCCATCGAGGCGAGCAGCGCCGCGGCCTCCGTGTGCCTGCCGCGCCAGAACAGACAGCGCGCGAGCGCCAACCGTGCGCGCTCCAGCCGGGCCGGCATGTCGCCGGACCGACTTGCCGCCAGCGCCGCTTGCAGTACGCCCTCGGCCTCGCCGAGGCGCGCGAGATCGGTCCAGGCGACGCCCGTGAGGATCGCCACGTCGATCACCGCGGCATCCTGCCCTGCTCGTGCCGCGTAGCCCTTTGCGTCGCCGAGAACCGCCCGCGCGTCCTGCGGACGGCCGCGTTTCAAGAGGGATCCCGCCAGCGCGATCGCGCCGCCGAGCGCATGCATCCAATCGTGGCGCCGGGCCAGTCCCCCAATCACTCCTCTCAGCAGCCGATCACCGGGCGCGTGCCGGCCCGCGTCAAGCTGCCGGGTGGCCTCCTCCAGCCGCCGCCGCAGTCCCGCGAGTTCTCGCGGAGCGGCCCACGCGCCGTCTGGCGCCATAGCACTGTCGACTCCATACGCTGGCGATCGTTCCGCCACCCGTCCTGTCCTGCCAATCACACCGCTTTGAAGGCCCGCCTCGCGAGCGTGGCTTCCCGCTTGCGCTTCGAACCTCGAGACCTGAGGCCTGCGAGTCGCTGTTTCCCCCCACAGGAGGCTGACAAACTTTCCCGGGAGACCACGTGATCGCCTGGCTGCCGCCTCGATGCGCCGGCGAAGGGCGGCAGGAACCTCCAGCGGCCTGATCGCCTCAACCAGCGCGGACGCTGCGACAGGCGCCAATGGCAGACCGTGCACGTGCGCGATCTCTTCGGAACCCGCCAGCAACAGAACATGTGGGCCAGGCAATCGAAGAGTGATTTCCACGAGCCCGCGCCATGCGCCCGAGGCACCCACACGAGCGATGACGAGAAGCGACCGTCCCGCCAGCAACTCGAGCGCGCTGGATTCGACGAGCCCTGAGGACAGCGGCACGTACCCGTTCAGCCGGGCCGTCCGCGCAAGCGCGTCGATCGCGGTTCCGAGACCGCTCCCCGGCGGGGCCCATAACGCTACCGCTCGCGGACGCGCCGGGCCGGGATGTGTGAACAGCTCGGCGACGGCGTCGACCGCCGGCCGACTCGCGAAGGCGAGACCGCAGTCGGCGAGCGTCAGATCACCAGGCGGCGATCCCTGCTCCGCGTCGTACCCGGCATCGCCGCGCGGCACCACGATCGCGCGACCGCCCCGGCCTCGGGCTGCGTGCGCCGACAGGGTACCTTCCGTGAGTGCGTTTGCGCGCAGAAACGCCGCCGCCTGACCGATGGCCTGCTCACGGGCGGTCCGACTTCCCTGCCATGGCGGACCGGCGCGCCACGCCTCGAACCGCCGCATCTCGCCGACGATGCCGTAGTCGACGAGCCGTGCGATCGCAGGATGGTACAGCCGCGACCATCGGTCGCATCGAAGCGCCCAGCGCGTCTGCTCGCGAGGACCGCCGGCCGTCGATACCAGCAGGACGATCTCCTCGCCGGTCGAAAGATCGACTGCCCGCTCGTCGTGCACGACGACAAAGCGATCGGCGACCAGCTTCACGGTGCCTCCTCGATTGACGCCGTTGCAGCGCTGCAAGATCGCCGCCCTGTGATTTTCCGGACCCTGAGCCGGTCCCAGTCGCCGGACGCGGCAGATTTATCGAAAGGATTGAGAGGTCGATGCTGCGATTTTTCACCGCCAGCGACGCAACGGCGGGCGTCGTTCCACTCTCGAGGGATGGAGTGCCGGGCTCACGACGCTCGATGCGATGACGACCGAGCCGCGCCGCAGGTCCGGCCCGTTTCGGGTACGATTCCCCGGGTCTGCCGCCACCACCAAGGTCGACCCATCCTCGGACTTGAAAGTGCGACGGAAATGATGAGTGATCCGGCACAGGAGGACAGCGATGCGCATTCTTGAGACTCCCCGGTTGGCCGCGCTCGGCGTGGCCGTCGCCGGTCTCGTCGCTCAAGGCGTCCCTCTTCGAGGTCAAGGAGCGGCGGGTGCCGACGTCGTGCTGCCGCAGATCCGCCACGATCCGGTCAAAGAGCTCGCCATGAAGATCACGCAGCCGTTCACGTTCGCTGCGGTGGGCGACATCATCATCCGCCGGGCATTTGCGGACGGTGAGGCCGGCTTTCAGGCGCTCACCAAAGTGATGCGCGACGCGGACATGACCTACGCCAACATGGAAGGGCCGATCGTCGACCTGGGGAGCTTCCGCGGGCCGCTCTACCAGGACTTCCGGGGGCCCAAGACGGTCGCTGACGATCTCAAACGAATGGGCGTTCGGATGATGACGACCGCCAACAACCACACACTGGACTCTGGCGCGGAGGGGATGTTCGAAACTCACCGGCTGCTCGACGCGGCGGGTATCCTCCACGCCGGATCGGGAAGGAACCTCGCCGAGGCTCGAATGGCCCGCACGGCGGCGACGCCGAAAGGGACCGTGGCGGCCATCGGCCTGTACGCGATTGACGCCAGCTCGAATCCTCCGCGGACACGCTTCTATGATGCGACCGCGACCACGCCGGGACTCAATCCGCTGCACCTGAACGTCTGGAACGTGGTCACCGCCGACCAGTTGCGTGCGTTGAAACAGATCCGCGATTCGGTCTACGCGCGCCGGTCCGAGGTGCCGCTGCCGGTGGCGCCCGTTCCGGTGAACGAGCCGGCGAATCGATTGCGCCTGTTTCAAACCGGGTTCACTGCCGGCGCGCGGCCCGGGGACCTCAGCTACGAGATCGACCAGGACGATCTCAAGGCGATCGTCACGAGCGTACGGGTCGGCAAGCAGCTCGCGGACTTCCTGGTCGTGGGAATTCACTGCCATCAGAATTCCTTTGCGTTCCAGGCATACAGCCACGACAACCACACCCCGGCCTTCCTGATCGAGTTCGCGCACCAGATGATCGACAACGGCGCGGATGCTTTTGTGGGCCACGGCGTCCACACGCTGCGCGGCATCGAGATCTACAAAGGGAAGCCGATTTTCTACGGTGTCTCGAATTTCTTCTATCAGGACGGCCCGGCGAACGAAGTGACGAACCCGTCCGCGCCGCCCGGCGGAGCGGGAGGGTCGGGACACCAGCCTGCCAACATGGAGTCGCTGTTGACCGCGAGCCGATTCGAAGACGGCAAGCTGGTGGAAGTTCGCCTCTATCCCGCCGACCTGGGGCAGGACGGCGCGCGCCCCATCTCCAAGGTCGGGAATCCGTCTGCGGCGTCCCCGGAAATGGCGCGTCGCGTGTTGGAAAAGGTCCAAACACTCTCCAAACGGTTCGGCACGAGAATCGCGATCGAGAACGGGATCGGCGTCATCCGCGTGGAGGCCAAGGGCGCGAATTGAACGCCCCGGCCGGGGTTCCCCGGGGCCCCTGAACGTCTCATTCCGCGCCTACAACAATGCCTTGAACAATGCTGCCAACAATGCTTGACGGGGCTCCGGTGACGCCCCATAATCCGCCCAGGCGGTGCAGGTACTGCACCGATGGAGGTGCCGCTTTCACGGTTCCAGGGACCCTCGCTTAGACACGCGCAGTGCGGAAGGGGCATGATGTTTATGCTGTCACGAGTAGTTCCGTGCGGGGTCATCGTCGTGCTGGCGGCAGGCTACGGACACACTGGCCGATTGCACGCTGCGGCGTCCCAGACACCGGGGACGCAGGCCTCCACGTCGGACGCAGCGACCTCCTCCCGGGCGCTCCTCACCGAGTACTGCGTCACCTGCCACAACGAAAAACTGAAAACAGCCGGGCTCATGCTCGACAAGGCCGACGTCCAGCATGTCGGTGCCGGCGCCGAACTTTGGGAGAAAGTGCTGCTGAAAGTCCGCAGCGGGGCGATGCCGCCGCCCGGACGGCGTCGGCCCGACAAGGCCACGTTCGACGGCTTCGCGGCGTGGCTGGAGAGTGAGCTCGATCGAGAGGCCGCCGCGCATCCGAATCCGGGGCGCCCCGCGGATCATCGCCTGAACCAGGTCGAGTACTCCAACGCGATTCGCGACCTGCTCGCGCTCGATACCAACGCGGGATCGCTGCTGCCGGCCGATGAGTCGGACCATGGGTTCGACAACATTGCCGATGTCCTGTCGATTTCCCCGACGCTGCTCGAGCGGTACATCTTCGCCGCCAAGAGGATCAGCCGGCTTGCCGTCGGCGATCCGACGATCGCTCCCGCCATCCAGACGTTCAATATCTCGCGCAGCCTCAGGCAGAACGAGCGGATGCACGAAGACCTGCCGTACGGCACGCGCGGCGGTACGCTCGTTCGCCACTACTTCCCGCTCGACGGCGAGTATGTCGTGAAGATCCGCCTGGCGAGGAACTATACGAGCTCGGCGATTCGGGCGATTGAGACGCGGGAACAGATTGACGTGCTCCTGGATGGGGCCCAGGTCACGCGGTTCCGTGTCGGCGGCGAGTGCCCCGCGGGATCCGAGGATCCACGGTGTTCCCGGGGCAATACGGGCTACGGGACGCCGCAGTACGAGCTCACGGCGGATGAGGCCCTCGAGGTTCGTTTCGCGGCCAAGGCCGGGATGCACTCGCTAGGCGCCGCGTTCGTGAAGAAGGGCGCGACGACTGAGGGGCTGGGTGCGACCGTTTTGCCACCGCGCCACAGCAGCTCGACCTACGAGGCGCCGCAGATGGACATGGAGTATGTCCGGCTCGAAGGGCCGTTCAACGCCACGGGCCCTGGCGACACGCCCAGCCGTCGGCAGATTTTTGTCTGTCGCCCCGCCCGTCCGACCGAAGAGGAAGCGTGCGCGAAGAAGATTCTGACCGCGCTCGCACGGCGCGCCTACCGGCGGCCGGTCACCGATGGCGATGTCGAGCCGCTGCTTCGGTTCTACCGCGACGGTCGAAGCGAGGGGAACTTCGAGACGGGCATCCAGACGGCGCTCGGCCGACTGCTGATTTCCCCGCAATTCCTCTTCCGTCTCGAGCGTGAGCACCAGAACGTCGAGCCGGGAGGACTTTACCGGCTCACCGACGTCGAACTTGCGTCCCGGCTGTCGTTCTTTCTCTGGAGCAGCATCCCGGACGACCAGCTGGTCGATCTGGCAGCGCGCGGCCGGCTCAAGGATCCGAAAATCCTGGAGGAGCAGGTTCGACGCATGCTGGCCGATGCGCGAGCGACGGCACTGGTCAAGAACTTCGGCGGCCAGTGGCTCTTCCTCCGCAACATGAAGGCCGTGGATCCGGATGCGAACGCGTTTCCGGATTTCGACGACAACCTGCGCGAGGCCTTCCTGCGCGAGACCGAGCTGTTCCTCGAAAGCCAGATGCGTGAGGACCGGCCCCTCCCGGAGCTCCTGACGGCCAACTACACGTTCGCGAATGAGCGTCTGGCCCGCTTCTACGGAATCCGCAATGTGTATGGGACGCATTTCCGCCGGGTCGAGACCGATCCCCGCCGCGCCGGATTGCTCGGTCACGGCAGCATTCTGACCGTCACCTCGTACGCGACCCGCACATCGCCGGTGCTCCGCGGCAAGTATCTGCTGGACAACATTCTCGGGGCGCCGCCCTCGCCGCCGCCGCCGAACGTCCCGCCGCTCCAGGAGACGAGCGCGCGGGAGCGTCCCGAGCAGTCGATGCGCGAGCGCATGGAAGCCCATCGCCAGAACCCGATCTGTGCGACGTGCCACCAGCGGATGGATCCGCTGGGATTCGCGCTCGAGAATTTCGATGCCATCGGGAAGTGGCGAACAAGCGAAGGACATTTGCCCATCGACGCGTCGGGCGCGCTTCCCGATGGAACCAAGTTCCGGGGCCCCGAGGAGTTCCGCAAGGTGTTGATCGCGCGCCGCGACGACTTCGCCCGCGGATTCACGGAAAAGCTCCTGACCTATGCCATCGGCCGGGCGCCGGCGTACTACGACATGCCGGCGTTGCGTGCGATCCTCCGGGAGGCGGCCCCAAGCGACTACCGCTGGTCGGCCCTCGTTCTTGGAATCGTGAAGAGTCGGCCCTTTCAGATGAAAGCAGCGGCGCAGGCGGGCGCGGCGACGGCGCAGTAGCGTTGTCGTTCCAGTCACCTCGCTTAAGGAGTGTGCCATGGTGATTACGAAGAAAAGTCTGTCGCGCCGCACGGTACTGCGCGGCATCGGGGCAGCCATCGGCCTGCCGCTGCTCGACGGGATGGTTCCCGCATTCGCCGCCGCCCCGGCGCCGGTGAAGCGGTTCGGCGCCGTCTACTGTCCGAACGGCATGAGCATGCCCTTCTGGACGCCGAAGGGAGAGGGCAATCTCGAGCTCCCGCCAATCATGGCGCCGCTGGCCTCCGTGCGCGATCAGGTGCTCGTACTGAGCGGCATGGCCAACAAAGACGCGTATCCGCTGTTGAATGAAGGGGACGGCGATCATTCGCGGGCCCAGACGGCCTTCCTCACGGGCGCGCATGCCCACAAGGCGTCCGGCAGGAACACGACGCTCAACGCGGGCGTCTCGGTCGACCAAATCGTGGCGCGGGAGTTGAAGCGGGAGACCCAGCTGGCGTCGCTCGAGCTCTCGCTCGAGTCCAACGAGCTGGTGGGCCAGTGCGAGGACGGCTACGGGTGCGCCTACAGCGCGACGATCGCCTGGCGTGACGCCACGACGCCGCTGCCGATGGAAGCCAACCCGCGCGCGGTCTTCGAACATCTGTTCGGCGCCGGCGACAGCACCGAACGCGAAGCCCGGCTCCGCCGTCTTCGGTCCGACCGCAGTCTGCTCGACTCGGTCGCCGAGGAGCTCGCCGGACTTCGACGGACGCTCGGTCGAGGCGATCGCAGCAAGCTCGCGGGGTATCTCGATTCGGTTCGCGATATCGAGCGGCGCATTCAGATTGCCGAGACACAAAGCGACCGGGAATTCCCGGAGATGGTGCAGCCTGCGGGCATCCCCGCGAAGTTCGACGACTATGCCGGGCTCATGTTCGACTTGATGGCGGTGGCGTACCAGGCCGACATGACTCGCGTGGCCACGTTCCTGGTCGGTCGCGAGAAGAGCGTCCGCACGTACCCCGAGATCGGCATCGCCGATCCCCACCACCCCACGTCGCACCACCTG
Organism: uncultured Acidobacteriota bacterium; assembly: GCA_963814975.1. Lineage (GTDB taxonomy): Bacteria > Acidobacteriota > Vicinamibacteria > Vicinamibacterales > CAVVIG01 > CAVUXJ01. Next base: position 21,305 of record CAWFFB010000005.1, on the reverse strand, counting down.
AACATGCCCTCCCGGCTGGAGCGGCTGTCCAAGATCAACACGTACCACATGCAGCTATTCGGGCGGTTCCTGGACAAGCTGCGGTCCACGCCCGACGGCGACGGCTCGCTGCTGGACCATTCGATCATTGTCTACGGTGCCGGGATGAGCAACAGCAACGCGCACATTCCTGCGAACCTTCCCATCCTCCTGGCTGGCGGCGCCGCCGGCCAGATCAGGGGAGGCCGGCACGTACGGCTGCCCGAAGACACGCCGCTGGCGAATCTCCATCTGACGGTCATCGATAAGATGGGAATTCCCGCAGAGCGCTTCGCGGACAGCACGAGTGGGTTGAGTGTCCTGTCCGAGGTGTGAACGCGGGACTCCGACAGGTGCAGGCAGATTTGAAGGATGGGAAACGATGCGCAACAACATTCGACTGGTAGGCCGAGCGGTGGTCGCGCTCCTGTCGACGGCCGGTTTGGCCGCTGGCGCCACGGATCTTCGGCTGGTGGATGCCGCAAAGACGCAGGACACGGAAGCCGTTCGGCGTCTGATCAAGCAGGGCGTCCCGGTGAATGTCAGCCAGCCTGACGGCTTCACGGCGCTCCACTGGGCGGCTCAGCGGGACAACGCCGACATGGCCGACCTGTTGATTCGCGCCGGCGAAAAAGTGAGCGCGGCGGACGGCTACGGGGTGACGCCGCTCTCGCTGGCCTGCACCAACGGCAGTGTGCCGATGGTCGAGATGCTGCTCAAGGCTGGAGCGAATCCGAACGCCGCTCAAGCGTACAGCGAGACCGTGCTCATGACGTGTGCCCGAACCGGAGCGCTGGATGCGGTCAACGCGCTGCTCGCCCGCGGCGCGGACGTGAACGCGGTGGAAACCTCCGAAGGCCAGACGGCATTGATGTGGGCCGCGGCGGAGGGGCACACGCAGGTCGTGCGCGCGCTCGTCGAGCGCGGTGCCGACGTTCGTGCACGCTCCACGAAGGGGTACACGGCGCTGCTGCTGACGGCTCGCGAAGGAAACCTCGACACGACGAAGGCGCTGCTCGCGTCAGGCGCCGACGTGAACGAGGCGGCGAAGGACGGTACGACGGCGCTGGTCGTCGCCACGGTGCGCGGCCACACGGAATACGCCAAGTTCCTGTTGAACCAGGGCGCCAACCCGGACCTGGGCCCCGGCTTTGGGCCGCTGCACTGGGCAGCGGGCGAATGGAATTCCTATTTGAACGACTTCTCCAACGGGATCACGAACGAGGACACCGAATGGAGCGCCTTCGGGGGCCTGCCCAAGACGGAACGTCTGGACTTCGTGAAAGCGCTCCTCGCCCGCGGAGCGGATCCGAATGCGCGCGCGCGGCGTACGCCGAATTACGGGATGAGGGTGAAGGGCGGCAACGGAAACCTCGTCGGTGCGACGCCCTTCCTGATCGCCGCCCAGTCGAACGACGTCGCCATCATGCGCGAGCTCGTGGCCAGCGGCGCCGACCCGAACCTGGCCACCAATCTAGGCACGACGCCGTTGATGGTAGCAGCCGGCATCGGCCACCTTCCCGGCATGAGTCGATCGACCGAGGCCAATGCGCTGGAGGCGGTCAAGCTGTGCCTGGAGCTTGGCGCCGACGTCAATGCCGTCAACAAGACCCGCGACACCGCCCTGCATGGAGCGGCGTGGAGACATTTCGCGGACTCGATCGTTCAGTTTCTCGTCGATCACGGCGCCAACATGGATGCGAAGAACAACCGGGGATGGACACCCCTGGTCATCGCCGAAGGCATCCGTACGGGGGGGAACTTCGTGTTCTCGCCGAGCACGACCGTATTGCTGAAGAAGCTGGGAGCCGCTCCCAGCCCGCCGGATATCTCGAGAGTACCCGAAGCCGGCGAAGAGCCCTGAACGGGCGTCGGGGTCCACGCGGCGTTCGGGCGGAACACGTCGCCTGTCACTTCACCGCGTCGCGGGCTTGGCGGCTGGAGCGCTGTGCAGCATGCGCTTCGAGTCGCGCTCGCCCTCGATACATGCCTCTTCCAATAGCTCGAACCCTGGTTCCGTGTTCCGCGCCAGGGTGAGACCGATTGTCCAGGGTCGCGCAAACACCTTCGGGTCCTCGATCGTGGCCTCGTAGCGAATCGTGTTGGGCCTGTCGAACGAGAAGTGTTCGACCACCCGCATGGCAGCGGTGTGGAAATTCCCGATGTGGTCGAACAACTTGGCGGTGGTATTGGTCGTTTCCACGATCAGCGTGTTACCTTCCCAGCGGCCGCGCGAATCGCCCTGCCACAGTCGGATGTTCTGGCCGAGATGCGGGCGCCCGTCCAGCGGGATGATGCGAGGCGCGTGCCCAAATTCCTGCAGCAGCACCACGTAGCCAGGCGTCTGAACAATTTGCGAGTCGCCTCCGTAGGTCGTGCCGGGCACTCCGGCCAGATGACAACGCGCTCGGCCGTCAATATGCTCCGGCTTGGTCGGGTGTGTGTGAGCCTCCAGGTTCTCCTGCCGCTTCGCGAGCGCCCAGGGCTGGTAAGGAATTCTGCCTGTCGGGGGGTCGACGACGACGCTGTGAGCTTTCAAGGCTCTGGACCACTGTTGGGCATTGGCCCCGGCGGCATTCTCTCCAGCAATGGCGGTCTGGCGTTCATCGAACGGAGTGCCGCCTTCGAGGGTATAGGTTGGAAACGTCATCGCCCCGGTGGGGCCTTGCGGAATCCAATAGCCCTGGATGTCCGGCTGCCCGTCCGGAGTTCGCGGCGGATTCCACGTCTGGCCAGCGGCAGAAACGGCCGTTAGCGAGACAACGGCGGCCACGGTCGCGATCGCAGCCATCGAAACGAAGAATCCAGACTTCATGGAAACTCCCTTGGCTATCAAGAAAAGTGGACGCGCAGCGACCACACAGTAGCCCTTCTTGACCCGAGGGTCAAACGTCCGGACGCCCATTTGGGAAGCACATGAAGGGGGGAAACCTCATGACAGGAACTCATTGACACAGGAAGTCAGCGACCGTTGACATACAGGCGAGTTGGGAGCACTCTGGTTCCGCGTGATCGGGACAACGGGGACCGACGCTGGGTCTGTCCGGCCGAGGAGGTTCAGATGAAACGCCGGTTGATCGCAGTGTCACTTGAAGCCCTCGCAGTCGTCATGGCGGTCGCATCGCTCTCAGGGAGCACGATTGCGGCACAGGCTCCCTCCGCTGGCGCTCAAGGCAACGCCTCAGCCGCAAAGGCTTACGTGCCGCCGCGTACTCCGGATGGTCATCCGGACCTGCAAGGCGTCTGGGCGAACAACGACGCGACGCCGCTCGAACGCCCCAAAGAACTGCAAGGGCGAAAATTCCTGACCGACGCGGAAGTGGCCGCGCTGAAGAGCCGGGCCGCTGAGCTTTTCAACGGCGAAACCGATGCCGCGTTTGGTGACAGCGTCTACCTGGCGGTGCTGAAGGAGGCCAAGGACTTCAAGTCCACCGACACCCAGACCGGCAACTACAACCATTTCTGGATCGTCGACCGCGAGTTCGATAACCGGACGGCGCTCATCACCGACCCACCGGATGGAAGACTTCCTGAGCTGACGCCGCAGGCGCAAGCAGAGACGGGCCGCGGACGCCGAGTACAGGCGACTGCACCCGGCTGACGGCCCGGAGGATCTGCCGCTGCAGCACCGCTGCGTGACGTTCGGCGTGCCGAGGCTCGGCGCCGGCTACAACAGCTACTTCCAGATTTTCCAGGCGCGCGACCATGTGGCGATCGGCCAGGAGATGATCCACGACGTGCGCCTCATCCCGCTCGACGGACGTCCGCATGTCGATTCGAGTGTCCGGCAATGGCATGGCGACCCGCGTGGCCGTTGGGAAGGCGACACGCTCGTGGTGGAAACCACCAATTTCTCGGAGAAGAGCCGCTTCCAGGGTCTCTCCATGGAGAACCTGCGCGTGGTCGAGCGCTTTACGCGGATTGGTCCGAAGACCCTTCAGTGGGACGTCACCGTCAACGATCCGTCCACCTGGACGAAGCCGTGGACGGCGACGCTTCTCCTGCGGTCCTCGCCGGACCCGATTTACGAGATGGCCTGCCACGAGGGCAACGAAGGCCTGGTGGGCGCCCTCAGTGGACAGCGCGCGTTGGAGAACGAAGCCGCGAAGAAGAGCTCGAGATAGCCGGCCCTATTCCAGCCGGCCCCCCGGGCTCCGTCGCTTCTATCTGCTGACCACCGAACCGATCGTGCCTGGGGTCAGGTCGTTCCTGAAGACCTCCCCACCTTTCATGACGAACTTCATCCGGCGAGTCTCGGAGATGTCGGCCAGCGGGTCGCCGGACACGGCGACGATGTCCGCGAATTTGCCTTTCGTGATCGACCCCACGTAGTCCTTCCACTGCAGCAGCTCGGCGGCATTGATGGTGCCCGCCTGGAGGGCTCCCGCCGGTGTCATGCCCCCCTGCTCGACGAGCGCGACAAACTCGAGACCTTGCGTCCCATGTGCGTAGGTCGCGGCTTCGGCTCCGGTCCCGAGCACCGTCTTGACGCCCTTGGTGGCAATGCACATGCGGGCATTCCTCTCGAAGATCGGAATCATCCGGAACTTGCCGCCCGTGTTCTTGGCGTCGTTGTCGTCCATGTACGGCTCCGTGTACCGGACGATGGTCGGATCGTAGTAGAGCCCTTTCTGGGCCATCATGTTGCACAGCTCTTGCGTCAAATTGTATCCGTGCTCAATGCTGTCGCAGCCATGGACGACGGAGTCTTTGAGCCCCTCCCCACCAAAACTGTGGCAGCCCGCTCGCTTGCCGTGGCGATGCGCTTCGTCAATCAACGCCTTCAGGACCTCCGACTTATACATTGCCATGTACTGCGGGACGCCCTGCTGATCGAATTTGTAGCCCGACGTCGGGCGCAGCTTGATATGTTCCGCACCGGCTGCTAGCACTGCGCGTACGGCGGCAACCGCTTCCTGAACCGTGCTCACACGGATGGCCTCTAATGTGTCCCCTGGCACCGGAGTCCCCCCGGAGATTGCCCGGCCCGACACCAACATCCTGGGGCCGTCAATGGAGCCCCGGTTGATGGCATTCCTCAGGTCGACATCCTGGAAGCCATTGCCGTGGGTATCCATATCGCGCAGCGTGGTGAAACCCGCGAGCAGGTTGCTGCGCACGTTCTCCACGGCCAGGAGCATGGACGCGTCCGCGGTGAGCTGGTTGGCCTCGCTGCGCAGGTTGAAGACATGGGTATGCGTGTCGATGAAACCGGGGAGGACCGTCGCCTGACTGAGGTCAATCACCCTGGTCCCCGCCGGAATCTTCAGTGTCCCTTCCGGTCCCACGTCAGCGATCTTCTGGCCTTGAACCAGGATGACCTGCTTGGTCACCATCCGGCCCGTGAGGCTGTCGAACAATCGGCCGGCGCGAATCGCGACCGTTGTCGAAGGCGGCGGACATTCATAGATGTGGCCCCAAGGGCCACGGCACGGTACATTTCCCGCATTTCGCCACGGCCCCTGCAGGACCGGAGAACGCGGCTCTTCTGGCGGCACCGGCGCCTGCGCCGACACCAGAGCGGGCATCAACAGTGTGGCGTAAGCTGCACCCATACCCAGGATAGTTTTGATCCGAGCCATTCATCCTCCCTGCCAAGGCACGTCACTACCGTCGCTGTCACGCATTCACATGTGGAAAAGGAGTCGACACGTTCAGCAATGGCGCGATGTCAGTGAAGCGTGTCGCCGGGCACGGCAGTCGCGGACGCTGCCTTCCGTCCTGCGCCGTTCGGGACGTTCTTATGGGCTCTATTGCTGCGGCTGCTTCGCCTCAGCGCCATCAGAGGGCGCGCCAGGTACCGGACGAACCCATGAAGAAATTTCGCCCATCGGGGAACGTAACGGATCGGCCGTTGACTTTGGTTGAACCGTTCTTGGCTTTGTAGCCCTGAACGACAACCTCGAGTCCGTTCGGGAAGTCGGTCTTCCGCAGACCGCGCCGCAGCAGCGCGTTGGGGCCGCCGGCTTCGATCGCCCAGTTCACAACCTTGCCGTCCGGAGTCATCACGTCAATGTAAAGCCAGCCGTGAGGATTCACCCATTCCAGTTTCGTCAGGGTTCCCCTGAGTGTAATCGGCTGGTCGATGTCGAATTCCGCCGCAAACGAGTGATGCGCCATCACCGGCATTGCGGCCCAAAGCATTCCGAGGCCAACGAAAACAATGGAGAGCCTTCTCATCGAAGCCACCTCCTGCACGAGTTTGCCGGCCGGTAACGAGGGACTATATAGCACATTCGACGAGAACGACCTATGAACATCTTGCGCCGATCGCGCTCAGTTGCAGCGAGGCGCGATGGCTTCGCCAGGCAAGGGGACGCGCGGGACATGAAGTTGACAGCACACGGACATCTCTTTATATTCTCAACACTTCCGGGCCTCCCTTCGCTCTGGCCCGGCCCTCGGATACAGCGCCACTGGGCGGCGAACGTGTTGCCCGCGTAGGGCATGCACGGAGATCCCCAGCGGCAGCCGGTGCAGAACGCTCAGAGGAGGTTCCGGTGAGACGTTGGTCGGTGCGGTTGATGTTCGGCCTGGCGGCGATCTGCTTCCTCACGCCGGCGCCGAGCGTGGGACAGACCGCGGCGACGGCACCATACACGCCGCCGCGCACCCGGGACGGGCATCCAGACTTGCAGGGCATCTGGCAGGTCGTCAACACGGCTGCGTGGGACATCGAGGACCATGGCGCGAGCCTCGGCGTACCCGCCGGGCACGGCGTGGTGGAAGGCGGGGCCATCCCGTATCAGCCCGCGGCGCTCGCGAAGAAGAAATCGAACTTCGAACAGCGCGCCACGCTCGATCCGGAAACCAAGTGCTATCTGCCTGGAGTGCCCCGCATCACCTACATGCCGTATCCGTTTCAGATCATTCAGCAGGCCGACAAGGTCTCGATCGCGTACGAGTATGTGCGCGCCATTCGCTACATCTACATGAACGGGAATCCGCATCCTCCTGGTCCGATCGATTGGTGGATGGGCGACTCGCGCGGCCGCTGGGAAGGCAATACCCTTGTGGTCGATGTGATCCATTTCCACGACCGGAACTGGCTCGATCGGGCGGGGAATTTCTACAGCGACACGGCGCACGTCGTGGAACGCTACACCCCCACGGGCCCCGATCACCTGCTCTATGAAGTCACGATCGAGGACCCGAAGGTGTTCACGCGGCCCTGGAAGATGAGCATGCCGCTCTACCGGCGTCAGGAACGCAAACATGGAACTGCTGGAATATCAGTGCCATGCGTACCTCCTCGAGCAGGAATGGGACAAGCCCGGCACGACCTTTTTCGACAAGCGCTGAGTCGGCGAGCACTTGAAAAGCGAGGTATCAGGTGAGCCACCGAATTCGTGACGTCGCAACGGCGCTGACGGTTGGGCTCTGGGTCTTCGTGCTGACGCCGGCACCCGCGACCGGGCAGGCCTTCTGGGCGAAAGACACGCCGAAGCTCCCGATGGCCAAGACCTGGGTCGCTCAGAAAGCGAAGCTCCCGCCCTACAGTCCACCGCGGACACCGGACGGCGTACCCGACCTCCAAGGCGTGTGGGGCGGCGCCGGTGGTGATGGCACCAGCTACCTCGAAGACCATGAGTTCGTGGACGTGACGACGCCGGCGCAAGAAAGCTTTGTCTCCGATCCGCCGGATGGGAAAGTTCCCTACACGCCCTGGGCGATGACCAGGCGGAAGGAGATTCTGGCGGGCTTGGGTCGAGGATGGCCCGGCGAGTCGGGCGAACGCCTCTACAGCAGTCCGGCGTCGTTTTGTCTGGAATCCATGCCCAACGTCTCGTTTGACGGTCAGGAGATCGTGCAGAAACCCGGCTCCGTGATGATGCTCAACGCTATCGGCTATCGCGTCATTCCCGACCGATGGGCGTCCGCCTATCAGCCAGAACGTGAAGTCCTGGTTCGGGACCTCGCGTGGCCGCTGGGAAGGCGATACGCTGGTCGTCGAGGTGACCAGTCTCAACGGCAGAGGGTGGTTTGACAGCACCGGGCACTTCTATAGCGAGAATACGCGCCTGATCGAACGCTGGAGATTGGTCGACGCCAATACGATCGACTACGAGGTGACGGTCGAGGACCCCACGATCTATACCAGACCCTGGAAGATGAACTTCCCGAAAAGGCGCGCCGGGACTGGCCAGCGAGGCCCTGCCCCTCTACCCAACGCGCTTGCGGCTGGAAACGCTCCTGCCGCCAAAGGACCCGCATGCAGGTGAGTTGTGGGAGGTTGCGTGTTACGAGGGGAATGTCGAGGCCCCGGCTGAACTCCGCGCTCTCGGCTTCAAATGGTTCAAGGGGGTGACTCCTCCGAAGTGATCCGGCACGCTCTCACCGTCGGTTGACCGTCACGTTCCCATTCTCCGTCTCTCCTCCATCATGGCGGCGCGGATGCGCGCTCGACCCGGCCTACGTCTTTTGCCCGTTGCGCCACTGCCCTGGGCAGCCCACCTGGCACCAGGGAGTAGAATGAACGCCCGATGCTGCGATTTCTCACCGCGGGTGAATCTCACGGCCAGGCGCTCGTCGCGATCCTCGAAGGAATGCCGGCGGGGCTCGCCATCGACTTCGATGCGATGACGAACGAGCTGCGACGCCGGCAGACCGGTTACGGACGCGGGCGCCGGATGGCGATCGAATCCGATCAGGCGCAGGTGCTGAGCGGCGTACGCGGCGGCCTGACCACCGGCGGGCCGATTGCGCTGCTGATCCCGAACAAGGATTGGCAGAACTGGCAGCGTACGATGGCCGTCGAAGCCGAACCTTCGGCCGAGGCCTCGGGAGTCGATCGGCCGGTGGTCACGCGACCGCGACCCGGCCATGCCGATCTGGCAGGCGTCGTGAAATACGGGCACGACGACATCAGGAACATCCTCGAGCGGGCCAGCGCGCGCGAGACGGCCGCACGCGTCGCCGTCGGAGCCATCGCGCGTCAATTGCTCCGGCAGGTCGGCACCGACATCGTGAGCCACGTCGTCTCCATTGGATCGGCCTCCCTCGCCGATCCGCTGGCCGTGACGTTCGAGCACGTTCGGGCGATCGGCGCCGATTCGCCGCTGCGCTGCGTCGACGCCCAGGTCGAAGGCCGGATGATCGCCGAGATCGATCGTGCCCGAGAGGCGGGCGACACGATGGGCGGCACCTTCGAGGTCATCGCGCACGGCGTGCCGCCGGGGCTCGGCAGCCACGTCCAGTGGGATCGCAAGCTGGATGGCCGGCTCGCCCAGGCCCTGATGTGCATCCCGGCGATCAAGGCCGTCGGCATCGGGCGAGGCCACGCCGTGGCGGCGCTGCCGGGTTCCCGTATTCACGACGAGATTGTTCCGCTCGTCGGGACCCGCCGGAGCCGGCGGGATGGGCGTCTCGCGTCCCACGAACAACGCGGGCGGTCTCGAGGGTGGCATCACCAACGGCGAAGATCTTCGGATCACGGCGGCGATGAAACCGATTGCCACGCTGATGAAGCCTCTGCGCTCGGTCGATCTTGCGACCATGGACGTGAGTCCCGCGACCGTCGAACGGAGCGACGTCTGCGCCGTGCCCGCGGCCGCGGTCGTCGGCGAAGCGATGGTCGCGCTGGTGCTCGCCGACGCGCTCACCGAGAAATTCGGCGGCGACTCAGTCGCAGAACTCGTCGAGAACTGGCGAGCGTTCCGTTCGCGCACCACCGCGCGGTTTGCCCGCACCTAGGGGCACCTCGTTCAGACACATGGAGCGGGCGGGATTGGAAGGGCTTGCGTTCGCCCGGCGATCACACTAAAGTTTTTCACGGCTCCACTTTTCAGCCGCTGCTGTGATGCCTCGGGCGCGTCTCGGATCGGCAACCTGGGTTCTCTGCCGCTCACCACGGCCATCTTCGTCAACAACAGTCCCGAATTGTCTGAGGTAAGACTGATGAAACACTCTGGAGTTCTCGTGCTCTGTGGCGTTCTTTTGGCGGCGGCTGGCTTGTCCGCGGCATCGAGCGATCCGCAGGAAGAAAAGCAAGTCATGGCCGCGCTGGAACGCATGGCGCAAGGGATCGTCAAGAAGGACATTCCTTCGCTCAGCAAGGCCTTGCACGAGGATCTCACCTACGGTCATGCGACCGGCCACAGCCAGACGAAGGACGAGCTCCTGAAGGACGTCTCGAATCCGAAACGAGTCTGGGAGATATTCAGGCTGAGCAAGCCGACTGTTCATTTCTACGGCTCGACCGCGGTCGTCAGATGCGAAGCGGACATTCGAAACGGCGCCCCCGGGAACTTGCACGACGGCCACTTCACGTATCTGTTCGTCCTGGTCAAGGGTCCGCAGGGCTGGCAGGTGATGGGCGGTCAACGGGCGTTTCTGAAGGTCCACGAATCCTGACGCATGTCCAAGGGTGGGTACTGGTACGGATGATTCGACCGATTCTCAAATACGGCGACCGCATGCTGCACGATCGCGCGGCCCCCGTCGACAGCCTCACGACAGAGGTCGACCGCCTGATCGGCGACATGATCGAAACGATGTACGCGGCGCCTGGAATCGGCCTTGCCGCACCTCAGGTCGGCGTCGCCCTGCGCATCTTCGTCGCGGACCTCTCCCTCGGCCGCGATTCCGCGGAGCTGATCGTCATGGTCAACCCGGAATTCGTCGAACGTGACGGCGTGCAGCTCGAGGACGAGGGGTGTCTCAGCGTGCCGGGTTTCAACGCGACGGTGGTGCGGCCTTCACGCGCAACCGTCCGAGGCCTCGATCGGATGGGCCAGCCCCACGAACGCACCGCCACCGGTCTCCTCGCGCGCGCCTTCCAGCATGAGATGGACCACCTCGACGGCACGCTGTTCGTCGACCACCTGCGCGGCATCAAACGGGATTTGATCGTCAGGAAGATCCGTAAGCTGGCACGCGCCGGGAAATGGTAGATGACGGTCACCTTCGCGTCGTCTTCTTCGGCACGCCGGAATTCGCCCTTCCGACCCTGGACGCGATCCTGCTTTCGCACCATGTCGTCGTCGGCGTCGTCACGCAGCCCGACCGGCCGCGAGGCCGCGGGCAAAGAGTAACCGACTCGCCCGTCAAGATGCGCGCCCGGGACGCGGGTCTCCCGCTACTGCAGCCGACAACGCTCAACGACCAGGGCTTTCTGGCGGCACTCGCCGACCTGCGGCCCGACATCGGCGTCGTCGCCGCCTACGGCAAGATTCTCTCGGAGGCCGTGCTCGCCGTTCCGCCAGCCGGCATGATCAACGTGCACGCGTCGCTGTTGCCGCGCTATCGCGGTGCGGCTCCGGTCCATCGCGCGATCATGGCGGCCGAGCCCGAGACGGGCGTGACCATCATGCGCGTCGTCAAGGCGCTCGATGCCGGCCCGATGCTGGCCGCGGCGCGGCGGACGATCGGCAGGAATGAAACGAGCGTCGACGTCGAAACCGACCTCGCCGCCATCGGAGCGTCGCTGCTCGTCGCGACGCTCGACCGGCTCGCCGTTGGCGAGGTGGCCGAGACGCCTCAGGATGAATCCACTGCGAGCTACGCCCGGCGCTTGACGAAGGATGACGCGCCGGTCGACTGGAGCCAGTCCGCCGGTCGTGTGCACGATCGGATTCGTGGGCTTCATCCGTGGCCGCACGCACACTCGTACCTTCAGGGCGCACGGCTGATTCTGCTGCGCTCGGTGACATCCGAGGCCAGCGCCGGCGCTCCACCCGGGACCATCCTCGCTGCGCACGGAGACGAGTTGCACGTCGCCACGGGTGCAGGGGTCCTGCAGCTCGCCGAGATACAAGCCGAGGGAAAGCGGCCGATGAACGTACGGGAGTTCCTCGCCGGTCACCGGATCACGGCCGGCGATCGATTCACGTCCAGCGCATGATCGCGCCCGCCAGGGTAGCCGCGTTCGAAATCCTGTCCGCGGTCTCGGCCGGCCGGGCCGATTTGTCTTCCGCCATCGCCCAGGCCCGCACGAAACTGAGCGATGAACGAGATCGGGCGCTCGCCTCCGAGATCGCAACCGGCGTTCAGCGTATGCGGGCGTCGCTCGACCATCTGATCGTGCAGTTCTCGAGACGCCGAATCGATCGGCTCGATCCCGAGATTCTCGAAATCCTGCGGCTCAGCATCTACCAGCTCCTGCACCTGACACGCGTCCCGGCGGCGGCGATTGTGGACGATGCCGTGAGCCTCGCGGGGCGTGTCGGCAAACGGAGCGCGGCTGGATTCGTGAACGCTGTCCTGCGAGCGATTGCGCGCAGCCGATCATCGCTGCCGCTGCCGGAGAGGCCGGCCGAACCGGCCAAGCGTGCTCAGGCGATCGACTACCTCAGCGTCACGCTCTCGCACCCGCGCTGGCTGGCCGAGCGGTGGTACGAACGGTTCGGATTTGCCGCCGCTGAACGCTGGATGCACTTCAACAACACGCCCGCCCCTCTGACGCTCCGCGCGAATCGCCTGCACCTCACGCCCGAGCAACTTCGCGTCCGGCTGGCGGCGCTCGACATCGTAGTGGCGGCCGGCCAATACGCCCCGGACGCGCTCATCGTCGAGTCGGGGCATCCGCTGCGCGGGTCCGGCTACGGGGAAGGCTGGTTCGTGGTGCAGGACGAAGCGTCGCAGCTGGTGGCGCTCCTGGCGGGGGCCCATCCGGGTCGCCGCGTCCTCGATACTTGCGCCTCGCCCGGCGGGAAGGCGACCGCCATCGCCGCGGCGTTGGAAGACGACGGCCGCGTGGTTGCGTGCGATGTGCGTGATCGGCGGATGGGCCTGCTCGGTCGAACGGTGAAGACCACCGGGACGGCCAACACGCTGCTGGTCCAGGCGGATCTGCTCTCGCCACTCCCCTTCCGCACGCAGTTCGACACTGTGATAGTCGACGTCCCCTGTTCGGGACTCGGTACGCTTCGCCGCGACCCCGACATCAGGTGGCGCCGCCAGGAATCGGACCTCGCCCCGCTGGCTACTGCCGAGCTGAGGATGCTCCGACACGCAGCCGAGGTTGTCAAGCCCGGCGGGCGACTCGTTTACGCCACCTGCTCCAGCGAACCCGAAGAGAACGAGAGCGTAGTGGATGCGTTTCTCCGGGATGCTCCGGCGTTCGCCTCGGTGGATGCACGCGGTGCGCACCCCGCGCTGCCGCCGACGGTCGTAGACGGCCGCGGCCATCTCCGCACGGCGCCCGATCGGCACGGCCTCGAGGCGTTCTTCGGCGCAGTGTTTGAACGCGTCCCCAGCGTGCGAAAAGCCTGAATGAAAGCTCAAGGCCAAGAGGCTGAAGCCAAGTTTGCCCGCGCCATATCCCAACTCCGCTTCGCCAAGGTTTCTGTCTCTCCTTCCCTGCGTCCGTCAGACCGATGCCGGGCGCCGCGCGTCCGCATGGTGCTCCAGGCGGCGTGTCAGGCTGCTAGAATCGAGTACGGCCGGGCGAAGGGCGGGATAACCTTCCAACTGGACGACGCGGCGCACCGGTGCCCCCGGATGCTTCAGCGCGGCGCCGAACTGAAAGCGGTGCAGGCAATTGGCCACTGGAAGCGGCCATGATGTGATGCTCGAAATCGACGCGGAACCCAGTTCGCAGGCCACCCGGCGGGCGGTCGAACTCGTGTCCGGTTCCCGTGTGGTTCCCGGAAGAGGCGAAGGTGCGAAAAAACAGGCCTAAGTTTCGGGTGTTTCCTCGCCTCTTTGGTGCGGGGAAGCTCTTCGTGCTCGGCGGAGCCCTCGTGGGTACGTTCCTGTTGTTCGCCGCGGCCTCGATGCGCCTCGCCATCCGCGCCCGGGAGGTGCAGGTGCCCGATCTCATCAACCGCACCGCCAACGAGGCCACGGCCATCGCTGCCGACTGGGGCCTGACGGTTCGGGTTGACGACAGCCGGCGGCCCGATCCGAAGCGGGCCACGGGCCTGGTGGTGGCCCAGGACCCTCCGACGGGATCGACGGCGCGGCGCCAGCGAAGCATTCGGGTGTGGCTCAGCGCCGGGCAGCGTGCCGCCACGGTCCCGCTCCTGACGGGGGAGACCGACCGCACCGCGCAGATGCGCCTGTCGCAGGACGGCCTGGACCTCGCGTCCGTCTCGGAGATCCGTTCGGAGGCCTATGCGTCCGATGTCGTCATCGCTCAGGATCCGCCGGCAAAGCTGCCCAGTGCCGAGGTGTCCCTGCTTGTGAACCGCGCGGAGCGCGGCGCCAGCTACGTCATGCCCGATCTAATCGGTGTCGATGGTGGTCATGCGGCGGAAATCCTCCGGGATCGCGGTTTCCGCGTCGCCATCGTCGGATCGAGGCTGTATCCGGGGGTGGCGGCGGGAGTGGTCCTGCGCCAGAGTCCGCAGGCCGGCTTTCAGATCTCGCCGGGCGAGCCAATCTCGGTCGAGGTGAGTCAGTGAGGGTACAGATTGCGCCTTCGATCCTCTCAGCCGACTTCGCCTCCCTTGGCGACGCGATTGCTGCCGTCGAACGCGGCGGCGCCGACCTGATTCATGTCGACGTGATGGACGGCCATTTCGTCCCCAATATCACCATCGGGATCCCGGTCGTGCGCTCGTTGAAAGGTATCGCGGCCGTGCCGCTCGATGTGCACCTGATGATTACCGACCCCGATCGATACATCGAGGCCTTTGCCGAGGCCGGCGCCTCGATGATCTCTGTGCATGTCGAGGTACTGCCGCACCTGCATCGTACCGTTCACGCGATCAAGGCGCTCGGCGCCAGGGCGGGAGTGGTGTTGAATCCCGCGACGCCGGTCGGCGCCCTGGACCAGATCGCCGGCGATGTGGACTTCGTGCTCGTCATGTCGGTGAACCCTGGCTTCGGAGGCCAGAGGTTCATTCCACGCAGCGAGTTCAAAGTAAGGGAGGTGCGCGCGGCCCTCGATCGCGCCGGCAATGCGGCGGCGCCCATCGAAATCGACGGCGGCATCGACACCGAAACCGCCCCACGCGTCGTTGAGGCCGGCGCGCGCATCCTCGTGGCCGGATCGGCGATCTTCCATTCCGCGGATCCCGAACGCGCCACGCGCGAACTCAAGGCGGCGGCCGCCAGCGGCCTGACGACGGTCCCGAGGGGCGCCATTTGAACGCCGCCGGCTCCATCTCACGGCTACGAGTACGGTACGCCGAGACCGACCAGATGGGCATTGTCTACTACGCCAACCATTTCGTGTGGTTCGAAGTGGGCCGCACGGATTTGCTGCGCCACGCCGGCTGGAGCTACCGCGAGATGGAACACGAGGGGTTTTCGTTGCCAGTCGTCGAGGCACACTGCGAATACCGTCAGCCGGCCCGTTATGACGATGAGCTCGAGATCAGGACGCGCGGGGGACTGCTGTCGGCGGTCCGCGTCAGGTTCGACTACGAGGTCGTCCGTCCCTCGGATGACACCGTGCTCGCCGGGGGGCATACCGTACACGCCGCTCTCGACGGCGCCGGCCGCCCCCGTCGCCTGCCAGAACGCATCAGCCAGCTCCTCGCCGGCGTGGCTGATCAATGAAGGCGTTCATCACGGGCGTGGCCGGCTTCATCGGCTCGACTCTGGCCGAGCAGCTCCTCAGCCAGGGTGCCGATGTCACGGCGGTCGATTCCTTCACGGAGTATTACCCGCGGGAGATCAAGGAGCGCAATCTAGCGCAACTGCGCCGCCAGCCGCGTTTTCGCTTCGTCGAGACGCGCGTTCAAGATGCTGATCTGCCGAGTCTCCTGGCCGATCGTTCTCACGTGTTTCATCTGGCTGCCCAGGCGGGTGTCAGGAAGAGCTGGGGGAGCGATTTTTCCGTCTACTCGACGAACAACATCGAGGCGACGCAGATCCTGCTCGAGGCGTGCCTTGGACGCTCGATCAAGCGGGTCGTGTACGCGTCGAGCTCATCCATCTACGGGGATAACGTCGTCCTGCCGATGCGCGAGGACGCGTTGCCTCAGCCCGTTTCCCCATACGGCGTCAGCAAGCTGGCGGCGGAACAACTCTGCTATCTCTACCACGTCGCCCACGGCCTGCCGACAGTGTCGCTGCGCTACTTCACCGTGTACGGGCCCAGGCAGCGCCCCGACATGGGATTTCACATCTTTCTTCGCGCGGCTATCCTCGGGACGCCGATCACCGTGTACGGCGACGGGGAGCAGACGCGGGACTTCACATTCGTCACGGATGCCGTTGGCGCCACGATCGCCGCCGCCACCAAGGGAGTCCCCGGCCGCGTGTACAATATTGGAGGCGGTTCGCGAGTGTCGATTAAGCAGGTGCTCGACATGATTGGTCGAGTTTCCGGACGCCGCCCGGTCCTCCGCGCCGATCCCGCCCAGAAGGGCGACATGCGGCACACGTACGCCGATACGTCATTGGCTCGTGCGGACTTGGGATTCGCGCCAGCGGTCGGCCTCGAGGAAGGGCTCGCAGCCGAGCACAAATGGCTGACGGAAATATTGTGAACACGCCGCACGTTTTCGCGAGGTCTTGTCGTCTCCTGGCCGCCGGCCTGGCGCTGGCGGGGGCTGTGGCGTGCGCCTCCAGCGGCCGGGGCACGGTGCCCCCTGGCACGCTCCGCCCGGATCAGTTTCTCTTCGATCGAGGGACCAGCGAGCTCAATGAGAAGCATTGGCTCACCGCCCGCGAGTATTTCCGGCAGCTCACCGAAGCGTACACACAGAGCCCGCTCCGTCCCGACGCGAAGCTCGCGGTCGGTGACACCTACCTCGGAGAGGGCACGGCGGAATCGTACGTGCTGGCGATCAACGAATTCCAGGAGTTCCTGTCTTTCTATCCCACCAATCCCCGTGCCGACTACGCGCAGTTCAAGCTGGGCATGGCGCACTTCAGGCAAATGCGGTCGCCGCAGCGCGACCAGACCGAAACACGGAGCGCCGTCAGGGAGTTCGACGCCTTCATCGAGCGTTATCCAGACAGCAGCCTGATGCCTGAAGTGAGGGCCAGGCTGCGGGAGGCCCGCGACAACCTCGGCGCCTGGGAGTTCGAGGTCGGGCGACATTATCTGCGGATCCGGTGGTATCCCGGTGCGATCGACAGGCTGATGACGCTGCTCAAACAGGACCCGGAGTACTCCCACCGCGATGCGGTCTACTTCTATCTGGGCGAATCGCTGATCAAGGCGAAGCGGGAGGCCGAAGCCTTGCCGTATCTCGAGAGGCTCGTCGAGGAATTCGAGAAGAGCGAGTATCTGGACGAGGCGCGCAAGATCATCGCCACGCTGAAATTGCAGGCACATGGGACACCCTCATCATGAAACACATCCTCCGCTTCGCCGTCGCGCTCGCGTTGATGACCTCGACGGCTGCCGTCGCCGGCGCTCAGAACGCGCTCCGGATGGCCGCCGCCTGCGCTCCGCGCGCGGTGACCGGTGCGGCTCCCTCGACCGATGTCCTGCGTCTGATCGGTGCCCAGGCCACTGTGGCCCGGCAGCTGTTCGGGGCCGGCGACCTCGTTGTCGTCAACGGAGGCCGGACGCGGGGCATGGAGCTCGGCCAGCAGTATTTCGTGCGGCGGCCGGCTTCGAGCCGCAGCCGCACCGGTCCCCGCGCGGTCAGCACGACCGGCTGGATTCGGGTCGTCGCCGTGGATGAGACGACGTCGATTGCGCTCGTCGACTTCGCCTGCGACGGATTGCTCGCCGGCGATCACCTGGAGCCGTATGTGGTGCCCGACATCCCGCTCGATGCCGATCGGACCGACACACACGGCGAGCTCGACTTCTCGGCATCCGGGCAGCTCCTGTTCGGCGACAACGAGCGAACCGTTGGTGCCGTCGGCGACTTCATGGTGACGGACGTCGGCGAGACACGCGGCGCGGCGCCGGGAACCCGGTTCGCCATCTACCGGAACCTGAACGTGGCCGGCCTGCCCCTGGCAGCCGTCGGCGAGGCCATCGTGGTGTTCGCCGATCCGGAGACCTCAGTCGTGCGGCTCACCCGGGTCCGCGACGCCATCTACAGTGGAGACCTGCTGATTCCACGGCGGCGATAGGATCTGGTGTCGCGGAGCGCGTGCCTCCCCGACGTCGAGGGGCACCGCGCCGCACTGTGGCGATTGTCGACTCGGCTCAGGGTTGTTCGGAGAGCTCGTCGAAAACGGGAGCCGGTCAGCCCGCCTTGCGCTCGGTCCGCTGATCGTGCCCGATCGGAAGTTCGGCGACCCGCGCACTGGTGACGCCGCTGAAGCGCCGGAAGTACTCGAACCCAGACAGCAGCGCCGCGATCACCACCACCCAGAGAGCGACCCGTCCCACCACGAACATTCCCGGGAGATACACGTCGCCGAGGATGAGCACGAGGATCGCCACCACCTGGGCGACCATCTTGATCTTGCCAAGCGGGGACGCCGGCATGGGGACGCCGCGAGAATACGCGCGGTTGCGGAGGGCGGTGACCGCGAGGTCGCGGCCAATGATGATGGCCGCCATCCACGCGGGCACGAGCCCAAGCTGCACGAGCGCCAGGAACGCCGCGGATGTCAGCAGCTTGTCGGCGAGCGGGTCGAGCTCCTGCCCGAACGCGGTCACTTGTTTGCGGCGGCGGGCGAGGTACCCGTCCAGCCAGTCGGTGACCGAGGCGAGCGCGAAGATCGCCGCACCGACGAGCTCCTCCCGCACACCGAAGATCATGCGGCCTTCGAATTTCGTCAGCAGCACCACGACCAGCAGCGGCACGAGAAAGATTCGCGTGACCGTCAGCGAGTTCGGGAGGTTCATGCGCAGATTCCGCACATGATATCATCGGTGGTTCCCGATGAAGGCGATCCTGCTCGCAGGGGGAAAGGGTACGCGGCTTCGGCCGCTGACCATCCACACCCCGAAACCGATTGTCCCGATCTTCGCGCGGCCCTTTCTCCACTACCAACTGGATCTCCTCAAGCAGATCCCTGAAATAGACGAGGTCGTGCTGAGCCTGAACTACCAGCCGCGACGCATCGAGGAGCTCTTCGGCGACGGCAGCGAGACTGGCCTGAGCATCCGGTACGTCGTCGAGCCCGCGCCCCTCGGCACCGCCGGCGCCGTCCGCTACGCCGGCGAATCGCTGCTCGAATCGGTGATCGTCTTCAACGGCGACGTGCTCACCGAAGTCGATCTGGCGGCGGTCATCCGCCTGCATCGGGAGCGGAAGGCGAAGGCGACGATTGTCCTGACGCCGGTCGAGAATCCGAGCGCATACGGACTCGTCGAAACGGATGCGGCGGGCAACATCCAGCGCTTCCTGGAGAAGCCGTCGCCGGACGAGATTACCTGCGACACCATCAACGCGGGCATTTACGTGCTGGAACCGGACACCTTCGATCGCATCCCGAAGGACATGCCGTGGTCCATCGAGCGCAGCTTCTTCCCCTCCTTGATCGAGCGTGGCGAGACATTCGTCGCCTACGTGAATCGCGGCTATTGGATCGATATCGGCACGCCGGACAAGTACATCCAGGTGCATCGCGACATCATGGATGGCCGCTACCGGACCGCTCCCTTCGCGGATGCCGCCGGCCAGACGTGGGTGTCGCCGCAGGCGAGGATCGAAGAAGGCGTGACGCTCGACGGCCCCTGCTTCGTGGACGCCGGCGTAGTGGTGAAGACCGGCGCCTCGATCGGTCCGTACACCGTCGTCGGCCGGCAGTGCTACATCGAGGAGCGCGCCGTACTCGATCGGTCGATCATCTGGGCCGACACGCGCGTGTGCCAGGACGCTGCCGTCCGCCGCTCGATTCTCGGTCGCCATTGCCACGTCGGGCGCAGCGCGACGATCGACGACGTCGTGCTGGGCGACAAGTCGGTGGCGACGGATTTTAGTAGACTCTGAAGGACCTCTCGCTCCAGCGGTGAGCTGTCGGTCCTCAAGCAAGGCCGACGTGAACAGCCGGCTGAGAGCAGACAGCTCAAAGCTTCATGATCGTGAATCCAGAGATCTTCAAAGCTTACGACGTCCGCGGCACGTATCCCGATCAGATAGACGAACAGGCCGCGCGGGCGATCGGGCGGGCGTTCGTCGCGTTCCTGAAGGCCGCTCAGATCGCGGTTGGCCGCGACATGCGGCTCTCCTCGCCCGCTCTCGCCGCCGCCTTCATTGACGGAGCGACGCTGCAGGGGGCCGATGTCGTGGACTACGGAATGATCCCGACCGACATGATGTACTTTGCCGTTGCGCGGGATCAGCGGGACGGCGGCGCCCAGATCACCGCCTCACACAATCCGAAGCAGTACAACGGCGCGAAGATGGTGCGGCAGGAGGCCTTTCCGCTCAGCGGCGACGAGGGCCTCATGGAGATCCGGGACATGATCGCTGCCGGGCGGCTCCCCTCTCCAGCGGCGCGCCGAGGACAGGTCACACAAAAGAACGTGCTGGGGCCGTACATCGAGCACGTCATGTCGTTCATCGATCCGACGATCATCAGGCCGTTCAACGTCGTGCTCGACGCCGGCAGCGGCATGGGGGGGCTGGTCGCGCCGACGCTCTTCGACCGCCTGCCCTGCAAGACGACCAGATTGTGTTTCGAGATCGATGGCACCTTCCCCAACCACGAAGCCAATCCCCTGATCGAGGCGAACCGGAAGGACATCGTCGATCGGGTCGTGGCCGAACACGCCGACATCGGCATCGCATGGGACGGGGACGCCGACCGCTGTTTCTTCATCGACGGCGCCGGTGAGTTCGTGTCCGGGGACTTCATCACCGCGCTTCTCGCTGAGGCGTTCCTCATGAAAGAGCCCGGGGCGACGGTCATCTACGACCTGCGCGCGAGCTACGCGGTCAAGGACGTCGTCGAGCGCTACGGCGGCACGGCGCTGATGAACCGCGTCGGCCATGCGTTTTTCAAGCGTCGGATGAGGGAAACCAACGCCGTCTTCGGCGGCGAGGTGACCGGACACTACTATTTCCGCGACAACTTCTTCGCCGACAACGGCTTTATTCCGGCGCTGCTCATCCTGGAGCTGATGTCGAAGAAGGGATTGAGCCTGCACCAGCTGCTCGAGCCGCTGCGCCGCAGGTATTTCATCTCGGGCGAGATCAACACCAAGTTGCCGAGCATGGACGCCGTGCCCGCCAAGCTCGAGACGATCGCTGCCAGGTATGCCGACGGCCACCAGTACACGTTGGACGGCCTGTCGGTCGATTACCCTGACTGGCACCTCAACGTGCGGCCGTCGAACACCGAGCCGCTGCTGCGCCTGAATCTGGAAGCCACGACGCCTGAACTGATGGATCAGAAACGCGACGAGGTTCTCGCCCTGATTCGAGCGTGATAAAATTTGGGGAGCGTCGCGGAGGCTGGGCGTTCAGCCCCGCCGATCGTGGCCGGCCGAGATGCGGGCTTAGCATAGTGGTAATGTCCTGGCTTCCCAA
>CAWFFB010000004.1:0-61759 GCA_963814975.1 uncultured Acidobacteriota bacterium | reverse complement strand
TCCGGTCGCCCCGCGACCGGATCGCTTGCGCGTGGCTCGCCGGCTCGCCCTGCCCCTGATAGTGCTCGAATACAGATCGATGATCCCGGTGCCCGGCTCCTCCGCGCCCCAGATCGCCGCCGTCCGGTTCCACCCCGACGTCCAGCGCATACACCCGCGCGCCAGGTCTCGGGATCTCGCAGGTCGGCGTGATGATGTCGGCTTCGGCGATGGGGTAGATGGCGCCGGAGCCGAGCATCGGCTCGCCTTCGGTGCGCGCGTGGATTTGATGAGCGGCGTGCTCGCGAGCAGGGCACGTTTCTCTTCACCGTCCAGGTGCGGCACGTCCTTCCAGCCCGCCTGGACGAACCACTTGAACTCCTGGGCGGCGTCTGATTCCGGCTCGAGGAACCCGCGCACCACGTCGGACATGCCCTGCAGCGGCGTGAACGTCACACAGGACGATGCCTTTCGTCGTGACCGTCCCGATAGAGCTGCTCCGTGTAGACGTCTGCCGGCGGCTCTTCATCGTCCCAGATGACATGCTTGGCCGTGCCCTCGAACGAGGGTCGGCCCTGTTGTACGTCTTGAACCCGAGCACGCTCTGGCCGCCCGAGACATGCCGGATCAGCGCCCTTCGAGGGCGCCGGGGAGCCCGCGAGCGGTCTGCATCGACACGATGAGATGCGGCGGCACCATGCCCGTGCCCGGCGCCTGCTCACGATGTCGCGCGTCGTCTGGCTGTTGGTGCCCGAGGCCCAGATTTCGACGGGGGCGTGAAACCGACGACCCGTCCACCAGGACGGATACAGGCCGGTCGCGTGACAGGTCACCTCGTAGGCGCCGGCTTCCGACTTGCCGACGCGGTTGGCGGCCATGAACAGGCGCTCCTTGAACTGCGCCCGGCCGCGAAGAACTCCAGATGCTTCGGGTCAGACCGCGGCGCACCGGCCCCGTCTCGCCGAAGAACCCGTTGAACCGGGAGTCCCGGCGCCGCTGCAGTTCCGCGGTCACCGCCAGCAGGCGGTCGCGTTCGGTGTCAGTCAGCATCGAGTTTCGCGATCAGCGCGAGGGCCAGCACCTTCAGTTCCGTGTCCGACCGCGTCGCGAGCGGTTGCCCTTCCGGCCGGAGAGCTCCATCTGCTGCGTCGGCGTCCCCGAGCAGCCGATCGTCGATGTCCTTCAGCGCATTGCGATCGGGATTCTGGGCGTACAGGTTGTAGAACGTGGCGCCGCTGTTCAGCACGGCCCAGCATCTTGTCCGGGTCGGTGATCCGCGTGAACGTCCCGTCCCGCTCCTTGCCCATCAGGTGATGGCAGCCGAGCGCGAGGTCGAGCCGGGCCTGCGACAGCGCCGGGAGGTGCTGCGCGTAGGCGCGCTGCTGCCGCAGGCAGGTCCATCTTTTCGAGCGTGCGCGTCTGCGGCACCCCCTTCTTCGCGCCGGCCCCGGCCGCTTGCCACCCTTCGGCATAGGTCACTCCAGTCAGGCTGCGTGTCCGACGACCGACGATGGCGCGCTGCTCTCACGTACCGACAGCAGCCAGCGAACGGATGGCGCACATTTCTTGAGTTCGCCTGATCGCCTTGGCCTGCGGCATCCCACCGAGAGGAATGCCGATGTGAATGCTTGGCGCGTTCGACTCCGCCTCAACTCTGAGGCGTTCCACCTTGTGGCGCTTCAACAGAACAGTGACGATCCTGGTCATATTCGGAGACTCCAATCGCCTCCCACCCTTCGTCGCCCAACGTATTGAGTCGAGATGTGAGGTGCTCAAATCGCTCAACACTTCCCGACCTTTCGAGGTGATATTCCCATTTCACCATACTCATCTCCTATGCTGCCTTTCATGAAAGCGGGCGGAATTTATCCTACGGCGTCTCTTTCGGGAGTGCCCGCTCCACGCGCTGCACGGCGGCGCGCTGCTCGGCGGTCAACGGCTTCCCATCGGCGAGATACACCTGGAGAGCCTCGGTAATAAGGCGCCACCGCGAGCGCGACAGGGCGGCGTTCGCCGCTCTGAGGAGCCGCACGGTAGATTCCGGCACGCGGATGGTCAGTTGGTGGTAGTCGGAGGATTTCTCGCCGGGGCGAAGGCCGGTCCTCGGATGTCCTGAACCTTTGGTCGCTGCGCTCACGACCCGTGAGTGTAACACTTCTGACAATACTTGACAACATATATTACGATATGAGATGCGCCAAGTATGTCCAGATGGCGGCGCAGCATTTCGCGCTGTTGACTGACGTCGTGCGGGTCGAGCACGACGCGGAGCGGATTCAACTGCTGTACGCGGGGCGAGCTCGGGCCGCGGCAGCCCGCAAGCCCCTCACGGCCTGAGCGACAGGTTCGCCCTTGGGGCCGTATGGCGAGACTTTCGGAAACCCCGGACCAGCCAAGGAGCCGCCTACGGATTACCGCGCCAGTTCCCGACCCCACCAGCGGCGTTGCTCGCGGCTCAGGGCTGTACCGAGACCTCAGGCGGGTTTGGCCCGAGGCTTGCGCCGGACCGCATGAGCGACTACCATTTCGGTCGGACACATGCAACGGTTCAGAACCGTAGCGACGCTATTTAGCATCGCGCTGTTCATTCTGCTCCCTCTCTATGAGGTTGTGGACCGCGGGGAGCATTGGCCCCACGACGGTACCTATGTGTCGCTTGTCTTGTTCGTCCTCTTCTCTCTTGGAGTTGTCCTCGCCGCGCGAGTATTAGCACTCATTGCATCGGAACGATCAATGGGGTCGCAGGCCCTCGAGGAAGGACCTCGGCACGGACGTGGACGCACGTTGTCATCGCTTACGCGAGCAGCGCGCGATGATGCGTCAGGCATCTGTTGCGCTCACCTCCCGCTGCAGGCCAGCCTCAGCCGCAGTGCGCCTCCAGGATCAGCGATCCTTAGCACCATAGACTCCCCGCGATTTCTAGTCCTCCGCGACTTTCGCATCTAGGCCGGCCCTTCCTCAGTCGGGTTTCAGCGGATCAGAGGATCGCTCTGCGTCCGCTACAGCGTCGCGAAGCACATTTCCAAAGGGCAAACGCCATGAATCAGTTGTACCATGCGCGCCGTGTGGCACTGTCGGGCGCGCTGATCGCGTGCACGACGTTGTTCTTCCATCCGGTCGCCGCTCAGACGTCGATCCCGACAGCCGCAGCAGCCGATTCGTATCGTGCCACGATCACTGCGGGGCAATTCGGACGCGCCAACGCTGATTATCTGGTGCGCCGCGCACTCCTGGCGAATCGCGAGCTCTCCTCGGCGCGCCTCGACCTTGAACGCGGCCGTGCCCGGTTGCGACAAGCGGGCCTGCGACCGAATCCCACCGTCGAGGTAGAGCGGAGCACGGGCCGCTTCACGGGCTCGCCAGACGAGCGAGACCTCAGTCTGGGGTTCGCGCTGCCGATCGAGCTGGGCGCCAGACGGCAGCGCCGAATCGATCTGGCGGAAGCAGAGCTGGCCGTCGTTGAGGCCGAGGTGGCGGATCGGGAGCGGCAACTGACACGCGAGGTGCTCAGCGCGCACGCCGGCGCGCTCGCGACGCTTCGTGAGCTGCAGATTACGAGTAGCGTCCAAGGCCTGGATGAGCAGACGCTTCGGGTCGTCCGGATTCGAGTTGATGAGCGTGATACCGCTCCGCTCGAACTGAACCTGCTGCTGACCGAGGTCGAGCGCCTGCGTTCGCGTCGGGCGCTTGTGGAGGGCCGTCTGGAGGCCGCTCTCATCACGCTGAGGCTTCTGACTGGGATGGCCGCGAGTGAGCCTCTTCGTCCTCGACGATCCGCTGCCCGCCCTCACGGCCGGTTCCGTTTCCGTGCCAGTTTCCATCGAGGCGGCGATCGCGGTCGCGCTTCAGCAGCGACCGGATCTGCGGCTGGCGCGGTTGAGCGAAACTGCGGCGCAAGCGGGGTTACGCCTCGCGCATGCAGACGCGTACCCGGACATGACCGTATCGGGGAAGTTCACGACCAGCCGCACAGCGAATGATCTCCCGATGCCGCTGGCCCCGGTGGTGCAGGACGACCGAGTTCTGGCATTTGGCGCGTCGATCGCGCTTCCATTCCTTCAATGCTAATCAAGGCGCAAGAGCCGAAGCGGCCGTCGCGATCCGGCAAGCGCAGATGCGTCGCGAATTTGTCGAACAGACGGTGCAAGCCGAAGTGACGAGCGCATTTCGCCGATCGGAGGCCACCCGCGCGGCCATCGCGATTTTCGAGCGGGGCGTGATCGATCGCTCTACTGACAATATCCGCGTCATTCAAGCGGCGTACGACCTTGGAGAATTTCGGATCACTGATGTGATCACCGAGCAGCGACGCATGCTGGAAGCGCAGCAGGAGTACACCGAGGCTCTGGCGGAGCGTTACCGCGCGATGGTGGACTTACGGGCGGCCATCGGACTCACGGGGTTTCAGCCGTGACGCCGGGCTCGCAGACGCGCCGGCTCTTTCGCCGTGACGCGGTGATGGTCGCTGTTGGAGTGTTCGTCGCTCTGACGGCGTTTGGTCTGTGGACAGCGTTCCGTAGCGAAGGGGAGGAGCCGCCAACTGAGGCAGAAGGCGCTGCACCGCCGCAAGCGTCTACCGAGGAACTCCTTGTCAGCGCCGAGGTTCTCAAGGGTGCGGGCCTCGAGATGGCCACCGTCACCCTGAGCCCTCGCGTCGAGCGAGTCACGGCGTCGGGCACCGTGGAACCCAACGAACTCCAGGTTCAGGACGTGACACCACTTGTCAGCGGACGTGTCGAACGGCTCTCGGTGGTTGAAGGCACGGCCGTCAGCGCCGGCACCGTGCTCCTAACGATGTCCAGTCCCGAAGTGGCCGAACTGCAGGGCAATCTGCGTGCGGCCGAGGCGCGGCTCACGGAGGCGGACGCCACGCTCACGCGTACGCGGCGCCTCGTGGAATTGGGCGCAGGCGCTGGCAAGGACCTCGTCGCCGCAGAGGCGGCACAAAGCGCCGGACAGGCCGAAGTCGCGCAACTTCGCCAGAGACTGGCCGCGCTCGGAGCATCCGCAGATAGTGGCACTGCGGCCGTGGCCTCGACGACGTCGGTGCGCGCGCCATCGAGCGCGACAGTCATCGAGCGCCTCGTGAATCCCGGTCAATGGATTGCCGTTGGCACCACGGTCATTAAGCTGGCGAATCTGTCAACTGTATGGGTGATGGTGAATTTGCCAGAGGCACGGCTGCCGGCCGTGCAGGTTGGCGCCCCTGTCGAGATTCGCGTCGCCGCCCTCGACAATGCCACGATCATCGGCAAGGTCAGCTACATCGAGTCGCAGCTCGATGCCGACACGCGCACGGCTCCCGTGCGCGTCCAAGTGCCAAATCCCGGTCAGCGCCTGCGCATCGGCATGTTCGTAGAAGTGGCCATTGAGGGCAGACGCACGGGCGGCGACCAGCTAATGATCCCCTCGACGGCCGTGCAACGAATCGGTGAGCGCACGGTTGTCTTCGTGCCGCTCGAGGATGCCGGCAAGTTTCAGATTCGTGACGTCGAGCTCGGGTCGGAGTCCGAGGGTTCTCGCATCGTTCTCACCGGCCTGCGCGCAGGCGAACGTGTCGTGTCCAAAGGTGGCTTCACGCTCAAATCACAGCTGCTCAAGGGACAATTCGGGGAAGACGAGGAATTGGGCGGCAAGGAACGCTGATGGTCGCGGGCTTGATCAGGTTTGCGGTCGCGCAGCGGCTCCTCGTGATGCTGCTCGTCGTCATGATGGCCGGGGCAGGCGGTTACAGTCTTTCGCAGCTGCCGCTCGACGCCGTGCCGGACGTCACGAACGTGCAGGTGCAGGTCCTGACGTCGGCGCCGGCTCTCGCCGCGACCGAGGTCGAACGCCTGATCACGTTTCCCGTGGAAGTCGCCATGTCGGGACTGCCCGGCATCATCGAGCTTCGATCGGTATCGATGTTTGGCCTCTCGGCCGTCACGGTGGTGTTCAGCGAGAACACGGACATCTACGCCGCGCGGCAACTCGTGCTCGAGCGCCTGTCGCAAGCCCGCGACGACATTCCGGAGTCCGTTGGGACTCCTGAAATGGGACCGATCGCGACCGGCCTTGGAGAGATCTACCAGTACGAACTGCGGGCCACGCCGGGAAGTGCCTTCGACCTTGCGGACCTTCGCACGATTCAGGACTGGGACGTACGACGGCAACTCCTCAGCGTGCCCGGCATCACGGAAATCAACAGCTTCGGCGGCATTGAGCGGCAATTTCAGATTCGGGTCAACCCGGAGCGGCTCCAGGCGTACGATCTGAGCCTCCGCGATGTGTACGACTCCGTCACGCGGAATAACGCGAACGTCGGCGGCGGCTACATCGAGCACGGTCCCGAGCAGTACGTCCTGCGGTCCATCGGACTCGCGGCGTCCATCGACGATCTCCGGCGCATCGTCGTCAAGACGGGGAAAAACGGTGCGCCCGTCTACGTCGGCGATCTTGGAGAGGTCGCCGCGGGCGGCGCGCTCCGCCAGGGCGCCGTGACCGCCCAAGGCAATGGCGAAATCGTCGCCGGCATCGCCATCATGCTCGTCGGAGAGAACTCGCGTTCCGTCGTCCAGCGCGTAAGAACGCGTATCGAGGACATCAAACGCACGCTGCCGAAGGGCGTCGAGCTCGTGCCCTTCTACGATCGCACGGAGCTCGTCGATCGCACGATCGCGACGGTGCGCCGAAATCTGATCGAAGGCGCGGTGCTTGTCGTCGTCGTGCTCATCCTCCTGCTCGGCCATTGGCGGGGGGCGCTCCTCGTCGCCACGATCATTCCCCTGTCCATGTTGTTTGCGGCGACGTTGATGCGCGTGTTCAACGTCTCCGGCAACCTCATGAGCCTCGGGCGCCCTTGATTTTGGGCTCATTGTGGACGGGGCCGTCGTGATGGTGGAGAACGCCGTCCGTCGCCGCGTTGAGGCGCAACGCCATCATCCAAACGAGACTCCAACCGAGACCATCCTCGCAGGGTGCCTTGAAGTGGGCCGGCCAGTCGTCTTCGCGGTGGCCATCATCACGATTGTGTACCTGCCGCTGCTGACGCTGACCGGCATTGAAGGAAAGATGTTCCGTCCCATGGCGCTGACCGTGGTGTTTGCGCTCCTCGGGTCGTTGATCCTGTCGCTGACGTTTATCCCGGCCGCCCTGACCTTCGTTCTGCGCGGCAAGGTGTCAGAAGCGGAAAGCCCGATCATCAGGAGCGCCAAACGCTGGTACCGCCCGGCGCTTGGGTGTGTGCGCACCCGGCGCGTGGTCGCCCTGGTGGTGGCCGTCACGCTGCTCGCCGTCAGTGTCGCGGTCTTTCCATTCCTGGGCGCCGAATTCATTCCCCGCCTCGATGAGGGCGCCTTGGCGATGGAAGCCCGTCTGTTACCGAGCGCCTCACTCACGGAATCGGTTCGTGTCTACTCGGCCGCCGAACGGACGCTTCGACAGTTTCCCGAAGTCACGAATATCGTGAGCAAGATCGGGCGCGCGGAATTGGCGACCGACCCAGTCGGTGTGGACGCCGCCGACGTGTTGATTGCCCTGAAACCGCGCGACGAATGGACGAGTGCGACGACGCGGGAAGAACTCGTCGAGAAGATGTCGGAAGCCTTGGAACGTGGGGCACCGGAAGGCGCATTCAGCTTTTCGCAGCCGATCGAGATGCGGATGTCCGAGTTGATCTCCGGCGTCCGGTCGGATATCGCCATCAAGCTCTTTGGCGACGATTTGGAGATACTGCGACGCACCGCGGAGCGGATTGCGCAGGTCGTCGGGCGCGTCCAAGGTGCTCAGGACGTGAAAGTTGAGCAGGTCGCTGGACTCCCCCAGTTGCAGATCACCCCGAACCGTGAAGCCATCGCCCGCTACGGCGCGAACATCGAGGACGTCAACGACCTCGTCGAGGCCATCTCCGCTGGCAAGGATGCCGGCCTGATATACCGAGGCGAGCAACGGTTTGGACTGACCGTCAAGTTCGATGAGATCGCCGGCCGCAGTGAGGAGGCGATCAGGAACCTGGTGCTCGATACTCCAGGCGGCGCCCGCGTCCCGCTCTCAGAACTTGCCGCGATCGAGCTTGTGGAAGGGCCCGGCACAGATCTCACGGGAGGACACGCGCCGGCGCATCGCCATCGAGATGAATGTACGTGGGCGCGATATTGGGAGTTTCGTCGCTGACGCGCAACAGGCGCTCGCTACTCAGGTGACTTTGCCAGCGGGCTATTACGTGACGTGGGGCGGCCAGTTCGAAAATCTCCAACGGGCATCGGCGCGCCTGCTAATCGTGGTGCCGATCGGATTATTCCTGATCTTTATCCTGCTGTTCAGCGCATTCGGGTCGGTACGCGACGCGCTGATCGTCTATACCGGCGTTCCGTTTGCGGTTGTCGGCGGTGTGCTGGCCCTGGCGGCGCGCGGTCTGCCATTTTCCATATCGGCTGGCGTCGGGTTTATCGCGCTGTTCGGGGTCGCCGTGCTCAACGGCGTGGTGATGGTCAGCTACATCAACGATCTGCGGCAGCGCGGACGGTCACTGGACGAAGCCGTGACCATCGGCGCCGAGACCCGCTTGCGGCCGGTGCTGATGACGGCCCTCGTGGCCAGTCTCGGGTTCATGCCGATGGCGCTGGCGACTTCTGCCGGCGCGGAAGTGCAGCGACCACTAGCCACCGTTGTGATCGGCGGGCTGATCACGTCCACGATTCTGACCCTGCTCCTGTTGCCGACGCTGTACCAATGGTTCGAACGGGAACCTACATCACCATAAGGGAGGGTCTGCGGGGATGGGCGCGACAGATCGAACGCGACGTCCACGCGCTGTATATGGCTGCGGGATCCGCGCGTGCCGTGATACGCGAAGATTCAGTAGCGGCTCTTAGCTGCGACGGTACGTGTCGCGACGGGTGCGGAATGGGAAAAGCTGCCGTACACTGTCGGTGGCCGCCTAGTTCTGGCCCATGAACCAGAGCGACCAGCCGCGGACCCTGCGCGGCTGGCGGCCCGTTCCAGTGCAGGGGATTCGCCAAGGGAGCGAACGTGGCCGATAATCCGACTCGCCCTGAATCTCTTCCGCTAGACCCCGCGCTCTTTCAACTGCCGTTGGGATTTGCGTCCACCGGGGATCCGGTTGAACTAAACCCGTTTCCGGCCGGCTCTGGGCCTCATGAGATGTGGGCGCGTGCCACGCGCATCGCGGAGGAAAAAGTCGCTCGCGTTAAGGCTGACTGGCTTGTTTCGCAGCAAGCCCTAAACAGCAAATCGCCTCGAACCATCGACGAAATGGAGCAGTTCACTGCCATTTACGGTGATAAACACCGGGAGCTTCTGACCGATGAGTTCGAGGTGTGGGCTGAGCGCGCCGCCCAAGTGGTCCTGACCGATGCCGACGTCCGCCAGACAGACGCCTGGCTTGTTGGATATGCCGACGCATTACTTGAGTCGAACGCCCGCCTACTGCTGAAACTTAACCTTCCCCGACACCTTGTCGAGATTGAACTGCGCTGGATGAGAGAGCAACTCGCCGCGCTGGTTCAGCACTATAAAGCCGAGATCCGCCGCTGTCGCACGACACGCGAGGAAGAAATGCGCCAGTTGAGGGACGCACAGGCGGCGAACCCAGTGGTCGGCTCGGTTGGCGTTGCGAAACCTGCAGCCAGGCCGCAACGGACGTTTCCGTTACGAGCGAAATGGCTA
Source organism: uncultured Acidobacteriota bacterium (assembly GCA_963814975.1). Taxonomy (GTDB): domain Bacteria; phylum Acidobacteriota; class Vicinamibacteria; order Vicinamibacterales; family CAVVIG01; genus CAVUXJ01. The sequence continues at coordinate 52,114 of CAWFFB010000004.1, read as the reverse complement.
CTCCGAGCTCTCGACGACAGGAAGTGGACGCCGCGAGAGTTCGAGCGCCAAGGGGGACCGCACGCAAAGACCACGCGCAAGGTGGTCGGTGGCAAGGGTGTCAGCGAAGCTGTCCTGGAGAAGATAGCGCAAGTGCTCTCGAAGAAAGGTCGCCACGTAACGATCACTGATATCCCGCGGGATTGATCCGGCGAATGTTTAGCAAGGAACACACGATGGGAAAAATGGAAAAATCGGAATTATTGGACCGTTCCATGATTCCCATCCCTAGTTGCAGGGACATAACCAATGTCGATGGAAGAAAACAAGGCGATCGTCCGTGGGATTTTGGAAGCTCTTGACCACCAGAACTTTGATGCATTGAAAGAGCATCCGGGACTGTATGCAACGGTGGTGCGACAGCCAATCATCCGCGGCGCTTTTCCTGATCTTCAGACGACCATTGAGCACCAGGTGGCGGAGGGCGATACCGTCGCGACCCGAGCGACGCTTCGCGGCACTCATCGTGGAACCCTGTTCGGAGTTGCGCCGACGAACCAAGAACTGACGTGGAGTGTTCTGCTCATGGATCAGATTGTCGACGGCAAAATTGTGTTGCACCATGCGAACGCAGATTGGATCGGCGTGCTGGTCAAGCTAGGCGTGATTACCGCGCCTGGGGGAGTGATTCCGAAACCTGCAACACCCAAACAATAGGTACCCTTTTTCAAACTGATGACCCACTGCCGACTCGTCACACCCTTGGGCGGCGGCAAGCATCTCTGCAAATCTGTCGGCAGCAACGTCGGGGGGCGAGTGGGATGCGCGGTTGGGATCTTCGGATGCTGCCGCGCGCCGGGAGATCGGCCAGAGGGTCTCGCTCTACCGACCCCCGACGTTGCGACCTCTTGGGAGGAGGAACGCCGAGAAACGCCCGAGCAGCCCTGGCACCCCGGACGGTCCCTCCGGGCTTGGGTGACCTTCTATCATTCACCGGCTCCATCGTGTCGATATGGCGCCACCGTCCGAGAAAAGATTCATCACGACATTACGCACGTACTTGCAACGTCTACAGCGTCGCGACGGCGACCACGCGTTGCGGGTGACGCTCTCCGCGGATCGGAAAGTGACTTCGTTGGCGTCGAGGATGAACGAAACGGACAAAGCGGATTGGCTATCGGCCCTGGATCTGATCGAGCAGGAACTCCTACCAAAGGGCTAATCCCGTCGTCCAACTCGAATGCAGGCAGGAGAGCGATCTGACTGGACCAGTCTCGAATCGGATGCGGACTCACCAGGGCGTCAGGAATCATGAAGCTTCGTATGTGGCTTTCGATGGCGATATGCGATCACCTACATCGAGCCGTTTTCAGCGTTGACTCGACCCTGCCATAACTAGGCCGGCGGCCGTCTATTTCATTGTCGGCGATCACTTTAGCGAGAACCACACCGGCAAGGTAAGGAAAGCTGTGTTCTCGTGGCTCGACGAGACCAAAGGACAGGTCGTCCTGCTACAAAACCCTTGAGCGATCGACGCACGCCGTCCAGTCTCATTACCCTTCCGCCGCTCTGATGGCCGCACGTCGTAGCCAATGTGCCCGCCCTCACACTGAAGCGCCGGGGTTAGCCGATGGCGGAGCCGGCTGCACCCGAGGGATACGATCCTTGTCCACAAGCCAGAAGTGAGAATCGGAAACCCATTCGGCCGGCAGTCCTTCACCACGCTCCGCTCCCGCAGCGCCGCAAGGTACGTCGAGAAGTCTTTGGCTTCCACCATGTAACGCGGCTCGTCCTGATCCTCGAACTCGGTGGCCTTGCGAAGAAGGCGTCCCGGAGGTCGTCAACCGGACTGATCAGGGTCGGCATGATCCCGTCTGCCCAACGCCCCTGCGAATGAGCCGCGCGAGCGATAGCGGGCGTCGGCTCCATTCGCGAGTCAGGCTGCATCATGGGCCCAGGCAGAAGCGGCGGACATGGGCATTGAAGGCTACGGGTTGCTCCATATTGCTGACGTGTCCGGCCTGCTGGATGATCGCAAGCTCCGCGGCGGGAATCGCGGCAGACAGCTGTTCCGCGACGCCCATCGGGCTGCGCCGATCGTCGTCACCCCACAACAGCAACGTCGGCGCGTCAACTCCAGGCAACAGCTCTCTGGTGTCCATCTCGGCCGATGACCTCGACATCACGCGGAAACCAATCGGGTGGAACTCCGCCATGATGGCCGACAGCTCGAGCGGAACGTCTTCCGCGACGCTGTCCGTGAACATCCCCGGAAGCATATTGGCCACGAGGGCTGCGGCAGGCCCTGTCGAGTCACGCAAGCAACTCTCCAGCCGCTGCCGCCACACCGGCTCGGGAAGCGAGCCCTTCCAGCCCGCGTACGTGTCGGCCAGAACGAGGCAGCGTAGACGATCGGGATACAGGCGGTAGAACTCCTGAGCCAGAATCCCGCCCCAGGAGAGACCGACGATATGCGCGCGCTCGATGCCGAGAACGTCGAGGAACCCAGCGAGGCAACACGCGTAGTCCATTGTGGTGAACGTTTCGGGCGGATCGGAGGACGCCCCTGCTCCTGGTGCGTCCCACGCCACGACCCTGAACTGGTCTGATAGCCCCTCGAGTTGACGCCTCCAACACCGAGAATCACAGAGAAAGCCGTGGAGAAGGACCAGTGCCGTGCCGTGCCCGGTCTCCCTGTACGCGATTGTGTACTCACCGACATTCGCGGTACGGAGCTTGGTGGCTGTCATGCTGGTCGGCCTAAGCAACAGTAGCCCGAACTGCGTATCGCTACCGGGCGTCCCACGGTGCCCGCAGCATAACGCCAAATCGCCGCCACCCGGGGAGATCCGCCAAGCGATTAATTGCTGGATACTTGTCGGAAGTTCGGCGTCGGCGATGAGGCCGAACTGCATAACGCGAGGCCCACACGCGCCTACCGGCCAGTCGCCACCGACGCGAGCGCCGTCACTCTTAGCGTGATGCTCACAGCTCCCGATGACCATCACCGACAACGGGATCGGCATGACGCCGGAGGTCCTCCAGAAGGCGTTCTTCACCATCGGCGGGCACGCTCACAAGAGAACACATCGGGCGGGCTCAGGCTCGCGAAGATGGCGTTCCCGTCCTTCCCGTTCACGGGAGGCGGCAGATCCAGGTGGGTGGTTGTCTGCACCTGGTTCCTGATGGTCCCGACGTCGCTGTTGGTGCAACCGATTTGGGTCGCGATCTGCCTGGCGGTCTTGTCGGGCAAGGCTTAAATCGCTCCGCTTTGACGAGGGAGATACGGTTCAGAGTCTTCCGCACGTTTGCACCCCCGAAGCGCGCCGTCGACGAGATTGCGTCGGATCAACACGTATTGCTCGCGCTAGACCTTGACGTTCACGACTACGGTCGCGGGCGATCCTCGATCACTCCTCCCGGTCACCGGCTGCTTTGCAGGAGCCGGCGATCGACGTCGAGCGACGTGCCGAGTCGAATCAGGATGATGTCGGTATCGTCGGCCGCGAGCGGTCCTTTCCGATCGAGGCTTCGGCTGCGAGAGCGCCCGCTGGAAAACGGGAAGTTGTTGTCGGAGGCGACGAGGAGCGTGCGCTCGTCCACCACGTGCACGGACTCGATGGTGTAGAACGGTAGCCGGAAGAAGTTCATCTCCCCGCCGAGACCCGACGGATCGGGAATCGCCAGCAGGTCGACGAGCTGGGTCTTCGCGACCGCCCCCTCGCGCGCGGGCGGCAGGGTCAACAGGAATATCTTCTTCACCCGCGGCGGCGCCTCATCGTCGCCCAGGTTGTCGCGCTCGATGAGCAGCAGTTGATGATCGTTCACCGCCTTCAGCTCGCCGATCGCAAGCGGGCCTGATGGCGGCGCGCGTGACTCCCGGATAGACCCTGGCACCGGAGGGGTCGGTGAGGCTCGCGAGATCCACGGTCTGGCTCGGCGCATCCAGGCGCACCGTGAAGAACGCAGGCGCGAGCGCACCTTGCGCGATGTCGTACGCGTAGAGACGCAGGTCGCGTGGATCGTCGCCGGCCACGGCGCCCTCGAGCTGCGCGTAGAGCGTCGAACCGTCGGGGCTGATCGCCAGCCCTTCGAAACCGCGGCTCGTGGCCAGCGTGGGCCGTTCGGCGCGCCCGCGTTCCGAAATCCTGAGGAACGGGTTCTGCGGCGAGCGTACGCCCGGAATCTGAACCGGCGGCGCCAGCACGCGCCCGTCGTTCGCGACGTGAACCAGGAACGGACCGAATTCCTCGCTCACCCAGAAGGTGCCATCGGGCGCGCGCACGAACGATTCCGGATCGAGATCGAAGCCGGTCAGGATCCGCGCGGACGCGTCGCCGCCGCACGCAGGCGGCGGGGGCGGCAGCACGTTGAATGAGAACGCCGGCAGCGGCGTGCCCGTCTTCTGATCGCACACGATGGTCCACGGGATTCGACGATCGGGGTCGCGGAGGATTGTGGTGGCCAGGACGCGCGGCCCGGCGGCATCGCCCCAGCGCGGATCGAGCCGGTGGATGACCAGCTGGAAATCCGCCGAATTCGCACGGGCTCCATATCCGTTGTCGGCCAGCGCCCACCACGTGCCGTCGCCGGCCGGCACCATGCTCGACACGCCCTGCAGCGGCTGCCCGGCCAGGTACGGACCCTCGGCCGGCCCACGTACACCGTTGGCGGCTGCCGTTGCGCGCTCGGCCGAGGTGAAGAACGCCCCCGACGGCGGAGTGCCCTGACGATAGATGCCGGCGGGCAGCACGGTCCGGGCGGCGAGCGTGTACGGCTGCACCGCCTCCTCGGCAACGAGCGACTCGGTCTTCGCGCCCATCGCCACGAGGAGCGCCACGAGAATGCGCTGCGCATCGCTCATCCCGCCGCGGCGTTCGACCACTTCGCGCGCGACGTCCGGAAGGTCCGTGATCAACCCATCGACGCCGTTGGCCATCGACGCGAACATCCAGGCCGGATCGTTGACGGTCCACACGTAGACGTCCTGGCCGGCACGATGCGCCCGCCGCACGAAGCCCCGCGTCGCCAGGCTGGCCTCGACCGCGAGAAAATCGGCGCCGAGCGAGGTGAGGTCGCCGATGGCCTTTGCGACGAGCACGCCGACTGTCCACGAAGGTCGAAGCTGCTTGAGCCTGCGGATCATGTCGTGATCGAGCGACATGAAGATGGTGTCGTTCGCCACGCCGGCGGCCTCGACGATCTCGACGACGCGCTCTTCGAGCCGCTGGGAGTGCCCATAGGACTTGAGCTCGACGACGACGCGGACCCGGCCCTTGCAGAGCGCGAACACCTCGGCGAGCGTGGGCACGCGCTCGCCGGCAAACTGCGGCCCCTTGCGGCTGCCGATGTCGACCGCGCGCAGCGCCGCGGCCGGCGCCTCCCAGATCTTCAGCGGCGATCCGCCCACCTTCATGAGGTCGCTGTCGTGGACGACCACGACCTCGCCGTCCTCGGACTCCTGCACGTCGAGCTCGACGAAGTCGGCGCCAAGATCGGCGCCCAGTCGAAAGGCCGCCAGCGTGTTCTCGGGCGCCGCGGCCGACGCGCCGCGGTGCGCGATGACCAGGACTTGTTGATTCCGCCTCGCGACGTTCACGACGACGAGCACGGCGCCGAGCGTGGCGAGGATCGAGACGACCACCACGCCGATCCTCACGGCGCGCGATAATCGGCGCGCGCCTCCCCAGGTATCCGCGCCCAGCTCCGGGAGCGCACCAGGTTCACGAAGATCAACCACGCGGAGGTACAACCGGAGCAGCACGAGCGAGAGCATCGAGACGTTCACCACGGCCGTAACCAGGCCGAGCACGGCCCACAGCAGCACGAGCCCCGCGATGAACCCCAGAAGCGTCTGCATCGAGCCGCTGAAACCCGGCGCCAGAGCGCGGCCGACGAAATCCGGCACCCACGTGGCGACGGCCAGGAGGGCCGAGGCGAGGGCGGCCCACATGGCGAGCGCCGCAATGGCAATGGAGCGATGGCCGGCCGACCGCGAGGAGCTCTCGGCCAGCGCACGCCGCGGCGAGACGCCCTCGAACAGGACGAGCGGCAGCGCCATCGTCCAGCGCGCGATCGTCCACAACAGGATGACGGCGAGCACGGCCACAATCACGGCCGCGATCGACACCGCCGTCCAGAACTCGGGAGGCCGTCGGGATAGATAGAAATTGATGTCGTGATACCGCAGCAGGGTCCAGTACACGACGCCAACTGCTGCAGCGAACGGCAGCAGGCCCACGAGCAGACGTGCGACGATGTTCGCCGCCAGGCGGAGTACGAGCAGCGCCCGCGATGCGCCAAACGCGAGCGCGCCTCTGGCAGTCAGGTGCCGGCCGTTCGCGGCAGCAAGCCCGATCGCCATGAGACACGTCATCTCGAGCGCCGTGATGGTCGTCAGAATCGCGCCGACGACGATGAGCGCCAGAATGCCCTGTCGCGTGCCGAGGAAGAACGTCGCGATCTCGGTATCGGCGACGACCAACGTTCCGGTGCGCGACATTGCCCAGCGCAGCAGGAGCAGCGTTCCCGGCGTGAGCAGCGCAAACGAAATCAGCTTGTAGACGAGGTCGGTCTGGGCAAGCACGCGCCAGGAATCGCGCAAGTCCCGGATCGCACCGCTGACGATGGCCTGGGTCGTTTTCCGCACGGGTGTCCCGCAAGGATATGGGCTCTGTGAAACAAACTCAATCTTCGCGTGCAGGGGCGGCGTGCGGGGGGCCGGACGCAGGAGCCCGCCAGGCTCCTGAGGGCTGGCCTGCGACCTGCTCGTGGTTGACTATGCTAGCCGGCACGATTACGGAGTTACATCTGGAGAGATTCTCAGGGGCCAAGTTGTAAAGCCGATTGCGCAACGAGGCGTTGCGGTAAACGTACTCCTTCGACCACTCGGACATCTCTGCGTTTCTCTGGAATCAACGGTTTACTGGCGTGCTCTGGCCAAAGCCGTCATCTGTCAGAAACTGTGTCAGGCCTAGGCTGCCCGCTTGAGAGCTGCGATCTGCCGCAACCAACTCGACAATGGGTTCCAACTGGTGAAAATCCTGGTCACCACTGATTTCAAACGACTTAGCGCGATCTGATTGTCGCGGAACCCCCCGCGCAGCCATGTGATCCGCTCCCGACGCCGCCACAACCGAAACGCGACATGCAACTGACGCGCGCGTAGCCGGCTGGCACTGCGCGACGCTCGGAGGTAGATTAGTGATCGATGCCAATCGCGATACAGCATGAGGGGGCAAACATCTACCGACTGGACATGAGCGGGCGATTGGGCAAGCCCGAGTTCGATCGCTGCCAGAAGTCGCTCGTGGCGGAGATACGGCGCATCGGCCCCGTCAGGCTGCTCTTCGTGCTGTCTCAGTTCGAGGGCTGGGAGCAGAATCCGGACTGGGGCGACCTCAGCTTCTACGTGGCCCACGGAGACTCGATCGACCGCATCGCCATCGTCGGCGACGAAAGGTGGCGAAGCGAGACGTTGATGTTCGCGAGCGCGGATCTGCGCCGCGCGCCCGTGGAGTTCTTCTCCTCGCAGAACGCGCTCGCCGAGGCGCGCGCCTGGCTGGCGGCCTGATCGGTCCGGCTCCCCGCTGCGTATCACCCTGGCCGGCGGGGCGACGCGAGCGCCGCGGGCGCGCCGGAGCTCGGCCCGGCGGTAGGGAGCTCGGCCCGGCGGTAGGCGGTCATCATGTTCGCCCGATCCGAGTGCGCGTAGGCGCATCAACGGCGCGGCAAGCGCAGCCGGGGAGAGCGGTTTCAGCGGGCCACCTGAAAGGTGCGTCCGCGTTCACCGTGAGCCGCGAGTGAGCCGGTAGCCAATCATCGCGGCGATCGTCGCGATGGTCAGCCCGGCAACCACATCGACCGCGTGATGGTATCTCGTGTAGACGCAGGAGACGCTGAGTCCTGCGGCTACAAGACCGAACCAGATCGCCGCCTTTCGGTGATTGCCATACAGTCCAAACGTCAGCGCCCAGGCACCTGAAACGTGAGCGCTCGGAAAGCATCCTCCTGAAACCGCCGCATTCCCGATGATCAGGGTGATCGCGTCGGTGAACAACCAGCCGTCAAAAGGCCGCAGGCCCGCCATGACCGTCGGATTCTCCCATGGGCCCCGCGCGGGGAGGAACGGGTACCACACGTACGACAGGAAGAAGCCAAGCATCATGCAGGTCAACGCCGTGTCAAACCCTGGGGCCGGCCTCTCGCGCCCGCGGTGGCCACCGCCCCAGGCAAGGACGATCCCGCCGATGATCAACGGAAAATACGCGAAGTAGAAGGCGTGCATGATCTCGTCGAGCAGCGGGCCCCCTGCCTGCGAGAGCGCGACGGCAGGAGTGGCGCCGAAGAGCGCACGGTCGGCTGCATACAGGAAACGTTCGAACCAGTAGGGAGAGGCGGGAGCGGCCGCATTGACCGTCAGCGCCACTTCTTCGAAGAACAGCGTCAGCAGAAGCGCCGGGTACGTGTATCGGAGAAAGCGTGCGACGGCTCTCGCCCCGGCGACCCAGGGCGAATCCTCGCGGCGGAACCGTTCCCACGCGGCCCCGCGCCGAGGCAGTGCCAGGAGGAGCACGAGGAGCGCTCCGTGAGCCAGGAGAATGGATGGCCACTGCGGAATCGCCGCAGCCCAGATGATGGCGACGAGCGCCACGAAAATGACATACATCGCCACTGCCCAGTCGACGACAAGCCAGGAGGTCAGCCTAGCCGCGACCAGACTTACATCCATCGTTGCCGGAGAAAAGTATCCCGGTCGGTCTTCTTCGTACTCTGTCGTATGACGCATTGGAGGGGTCCGGCGGCTCGCGCGATCGACTGCGCACGCGTTTCGCACAGCTGCTGCTCCTGCAGGGCCTGTACCTCTCGCTTCTGTCGTCACGGCTACCCTCCACCTTGAAATGCGAAAACGACGATCGGTTCGGCTCACGATTGGCGAGCGTCTGGGTGGGATAAAGTGCCTGGGAAGAAGTGATGGGCGTGGCTGGGATTGTGCATGACGGGACAAAAAGGGACAGCCGCTGAGCTGGAGGCGGCCCGTCGCCGTAACTGTTTGCGCCTTTTAGGGTTCGACTCCCGCCGCCTCCAAACCTCTAGAAACGCTGAAATCGCTGCTTTCTCCGCGGTCGTGTGCCATGTGCTGGGGGGCATCTCCCGCCATCCACGCGATCATGACCACGCGCACTGGGCAGGGGGCCATCGCCTGGGCGGTGTCCCTGGTTAGAATCGAATGATGTTTCGGCGCGCCGTACCGTGGACCCTGCTGCTCGGCCTGGCGGCCGCGCCGGCCGCGGCCCAGGACCAGGGACTCGACCCGCTGCTCTTCGCCCGCCCGATGGACAGCGGTGATGCCGCGGACGTGCGCGCGAAGGGCGTCCAGTTATACCGCGTCCCTCTCTGGGTGAGAATCCGCGGCCTCGATGCGCATCGCTGGGGACTCCGCGTCACGTTTCCCGTGTCGCTGACCTCGCTGCGAGTCGAGGGCGCCTCGGACGTCGGCGTCTTCGTGAAGAAGCTCGGCGTCGCCGCCATCGTCCCGGGGATGGAACTGGAGCTGCCCGTGGGCGCCCGCGGGCTGATGCGCCCGTTTGTCGAGGCCGGCGTTGGGAAGGGGTCGGCGGGAGGCTCGGTTGAGGTGCTCTACGGGGTGGGTCTGCGCGCCAGGATGACGCAGTCCGTGAAGCGTCTCAACCTCATCATCGGCGGCGCCGCCTCGCACCGCAAGGCGCAGGCCGATGTGCGGGACTATGATCAGCACTCCACATTCGAGGTGGGCGTCGATGGCGAGGTGCCGCTGGGCTTCTCCATCGGCCAGAAAGCGGCGCGCGCGGGACTCTTCACGATCGCGCGCGGGTTCAGCGGACTGGAGCTGCGGCGCGAGGGGCAGGATCCCGTCGTCCTGCACCACCAGTTCGAGGCGGGTGTGAGCTTCTCGACCGCGCCGGTCCTGCGTATCTGGAAGATCAGCCTGCCGTGGATCGCGGCCGGCTACCAGTTCGGCCGCACGATATCGGGCGTGCGAATTTACGCGACGTTCCCGTTCTGAGTTTTGCGAATGCCTGCACGACGAACTGTTCATGTTGCCCTTTCAATCGCAGCCCTCACAGGCCTCATCGGCTGCGCCACGGCTCGCAACTACGACGACCCGGCGGGGCCGATCGTCGTCGGCCCGCCTGTCGCGCCGACGCACGCCGGCGGCGATGTGCGGCTGGTCACCTTCAACATCAAGTTCGCCGAGCACGTGGACCGTGCTGCCGCTCTGCTGTCGCGGCCCGGGCCCCTGCATAATGCCGACGTGCTGGTTGTGCAAGAGATGGACGGGCCAGGCACCGAAACCCTCGCGCGGGCGCTGGGCCTCAACTTCGTCTATGTGCCTGCTACCGTCCACCCGTCGTCGCACCGGGATTTCGGCGTGGCCATCCTGTCGCCATGGGCGATTGACGACGCGCGCAAGATCCTGCTGCCGCACCTCCACCGGACCAGAAAGATGCGCCGGACCGCAGCCGTGGCGACGGTGCTCGCGCCCTCGGGGCCCGTGCGTGTGTACTCCGTCCACCTCGAGACGCCGTTTGGTGCGTCGGGCGGCGCGCGCCGCGACCAGGCGCGGACGATTGCCGCCGACGCCTCGGACTGGGCGGGGCCGGTGGTGGTGGCGGGCGACTTCAACGGCAGGGCCGGGGCCGACGAGTTGCAGAAGGCCGGCTTCACCTGGCTGACGCGAGAGGTGCACAACACGTTCGGTGTCTTCGACTTCGATCACATCCTCGTGCGAGGGCTGTGCGCCTCGGCTGCGCCCCCGGCGGCCAAGGCGATTGATGCGACCGATGCGAGCGACCATGTCCCGGTGTGGGCCGCCGTGAAGTCGTGCGGCTGATCGCGCGTCGACGAATCGCGACGTCCAGTAGCACAAGTCCCCGGACACCCTTTTGTCGCACTGGCCCTGCTGTTGTCGGTCTTCGCCGTCCGCCGCCCAGGATTGGCTATTCTGCGGTGTTTCACTGTAACAGTCGCGGTGGGTCGGTTCGGCGACGGAGCGATCAGCGTCCCACAATCAGATGTTTGTCCCGCGCTGCCAGTGACTACTGGACCTCTCGAATCACGGAGCAAACCGGAGCGAAGCGGCGAACGCGGACGAGGAGATTGTCCCATCGCCGGGCCTCCGGCAAGAGACGAGTCGCCGAGCAGCCCGGCGGCGCCAGAGCCGACCGGTGCCCACATCGTGAACACGGATGCGCTCGCTCTCGAACTCGGCCAGCGCAGGTCTACCTTGCGCCGTCATTGAGGACCGACGAGGATTCTGGCGTCTACCGTTTATCGCCGCGCGAAGAATCAGGACCAGCTGTTGCCGGTCGCCACTCCCAGCGACTCGCAACGATTGTGGTGACCGGGCAGAAAATGGCGGCGGCGCTGAAGCGGGAGGGGAGGGGCACCCGGTACTTTACAGGTAATCCGCTATCGGTCATCAGCGCGATCGCTGCCGGATCGCGCCAACGAATGAGAACGGCCGTACGGTCCGGAAGCGCCCCACCTCTATTCACGAATCGAAAACAACTATCGGCTGCTCGTCGTCGTCGACCGATTGATCGTGACGAGGCCAATTCGGTTGACGCTCGTCTGATGAACCAGCAGGTTGCCGTCGGCGGTGGCGCGCAGGTTGCGCAGCGCGCCGACTCCGGACGGAAACGCCCAGCTCTGGAATTGCTCCGTCTTCGGATCGAACCGCACCAGCGCATCGGGCCGGCGGCGCGATTCGTTGTACCAGATGATGTCGTTGATAGCGATGATCGAGTACGGCTGCGTGTCCTGACCGCTCGGCGACTGCCATTCCTTGGTCTCGCCCGTCGCGGGATTCAGCCGGCCCAGCCTGCCGAGTGAGTAGTTCAGGTACCAGATCATGTCGTCGCTGGTGACGGTGAGGCGGCGGATCCGGGATTTCTCGTCTGGAACAGGGTATCCCGCACCGCCATCGTCACCGGGTCGATACGCGCGATCTTGTAGGTGCCGGTCAAAGCGATCCACGGCACGCCCTTCGAATCGATGTCGAGGCCGTACGGGTCGGCATCAGGCGTCGGCATCTTGACGAGCTTGATCTCGCCGTTCGCCGGGTTCAGCCGTCCCACCATGTTGCTGTTCTGCACCGTGAACCACAGAATGCCGTTGCGATCGAACTCCGGCGTATGCGGGTCGCGCGCGGCGGGATCCGGCAGGATGTACACAGTGCTCACGCCGGTCTTCGGATCCAGCTTCCCCATGGTCCCGTTGCTGTTGCCCACGTACCAGATGTTGCCGGCCGCATCGCTGGTGATGCTGTGCGGGCGTGCGCCTTGCGGCAGCGGAAACTCACGCATCTCGCCGGTCTTTGGGTTCAGACGGCCGACGAGGTTGCCCCAGTGTCCCGCCCACCAGATCATGCCGTCGGGCGTCTGTACGGGATCGCGGGAGCGCTGGCCGAGCGTCGGCACCTGCCACTCGCGAAACGAGATCTGGACCGGGCCTGGCACCAGCTTCGGTTCGCGTCCCGGCTTGTGCGGGAAGTGCGTGGCCAGGTACTGTGCGACCGTGTCTGCCTGCGGGTCGGGCAGTTTGATCATGGTGCCAAAGAGCGCCTGCCACCGCTCTTTCGTGTATCCGGTGGAGTTGGAGATTTGATTGACACCGTGGCAGGTCGTGCAAGCCCGCTGCACCAGCTCTTTGCCCATCCCGTCGGGAAGCGCGGCTGGCTGCTGGCCGCCCTGAGGTACTTGCGCCTGGGTTGCCCCGATTATGCTTGTGGCGACGAGCGCCGTTGTCACCAAGAGGGTCGAAAGTCGCGACATGATTTCGTCTCCTTTCCGACCTGGCGATTCTGGAATGCCGCCTCATCGTAGCACCGCGCACAGGATCGGTTCAACCGTGCGCCGGCTCGGGAGCGTGAGGGGCCTAGGGGCCCGACTTCCGAACATCGATCAATGTTGGCGCGTAGCATCGTCCACACCACGCCGTTAATCGCGACCTGCGACCTGATGGGGGATTGGACAAGAAGCTAGAATTGTCGGTCGCCGACGGCCCGGTGCGCTTCACTCACCGCATATGATGGTGCCGTGAATTCAGCCGCCGGCGCGGCGTTGGCGATCTTTGTGGCGGTCTTCGCCGTCGCGACGCTGCGCGGGGTGCATGTCGGGCTTCTGATGTTCGTGGCGGCCTGTCTGGTGGGGACGACGGTCGCCGGCATGACGCAACGCGAGGTCCTCGCCGGGTTCCCAGTCAACATCCTGATCCTCGTCGCCGGCGTCACCTTCTTCTTCGGCATCGCGACGTTAAACGGCACAATCGACCTGGTACTGGGCACGATGCTGCCACGCAAGAGCGGACGGTCGGCGATCGTGCCGGTGGCCTTCTTCGGTGTCGCCACGGTGATGTCTGCGATGGGATCGCCACAGGCGGGGCTGGCCACGGGGCCGGTGGGCATGTCCACGGTCCGACAGGCACGTGTGGACCCGGTTCTGATGGCGATCGCGATCAACGGCGGCATCTCTGCCGGCTCGTTTGCTCCGACCAGCCTGTTCGGAGTCATCACGTATCAAGTGGCGCATCAGGCCGGGATCGACGTGAACACGTTCTTGCTCCTCGCGGTGGCCATCGCCGCGAACGTCGCGCTCCTCGCTGGTGCATTTTTCGTGTTCCGATCGGCGCCGTCGACGACGGTCGAGGACACGTCAGCCGTAGTGACGGCGGTGCCGCGCTCACTGGGAGCAGCGACCGCGAATGAACGTGCGATAACCAGGCACCAGCTCGCGACGATCGTTTGTCTCCTCAGGTCTCGTGGCCGCCATCGCCGCCAGCGCAGTGGCCGGTTTCGAACTGGATGTCGGCGTCGTGCTGCTCGGCCTCGGCGCGCTGCTCGCATTGGTGGATCCTTCGCTCGGCGTCCACGCGTTTACCCGCATCGACTGGTCCACCGCGTTCGTCGTCGGCGGAATCGTTACCTATGTGGGCGTGCTGCAGCGGCTCGATGCCGTGAACATCCTCGGCCGGGAGGCGATGGCCATCGGTACACCGACCGTTGCGGCGCTGGTCATCTGCATGATCGCGGCGCTGGTCTCGGCGTTCGCTTCCACCACCGGGGTGCTGGCGGCCCTGGTACCCATGGCGGTGCCGCTTGCTGCTTCCGGCGCGATTCCCGGCTGGGCGCTCATCACCACACTCGGCGTATCGGCGACGATCGTGGACGGGTCGCCATTTTCGAACACCGGCGCGACCCTGGTAGCGTCCGCTGCGCAGGACGATCGGCCGCGCCTGCGAATGATGCTTCTCCGATGGAGTATGGCGATGGTGGTTGTCGGGCCAATGGTGCTTCTGCCGCTGCTACTGATCTTTGGACGCTGGTTCGGCGGTTGACGGGCTCCTCATGTATGAGGAATAGCCGCACTGGAATCGAACCATGCGCTCCGATAGTCGAGTGGCCCCCCTCGAATCACTCCTGGGTGTCGCGTTGTGTTTATCTAGGCAGCGACGGCATCCCGAGTAGCGAGGTCCGGCCAGTAGCAATCCATCGCGCAGCAATGGACTTCGACGCGCCCCATGGGAGTGCCGCCGCGCGCACCGAGCCGCCGGCACGGCGATCGTGCTCGGCACCTTGCGCGGCCGAGCTGCGTTCCCTCCGCGCGCGCGGGCCAGGCCGGCGTGGACGCGCTCGCGGATGCGCTCCCGCTCGAACTCGGCGAGCGCCGCGAGGACAGGCAGCTGCAGCTTGCCAGCGATCGTCGTCGCGTCGATACCTTCGTTCGGACTGACGAACGCCATGCCCACCGCGCGCGGCTCCTCAAGCAGTACCAGACAGGTGCCGCAAGTTGCGCCCGAGGCGATAGAGTCGCAGCACAGCAGCACATCCAGCTGCGCCCACGGCGCCGAGAACAGCTCCAGGCTGATTCGCGTGATGGTTCGCGCAGAAATCCTGTGTGTGATCGCCGCCGGATCAGGTGCACGAACCTGCTGCAACTGAGATGACAGTCGGTCACGTACGCTGATTGGATCCGGTGCTGAATCGCTCGTCAAAGCCTGTCGAATTCGGGTCGGGTGATGTGCTTCACATGCTCCACCTGCGAGGTTGAGTCCCAAGCCTGTGGTGAGTTCATTTACATCCCGGACCGTACAGCACTCGCCCTGGCCGCTCTTGGGTCACAGTACCATTGCGCAGGACAATTCTGCCGTTGACGATGACATCCCGCACCCCGACCGCATACTGGTGGGGCCGGTCAAAAGTCGCGCGATCAGCGATCGCCTCCGGGTCGATGAGCACGAGATCCGCCTTCATTCCTGGTCGGAGCGTGCCCCGGTCCCACATCTTCAGCCGTTGGGCGGGAAATCCCGACATCTTTCGCACTGCCTCTTCCAGGGTCAGCACCTTCGTCTCGCGGACGTAGACGGCGAGCACGCGCGCGAACGTCGCGTAGCTTCTCGGGTGCGGTGCGCCACGACCGAAGACCGGGATGATGCCATCGGACCCGATCATCGTATAGGGTGAACGCATGATCCGCCGGACGTCATCCTCGCTCATCGCGTGATATATGGCGGCGCAGTCTCCCCGCTCCTCGAGCGCGATGACCGTCTCTGCGGTATTCTCAAAACTGGGTTCCACGCTGCGCGCCCTCGTCAGTTCCGCCAGCGTCTTTCCTGCGACACTCGGATCGAAATCACAACTCACGATGACGACATTCTTCGGATCGCCACCTCCCCGTTCGAACCGAAGACTGTTCACGATCGCGGCCTTGATGCGGCCCCTGTCGTCTGTCGAGGCGAGTCGCTTCCTCGTGGCTTGCCTGCCGCCCTCCAGCGCCCATTGGGGGAGCAGGGCATACAACCCCGTGCTCGACGCCGTGTAGGGATACTGATCAAGGGTGACGTCGACACCGCGGGCGCGTGCCTCTTCGACCAGCCTGAGCGTGTCAAGGCTTTTGCCCCAGTTGTCCTTTCCGACAATTTTGTGGTGCGTGATCTGTGTGGGGAGACCAGCTTCCTCCCCGATGCGAATGGTTTCCCGGACGCTCTCAAGGACCTGCGACGTCTCCTCACGCATGTGCGAGACGTGGATGCCCCCCATGCCAGCGACGACCCTGGCCACGTCGATGATCTCTTCGGTCGGCGTGTAACTGCCCGGCACATAGAACAGGCCGGTCGACAAGCCAAACGCGCCATCGCGCATGGCGGTCGCCGCCAGAGCTTTCATCCGGTCGATTTCATCCGCGCTGGCCTTGCGGTTTGCCAGCCCAATCACTTCCTCGCGAATGCTTCCCTGTCCGACGAGCGTCGCAAAATTGATCGAGATTGGCGTTCGACTGACGCGAGCCAGCAGCGATGCAATCGGCAGAGGCGAGTATCCATCAGGCCCCTCGACGATCGTCGTCACCCCTTCGCGCAAGTAGTTTTCGGCGCTCGGCACGTCGAAGATACCGCCCGGACCAGGGTAGAAGGGACTGCCTCCGGCTCCGTGGGAGTGCACGTCGATGAATCCGGGGGCCACTATCAGTCCGGCAGCGTCTATCCGCACGGCGGCAGTCGCACGCGACGGTGGACCTATGGAGGCGATCGTGTTGCCCTTGATCGCGACGTCAGCGTAGAACCAAGGATTGCCTGAGCCGTCGACGACTTTGGCTCCCGCAATGAGAACGTCGAACCCGCTGCTCTGGGCAAGGAGAACGCTGGCAGCGAGGCAGAACAGGGGAAGGAACGCGAGCCGAGGGAGCTGCCGATTCGAGTACTCCATCTAGCCTCCTGTCGTAGCATACGCCTCTGCCGCTTGGCGGCCAGGCCACGCCGAACGACGCATGGCTCCAGATCGCGAATGGCTCCTCCGGCTCGGGAAATGGAACAGTGGTTATCACCGCTGTCGCAAATCAGGGAACTGCGCGCACGGGCTCTGTAGCGGTTGCCGGATCAACCGTTTCTGTGACTCAAGCAGGATTTACCGGCATCGTCCCCGGCGATTTCAACGGCGACGGCGGGGCGGACATCGCGGTGTTTCGACCATCCAATGGCACGTGGTATCTCCGCTACTCGGGCACGGGAGGTACGGCGGGCTTCCAGTGGGGGAACGGCAGTGACAAGCCGGTTCCCGGCGACTACAACGGCGACGGCAAGACGGACATCGCGGTCTTCCGCCCGTCCAATGGCACCTGGTATCTCTGGTACTCGGGGACGGGGACGACTGCCGGCGTCCAATGGGGCAACGGGAGCGACGTGCCCCTCCCCGGCGACTATGATGGGGACGGCAAGACTGACGTCGCGGTCTTCCTGCCCTCGAACGGGACCTGGTATCTCTGGTACTCGGGTACAGGGACGACGGCCGCCGTCCAATGGGGGAACGGGAATGATAAACCCGTGCCCGGGGACTATGACGGCGATGGGAAGACGGACATCGCTGTATTTCGGCCGTCCGACGGCACTTGGTACATCGTGCATTTCAGCACTGGGGGCGCGGTCGGCGTCCAATGGGGGAATGGGAGCGACGTGCCGATTCTCAATAGTCCATGAATTGAGCAAGCCCGGCAGCGCGCAGTTCAGCTCATGGGGGCGTGCACGGTTCCTAGGACTGTGTCGAGCATCGCCGTGCCGTCTCGAGTTGCTCGGTGGGGGCTAGGGCAGCAATTCCTTTTCGAGGAGGTCCAACGCCGCCAGCCACTCCGCTTTTGTCCGTCTCGTTCATCTTCGCCGACAGCGAAGTCTTTTTCCGATCCGCGGAGAGCGTTGCCTGTAATGCGCGGTCGCCGTCGCGACGCTGTATGAACGCCGGGCGTGAGCTATGAGCAAGGACGACCTTGAGAAGTTGCTGGCGGCATTCGCCGATGCGTGGAATCGTCACGATGTCGACGAGCTGATGTCGATGATGACGGACGATGGAGTCTTCGACGCCTCGGGCGGCAACCAGGTGAGCGGGGAACGGCACGAGGGACAGCCGGCCGTGCGGGCTGCATACGCTGCGGTATTCGCCCAATATCCCGATGCCCACTGGGGCAATGCCAGGCACCTCGTGACGGGCGACCGGGGAGTGTCAGAGTGGACATTCACCGGGACGCAGAAAGATGGCAAGCGGGTCGAGGTCAATGGCTGCGACCTGTTTACGTTTCGGAACGGCAAGATTGCGATCAAGAACTCGTTCAGAAAGAATCGGCCACTCATAGGGCATCAGAAAGCGTCGGCCATCGGGCGACACATCGTACGTCCGTCCGAAGTTGTCTCCCCCGACGAAGTAGCGTCCCTCGAAGAGCTTCGTTGGAGTGCCTGCCGCCCACGTTGCCCCACGCTCACCGCACGCTCATGACCGCGCCCGTCGGCGAGCGGTAGAAGAGTTCTTGCCCGCTTCGAGCCCAGAGCGGTCGCGTCCCGCCGGCTGTGGACACCTGCCAGAGGCCGCCGTCTACGTTCGCAAATGGCGCACGTGAATTGTACTGGCTGGAGCTGTTCGACTCGAACGCCAACCACCGGCCGTCTGCCGAGATTTCTCCGTTCGATTCGATGTAGGGAGTCTGAATCAGCGGTTGCACACGATGTTCCTGGTCCAAGGCGAGGATCATCAGGTCCGGAGATCGGCTCCTCACGGCCCTGGCGATCCCCACACCAGTAGCGGCCGACAAGTATCTTCACTCGGCGCGCATGCGATTGGCTAGTTGTTGACGAGGTTGAGGATGTTGCCGTCAGGGTCCTTGAACCACGCCGCCTTCATGCCGTATCCAACGTGCAGATCACCCTCGAGCGTCAAGCCCGGCATGTCGTAATGCTCGAAGGTCACTCCCCTGGACCTCAGCGCCTCTACAATGCTGTTCAGGTCGTCGCCAACGGCCCATGTCACGGCGGTCGCCTTGTTGGTGCCGGCCTCTGTTGAACGGTACACGTTGAATGTCGTTTTGCCGCTGCGATAGACGATCACTTCGTCACCCTGAGCGCCGACAGGCTCGAGACCCAAGGTGCCCTCATAGAACCTCTTGGCAGCTTTCAGGTCTTTCACCGCGAGATTGGCAACCGCGTCTTTGTCTCGAAGCATTGGCTGTTCTCCAAAATGATGGTCCGGCGGCTTGTCGGGTTCGCTGGTTCCGTACCTTGACCGCGATTGTCGGCGAGCCCGATCTGATGTTCGTGTACCATTCACTGTATTCCTGCCAGTAACGCCGCCGCGAACCAAGGGATGTGCAGCCGATACCCCACGAGCCATGGATACCCGCGGTGCATTCTGATCGACAGTCGGTCCGAGAGATAGCGCTCCCGGACCGACACCAGCGACGCCAACTAGCTGGAAATGACCGCGATGTCCGACCTCGCCTCGGTGCGAGCGCGGTTCACCTCGCTCGCCGCGTCCAAGTCAGGCTTCAACGAGCGGATGGCGGCCGACAGCGTCTGACCTTCATTGAGCACACGGTGCTTCAGCAGCATGAACGGCACCTGCGTGTTCCGGGCCGCGTGCGCCACGGTTGCGAACTGCTCGGCGTCCCGGAATCCTTCCGCCGCCACCGTCATGTTCGCTCCCCGATTGAGGACGGGCTTCAGCCGTATGTGCAGCTCCGGCTTCGACGCCGGGATCGCAACAGCCCTTGCCACGCTTTTTGTTGTTCTTGGGGTGCGTGGAGCCTTCGCCTTGGTGAGTGGTTTGTCGGCTGGCGTGGCCGCTGGCTGCGAGATCTCCGCAGCAGGCGGTGGGACGACGGCGTTCTTACGCTGAGTTAAAGACGGACCGATCGCGACGCCCAGCGCTAAAGCCCCGATAAAACCGGTGGCAAGAAGCGATGCTCTGGCTATCGTCATGCTGACCTCCATGTCCTCTTGCAAGGGGACCAAGTTGAAGTCTGCAAGAATCGTGACTGATTGAAGCTCAGCCGAATGGAGAGCTGGTCAATTTTCGACGCTCATAACGCCAACAACGTTCTGTTGCGGTTGAGTTATGAGGGGCGTTGCTCGCTTTCGAGCCCGAAGACGCTGACGTTTGCTTCCTCGACCACGCCCGACGAGATGTGTCGCGATCCGTTGGCGCAATCCAGAAAGAATCGTCGGGGTGAGGGGTAAGCACTCGGAGAGTCCCGGCCTGCCGAACCGTTGCACCGTCAAGGAATCCGGGGCGCGCTACGCCGTCCGTATAAACTTCGAGACGACAGTGATCGGATCGTCCATTCACGGCTGCCAGGCCATGGGCGATCGATCATCGGTTTCGCTGGGCGGAGGCTTTCGGCTCTCCCGCCCTGCATTGAGCGAAGAAAACCAAGAGGCGATGAGGCGTGCCACCAATCATTCTCCTGTATCTCGAAGACTTCGAAGTGGGCCAGTCCTATCGTTCGAGCGGTCTGCGAGTGGAAGCCGACGATATCAAGCGGTTCGCCGCTGAATTCGACCCGCAGCCATTTCATCTGAGCGACGAAGCCGCTCGCGCGACGATATTCCAGGGTCTTGCCGCGAGCGGCTGGCATACCAATGCCCTAACCATGAAGCTTCTCGCGCATAGCGATTTCAGGCCGGTCGGTGGTCTCGTCGGGGTCGGCTTCGAGGGGCGGTGGCCCAAAGCTGTCCGCCCTGGCGACGAGTTGCATGTGGAAGCAGATGTGCTCGAGGTGCGACGGTCCAAGTCGAATGCCACACGAGGAGTGATCGTTGTCCGTGTCAGCACGCTGAATCAAGACGGCGAGGCTGTGCAACTTGCGACGTTCACCCTCCTCGTGCCTTGTCGTGGGAGTTCTTCTGCGGCCGAGATGAAGCCGCCCTCGTCGATGCCGGGATAGCGAAGGCCGTCAACATTGTGTTCACGTTTTTCGATGCCTCCAGGGCCACCGTCGGGAGTCTGAACGCCTCACCCGCGCTTGGAGGTAATGGCGGCAACCCGATCTTTGCCGAGAACTTTGCGTTGGCCTTTCCCTCCAACGTTTAATTCGTGAACGCCATGCTGACCGGTTCGAACAACGAGGTCGACTTCAACAACATCGGCATCACGGCCGCCTCTCCTGTCCCCGAACCAGCATCGATGCTCCTGCTTGGCACCGGCCTCTTGGCGGGGGTTGTGCGGCGGCGGTTCAGAAAGCCGTAACCGATAGATCGACTCGTGCTGATGTCGATCAGCGACCCGGCGGAGGCGCACTGATGCTGTCGATAATCCAGGCGCCCTTCGCGTCCCTCCGAAGCCAGAAGGCTTCGCTCATCTGAAATGCCTGCGGCGGGCTGCCTGCTTTCGGCATGCACTGATAGGATGTTTGGGCTTCCGCCATCACGGTATCGCCTGCACTCGGAGCGCGACGACGAACAGACAGCGTCACCTCGTAGGTCGTGCATGCCGAGCGCAGCTGCTTGAAGTGTTTTCGCCGATCGCCCGGCAGTCGCGGATAAACCGCCACCAGGGCGTCGAGGTCGAGCGTCCGGTAGGCCGCTAGGTACCTCTGGAGGGCGCGGTCGATTCCGTCGCTTGCCGCCGACTTGCGCTCTTTCTGGGCCTCCCGGCTCAACGCGACGCTGGCCGCTTTCGCGGTGTCGATCTGCTCTTTCGTCTCAGCGGCCCGCTGACGCAGGTCCTTCGCCTGCTCCAGCGCACCCCTGAGTTCAGCCCTCGCCGCCTCAGCCTCGAGACGATTGAGTTCGGCGGATCGTTCTGCGGCCGTCTTGGCCTTGACGGCTGCCTCGAGCTCGAGTCGGCGCGCCTCGGCGGTATGCTTGGCGGCTTCGGCCTCCAGTGTGGCCGCTTCGGCTTCGAGTTGCCGGGCTTCAGCCCTGCGCATCTGTAGACCGGCTACCAGGGTACAGGCCGTCGCGACGAGCACCATCACGAGCAGCAGCATCGACAGCTTCCGAAGTCGCGTGCGGGCATGCGCTTCCTGTTCGGCCCGTCGGCGCTGTTCCTCGGCCTTCGCGTCCGCTTCCGCGTGCTGCCGGTTCTGCACGTAGCGAGTCCGCCAGTCGAGCACCGGGGCCGCCAGAATGTCGTGGAGAATCTGGTAGCGGACGCCGGTCGTCTCGTCGGGCGAAGGGGCAACCGGGACGAGGATACGATTTTCGCCAGTGGACAACTCTCGCAACAACAGGGCAAGGGCTTCAGGCGTCACGCCAGCGTAGTTGGCAAGATCCGCGACGGAATGCGCAATCTTCGTGCGCGAGGGGGTCACGAGGTGGTTGAATATCCGCGCCGCCACTTCGGTCTCGGCCGGCGTCAGGCTGCTCATCGCCGCGTCCAGGTGGGTGCCAACGATCTTCGCCGCCCCACCCAGGCGGTCGAGTGTCTCGACGCGCAGGACGCGCGAGCCCGCGCGCTCTTCCTCGTACCACAGTCGCGTCATCACCAGCTGCAGATACGGGGTCTCGACCCGTTCATCGGTACGATGAGAATCGATGGGCCCGCGAACGGGGGTGTCGCCGGACACCGCGCGGACCATGCGGCCGCTTCCGACCTGCTGGAGAACCTTCTCAACGAGGGTGTCCTCGATCGCCATCGACGGCTCATCGCGCGATCGTGAACGGTTGAATTCTTCGAGCGGCTTCTGGATCGCCTCGCGAGCCGCATGGAGGTTGAGGTGGTCGACTCTCAGGCGGTTCCCCAAGATACCAGGGATGGGGCCTTCGAAACGATCGAGCTTGGCGAGGGAATCCTCGCGAATCGAGATGAGAAAGCTCGTCCGAACGCTCTGGTTGACGGCTTCCGCGAACTCCGTGGCGAACCCGCCCTTGTAGTCCTCATGTGTGTGGTAGAGAAAATACTCTTCGAACTGATCCAGGATGACGAGGAGGTCGCAGTTCAGCCTGGAGCTCACCCGATCCAGCTTCTCCGCAAGCCTGCCGGGAATATCCTCCGAGATCTGCTGACTGAGCACGCGGGCCAGTCCGCTGCGAGGGTCGTCTCGCCACGCTCCGAACACGATCACGCTGAACTCAGGGGTGCCGAACTCCTGCAGGTTTTGTTGTGCCAGCCGGCGAAGGTCCCAGGCTACCCCGGCATTCAGGAGCGAGCTCTTGCCAACGCCGCTCGGTCCGTACAACACCGTCAGCCGCGAGGCCAGCAGGTTGGCGGTGACGATCTTCCGCTCTGCGTCGCGGCCGAAGAAGAACGGGGCCTGTCGTTCGGAGAACGGCATCAACCCCCTGTAAGGGCGGTCACGCATGTGATAGTTGCTCCGCGGATTTCAGCAGCCGCGCGCGATCGCGAAGCACGCCGACGTACCGCTCCAGCGGCATGTCAAGGACGTCCACGTCACGACGTCCCCAGAATTTCTGATCGAGTTCTGTCGGACTCAGCTGGACGGCCCAGGACTTGTAGGTGAGTGACTGCGCGCCGGCGATGCGGTGCAGGATGACGCGGAGGTTCCAGTCGCGCAGGCTGTAGCCGAGGAACAGGAAGTGGCTCCGCCGAAGCTTGGCGGCCAGCGTAATCGGGACGAGATTGGCAAGGTCGGTTCGAGTCAGGTACTCGATATAGTGGTCTTCGGTGATGACGAAACTGTCGTCTTCGCCGTCCGGCGACGAACGGTCCACGGCTCCGTGAATCTTGAGAATGACCGAACGGTCGTCAAGCGACAGGTCCCGGTATCGGTTCGGGACGTCGATGACCTGGGTTTTTCCGTTCGGGGCGACGTGAAGAAACTTGCCTCGGTTGGAGCCTTCTGCCAGATAGATCACCAGGTCGAACGGCTCATCAACCTCCCGGAACGCCCGCTCCAGCACGTCGTCGTAGTTGGTCGTCACGATCAGCTGATACTTTGCCGGATATCCCTTCTCGCGGAGGAGGGAGGGCCACGTCGCGAAGAACGTGTGCAGGGCCGTGGGCGGGTAATCGCGGTTGAAGAGGTCGTGCAACTCCCGGTACAAGGCGCCAGAGCCGCTCGTCAGCGCCACGTATTCGGATACCCGCAACAGGTCCGCGATCTCGGTTGGGGGACAGCTGAAGGTTGCCGCCAGGTGCCTCGAAAGCTCGCTCCCGTCTGGCAGATAGTCGGAGTGGTCCGATCTCCAGACGGCCCCTTCCGGGCGGTGGAATTGATTCACGCCAGCTCCAAGGAAAGGAATGACCCGCCCATCCAACAGGAAGTTGGTGAGGTTGGTGAAGTGACCGTCCAGCGCCGCGGGGATCGGTGACCATTTCATGGCGATCTCATTGCCAGTTCGGCACATCGGGCAGTACTTACCCACACAGCGGAGACGCGCACATAGTGCTTGCCTTCCTTGACTGGACGAAAGCGTCTTCGTATTGGAAAGACCTCGTGACCCCGCATTCGAACATCATCGAGTCAGATACAGGACCCGTGAGATGCCCTTGATGCTTCTCTTTCGATAGTGATCGTGGTCGCAACAACGTTTCGGTTCTCTGAGTCGTGTCGGCATTTGTCTGACGGCTTTTCTTGAGAGGATAGAGCTCACGGGTCCTGGCGCTCATTCTGAACACTCGAGAGTGGCCGCCTCGCGGCATCAGGCCGCGCCTCGGAGCCCTTCGAGCCGACGGAGGAGCCTAGTGAAAGGCCTTGCGGATCACAGCCTCTACTTCAACGCTTGTGCGAGCAGCTGTGCAACGCCTGCCACGCCTGATTTAGTCACGAAGTTCGTGAGGACCGGCACAGCTTTTAGTACCATCTCAAGTTTCAGACGGAGCGTGGTGAACGAGCCCGCCACGCCCGACAGACCACCGAGCTCCGCAGCACCGGCGACAGCGGCCGCCCCCTTGCCTGTGCCGCGCTGCGCGGCACGCGTCAGGAGCAAGCGGACGACGCGGTGAAGAAGACGGCGAGCAGTAACCGTTGAAACGCTGGATCGTCAGGACCATCTGGGCCGCCGTGCTGATCGTCGGCACCGTCGTCAGTCGGCGGCGCCGTGGACGCGCGGCGGCGCCTGCCGGATCTGGAATCGTGGCATCGCTACGTGCCGGCAGATGCGACAGCGTCGGATCTCGAGACAGCCACCCTCGCAGACTACCTGCGGCGGGAAGACACCGTCTTTCGGGAGGTGCGCGATCGGATCGAGCGCACGTCCGCCGGATCCGCGCCGCCGCCGGCCAACCGCTACGACAGCCGCAGCCGATCGCATCCCTCGCGCATCGGTCCGGACGGCAACCGCACCTACGAGATCGTCGCCCGCCGGCGAGATTCGTCGGCGGCGCCCTTCTGATTCACGGTCTCACCGACTCGCCGTACAGCATGCGCGCGGTCGGCGAGACGCTGAAGGCGAGCGGCTACTACGGTCTGGCGCTGCGGATGCCGGGGCACGGCACCGTGCCGGCCGGCCTCACCACGGCCGTCTGGGAAGACTGGCTGGCCGCCGTCCGTGTCGGCGTTCGCCACGTGCGGGAACGGATCGGCCCGGACAAGCCGCTGGTCCTCGTCGGCTACTCGAACGGCGGCGCGCTCGTGCTGAAGTATGCGCTGGACGAGGTCGAGCGCGGCGATGGTCCGCGGCGGACGCGCCTCGTGCTGATCTCGCCGATGATTGGCGTCCCGTCATTTGCGTGGATGGCGCGGGTCATCAGCCTTCTCGGTCCGATCCCGTACTTCGAGAAGGCGCGGTGGCTCGACGTCATGCCCGAGTACAACCCCTTCAAGTACAACTCGTTTCCCGCGAACGCCGCCTTGCAGTCGTGGCGGTTGTCGACCGACGTCCAGGCGCAAATCCTCCGCCTCGGCAAAGCCGGCCGCCTGAAGGATCTGCCGCCGGTGCTCGACCTTCCAGTCGCTCGTCGACGCCACGGTCAGCACCGCCGCGGTGGTGCACGCGCTGTTCGATCAGCTCGACGGCAACGGATCGGAGCTCGTGCTCTTCGACATCAACCGGTTGTCGGGGATGGAGCCGTTCATCAACCCGGCGTCCGCCACGATCCTGTCGCGGCTCACCGACGCGTCGCCGCGACGCTACGGGCGCTCGCTCGTGACCAACGCCGATCAGGATTCGCTCGAGGTGGTCGAGCGCTCGATCCGTCCGGACCGGACCGAGATCGCCACGCGGCCGCTCGGACTCGCCTGGCCGCCCGAGATGTTCTCGCTCGCGCACATCGCCCTGCCGTTCACCCTCGACGACGACGTGTATGGCCGGAACCCGCGGCCGTCGTCGTTCGACGTGGTGCGGCTGGGCACGCTCAGTCCGAGAGGCGAGCGCGCGGTGCTGACGGTTCCGTTGGAGACGCTGATGCGGGTATCGTGCAACCCGTTCTTCCCCTACCTGGCCGCGCGTCTGACGGCCTGGATAGATGAAGGGAAGGCGCGCCCGTAGGCACCTCGGTCTCCCCGATACGCTCGATCAGAGCCCGCGAGGTCCGTGCCCTCGGAATTTACTCGAGCGACCGATCAGCGTCGTGGTGATCATCACCCGAACGGGTTGCCGGCCTCGCTGGAGCTCCACGAATTGGGACTGGATTGCGTTCGAGCTGAGCCGGAGTGCACAATCGGGCGCACGGAACACAGGAAAAGGTGGATCTTCGGGTGAAACAGGACTCCCGTCTGGTGTTTCCACTCGCGAGCCTTGCGCTCTTCGTCCTGCTCGCTGTGATGCACACGTGGCCGCTCGCGACGGCCCCTGGGCGGCTGTCGCGCAACGATACCGCGGATACGGTGCATAAAGAGTGGATCCTGGCGTGGGACGCCCACCAACTCGCGTCCGATCCGTGGCATCTGTTCGATACCAACATCTTCTATCCCGAGCGTGACACGCTCGCGTATTCGGACCATCTGCTCGTCCAGGCGATCATGGGGGCTCCCCTGCTCTGGTCGGGCGCATCGCCCGTGCTCGTTTACAACCTGCTGATCATCGCCGGGCTCTCCTTGACCGGATGGACGACAAGCCTCGTCGTTGAGCGATGGACGGGGAATCGTCTGGCCGGGGTCCTTAGCGGGTCGTTAATGGCGTTCAACGCCCTGTCGCTGACGCGATTTCCGGAGCTCCAGGATCAACACCTGGAGTTCTTCCCGCTGGCCCTCTGGGCGCTTGATCGCCTGCTGACCACGCCGCGACTCGCCTACGCGGCCCACCTGGCTGGCTGGTTCGTCCTGCAGGCGCTGACGGGCGGATACCTCTTCGTCTTCACGTCGCTTTCCCTCGTGGCGGCCGTCGCGGCAAGACCAGCAGAATGGGCTGGACCGCGATCTCGCCGAGTGGCCGGGCTGCTGCTGCTGTCGGCATGCCTCGCGGGCCTGGCGCTCACGCCGTTTCTCCTGCCTTATCTGCGCGTGAGCCGCGAGCAGGGCTTCACGCGGTCGTTGGCCGAAGTCTCCGAGTTTTCCGCGCGTCTCACCGACTATCTAGCGACGGGCGGCCGGCTCCATTTCAGCGTCTGGAGCCATCGATTCTTCAACAAGGACGCGCTCTTTCCCGGCGTCATCGCCTCGGGTCTCGCCTTTACGGCACTGGTTGGCGGCGTGGCACGGAAGGATCGGCGTGCGCGGATGGCTGTCGCCTTCGGCCTGGTGGCGTTCGCCGTGTCTTTCGGCCCGGGCTTCCCGTTGTATACGGCGCTAACCCGCGTGTTCCCGATCATGGCCGGCATTCGAGGCGCCGTCCGCTCCGGCCAGCTGTGTCTCGCGGCGATTGCCATCCTCGCGGGATTCGGATGGGCGTTGCTGCACCGGCGTCTCGAGCGTCGAGCGGTCGCGATCGGCATCGTGCTGCTGCTCGGCGTTCATCTCGAAGCACTGCGCGCGCCGATTCAGTACCGCGCCTTCCAGGGCATTTCTCCGATCTTCGACAGCCTGAAGGGGAGCGATCACAAGGTGATCGCCTGCTTTCCCTTCCCTGGGCCACTCGAGGTGTTCCAGAACGCCGACTGTATGCTGGCATCGACCCGCTTCTGGCAGCCGCTCGTCAACGGCTACTCGAGCTTCATACCCGCGCGCTACTATCGCGACGCTGCGGCGCTCAAGTCGTTTCCAGAAGGCACCACCCTCCAGTACCTGAAACAGCTCGGGGTGACACATGTGATCGTGTTCACCGACAAGTTGAGCGCGCCGCGTCTGGCGCACCTACCCGAACATCCGGAGCTGTTGTTGTGGAAGGCGGACAAATCGGTGCAGATCTACCTCCTGAAGTGATGTGGTCCGACCGGCCGCTGCGGCCAGTACTGACCCGAGCAGTCGAAGCGAATGCCGTGATTAACGACAAGACCGTGGCGGTCGTCCTGCCCGCGTACAACGCGGCGCGGACCCTCCAGGCCACGGTGGACGAACTTCCCGCCATTTGATTCGACGGGGCGCCGGATCGAGTCGACGACGGTATCGAGCCGACCTAGGTCAGCGACAGAAACAAGACGACCACCGGTCTCCGCGTCCCGATCATCACTCCGATCTCCGAACCCGCGCCGTAGCAGCATGAGTATCGAGAGGGCTGCGTCACGTGCCTGTGTACCGCATCACGAGAGCAGTCACATCGTCGCGCTGAACAGTCCCCTCGCTGAACTGGCGCACGGCAGCGAGCAGATGTTCGAGCAGCGCCGCCGGGTCGAGATGCAGGTTGGCGCCGATGCACGACAGGATGCGATCGTCGCCGAACTCTTCACCGGCCAGGTCGATCGCTTCACTGACCCCGTCGCTGAAGACGACGAGGACGTCACCGGGGGCAAGCGGCAGCGTCGCCTGCGCGAATTGGGCATGCGCGAACAGCCCCAGTACCATGCCGCCTTCCTCGAGCCTCCGAACGGTCCCGCGCGTGAACAGCATCGGCGGATTGTGGCCGGCGTTGCAGTACGTCAACTCGCCCGTGGGCGAGACAATCCCGTAGGCCATCGTCACAAACCGGTTCTGGACCGCGCGGCGCATCAGCGCCTGGTTCACCCGCGCCAGCGTCGCGGCCGGGCCCCCTTCCGAAGCGGCGTGCGCCATGAACATGCCTTGCAAGGCGGCGGTGAGCAGGGCAGCGGGTGGTCCCTTGCCGGCCACGTCACCGAGCGCGAACCCGAAGTCGCCGCCCGGCAGCTCGATGTACTCGAAGAGGTCCCCGCCAATCGATCGGCACGGGATGGACGCGCCGACCACCTCGAGACCCTTGCCCACATACCGCGGTTCGGGCAGCAGCCCCTGCTGGATCTCCGCCGCGATGCGGAGTTCCTGCTCCAGGCGCACCTTCTCGAGCGTTTCGCGATAGAGCCGCGCGTTCTCAATCGCGATGGCTGCGTCGGTCGCCAGCGTTTCGACGCCCGTCCTCGCGGTCGGCGACAGCAGTATCCCTCTGTCGCGGCTATCCAGATAGAGCACGCCGATTCGTCGCGGTTCGGGCGCGGCACCCGACTCGTGCAGATAGCGGACGAGCCGCAGTGGCGCACACAGGACGTGCCTGATGCCGAGCGCGACGGTGCCAAGATGGGCCGACGCGAGGTTGCCGTCGAGCAGGTCGCTCACAATCTGCGTCTCGCCGGTGGTGAAGACCCGTTCGGGAATTTTCAGGCTCGTGTCCCAGGTCTTGCCGGGCAGCGTGACGCGGCCGCGGGCCCGCGCCAGTGTGAACTGGAGGACGTTCTCCTGGTTCGCCAGCATGATGAATCCGCGCTCGGCACCGGTGACCTCGATCGCCGCGTCGAGCACGAGCGTGAGCACCTCCTCGAGGACGTAACCGGAACCGAGCGCCCGCAGACCTTCGAGCAACGCGGCCATCTGCCGCAGGTTTTCGACGGACGAGTTCGCGGCACGACTGATATCCGACGGCGTCGCGGGGCCGACCTCGTCAACGAGAAACAGCAGTTCCGCGCCAGCGCCGCGGCCCAGGCGAATGCGATCGCCGTGGGCCAGCGACTTCTCGACGACGGGTTGGTCGTTGACGAAGGTCCCGTAGCGCGACCGTTGATCCCGGAGGATGAACCGACCGCCGTCGCACGCAATCTGCGCGTGATCGCGGGAGACGTCCGTGCCCGCCAGGCACAGATCGCTCTTGCTCCTGCGACCAATCGTGAACACGGGCGTGTCGACACGCACCACCCGCCGGCCACGGCCGTCGGTGATCTCCAGGCGGACGTCCGCCATCTCAGACGGTGGCGGGGAAGCTCCGCACCGCCTCGTCTTCGCTGGTGAAGGTCTCAAAGACCGTCAACAGCTTCGTGATGGCGAGCAGATCGTGGATGCGCTTCGTCAAGTTCAGCAGCCTGAGCGTCCCACCCACACGGCTGAGCGTCGTGTAGCTCCCGACGATTTCCCCGATGCCGGCGCTGTCTACGTACGGGACGTCGCCCAGATTGAGGATCACGTGCTTGTGTCCTTGCTGCACCAGGCTGTGGATCTTGTCTTTCAGCAGCACATCCCCATCGCCCAGCGTCAGCTTGCCCTTCGCGTCCAGCACAATTACGGTGCCCACTTGTCGTTCTTCAATCTGCATCGCTCCTCCTCAGCCTCTCGGGGTTTCGCCGGTTACGCCGGCTTCGCTTTCAAGACGCCGATTTGCACCAGCATCCCTGTGAAATCGTAAATGCGGCGCTCGTGGACGATATGGCGCCCGGAGAACGTGAACAGAAACACGATCGCAATCCGGAACGGCTTGCCGGTGGGAGCCAGTCCCATGAAGCCGCCAAGGTCGGTGCCCGCGGCTGTGGCGAGCAGGGCCGCGCGGTTGCCATCAACGATCAGCTCCTCCTGCTGGATGACCTGATCTGGAAAGGCGCCCCACAACGCGCGCCAGGCCTGCATATTGGCGTCGCGGCCTTTGACGGTCCCCGCCCACGGACTCTCAACGACCGCGTCCTCCGCGTAATCGGCCACCATGGCGACCGCGTCTCGCCGGAGCATCGCGTCCTGCCGTCGTGCGAACAGCGCCATGATGTCTTCACGCGTCATCGCACTGTCCCTCGTTAGCCAAAGGTGAACCGCGGCCGGTCCGACACCCGAGGCATCTTACTGCACCCCGCAATCTCGAACGCGTCGAATCGAGTAATCTGTCATGGCGTAGCCCGACGCTATCCGCTCACTCTCAGGGAAAACGGCCATGAGATGCCGCATCGTGCGAGAAAACGGGCCGCTACGGCTCATCTCGCAAAGCGCCTCGGCGGCAGGTATACAGACTTGGCCGGAGATTCTTCGGGGTCCGGGGAGTTGATGTAGTCTGGCAGAAACAGTCGCGGGGGCGGGCCGCCAGCAGGAGGATCACCGTGACCAAGATGTCGGTCGTAGCCGGGGCAGTGGTGGAGATCGAGGAACTGTCCAGTCGCCGTGTCGTGCGGAACCCATCGCGGCCGCGATGGTTCTATCCCGCCATCACGCTGATTCTGATCGCGATGGTCGTTCGCGGATTCTGGCCGAGCTATTTCGGGCCGCTCGTGAGCGGCGGCGTGACCCGTCCGTGGATCATTCACGTGCATGGACTGATCTTCGTCGGGTGGATGGCGCTGCTGCTGGCACAGGTCTCACTGGTAGCCATGGGGCGAGTACGTCTCCATCGCCGTGTCGGGAACATCGGGATTGCTTATGGGGGCCTCGTGCTCGTGATCGGGCTGGCGGTCAGCTTTGTCGCGCCCGTGCTCCATGTGCGCGCAGGCGAGTGGACGCTCGACCGCGCGGCCGGGTTCATCTTGCTTCCGTTGGTTGACATGGTGTTGTTCGCCGGGTTCTTTGGCGCCGCGATCGCCTACAAAAGAGCGCCGGAAACACACAAGCGGCTGATCCTGGCCGCGACTGTTGCTCTGGCCTTTGCCGCCGTCGCGCGCATGGCGTTCCGGTCACCCCTCGTGTTCCTGCTCGTTTGGCTATCACCGCTCTTCGCTGCCGTGGCCTTCGACGTCTTCACTCGGAGGCGAGTGCATCCGGTCCACTTGGTGAGCATCGGGGTCCTGACCGTCGCGTTCATGCGAATCTTCTTCATGGACTCGGATGGATGGCTGAAGATCGGGCGCGCGCTTCTCGCCCCGTTCGTCTGATACTTCGTGCGCCGGCTAGAGAGGGAGCTGCTGGGTATCACCGAGTTGGGGCCAGCCGTCGAGTTGGTGAGATGCGAAGGGCCCCATCAGCTACGGCGATCGCAGTCTCTTGATCACTTCACGCTGCTTGACGAGTGACAGCGGATCGCTGACCTCCTGGATGATCACCAGGCCGTCCGCATTGATGGCCCTCACGGTTCCATCCGCCAGCTTGTCGCCCTGCCGAACGGTTTGGATCGTTCCATTCTGACCCTGGACCATCGCAATGAACTCGCCGAGCTTTTGCACAACCTCGCGCACGGCGATCTCATCGACCGACAGTCTTGCAACGCCTGCGGCGCGCGCTGACGTGCTTCCAGTGCCATGGCGTCCGAAAGGAGTTGGCCGCGCGCCAAGGCGCCTTCGTGTGACGGATCCAGGGCAAGCGCCTGCTTGAGCAGGGCTGAGGCGGCTGCGCGAGATTTGCGCGATGCAGTTCTCATCCGCTTGAGCAAGCATGATCTGGATGTCTTGTTGGTCGCGAGCAATCCTGGCTCGGCTCGCGAGATCGAGTGCTTCGGAGTGGCAGGGATTCAGGGTAACTTCAGGGCGGTAGCAGAGATAGATGCCGGATCTCAGTGGACGTTCTGCGATGAGGGCCATATCACGCCCTTCTTCTCGAAGGGACGCCGCTCACGATGGCACCCGTCACGACAACATCAAAGCCCACAACAACAAGCAGGGAGCGCGGGGATTTGCGATTGGACCGCTCGTCGGCGCCATCACCAATTTACGTAGTTGGCTGTCTGATCTTCGCAGTCGCCCGCCGCCTTCTATGATCCAAAGTGATCAGCCCCGGCCCGAGCGTAATGTATTACTCGGGCCTGCTGGTTCTCGATGAGCCTGGCAACTCCGCGATCGAGGCCACGTGCGGAGTCGGTCGGTCCTCGAGTCGAGGCGCATACGTCACATGAACAAGTACGCCGAGCACCGAGGCGATCCCCACGACTCGAGCCTCCTCCCATGAGCTGTTCGACAGCAGCCATACGCTGAAGACCAACCCGGCGCCGGAGACGAACAGCCCACCAGGCAAGACAAACGACGCCGGAGGCATTTCCCGTTTCCAGCGCAGGGCCGGCAACGCCGCGCACGTTGCGACGTAGGTGATCAATCTGATGAAGGCGCTGACCGTCACCGCCGACACGAATGTGCTGAACAGCGTGAGACCGAGCATGAACATCGCGGACAGCAGGATCGCCACATGCGGAGTATGAAACCGGTGGTGGATCCTGGCAAGAAAGCCGGGCAGTTGTCGCTGCTCCGCCATCGCAAACAGCACCCGTGAGGACACCAGCACCACGCCATTCATCGTGCCGGTGACAGACACCAGCGCGCCCGCCGCGATGACCGAGGCCCCCGCTCCGCCAAGAAAGACCAGGCTGGCGTCCGACAATGGCCGCTCAGACCCGGCGAGGCCAGGCAACGTGCCGATGCAGACGATCTGGATCAACACGTAGATAACGACGACCACACCAATCCCTGCCAGGAGCGCAAATGGAAGGTGTCGCGTCGGGTCGCGGGCTTCGCCGGTGGGCACGACGGCCGCCTCGAACCCACTGTACGCGAACACCATGAGCAGCATGGCCGTCGAGACGGAGGCATGGGTCGGTCGCTCCGCGAGCGAGAAATTCTGAGGGTTCACAAAGAACAGACCGACTGCGACGAAGAGAAGGAGCGGTATGAGCTTCCCAACGGTCAACACGTTCGTCACCGCCGCCGCTGACCGAACACCCACGATGTTTGCGAGCGTGAGCAAGAACACAACCGTTGTGATGACACACGCGCGGCCAAGTCCGAGGCTAGACGCCGGCGCGAAGTAACCCAGGTACCCGACGAACAAATTGCAAAGCGCGGCGAAGGCGGTCACTCGCGCCAGCCACATCAACCACCCGACCTCGAATCCGATGAGGGGGCCGAACGCCACGCGCGCATACAGATAGGGGCCCCCGGTCTCTTGAAAGCGACTCCCTACTTCCGCAAAGCAGAGGACGATGAGGACAATGGGTACCGCGCACAGCAGCCACGCCGGCACACTGTAGCTTCCAACGTGTGACTGAACCGTGGCGGGAAGCCCGAAGATGCCCGCGCCGATGATCGTATTGAGCACAAGCGCAACGAGGTCCCACCGCCGGAAGCCTCGGACCAAACTCTGGCCGGATACCTGTGGCATGTCAGACCTGCCCATGTCGACCTACCTGCCTGGTGAAACCTCAGCCACACGATATGGTTCCCGTGCGGTCAGGCTCAATGCCATCGTGGCCCACGCGGTCACCGCTTGCGAGATCCACTGGTCGTGACCGTGCGGGAATCCACTCTCGAGATGGGGTGCGATTGATGGCGAACGATCCTGGCCGACAGTACGGTGTCCAGTTTTCTTGCTGGTTGCGAGGCGCTTATAGTGCTTTCTGCGCCGTCAGAGCGGCATTGAGGACCCTCCTGCCCAAGCTGGTCGAAGGGTAACACGACCGCTCGAGCCCGTTGTGCAGGAACGTGGCGCAAAGTCCAGCTTCGGGGGCAGGCTCGGACCCTGCTGCTGCTCGCCTGGCGGGCGGAAAAGAGTGATACGCTCGCGCCTCACCCCCCGTTGACGATCATGGTTATGGTCCGGCAATTCGTCTAACCCGATGCTACGGTTCAGGGGACGGCAGCATTTTGTTCAGCGCATTTTGTACAGCATAGAGACCCGCTGGAGTCATGGCAGGTGCAATATGGAACAAGCCCGCGGCGAACTTACGTGCCATGCTCTCCCAACTCTCCACTGCAAGACAGAACCATCGACTCGCCAGCGAGTGCGAGTGCCCGCGCTCGGAGGCGTGACTGATATGGCGATCACCTGGATCTTTGAACACGAGGGCGAGCGCAGCTATGTGCAGCGGCAGGACGAGCTGGACCAGATTGCTATACGGACATGGAGCAATCTGGATCAAGGCACCATCATCGTTCGGACCGATCTTGAAGCCGTGCAACTCGTTCAAGCCCTCGGACAGGAATTGGAGTCCCGGGGATGGGCGCTCATCGAATGCTGCCCCGAACGCCGACAGGGTGCTGAACGACGCATTGGCCCATCGCGGTCCGGCCCCGACCGTCGCCGCCACGGTCTATAGCCGAGAGAGTCGCTCCAACACGAACCAGCATTGTTTCGCGTCAATCTCGTCAGCCGCGTTTCGACTCTGGGTGAAGGCCTGGCAGTCCAACCCTGACTCTTTCCTGAGTCCCGGCCCGCCCAACCTCGGCAAGCGCGTAAGGGGTGTTTGTCTGGCGCCGCGCCGGTTGATATCGGTCAGGCGCTTTGCGATGACACCTGAGGAAGCCCCAGCATTCGCGCACCGTCCGCGGCACGAAACGCCTCAAGCGCCTCCCGTTGGCGCTCGTCGGCGCGCTCCACCAGGTGCCTGAAGTCCGCTCCGGTGCGCACCGCATCAAAACGCGGGTCGCGGACGAGGGCCGACGCCGGATGGAATCCGCCATTGATGCAGCGCGCCAGCAACCCGAGCGCGCCATCGTGATCGCCCGCCTGAGCGAGCGCGGCCGCCCAATGGTAGAACGCTTCGGGATCGCCAACACCAGGGTCGGCCAGTTGATGAATCTCGCGAACCAGGTCGTCGGGTCGACCCTCGAGTGCGGTGATCATGCTGCGAATCAGTGTGTGGAATCGCGGGGGCAGCCCTCGCGCCTCGCCGGCACGCAGCAACTCGACCCCTTCATTGGAACGACCGAGCTGGACGAGTGCCATTGCCGTAGTGATCGGCGGGTCGGTGTTATCGGTGGCCATCGCCCGTTCCCAATCACCCCTGAGCAGGAAGGTCTGCGAGACGCTGGTGCTCACTCCGGGGTCCAGACGTCGAGCGCGCTCGTACGCGGCCACCGACGCGTCCAGCAGACCGCAATAGCGGCAGGCCTGCACCAGGCCCGCGAAGAGCTCGGGCTCGGATGGCGAGCGGCTCACTCGCTCGAGTAGCCGGACCATGGCTTCGCGCGCACGTCCGGCGTCGACTTCGAGGTGTGCGTACAGGTTGTGGGCCAGCGACAGGTCGGGATTGATTTCGAGAGCGCGCTTGAGCGCGTCCTCGCCTCGGGCGAGATTGACCTGGGCCTGAGACGGGTCGCCGTACTTGCCAAGCAGTCGATAGCATCGTCCCAGTCGCGCCCACGCAGGCGCAAACCGCGGATCGCACTCGAGACAGCGCGAATAGAGATCGCGGGCGGCAGCCCATTGGTGCGAATCCAGCTGAACCTGGTTGGCGCGCAGGTAGCACTCGTACGCCTCGGGGTTGGCTGGCGCGTCGCGGTTGATCTGGCCCCGCTGCCCGGCTGTCAACGACAGCGACAGTGAGTCCACAATCGACGTCGCCAACGCATCCTGCAGCCGGAAGATCTCGCCACTCGCCGACTGGGAGGTCATCGCGCGCACCAGCGTCCCCGACGGGGCCTGGACGAGCTGGGCGCTTACACGGACC
Organism: uncultured Acidobacteriota bacterium; assembly: GCA_963814975.1. Classification (GTDB taxonomy): domain Bacteria; phylum Acidobacteriota; class Vicinamibacteria; order Vicinamibacterales; family CAVVIG01; genus CAVUXJ01. The sequence continues at coordinate 15,847 of CAWFFB010000004.1, read as the reverse complement.
TGTTCGCCGCTGCTGAGCAGCGTGCCCAGCAGCACGACATCCACGTCGAGCGCGCGGGCCAGCGCGGGAATGTCCGGCATGTCGGTGGCAAAACGCGAGGCGGTCGCAGTCGATCTGACAACAAGCGAGGGAAGTCCCGAGAGCGCGGAGCTGATGGCATCGGCCAGGCTGAACGCGAGAAAGTCAATCGAGGGGTCGGGTCGCAGGATGCGAAATGGCAGCACGACCAGGCGAGTCATTGGCCGCACGTGCGCCACTTCGCCCGAGTCGGCCCCCAGCAGTGACGCGCGCAAATCCTGCGCGAAGGCTTCGGCCGTCTGGTAGCGCGCATCGACCGGCTTGCGAAGCGCCCGGTGGATGATGCGGTCCAGACCGACGATGCCGGGCGACCCGCCCAGCGCAGGCGGCTCGTCCTGCATGATCGCCTGCGCCACGTCAAACACCGATTCGCCACCAAATGGCGGCTTGCCCGCCAGCATTTCGTAGAGGACGATACCCAGGACGAACAGATCGCTTCGTGCGTCGGCAACGCTCCCCTCGATCAATTCGGGCGGCATGTAGCGAGGCGTGCCCAGGAGGACACCCGGCAGCGTCAAATCGCTCTCGTTGAGTCCAACAGCGCCGACGACCGGACGTGCGAGCCCGAAATCGAGCAGCTTCACACCGTGCGGTGCGAGAAAGATGTTGGACGGCTTCAGATCACGATGAATGATCCCCTTTTGATGAAGCGCCGCGAGCGCGCTGAGGACGGCCAGGGCAATCTGGACGGCTTCACTGGGCAACAGCGGGCCCCGGGCAAGGCGTGCGCTTAGTGGCTGCCCCTCAAGGAGCTCCATCGCAAGAAAGAGCCCGTCTCCGTCCTCGTCAATCTCGTAGAGTTGGCAGACGTTGGGATGATTGACGCTGGCCGCTGCACGCGCCTCCCGCCAGAGGCGCTCCCGCTCTTGACCATCACCGAGACCCGGCCGAATCCGCTTGATGGCAACGGGCCTGTTCAGGCGCTCGTCATGCGCCGCATACACGACGCCCATACCACCTTGTCCGAGCTTGCGCACGATGCGATAGCGACCAAGCGTTTCCAACGCGCCCCTTTCCCGGTCGACACGACCTTGCAATTCGAAGTTACCGCTGTCTCGCTTCTTCTCGCAACGTAGCGCCCCGGAGCGCACGACCGAATCTCCTGCCAGGCGGCCGGCGGCGGCCTGCGCGATCGGGCGAATCGGACAAGAGGTGATATGTGGGCTGGGACCTTGCCAGCGCTCTCCACAGCCGGGTGCTGGGACCAATCGAGCGAGGCCACTGGTTTGTCCTCAGGCTTCCAGCTTACGGGATCTCGGCTGCGCCGTCACGTCGCGGTCACACGCCTCTAGCCAACCATCGAGCGGCTGGTGGAATGGCCTCGGCAAGCGCTCTTGCGTTGGATCGGAGGCCGGGCGGACGTACTAACGATTCTGCAAACCGTTCTAAGGCGCGCTGCCGAGCTGAAAGTCGAGCACCCTTCGCTGGCCCTGGGCGAGCTGAATCATCCGCTCCACAGCGGCGTACCCCTCTTTGCTCACTCGTATGCGCTTGTCTCCTGCCGGGAGATGGCGGATCGTAACCGGAGTGACACCCCATCCGATCCCATTCACCGTCACTCGCGCTCCCACCGGTTCCGTTGTCACGACGAGTTCGGTGATCGAACCCGGCGATGCTCGGGCGGCGACCGGTTCCGCTGTGCTCGCCGGCTCGCTGCTCTTGGATGCTGTCGGTGCTCGAGTGCCTGCCGGTTCCACCGTCGCTATCGCCGCGGCCCCCAACCGCGCCGACGACGGCGCCACTTGATCGGACGGCGTGGCTGGGTCAGTCACGACGACCGCGTGAGGCGGCAGCTCGGGAGCGGACGGTATGCCAATCTGAGGTGAATCAGCGGTGCTGCGCGGCTGACCCACACCATGAAGCGCCGGTTGTCGTCCTGCCATTGCCCGCCCAAACACCGCGGCCGCCACGACGACACCGATCACGATCAGCAGGCGCTGGCGTGAACGCGCGGGCTCGTGGCTTCTCGGTGGCCCGGGCACCGCTGTCGCAGCTCGAGCGAGTTCGGTGAACTGAAGGCTCTGATCGAGGTTAAGGGCCCGAGCGTAGGCGCGAATCTGCGCCCGTCGGTAGAAACCATCGGGTACAACCGCCAAGTTGTCTTGTTCGAATGCGGCTAGATGGCGTTGAGGAATCCTCGTTTCACTCGAGATCTGTTCCAACGTGAGACCGCGATGCGCGCGTGCGCGCCTGAGCAGCGCGCCAAGTCCGGGGGCGCTCTCAGGGCTGGTTTGAGAAGGGCTCCCGCTCCCGGAACTATCAGCGAGGGTGGTCATTGCCATTTATCGCTCGCGCCACGCCATCCAGAGGCGCCGGAGAGTGAATCGACGCGTCGTGGTCGTTCGGCAATATGGTACCTACCCTTGCGGGCACACGCAAATGTCAGTCCTCGACCGATCTGCGATCTGTGGCGGGGAACGGGCACACTCTGGTCGACAATGACGGCCCAGAACGAACTATAAGTCTGCCGAATACGAACAAACGCGTGCGGGTAACTCTCGGTCGTCGCAAACGCCATCCGGGCGTCGCGCTCTGGAATTCAGTCCGTGTTCACCCGATACGGGCCACGAGTGCTCCTCGCGTGCTGCGGGATCGGCCGGGACGCTCACCGGGGCGTGAAGCGCTCTTCGAGCGCCTTGAAGCGCGGCTGGTTGATGACGCGTTGCCGCTCCTCGAACGACACGAGGGCCTCCTCCATCCCCGCCAGCGAGCCGGAAGCCTGCAGGTGGCCCAGCACGCGCGCCATCGCCTTGACCGCGGCCTGGAGCGCCGCGTTCGCGTAAAGGACGCCCGCGTATCCCATCTCCGCCAATTGGTCGCGCGGTAAGAGCGGCGTCTTGCCGCCGAACACGAGATTGCAGATGTGCCGTCCGGGCACACGCGACGGGATGGCGCCCAGCTCCCCGGTCGTGTGGGGCGCTTCGACAAACAGCAGATCCGCACCGGCCTCGCCGTACATCGCCGCGCGCTCGAGGGCGCCGCTCAGCCCTTCGATCGCGTGGGCATCGGTGCGCGCCAGGATGAGCGTCGAGTCGTGCTGCCGGGCCTCGACAGCAGCTTGAATCTTCTTGACCATCTCGCGCGCGGGGATGACGTCCTTTCCTTCGAAGTGACCGCACCTCTTGGGAAACACCTGGTCCTCGAGCTGAATGGCGCCCGCGCCGGCCCGCTCGAGCAGGCGGACGGTTCTCTGGACGTTGAGGGCATTCCCGTAGCCGGTGTCGGCATCCACGACAAGGGGAATGCTCACCGCGTCGCGGATGCGCCACACATGGTCGGCAATCTCGGTCGCCGTCGTCAGTCCGATATCGGGCATTCCGAGATACGTGTTGGCAATTCCCGCCCCGGTCACGTAGAGCGCGGAGAAGCCGGCGTCCTCGATCACCCGTGCGGTAAGCGCATTGGCGGCGCCGGGCAGCAGTACTGCCGCGCCTGGCGTGAGCATCTCGCGCAAATCCCGATCTGGTTCGTGTAACATCGATCAAACCTCAGGCCGCAGTAGATACCTCCGACGAACGCGCGCCCCTCCTCCTCCAGAGAAGCGCTCCCACGCCCACCGACAACATGACGGCACTGATGGGACTCGTGATGAATACCGTGAGGTTCCCGCCGGACAGTTCGACCGCCTGGCGGAAGGATTGCTCCATGCGCTCTCCCAGGACGAAGGCCAGCACGAGCGCCGCCGGCGAGTACTCGGTCAGCCGCATGAAGTATCCGAGCACACCGAACGCAAACACGAGGCCCACATCTGTCAGGCTGTTGTTCGCGGCGAATCCACCGACGGCCGCCAGAGCCAGGATCATCGGCATCAAGTACCGCGGCGGAATGTCGAGAATCCTAACAAACATCCGGATGAGCGGGAGGTTCAACGCCAGCAGTATCACGTTGGAGACGTAGAGCGAGGCAATCACGGTCCAGACGAGACCAGACTGCTCGGTGAAGAGCAGCGGCCCCGGTCGAATGCCGAACATGAGAAGTGCCCCCATCAGCACAGCCGTCGTGCCTGACCCTGGGATGCCGAGCGTGAGCAACGGGATGAGCGCACCGCCGGTGGCGGCGTTGTTGGCCGTTTCAGCGGCAGCGACTCCCTCGATCGCTCCGTGCCCGAAGCGCTCCGGATGCTTGCTGACGCGCTTTTCGACGAAGTAGGCGGTGATCGAGGCCAGCGTGCTTCCCGAGCCTGGCAGCAGACCCGCCACGAAGCCGATGACCGACGAGCGGGCGATCGGCCAGGCCGAGTCCCTGAACTCCTGTGGCGAGGGCCACAAAGTTCCCTCGAGTGGCAGCCGCTCCAGCGTCTGCTGGCGCGCCTCCCGAAAGTACCAGAGGACCTCTCCCACGCCGAATACGCCGACGATGAGCGTGAGGATCTCGATGCCGTCGAGCAGGTCGGGGCGCCCTAACGTGAACCGGCTCACCCCGGTCTGAAGATCCGTGCCCACCGTCGACAGCATCAGACCGACGCCAGCCGACACGGCGGCCTTGGCCGGCGAGCCACCGACCAGTGTCAGGGCGAAGAGCAGCGAACCTGCCATCACCCCGAAGTACTCCGCGGGCCCGAATCTCAGCGCGAACTCGGCGAGCGGAGGGGCCAGCAGCATCAGGCCGATCACTGAGAAGGTGCCGCCGATCCAGGAACCGATCGCTGAGATGGCGAGCGCCGACCCTGCGCGGCCTTGCTTGGCCATTTCGTGCCCGTCGATCGCCGTCATCACCGATGACGCCTCGCCGGGCACCTTCAGGAGCACCGAGGTCAGCGATCCGCCGTACATGGCGCCGCAGTACACGGCCGTCATCATGATCAGCGCGGAATCTGGAGACATCTTGAACGCGATCGGGATGAGCAGCGCCACTGTCGTCGAGGGACCGATGCCGGGAAGAACGCCGACGACCGTCCCAAGAACGGCGCCGGTAAACGCGGATGCCAGGTTGGGAAGTGACAGAGCGCCGGCAAACCCCTCGAGGAGCAGGTGCAGACTGCCTGTCACGTGTCGTCAGTCGAAGCCGAGTGGCAGGTCTGGAAGTGGCACGCCGAGTAGAAAGACGAACACGACCCAGAGGGCTACCGCCGTGCCAATCGAAACCGCGAACGGACGCAGCGAGACGCGCTCGCCGAGGCCGAGCGTGCCCACCAGCAGGAAGAGGCACGTCGCCACGACGTAGCCGAGCCACGGCAGCGCCAGCCAGTAGGCGAATCCCATCGCCGTGAAGAGGACCTCGGTCCGTCCGATGTCAGCTGGCCGATCGAGATTCCCCGCTCGCGGATCGAAATCCTGCGCTCGTCGCGAAGAGACGAGAAGCACGACGGACGACACGCCCGTGAAGACCGCGGCTGCCAACGGAAAAGCCGCGGCGCCGACTTGCTGCCCGAGACGCATGTCGATGGTCGTGGCGTCCAGCGCGTAGGCCATGCAGAAGGCCAGGATGATCCAGGTGAACGTCTTTTCCGCCCGCCTCACTTCGAAACCTGGCTCGCAAACGCGGCGACGAACGGCTTGTTCAGCTCGCGTTCCTCGATCGAGCGGTCCTGAACGCCTCGGAGCCAAGATACGCGTCTTCCTGTCCAATCCGCGCCAGCGCGGTCTTCCACGCATCGGTCTTGACCAGCTTCGAGAAATAGTCGTCCCAGTAGCGCACCGCTTCGGGCGACATGCCCGGAGGACCGAAGACGCCACGCCAGTGCGTGACCGCCACGTCGAGGCCGAGCTCGCGCCAGGTCGGCACGCTGCCCCCCATCGCTCCAGCCATCCGAACGTCCGACGCGGCGGCGAGCATCCGGACCCTGCCCGCCGCCGCTTGACCTTCCGCTTCCGAGAAGCTGGCCGAAACCACGTCGACATGCCCGCCGAGCAGGTTGGTCATGAGGTCGCCGCCGCTTCGGAACGCCGCCATTTTCAACGTCGAGATGTCGACGCCGGACGCCTTCAGGGGGCGCAGGATATTGAACTGATCGTCGCTCGGAATCGTCCCCACGCCGAACGAGATCGAAACCGGATCCCGCTTCACCGCGTCAATCACACTTTGTGCGTTCTGGAACTTCGAATCGGCTCGCACGACCCAGACGAGGGTGTCACTGGTCAGCCGTGCCAGCGGGGTGGTGGACTCGATCCCCTCCGAGGTGGTGCCCATCAGTTCGCTGAGCCACACCCGGTTGGACTCGCACAGCAGGACGTGGTCGTTGCCCTTCTTCGATCCGAGATAAGCCCTGGCGACGTTGCCGCCGCCACCGTCCCGGTTGGCAATCAGGAACGTGGGTCCCAATCCGCTCCCGTCGGCCGGCGTCGTCCACTATTCGGGCGGTGATATCGAGCCCGCCTCCGGGCCCGCCGGCAACGATGAACTCGATCGGCCGGGCGGGATATCGTCCCAGAAGACGGATTGCGGCACGACACCTGGAGCAGGGCCGACGCCGTCATCGCGACCACGAGCATCGTCGCCTTCATCACCGGCTCAGAACCTCCAGAAGACTGCCGATTTCGAGCTGATACCCACGTGCCGAGGGTCTCGGGACGGCACGATAACACAAGGAGATTCCGGCAGGCGTCCGATCATGGGCTGCCAGGGTGAACGCCAACGGGGCCGTAAGCGTCGGCACTAATATATCCCCGCGACATGGGATCAGCCGGCGACCCCGCCCGCGACAACCGATACACGCGAGACGTCGCGGCGTTCGTCTCGACGCTGCGCTTCGAAGCAGATCCCATCGGAGGTGATCGAGCGCATCAAGCTGCTGATACTGGACTCGCTCGGGTGCGCGCTGTACAGCGCCGATCTGGAATGGAGTCGGATCCTCATCCGCACCCTGGCACAGGTGGATTCGACGCCGGCATGCCGCGTGTGGGGCACGTCGCAGCGGCTCTCGGCGCCCCATGCGGCGCTCGTCAACGGCACGCTCATCCAGGGTTTCGAGCTTGACGATGTGCATCGAGCCGGCGTGCTGCACGTGGGTGCGGTGACGCTTCCGTCCCTCCTGGCCATCGCGGAGATCAGGCCGGGACTGACCGGCCGCGATATCCTCACCGCGGCCGTGGCCGGCTACGAGGTCGGGCCGAGGGTCGGCATATGCATGGGACCGGAGCACATTGCGCAAGGGTGGCACTCGGGTGCGACGGTCGGCACCTTCGCTTCGGCGGCCGGCGCGGCGCGCGCGCTGGGCCTCTCGACGGACCAGACCGTTCATGCCCTCGGCATCGCGGGAACGCAGGCTGCCGGCCTGATGGCGGCGCAGTTTGGCTCGATGGTCAAGCGGATGCATGCGGGCCGGTCCAGCCAGAGCGGGCTCTATGGCGCGTTGCTCGCGGCTGAAGGATTCACCGGCATCAAGGACGTGTTCGAGAGCCCCTATGGGGGCTTCTGCACCACCTTCTCCCGTTCCAGCGACCGCTTCAACCTGGAGGCGCTGACGTCCGGACTCGGCTCCCGCTTCGAAACGATGCAGATTTCGCTCAAGTTCTACTCGTGCGTCGCCAGCAACCACACCACGCTCGATGCGATTCGATCCATGCGCACGCGGCGTCCATTTTCGCCAGACGAGGTCGATCGGATCGTCGTGCACGGTTCGCGGGCCACCGTCGAGCACGTCGGATGGCCGTACGTGGCCGATGGAATCACCGCCGCGCAATTGAATCTGCCGTTCTGCGTGGCGACGCTGATCTGTGCCGGCGACGTCTTCGTGGATCAGTTCGATGACGCCGCAGATTGTCGATCCGGCGCGCCTGGCGCTGGCCGGGCGAGTACGGGTCGTGGAAGATCCCGCCATCACGGCGCGAGGCGCCGCTCTATCGCCACATGGTGCAGGTGGAGCTGTTCCTGAAGGGTGGGACGAGCTCAACGGAGACCGTCGAGGCGCCGCGCGGAAGCGAGCGGCGGTTTGCCAGCGATGCCGAGGTCGTGGGCAAGTACGAAACGCTGGCGCAGAAGGTCTTATCGCCGGCCAAGGTGGCGGCGCTCCGCGACGCCGTGCTGGGGATGGAAACGTTGCCAGACGCGCGGCAGATCCCGACCCTGCTGTCGGCGATCTGATTGCCCATGTCCCGCCGGCGATGGTCTCGCGCACTCGGTCGCGGGGTGCGCGATTCCCGTTATGAATACTGGCGCGTTCTGCTCAGCGTGCTGATTGGCGTGACCGTGACACCTTCGAGGCATCGTGAATATCCCTCCCTTCCAATCGGAGGTCGATGGCAAGCGGTTTGCACCGCTGGCCCGCCATGTCGCAACTACTCGCGCGTCTGTCCATAACTGCTGCATTCATCGCTGTACTGGTTACACCCACTTACGCACAAACCAGCGCCCAGGCTGGCGCCGGCGAGCACTCGACCGGAACGATTCTCACGCCGCTCTGGGATACGTCGCTCGGCTACCAACTGCTGCACGTCCCCGACCAGACATTTCCGTTCGGCCTCAACGTCGACGGCGCGCGCAACTTCGGTCCATGGGGTATCGCCGCCGAACTAGGATGGGCGTACAGACAAGAGCGACGACGTGTCGTACCACGTGTTCAATATGGGCGCTGGCCCGCGGTGGACGCACCGATCGACCGCCTCGGTCTGGCCCTTCGCTCAGGTCCTCGGTGGGTTCGTCCATGCCCGTGCCAGCACTGACCTCGCCGGGGGCGACAGCGATTCACGAACCAATTTCATGCTGCAGCCGGGTGCGGGCGCCGTTGTGGTTGCCGGCGACGGGTGGGGGATCGTGGGACAGGTCGACTATCGCCGAGTATTCCTCGACAAGGACGAGGACGGCGAGTCTGGCGAAAACGACTTCCGCGTATTCGTCGGCATCCGAGTCATCCTCGACTGATCATCAACGCACGACAATCACGAGGCCGCGACGCCCTTGATTCCGCGGCCGGCGGATAAGGTAAGGCCGTACGCCGAGCGGGCAAGTCTGTTTCCGCAGGGTGCGGGCTCCTCCAGTCGACGAATGCCACAGTCACGAGCAGCGCTCCGTCCTGTCGGGCGGAGCGTTGTAGTTGCGCACCTCTTGGGACGCGCTCGTGCATCCGGGCCAGAAGCTTCAGCCCGGTTCGCGTATGAAATTTTGTGGGCCGCGACACGTTCTTCACGGCGAGATTCTCGAGCGCCATTTTCATGGACGCCGGACAATTCGACTCTGGACCGAGAACGATGTGAGCGTAGAGCACGCGATTGACGACATGGGCCACATCCCGCTTCCGCCGTATATCAAGCGTCCGGATGAGGCGATCGATCGGGATCGGTATCAGACCGTCTATGCGCGCGAGCGAGGCTCGGTCGCGGCGCCGACAGCCGGCCTCCACTTCACGCAGGAGCTTCTCGACACGCTCGAGAAGCAGGGCGTCGAACGGACCGCGATCACGCTGCATGTCGGTTACGGGACTTTTCAGCCGGTGCGCGTCGACCTGGTCGAAGCGCACACGCTGGACCCGGAGTGTTTTTCCATCAGCGAGCCCGCCGCGGAGACCATCAATCGCAGCGAAGCGCGAAGGCCGCCGCGTTGTTGCGGTCGGCACGACGACGACCAGAGCGTTAGAGGCGGCAGCGAGGGCCGGGCGCGGAGTGATCACACCGCAGTCGGGCTGGACCGATCTGTTCATCTATCCCGGCTTCAATTTTCGGCCTCGTCGATGCCTTGATGACGAACTTCCATCTGCCGCGATCGTCGCTGCTGATGCTGGTCTCCGCTCTCGGCGGCCGCGAGGCCGTGCTTCGCGCATACCGCGAAGCCATCGCGCGCGAGTATCGGTTCTACAGCTATGGCGACGCGATGTTGATCATCTGACGCTCGGGAGCATTGGGCGTCTGGGCTTTTGGCCTTGGCGCGGATTACGGCTCTCGCGTTCAGGGCCCAGAGCCCAGAGCCTGAAGCCAAGAGCCTGCTCAGTGTAAAATCAGTAGTTCCGCCGGTGTAGCTCAGTTGGTTAGAGCACGCGGCTCATATCCGCGGTGTCCGGGGTTCAAGTCCCTGCACCGGCACCACTTCTGGTGGTAGCTGGTAGCCGGGAGCTCGGAGCTGCTGACCTACCAGCCACTCGCCGCTCGCCAGGCTCTTGTCATCGTCACATGCCATTGATTGACGTCCGCTCGGCGCACGATCCGGCGTTACGGGCTCCTTCCGCAGCGATAGCCGTGTGATTGTCGCGCTGTCGGGCGGCGCCGATTCAGTGGCGCTGCTCCACGTGCTGACGGAGCTCGCTGCGAGCGAAGGGTTTCATGCTCGCTGGCGCGGCGCATCTGAATCATCAACTGCGCGGCGCCGATGCGGATGCCGACGAAGAGTTCTGCCGGCATCTGGCCGCCAGCCTCGACATTCCGCTTCACGTCGAGCGTGTCGACGTCGCGGCGCTCGCCGCGGCGGCGGGTGTCTCGATCGAACAGGCGGCGCACGACGCGCGCCACGAGTTCTTCGCGCGCGCCGCCGCGCGCTCGGGCGCCTCGGCTGTCGCCGTCGGCGCACACGCAAGAACGATCAGGCGGAGACCTTTCTCCTGCGGCTGCTTCGCGGCGCCGGTCCGCGCGGCCTGGGCGGCATGCACCCGCGGTCCGGAATCGTCGTGCGGCCGTTCATCGACACCCCTCGCGTCCGACGTGCGCGCGTTCCTCGAGGCGCGGCGCATCGCGTTCCGCGAAGACGCCACAAACACCGACGGACGATTCCGCGCAATCGCATTCGTCATGAGCTGATCCCGTTTCTCGAGCAGCGTTTCTCGCCGGGCATCGTCGATGTGCTCGATCGCGAGGCGGCCATCGCCCGCGAAGACGCCGAATATCTCGATGCGGCGGCAGCCGCGCGGCGCGCAGCGGCTGATCACGCGCACAGCAGGACGGCGTCGAGATCCCCGCTGATGCGCTTCTTTCTCAGCCGCCGGCGATTGCGCGGCGGGTGATTCGGCTGGCGCAGCAGATCGCATCCGGCGGACGGTTCGTGGGGTTCGAGGCGGTCGAGGCCGTACTGGCCTTCGCGGTGTCCAAATCAACAGGGCCGCTCGATCTTCCCGGCCATCGCGTGAACCGTCGAGGCGATGCTCTCGTCTTAAGAAGAAGCGTCGGACGGCGTGCGCCGGACGCTCCGGCCGCGATTCGCGTATCAGCTCGGGGTGCCGGGGAAGGTCGAAGGTGCCTGAGGCGGCGTTGCGCGATTTCGGCCGAGATCAATCGCGTCCCGTCGGGCGGTCGGCGGCTGAGCTGCTGGCCGCTGGCGGGCCGCAGCGACGAAGCGGTGGTGGAAGCCGGCCGGCTGGCAGGGTCCGTTGTCGGTCCGGAACCGGCGGCCCGGAGACAGCTTCCGGCCCCTGGGGCTGCGCGGGCGCAAGAAGCTGCAGGATCTGTTCGTGGACGCTAAAGTCGACCGCGCGGAGCGCGATACGATTCCTGTAGTCGTCGATTCTGCGGGGCAATATCGTGTGGGTCGCCGGGCATGCACGTGGCCGAGGACTTTAGGGTCACGGACCGCACAAGAGCCGTGGTAATCTTGAAACGGGTCTCGATTTAAGCTCGTGGGAGGCAAAGGGTGAACTCCACGTTGAAAAGTCTAGTGTTCTGGATGGTCCTGGTCGTCGTGGCGGTCGGGGTGTGGAATTTCTCCACGCGGTTCCAGACCCAGTCGAAGCCCGTGCCGTTCAGCGATTTCATGACGGACGTGGAGGCCGGCAAGATTGAAAAGGTCACCATCACCGGCCAGGAAATGTCCGGCATCTACCGCGCCGACAAGGAAACCTTCCACACCTACGCCCCGGCCCAGTACGAAGGCCTGGCCAACAAGCTCGATCGCGCAGGGCATCCTGATCACGGCCAAAGAACCGACGCAGAGCCCGTGGGCGCAGCTGCTGTATTCCTGGGCGCCCATTCTGCTCCTGATCGGCTTCTGGATCTTCTTCATGCGCCAGATGCAGAGCGGCGGCAACAAGGCCCTCTCGTTCGGCAAGAGCAAGGCGAAGCTGTCGTCCAGCTCGCAGAAGAAGGTGACGTTCAAGGACGTCGCCGGCGTCGACGAAGCGAAGGAAGAGCTCCAGGAGATCATCGAGTTCCTCAAGGAACCGCAGAAGTTCCAGAAGCTCGGCGGCCGCATCCCGAAGGGCGTGCTGCTGATGGGCCCTCCGGGAACGGGCAAGACGCTCCTCGCGCGCGCGGTCGCGGGCGAAGCGAACGTGCCGTTCTTCTCGATCAGCGGTTCGGATTTCGTCGAGATGTTCGTCGGCGTCGGCGCCTCGCGCGTGCGCGACCTGTTCGAGCAGGGCAAGAAGAACGCCCCCTGCATCGTCTTCATCGACGAGATCGACGCCGTCGGCCGCCATCGCGGCGCCGGGCTCGGCGGCGGGCACGACGAGCGCGAGCAGACGCTCAACCAGCTGCTCGTCGAGATGGACGGCTTCGAATCGAACGAAGGCGTCATCCTCGTGGCGGCGACCAACCGGCCCGACGTGCTCGACCCCGCGCTGCTGCGTCCCGGCCGGTTCGACCGGCGCATCGTCGTGAACCGGCCCGACGTGAAGGGCCGCGAAGGCATCCTCTCGGTCCACACGCGCAAGATCCCGATGTCCGACGACGTGGATGTGCCGGTGCTGGCGAGAGGGCACGTCCGGCTTCTCCGGCGCCGATCTCGCGAACCTCGTGAACGAGGCGGCGCTGAACGCCGCGCGCTACAACCGCAAGACCGTCCGGATGATCGACTTCGAGTTCGCGAAGGACAAGGTGCTGATGGGATCCGAGCGCCGCTCGATGATCATCAGCGACGAAGAGAAGAAGATCACGGCGGTGCACGAGGCGGGCCACGCGCTGCTCAGCGTGCTGCTGCCGCACGCCGACGATCTGCACAAGGTGACGATCATCCCGCGCGGCATGGCGCTGGGCCTCACGCAGCAGCTGCCGGTCGACGAGAAGCACAACTACTCGCGCGACTACCTGATCGATCAGATCGCGATCCTGCTCGGCGGGCGCATCGCCGAGGAGATCACGATGTCGGGCAGCATGACGACCGGCGCGGGCAACGACCTCGAGCGCGCGACCGAGCTGGCGCGCCGCATGGTCTGCGAGTGGGGCATGAGCGAGGCGATGGGCCCGCTCACGTTCGGCAAGAAGGAAGAGCAGATCTTCCTCGGCCGCGAGATCGCCCAGCACCAGGACTACAGCGAAGACACCGCGCTCCAGATCGATCACGAAGTGAAGCGCTTCGTCACCGACAACTACGAGCGCGCCAAGGCAGATCCTGCTGCAGCACAAGGCGAGCCTCGAGAAGGTGGCGGCCGAGCTGCTGATTCGCGAGGTGCTCGACGGCGAGCAGGTGCGCCGCATCGTGGCCGGGCTGCCGCTCGAAGAGATCGAAGCCCGCAAGCTGCCGGCTGGCCCGGTGTCGCCGGCTCCACGACGAGGAGACCGGGCGCCGCAAAGAGCGGCCCGGAATCGTGCCGCCGCTCGCAGATCCGCTTCCGCAGGAATAGAGAAGAAGGGGTAAGGGGCAAGGGGCAATCGCCCGCTCGCCGCTCTGCAACTGACCTCTGACCCCTTATCCTATCGTGACTCCCCGCTCCACCTTCACCCTTCCCCTTCCAGGCGGTCGTCACGCTCGAGCTCGGGCCGCGTACGCTCGTGATGGGCATCCTCAACGTCACGCCCGACTCGTTTGCCGACGGCGGCCTCTACCTCGATCCGGGCGCGGCGGAAGCGGCCGCGGTGGAAATGGAGGCGCGCGGCGCCGACTTGATCGATGTCGGTGGAGAGTCCACGCGCCCGGGCTCCGACCCGTCTCGCGCCGACGAGGAAATGGCGCGCATTCAGCCCGTGCTCAAGCGGCTGTCGCGAGGCGATCGGCAGTTCCCGATCTCAGTCGACACGTCGAAGGCCGCGGTGGCAGAAATCGCGCTTGCGGAAGGCGCCGCGCTCGTCAACGACGTGACCGGCCTGCGATATGATGCGGCTCTCGCAGAAGATAGCCGCCCGCGCCGGCGCGGGGCTTGATCCTGATGCATGCCCGCGGACGCTCGAGGGACATGTATCGCGAGGCGCACTACGTGTCGGTGCCGCAGGAAGTCGACGGATGAGCTGCGTGCGAGCCTCGAACGCGCGATCGCTGCCGGCGTGCGCCGCGAGTCCGTCATTCTCGATCCCGGGCTGGGTTCGCGAAGCGGCCGGACCACAGCTATGCCGCGCTGGCCGCGCTGCCGGCGCTTGCGGCGCTGGGCTGCCCGCTCCTGGCCGGTCCCTCGCGCAAGTCGTTCCTGACCGCCGCTCTCGGCGATCGGCGCACCGCACGAGCGGGACATGGCGACGGCGGCCGCGGTCGCCGCGGCGGTGCTGCTGGGCGCGCATATCGTGCGGGTGCACAACGTTCCGGCCATGGTCGACGCCGTCCACGTCGCGGACGCGATACGCGTGGCGCGGACGTTCGCCTGAACAATGCTGAACTGGCTGCCCGATCATCCCGCGCCTGCCCGCCATGACCTGGTGGGACGTCCTCGATATCGCCATCGTCTCGCTGGTGATCTACGAGCTGCTCAAGGCGATCCGCGGCACGCGCGCCATCCAGATGGCGGCCGGCTCGGCGCTGCTCGTGCTGATGTTCTACGTGTCGCGGTGGGGACATCTGCAGACGGTCGACTGGCTGATCCGCAATCTTCTGCCGTATATCGTGTTTGCCGCGATCGTGCTGTTTCAGGCCGACATCCGCCGGGCGCTGGCGCATTTCGGGCGTGCGCCGTTCTTCCGGTATTTCCTCACGCAGGAAGGCGCCGAGGAGACGATCGAGGAGATCGCCGTGGCGGCGACGCAGCTGTCCGCGCAGCGGATCGGTGCGATCATTGTCATCGAACGGCAGATTGGCCTGCGCAACTACATCGAAGCGGGTCTTCCGCTCGACGCGATGCTCACCTACGATCTGCTGGTCAGCATCTTTCAGCCGAAGTCGCCGCTGCACGACGGCGCCGTCATCGTGCAGAACGACCGCGTCGCGGCGGCGGCGTGTTTTCTGCCGCTGACGGTCAACCCGCAGCTCGCGCGCAACCTTGGCACCCGCCATCGCGCCGCTATCGGCCTGACCGAAGAGAACGACGCGGTCGCCGTGATCGTCTCCGAAGAGACCGGCCGCGTCTGCATCGCCCTCGACGGCAAGATCGAAGGGCCGTTCGACGCCGACGCACTCAAGCAGCGGCTGAGGGCGCTTCTCAAGTGATGCGGTCTCACCCCTTCGCCCACGCCGGTCTGAAGGTGGTGTCGGTGGTGCTCGCCGTGCTGCTGTGGATGATGGTGTCGTCGCAGCGTGCGTCGGTCGAGCGCGGGCTGCGTATTCCGCTCGAGCTGCAGAACCTTCCCGAGAACCTCGAGATGGTCGAGCCGCCGCAGGAATCGGTCGACGTACGCGTTCGCGGGGCACGCCGACACGCTGGGGCGGCTGGTCCCCGGCGATCTCGTGGCGACGGTCGATCTGAGCACCGCGCAGCCCGGACGGCGACTCTTTCATCTCTCACCCGAGCGTGTGAAGGCGCCTTTCGCCGTCGCGGTGACCCAGTTGACCCCTTCGTCGGTCGCGATCCGCTTCGAGCCGTCGGCCACGCGAATCGTGCCGGTTCAGCCGTCCATCGAGGGAGAGCCTGCCGACGGCTTCATCGTCGGAACGATTTCGCGCGATCCGCCCACCGTCGAAGTCGTGGGGCCCGAGAGCGTGCTTCGACGTGTCACCGAAGCGATTACCGAGCCGCTTTGGGTTGGCTCTGCGAGCTCAGACGTGCGGTCGACCGTGATCTTCGGAGTCGCCGACCCGGGTGTGCGGGTGAAGAGCGTCAAGAACGCCGTCGTGAGTG
>CAWFFB010000003.1:0-255288 GCA_963814975.1 uncultured Acidobacteriota bacterium | reverse complement strand
CCGGTCGGACCGGCACTGGACCAGGCCGATAACGGCGTTGACCGCGAGGTCGCTGTTCAGCGATTGGCCCTCAGTGCGCGGATGCCCATGATGGCCAGGAGCGCGTGTCGCTTCACAACAGGCCGGATATACGACTGCATCCGATTTCGATCAATGCGACGATCGTTTACTTCCCTGCTGACATTCGGGAGGAGTCCATATAGCGCCGTTAGACGGGGTAGCTATAATGACCGCGCCTCAAAGCCGTGCGGACGGAGCACCGGGACGGGTCAGTCTGTGCGCTTTAGCTCGATGTCAAGAACAGCGTCGTCGTCGGTCGTGTTTACGGGCTAAATCCTGGTAACTCCGGAGTCTCCGTATCCGGGTTTGGAGACTTCGATTTCATTGATCCCGGCCGGGATGCGGCACAGCCAATAACGGCCCGTTGCATCGGTCCTGGTTGTGGCGGTAATGAGGTCGTTGATTCTCCAGTAGAAGAACACGTGTGCATCGGCGATGGGCAGCCGACCTTCGGCCGTCGTCTCAAAGACGACTCCTGAAAGCGTCGGCGACACTGCACCCGTCGAACGTCCAACGCTCGATCCGGAGCCGCTTGCAATATTCACGAGATCGAGATTGATCACGTCGTCGCCGCGGAGCGTCAGCGTCGCGGCGCACGGCTGCTCGTATACCTGAAGCGCCTGCGTAGGCGACGACGAAACTGTCTGCTAGTACGCCAGTCAAACTGTAGCGGCCCTGTGAATCTGTTTTCGCGCCTCGCGCATCGCCAGAATTACTTTTGACGTTATGGATCCAGATCTCAACGTTCCTGTCAGGGAGCGGGCGAGCAGGATCTGAACTCGTGTCGCGAACAGTCCCGGATAACGCGTAAGTCGCTCGCGTGGGAGCAACTGGGTTCGGGGCCGCACTTTGACCGCTCGGCGACGTTGCTCGGTCTCCACCGCACGTTGCAGTAAATAATGCAAGTCCAAGCGTCAACCTCCGCAGGTCGACTGGCGTCCACGGCGACGTCCGCGTCAGCCTGCAACCAGTAGAGTCTGCGGCTCTCCCGCCCGAAAACAAGATTCGTCGATCATCGAGGAGGGACTCTTGCAGTTTTTGCCAACGTCGGTAGTCGCACCATCACGGTCAAGTCGCCGGTGGTCGGGGACCAGGCGCTCGCCGAGCTGCCAACTTTCAAATCGGGCGACCGGATTGTCCTGACCTGGTCCGGGTTTGACACTTACGCTGATGCGATTTCACGCGCCGTCCGCCACGACGCGGCCAAGAAGTGGAGCGAGCCCTTCACGTTCCCCGTCGAATTCGTCGCCTATGAGACGCCGCGCCGCTACGTCACCTTCAAGTTCCAGGTTCCCGCGGGGAGTGTTGAAGCGCTCAAGTCTGTAAAACCTGGAGAGTGGGTAACAACGACATCCCGACACCGGCCGGCCAGCGAGGCCGAAGCCATCACGGCAGTGAACGCGTACACGGCATCATCCCCACGCACGAGCACCAATTGAGGGCGGGTGGGGACGCGAGGATCAGAACGCTTCTTGACAATCACTTCGACCACACCGTCAGGGCAGTCCGGATGCGGGTAGGTAGCGGAGTTCCCAGCAGGATCCCACCGTCGCCGTTGGGCCGTCTCCGAGCGGGACGGCCCTTTTCTTGTGTGGAGGTTCACGATCTCTACACGCTCACGCCACCCGGACCTGATCGTATTGCCCGCCGGACCTGGTGTCAGTTCGGGCGTTTCTTCGCGGCCGCTTCGGCGGCCAGCTTCTCCTCGTGTCGAGCGACGCTGAGCATGTTCGGGACCGAGCGGTTCCCCTCGTGGCACGCAAACTCGAAGAACGGACCCTCAGGGTCCATTTTTACGAAGGGAAATTCCGCGGTCCACGATCGCGCCCACGTTTTCTCGTCTTCGAGTGTGAATCGGTACTGCATCGTGTTGGCATCCACGCGCGTGAACCGCTCGACCACCCGCAGATCCTGGGTCGCTCCGACGATACTTCCGAGCCCACGGCCGTCCTGCTGCGCTCTGCCGTTCGAGTTCCGCGTCTCGACCACGAGCGTATTGCCCTCCCAATGGCCCCGGGAGATCCCCTTCCACGAGCGAACGTTCGACGGCGGAAACGGGCGGCCATCCAGGGGGATGATGCGCGCGTTGTAGAGCCGCTCGGCGAGAATCGTCACGTAGCCTGGCGACTGGATAATCTGGTAGTTCGAAAGATACCCGGGATTGAAGATGGGAGGCGCCGTGCCCGCCCTGATGATGCAGCGCTCGTCATAGCCCATGTTCTGCACGGCGTCCATCTCACCGCCCTGCAGTTTCCTGGCCGCGACAATCGCCGCATTCCGCTTCACTGCCTCGGGAATCTGTGGGGGGATCCTGCCGTCTGCAGGATCCACGATCAGCGACGTCCGCAGGCTCCACGCGAACGAGGCTTCGCTCTTGTCGATCCCGAACTGCCCGTTGTCATAGTGTACGTCGCGATCCGAGCCGGTCTCCCGTGCGGCGGCCCGTCGATCCGCGGCGGCTACCTCCTTGATTTCCTCCTCCGTGTAGAACTCCTTCGTGACGTTTTTCGGCCGCTCGAGCGGCGTATGCGAGCCGTTCGTCCAATATCCCGACAGGTCAGGCTGGCCGTTCGGTGTACGGGGCGGCGTGTACGCCTTCGCCGCCGCGCCGTTCGCTCTGGCCGTGGATGGGCCCTGGGTGGCGACTGGAACAGCAGCGACCCATACCAGGCCCACCATCAGTCCGGCCAATTCACCGATTGAAACGAGAGATCGATGAGTCATCTGAATCTCCTTGCCTCTGGCGGCTTCAAGGGCCCAGCGTGCAGATGCGGCCGATTCTAACTCGATGGGGGCTGCCGAAGGGAGGCGTTCGGGTGTGGGAGGCGGTGACGTGCGCGTGCTGAACACGCGGGGGCGCTCAGCCTTCGGGGAGTCACGTGCAGACCTCGTGCTCGTCAACTTGAGAGTGCCCTCTTCGCCAAGTCGCTCACCCCAGAGCGGTCGGAGTGATTTCATGGGCACCTCTCCTTCGCCCGCCGGTGCGAAACGTCAGCGAGTGGCGGGCCGGTCGCGCGTCGAAGCGGGGGGAGATTGATTCTCTGACAGCGTGAGTTGTGGCAGGCTGGATAGTGATGCAGACGCCGTCGGCGCCTCTCCGGCGAGAAGTGAATTTTGGCGGCAACCAGTCCTGGCACTCGCGCCGCCTTCGGCCGGCGAGCGAAGCGGAGGTGCTGGATCTCCTGGACCGGCGCCAGGGTGACCGCATCCGGGCTCTCGGATCAAACCATTCGTGGAGTGATATCGCAGCCGGCGCCGACGTCTGTATTGAATTGAGCCGCATCACGAGCGTGGAGCCGTTCGTAAAGGATGGAGGTCGTTTCGTACGCGTGGGGGCAGGGTGCACGCTTCAGAAGTTGCTCGACAAGCTGCATGCGGCCACAGACCAGACCTTACCGACGCTCGGTGCGATCACGAAGCAAACGATCGCCGGTGCGATCTCGACGGGAACTCATGGATCGGGCCTCCAAAGCCTTTCACATTTTGTTGCGAACGTCCGTATCGCCGCCTACGACGCTGCGGGCCGGGCGGCGATTCACGAATACCAGAGCGGCGATGAATTGAAGGCCGCCCGCTGCGGTCTCGGCTGCATGGGGATCATTCTCTCGGTCGATCTTCGAACCGTGCCCAAGTACAAGGTTGCCGAAACGGTGCGAAATCACCAGAACGTGAACGATATTCTGCTGGTCTACCGGGAGCACCCGCTGACGCAGTTTATCTACACGCCTTACGGCTGGAAATGGGTCGCATTCGAACGCAAGGCGGTCGGAACGCCTCCATCAACGCCCATGGCCCTGGTCAAGTCGCGCGGGTTCCGGATCTTCCAGCTAGCTGGCTTGGACATCCTGTTTCATCTCGGCATCCTCGCGAGTCGTCTCGCCGGCTCCTGGGCAATAAAACGCTTTCTATCGGGCGCGCATCACCTCACCTATCAAGCAACTGGAACGCGTCGACGATGCCGAGCGTGTTCTGACGGTGAAACACCACTACTTTTGCCACGAGGAAATGGAGCTATTCGTGGCCGAATCGAGCTTGGCCGATGCAGTGGAGATGTTACGCAGCGTGACGGAGCTGTTTGCCGGGAACGCCAAGGCAGCCCCCACAGTCATCGAGCAGCGGCTGCGTGCCGTCGGTCTCTACGACGAGCTTCTCGCGCATCGCGGCCAGTATGTTCAACACTACCCGTTCTTCTTTCGCCGCGTACTGCCCGAGGAGACGCTCGTCTCCATGGCGGCATCGATGACGGAGCCGAGCTACTCCATCTCGATCTTCACCTACGATCGACCCGGTCGACGCAGCCAGTACCTACAGATTCTGCTCATTCCTCGCGCGCGCCTTGAACCGCCTCGTCGCAGCACGGCTGCACTGGGGCAAGCACTTTCCCCTGGAACATGTCGATATCGCACCCCTGTATCCGGAGATAGGAACATTTCGCGCCTTGTGTCAGCGCAGCGATCCGGCCGGCGTCTTCCGGAACAGGTACACGGCGAGAGTACTGGGACTGGCCCCGGGCAGGTCGTGAGGAGTCGTGGCTTGTTGACGCTTCGACCGACACCTTCAGGAGAAGGCGCAGAGCTCCAATGTCCAAAGTGCCAGCTTCTCGAATAACAGAGACCCGCTCGGACGTGGACGTGAGCCTTTCTTGCGTTATGCTGCGAAGCGAGCAAGACGGTAACGAGACAGGTCGGTCTGCTACGAGTGAGCCGGCACATTGGCGCGGTGCTCATTTTCGCCGGATTCAGCAGCGGACCGATAGGATGCGTGTCCAGATGAACGAGGAACGAATCGCGCTCAACCGCCGGCGGTTCTTCGAGTGCCTGTCCGGCATGGGTCTGGGATACACCCTCATGCCCGACGCGCTCATGATCGCGGCTCAGGATTCCGAGACCGTCACTGTCGACATGATCGAGGCCGCGCAGAAGATCGCCGGCGTGTCCTTTACCCGCGAGGAGCAACAATCGATCGTGGCACGCTTGAACGCCCGCAGTGGCTACCTGGCGGGGTTTGCCTTTCTGCGGACCGCCAATCTTGGCAATAGCGCGCAGCCGGCCATCGTGTTCAATCCCGTTCCGCCTGGCAAGGTGCTGCCGGCAGGGCCGAGGTTCCTGAAGCGTCGTGAGCCTGTCGTGTCCAGGCCGCCGACCGATGACGCGCTGGCGTTTCTCCCGGTGACGCACCTCTCGAAGCTGGTGGAAACCCGCCAGGTGAAGCCTTCCGAGTTGACGGAGCTGTACCTCTCGCGGTTGACCAAGTACGATCCCGCACTCCACTGCGTCGTGACGCTTACACCGGAGCTTGCGCGAGCGCAGGCGAGCCAGGCAGACGCCGAGATTGCCGCCGGCAGGTATCGAGGTCCGTTGCACGGATTACCGTTTGGCCTGAAGGACCTCTTCGCGGTCCGAGGCACCAAGACGACGTGGGGCGCCTCTCCCTACAAGGATCAGGTCATCGACACTGACGCCACCGTGTACACGAGGCTGCGGGAGGCGGGCGCGATCCTCGTCGCGAAACTGTCGTCCGGGGCACTAGCGCTGACCGCACAGTGGTTCGGCGGCCTCACACGGAACCCCTGGAACACGCAGCAGGACGCGGCGGGTTCTTCTGCCGGCCCGGGCTCCGCGACGGCCGCCGGACTGGTGGCGTTTTCCGTGGGGACCGACACGGGCGGCTCGATCATTCAGCCGTCTACTCGAAACGGCATCACCGGCATGCGGCCTACGTTCGGGCGAGTCAGCCGATACGGGGCGATGGCCCTGGCGTGGACGCAGGACACGGTCGGCCCGATGTGCCGCTCGGCAGAGGATTGTGCGCTGGTATTCAACGCCATTTACGGCCCGGACGGGAAGGACAACACCGTCCTTGACGTGCCGTTCGGTTGGGACGCCACGGCGGACGTGACGAAACTGCGCGTGGGATTTCTGCGGTCGGCTTTCAGCGACAACCCCGTGGGCCTGCCGGGCCTCTCGGCAGCAGTGCAACTCGCGACGCGCCGGAACAACGAAGAGGCCATGCGGGTGATCCGCAGTTTGGGTGTGGAGGTTGTTCCGTTTGATCTGCCTGAGGCCGCGATCGAGGCCATCGACTTCATCCGCTACGCGGAAACGGCCGCGGCGTTCGACGATCTCACTCGCAACGGTCAGCTCGGCGAAGTGGAACACGGTCCCGAGCGGAGTCCCCGCCCGGCCGAGATTCGCCCGGCCCGGTTCATTCCCGCCGTGGAGTACATCCAGGCGAACCGGTATCGCCTGCGCGTCATGGAACAGGTGGACGCAGCGATGTCGGGACTCGATCTCTTCATCGGGGCCAACCTGCTGCTCACCAACCGTACCGGTCATCCTGTCATCAGCCTGCCCAGCGGATTCTTCGAGGCATCCCCGACGGGCCTCCAGTTGACGGGCAAGCTGTTCGGCGAGCCGGAGCTACTGCTCCTGGCGCACGCGTTCCAGTCCAAGACGGATCATCACTTGAAGCGGCCATCGCTCTAGAACAACCTCGAGGTAGGCGGCTGGTCCGGATCGGTCGTCGACGTAAACTCCCGCCAGCAGCTTGAGCGCCTGAAGCAGAGAATCGAGGCACAGCGTGCTGAGACCGCCAAGTTCAACCAGAAATTGCGGAAGGACAGGGCTGGAGGTTGAGCGTCCACGCCTCCTCCAGGTGCATTGTTCTCTCGGCACCCGTCCGCTAGACGCGCGCGAGCCGGTACACGCGCATCGCGGTGTCGTGGAACATCGCTGCGCGCTCCGACTTCGAGAACGACTTCGTCAACTTCTTGAAGTGATTCCAGAGAACGGTGTACGACGACGATCCCTTGTCCGGCGGAAAGTTGCTCTGGAACATGCAGCGGTCCGTCCCGAACACTTCGATCGTGTGCTCGAACCAGCGACGGTTCACCCCCAGCAACTCGTTGGAGGTCGGTGGTTTCGGACGCTTCTCCCAGCCGAAGCCTGTGAGGTACCCCATGCCGAGGCCGCCCAGCTTCGCATAGACGTTCCGGCACGTCGCGACCTCGGCGATCGCTGGCTTCCACGCCTGGAACACCTCCTCGATCCTTCCCTCCCACGCACCGACGCCGAGGGGGCCGCCGAGGTGGTTCAGGATGATCGTGGTCTCGGGAAACGCCCGCGCGAGCTCAACGAGATCATGGAGCTGGTTGTAGTACAGCCACGCCTCGAACGACAGCCCGTTCCGGTACAGGTGGGAAAAGCCCTTGCGAAACTTCGGATCCGCGAGCATGTGCGGCGTGGTGGCCCGTGTGCGCACCGGCGGGTTCGTGTACCCCACGCTGTGGCGGATGCCGCGGAAGCGGCGGCTGGCAGCCATCTGGGCTTCCAGAACCGGCGCAATGTCGTCGCCGAGCATCAGGTTCCCATGGCCGACGATGCCGGCCGCGACGCGCGTCTCTCCCCATAGCCCGCTGGCGCTCTCGGCGGCGATGCCGTTCACCCATTCGACCTCGCCGACAACCCGGAAGGCTTCGGGTCCGTCGGCGCGATACATCGCCCTGGCCTCGACGAACACCGTCTGGCGAACGTTGTTCCCGCCGACATCGCCCAGGATGTCGTCGAGGAGGTACTTGGTGCCGTCGTCGCGACGCCAGAGGTGGTGGTGCGGATCGATGATCGGGATCTCCGGCTCGATCACCGGCTCCACCACCTGCGCGAGCCACTGGTTTGCCCTCGCCGCCTCTGCGGCAGCGGCGCTTGGCGTGGCGGCCTGCGCTTGAACGGGGCTTCCGTTCACCGCCGTCACCCCACCCAGACTTCCTATGGTCGCACCGAGGAGACTGATGGCTCGCCGACGACTCAATTGGTCTGAACGTGAAGCTTCCATGGCCTTATGACCCCCTCAACCGACATTTCCGATCTTGTCGCCTCAGGTCGCCAGTAACCTACAACAGCGAGAACGCTCCCTGCTTCCCTCGCCGACGCCGACATTCGTCACTCCGACAAGTCTCCAGCAATGAAGCGCTGGGCGGATCTCCGGGGAGCCGCCGGTTTGGCATTGTGCTGCAAGCGCCGTAGAGCCGGCCGGTATATTACCGGTCGGTCAACTATTCTTTGGGCGGCATCGTGCACGGCAAAGCATGACTGATCCAAACCAAGAATTCCTCCTTTACTCAGCGCTGCGGCGAGGTCCGACTCAACGGCTGAGTTTAGCGGATCGGTCGGCGGCCGTCTTGGCCTTGACGCTGCCTCGAACTCGAGTCGACGCGCCCCTGCGGTGTGCTTGCCGGCTTCGGCTTCCAGTGTGGCGGCTTCGTCGCGTCACGTCAGGCGAAACGGCCCATGCTCGAGCGTCGTATGGTCATTTCAGAGGCTGGTGCCATCTTGGTTATGCGCCAAAATGCGAGCCCCTTGGTCATGGACGCGAACGCCCTCGAGAGGCTGGAACATTTTGTCACGCGGCACGGCCGCTGTGGAGAAGATGCTCTCAGCACCGAGTTCGTCGAAGATGGGGAGAGCGACGGCATCCACGTGATCAAGCGGTGCCAGGCCTGCAACGCGATGATGCTGGCCACCGTGACGCAGGGCGCTGCGAAAAATCTTCTCCGTTGTCCTGCCGGATATCGCCTGTCAACCCCTTGAAGCCACGTACCGGGCCGTCCCCAGACAGGGCCCAACGCGTGCGCCGGTCGCGAGCTAGCTGTGCTTCGTCCACGGCGGGGACGCGCTTGACGGCGGGGGCGGCGCCCTCCGACTGGAGCCAGTTCGCATACCCGGTCAGCTTCACCCCCTTTCGTAGCTGAAGGCCAGGAAGTCGAACACGCCCAGCACGGGAGCTTCAGCACAAGCCCGAACCCGTTCGATTGTCGATCTCTGAGCCGTCTGACAGTGACGCGGTGCCTTGGGCTCAATCGCCTCCTGGCATACACTACCCACGTCGTCAGAAGGAGCATGTGAGATGAAGAAGCAAATCGTGATGGGCGCAGTCGTGTGTGTCGTGCTCGTCCTCATGCTTGGTGGCGCACGATCGGAAGTGACCGCGCTCGCGCAGGCCCGGAAACCCGCCCTGCCGGTGTTTCAAGTGGACCCCAGCTTTCCGACGATGCCCGACCATACGGTGCTCGGCGGCGTTGGCGGCGTGAGCGCCGATTCCCATGGCAACGTGTGGGTGGTCCACCGGCCGCATACGCTCGAGGAAGGGAATGCGCTCGAGAACGGGTACAAACCGGCGCCGCCTGTCCTGGCGTTCGATGAGACCGGAAAATACATTCAGGGCTGGGGGGGTCCGTCGACGACTGGCGAATACCAGTGGACGAACCGTGGAGGATTGCACTCGGCCTATGCCGATTGCGCCTCCTGCTCGGAGGAACGGCGGACGAATGGCGACGGACGACCCGGGAGCGGCGAGCATGGCATTTACGTCGACGCCAAGGACAACGTCTGGGTGACCGGCAACGGGGACGGAGACGGCCAGATCCTCAAGTTCACCAAGAACGGAAAGTTCCTGCTTCAGATCGGGCGCGCGGGAGTCAAAGCGAATAGCAATGACACGAAGAACGTCAGTAGGGCGACGACGGTGGTGGTGTATTCGAAGACGAACGAGGTGTTTGTCAGCGACGGGTACGGCAACCGCCGTGTCGTGGTCTTCGACGCCGACACGGGGGCATACAAGCGTCATTGGGGCGCGTACGGCAACAAGCCGGACGACAGCGCGCCCAGAGCGAGACTGCTCACGGGACCCGGACCTCAGCAGTTCAACACGCCGCATGGCGTTGCCATTTCCAACGACGGTCTCGTGTATGTCGCCGACCGGGCCAACAACCGGGTCCAGGCGTTCAAGGTGGACGGCACGTTCGTAAAGGAGGGGTTCAACAGGCGGGAGTCGCTCGGCACCGGGTCGGCGTTCGGCGTCGCCCTTTCAGCCGATCCGCAGCAGCGATTCTTGTACGTGGCGGACGGCTCGAACGAACGCGTCGCCATCCTGGACCGCGACACGCTCGAGTTGATCGGATCGATCGGAGGCCCCGGACGCAAGGCCGGTGAGTTCTTTCACATCCACAGCCTTGCGACCGACTCGAAAGGCAACATCATCACCGGCGAGTCGCAGGGCTA
Organism: uncultured Acidobacteriota bacterium; assembly: GCA_963814975.1. Lineage (GTDB taxonomy): Bacteria > Acidobacteriota > Vicinamibacteria > Vicinamibacterales > CAVVIG01 > CAVUXJ01. Next base: position 245,173 of record CAWFFB010000003.1, on the reverse strand, counting down.
TCGCGTTCAGAAGTTTGTCTATAAGGGGACCAAATAGCGGTTGCGACGTGCGGTGGAACCCTGGAACACCGCCAGCGGCCGTCTGTCATGGACGTGCGCCTCTGTCGATCCTCGCACCGGTACGCGAGCTGGCTCATTGATGGAGTAACGAGATGCCAGAGCCGTGGGATCACGAACTTCTGAAGACCGCCGACGATCCACCCGAAACGAGTCCGCGCAAGCGCCAGACGGGACTTTGGATCATCGCCGCGCTTCTGGCCGGGGCGGCCATTGTCGCCGCGTACCTGGTTTTTCGTGGGGGATCTGCACCAGAGCAGACGGCCACGGCCGAAGCCCCCTTACCCGTGAAAGCGCAGCAGCCTGTCCAGCCGCTCGGCGGCGACGCCATGTCGATCGCGGTCCCTCCTCTCGATGAGACCGATGCCCTGGTTCGCAAGCTCGTGAGCGCTCTCTCCTCGCACCCGCAGGTGGCGGCGTGGCTCGCCACCGAGGACCGGATCCGGAATTTCGCCCTGGTCGTCACGAACATTGCGGAAGGAAAGACACCGGCCAGGTCGCTGCGGACACTGCGCCCCTCGTCCCCCTTTCGAGTGACCGAGCGGAGCGGCGATCTGTACCTCGATCCTCGGTCCTACGAGCGTTACGCGGGGCTCGCCGACGCACTGGCCTCGATCGATCCGGCGGGAGCGGCCCGGCTCTACGCGACGCTCAAGCCGCGTATCGAGGAGGCGCACCGCGATCTGGGAAATCCCGAACAGCCGTTTGACCGTGTGTTGGAACGCGCGATTGTGCTGCTGCTCAAGACGCCGATCGAGGAGGGTCCACTCCAGGTTGAGCCTCGCGGCATCGTATATGGCTTCGCCGATGAGGATCTGGAGGATCTGACGCCCGCGCAAAAGCAGCTCCTGCGCATGGGGCCGCGGAGCGCGCGGACTGTCCAGAGCACACTCCGCGCCATGGCGCTGGCACTTGGGATTCCGTCTGAACGGCTACCCGCCTCCGAGCAGCCTGATCGGCGGTAAGCGCAGGTCGGGCGTCATTCGCCTCCGCTCCCTTTGAATTGATCCTCGTCGGCGGCGAAGAGGACGTTGAAGCTGGTCAGCGATCCATAGCACCCGCTCACATAGCTTTGCAGCTTGATTTTCACGTCGTCGGGCAGGCTGGCGGCGTTCACCTGCTGCTCGAGCGTGCGGAGGCGATTGCGCAGCATCACGATCTTGTGAAAGAACGTCTCGATCGGCCAGCTCTTCTCTTGCAAGCCGGCGGTGCCGGGACGCAGCACGAGGGTGCCTCCACGCCACTTGGCGGCGGGCACAGCCGGCGTGAGACCGGCTTCCTCGCGGACGATGCGCCGCAGCAGCAGTTCGAGGTCGCCGGACGTGCCGTCGGATACCGTCATGGGTGGCGCAGTCCTTTCTCGGTCGCTGACGATCGGAAATGGGGGTGATGCCGAAGGCACGGCGCGAACAGGGCCGGGCGCCCTGGACTGCGGGAAGACGCCCGATCGATCGACCCTGGGTCCGCCCCGATAGTTGTGCTCGCTTCGGCAAAAGCCACACGCCACGCGAAGCGGCCGGCCGTCGCCGTCCACGACGACCACGGTGTGCATGCGATCGGCCTTGCATGCGCGGCAGAGGTCCTCGATCGACTCGCCGGCGCGATACGACCTGGGTGACGGCATGAACAGCCATGATCGCACGTCGTGCGCGATTGGACGCACCCTTTCCACGCCGGCACACGTTGGGCGGCCTGGCGCACGGAGCCGGCCGGCGCCCTGGTCACCACGCGTCTTTGCTCACCGCTACGGTCGCGTGGTGCTACTATGCGGCCTCATGAAACGAGCTTCCAGCAGGAAGGTGGGACGCACGAGGGCGGCGCGATCCATAACCAGGATTCTCACATGGCTGGGGGTCATCGCTGGAGTCGTTCTGCTCGTCTGGGGCATCTCCCGGATCTCCGGCGTGGCTTACACGGACAGGGACATCGCCGTCGTGAGCTTTTCCGCGCTGACGTCGAGCGAGAAGAGGAGCGCGCTCGAGGCGGCGAATCGCGAGCGATGTATCTGCGGCTGCGGAATGACGCTGGCGCGGTGCGTCTCCACCGACATGACCTGTCCGCTGCGCGAGCAGAACATTCAGAGCATCAGAACGATGGTGCGTGAGGCAGACCGCCCATAGAGCGGTGGCCGCGCGCGCCGCCACCCCGGCCGTTTCACGATCACGCCCATCTCAAGGGCGCCGGATTTCCTAAACCTACGTCTTTGTCGCCGTACACGGGACGGACGACATGATTGTCGAGCCGCGACAGCAGAGCTGGCCCTGAGGACGGCTTGTTTTGCCTGAAAAACGAGCGAATCAGCGCGCGCCCAGCCGGGCGCCGGCGGTACATGGCTTGCTGAATGGGACACACGCACATTCTTCCATATCGCTTATATCGAGACGGTCGGCTATCTCGTAATGACCACAAGGGCGGCGTCATGAACTTCGAGCACTACCAGACCGGCCCGTTCTTCGACGAAATGTTCGAGGCCGGCAGCGAGCCTCGAGCCGCAGCCAGGGCGTTGTTCCAACTGATCGAGACGATGACGGACGGCGAGCTGTTGCGCCGGCAGCAGTCGGCCGAACGCGCACTCCTGCACATGGGGATCACGTTCAACGTCTACGGCGACAGCGCCGGCACCGAGCGGATCTTTCCCTTCGATCTCGTGCCCCGGATCGTCGCGGCCGCCACATGGAACGAGATCGAACGAGGCCTCAAACAGCGGATCCGCGCGCTGAACCTGTTCATCGACGACGTGTATCACGGCCAGAAGATCATCAAGGACGGCATCATTCCTGCGGACGTCGTCAGGACAGCCAGCAGCTTCCGGAAGCAGTGCGTGGACATGAATCCGCCCGGTGGCGTGTGGTGTCACATCACGGGCACCGATCTGGTCCGCGACAGCGACGGGCAGATCTACGTGCTCGAGGACAACCTGCGCTGCCCATCGGGAGTGTCCTACGTCCTGCAGAACCGCGTGGTGATGAAGCGCACGTTTCCGCAGGTCTTCGAGTCGTCCCGGATTCGTCCGGTTGACGACTATCCCAGCCGTCTGCGCGACATGCTGGAGTCGATGTCCCCGGCCGGGGTCGAATTGCCGCGCGTGGCCGTCCTCACGCCGGGGGTGCACAACTCGGCGTATTTCGAGCATTCCTTCCTGGCCCAGCAGATGGGCGTGGAGCTCGTCGAGGGGCGGGACCTCGTCGTGTCCGACGGCTTCGTCTGGATGCGCACGACCAAGGGATTCGAGCGGGTCGATGTGATCTACCGGCGGATCGACGATGATTTTCTGGATCCGAAGACGTTCCGGCCGGACTCGGCGCTGGGCGTGCCGGGACTGATGGATGTGTATCGGGCCGGACGGGTCGCGCTGGTCAACGCGCCGGGTACCGGGGTGGCCGACGACAAGGTGGTGTACGCCTACGTGCCCAAGATGGTGAAGTACTACCTCGGCGAAGAGATCCTCATTCCCAACGTGCCGACCTTCCTGTGCAACGCGGCAGCGGAACGGCAGCACGTCCTGGCCCGATTGCCCGAACTGGTGGTCAAGGCGGCCAATGAGTCGGGCGGCTACGGCATGCTCGTGGGTCCGAGCTCGACGAAGGCGCAGCAGGCAGAGTTCGCCGCCCGGATCGAAGCCAACCCGCGCAACTACATCGCGCAGCCGACCCTGTCGCTGTCGCGTGTGCCGACGATTGTCGACGGCGCGTTCAGGGGACGGCATGTCGACCTGCGGCCATACATCCTCTACGGCAAAGACATTTTCGTCCTGCCGGGCGGCCTCACCCGCGTCGCGCTGAAGGAAGGGTCGCTGGTCGTCAACTCCTCGCAAGGAGGCGGCAGCAAGGATACCTGGGTGCTCGCCGACGATCCCCGCGCCAGCGACGATGGCGAGGGGACGATTCCGATCCGTGCGGTGCCCGACGGCGCTGCCGTTGGAGCGCAGTCCCAGTGCTAGCGCGGGTCGCCGACTCGATCTACTGGATGAGCCGCTACATCGAGCGTGCGGAGAACGTCGCCCGGTTCATCGAAGTGAATCTGAATCTGATGCTCGACCTGCCGGTCGGCTCCGCACAGCAGTGGCAGCCGCTGGTGGACACCACCGGCGACGCGGCGGCATTCGCGAAACGGTACGGCACCGCCACCCAACGCAACGTCATCCAGTTCCTCACCTTCGATCACGAGAGCGCCAACTCGATCCGCTCCTGCCTGCGCGCCGCGCGCGAGAACGCGCGCTCGGTGCGCGAGATCATCTCGTCGGAAATGTGGGAACAGCTCAACGAGTTCTACCTGATGGTGAACTCGGCGGACGCCGAAAACCGGACCGACCCGCAGGATCTGTTCGCGTCGGTCAGGATGGCCGGCCATCTGTTCAACGGTGTGACCGACTCGACGATGACGCACAACGAGAGCTGGCACTTCTGCCGGCTCGGCCGCATGCTGGAGCGCGCCGACAAGACCTCACGCATCCTGGATGTGAAGTACTTTCTCCTGCTGCCCAGCGCGGACGACGTCGGCACGACGTCGGACGACATCCAGTGGGCCGCCGTGCTGCGTTCGGCCAGCGCGTTCGAGATGTACCGGAAGTGCCACGGGCGGATCGCGCCGGATCGGGTCGTCGAGTTCTTGCTCTTCGAAAAGGACTTCCCGCGCGCCATCCAGGTACTGCCTCCTGCGGGCGCGCGAGTCGGTGCACGCCATCTCGGGGACGCCGGTCGGGATGTTCCAGCATTCGGTCGAACGCCTGCTCGGCGAGCTCTGCTCCGAGATCGCGTACGCCCGCGTCGAGGCCATCATCGCCGCGGGACTGCACCAGCACCTCGATCGCCTGCAGAGCAAGATGAACCAGGTGGGCAAGGGAATTTCCGAAACGTTCTTCGCCGCACGGGGCGCGCCGCCCGACCGCAAGAAAGGGAGGGGACGAACCGCCGCCGTGCCGTTCGTCGCCTGAACGCACAGGGGTTGCCCCGTTTCCCATGCCGATTCATGTCGCGCTCTCACATCGGACCAGCTATCGTTACGATCGGCTCGTCGCGCTCTCTCCCCACATCATCCGATTGCGGCCCGCGCCGCACTGCCGCACCCCGATCCTGAGCTACTCACTGAAGGTGGTGCCGCGACACTTCATCAACTGGCAGCAGGACCCCCACGGCAACTATCTCGCGCGACTGATGTTCCCCGACCAGACCCGCCAACTGCTGATCGACGTCGACCTGACCGCCGAGCTGTCGGTGTTCAATCCGTTCGACTTCTTTCTCGAACCCTCGGCCGAAACGTTTCCGTTCGACTACGAACCCTGGCTGAAGCAGGAGCTCGCGCCGTACCTCGAACTGCTCGCCGCGGGTCCCAGGCTCCGCGATTGTCTGGGAGCGATCGATCGGCGCCGCGTCCGCGCCATCGATTTCCTGGTCGATCTCAACCGCCGGCTGGCACAGGACATCACCTACATCATCCGGCTCGAGACTGGCGTTCAAACACCCGACGAGACGCTCGCCCGGGGATGCGGCTCCTGCCGTGACACGAGCTGGCTGCTCGTGCAGATCCTGCGTCATGTCGGCCTGGCGGCGCGCTTCGTGTCCGGCTACCTGATTCAGCTCACGCCGGATGTGAAGTCGCTCGACGGTCCGATCGGGGCCACGGCCGATTTCGCCGACCTGCACGCCTGGGCGGAGGTCTATCTCCCGGGCGCGGGCTGGATCGGCCTCGACCCGACCTCCGGCCTCCTCGCCGGAGAAGGCCACATCCCGCTTGCGGCGACGCCCGGTCACACCAGCGCCGCGCCGCTGACCGGAGCCGTGGACGAGTGTGAACAGGAGTTCGTTCACGAGATGACGGTGCGGCGCGTCTCGGAATCGCCCCGAGTGACGAGGCCGTACACCGAGGACCAGTGGCAGGCCATCGACACGTGCGGCCACGACGTCGACCGGGAGCTCTCCGGCGCGGATGTGCGGCTCACGATGGGAGGCGAACCGACGTTCGTGTCGATCGACGACATGGAGGGCGCCGAATGGAATCTCGCCGCGCTCGGTCCCCGGAAGCGCGAGCGGGCCGGGATCCTCATCAAACGCTTGAAGCAGCAGTTCGCGCCCGGCGCTCTGCTGCATTTCGGACAAGGGAAATGGTATCCGGGCGAATCGCTGCCGCGCTGGGCGTTCGGTTGCTGGTGGCGGAGCGACGGTCTACCGATCTGGAGAGACATCTCGCTCATTGCCGACGAGACGGTGAGCTACGGGTACGGCGAGGCGCACGCGAGGCGCTTCATCTTGGAGCTCGCCGACCTCCTCGGCGTCGCCAGGCAGCATGCCATTCCCGCATATGAAGACGTCTGGCACTATCTCTGGCGGGAACGACGGCTGCCGGTGAACGTCGACCCGCTGAAGTCCGAGCTGAAAGATGAAGCGGAGCGCGCGCGGCTCGCGCGGATCTTCGAACAGGGGCTCGACCAGGTCGTCGGATACGTACTGCCGTTGCAGCGGACACGTGGGCCTCACCCGCAAGCGTGGGCGAGCGGTGCCTGGGCTCTGCGCTCCGGGCACCTGTTCCTGATTCCCGGTGATTCGCCCATCGGCTACCGGTTGCCGCTCGACTCGCTATCGTGGGTCGATCCGAGCAAGCATCCCCAGTTCCACGAGGCGGACCCGTTTGCGGAAATGCCGCCGCTGCCGCCGCCGCAGCCGTACCTTCCCGGCATCCAGGGAGATGTCGGTCCTCGAGGTGCGGTCGCGGCGCAGGCCATGCCGGCACCTGGCGAACCGGCCGACGATGTCGTGCGGACCGCACTATGCGTCGAGCCGCGGCTCGGGCGACTACATGTATTCATGCCGCCAGTCGGGTCGGCGGAGGACTATCTCGATCTGGTTGCCGCGATCGAAGCCACAGCATCGAGGCTGGGCACGCCCGTCGCCATCGAAGGGACCACGCCTCCGTCAGACTGCCGGCTCCGCAACCTCAGGGTTACGCCGGACCCCGGGGTGATCGAAGTCAACATGCACCCGGCCCACAGCTGGGAGGAACTGGTCAAGCAGACCACGGTGCTCTACCACGAGGCGCGCCTTACGCGGCTCGGCACCGAGAAGTTCATGCTCGATGGACGACACACGGGCACCGGCGGCGGCAACCACATCGTCATCGGCGGCCCGACGGCGGCCGACAGCCCGGTCCTCAGGCGACCGGACCTGCTCCGCAGTCTGGTGGGCTACTGGCACAATCACCCGTCGATGTCGTACCTGTTTTCGGGGTTGTTTCTCGGCCCGACCAGCCAACATCCACGGGTGGACGAGGCGCGGAACGATTCAATCCACGAGCTCGAGATCGCGTTTGGGCGGCTCGCCGAAAGCGACGGCGCGCCGCTCTGGATGGTGGACCGGGCGTTCCGCAACCTGCTGATTGACGTCAGCGGGAACACCCATCGTGCCGAGTTCTGCATCGACAAGCTCTACGATCCCGACAGCGCCAGCGGCCGGCAGGGGCTGGTGGAGCTGCGGGCGTTCGAGATGCCGCCGCATGAGCGCATGAGCCTGACCCAGCAGCTGCTGCTGCGGGCGTTGATCGCCTGGTTCTGGAAAGCGCCTTACACTCAGCCGCTCGTCCGCTGGGGAACAGAGCTGCACGATCGCTTCATGCTGCCGCATTTCGTCGCGCAGGACTTCGACGAAGTCGTGGGCGACTTGCGGCGCAGCGGGTACCGGTTGGAGATCGAGTGGTTCGCGCCGCATCGTGAGTTTCGGTTTCCTCTTTACGGCACCGTGACGCGCCGGGCCGTGCACCTCGAACTGCGGCACGCGCTCGAACCGTGGCACGTGATGGGCGAGGAAGCGGGTGGCGGGGGTGCCGTTCGATACGTGGATTCGTCCGTCGAACGGCTCCAGGTCAAGATGACCGGCATGACCGACACGCGCCACCTCATCACGTGCAACGGCCGGCGGGTGCCGCTTCATCCCACGGGGACCGTCGGCGAGTTCGTCGCCGGCGTACGCTACAAGGCATGGCAACCGCCGACGGGCCTTCATCCCACCATACCGGTGCATGCACCGCTCGTGTTCGACATCCTCGACACCTGGAATCAACGTTCGATGGGCGGGTGCGTCTACCATGTCGCGCATCCCGGGGGACGGAACTTCGACGTCCTGCCGGTCAATGCGTACGAGGCGGAAAGCCGGCGCCTGGCGCGGTTCTTCGACTTCGGCCACACGGCCGGGCCGGTGAGCGACCCTCCGAAGGAGCGCCATCCGGACTTCCCGTTGACGCTCGACCTGCGGACCAGTCCACCCGTGTAGGCAACGAATGAAATCTGTGACCGACATCCGCGGCGCCGCGACACCGTGGCGACTGTTCGAAGGGTACCAGCCGCTGGAGGGGACCTACGACGAGATGGTCGCCGAGCCGGGCGTGCTTCGTCCGCACAGCCTCGGATTCGCGCGGTCGCTCGAGGCGCTCGGCCAGCACGAGTTCACCTTGCGATTGGAGGGCGCGAAGCGCACGCTCCGCGAGAACGGCGTCACCTACAACATCTACGGCGATCCGGAGGGCATGGATCGACCGTGGGACCTCGACATGGTGCCGCTACTCATCTCGCCGGCGGAGTGGACCCGCCTCGAGGCGGGCCTGGTCCAGCGGACGACGCTGCTCAACCTGATCCTGGCCGACCTGTATGGCCCGCAGACTTTGCTGAACGCCGGGCTGCTGCCGCCATCGCTCGTGTTCTCGAACCCCGCGTTCCTGCGGCCATGCCACGGCATTCCCGTTTCCCACGGCATACACCTCCACCTGCATGCGGTGGACCTGGCGCGATCGCCCGACGGTCAATGGTGGGTGCTTGCCGACCGCACCCAGGCCCCGTCTGGTGCCGGGTATGCGCTCGAAAACCGGATCGTCATCTCCCGCAGTCTGCCTGAAACGTTCCGCGATTGTCAGGTGCAACGCCTGGCCTCGTTTTTTCGCGCTCAACGTGACGCCTTGATGATGCTGGCGCCCTCTCCCCGCGATCAGCCGAAGGTCGTCCTGCTGACGCCCGGACCGTACAACGAAACCTATTTCGAGCACGCCTATCTCGCGCGATATCTCGGCTTCACGCTCGTCGAGGGCGGCGATTTGATGGTGCGCAACCGTCGCGTCTTCATCAAGACCCTCGACGGCCTCGAACCCGTGGACGTCATCTTTCGCCGCCTCGACGACAGCTTTTGCGATCCGCTCGAGCTGCGCAGCGATTCGTCGCTCGGCGTGGCCGGGTTGGTCGAGGCGGCGCGCGCCGGCCACGTCGCGATTGCCAACGCCCTCGGCTCGGGTGTGATCGAGACGGCCGCCATCATGGCGTTTCTCCCAGGTCTCTGCCGGCACCTCCTGGGCGAGGATTTGATGCTCCCGTCGGTCGCCACCTGGTGGTGCGGACAGCCCAAGGAACTGCAGCACGTCATCGAAAAACTCGACCGCCTGGTCGCCAAGCGCACATTTCCGTCGCAGAACCGGGAGCCGATGTTCGGCCGAAAGCTGACCGAGCGGGAGAAAGCAGCTCTCGCCGCGGAGATGCGCGCGCATCCGAATGAGTTCGTCGGGCAGGATCAGGTGGCGTTGTCGACGGCCCCCGTCCGGATCGGCCAAAGCCTGGAGCCGCGGCCCGTGGTTCTCCGAACGTACGTGGCGGCTGCCGGGGGCTCCTATGTGGTGATGCCTGGCGGACTGACCCGCGTGGCTGGCGGGAGCGATGTGCCGGTCGTCTCCATGCAGCGCGGGGGAGGCAGCAAGGACACGTGGGTGCTGTCGGACGGCCCCGTCAGCACGATGTCGCTGCTGTCGCCGCCGGGCGTCGCGGTCCGGCACGAGCGCCGGTCGGCCGACCTCTCCAGCCGAGTCGCCGACAATCTGTTCTGGCTCGGGCGCTACGCGGAGCGGGCGGAGCACACGATGCGGCTGCTGCGCGCCATCGTCGTACGCCTGATGGACGAGAACACGACGGAGGACGCCATCGAGCTGATGGCGTTGGTCGACGTGCTGGTCGGCTTGAAGCTGCTGCCGGACAGGTTCGAGCAGCGGATCCCGATTCGCGATCTCGCCCAGGATCTGCTCGCCGTCCTGTTCCGACAGAGTCCACCCGCCGCCTTGCGCCAGACGCTGAACGACCTGCGTCGCATCGCGAGCGTCGTCAGAGACCGCCTGTCGCTGGATACCTGGCGGATCCTGAACCAGCTGCACGAGGATTTTCGTCTCAGGCACGGTCGCATCCAGTTCGACGACGTGCTTGGCCACTTGAACCGGATGATCACGGATCTCGCGGCATTCAGCGGCATGGAGATGGAAAACATGACACGGGGACACGGCTGGCTGTTTCTTGACGTCGGCCGGCGCCTGGAGCGCTCCTGCAATCTGACCAGCCTGGTGCGCGGCGCGCTCGCCGCCGCGCCTGCCGCGATGTTGGGTCCGCTGCTCGAAGTCGCCGACAGCACGATGACGTACCGCCGCTGCTATTTCGCGACGCCGCAGATGGCGCCGGTCCTCGACCTGCTGCTGCTGGACCACACGAACACGCGCGCGCTGGCGCTTTCAGCTGAAGGCCCTTTCGGACCACGCGCAGCAGCTGCCCCGCGATCCAAAGGCGCCATCGCCGACCCGCGAGGAACGGCTGACCGCCCACGCCATCGCCACGCTCGGCGAGGCTGATATCGACGTCCTCGCGCGTCCGAATCCGGACGGGACGTTTTCGGCGTTGTACGATCTGTTGAACTCGACCGAAGAAGATCTGCGCGCGCTGTCGGATGCCATCACCCACTTCTACTTCAGTCACGCGGAGCTGCGCGTCAATTGAGCACCTGGCTGTGAACTTTGAAATCGCACACACGACCGACTACACCTACGGCGCGCCGGTGTCGGTGTCTCACCACGTCGCTCGATTGAGTCCCCGGACGCTGCCGCGCCAGGACTGTGTGCAGCACGAGTTGCAGATCGACCCGGTACCGGCCGCGAAGGCCACGCATGTGGACTACTTCGGGAACAGGGTGACGTTCTTCGCGATGCAGGGAGCGCACCATCGACTCACGGTTCACGCTCGAAGCACGGTCGCCGTCCGGGCGCCCACGCCTGTGAATCCGTCCGACACGCCACCCTGGGACGCGTCGCTCGATCCGTCCAGCCTTCCGCTCGACGCGCTCGAATACCTGTTCGACTCCACGCTGCCCCGATCGACCGCCGCCGGCGCCGATCTCGCGGGGTACGCGCGTCCGTCATTCCCCCCCGGGCGCCCGCTGATCGAATCGGTGGTCGAGCTGACGCGGCGCATCTACGAGGACTTCACCTACGATCCACGGGCGACGAACGTGGCCACGCCGCTGGCGGACGTCTTCCGGTCCCGGCGGGGTGTCTGCCAGGATTTCGCACACCTCGAGATCGCCTGTCTCCGTTCGCTGGGGTTGTCGGCGCGCTACGTCAGCGGCTACCTCGAAACAGTACCGCTGCACGATACGCCCCGGCTCGTCGGCGGCGGCGCGTCCCATGCGTGGCTCGCCGTGTATTGCCCCGGGGCCGGCTGGATCGATGTCGACCCCACCAACAACCTGTTGCCGTCCGATACCCACGTGACGCTGGCGTGGGGACGCGAGTACGGCGATGTGAGCCCGATTCGGGGGGTGATCCTGGGGGGAGGGGGCCACTCGCTTCGGGTCAACGTGGAAGTGACACGAGTGGCAACGTCTTGAGCCCAGCCGCCGCGCCCTTCCGCTCATCGATTCCGGCGACGGGGACCGCCCCGGCCCGTCGCGCGTTCACCGAGCGCTCAGCGCGCCAGGAGTCTGATCGGCCATGCAACTGCAAGTCGGCTACGAAATGATCTTCGACTGTCCGCAGCAGACCCCCATGTTGCTGATGCTGAACATTCATCACACGCGCGCCAGCGATATCGTGGTTCCCGACTGTCTGACCACCAATCCTCCGGTGCCTCTGACGTTCTACCGGGACGCGTTCGGCAACTGGTGCACGCGAATCGTGGCGCCCCCCGGACTGATCACGCTGACCGCCAGCGCGATCGTGAACGACCCTGGGGTCCCGGAACTGCTCCCGCAATCCGACCGGGAGCAGCAGGTGCAGGAACTTCCCGAGGAGTGCCTTCAGTTCCTCCTCGGCAGCCGATATTGCGAAACCGACCGGCTCTCGAACGTGGCGTGGTCGCTCTTCGGGATGTCGCCGCGCGGCGCCCGGCGGGTTCAGGCCATCTGCGACTACGTGCATCAGCACATCGCGTTCAACTATGCGAATGCGCGCTCGACGCGGACGGCGTGGGAGGGGTTCAACGAGAGGACCGGCGTCTGCCGGGACTTCGCGCATCTTGCAGTGACCTTCTGCCGGTGCATGAACATTCCCGCCCGCTACTGCACGGGCTACCTCCCCGACGTGGGGGTGCCCCCACCGTATGGCCCGATGGATTTTGCGGCATGGTTCGAGGCCTACGTAGACGGCGGCTGGCATACCTTCGACCCGAGGAACAACGTGCCCCGAATCGGCCGGACCCTCATCGGACGCGGCCGCGATGCGACGGATGTGGCGATCAGCAACGCGTTCGGCCTCAACACGCTTGTCGGCTTCAAGGTGTGGGCGGACGAAATCAGCGAGCGACTCGCCTCTTGACCACCGGCATGCGCCTGCTTACGGTACGGCACGTTACGGTCTATCGCTACTCGACACCGGTGAGACTCGGCGAACACCGGATGATGTTTCGTCCGCGCGAGAGCCACGATCTGCGGCTCCTGCGAGCGAGACTCGAGATCGTCCCCCGCCCCGCCGATCTCCGGTGGCTCCACGATGTGTTCGACAACTCGGTCGCCATCGCGACGTTCGGCGAGCCCACCCTGGAGCTGCGGTTCGAGAGCAGCCTCATGCTGGAGCAAATGGAAACCGCCTCGCCCGACTATGCGCTCGAGATCGAGGCGCAAACCTATCCGTTCAGCTATTCCGATGATGATGCGCCCTGTTTGGTGCGGGCGCTGATTCGCCACTACCCGGGAGACGGTGTGAGCCGCTGGGCCACGCGCTTTCTGTCGCGCTCGGGCTCGACCGACACGATGACGATGCTCAAGGCCATGACCTCGGTGATCAAGGACGAATTCGCCTACGTGCGCCGATCGGAAAAGGGCGTGCAGCCTCCAGAAGACACGCTTCGGCGGCGCTCAGGCAGTTGCCGCGATTTCGCACTGTTCATGATGGAAGCGGTCCGTTCGCTCGGCCTCGCCGCACGCTTCGTCAGCGGGTACATCTACGGACCGGAGGCGGACCGCGCGGCCAGTGTGGGAGAGGGCGCGACCCACGCCTGGATGCAGGTGTACTTGCCGGGCGCGGGCTGGGTCGACTTCGATCCCACCAACAGTGTTGTGGGCAATCGCAATCTGATCCGCGTCGCCGTCGCGTGGGATCACGGTCATGCGTTGCCTCTCTGGGGAACGTTCATTGGCGCGGCCTCCTCGTTTCTCGGAATGGACGTCGCCGTGACCGTCACCGGCGCCAGTCGGCCTGCTCGCTCTGAGCTGGTCTGACGCGGAGACCGTCGTGCACATCCGCCGACCAACGAGCGACCACGGATGGCACCGATACGAATGAGGTCCCACGGCGGATAGCCGTGAGCTCGCAGGGCTCGGCTCTCAGGCTTTCACCCTTGAGAGGTCGCGGCCGCCACGACGGTGTCGTGCACGAACCGCAGCTTCTCGATGGCCGGTGGAGACAACACGAAGGGGTACCCGTCCGGGAGGCCGAGTGCACGGTTGAGGTTGTTGAGCACGTAGGTCAGCGGGAACCAGTTATCGATGAGCCGATCGAACGGCGCGTCAGGCGACGCCGCGTCGGCCCGCAGCTGCTTGACCACGAGCTCGTCGGCGCGCTGGGGAAGGAGCGCGATCCCGCAGGCCGCCGCAGTTTCGACCGTGTCGGTGATGTGCAGGTAGTGCGCCCACGTTTCGGCCCAGTCTTCCCACGGGTGCATGGTGGCGTACGGGCTGACAAACTGGGTTTGCCAGTCCTGTCGTGGTTGCTGGTCGTAATAGGCCCCGAGAGCGGCCGCGTAGTCCTCACGCTCGTCGCCGAACAGCGCCCGAAATGCCTCGAGCCGTTCGCTGTCCTTCATGAGTCGATCCCAGTAGTAGTGGCCGATCTCATGGCGGAAATGACCGAGCAGCGTTCGATAGGGTTCGTTCAGCGCGATCCGTCTCCGCTCGCGCTCCGCATCGTCCGCCTCCGCGACGTTGATGGTGATCACGCCGCCGCAGTGTCCGGTCATCACCCCGGGCTGGTGCGGGCCGGCGACATCGGCCACCAACTCGAATGCGAGTCCGTGGCAAGGGTCGGTCTGCCGATCGACGACCGGGAGCCGGAGCTCGAGGAGCGTATACAGCAGCCTCCGCTTCGCGACTTCGAGCCTGTACCACGCGTCCCTGTGGCCCGCCACGTCCAGGTCGGGAATCACCCGGGTCAGCCGGCACGACAGGCAGAGGTCATTCCCGTCCGACGCGTTGACGGCCCAGTTGCAGACGTCGTACGCGCTGTAGTTCGCGCACAGGCGGTACTCAGTGCCCGCCCCACCGGCGGCGGGGGCGTGCCAACGGCCGTCGGCGAGTGACTCGAACGACGCCATCTGCCCGACGTCGGGCAGATAGGCAAGACGATACCCACACCGCACGCACTGACTGTTCTCGAAGGACAGAAGGTGGCCGCAATGGTCGCAGCGGAAGATATTCATGGCTTCGGGCTTCTCGGCGACGGAGGAGCAACTTGAATGCCACCCTCCCCGTTGTCGTCCACCGCACCGCCCAGGCCGGGCCGGCCCGAATGGTGAGGAGCTACTCCAGAACCACGGATCAGGGGCAATGATGTGTGATACGCAGGCCTAACGTGTGACAAGCAGGGTCGCTCGGTATTCATCCGGCTGAATCGTCCGCGAGCTGAACGGATAGGGCTCCAGTTTCACAAGAGCAATCGTCAAGCCCTCGTGTACCACTGGCCGCAGATCGCCGGTGTGAAGCTCGTACGCCTGCCGTCCGCCGCCGAACGAGAGCACCTCGATGTCCACGATGGCGTCGCCGCCCTGAATGCACAGCGCATCCGCGGGACAGCGTGAGTCTCCCCGCACGCCGACGAACCGGATGCTGAAACCGGTGTCCGCAATCTTTGCAGATTCACCGGGTGCCAGTACGAACTCCTGGTTCAGCCCGACCGTCGGAGCGGTCACGCTCTCATCACAGGCGATCAGTGCCAACATTGCGAGTGCCACAGCGATGCGCATTGCCAGAAGATCCTACCGCACCGTGGGCCGGCGGTCTGGCGCGGCGGTCACGACCAGACCACGAGGCCAGACACCTCTCTTTGTCCACGCGCCCTGTTGTCCACGCGCCTTGACAGCGCCCAGTGCGCCACTACAATGGCTGAGTTCGCAGCTCTCCGTGAGCGCAGGTCGTTGCAGCAAGGTGCCAAGGAGGACAGAGGGATCCGTGCCGGCGACGTCGACCCACCTGCTATTCGCGCGCGACGAGCAGGCCGCCCTCGATCTGAATCCCGACGCCGATCTGACCAGGACACCGGCTTACGTCGGCCTGATCGCCGCGGTTGTCATTCTGTTGCTCGCGGCGGGTCCGGCCGTCAATCGTGCAGGGTTTTCGTCGGATGAGGAGATCACCGCGCTGACCGTGCGCGGGGTCGCCACGACCGGCTTGCCGGTGCTGCCCTCCGGGATCCTGTACCTTCGCGGCGTGCTGTATACCTATGCCGCCTGGCTGGCCGGCGGTGTGCTTGGGCAGAGCCTTCCGGCCTTCCGGGTCGTGAGCCTGCTGTTCGCCATCCTCGCCGTGCTCCTGCTGTTCTGCGTCGCGCGTCAGGTCACGACAACGACCGCGGCGATCTGGGCGGCGCTGCTGCTGGCTTCGTACCAACCACACATTGCCGCCGCCGTCTTCGCACGTTTTTACAGCGCATTCGTCGCCGCCTCGCTGTGCGCCATCTGGCTCTTTCAACCCTCGCAGACGGCACGCCGCAACGACTCGGCGTTCCTGGCCGCCTTGGGTGTCTGCCGTCTGGTGCACGAGTTTGCCGTGATCCTGGCGCTGCTCCCCCTGTGCCAGGCGGTCTGCGCGCCGCACGCGGATCAGCCGCGGCGCCGCTGCTTCTGGCTGTTCCTGAAATGCGTCGTGCTTCTGGGTCTCATTCAGATCGTCCTGACCGGGTTCGAGGGTCTGTCGATCGCGACGCACCTTGGGGTGACGAATCTGCGGCTCGGATTTTTCGGCAGCGTGCCGCTCGCACCCCCTTCCTTGCCTGTCCACCGGTTAGCCGGTCCGGCCGCACTCGTTGTGATCGCTGCATGGCACCTGCTGGCTGGCGTCGTGGCGCGCCGGACTACGCGCGCGCCGTGGCCGGCGATCGTCGCATACGGGATCTGCGCATTCCTGTTCCAAATGGGCGCTCTGCTCATGGTGGGTGTGGTGGCGATGCTCTCGCAGCCCCGCCAGGCGACGCGGATGCTTCTCGCGGGAGTGATGCTCGCCGCAAGCAGCGCCGGGGCATGGTTGCTCTTCACTGGCACGGCCACCGATACGCAGCTTTCTCTGAGGATGGCGTACCAGCTCGTCTCGTCGACGATGTGGTATCCGTGGGAAGGGCTCGTGCTCCTGAGCGAAACGCTCACGCTGACCACGCTGGCGGCGGCTGTCGCTGCGACGGCGCTCGTATTCCGTCGCACACCATTACCGAAGGATGACGGGCTTCGGATCCTTGCGCTGTTCAGCGTCATCACCCTGGCGGTCCTCGGCCTTTCGGGTGTCGAGTTGCAGTGGCGGTACGTTCTCCTCGCGGCGCCGCCCCTGTTCCTTCTGTCGGCGCAGTTCATCGAGTCCGCCGGGCAGTGGCTCGTGCGCAGGATGCCGCTTGAATCGAGCCTCCTGCCACGGCGTCTTGCTGCGGCCACGGTGTCCGGTGCGCTCGTTATTGCGTGTATCGGGGACCAGTACCTCGGCGTCCTTCGTGCCAACGACTCGCTCCCAGCCGCGTCGAGGGGATCGATTTTCGCGCCACCCACCGACGCGCGCTGGCGCGCGGACATCTTCTTCGCCAACGTGGAACCTGGGGACCGCGTGATCTGCAATGACGAGCTCGCTTGCCAGTTCCTGGCCGGGCGCGTCGATTACTGGCTGCTTCCTTCCGCCCGGATCGTGGAACGGTACACAGCGGTGGGAGTTGAAGGACGCCGGGGCTTCTATGCGGGATCAACGATTCTGACCACCGAGGATGCGCTGGAGCGCATCATCGAATGCGGACATGGTGCAGTGGCGATCATCGTGCTGGACACGGGCAAGTTCGACTATCTGGAAAGTCGCGTGCTCGCCATTCGGATGGCGACGAAATTCCGCGGTACCGTGACGGCTGCCGGAGGCGAGCATATGATTGTCAGGATTTCTGACGCGAGTGTCACCCGCACGTGTGAAGGAGGCGGATCGTGAAGCAGATCTCTTCAGCCTTGGTGATTGTGGCCCTGACCTGCGCGGCCTGCGGTGGGACGGAACCATCGGGAATAACATCGACGACAACAATCGCGACGACAACAATCGCAACCACGACAACAACGGCACCGCCGAGTCCCGTGCTCCGGGCCGTCCCCGGCGGTCCATACTCCGGCGATGCCAACCGGAACGTCTCGATGAGCGGATTGGGATCGACGTCCTCACCGTTTCCGATCGCGCACTACTACTGGAACTGCGGACAGACGCCGCACGGGAAGCCGTGCGATCAGGACACGCCGACTCCTGTTTTCGAGTACTTGAAGACAGGGAAGATCGGCAGCCCGAATGCCGTGTACACCGTGACCCTCCGCATCGAGGACACGATGGGCAACAGCAATAGCGCGACGACAACAGTGTCGATACGCCAGGCGTACGAGTAGGCCAGGGCGATTCGATGGCATACTCCGGCCGCGCCGAGCAGATATTTCATCGTGCACTGCTGCGCGCCTTCGATCGCGTGACGCTGGAGCAGTTCGCCGTCGTCAATCTCGAGATCGAGCTGGAGAACGTCACACGGCGAGGTAACTTCTCGGACGAGGTGTGGGATCTCGTTCGGTGGGCGGACGGCAACGGACGCCTCAAGGAGCTGATCGAGAAGGCCGCCGCCGAGATTCCGGCGAACCCTCACCTGAAAGAGGCGGTCAAACACGTTCACGATCCGGAATTGATCGAGGATCGCTGGTTCGCGAGGTTCGTACCCCTCGCGACGTGGCTGGTCTGGGTGGTGAACGTGCTGCTGCTCGTGGCGCTGGTCAAGGTGTGGATGGTGAACCTCGTCGACACCACACGCCTGCTGTTGAGCATCACGCTCGTGACGGTCGTTTCGTACTTGGGATGGGTGCTGTACCAGCGACTGATAGGCGGGCCGGTTCGAACCCTCGCGGGGATCTTGCTGCTGCGCCGGCTGGTCGCTCACAGCCGTCTCGGCCGGCGCGACTGGCTGGCATTTGGCGCCGCGATGGTCGTCGCGTCGAGCCTCGGCACGCTCGTGAGGGCGGCACCGAGCCCGATGCGCGTGTCGTTCGAGCGGGGCAACGTCGGCTCCATCTGGCAAAACCTGGAGTTCGACGTGGTCAAGTCGTTCCCGACCTCCTCCACGATGGAGCTCCAGGGTCCAGATCGCGCGGGTCTGGTGCAGCGCGATCGGTTTTCGCTGACGTATTATCGCGTGGGCATCTACGCGGCCTCGCGCAACGCTGCCCGCGAGGTGACCGTTCAGATCGAGCTCGTACCGCCGCAGGCCCGGGATCTGAGCGATGAGCTTGCGAAGCTTCCGGGTGTGACGTTCGCTGATGTGGCATTCGATCGAGCGCTCGCGGGCGTCTTGAGCGACCGGGTGATTGAGTCTGAAGCGGAACCGCGGTTGTTTGTTTTCGACAGGAGCATCAAGTTCACCCTGCATCTCGAGCAGCTGAAGGGCATCCACACCGTGCTGTTCACATGCCAGCGGTCCACCGATGCCCAGCCCAACCCGAGTGAGGTGGCGGTGTATGCGCAGCTCAGTGATTCGATCGATGGCTCCATTCTCGCCGCCACGAAAGGCACGTTCTCCCTTGACGACTGGGAGCAGGGCCCGGAGGCTCGCCACAGTATGGTTGGTCGTGCTGTGCGGCCTGCTCCAGGCCGAGCCGAGCGGACAGACGCCGGGCTCTTCGCCGTCGTCGGTGCACTTCTACGTGTGCCCTTCACGCGAGCTTTCCCAGTCTGACCGGGCCGTACTCGCCACGCTCAACAACGACCTCAGCGCTGCCGTCGCCCGCGGGGGCGGCGTGGTGTTCGCGTCGACGCCACGCGGAGGCGCGGCGCCTCCGGCGGGGAGCTGTTCGACCGTTGAAGAAGTCGTGAGCGCGTTGCAGCAGCATGGAACCGCTCCAACCAAGCAGGCCATCTTCGTCCTGCTGGACAGTCCCGCTCTCGGAAATCTGCTCCGGCGCCAGGCGGATCTCGTCAGGGACCTGCGCCTTCGCGTGATGAATCTGCGGCTGTTCACCCGGCCCCTTCACGTCTTCGAGAACGAGGAGGCCTCCAAACAGAATCCGAAGGCGCCAAACGTCGGGGTGTACGCCGATCAAGAGATCTCAGCCTCGACGCTGACGCCCCTGCTCGCAACCGTGTTGGACAGGCCCGCGAGGGCCGTTCCCTTCCAGAACATCGCCGAGATGGCACGATGCCTGGCGCTGGGCCAGTTCGCCGCGTCGGCTTCGCAGTGTCCGGCGCAAATCGCGTGGGCGGTGATCGTGGAACAGGACGCCTCCCTGACGGTCGAGAGCTTTGAGCGCGCTTACAGGGAGAGCGCCAAACGCCCCCCGAAACCCTTTGCTCCCGATGGCCTGCAGCTGGGCATCCATGTCAGTGCGGCTGGCCCTGGCGTGGAAGTGATCGTTGCGCCGTCGGCGACAGTGCCGGCCCTTCGCAGCACCGTGCCGTCATCCTCGGCCGGCATGTCGATGGCGGCTGTCCCGAGAACGGACGGGCCGGTGCTCGTCGAGCAGCAGGCGCGGGAGACGCCACCCGCGCCAGCAGGCTTTCTGGCGACTCTGTGGGCGCGACTCCCCTCGGTGGGAACGCCGGCGTTGGCGGCGAGCGGCGATACGGACGGCCCGCTCCTGAGGCACCCGTATCCTGTCGTGCTGACGAACCAGGACGCTTCCGACAACCAACTTCGCGGCGCCTTGTCAGACAGCTACCTGCGGGTACTCAGCAACAGCGCGATTGGCTCACCGTGTAGCGCCGTCGCCGAGCGCCTGCACAGGGCATATCTCTTCAACGCGCACCTCGACGATCCAGGCGACGCCTCGAAGAGACTGAGTCTCGGCAGCGAGCTCGTACTGGCAACGGGAGGCACTCGCAGTCTGGCCGACCTGTTCAACCGGATGCAACTCAGCACCGACCTCAAGCAGTGGCCTCAGAACCTGGCGGCGGCTGGTGGTCCCGCTCCTGCGTGCCCCAACATGCCCAACGAGCGATTCCCGGACGTTCGGATCGAGTTCGCGAACGGCGGTCTGGCATTCCAGTACCGGGCGATGGAGCACCTCCGCCGCGGTAATCTCGACGGTGCGGCGGCGTGCCTGCGAGTAGCGCTGGCCAGGAGCCCGGTGCCGGACTGCCACAAGGCAGAGCGATCGACCTACTCGATCTATTACAACCCCTACTTCTATTTTGCGGTGCAGCAGGTCACTGGTGGCCGCGCCCAGCGCTGACGTGGGCCGCCGCCCGCCTCGACGGTCGCCTCGGGCTCGTGTCTGCGCCGCAGCGCTGTGCCTCTGTGCGGCCGCCACTCCGGCGATCGCACAAACCAACGAGCGCATCTACGAGGATCTCGACTTCCGTTTCGTGACGCCCGGCGCCAGGGCGGTGGCGATGGGGAAGACGTTCATCGGCCTCGGAGACGACGCGACGGCCGCCGTCAGCAATCCGGCAGGGCTGTCGAATCTGCTCGAACAGGAATTCTCGTTCGAGTTCACCGGGACGAAGATCAAGCATCAGCGGTTCTTCCCGACCGAGGCCGGCGAGCTCCAGACATTTGGCGAGGTGGTGCTGACGCCGTCGTTTTTCAGCTACGTCGTGCCCCTCAAGCGCGCAACACTGTCGGTCTTCCGCAATTCCCTCCAGAACTACCGGGAGCGGTACGAGATTGGCGATCGATTTATTCCGGCAATCAACGGGACCGAGGACGGCACGTTTGGCAACATCGCTGCCAGCGTCGAGAGCTTCGGCTTTGGCGGGGCCTACGTCTTGAGCCGCCACATCTCGGTGGGAGGATCGGCCACGCTCCTGTCGCTCGACCTGGCAAGCGAGGCGCGGTCGGGTACGCCGCTGAACCCTCGGAACGGCACGACTACCATCGACTCGGACCTGGAATGGAGCGGCCTGGCAGGGGTGCTGGTCAAACCAATCTCCTCGCTTGCGCTTGGCTTCACCTACAACAAGGGATCGATCTTCGACGTCAAGACACGGCTCTTTGGGAATTTCCTGTTCACCCTGCCCGACGGTCGCAGGATTGACGTGAACTACACGGGTGATGAGCGAGACATCAACTATGTGTTGCCGGACCGGTACTCGGCCGGCCTGTCGTGGCGCCCGAGCAACAACATGACGGTGTTGTGGGATGTGTCGCGCGTGAACTACTCGCAGCAGATCACCGACAAGTTTCTGATCGTCGATTTTCAGGATCCGGCCGCCGGCCTGTCCCCCGACAATTTCTTCATCAACGATGTGTACGAAGTGCACGCGGGCATGGAGTGGCGCCACTATGGCGCGAGAACGACCTTCGCACTTCGCGGCGGTGCGTTCACGGATCCCGACCACCGGCTGCGGTTCCGAAGCGGTGGCAACAACCCGGATCATCCTGCCGACTATCTCCTGAACTTCCGGTTCAACACCGGCCGTTCCAAGACCGACGTCGGCGTCACGGCAGGTGGGGGGGTGACCCTCCTGAATCGCGTGCAGATCGACGCGGCGACCAGCTTCAGCCCGGACGCGACGGATGTGGTCGTGTCGATGGTCGTTCGATTGCCTTGAAGAGGGCCACCAGGAAGCTCCGGCTCGCGCTCGTTTCCGCCTATCCGCCCAGTACGGGCCCTCTGAGCGAGTACGGCTGGCACCTTGTCAAATACCTCAAGCTCAGTGGTCGGGTCGAGCAGGTATTCGTCCTGGCAGACCGTCTGTCTGGACCGCCGGGTCCGCCAATCGGGACGCGCGCGACGCCGGACGTCGTCCGATGCTGGTCGTTCGGCGGTACGCGTCTGCCGGTCGAGATCGTGCGACAGGCGCGACGGCTGAACGTCGACGCCATCTGGTTCAACATGCACCTCACCTCGTCGGGCAATACGAAGATGAGCCGGCTCGCCGGCGTCGCCGCGCCGGCTCTCGCCCGATGCGCACGGTTTGTCACCCTCGTGACCCTGCACAACATGCTCGGCCTTACGGACCTGGCGGAAACCCGTTTGGACGCGAGCCGTCTGGACGTGTGGGGCGCCCATCTCGCCACCCGGCTGCTGGGCGCTGCGAGCATGGTGTGCGTGCCACGGCCCGAGTACGCCGATCTGCTGCGTCGGCGCTACGGCTTGCGCCGCGTACGGCACGTCCCGCTCGGCACCCCTGGGACGCCGATGATGTCGCCGCCAACGGCGCGACGGCACGGGCTACTGGCGTTCGGGCACTTCGGCAGCAGCAAGAGGCTCGAGCATCTGATTGAGGCGGTCGCTGAGCTGTCCGAGCGCCGGACCGATGTTCACTTGCGCATCGGGGGGACCAGTTCGCGTTACACGCCACAGTACCTGGAGGATCTGCGACGCCTTCACGAGGGCCGCAGCTACGTCACGTTTCTTGGGTACGTGCCCGAGGCCGAGGTCCCCTCTTTGTTCCAGAGTTCGGCGATCTCGGTGCTTCCCTATGGCACTGTGACTGGCATGTCGAGCGTGGCCATCCAGTCCGCCATGTACGGCATTCCGATCCTGGCGTCGGACATCCCCGGGTTTCGGGCGCTGGAGCCCGAAGGCCTCAGCCTGACTTTCTTCGACTGGCGAAACAAGGAGAGTCTCAAGCAGGGGATCGAGCGGATTCTTGATGCGCCGGCCGACACTCGCCGGGAGGACGCGCTGCGCAATCTGCAGTACTGCGAACGGCAGCGTATGGAAGCGGTCGTGGACGAGTACCTGGCCATTCTCGAATCGTTGGTCGCCGGCGGCGGCAGGCGAGCGGTCGAGGGCGTCAGACGATCGTGAGACCGGAGGTCAGATCCCGCGCCTTGAGGCGCTCGACAATCGTGCTGATCGGGATGCCCTCGTTGAACGTCGGGTTGTAGAACCCCTCGTACGACGGGTCGCCCGCGTGGTGCAGCGCCACGACGTCCCAGGACTGGTTGAAGCACGGCGATCCCGACGACCCTTCCTCGGTTTTCGTCTGGTAGAGGACGCGGGTGGCATTGGCGTTGACTTCCATCCTGGCGTCGAAATCGAGCGCGAGCTTCATCGGCGCGCTTCGTGGGTGTTGAATGATGAACAGTGCAGTGTTGTCCCGGAAGGGCCAGGGCTCGCTGTGGAGTTCAATCCAACCCCGATCCTTCGCTCCTGGTTCAACCTCGCCCAGCCTCACGGGCAGCTCGCCAACCGGGGTTGCCAGGCGAATCAACGCGTGATCGAGCTCGCCCGGATCGGGCACGCCCTCCTTGGGGAGACCCTGCACATCGAATCGACTGTGGGGGCTGGCGTCAACCAGCCAGTCCTGCGCGAGAGCCACCTCCAAACCGGGATGTATGGTCGTGCCGTCGTCGAGCGCCTTGTAGTCGAATCTCACGATCACCGAGGAGCGATCCGCCGTCTTGTCCGCGGGGGCGCTCCCGCCCTCATCGCGGGGGATCGCCGGCGCGATGACATGATGGTTCGTCAGAACGAGATCGGGACCAACAAGGAATCCCGAGCCGTGCGATGTGCCTGCATTGGTGCGCACATCGATCCGGCAGACACACCTCTCGCGTTTTGCCAATCGCTCGCGCCAGACCGCCACGTCGAAGGGCACGCCGGTCCTCTTGACGATCGCCGCCAGCTCGGATCGGGGCGTCGCCATGGCCAGGCCGAACTGCTCGGACACGAGGGCGAGCTGCGGGTTGTCTGGTTGCGAGGCACGTGCGGCGGCAATGAGCCGGAGCAGAAGACCGGCAGCCACCTGCGTCCGCACCAGCTCGAACGTCACGTAGCTCAGCTTGTTCACTCGCGCCACTACGCTCTCGAGATTCAATCCAAGCCGGTACCGGACCATCATCTCCAGATCCTGATATGTCGGAAACGCTTTTTCGAACGCTTCCGCAAGGCGCTTGTGATGCGCCCCGGTAAACGTCAGGGTCGCAGGATCGGTCGGGATCAACTGGATTGGAGGCTCGAGATCGAGTTGAGGCAGGACAGCTCGGGTAGCCTGCAGACGGCCCGCCGGAGGGGAAGCGGGGCCCTGGGTCCTGTGCGCCGGGGCGGGAGACGCCTCTTCTATCGCCTGAATCAGCCGCTGGACGTCGGATTCCCACCGAACGTCACTGAGCTCCAGGGCATTGCGAAAATGAAGCCCGGCGAGATCGGCTGGGAGATCCTCGCGGTTCGGCATCACGCCGCGGTTGACAAGCACCGGGATCACTCGAATTCGTTCGTTGTTGAGCGCTGTTGTGACCTCCAGGCGCAAAGGATCCTCCGGATTGTCCAGACGTCGCGACTTGAGCTTTGGATCCTGGATGGTCAGCCAGTCCTTTCCAATGACTGCCAGCATCACCGTGCACGTCGTGAGCACGTGCTTGATGAACTCGAGGTAGTCCACGCCGAAAGGAATGCTTTCGGTGTCCTTGAAAATCCGATCCCCGAAGTGGTTCCGCAGCGCCGGCAACAGCGCCAGAACATGCCCTGCGCTGTCATCGCGACGATAACTGATGAAGATCCGCGATGATTCTGAAGGGTTTGCTTCGCCCGACTGTCCTGATCGCCTAGGCATCACGCTTCCGCGTCACCTGGTATCCGAGCGCGGCAATGGCTTTCAACGTCCCCACGGCCACACGCCGATCGTAGATCTTCTCCGACTCCGGCAACCGCTCGTACGGCACGAGACAGGGATGCTGCTTTCTTGAATCATCGCGTGCCGGCCCGTAAGTCCAGCCCTGAGTCAGGCGTTCCTGCGCCCAAAGGTCGTGCACGTTCCGGGCGAGCAATTCGATCAGCGGATCGATGCTCGGGTCGAGCTCGATCCCGGCCGTTTCCACAGGCTTTGGTCGATAGCCGCTTGGGGGACCCACGTGTCACGCGCTTCTGGATGATCGCCGTAAGTGCCTTACCGCGCAAGGCGTTAGGGGGTTTTTAACGGGGATCCAGCGCCAGAAAGTGTGCAAAACAGTACAGCGGTCGATCTTGGCCCCGCTGTACGCTCTGCACACGCCTGGAGGAAACGCGAGGGCTTCGATCATGAGAAGCAGACGTGAAACCGACACGGCGTCTGGAGAGACAGCGCCGCGAACGGATCAGTTCACCCTACCGTCACACTCGTTCCTGCGCACGGCACCGCCCGGTTCAGAGCGCGTCCTGCTCGTGGAGCCAGACGACGCCCGGCGCCGGCGTCTGCGCGACGTTGTCCGGACAGTCGCCGAGATTGACGACGTCGCCGACTTTTTCCACGCCAGGAGGCACCTGATTTCGAAGCCGTACGATTGGCTCCTCACCAACATTCGCCTCGGGGCCTTCAACGGACTGCAGTTGGTCCACCTGGCCGAAATCTCGCGGCGGCCGATTCGGTCACTGGTCTACGAACATCAGCAAGACCTTTGGCTCGCCCGGGAAGCACAGCGGGTCGGGGCCTTCTACGAATCCAGCGGCCGGCTGGCTCGCGCCCTGCCTTCATATTTCCGAGCGGCGCTCCCGCTGCAAGACCGCCGTAACCCGGCGGCGCCAGACCGGCGCACTTCCCTCCGCGGCGGCCGGCGATCAACGGACTCCGCTGGTACGCCGGCGTCGCCCTCCTAAGCGTCCGTCTTCCCGGCGAGGTGACGGCGGGTGACCCGCGGCAACCTACTGTTTTTCCGCCTCTGGCGTCCCCAGGAAAGACCGGGCCGCATCGCGCTCACCTTCGTGGCACGCCCATTCCCACATCTCGTCGTCCGGCAACCGGCGCTGGACGACACGCATGGTCCAGGGCCGTGTAAACACTGTCGGATCCTCGATCGTGACTTCGTAATTCATCGTGTTGGCGTCGACAAACGTCATCCGCTCCACGAGATGCGCTTTGTCCGTGAAAAAATCACCGACGACGTCGAGGCGTGATTTCGCCTTGAGGTTCCTGGTGTCGACGACCAGCGTATTCCCTTCCCAGCGGCCTCGGCCATCGCCCATCCACAGTTTCACATCCGGCCCGACATGCGGACGCCCGTCCAGGTGGATGACTCGATACGCATGGTGATCGTCCCATACGAACACGACGCTTCCCGCCGGCTGCATGATCCGAAATGCGGGGAAATAGTACAGTCGTGGCACGCCGGGCACCAGACACCGGGTTGCCGTGTCGATGTGCTCGGGCCTGGTCGCGTTCTCGAACTCAGAGGCGAGCTTCTGCTGAAGAGCAGCCGCCCACGGTTGATATGGAATCTCGCCGCTGGGCGGATCCACGATCCTGCTCGGGTTCCGCTTCCCCTTTCCTGTTACCCGCTCCTCGAATTCCGCCCCGCTGCTTTGGGCAGGGTTCAGTGAGTGGGTGCCGGGAATCTCGGGACGCCAGGTTCCTTGCACGTCGGGCTGCCCGTCCGGCGTCTGCGCCGGCGGCCACGGCTTGGCGGCAGGCGCCTTCGGCCGGGTCATCTCGCCCTGGCCGGATACAGGGGCAGCGCTCGCCAGGAGCACCGCACTGATCCCGAGGGCAAGCGTCACGTGGTGCAGTCTCATCTGAAAGCTCCTTATCCAGCGATCAACGTCCGGGGTATGGATAGTATTGTTCCCACTGAAACGCGTAGCAATCGTAGTCCAGAAGCTGGAAATTCGGTTCCTTGTGGCGATAGAGGACCAGCCGCATCTTCCAGGGCCTCGTAAACACCTTGGGATCTTCGATCGTCGCCTCATAGTTGATGTGATCGGGGCCGGCAAGCGTATAGCGCTCGACGACGTGCAGGGCGTCACTGTGATGGTTGCCGGCCCTGTCGAACCAGGTTCGATCGCCGAAGTGGGTCACGTCGACAACGAACGTATCCCCCTCCCAGCGGCCGCGCGAATCCCCCATCCACCACTCGATCGGCCCCGGAGGATGAGGGGTCCCGTTCGTGTAGATATAGCGGGTCGCGTGCACGTACTGGTACAGAATCGTGGTCTGCCCCGGCAATTGAATAATCTGGAACGGGAAGGGCATGTATGTGATCCGCGGCACGCCCGGCAGGTAACAGTTCGCTTCGGTGTCCAGCGTGTGGCGATTGGCGTAGTTCTCCTGCTTTTTCTTGAGCGCCTCTGGTCGGTAAGGGATCTCGTCGCCCTCGACAATCCCCTGGCCGGCGGGACCCTCCTTGCTGGCGGAGTGCGGCAGGATATCGTAGTTCGCCGCGCTCATCGACGCCTGCCAGATCCCCGACAGGTCGGGTTTGCCATCACGTGCGCGTGGAATGGCCGGGGCTGGCGACGCCTGCACGCCTCCGCGAGCGGCCTGGGCGCCAGCGGGTATTTGATTCAGCGACAACGCCACCGCCAGGCTCAGGGCACCGGCGAACCGCAGCCTCATAAAGCTCCTCTCGAGACGGTCTAGTAATAGGACACGAGCGGGATTTGCTAGGATACCAACAACGGTAGACCACGCCACAGTCTGCGTCAAGGCGCCCAGCGGTATTCTCGGTCGTCACGCCTTTATCCGGGCGCCATGCTCCGAGGATACCGGGAGCATGTAAGAAAGGAGCAACGCCGCCAGCCGGGATCCCCGGAAGCCGGTAGTTGATCAGCGGATACAGGCCACCAGGTGCATTTCGTCTACATCGTCCGCTGCGCCGACGGTACGCTCTATACGGGGTACGCCCGCGACCCATGCCGGCGCGAGAACGTCCACAATCATGGCCGTGGGGCCCGGTACACGGCAGGTCGTCGCCCGGTGCGTCTCGTCTACTCGGAAGCGTACGAGTCGCGAGGGGAGGCGCTGAAACGCGAGCACGAGCTCAAACGTTGGCCCCGCGCGAAGAAGGAACGGCTGGTGGGGCGGCAGACGTCCCAGGCGAACGGCTCGCGACCGCGCGGGCGATGGCATCAATCAGCGTGACTGGATCGGCGGGCTTGGCGACATGCTGGTGGAACCCCATCGACAGCGCGCGTGCCCTGTCGCTGGCGGAGACGTACGCGGTGACTGCAATCACCGGTACCGTGCGGAGTCGCTCCAGCCGATGCCCGCGTAAATGGCGTAGGAGGGAAAATCCATCCTGATCGGGCAGGCCGATATCCGCGACCACGACCGAAAACCGTTTCGACTCGAGCGTGGCGAGCGCCTCTGCGGCGCTCGCCACGGCAACGGCTGACGCTCCAGCTGATTCGATAATCCGGACGGCCAGCTCGCGGCTGTCGCCGTGGTCCTCGACGACGAGCACGCGCGTGTCCTTCGTGAGCCGGCGGGCGGCGGGCTTCCGGGCTCGCGGCGGCACCTCCTCCTGCGACTTGCCCGCTGGCAGCACGACGGCAAACTTCGCACCCTTCCCCGCGCCCGCGCTGCTCGCCTCGACTGTTCCACCATGGAGGTGAACGAGGTCCTTCACAATCGCCAGACCGAGGCCCAGGCCACCGAACGTGCGGGTCGTCCCGCTCTCTGCCTGCCGGAAGCGATCGAAGACGTGAGGCACGAATGCAGGGTCGATTCCCATACCCGTATCGGCGACCTCGATACGCAGGTTGTCCCCCGTCCTGCTGGCGGTAACGCGAATACGGCCACCCGGCGGCGTGAACTTGACGGCGTTGGTCAACAGGTTCCAGACAACCTGCTGCAGCCTCGTGGGATCGCCGAACACCGAGGCGCCCCGGGCTCGATCGTTGAAACCGATGTTGATGTTCTTCACCTTGGCTGACGGACGCACGGCATCGACCGCCGCCTGCAGCAGCGGCACCAGCGGGGTGTGTTGAGGATCCAGCCGCATCTTCCCCGTGAACATCCTGGACATATCGACGAGATCGTTGACGATCTGGGACTGCGCCTTCGCGTTGCGATCGATCAGCTCCAGGGCGCGCCTGGTCGCGCGCTCTTCGAGGCGGTCGGTCCGCAACATGTGGGTCCAGCCCAGGATGACGTTCAACGGCGTCCGCAGCTCGTGCGACAGCGTCGCCAGGAACTCGTCCTTCAGGCGGTTCGATTCACGCAACGCGCGCTCGCTCCGCTCCTGCGTCAGGTCGCTCATCACCACCGCCGTCGTCCTGAGATCGTCGATCATCAATGCCGTGGCGGACAGCTGCACCGGGATGACCAATCCGCCCGATCCTACGATCTGGAACTCGTCTCGAAAGGTGCCTTGCTGCAGCACTGCCACGAACCTGGCCCGATCGCCGTCGTTCAGCAGTTCCTGGAATCGCTGTCCCGTGAGGGCTTCGCACGACGAGCCGAGAATCTCGGCAAACCGGACGTTACAGTACAGGATCGCCCCGTCCGACCCAAGGGTCACTGCGCCTTCGTGCATCTGCTCGACCATCAACCGGTAAGGCTGATCGGCGCTTCGCAGGGTGTACACCTGCTCGTCGTGCCCGGCGCGCATTACCAGGGCATCGACGTGTCCTTCTCGAATCGCCGCGAGGGTGTCCTCCGCTTCCTGCAGACGCCGCCGCAACGCCTGGACGGCAAGGCTGCGATGGCGCCGGGCTTTCGGCCGATGAGCCATGGGACGTTGCACCCTATAAGCGCCGGCGCGACCGCAGATCGAGTCCCATCAGGACCTTCTGCTCATTCGACATGTCACCGATCAGGCGCCGAAGGGGCGCCGGGAGGCGTTTGATCAAGGTCGGCGCGGCGATAATCTGGTCGCCGCGGGCGAGCGCGAGGTCCTTGTAGATATCGATGACTTCCAGCTGGTAGTTACCAGCGAGATGTTCGTCGCAGATACGGCGCACGTTCTCGAGCGCCCGCACAGACCTGCTCGTGGAGCCGGTGACGTAGAGGCGAAGGACGTAGCGGCGGCGGGTGGCTCGCTGTCGCGCGGTCTTCTTGACAGGATTGGACTTCATTCGTGGCTCGAGTCGGTCCGGCCCTGGCGCCGCAGATCGAGCCCGACCAGGACACGTTCGGCATCCGACAGATCGCCGATGATCTTCTTGACTGGAGGCGGCAGATGACGCACGAGCGTCGGCACAGCGACAATCTGATCGCCCTTTGCAAGCTGCGGGTGCTTCAGCAGATCGATGACCTCGATGCGATACTGCCCAGCCAGATGCTGTTCGCAGACCGCTTTGAGGTTCTGGAGCGCCGAGGTGGCCCGCGGCGTCGCACCGGCGATGTACAGCCGCAGGTTCCAGGCCTTCTTCCGCCGGCCTCCCCTGGGTTTCGGCGCTTCGCCGTCCGGACACGGGTCGTCTTGGGACTCATCGATTCGCCACCAACCGGCCGGAGTGCCTGGTGGACGGCGCGCTGCGCACCCCCCGATCCGTCATCATGAACGTCCGCGTCAGGGTGGAATGAGGCATGCCACGTGACTTGAGAATGGTCAGATGACGACCCGCGATGTTTCCCGAAGAGGGCGATGACAGCAGGAGCCATGTATCCATCAGCGACGACACCCCGACTTCTGTGTCGACAGAGGTCAGCCTCGCCGGAATCAGATGCGTGAACAAGGCGGTTATTTGCCGGCTCTTGAGATAGTCGATCATCCGAATCAGCGTGCCGGCGACTTCGCTCGGCGTGCCGCCGGTGAAGCTCGACAACGGATCGACGACGACCGCGGTGGGATGCGCCGCATCGATCAGGCGATGCATTTTCGCGAGGTGGGATTCCAGGCCGTACAGCGTGGGCCGCGCCGCATCGATGGTCAGCAGACCCTTCCCGACCCATGTATCAAGATCGAGGCCAATCGAGCGCATGTTCCGTATGTACTGCGCCGCGGATTCCTCGAACACAAAACAAAGCACCTGCTCTTTCCGCCGGCATGCGGCGTCGATGAAATGGGCCGCGAGACTCGTCTTCCCGGATCCCGCGCCGCCGGATATCAGCACACTGCTGCCGCGGAAATAGCCCTTGTTGCCGAACATGGTGTCGAGCCAGTCCAGCCCTGTCGAAATGCGCGAGGTCGTGGCCTTGTGCTGCAACTGCAGGGAGGTGATCGGCAGCACGACGATGCCGTCTGCGTCGATGAGAAAGGGGTACCCATTCGTCCCATGATGAGAGCCGCGGTACTTCACGACGCGCAAGCGCCGGGTCGAAATCTGGTCCATGACCCGGTGGTCGAGAACAATGACGCAGTCCGAGACGTACTCTTCGAGCCCCTGCCGCGTCAGCGTCTTGTCTCCCCGCTCACCCGTGATGACGGCCGTGACGCCCCTGTCCTTGAGCCATGCGAACAGGCGCCGCAGTTCTGCTCGAAGGATGCCTGCATCAGCGAGTCCGGCAAACAGCGACTCGATCGTGTCGAGGACGATGCGCGTGGCCTTGACCGAATTCATGGCGTGATCGAGGCGGATGAACAGGCCTTCGAGGTCGTATTCGCCCGTCTCCTCGATTTCCGACCGTTCGACGCGGATGTACTCGATTGCCAGACGCTTGCGTCGAATGAGGTTGTCGAGATTCAGCCCGATGGAGCGGGCGTTGTCCCTCAGATCTTCAGCGCGCTCTTCGAAGGTGACGAAGACGCCGGGCTCACCGTACTTGGCCGCCCCATGCATAAGAAATTCGAGGGCGAGCAACGTCTTGCCACAGCCGGGGCCGCCGGTCACGAGCGTCGGACGGCCCCGGGGCAGGCCGCCGTTGGTCACCTCGTCGAGCCCGAGAATCCCAGTGGGTGCCTTCGGCAGTTCATGTGCGCTCTGGGGAGTTTTCTTCGAGGACGCGCGTCGCCGAGCCGTCATTCCGCCCTCGCTCCCTGGAGAAGAGACAACCGCGGATTATACCAACGTGTTCGTGCGCCCCGACCGCCGCACCCAGCCCATCCATATGTCCGCACCAGCCTGACCGCCGCGCTACCGAGGCCTCGCTGCCTGCAGCTTTCGGAGAAGCTCTCTCGCATCGACATCGGTCGGATCGATCTGCAGCGATCGTTCCAAGTGAGACCGCGCCTCGTCCAACCGCCCCAGCCGAGCGAGCAGGCGTCCGAGCAGGCGATGCGCGTCCGCATCCCCGGGCCGAAGCACCACCAGCTGTCGCGCGGGGTCGAGGGCGTCCTCGAAATCTCCGTGATCGGAGAGCGCAATCGCCAGATTGCGCTGCGCATCGGCCTGTCCTGGAGCGACGGCCGCGGCGTGCCGGAACGCCGCAACGGCATTCGCGAGCTCGCCCGCCGCGCTCAGGGCGATGCCGAGACGGGTGAGGACGGCCCCGTCGTTCGGCCGCGATCGCAGATACTCGCGGCTATGCGCGATCGCTTCGGTGAAGTTCTCGGCCCCGAGGAACGCCTCGGCGAGCAGCGCATGGGTCTCCAGGCGCTGATTCTCCGATGGGTTCATCGTCAGCACCCTCTGCTCCTGCTCGATGGCTTCCGCCCATCGCCGCTCGTGGGCAAGCGCCTGGCCAAGCAATTGCCGCGCGGAGATCGCCTCGACAAGGTTCGGCTGCTCCCGCAGGAACGCCTGCAGTTCGTCGATCGCCTCCCGGTTCTTCCCTTCCTTGAGGAGCTCGACCCCGAGGGTGTAATACGCTCTGGGCGCGCCGGGGACGGCCTGGCGCAGCTCCTTCATGCCGGCCTCACGCTCCCCCGCCATCAGCAGGTCGGTGCCGAGGATGTGATGGGCGACGCTGGTCGGGTAGCGTTCAAGGATGGTGTGCGCGAGCACCAGCTCAGACCTGTATTCTCGGTTCCTGATGAAGGTCCCAAGCGCGAAGAGCGTGGCGACCACCGCGAGCACCACCGCGCCGCCTGCCGAGACCGCGCGCTTCACGAACGACGCGGACACCACCGCGAGCACGACGAGCGCGATCAGGGGGAGGTACATGCGACGCTCGGCGCCGACTTCGGTGGCGATCGGCACGATGCTGGATGTCGGGGCGAGGGTCACAAAGAACCAGGCGCCCAGGAAGCCCCATTTCGGCCGGCGAAACGAGCGCGACGGCCGTCAGCGCCAGAAGAGCCGTCACGAGCAACGCCTGCGGCAGGACGTCGCGAAGCGTCAGCGCCACGGGCCATCCGTAATTCGCCACGAGGGCCGTGGGCCAGACCGCCAGCCGGAGATACTGCGTGATCATCACCGTCTGGTTGAGCAGATACGTCCACGGGTCCACGCCGGCCGAGAATCCGGCGGAGCGCACGCGTGGACCGGACCACAGCACCGCGGTCAGGACGACCCAGGACGCGCACAGAGCCGCATAAAAACGCCATCGCTCGCTGAGCGCCCGCTTGAAAGACTCGAAGACGAAGACGACGTCGTACAGCACGACGAGGACCGGGGCTGTCACCATGGATTCCTTGCACAGCATGCCAGCTCCACACGACAGCACCGCGATCGCCGGCCAGCCTCGCACCTTCGGCGGCAAGGCGCGAATGCTGGCGTACAGCGTCAGCAGGTAGAACAGGGCCATCATCAGCTCGGTCCGCTGGGTCAGGTAATCGACCGCTTCGCTGTTCAGCGGATGAAGCGTCCACAGCAGCGCCACCGCGAACCCGAGATTCAAGGCCGCCCCGCCGAACCGGCCCTTCAGCGCCGGCAGCTCCAGCGTGCGGCGCACGATGCCAAAGACCAGTAGGCCACAGAGCAGATGAAAGGCCAGGTTGACGAGATGGTAGCCGCCGACGCTCAGGCCGCCCAGAGCGTAGTTGAGGGCGAAGGACAGATTGACCAGCGGACGGCCAGCGGTCGGCAGCTCACGGCGGGGGAACAGGACCTGGTCGAGTTTCGCGACGTCACGGATCTGAGCGTTCTCGACAATCGAAACGCGATCGTCGAAGACGAACGGCCCGGAGAAGCTGTTCGCGTAGGCGAGGAAGCCGGCGATGGCGATGATCGCGGCACGCCGCCAGATGCCCGTCGAAGGTGCCGCTGTCGTCGCCGGTGGCGGCGAATGCCTGCGCAACGTGCGTGGCCGCGCCATGATGGGTCATTGTACCGCTCCATCATCAGTCTAGGCCTTTGGGCTTTGGGCTTTAGTTTCGGATTTCAGATTTCAGATTTTCGGAAGTGCCTGGCGGAAAAAGCGATGGGCGCGCCACCCGAGGCGGCGCGCCCATCGTCGGACAAATCTGAGAACAACCGGCCCGTGCTAGAAGTTCAACGTGGCGCCGAGCTGGATGATGCGCGGGAACATGATCGTGGCCGGACGCAGGTAGCTTGGCGCCCGACACCAGGTTCCAGGACCGGGTCGTGCCCTTGTTCAGCGCATTGTAGATGTCGGCACGCAGCTCTATCGAGCGTGCGGGGCTCCCGAGACCGACGCGCTTCGCCAGACGGATGTCCAGCGCGTGGGTGTTGGGAAGGCTGAAGCTGCCGATGGGCTCCACGTTCAACGAAATCGACCGGATGGTCTGGCCCCCCGTAAAGACCACTTGCCGAGCCTGTCGCAGCCCGTTCCGGATATCGTAGTTGGCCGACGCCAGAATCCCCCACGGCAGGTTATACGCGCCGGACACCTTGACCTGCCACTGCCGGGTGTTGTCGGCCGTGTTGAAGGACTGGTTGGGATTCGTGTTGCACCGGCTGGGATACCAAATCCAGGGAGAATTGCTGCTGGCGAGCCCTGTGCCCGATTGGCTGCACTGGATCGGGATGTCGACCCAGGTGGTGGAGTACGACCCGCCCAGCTGCCATCCCTGGGAAGGCCGTTTCGTGAACGCGACTTCGAACGACTTGAAACTCTGGTCCCAGACGTCGCTGTTGACGAACATCGTTTTCGCGAACGTTTGGGTCCCCAAGCTCGAGGGGTACTCGTAGTAAGTGACCTGGCCGCCGTCGTCGCCCGTGCCGACCCGGCCATCGGGCCCCGGATCGCGATTCGTGACCGGGATGGTGTACTGGCCCTCGCGGCTGATTTCGGACAGCCCATAGTTGTTGGTGTTTCGCGTATACACCCCGGTGACGCGCACGGCCGTATTCGCGACCAGCTCCCGCTCCAAAGTCGCCGAGAACTCGTCGGTCTTGGGCTGTTTCTCGTTCGGATTGACCACCCCCAGGACGTTGCCGCCGATGCCCGTGACCGATCGGAAGTCCGGCCCGTTCGGATCGAGGTTCACCTCGCCGGCCTCGTACAGCTTGTTGCCGTTGTTATCGTGCCAGTCCCAGGTCGTCGTCGCCGGGCCATTGAGGTTGATGCTGGTGAGATCCGGTTGCAGCTCGCGCAGCGCATTGAAGCGCCCATACCCACCCTTCAGCACCGTCTTGCCATCGCCCACGACGTCGAACGCGATGTGTGCGCGCGGCGCGATCGAGTTGAAGGTCTTCAGCTCGAACGCGTCGAAGCACTGGGCCGTCGCAAAGGTCGCGGCCTCGCGGCATTGCTCAGGCGCATGCGCCGACTCGCGCTCGAAGCGGATCCCCAGGTTGAGCGTGACCCGCCGCGCAAGGGTCCACGCGTCCTGCCCATACACGCCGAAGTAGTTGCTGTAGTTCAGTCCTTTGGCCGGGGTGTTCCGCGTGTTGAGCTGGAAGGGCACGCCGTTGTTGAACCGGAGCTGGTAGCCCAACGAGTTGTTCGCGCCGATGGCGTCATAGCCATCGTTGAACGAGCTGAAGAGGTGGTCGACCCCCAGCTTGAACTCGTGATTGCCCCTGAGCAGATCCGGCTTGTAGTAGCTCACGACCGCCTTGGTGTGATCGCGGTGGTCGTCCTGGTCCCGGCCATTGATGGAAAAATTGTCGCCGGTCACGAACAGCGTCGCGATGTCGGTCGTCGACACCTTACCCGGGGCGGTGCTATAGCCGGGGCCCCTGAAGTTCCATCGCCCGTACTGGACCGAGGCGACCAGCGCATTGCCGCGCACGGTCTGCCATTCACCCTTGGTGATAAAGACCGGATTGTCCTTCTCCTCCATCGATTCCCGCGGGACGAACCTGGTCGCATTCCGAAGTTCGTAATCAGTGGTCCAGTGGTAGAAGCCGGTGAAGCGATTGGACGGCCGACGCCTGATACGACCCCTTGGCAAAGTAATACTCGCCCCTCTTGATATTCGTGATCGGCGTGCCGTCGGGATCGAACGCGTCCAGGATGTCGCGTTCCACCTTCTCATATCGGGCGCCGCCGAAAAACCAGAGCTTGTTCCGGATGATCCGGCCGCCCACGGTGCCGGCGAAGTCCTGCACTGTGTGCAGCTTGGCCAACCTGATGCCCTGCGCCTCGAGCTCGTCGGTGATATTGTCGCCCTCGAGCCCCCCGCCCGACCCGTACGCCACAGCCGTGCCATGAAAGTCGTTGCCGCCGGATTTGATCACGGAATCGACCAGCAGGCCGCGCCGCGGCATCTCCGCGTTGCTGCCGACCGTCTGCACGCGCGTCCCGTCGATCGCGTTGAAGTCCACGTGGCTGCCCTGCGCGCCTTGGACGGTGGGAGCCGACGCCAGCACCCCTTCGACCATCTGCCACGGGGACCCCAGCTGCCCGTAGATTTTGAACTCCACCGTGTCGCCCAACCCGGACGAGCCGACGTCCAGGTTCGTGCGCACGCCGGCCACCTGGTTCAGGAACGCATGGAACCCATCCCGGGAGCTGGGGAGCACCTCTAATTGCTCGCGGGTGAGCTCGGTACTGGTGGCGGTATTGCTCGTGTCCACGAGCGGCGAGGCCCCGGAGACGGTAATCGTCTCGGACACCGCACCCACGTTCATCTCCGCGTCCACGCGCGCGGTAAATCCCACCGTCAACCGGATATCCTCCCGCCGGACGTTCTGAAAGCCGGGAAGCTCGAAAACGACGGTGTAGGTGCCGATCGGCAGCGGCGACAAGCGGTATTCGCCTCGCTCGTCAGACACACTCGTGACTGACGGCACCTGCAGCGCAGGACCGGTCGCGGTGATCGTCACGCCGGGAAGAATGGCTCCGGAATTGTCCGTGACCACGCCGGAGATGCCGGCAGGATTTCCAGCCCCCTGGCCGGCCATCGCGGGCGCCGCCCAGGAAGAAGCTGATATAGGAAGAAACTGACAATCAACGCGAAAAATCCTGGGCGAGCACATTTCCACATCGACATTTGACCCCTCCTCGAATCGCCCCGTTGCCGGAGCAATCCATTTTCGAGACACGCGACCTGACGAAACGGCGCGGTGTATGAGAGCGGGTTGGCGAGCGGAAATGCGAACGGCTGAGCTATGAAAACGGTATACGGCCAACCTTAACGTTGCAAGGAAACCAACTGTCAACAGTGGATCAGGACTCGACTGAGGCACTTCTTGGAGCGGAGATCCAAGAATTGTCGAAGTCGATCAAGACCACGGAACGGGCGCGCCACCCTAAGGCGGCGCGCCCACATGACCGATCGGAGACAACCGGCTCGATCCTAGAAGTTGAACGTGGCGCCGATCTGCAGGATCCGCGGGAACAGGATCGTGGCTGGGACGCAGGTAGCTCGAGCCGGACCGCAGGTTCATGTACCGTGGCGGTGCCCTTGTTCAGCGCGTTGTAGATGTCAAAACGCAGCTCCACTGAGCGTGCCGCCCCGAGATTCACCCGCTTCGCGACACGGACATCCAACTCGTGGGTTCTGGGGAGGCTGAAGCTCCCGATGGGTTCGACGTTCAACGAGATCGAGCGAATGGCGGTGCCGCCTGTAAAGAGCACTTGCCGAGCCACGCGCAACCCGTTTCGGATATCGTAGTTGGCCGACGCCAGAATCCCGAACGGCAGGTTATACGCACCCGAGACCTTGGCCTGCCACTCCCTCGTCTGATTGGCCGTGTTGAAGACCTGGTTGGGATTCGTGAGGCACCGCGTGGTGTACCAAATTAACGGAGAGCCACTGCCGAGCCCCGAGCCCGAGGCGCCGCAGGAAATCGGGACGTCGACCCACGTGCTCGAGAACGACGAACCGATCTGCCACCCCTGGGCGGGCCGTTTCATGACCGCGACTTCGAAGGTCTTGTAATTCGCATCCGCGCCCGGGTTGTTGACGATCATCGTGCCCGAGCTCGCGGCGCCCGCGAAGGCTCGTCGGGTAGTCGTAGTAGGTGAACGACTGGCCCGTATCGTCGCCGGTGCCGAGCCGCGCCATCGGGCCCGGGATCGAGATTCGTGATCGGAATCGTGTATTGACCGTCGCGACTGATCTCGGACAGCGAGAATGGTTGAAGTTGCGCGTATACACGCCGGTGACTCGTGCCGACGTGTTCGCGAACAGCTCGCGCTCGAAGGTCAGCGAGAACTCGTCGGTCTTGGGCTGTTTCTCGTTCGGGTTCACGACCCCGAGGGTGGTGCCCGAGATCGAAGCGAAGTCCAGCCCGTTCGGGTCGAGGTCGACCTCGCCGGCGTCGTACGTCTTGTTGCCGTTGTTGTCGTGCCAATCCCAGATCGTCGTCGCCGATCACGTTCTGGTTGATGTTGGTCAGATCCGGTTCCAGCTCGCGCAATTGATTGAACCGCCCATACCCCCCCTTGAGCACGGTCTTGCCGTCGCCCATCACGTCGAACGCGACGTGCGCGCGCGGCGCGACCGAGTTGAAGGTCACCAGCCGAATCTCGTCAAAGCACTGGGCCGCGGCAAACGGTGAGGCCTCGTGGCACTGCTGCGGCGCATACGCGGTGTCGTGCTCGAAGCGCATCCCCAGGTTGAGCGTCAGCCGGCGCGCGAGGGTCCACGAGTCCTGCACATACACGCCAAGGTAGTTGCCGTGGTTCTGCCCTTGACCGGCGCGTTCGTCGTGGCGATCTGGAAGGGTACGCCGTTGTTGAACATCAGCTGGTAGCTCGAACCCGCTTCCGGGGCGTTAAACTGGTCGTCGACCCAGCTCCACAGGTGGTCGACCCCCGCCTTGAATTCGTGATTGCCGCCGGCCAGATCCGGCTTGTACCAGCTGACGACGCCCTTGGTGTGACGCCGGCCTCTGTCCGATACCCGCCCGTTGGCGTTCGCGCCCTGGGTGAAATGGTTGCCGGTCACATACAGGGTCGCAATGTCGGTCGTCGACTGCTTGCCCGGCGTGATCCCGTGATACTGCCCGTTGAAGTCCCATTGCCCGTACTGGACCGAGGCGACCAGCGCGTTGCCGCGCACGGCCTGCCATTCCGCCTTCGTCATCCAGGTCGGGTTGTCCTTGTCCAACATCGATTCTCGTGGGATGAACTTGGTCGCATTCCGCAGCTCGATATCATTGTTCATGTGGTAAAAGCCGGTGATTCGATTCGCGGGCGACATCTGGTACGAGATTTTTTCAAAGTGATACACGCCCTCTTTGACATTCGCGATCGGCGTGCCGTCGGGATCGAACGCATCCAGGATGTCTCGCGTGACGTTCTGATACCGGGCGCCGCCGAAAAACCAGAGCTTGTTCCGAATGATGCGGCCGCCAGCGGTGCCGGCGAAGTCCTGCACTTTGTGTAGGGCCGGCTTTCTGATGCCCGCCGCCTCGAGGGTGTCGTTGATGTTGTTGCCCTCGAGTGCCGCACCCGATCCGTACGCCACGGCCGTGCCGTGAAACTCGTTGCCGCCGGATTTGATCACGGAATCGACCAGCAGGCCGCGCCGCGGCATCTCCGCGTTGCTGCCCACCGTCTGCACGCGCGTCCCGTCGATCGCGTTGAAGTCCACGTGGCTGCCCTGGGCGCCGCTGGCGGTGGGGGCAGACGACAGCACCCCTTCGAGCATTTGCCACGGGGAGCCGTCCTGGCCGTAGAACCTGAAGACCACGGTGTCACCCAACCCGGACGAGCCGACGTCCAGGTTCGTGCGCACGCCGGGCACCTGATTCAAGAAGGCGTGGAACCCATCCCGAGAGGAGGGAAGAATGTCCACTTGCTCCTTCGTGAGCTCGGTCGAGGTTGCCGTCGACGTCGTATCCACGAGGGGCGAGGCCCCGGAGACCGTAATCGTCTCGGACACGGCGCCGACGTTCATCTCCGAGTCGACCCTGGCCACGAACCCGACGGTCAACCGCACGCCCTCGCGGCGGACGTTCTGAAAACCCGGCAGTTCAAAGAGGACGGTATAGAGGCCAATCGGCAACGGCGACAGGCGGTATTCGCCCCGCTCGTCCGAGACACTGGTGACTGAAGGCACCTGCAACGCGGGACCGGTCACCGTAACCGTCACGCCGGGCAGGACGGCCCCGGTATTGTCCGTGACGACCCCCGTAATGCCGGCGGGATTGGCCGCCCCCTGGCCGGCCATCGCGGGTGCCGCCAGCGGAAACAGGCTAAGGAAACTGAGCAAGACGATATTCAGCGCGACGAATTGCTGGCGAGCGTGCTTGCACATGAACATGTGTCCCTCCTGTTTACCCTGATAACGCGTGATGCATCTGGCCGTACGCGTGAGAAATAAGGACGGGCGACCTGCCTGCCTATTTCGACAGGTACGAAGCGGTATGGAGGAGATACGCGTGAGATATAAGGACGGGCGACCTGCCTATCGGCAGGTGTGGAGGTGTACGGAGGAGACACTAAGCCGGCAAGAAACCGC
Source organism: uncultured Acidobacteriota bacterium (assembly GCA_963814975.1). Classification (GTDB taxonomy): domain Bacteria; phylum Acidobacteriota; class Vicinamibacteria; order Vicinamibacterales; family CAVVIG01; genus CAVUXJ01. Next base: position 204,424 of record CAWFFB010000003.1, on the reverse strand, counting down.
TGTCAACCACAATCTAACGCACGCGGACACGTCCCGATTCTTTGATCCAGTGTCTTTGATCTTGTCACGCGCTTGAGCACACCGACCGGCGATCTGAGACTATACCGGGCTACTGACACCGGTCCCTCCATTACTAGGAGTTCGTCCGAGTAATGCCTGAACGAACTCCTAGTAGGCGCGCTCCGCGCGCGAGATCTGCGGAATCACTAGGTTTTCCGCCGGCGAAGCCGGCCTACTAGGAGCGTGTTCGTCTCACTCAGACACGCTCCTAGCTATCGTGTGCGCGAGGCGGAATGGTCACGCAGGCCCGCCTACCATAGACTTGTATGGTCGCCTCACGCCCGCGAACGGCCGCGCATCAGACAGGAATGACCCGAATGAGCCCTCGACGAAGAGCTGGTTTCCAGCGCTCTGGCGTCCACGCATCGTTGACTCCAACCGGCACGGCTGTTTCCTTTTCGCTTGAAGCGTGGCTGGCCCGACATTCCGGTTGGGTCTTGTTGATCCTCGTGGCCGCGTCGGTGTGCGTGCGCAGCACCTATTTTCTGCAGCTCAACTCCGACCCGGGCATCGACCTCCACCGTTGGGATCAGACGGACATGCATTACTACGACGCGTGGGGTCGACAGATTGCCCGCGGCGACTGGTCATCCAGATCCGTCGGCGTCCCGATGCATGGATGGCAGCACCGCGTGGCCGAGACGTATTTCGCGAAGCACCCGGACATGCGCGCCACGCTCATCGAGCACGCGACAGCGCAGGGCAGCGCGAAGACGGATCCTGATGCCCTGCTCTGGTCACACTGGACGGGAAGCCCCCAGTTCTATCAGGACCCCCTTTACGCGTATCTCATTGGCCTGACATATCGCGTGATCGGCGACGACGTGCGGTTCGTTTTCGCGTGGCAGATGGGACTCGGCGTGATGAGCACCGTCCTGATCTGGCTCCTGACGCGCCGGGGGTTCGGTGACCTCGTCGCCGCGTGCGCCGGTGCGCTTGCCGTGTTGTGTGGTCCGCTCGTCTACTACGAGCTGTTCCTGCTGCGCGAATCGACCATCGTGTTCGCCGGCCTGGGCATCGTCTGGCTTGCGGACCGGGCGCTGACACGAGGCTCGTGGGCGTGGTTCGTGTTGCTCGGGGGCTCGCTGGGGCTCGCCTGCCTGCTCAAGAGCAGTCTCGTGCTGCTCGGTGGCGCGGTGGCGCTGGGAATCGTGCTGCACTTCGCTGGACGCTGGCGGGAGATGTGGGTGCCGGCGGCCGCCACCCTGGCCGGGTTCGCCATCGCCGTGACACCGCTGGCGGCGAGAAATATGGCGGTCGGCGCTCCACCGCTGGCACTGGCCGGTTCGGGAGGGCTGACGTTCCTCATTTCAAACGACGTCACCTACGATCCGGTGGCGGGATTCGACATCGATACGCCGCGATTGGCGGAACTGATGGGCGACACCGGCGGCGGGCTTCTCCCCGCGGTGCGGATGCTGCTCGGGGCTCATACGCTTTCGAGCTACGCCATACTCCTCGCGAAAAAATGGGATCGCGCCTGGCACTGGGTCGAAATGCCGAACAACGAAAACTTCTATTACACGCGGTTGCGGGCACCGGTTCTCGCGTGGCTCCCTGTGACGTTCTGGTTGCTGTCGCCCGCGGCGCTCGTCGGCTTGGTGCTGGGCGCGAGGCGGTTCTCGCGAGCCTGGCCGCTGTACATGCTTGCGGCGTGTTCTGTGGCACCGCTGCTTGTCTTCTATACGTTGGGGCGATTCCGGGTTGCCCTCATGGCGGCCGTGATTCCATTTGCGGCATGCGCGTTCGTGGAGCTCCTTCGATCCGCGGCCGATCGGAAATATCTTCGCGTCGGCGTGACGGCCGCTTCGCTCCTGATCGTCGGGAGCTGGACGGGTCGACCCCTCCAGAACCAGACGCTCATTGCCAGCTCATTCTGGCTCGGACCGTTCTACGCCAGGTACGAGTCCGAGGCTCGTGCGGCGCTGGCTGCCAACGATCCGGCGCGGGCCGCTGCAGCCTATCTGGGGTACTTCCAATATGAGCCGGAGCTCGCGCAGGTGGCCTCGCTCGGAAACACACAGTGCTGCAGGTTCTCGCGGAAATGCACGCCGAGTGCGCCACATTTCTGCGTGCCTCCGGGCAGGGTGATCAGGCGGTTGTCCAAAGCGAAAAGGCCCGCGGATTGCTGCAGCATCTGTTGCGAATGAATCCCGCGGACCACGAGGCTCGATTACTGCTGGCGGATACGCTGTTCGACGATCGGTCGTTCCAGGCGGCGGCGGTCGTTTACAAAGAATATCTGGACGCTCGCCCGGACAATCCCACCGCCGCGTTCCGTCGCGGGATTGCGCTGCTGGGCACCGAGAACGACGACGAAGCGTTGACCGAGTTCCGCCGTGCCGCGGCATTGGACCCCCGGCACGCGCGGGTGCAGTGGTATCTGACCATCACCCTGATGTCCCGTCGCGATGTCGCCGGGGCCGCGGAGCACGCCGTGAAATATGTCGCGTTGGCGCCGGACGATCCTGAGGCCCACGACCTGCTGGGCCGCGTGTGGGCATCACAGGGCAAGTTGGACGCTGCGAAGGCACAATTCGAGAAAGCCCTTCAAATTGATCCACGCTACGAAGACGCTCGCGAGCATTTGAAAATCATCGGCCGCTGAGGGTGGGTTGAGCGGAACGAAGCGAGGCGCTGACCAGAAAAGCGCCGGGCGTACCGCGCGGGAGCATCAACACGGCCCGCCCCCATCGTGAGGAGCGGGCCCGGCGCGGAGCCCTAGATTGAGTGTCAGCCGTCGGGCGATCGTCCACGCGTCCTGCCCATACACGCCAAGGTATTGGCCGTTGTCGGCGGGCTTGACCGGTGAATTCTTCGTGGTCAGCTGGAACGGCACGCCGTTGTTGTAGACCTGCCGGTAGATGATGTTGTTCTCCCCGGCGCGGTGCCCTGAGGAGCCCCCCGCGGGGATACCGCCGTCGTTCCACCAGCCCCACAGGTGGTCGACCCCCGCCTTGAATTCGTGGTTCCCACCCCACAGATCCGGCTTGTAGTAGCTGACGACGCCCTTGGTGTGAATCCGGCCCATGTCGCGGTCCAGCCCGTTGGCGGCCCAGAAGTTGCCGCTGACCAGCTGGGTCGAGATGTCGGTGGTCGACACCTTTCCCGGCGCAAGACCCCAGTTCTGGCCGTTGAAATCCCAACGACCCGACTGCACCGAGAAGACCAGCGAATTGCCGCGCGTGGCCTGCCACTCGCCCTTCGTGATCCAGACCGGGTTATCCTTGTCTTCCATCGATTCCCGTGGAATGAACCGGGTCGCACCCCGCAGCTCGAGGTCGTTGGTCCAGTGATAGAAGCTGGTGAAGCGATTCCCCTCCGTCGCCTGATAGGAGCCTTCACAAATAATACCGGCCCCCCTTGACATTCACGATCGGCGTGCCGTCGGGCTCGAACGCATCCAGGATATCTCGCGTGTTTTTCTGATACCGGCCGCCGCCGAAAAACCAGAGCTTGTTCCGGATGATGCGGCCGCCCACGTTGCCGGCGAGGTCCCGCACCGAGTGAAGCGCCGGGAGTCTGATCCCCGCCGCGGCCAGCGAGTCGTCGATGTTGTTGGCCTCGAGTTTGCCGCTCGACCCGTACAGAACACCGGTGCCGTGAAAGTCGTTGCCCCCGGACTTGAGCACCGAGTCGACCAACAGGCCGCGCCTAGGCATCTCCGCGTTGCTGCCAACCGTCTGCACGCGTGTCCCATCGATCGCGTTGAAGTCGACGTGGCTGCCTTGCGCACCGAGTAGGGTGGGGGCGGACGCCAGCACCCCTTCGAGCATTTGCCACGGCGAGCCGTCCTGGCCGTACGCCCGGAACTGCACCGTGTCGCCCAGACCGGACGACCCGACGTCCAGGTTCGTGCGCACTCCAGGCACCTGGTTCAAGAAGGCGTGGAACCCATCCCGCGAAGTCGGGAGCACCTCCAACTGCTCGCGCGTGAGCTCGGTCGAGGTGGCCGTTGACGTCGTATCGACGAGCGGCGAGGCGCCCGAGACCGTAATCGTCTCGGACACGGCGCCGACATTCATCTCCGAGTCCACTCGAGCGTTGAACCCGACGGTCAGCCGGACGCCCTCGCGCCGGACGTTTTGAAATCCCGGCAGCTCGAAGAGGACGGTGTAGACACCAATCGGCAGCGGCGACAGGCGGTACTCACCCCGCTCGTCCGAGATACTGGTGACTGAAGGTACTTGCAGCGCCGGACTGGTCGCCGTGACCGTGACACCGGGGAGGATCGCTCCGGTATTGTCGGTGACCACGCCGGAGATGCCAGCGGGATTTCCTGCGCCCTGACCGGCGGCCGCGGGCACGGCCACCGCAAGCACGCTGAGGATCATGAACCAGCCGACAAGCGGCGGAAATCCCGGGCGAGCGCATTTCCAGATTGACATCTGTCCCTCCTCAAATTGCCCCGGTGTCGGAGCATCTGTGCTCAAGGATCCACGCGCGATACAAAACGCGCGATGTATAAGGACAGCCGCGACGGGATGGTAAAAAAACCGATTATGGCCGGATATTCAGCTGACCCTAAGTCGGGAAGGAGTAAGTGTCAACTATGAACCTGGCCTGACACAGGCATGTATGACGGCGATACCAACACCGAGTAGGAGCCGAGTCGGTACGCTGCCATCGAGCCGGCTCGGCCCTTCGGGGGCAACCTTCAGTGTTGATGCTCTTTTTCGTACTCGAGCTGGGCCATTTGTTTCTCGCGCAAGACCTTGGCGTTCTTCTTCTTCGCCGCCTGGAGGTTGGTCCGCCGGGTGCCGTCCGAGCTGACGGCAAAGAGCGACAGCAACTGCTCGAGATCTTGTCCCTGGCAAGAGGGACAGGCGGGAGGGCTCGCGGGTCTGACAAGAGCCTCGAACCGATGTCCGCAGCTTCGACACTCGTAATCGTAAAGCGGCATGGTCAATCCTCCTCCGCGCCTGGCCGCGCCCTGTCGCCGGTCCGGACACTTCCCCGCTCAACTTAGCAGCGCCGCCCGCAGCGCGCAAGGCCGTTCCCTTTTCACAGCCTCTACCCGGGCCTGGCCGCGCGCGGAGCGCGGCGTCTTCCCTGCCGCCCGCGAGGGGAATCCGCCACCGGGACGCGCCGCGGCGCTCTGCTAATAGGCTTTGACAGTCGTTTCACTCGTCATTAGGATCAATCCCTGCTCGAAGACTCAAGGATTGCGGCCGCACAACCAGCCGCACAGCTCTGAAGGAGTGTTTGCGATGCGCGCACCAATAGTCCTCCTGGCAATGACGATTTCAGCGACGGTTCTCGTCGCGCAGACGCGGAAGACCCTGGACATCTACGTGATCGATGTCGAGGGGGGCAACGCAACGCTCTTCGTGCCACCCTCGGGTCAGTCGGTGCTGATCGACACGGGGAACGTGGCGCCGGCGGCGGCCGTTCGCGACGCCGACCGCATCCTGGATGCGGCGAAGGACGCCGGCATCACCCAGATCGACCATCTGATCACGACGCACTGGCACGGCGATCACTTCGGCGGGATGGCCGAAGTCGCCAAGCGCCTGCCCATCAAGGCGTTCTACGACCACGGTCCGACCATCGAGCCGCAGCCGGCCTCGACCGCGTTCCTGAATGACGTCTACCCCGGACTGAAGGCTCAGGCCAAGTACACGGCCGTGAAGCCTGGCGACAAGATCCAGGTCGCCGGACTCGACTGGCGCATTTTCGCGTCGGGCGGAGAAGTGCTCAAACAGCCGCTGCCCGGCGCGGGGCGGCCGAACCCGTACTGCGCGGACTTCAAACCCAAGGACGTCGACAAGACCGAAAACGCGCAGTCAGTCGGCAGCTACATCACCTTTGGAAAATTCCGCGTTGTCCACCCCGGCGATCTCACCTGGAACAAGGAAGCCGAGCTGATGTGCCCGAACAATCGGCTCGGGACGGCGGATTTGCTGATCGTCGGCCATCACGGCCAGCCAGTCTCGAACTCGGAAGTGATCGTGCATGCGCTGCGGCCACGGGTTTCCATTCTGAACAACGGCACCCGGAAAGGCGGACAGCCGCCGGCCATGCGGGTCATTCTGAATTCCCCCGGCCTCGAGGATCTGTGGCAGGTGCACTTCTCGCTTCTTGAGCGGCCAGGAATACACGGTGCCCGGCATGTTCATTTCGAACGTCATCGACGAGCAGCCCGACAACATCCCGATCGGTGCTCTGGAAATTGGGCCTGGAGGTGGTGGCCCGCCAGCGCCGGGCGCAACGCCGCCGCCGCCGCCGCCGGCGCACAACGGCAAGGCGTATTGGCTCAAGGTATCGGCTCAGCAGGATGGCACGTTCACGGTCACCAACCAGCGGAATAATTTCACGAAGACGTACCGGGTCGTGACGGGAACGAACTGACTGTTGAGACTTGAGACTTGAGAGTTGAGACTTAACTGAAGGGTTGAGGCTCCAGAACGTCGGCGGTCGATCGCGCTGAGTCTGGAGCCTCCATTCCTTGCCTAAGGAACCGCGTCGTAGTGCGGGCGGTTGAGGAAGGTGCTCAAGCGATCCGGCGGGATCACGCCCTTCGGCACGAATTTCTGGACTCGCCTGCCAGTCACTTCACTCGTATAGATATTGCCCATGGCGTCGACCGCCATCGAGTGGAACGAGTTCCATTCTCCGGCGGCGCGTCCGGCCCGGCCGAACCCGCCGACGATCGTCTTGCTCGCCATCTCGTAGATCCAGAGCACGGAGTTTCCCTGATCGTTGATGAGCATGTAGCGATTGTCTGGAGAGAACCCCAAGTCGCTGGCCGATCCGAACGCGCCCGGACCCGGTTTGACCTCGATGATCTCCTTCAGGTTGCCCATCGGATCGAAGGCGATCCGCAACCCAGCTCCGAGGTCCCGGCTTTGGCCAGCCTGCTTCAACGACGAAGCGCGGGACGATCTTCTGCTGTCCGCCGGCGGACTGGGTATTCGCCGCCCAGATGCCGGTGGCGAGGGCGAGCCCGAGCACGCTGGAGAAGCCGTATCGCGAGGGAGTCATCTCCTAGACTCCAACCGGCCTGGCCACGGCGAGGCGGGCCGTGGGAGTGATTTGAGCCGGATCGACGCACAGCTCGAGCAGCGCCGGTCCTCCGGCGCTCTCCGCTCGTCCAAACGCGGCCGCGAACTCGTCCGTCGTCGACACTCGCTCGGCATGGGCGCCGAGGGAACGCGCCAGCGCAACGAAATCGGGATTCGCGAGATCGGTGCTCGAGACGCGCCCCGGGTAGCGGCGCTCCTGGTGCATCCGGATCGTGCCGTACATCCCGTTGTTCACAACCAGCACGACGATCGCCGCGCCGCACTGCACCGCGGTGGCAAGCTCCTGCGGATACATCAGGAAGCAGCCGTCGCCAGCGAAGCAGACGACGGTCCGCTCCGGATGCCGCAGCTTTGCCGCGATCGCGGCGGGCAATCCGTAGCCCATGGCGCCGCCAACCGGAGCGAGCTCGCTGCGAAACTGGCGGTACTTGTGAAAGCGATGCACCCAGAGCGTGTAGTTACCCGCGCCGTTGCAGATGATGGCGTCGTGAGGCAGGCGCTCCGTCAGTTGTGAAACCACGGTGGCGAGGTGAACGCCTTGGTAGGACGCGTCAGGGTCCGGCGGTTGTCCGAAGGCCTCCAGATCGCGTCGAAGCTCGGCGAGCCAGGGCTCCCACGCGGGATTCCTGATCGGGGCGAGGGATTTGAGCGCGGAGGCGAAGGCCGAGGTGCTCGAGTTGATGAACAGCGTCGCCTGGTAGACACGCCCGAGCTCCTCGGGGTCGGGATGCACGTGCACGAGGCGCTGTTCGGGGCACGGCGACGCGATCAGCGTGTAGCCGCCCGACGTCACTTCGCTCAGGCGCGAGCCGAGCACAACCAGCAGATCCGCGGCGCGCACCTTCTCGGCCAGGCGTGGGTTGATGCCCAGTCCCAGATGGCCGGCGTAGTTGGCGTGGGTATTGTCGAACAGATCCTGGCGCCGGAATGAGGCGACCACGGGCAGGCCGCTCGCGGCGGCGAACGCGGTCACCTCGGCGCAGGCTTCAGGCGTCCAACCGCTCCCGCCCACGACGAGCAGCGGCCGCTGCGCCTGGGCGAGCTGCGAATGAAGAGCCGCCAGATCGACGTCCCGTGGGGCGCTATAAGCTGTCTGGAAGGGCCTGGTGTCTGCGACCTGCGCGGCCTCCACCAGCATGTCTTCCGGCAACGCCAGCACCACGGGTCCCGGTCGCCCCGCGGTCGCCGTCTGAAACGCGCGGAGCACGTATTCTGGAATCCGGTGCGGATCCTCGACCTGCGCGGCCCATTTGGCGAGCGGCCTGAACATCTGCCGGTAGTCGATTTCCTGGAACGCTTCGCGGTCGAAGAACGCGCGATCGACCTGGCCGATGAAGAGCACCATCGGGGTCGAGTTCTCCATCGCCGCATGCACGCCGATGCTGGCATGGGTGGCGCCAGGGCCACGGGTCACGAAGCAGATGCCCGGCCGGCCTGTCAGCCGCCCATCGGCCTCCGCCATGTTCGCCGCGGCGCCTTCATGCTTGCAGACGACGACGTCGATCTCCGGGGTGTCGTGAAACGCGTTCAGGACGTCGAGATAGCTCTCGCCGGGAACACAGAAGGCCCGGTCGGCGCCGTGAATTCGGAGACTGTCGACAAGAATGCGTCCTCCGCTTCGCGCTGCAAGCTCTTTCTTCATTGGGACGTCGCCATCACGAGGAAGCGGTCATCGGTTCCTGCGCATGGGCGGTGAGCGCCCGCGCGCGGGTCTCCGGCAGAAGCGCGACGGCCACGAGGACCAGACCGTACGAGAACAGGGCGCAGAAGCCGATAGCTTCGTTCAGCGCCATCGTGGCGGCAAGGATGCCGACGATCGTGGGCATCAGGGAACCCACGCCACGTCCGAAGTTGTACGAGAACCCCTGGCCCGTCGCGCGAACATAGGTCGGGAACAGCTCCGCGAAAGTCGCCCCCATCCCGGCGACAATTCCCGACTGGAAGAAACCGAGCGGGAAGCCAAGCAACAGCGTCGTCGTCTGACTGACCGGTATCAGGGTGTACACGGCGATGGTCACCGACGCGCAGATAGCGCACAGCGCAAACGTCCGGCGCCGCCCCAGCCAGTCACTCAAGTGCGCGGTGACGACGTAGCCGAGGAACGAGCCGAAAATATTGACGCCGAGATAGCTGCCTGTCGAAAGGACGTTCAAGTTCTGCACCGTCCTCAGGTAGGTCGGCAGCCACGTCAGGATGGTGTAGTTCCCGCCGAGCGTGCCCGCGGCCAGCAGAGAAGCGACAGCCGTGGATCGCAGCAGAGGCGGCTTGAAAATGTCGAGCAGGACGGACTTGTGCGGTCCGACGTGCTCAGCTCTTTTGGCGGCGAGAAAAATCTCCGGCTCTTCGACGTTCCGCCGGATGAACAACACGGCAAAACCTGGGAGGATGCCGACGAAAAACAGGTAGCGCCACGCCACTTCGGGCGGGAACCAGGAGAACATGGCGGTGAACAGCAAAGCGGCCGCACCGTAGCCAACCGACCACCCGCTCTGCACACAACCAACCGCGCGCCCGCGCGCCTTCGGGTTGATGACCTCGGCCATCAGCACCGCGCCCGCTGCCCACTCGCCGCCGAAGCCGAGCCCCTGGAGGCTGCGGAGCACCAGCAGCTGCTCGTAGGAATTGGCGAAACCGGACAGGAATGTGAAAACCGAGAACCAGAGAATAGTGATCTGGAGGACCTTGACGCGGCCGATGCGGTCGGCCAGCATTCCCGCCATCCACCCTCCAACCGACGAAAGAATGAGGGCCGAGGTGGCCAGCATCCCGGCTTGCGCCCTGCTCATTGCCAGCACGCCGATCAGCGTCGGCATCGCCACGGCGTAGAGCTGCACGTCCATGGCGTCCAGGGCCCACCCGGAGAAGCACGCCCAGAACGTCCGCCGCTCCCGCGTGGACATGTCCGAAAACCAGTTAGACACTGCCCCTCCTCTCGGTCCCTCGATCACTAAGAGCCCGTCGCGCCATTGGCCGACCGTCACGCGAGCTTCAGGCCTTCGCGCCCGATATTGTCGAAACGTCGAATGCTAACACGTATGGAGCGCTCGAGAGAACGAGACCGCGGAAGCAGCGGGAGCACACGGAATCACCGAACCAGCGCAGTCATTTCATCTGACGAGGGAAACGCTCGGTTCGTCCGCTGGCCTCGGAACCTCATCCCCGGAGGGATTACCGGCTTGCGGCCGGATCGCCCCTCTTCAGACGTTCCCGTGCTTTTTCGACGTCGCGGTGAAACACGAAGAGCCGATCCGCGTTCCCTTCGGGATCCGTGAAGTTGAACTGCCTGCCCTTGGGGAGCTTCACCCGCAGGTTCTTTTCGAGATAGTCGACGTCGAACGTGTCGAGATCCACCAACGGAGTCGTGAAGCTGTCGTCCTTGTCGGCCGTCTCATAGCGCATTCCCTGCGCTGTGGCGGTCAAGCGGCCCTTGCACTCACCCAGACGATGCTTGTGGACGACATCGAGCGTCGCGTCCAGCCGCACCTCTTTCAACTTGAGCATGAGGTTGCGGGGCCCAGGAGAAACCTCGATCGTCTCGGCAACTCCATCGTAGCCTTCGGCCGAGACGTTGATCCGGTGCGTGCCCGGCTTGACGCTCGCAGCCGTCACCGGGGCGACACCCAGAAACTCCCGGTCGATGAAGACATGCGCCCCGGGAACGTCGCTGTCGATATGCAGGACGCCAACCGAGATCGCAGCTTCAGCCGGCGCGGGCGCTGGCGCCGGTTCGGCCTTCGGGGCCATGGTACGTCGGGGGGCAGGAGGCGGCCCGGCCTCGGCGCGAGGCGGCTCGGTGCGAGGGACCTCGCGCGGCGGCGGCGGTGCGGGGCGATTGGCTCCGCTGGTCGTCGACGGCAGGTTGCGCGCGGGACGCGTCAAGCTATACGTCAGGATGGCGCCGCCAACGACGCCCGCGCAAATCGCGACAATCGCGACGATGGCAAGAAATGGACGATTCACACACAAATCCTAGCGGGATGAGGCAGACAACAAAAGGCGACGCGGTTGGGCCGTCGCCTTCGTTGCTGAGATCCGGTCGTGTCCCGCCTGAAGATTGTCGCTGCCTACTTGAGGTGTTTGCTGACCAGCTTCGTCATCGCGAACATGTTCACCGAGGTCTTGCCGCCGAATACGGCTTTCAAACTGTCGTCGGCGTTGATCATGCGCCGGTTTTTCTTGTCCTGCAGTCCATTCTTCTTGATGTAGGCCCACAGCTTCTTCGTGACCTCGGTCCGCGGCATCGGCTTCGCGCCAACGACCTCGGCCAGCATCGCGCTGGGGGTCACCGGCCGCATGAAGGCCGCATTCGGTTTCCGCGTACTTGTCTTCTTTTTCGCCATGCAATCTCCTCTGAAAGACGCCCAAAAGCGTCGACCGGAGAGTACCACGAAACTGCCCCTGCTGCTCGGGCACCCGATTCGAATTCGGGTGATAATTGACAGCATCTCAGAAGAGGTTAGGGGAGGAGGCCTTCGACCATGTATCGGTGGGTGCGCGTCCTGACGGCGGCGGCGCTGACCGGCATGTCGGCGGGAGCCGGACCTCGCTCACTCGCTCTTCACAGCGAGCCCCGATCGATCGCCGAAGTGACAACCCGCGAAGCCGGTCAGTCGGCGCGGAGTGGATGGGGACGGCACGAACCCGAGTACGACGGCCGCTTCACGTTTGTCCGCTTGCGGTGGGAGTCCGGCTCCGGCGGCCGCTGGCGTGGCGCGAGCAACGCCTGGAATCACGACTACCCTCGCGCCGAGCAGAACCTCATGACGATCCTCAAGGATCTGACGCTCATCGATGCGAATACGGACGGCAGCTTGATCCTCACGCTCGACGACCCGCGGCTCTTCAAGTACCCTATTGCGTACATGTGGGAGCCCGGTTTCTGGACGATGAGCGACGGCGAGGCCGCGCGATTCCGGGAGTACCTGCTCAAGGGGGGGTTCGCCATCTTCGACGACTTCGAGCGCGAGCAGTGGAACAATTTCGAGGCGCAGATGCGGCGGGTGGTGCCGGAAGCCCGGTGGGTGAAGCTCGATCGATCGCACCCGATTTTCGACAGTTTCTTCCGGATGAAGACGATTGAGTTTCCGCACCCGATGCTCGGCTACAAGCCCAACTACTACGGTATCTACGAGGACAACGACCCTGCGCGGCGCCTGATGGTGATCGCCAATCACGACAACGACGTGGCCGAGTACCGGGAGTGGTCCGGGCAGGGACTGTTCCCGATCGATTCGTCCAACGAGGCGTACAAGCTGGGCGTCAACTACATGTTGTACGGGCTTACACATTAGACTACGACAAATCCTCGGGTCTGCCGCGAGGAGATAACCGCCGCCTTCTCAAACGGGTCGCGCGACAGTATGATTTCCAACATCATGAGTCGTCATAGTCTGTCCGTACAGCTCATCGGCCTCGCGAGTCTCCTCACCCTCGTGGGCGCGCTCTCAGGGGCGTCCCGGCGCGTCACGGCGAGCCAGGACGTACCGGCGAAGAAAACCGTGTGGGACGGTGTCTACACCGCGGCCCAGGCTTCGAGGGGCAAGCTCGTCTATCAGGAGATCTGCGCCGAATGCCACGACACGGGAGAAGCGCCCATCCTTTTCGGGGCCGGCTTCATGCGCCGCTGGTTCCAGGAAAGCCTGGACAACGTGTTTACGAAAATGCGGACGACAATGCCGTTGAACGGACCAGGCAGGCTGCCGGCAGGCACGTATCTGGACGTCTTGAGCTTCGTCCTTGAAGAGAGCGGATTTCCCGCGGGCACCGAGGAACTCACGGCGAACCCGGCCCAACTCGCCAGCATCACGATCGTCGAGAAAAGCGGACCGGGAGGTCCGGTTCCCAACTTTTCGCTCGTCCAGATCGTGGGATGTCTGACGCAGGGCGCGAACAAGGCCTGGATCCTGACCAACGGCACCGAGCCGATGCGGGCCGCGGATTCAGGAGACTCGCCGGCGGCCGATCTGAAGGCCTCATCGTCGTTGCCGCTCGGTAAGGGCGCGTTTCGTCTCCTGGATTTCCCCGCGCTCGGCCGCGAGGCGCGCAGAGGGCACAAAGTCCAGGCCAAAGGCTTCCTGATCCGGCAACCCACCGAAGATCGCATCAACCCGACCGCGCTGCAGACCCTCGCCGAAAGCTGCCCTTGACCAGCCTCCGCCCGGCTCACAGCCCCTCGACGACGATCATCTCCGTGCGCGCCGTGGCCTGGCGCAGCGCCTTCGCCTCGGCGTAATGCGGCGACTCCCACCAGGCCTTCGCCTGCGCTTTTGAGGAGAACTCCACAATCACGAAGCGCCCCGGCGACCAGGTGCCTTCGAGGGTTTCCGTCGCCCCGCCACGCACGAGGAACTTTCCCCCATAGGCGGCGATCGACGGCGCCACCATCTGTTTGTACGCCTCGTATCGTTCCGTGTCGATTACTTCTATTTCAGTCACGACATAAGCCGGCACGTGTCACGCTCCTGCTGGAGAAATGTGATTGGCATTGTAGCCGGTGACGGCGATGATAGGAGACAGGCTTGAGTGTCGTGAGCGCGTGACCACTGCGGGGGTGCGTGAATGCCAATTTACGAATACGAATGTCGAGCCTGCGGTCACCGTTTCGAGCAGCTGATTCTGCACGCGAATACGCCGGAGTGCCCCTCGTGCCAGAGCCACGACCTCGAGCGGCTCATCTCGCTGTTCGCGGTCGATTCCGAGGGTACGAGAGGGCTGGCCTCCGAGGCCGGCCGCCGGCGCAGCGGACAAGACTCGCGCGATCGGAACGACGCCGAGATCTCGTATCACAAGAAACACGACGACCACTAGAGAACGAAAACGGGCTCTTGGAAACCTGACATCTCACGCCTGAAGTCTTGAGAGTTCAGACTTGAGACTTCAGACTTTTCGTTCTCAATACGTACGAAGGGCCGAACCCCCGAGAGGATTCGGCCCCGGCAAGAGCACGATGGCTCCGGATGCGCCTACTTCTGGGGAAGCGCGCTGGTGATCGTGCTCCCCGCCTCGAGCTTCGTCGATACGCCAGCCGCGATCATCAGTTCCTCAATCGCCTTGGTCGTCGGCACGTCGAACCTGAAATTCTGCGCGCGATAGACGCCGGCGGCGATCCGCAACGGCGTCCAGCCCATGGCATTTTCCTCATTCCAGATGTCGATCTTGGCGCCTCTTTCAGCCAGCAACTTCACGACGGACGGCATCTGCTTGATGGCGGCCCCGTGCATCGCGGTATTGCCGTAGTCGTCGACCGCATTGATGTCGTTGCCCAGCTCCAGCGTGAGCTTCACCGCCTCGACACATTCCGGCTCGGTTCCGGCGTCTTCCCCGGTCGACCGTGTGCCGAGGCCGGCCGCCGCCATGAGGGGCGTCGTGTCGTCCTCGTTCCGCTGCTTGGGATCGGCGCCCAGTTCGACCAGCAGACGCATCAGCTCGGTATCGCAGGTTCGGGACGCAAAGAAAAACGGAGTGCCCCCGTTCAGGTTCAGGTGCGTCATCAGCACTTCCTTGCGGCGTCCGCTCGCACGCGCATTGAGATTCGCGCCGTGCGCGGCAAGCCGCTTGATCAATTCGGTGCTGCTTATCGTGCCGGACCCTGGCGGCGTCGGGCTGTTGCTGCCAACGCCGGGCTTGCGCACCCACGACAGCTCATGGAGCGCTGTCCAGCCCTGGGGCGCGAAGTTCGGGTCCGCGCCGGCATCCAGCAGCAGCGAGGCCAACTCGAAATGCGCGTTGCTGACCGCCAGCATGAGCGCGCTGGGCCCTTTGACTGCGACCCCGGTCTTGGCAGCAGCCCCCGAATCGGCCGGGTCATACCGTCTCCCCGCGGGGCCGCTGCCGAGGATGGTGTCGTCCACCTTGGCGCCGCTTGCCAACAGGGCGCGTACGGCGCCGACCTGGCTCTCGCGAACCGCGAACAGGAATGCCGTGAGGCCCCCTTTCGAACGGGCCTGGACATCGGCGCCGGCGGCGAGGAGCGCCTGAACCGCGTCCACGTGGCCTTCGGCGGCGGCCCACATCAGCGCCGTCTGCCCTTTCCACTGCTCTCTTGCGTTGACTTCCGCACCGCTGGCGAGCAGCATCTTCACGGCCGGCGCGACGCCCGAACGTGCCGCCAGCATCAGGGGGGTTTCACCCTCGGTAGACGAGGCATTGGGATCGGCGCCGGCCTTCACCAGGCCTCGATCATCTTCGAGTTGCCATTCGTGGAAGCCAGCGCAAGCGGCGCTACGCCATACCGGTTGGTCGTTCTGGCATTGGCGCCCGCGCGAATCAGCAACTCGACGGTTTCCGTATCGTCCGAGTATGCGGCCCAATGCAAGGCGGTCGATCCGTCCGGTTCCGGGGCGTTCACGTCGGCACGTTTCTGCAGCAACGCCCGGATCGCGGGCCTGTCGGCTCGTTTGACGGCTTCGGCGACCGACGACGGGGCGGGGGCGGCATCGGCGCGGCCGCACAGCAGGAGTCCCGCCACGCATCCGCCTAGAACCTTGAGGCGCATCATCGGTTCCTCATTGGAGTTTGAGAGCCAACGCTATGCAAATCGAGGCTGACCGCTCTTGGGGAGCGGCCAGCCTCGGAGGGCGCGAGAAGCTCAGAGCGAGGAAAGCTGCGTCTCGATCAGCTCGTTCACGCGGCCCGTGCTGTCGGCGAATCGATCCAGCCGGATGCCGCTCTTATCCAGCATCGTGACCAGCAGATTCGTCAACGGTGTCGGCTGCGCGTACTTGATGTGGCGGCCACCCTTGAGCTTGCCCGCACCGCCGCCCGCGACGAGGATCGGCAGGTTCGAATGGTCGTGCGCGTTCGGGTTGCCGAGCCCGCTGCCGAGCAAATACATCGAATGGTCGAGCAGCGTCCCCTCCCCGTCGGGCGTCGCCTGAAGCTTCTCCAGGAAATAGCCGAACAGCGAGACGTGATAGGCGTTGATCTTCGCGAGCTTCGCGAGCTGGATCGGGTTGTCCATGTGATGCGACACCGGGTGATGCGCCTCGTTCACGCCGATCTGCGGATAGGTGCGCGTGCTGACCTCGCGGGCGATCTGGAACGTGATCACGCGCGTGATGTCGGCTTGCAGCGCCAGCACCTGCAGATCGAACATCAGCTTGCAGTGGTCGTCCCACTCCGCCGGCACGCCGGTCGGGCGGGTCAAATCGGGCATCGCGCTCGCATCCTGCTGCTCGGCCTTCTGGATGCGCCGCTCCACTTCGCGCACCGTCTCCAGATAGTCGCCGACGCGCGCGCGGTCGCTCGCGCCGAGGCGGCGCTGCAGCTTCGCCATGTCCCCGGTCACCCAATCGAGAATGCTGCGGCTCTTGCGCAGCTCCTTCTGCCGATCGGCGGCCGTCCCGCCATCCCCGAACAACCGCTCGAACACCACGCGCGGGTTGGCTTCGGTCGGCAGCGGCGTCGTCGGGTTCGACCAGGCCAGCGTGTTCATGTACACGCAGTTCAGGCCGTTGTCGCAGTTCCCCACGACGTAGTTGAAGTCGGTCGCGAGCTCCAGCGACGGCAGCGCCGTGTCTTTGCCCAGTTGCTGCGCGGCCACCTGGTCGACCGTCGTCGCCAGCTCGTAGTCCGACCCTTCGGTCGGCTTGGCGAGCACGCCGCTCAAGAACGTGCTGTTCGCCGTCGCGTGATTCGCGGCGGCATACGCGTTCTTCATCTCGAGGTTGCTCACCACCGTGACCTGATCCATCACCGGCGTCAGCGGCGCCAGCGTCGGCGACAGCTCCGTGAGGCGCCCTTCCGTCTTCGGCATCCACTGCGCAATCTCCGACCCCATCGGGATGTAGACGAACCCGAGGCGCCGCACGGGCGCAGACAGCGCATGCACCCTGCGTCAGCGCCGGCACCATGGCATCGAGCACGGGGAGAGCCAACGCGGCGCCCATCCCACGCAGAAACGTGCGGCGCGGGAGAGCCATCTTGGTGATGATCATGACTGAGATCTCCTCTGGCGGAACGGCGTGCTGTTGACGATTTGCAAAATGAGCGACGAGAAACGGAAATCGCTGGAGGCCGCCCCGCGCGTAATCGCACGAATGGCCGGCGCGTCGTAGTACTCCAATCCCGCGACCCAAGGCATAAGTCATCAGTTTACCGGTGAGGGTCGAGACGAAGAGGTCCGGCCGCTTCAAGACCGCCTGCTTGAGACCCGCCGCGCCGTCAAACGTGCTGCCGTCGGGCAGCCCGCCCGAGACGTCCATCGCCGGTCCCGCCGTCTCCACGATCCCGCCACCGGCCGATGGCGTCGAAGTTCTCGACCGCCAGCCCGACCGGATCCATGACCTGGTGGCAGCCGGCGCAGACCGGGTTGCTGCGATGCTGGACCATGCGCTCCCGCATCGTCAGCACCTTCCCGCCCGCGCTCGTGGCGTCCTCCTTGAGCGGCGGCACATCCGGAGGCGGCGGCGGCACGGGGGTGCCAATAATGTTCTCCAGCACCCACTTGCCCCGGCGCACGGGCGAGGTCCGGTTACCGTAAGAAGTGACGGTCAGAATACTGCCCTGACCCAGCAGCCCGCCGCGCGCACTCCCGTCTGCGAAGCTCACCCGTCGGAAGCGGCTGCCATACACGTTGGGAATGCCGTAGTGCTTCGCCAGTCGCTCGTTGAGGAACGTGTAGTCCGCACGGAGGAGATCCAGCACGCTCCGGTCCTCGTTGATGATGCTCTGGAAAAAGAGCTCCGTCTCACGGCGCATCGCCTGGCGGAGGTTGTCGTCGAAATCCGGCAGCAATCGGGGGTCGGGTATGTGCGTCGCGAGGTTCCGCAGATACAGCCACTGCGAGCCGAAATTGGTGACGAGCGCCTCGGACCGCGGGTCGGCGAGCATCCGCCGCACCTGGCGCTCGAGCGTCGCCGGCTCGGAGAGCTTGCCGCGCACCGCCACATCGAGCAACTCGTCGTCCGGAATGCTGCTCCACAGGAAGAAGGACAGCCGGGACGCCAGATCGAGGTCGCTCAGGCGATAGGGTGTATTCGGGCGCAATATTCGCCGGTTCCTCCTCAACCCGGAACAGGAACTTCGGGCTCACCAGCAGCGCCCGCAGCGCCATCTCGACCCCATAGTCGAAACCACCGTCTGCCCGACCCTGCTGATAGAACGTCAACAGGGTCTGCACATCGTCGGTCGTGGGCGGACGCCGATACGCGCGACGCGCCAGCGCGGTGACGATGGTCTTGGCACAGGCGGTTTCGTCGGCGGGCCGAACCGGATGGCACGTGAAGATGCGCTTGCGGCTCGGGGTCTCGCTGATGCCCGTGGCGTTGTAAGGCCCCGAGATCGATACGCTGTGCAGTGCGGGCTGAATGCGCGGATGCCGGTCGTTGTTGAAGCGCGCCTGGTATGGCTGACGAGGCGTTTCAATCAGCGCCGACGACTTCTTCAGGAAGGCGACCTGGATCTGGTGCGGGCCGGCCTTCACGGGAGCCCGAACGAGTAGGCCGGCGTCTGCCTGCTCCTGAGCCGGCGAATCATCCGGGACCCCATCCGCCAGGCGGACAACCCGCATCGGATTCACGGTAAAGAGCTGCAGCCGTTCGCCGTCGATGCTGACCTCGAGCTGATGCGGCTCGGTCAGCCCTTCGATGCGCTCGTTGCGATCCCTCGTCAGATGGAGCCGGAAGCCGTACTCGCCATCGACCGGAAACACGTACCGCACCGTCGCACCCGCGCGCGTGCCGAAGATCTGGCCGTCGAAATAGTCTTCCTGAGTCAGATCCGGAGGGAGCACCACCGTTTCCTCGCCCGGGGAACGGACCGGTGTGCCGATCGCAAGACGGCTGATCTTCTGCGACGCCCCGAGGTAGCGTTCGAGGAGCGTCGGCGACAGCCCGCCGACGCTGATGTTGTCGAAGCCATAGCTCGAGTCATCGCTTGGCAGAATGGCCGCCACATCCGCCTCGAGATCGAGCAGGTCGCGGACGGCGTTCTGATACTCGGTGCGATTGAGCCGGCGGAGCGTGTCGGGACGCCCGGGATTCGGGTTGGCGGCGGCGAACCGGTCGAGCGACGTCTCGAGGTGCGAGACCAAACTCTGGTACACCGCCTCGTCGGGGCGAGGCATCCCACGCGGAGGCATTGCGCGCGCCTGAAGCTTGCGCACCACTTTTTCCAGCACCTCGGCGTTGTCGGCGCCGACCGTATCGATATCGACCGTCGCGAGGACCAGGCCGCCCGTCTTCAGTTTCTCGTTGTGGCAGGTGACACAGTACCGATTGACCACCGCCCGATGCGGCGAAACCGCGGCCGCCGCGGCTGCAGGCTGCTGCTGCGGGTGCGCGACCTGAAGCGCACGATCGATTGTTGGACGGGCTGTTGATGTGGAAAGCGCCTGCGCGGATGAGATGCGATTGGCTGTCGGCTGCGGGCCGCTGGCCCGGAGCGAGTCGACCACAACCAACACGACAGTGAGGCAGGCGATCGCGCAGGCGACCCGCCGCCAGGGAGACGAACCTTTGACACCGTTCATTCCAGCTCCCTCCCCGATGGTTAACCCCTTGGGCCTCATGATGTTAGTGTACGAAATGCAAATCTGTCAACGGAAATGCCAGGGGCTGCGAAGTGGCACCCCGGCTCATCGGAATTCCACGTGAAATCGCCAATCTTTATGAAATCGCCAATCTTTATGAAATCGTCGATCTTTGCGAGGTAGGCCGGGTGCCCGTGAGCACCCGGCCCGTGAAGCTATCGTCTACCAGCGGACCTGCAGCGACAGCCTCGGCATACGCGCGACGATGACCCCGGACGCCCCAGCAAGATTGGAAACACTGCCGGGAAGCAGATACGCCGGGGTCCCGTACGTCACGGAACGGTACGTCCACTTCGGTGTCAACGTTGAACACGTTGAAAACATCGAATCGGGGTTCCCAGCTCACGCCGCCTGCCTGGAAGGTCTTCTTGACCCCCAGATCCAGCTGATTCAGGCGCGGCAGGAAGATCTCGGTGCCTGAGGGGACCAGTGGGAAGTTCCGCGCCGCCGTTCCAAGGGGCACTCCGGTCATTGTCGTGATGGAAGGCAAGATCATATTGGGAATCACCAACGCGCCCGCCGTACAAGGCTGGCCGGCACACTGCTCCGCGGTGTAGCGGGTCGTGCGAGTAATCAGATACTCGGGAGCGAGCCCATAGCCCAGGTTCTGGAACTTTCCCTTATCCCCTTTGCTGATGAAGACGCCGCTCATCTGGAAACCCAAGGGGAGCGGAAGGGATCCGGCGAGCTTGAAGTCGGTCAGGAACGGCACGGCGTTGTACGGCGCCGGCAGGTTGCCGCGATCGCAGAACCGCAGCTGGTTCGGGTCGTCCGGCTGATCGCAGTCGTTCGCGATGATGCGCTGCGTCCCCATGTTCGCGAACAATCTGCCGCCACCGGGAATCCGCAGGTCAGCGCCCCACTCGAACCCGTTATAAACCTCGGTGAAGTCCGCGTTTCTGATCACCTGGTCGACGGGCCGCGAAAGCACGGCGGCGCTGGTCACGTCGTAAACGGTCATGAGCTCGCCGTTGTAAGGACTCACGACTTGCACGGCGCGGTAGTCGCTGAAATTCCGGTTCAAATCGTCGATCACCCGTTTGTTCGCATACGACCGCCGGAACCAGTTGGCGTAAACGGCCAGTCGTGGCATGAGCTCGTGCTGCACGCCGAGCATGAGCTCGGTGTTCGTCTCCCGCTCGAGGTCCGGATCGAGCCTGGCGACCTGCCGTACACCAAAGTTCGACGGCAGCCGCGTCAGATCGAGCTCGCTGTCCTGCACGATCCCGTCGCGGTTGGGGTCGCTCCAGGCAAGGGCCTGCGTCGTGATCGCGACCGGGTTGAGCTGTCTGGCCAGCGACATGGTCAGCGGCGTGCTGTACTTGCCGGCGCTGAACTTGAGCGCGGTCTTCGCGTTGCCGAAGAGATCGTAGGCGATGCCGACGCGCGGCGACACGTTGAAGAAGTCGGGCGCGTCGTTGACGGCATCGAAATGCCGGGCGGGGACGAAGCGGCCCGCGCCAACATCTTGCGCATCTACTCCAGAGTTCAGCCACTCGAACCGTATCCCGCCGTTGAGCGATAACCGGTTGAAGGTCCAGCGGTCTTGCACGTAGAGGCCCACGTCGTGCCTGAGCACGCTCCTCGGTCGGCGCCGGCGAATTGTTGACCGTGACGGTGGACGGCACCCCGCTGCGATAGGTGACCGTGGAGATGTGCCCGTTGTAGATCTGCTCGCGCTGGTCCTTGCCCGATGCGTACTGGACGCCGGCCTTTATGTTGTGCGTACCCGTGACGTACGACACCGCACCGGAGAGCATCTCCTTCCATGCGCCGTCAATCGGCGGGATGGTCTGGGCGGCATCCCAGAAGGTGCCGAGATCGGCGT
Organism: uncultured Acidobacteriota bacterium; assembly: GCA_963814975.1. Classification (GTDB taxonomy): domain Bacteria; phylum Acidobacteriota; class Vicinamibacteria; order Vicinamibacterales; family CAVVIG01; genus CAVUXJ01. The sequence goes on along the minus strand of CAWFFB010000003.1, from coordinate 182,982 downwards.
CGTTTTTCGCGGTGTGGGCGAACCACTCCGGGGTGCCGACCGGCGCCGTCACGCCCGGCATGTTCAGGAACGCGGAATTGGTAAAGTTCCGGCCGCCGCTGACTTCGAGGAGCAGACGGTTCGTCACGGTCGAGGTCCATTTCCCCAAGACCAGATAATCGGCCAGCGCCGGATCCCGCCATCGGCCGGCCGTTTCCGGATCCGGGCCGAGTCCGTTGACGATCGCTGGGTACGTCGCCTGGTACCGCGGTCCGCGAAACTGGGCGACGCGCTCGACGTGCAGCGAGAGCTTGTCGCGGGGCGTCGCCTGAAAAGTGAGCCGGGGAATGATCCCCCATCGGTCACCGTCCCGGCGCGCGGCGCTGCCGTCGTCCAAGAAACTATCGGCCGGCAAATCATACGCGCCCCAATACCGCACCGAGACGTTGTACCAGAGCCGATTCTGGATGATCGGCCCGCCCGTCGTCCCACCGTAGTCGAAGACCCGCTCGATCTTGTCAACGGATCTCATGCCGGCGTCTTTCAACCGCTGCGTGAAGTTGTCGGCCTGCCAGCTGCCAGGGGTCCCGCCGAGAAACACCGTCCCGCTGCGCCTGTTGCCGCCATCCCGCGGGATCATGTTGATGCGCAGACCGCCGGAGGACATGTCTGCGCTTCCCCCCGCCGTGTCGAGCACGACCTCCTCGTTCCCCAGATCCTGAAAATACAGCGCCGCCCGGCCATCCGCCCGCGTCGTGTTCACATTCATCCCGTCGACCGACATGATGGTATGGGTACTGCTCAGACCGTGCGCCGACAGCTCGCGGTCGCTGCCGTTGCTCGTCCCGGCGACGTCGGTGCCGTTCATCGTCACGCCCGGAGCGAGCTGCGCGAAGGCCCACATGTTGTTCGACGTCGGGATCGCGTTCATCAGCTCCCGGTTGAAGACCGTGGAGCGCTGAGTTTGCGTCACGTCGACGACCGGTGACGCGCCCGGACCGGTCACGGTTTCCTGAAGGGTAGCTGATATTCAGCGTGACGTCCACGGTGGCGGTGAAAGTTGGAAGGCAGCTGGACGCCTTCCCGGACCACGCGGCTGAAGCCATCGAGGGCGAATGTGACTGTGTACAGGCCCGGCCGCAGATCGACGATGGAGTACTGGCCTTGCCCGTCGGTGACCGCGGTCCGCCGGCCTTCGATCAATGCCGGGCTCGCCGCTTCGACGACGGCGCCCGGAAGGACGGCTCCGGTGTTGTCTCGAACCTGGCCGGCAATGGCGCTTTGCGCGCTGGCGATCGCCGGGTATAACGCAAGTACCGCGGTGAAAACGACTACCGCCTTCAACGACTTGAGTAGCATCATCGGACCTCCTGCGTTGCCCCTGCAACGCGCTGACATGGACTGTCGACATGTGCGTCCCCGCGAACAAATCGACGGTTATGAGAGCTGTGGAGTGCCGAGCGCCGAATCGTATGAATCGTGCCGATAAAAAAACGGTATCCGGATGTATAACGGCGGGCGTATGGTGGGGCCGGGGTCAGCGGAAGTCAACAGGAAAACCGGGCATTTTCGGGCCGTCGCGCACGCGCGCGGCGGCCCACTCCGGAAAGTTGGATGGCTACGGCTTCGCGTCGCACTCGCCGTAATATTGTTCGGGTCTCGAGGTATAGCCAGGCAGCGACACCTCGGTGTACTCGTGTCGGGCGTGCACGGCCTTCAACTTGCCGCCACGGCTTTCCGATGGATACACGGTCGTAATGTAGACGGCTCCCGACCGGCTCGTTTGCATCAGATGTAGGCTCCCGCCGGACAGCTGCGCGATGATGTCGCTCACGGCGAGGTTCGTGTCCCCACCCGCATATCGTGCGCTTCCCTCTTGCGGCTCGATGGTGTCGAACTCCATCGAGAGCTTCGCACTCTTGACCTCGGCGACAGGTTCTCCGTTCTTCCAGCTCGCGGTTGCCATCACGGAGAACACGCAGCTGAGGCTTTTGGCCCGCCCCGGCGCATTCTGTGCGGATCGCTGGCCAAGCAACCCGTGCGATCCCGCAAGGACGAACACGACGATGAGCACGAACAGCACCCTCGGGTGCCTCCTGATCGACATACCGCGCTCCTTCTCGCTTGACCGGGTTTCCTCAGCCACGCAATAATCGACGCCCCGGGTCACCATCATTCAGTGAAAAGCCCCATCATCGCATTCCCGCTCGTCCTCGTCGGAGGAATGATAGTCGCCCTGGCCCAGTCGCCCGCCGACGCGAAACTGCAGGCCCAGCTGAAACAGCTCTTCCCCGCGGCCACCTCATTCTCGCCCAAAGAGGGCGAACCGCCGCATTTCAAGGCGTTCATCAAGGATGCCGGCGCGTCTCAGACCGGCGCTGGCGGGCCTCGTTTTCTGGACCACGGAGCTGCAGCCGCTCGAACGAGGCTACGACGGCCCGATCAAGATGCTCGTCGGCATGGACACGAAAGGCGTCCTCACTGGCGTCATTGTGGTCGAGCACAAGGAGCCGTACGGGGATTTCTCGGTCGAACCGCCGGCGTTCGCCGCGCAGTTCAAGAACAAGAACATCCGCGATCCGTTCAGGGTCGGCGGCGACATCGACGCCGTGTCGACCGCGACGATAACCATGACGAGCGCGACGCGCGCCATCAGAAACGGCGCACGGCGGTTGGCCAGACAGCTCCTCACGCCCGAGGGAGCCGAAGTGATTCGCGCCGCAGGCCGCCCCGCCGCGCTCGCGCTCCTGTTGTTGGTGTGGCTCGCGCTGCCCGTCTGCGCGCAGCCGCCCGGCGTTCCGTCCGCGCCTGCCGAAACGACACAAGGTGACGCCCAGCCGTCGGACGACGCCTGGGATTTCCCGGATGAAGAAGAGGACGTCGCGAGCGCGAGCGAGAATCTACGTGCCCAGGCGATGGACATCGTGCTGTTTGCCGCCTTCGCGGCGTTGGCGCTGGTGAGCTTCTTCCGCAAGAGCGTCCGCCTCAAACAGGTGACGCTCGCCGCGTCGGTCCTCTATCTGGGGTTCTACAAGAGCCAGCTGATCTCCATCGTCAACGTCTTCGGCCTTCTGACGTTGAACCTGCCGGTCTTCAGGTACAGCCTCGCGTGGTACCTGTTCGCCGGGTTCACGCTCGTGTCGACGGTGCTGTGGGGCAGGCTCTATTGCGGCCGGATCTGCGCGTTTGGCGCACTGACGCAGCTGATGGACCGCGTCGTGCCGGCAAGACTCCGCGTCGACGTGCCGCGCCGGATCGAGGATCGTGCCGCCTGGGTGAAATACGGTGCTCCTCGGAGCCATCCTGGTCTATTTTTTCGTCAGCGGCGACATCGCAGCCTACCGCTATGTCGAGCCGTTCTGGATGTTCTCCCTCCAGGCATCGACCGGTCTCTGGATCGCGCTCGGCGTGCTGCTCGTCGCGACTGTCTTTGTCAGAAACCTCTACTGCCGGTTTCTCTGTCCGCTCGGCGCCGCGCTGGGGGTGCTGTCCAAGCTGACCGTGTTCGGCATCAAGCGGTGGTCGGAGTGCAAGACCTGCAAGATCTGCGAGAAGGCCTGCGAGTGGGGGGCGATTCGCGGGCCGAAAATCGTGATGAGCGAGTGCGTGCGTTGCGACGACTGCGAACGGCTCTACATGGACACGAAGAAATGCCCCCACTGGCTGATCATCATCAGGCGGAAAAGCGACGCTCATGGCGCGTCAGTCGGCGATCCCACCACGATCAGCCGGTCTTTCAATCCCGACGAGATGAGCACCTCGTTCTTGTCGGTCACGATCACCCCTTCGACGCCCGGCAGCCGTTCGATGAGCGCCATCCCCGGACCCGGACCGAGCACGAACACTCCCGTGGCAAGACCATCGGCCAGCGTGGCGCGTCCCGTCACGATCGTCACGCTGCGGCATCCTCGAGCCGGCTCGCCGCTATCCGGATCCAGGATGTGGTGATAGCGACGCCCGGCGCTTGATGAAGAAGCGCTCGTAGTCGCCGGACGTGCTGATCGCGCCCTCTGACAGGTCGAGCGCCGCGAAGCTGCGCTCGGCCGGCCCCCGCGGATCGCGGATGCCGACTCGCCATGGCCGTTCGCCGCGGCGGCCCGCCACGTACAGATCTCCGCCGGACTGAATCATGAAATCGCTCAGGCCCCGCTCGCCGGAGCGTGTCCACCGCCCGATCGACGGCGTAGCCCTTGCCGATTCCGCCCAAGATGAACGCGCATCCCTTCGCGCCTGAGAAAGACCGTGCCCGCCCGCTCGTCCACGTCCACGGCGCTGTAGTCGATGAGCGGCAAGATGCCTGCGGACCACCTGCGGATCGGGAATGCGATTGTCCTGATCGTGGTCGAACTTCCACAGGCCCGAGAGCGCGCCAAACGTCACGTCGAACTTCCCGCCCGTCCAATCGCTTATCTGGCGCGCCGCATGCAGCACCTCGCGCACGTCCGCGCTCACCGGCACCGGCTGCTTGCCCGCAGCCGCGTTCAGCCGCTGGACGTCGCTGCCCTCTCGCCAGACGCTCATCAGCCCGTCCAGTCGCTGGAAGTCGCCGAACGCCTCTTCGAACGCGGACAGGGCGGCGGTCTCGTCGGCTGTCCACGCCGTGATGCGGAGTTCCGAGCCCATCGCGAGCCGCGATCGCTCGATCATGTGAGCGCCCGACGATGCGGGAGCCGATGGGGTGCACGCGATTGACGAGAGGACCACCGTCGCGGCCGTGAGCCACACCAACCCGATTGAGAAATTTCCCCTCATCGCGACAATCCTACTAAGGAAGGCGTGGGGCGTCGACCCGCCGCGCCACGTCGCTTCACGACCCCGTCCAATCGGCGCCCGATCACGTCCGTGGATCTCTACGAGCCCGTCGATCGTCGTGTCGGATTGATGACGATTGGAGGAAGCGCTGCAGGTCCGTGAAGGCTGCGAGCATCTCGGCGTGCGAGAAATTCGCGTTGCGGCCGCTGGGATTCGGCAGGACGAAGACGCGCGCCCCTTCGAGGATCTCGGGCTGCAGGCCGAGCGCGACCCGGGTGCCGGCACGCCGTTCGAACACAGCCCTGAACAGCGTGACGCCGACAAACGCCACGACCTGCGGCCGCCAGCGGCGGATCTTTCGCCGCAATACGCGGACGCCGGCTACGTATTCGTCCGGCCGCAGGGTGTCGATCCCAGGGGTGGCGCGAGGGATGAGATTCGTCACGCCGTAACCCCACTCCGGCAACCGCGCGTCGTCCTCCGTGCCGATACGCTCCGGCACGAGACCCGACTCGCACAGCAGGCGCCAGAACCGGTTCGAGTAGCCGGCGAAGTGGTGTCCGATCGCCGCAGAGCGGATGCCTGGATTGATCCCGACGAACAGCACGTGCACCGGCGTCCGAACGCGATCGCGCAGCGTGCGGCTCACAGCCACGTTGGCTCCGCGAATGTTGTGGAACCTGGGGTCACTGGAGAATGGAGATCGCGGAGGAAAGGGATCACCCTTGCCTCCGTCCCCTCCGTGTCCGTCAGCTTCAACAGCCGTGCCGCGCCGGCGAATTCAGAGCGATTGCTAGCGGACGGCGCCCTGCGCCGCCGATCTGACCGGCGCCGCCGTCAGTTCGTCCACGAGCGCGGTCGCTCCGTAGACATTCCGCAGCGCCTCGATGATGCCGCGGGCGTCGACGCTGATCGAACGCCCGATCTTGTCTTCGTAGGCAAACCGCCAGGGCAGCGACTGGATATTGCCATCGAAAATGATGCCGACGATCTCGGCGTTCGTGTTGATCACCGGGCTGCCGGAGTTTCCCCCGATGATGTCCGGCGTGGAAACCATGTTCATCGGCGTATCGAGCCGGAGCCTGGGTTTTGCATTGGTCCACGTGTCGGGCAGTCGATATGGACTCTTGTTCCCGTGCTGGTTCGCGTGTTCGAAGGCGCCGCCGATCGTCGTGAAAAACGGCACTTTGGCGCCCGCCGGCAGGAGGCCTCGGCCGTCCTCGACGTAGCCCCGGACCGCACCGTAGCTGAGTCGGAGGGTCGAGGTTGCGTCGGGCGGCAGATTGGTGCCCTCGGCCGCAAAGACGATCTTCGCGAGCGCCGCCCCCTGTTCCCGCTCGGCCGCCTCCACCTCATCGTCGTACCGCTTGCGGACGGCGCGCGCCTCCGGATCGATCGTTCGCAGCAGCTCGATGAGGGGATCGGCACTGGCCTGTACCGCTTCGGCTCCACCCTGATACAACTGCTTGCGAACGCTGACGTCATCGAGTTTCGTCCCGGCGATGATCTCCTTCGCGCGCGCCTCAGGAGTTGTGCCGCCGAGGACTCGCCTGATGGTTGGGTGGTCCGCTCCAAGTTCGTCGCGCATCTCCGCGAAGCTCTCGGCGAGCAGGCTGGCCTCCAGGCTCTTGTAGACAGGAGCCGTCGAGAACAACCGTTGTTCCAGCGAAGCGAGAGCCGAATCGCGGTACTCGCGGAGACGGTCGCCGTTGGGCTTCGGCTTCTCGGCCGTCACGCGCAGCAGATCACGCGCGATTCCGGCCAGCGTACCGCGAAAACCGCCGCGCCGCTCGAGATAGGTCAGCGGCAGGAAGATCTCCCGCTGCACCCTCATCGCGGTTTCGATTTGCCGCCACGGATCGCCGGACTCGAAGGCATTCTTCGAGCTCGATGCGACAAACTGCTGCAGCTTCTTTTCATGGGCGGCCTTGGTGGCCATGAGATTCCCGTCCAGCAGGCCCCCGTGGTAACCGCCAATCGCCTTCTGTGCGTTCTCGAGGCCGAAGATATCTTCCTGTGCAATCCGTGCGTTCTCCGCCGACTCGCGACTGAAATCCTTCAAGACGGCGATCCGCCGCTTGTACGACTTCAGCTGCCAGGGATACTGCACGTCGCGCAGGAACTGCATCTGGGCGGCCGTCAACATCCGGCCGGTCGAACCGGGATGCCCAGAGACGAACACCGGTTCGCCCTCCTTCACACCCGTTTTCGACCAGGTGAAATGGTGCTCGATCCGCGCAGGCTTGCCGTCTTCGTAGACGCGAAAAAACGTGATGTCGAGATCGTATCGCGGGAATTCGAAGTTATCCGGATCGCCGCCGAAGAACGCGATCTCGGCCTCCGGCGCGAACACCAGGCGAACGTCGGTGTACTTCCGGTACTTATAGAGGTGATACATCCCGCCGGCGTACAGCGTGATCACGTCGCAGCGCAGACCGCCCGTCGAACATTGCTGCTCGATGGCTGACATCGCCGCGCGCTGAGCCTGCCCGCCTTCCGCCGTGCTCATGGCAGGGGTGGCGGCCGCGTTGACCTTGGCGGTCACGTCTTCGATTCCGGCGAGCACGTTGATCTCGAGATTCGGACACTTTGCTTCCTCAGCCCGCGTCTTGGCGTAGAAGCCGGTCTTCAAGTAGTCGCGATCGGCGGTGGACAGGTTTTGCACGCAGCTCAAGCCGATGTGGTGGTTCGTGAAGGTGAGCCCGTCCCGCGATACGAACGACCCCGAACCGTTGCTGAACTTGGCTGAAGACAGCCGCACATGATCCAGCCAGGCCTGCGTCGGCTCGAACCCATAGGTCGACTTCACCCTGGCGGCCGGAAAGGCGTTGAACAGCCACATGCCTTCGTCAGCTACGAGAACGCCGCTGAGCAACAGGAGACCGATCGAGACGTGCAGCAAGGTTTTCATCGGAGACCACCTACGGGAGAACCCAACAGTTCACGTTGACAGTGTTCACAGCGGCCACGGGCTGACCGTTTATAGTTGACGCAGCCGATGCGGCACAGACCCCGAGCGACCCGTGGCACTCTGTTTACTGTCAACTGTTAACTGTCAGCTGTCAACTGCGAGCGACACCATATGAACTGGCTGTTCAAGGAAGAGCCCGAACATTACAGCTTCGATGCGCTGGTCAAGGACACGAAGACCGTCTGGAGCGGCGTGAAGAACCCCGTTGCGCAACGGCATCTGCACGCGGTCAAGCGCGGCGATCGCATCCTGTATTACCACACGGGCAAGGAGAAGGCGATCGTCGGCATCGCGAAAGCGCTTGGAGACAGCTACCCGGATCCTGGCGACAAGACCGGAAAGCACGCAGTGGTCGAGGTGGGACCCGTCAGCAAGCTCGCCCGTCGAGTGACGCTCGCGGAAATCAAGGCCGACGCGACGTTCAATACATGCCCGCTGGTCCGGATTTCGCGGTTGTCGGTGATGCCAATCACCGACGCAGAGTGGAGGCGGATAGAACGGATGGCGGGAGGGTGAACCCTCCTGCCCTTCCGGGGCGTTCCTGTCCCTATCTCTTATTTGTTCTCCTTGAACCCGGCGGGAAGCGCGACATCTGCGGGGGCCACGGCCGTGGCCACGCTCAAGACTTCGTTGGTGGTCGTCATGAAGGTTGCGCGCGCCTTCGGACCCGCCGCCTCGTCCTTCTTCGCGACGCGCCGCGCCAGACCGCCCAGCAAGCCACCGACCGTGCCGGAGTTCGCCGACTTTGATTCTTCGCCCTGCTTCTGCTCCGCCGCCATCTGCTCCGCCGACTTGACCGACTCCATCGTCAGCGTCGTCATGATCGGCGTGCCGTCCATCTTTGCGCCCTCGGAACGCATGCGGCCCAGCGCGTCCTTCAGTCCCGGATACATCGCCAGCGCTGCCGCCATTTCTTCGGCCGACGCCCCAGCTGACCATCGGCCCCTGGAGTTTCTGCGCGTAGCGCACGTCGAACTCGCCGATTTCCTTCATCGCGGCAATCGCCGACGCCAACCAGGTGTCGGCAGTCAGCACGATCCCGCCGCCCTCCTCGAGGGTCTTTCCTTTCTCGCGCAACGCGATCGTCGTGATGAACTGGCGCGTGTCGAAGCCGTTGATGGCCTTCTTCTCGCCAGTCTCCTTGACGTTGAAGTCCACTTCCAGCTCTTTCTGGTTCGGATCGCGCGACGGCTCCGCAGGCTCGGAGGCTTCTCCCTCGCCTGCTCTTTTCGCGCGTCTTCCTCGGCTTTCCGCTGCGCTTCTTCCATCCGCCGCCGCAGTTCCGCAAACGTGGTGACCTTGTACGTCTTTCTACGAATGTCGAGATCGTAGATCTTCTCTTCGTTCAGATCGATGATCTGCCCGCCCGCGTCATTCATCGTCGCCTTCCGGTCGCCCTTGACGGCCACCGTCGACTTGATGCCTTCCCTGGCAGCTTTCCCTCCGAACAGGTTGACGACGCGGCCAAGCGTGCCCTCGAACCTGACGAGCCCTTTCTCGTCGGCCTTGACGTCGGCGCCGAGCTGAGAAGCCGAAACCAGCAACAAACACAGCGTGAGCGCCGCAGCCTTACGCGTGCGATTCATTCAAACATCCTCCGGTCGAACGATTCTAGCTCGCGCCGCGTTCACCCTCTCGACCCCATTCGCCGCGCGAGCAGCGCCGTCATCACGATTACGGCCGGGCCCCATATCGCGGTGAGCCGGTCGAAGCCCATCCGTTCGTACAGGAAGCCGCCCGCCGCGGGTCCGGCGAGCAAGCCGAGGGCCCATGCAAAATTGTAAATGCCGTACGCGACGCCGAAGGATTGAACACCCGCGGCTGAAATCGCCTTCGCCATGAAGGCGAGGGAGGGCGTCACGACAAGCGACACCGCGACAGCCGGCGCGACGTAGAGTGCCACAGCCGATCCGAAACCCCGGCTGAAGCTGAGAAACGGCAGAACCGATCCGATGCCGAACAGGCCAATCAGCATCAGCCGACGTCCCCCCCAGCGGTCGGCAAGTTGGCCGAAGACCGGGTGCAGGACCGTCGAGGCGACCGCGGCGATCCCGAACACCAGGCCAATCCGGGCCGGGCCCATCTGAAGCTCGGTGGCCAGAAACAGCGGCAGGACAGGCTCGAGCATCGCGATCGTGCCGCCCGCGACGACGACCGCGAGCGCGCACGAAGCGACCGCGGGCACACCCAGGATGGCGCGCGTCGATACCGTCTCGCGCACGCTGTGCGTCTCCGGAAGCCGAAGCCAGAGGAAGCCGAGGCAGAGGAGCGCCGCCCCGGCGGCCAGCGTCATGAATGGCAGACGGATCCCGCCCGCCTCGTACAGCCAGCCGCCGAGCATCGGCCCGATCATGAAGCCGAAGTTCGCGCCCGACATCACCAGACCCATCACGCGTCCGCGTTCGTCCGGCCCATAGAGGTCAGCGATGAGCGCAAACCCGACGACCCACGTTACCGCGTCCGCGGCCCCCTGCACGAGACGCGCCGCGAAGAGCCAGGCCAGCCGATCGGCATGCGCGAGGAGGAGCGACGAGGCCGCCAGGGCGGCCATGCCGGCGACCATCGGCAGCTTCCGGCCGATGCGATCCGACACGACCCCCATGGGGAGCGACACGCCGAGCACGGTGACACCGAACGAGGCGAACAACAGACCGATGACCGTGGGCGACGCCCCCAGCCGCAGGCTCAGGTCCGGCAGCACCGGTACGGCAATCGAGTAGGCGACAAGATCGATGAAGGTCGCGGCCGTCACCAGCGCGACGGCCGCAACACGCGAACGGCGCAAGGACATGAACGAAGCAACCAGCACAATAGCCCCGAAACCACACGAAGCGGGGTTACTGCTTCTTCAGCAGGAGACACGAGAGCGGTGGAACGATGAGGTCGAGGGACTGGTCGAAGCCGTGTGCGGCGATCGGCTCGCTGACTGACCCCGCCCCCGTTGCCGACGTCGCTGCCGCCGAACAGCGCACTGTCGCTGTTGAGCCGTTCGACATAGTGGCCCGGCGCCGGCACGCCGATGCGATAGTCGTGGCGCGGCACGGGCGTGAAGTTGAACAGCATCACGACGAAATCGCCGGGATCGCGCGCGTACCGCACCAGCGACAGCACGCTGTTCTCGTTGTCGTTGCAATCGATCCAGCGGAAGCCTGACGGGTCGAACTCCAGCTGGTGGAGGGCCGGTTCCGCGCGGTAGTGCCAGTTGAGCGCCTGGACGTACCGGCGCAACCCCGCGTGGGCGGGATCATCGAGCAGGTGCCAGTCGAGGCTGTCGTCGTGGTGCCACTCGCGCCACTGGCCGAACTCGCCGCCCATGAAGAGGAGCTTCTTGCCGGGGTGCCCGTACATGTAGCCGTACAACGTGCGCAGCGTGGCGTACTTCTGCCACAGATCGCCCGGCATCTTGTCGAGGAGTGCGCCCTTGCCGTGGACGACCTCGTCGTGCGAAAGCGGCAGGATGAAGTTCTCCGTGAACATGTACAACGCGGAGAACGTGATCAGATTGTGTTCCCACCGCCGATGCACCGCCTCCTTGCGCACGTACTCCAGCACGTCGTGCATCCACCCCATGTTCCACTTGTAGGTGAACCCGAGGCCACCCAGATGCACCGGCCGGCTGACGCCGGGCCACGCGGTCGATTCCTCGGCCGCGGTAATCGTCCCCGGATGCTCGCCGTGCGACAGCGTGTTCAGCTGCCGGAGAAACTCGATGGCTTCGATATTCTCGCGCCCGCCATATTGATTGGGAATCCATTCGCCCTCGCGACGCGAGTAGTCGAGGTAGAGCATGGAAGCGACGGCGTCGACGCGCACGCCGTCGATGTGGTACTCCTCGAGCCACCAGAGCGCGTTCGACAGGAGGAAGTTGCGGACTTCGTTCCGGCCGTAGTTGAAGATGAGCGTGCCCCAGTCCTGATGTTCCCCCTGCCGTGGGTCTGCGTGCTCGTACAACGCCGTCCCGTCGAAGTGTGCGAGGCCGTGTGCGTCCTTGGGAAAATGTCCCGGGACCCAATCGAGAATGACGCCCAGGCCCGCCTGGTGGCACGCGTCCACCAGCAGCTTGAAATCCTCGGGCGGACCGAACCGGCTCGTCGGCGCGAAAAACCCGAGCACCTGGTAGCCCCACGAACCCGAGAAGGGATGCTCCATGATCGGCAGCAGCTCGATGTGCGTGAAGCCGAGGTCCTTGACGTACGGCACGAGCCGGTGGGCCATCTCGCGGTAGGTCAGAAACCGGTTGCCGTCCTCCGGCATCCGCGCCCACGATCCCAGGTGGACTTCGTAGATCGCCATCGGCTGGCCCAGCCAGCCTCCGCATTCGCGCCGCGCGGGCATCCACGACTGGTCACCCCATTGATAGCGCGAGATGTCGCGGACCACAGCGGCAGTCTGCGGCGGCGGTTCGAAGGCGACGCCGAAGGGATCGGTCTTGTTCAGCAGCTGGCCGGTCTTCGTGCGAATCTCGAACTTGTATTTTTCGCCGTCGGCCAGGTCGGGAATGAAAATCTCCCAGACGCCAGAGGGGACGAGCAGCCGCATCGCGTGGACGCGGCCGTCCCACCCGTTGAAATCACCGATCAGACTGACGCGGTCGGCGTTGGGCGCCCACACGGCAAAGTGCACGCCGACGGTCGTGCCGATGACGAGGCGGTGCGCGCCGAACTTTTCGAACGCACGCAGATGGGTCCCTTCGCCGAACAGGTGGAGATCGAAGTCGGTGAGGACGCGCCCGTAGCGGTAGGGATCGTCGAACTCGAGGACCTGCTCGCTCTGATAGGTGACACGGAGACGGTAGTCGGGAATGTGATCGATCGGCAGCCGCAACTCGAACAGCCCATTCCGGTCGCGCCGGCGCATCGCGTGGAGCTCGCCCGTCGTCGTCAGCCGCACATCGACGGTTCGGGCGGCAGGCTGCCGGGTGCGCACCACGATACCGCCGGTCGCCTCGTCACGGTGCGGCCCGAGCACCCCGAACGGATCGCCGTGACGACCGGACGCGATCACTGTCTCCACGCTGGATGCTAGCGAAAAATGGGGACGGCGAGATACTCCGCCCCATCTTCCTGTCTCAGCTCACTTGGCAATCGTCGCGCTCTTGATGTAGTCGAGCTTGGGAAATTCCTTGTTGAGGTAGGCGTTTCCTTCCGACTGCAGACGGCCCTGGTCCGGCCCCTTCCCACGCGGGGCGCCTTCGCCGTATTCGTTGTTGATCTTGTCGACGACGGCCATGCCCGACACGACCTCGCCGAAGGGCGCGAATCCCTGCTTGTCGAGCGCCGCGTTGTCGCCGAAGTTGATGAAAAACTGCGTCGTGCGCGTGTTCGGTCCGGCGGTGGCGAACGTCACGGTGCCCCGCTTGTTGCTCTGACGGACCGGATCGTCCTTCAGGTTCGCGGCGCGCCAGGCTGATTGGACGCCCGGCGTGCCATGGATCCCGAACTGGGCCATGAACCCGCTGATCACACGGAAGAAGCGCACATCGTCGAAGAAGCCGTTCTTGACCAGGTTGTAGAAACGGTCGGCACCGATCGGCGCCCACTCGCGATGCACCTCGATGACAAACAACCCCTTGCTCGTCTCGAAGTTCGCCTTGAAGGTCGGCGGGGCCTGCTCGTTGAGGGCCGCCGGATTCCTCAGCTTGGCCACGTCTGCTTGTCCCGCGACGCCGATGGTTGCGGCCAGCGCAAACGCCGCGACGGCGATAGTCGTCGACTGCAGTCTCATATGCCTCCTCATGGTTATTGCAGATTTCAGATTGTATTTCAGACTTCAACTTGAGACTTCAGACTTTGAGCGCGTTAGGCGTGCACATCCCCGATTTCCGGCCAGATTGTATTTCAGACTTCAAATTTCAGATTTGCGTGCGTCAGACATATAACGTCCCCTCGCCTGCCACCACCGACTCGCCACCGACCCGAACACTGTCGATTTCGCCGCCCTGAAGGCCGATCGCGATGTGAACATGGCTCGGCCGTCCCATCTTGACACCCTGCAGGCTCAGCATCGACCCGGCACTTTCGGGCGGCACGACCTTCTGGCGGACCAGATAGCAGCCGAGCGGGCCGCTGGCGGAACCGGTCGCCGGATCCTCCACGATGCCGAACCCCGGCGCAAACATGCGACTGTACACCGTCGCCTTGTCGTGTGCCGACTCGGTCGAGAAGAGGAAGATCGGCAGCGCGTCGAGGCGTGCAGCTCGCCTGAACTCCTCGTAGCCCGGGCCAGCGCGTAGGTCGTGCCGACCGTCGGGTGGCCGGCGACCGGCAGTTCCTCGGCGGGCGTAAAGATCCGCACGCGCGCGTCGGTGTCAAGCGTCTCGGGCGGCAGCACGAACGTGGTCTCCGAACAATTCATCTCCCTGGCGATCGCCTGCATCGTCGCGACCGACAGTCCCCGGCCGTCGAGAAAAACAGCGAGCTGATTGCCGCCGAACAGACGGTCGGTGAAGACGTCGAGGTGAATGTAGCGGTATGATCGGGGCATCGAGCTAGGGCTGTTTCATCGATAGCTCGCGTCAACAGCCGAGTTCGTGCTCATCCGTGAGGTGCCTGTAGGCTGTGACCTGCCGACTCTGAACTGTGAACTGTCTCTAGTTACCGAAAGAGCATATCTGATGTTGAACGCGCATTTCACGCACGAGCGAGGGGAGCTTCACGGTCCGGCTGATGGAGGACGAAGCGCCGGCGACGGTCGCCAATTTCGTCGGACTGGCGGAAGGAACGAAGGAATGGACCGACCCGAAGAGCGGTCAGAAGGTCAAGCGGCCGTATTACAACGGCCTGGTGTTTCATCGCGTGATCGACGGCTTCATGATCCAGGGCGGGGACCCGCTCGGTACGGGCACCGGAGGACCGGGCTACAAATTCGCCGACGAGTTCAGTCCAAAGGCGCGCCACAGCAAGGCAGGCATTCTCTCGATGGCGAATTCCGGGCCCAACACCAACGGCGGCCAGTTCTTCATTACGCTCGCCCCGACGCCCTGGCTCGATAACAAGCACAGTGTCTTTGGCGAAGTCGTCGAAGGCCTTGACGTCGTCAAGAAGATTGGCGGCACGCCGACCAGCAAGCCGGGCGATCGGCCGGTGAAGCCGATCACGGTCGAGTCGGTCACGATCCAGAAACAGTAACGCGTGAGGCGTGATTTGGGCTGGGGCGCCGGGCTGCGTTCAGTTGTCGTCGGCGTCACGATTCCGCCAGCGGCGGCGCCATGCATTCTGCCGCCACCACATGCGTCCGAGTTCAAACGCGAACAGCGCGACGAGGAAGGAGCCGATGATCAACGCAGCGAGCATGTGCTGCGTCACATTGTAGTGGGATTCCCTGCCTGAACAGCATCCCCAAGAGAAACGGTGACTCCCGGTCAGGCGGCCACGGCAGGGATCGGCCCGCGCCGCGCGCGCGCCGCGCCGCGAAGATCGTGCAAGGTCGCCGCGGACCCCGGCTCGGGGGCTGGTCTCCAGGACCCTCTCCACCGGAGGAGCCGCGATCGTGGATGTTGTACCCGGGGGTCTGACTCCGCATCGAGCGCTGCACGGCGCGGGTGTAGAGCCGCGGCAGCCCCTTGGCGATCGGTCAGATAAGCATGGCGGCGAGCAGTAAATTGAACGGAAGATGCCCGTCAGTACTACCGTGACAGGATCGGACGCCTGAGTCATGCCCGGTCCTCATTGACTCGAACCGAGGCAAAGGCATCAGGTGCCGGCGACAATCGACGCGAACGCGTACGTGACGGCGTCGTTCGTCACGTCGCCATGGTCCTTGATCAGTCCGCCGGAACCGTCGAGGTTGTTGATGACTTCGGCCTTGTATTCGTAGGCGATGCCGGGAGCGTTCAGCGGAAAATTGGCGACCTCGGCGGTTTTGAGAGGTCCGTTGCGGCCGATGCCGCCGAACTCGTCTGAGGCATCCCCAATCTCCCGGGTATTGTCGCCGGCGAGTCGCGACATGATCGCGTACGCATTTCCCACGACTGTATCCTGTGCGGAGAAGGTCGAGACGAACGGGCCCTTGACGACCTGCTTCTCGATCACGTCTCTGAAAAACCCGGCCGTCCCACGACCGTTGTTCGCGCTGAACCCGAAATGCGAGAACGCCGCTTCCAGGAGCATCAGGGAATCGAAGCGGAGCATCGGCGTGTCACTGAGCGCCTTCGCGCAACTCGCCATCAAGCGGCCGCCGAGGCTGTGGCCCACCAGATGGATGCGGATATCCGGACGGCTCGCGTGCAGGGCCCGCACGGCATCGGCCACGCCCTTGGCGCCGACCGCACCCGAGCGGTCCTTCATGACATACCAGTTCGTCAGATTCAGAAAACGCCCCAGGCCGCCGGCGATGCTGCTGAACACGCTGCCTATCCCCCGGGTACCGTCCTCTGCGGGTGGGTCGCTGAGTCTCGCCAGCAACTCCGACCCGGGCCGTTGCTGCAACTGAGGGATACCCTCGGTCTGGTCGAGCACGGTGTGCTCGAGCATGGACAGGACCAGCTTGACGAACTCATCCTGTGCTTTCGGATTCGCGTCGAGCGTCGGCAGCAGTTTGATCGCTTTCGCGAGCTTTCGGCGTTGCCCGGGAGAAGCGTCGTGTTCCTTCAGATCGTCGAGTTGGGCCTTCACCTCCGCCATCGCACGCGCATCGTCATGCAGTCCGCGGGCGCCGTCCGCTCCGGTGTCGTAGCTCTCTCGGAACGGCTTCGACGGCCAATAAACGCCGCCGACGACGAACTGTCGCTGCGCGACGGCATCGAACTCCGGACGCGACAAGTGGGCCCTGAAGGTCTTCAGGAACTTGTCATAGAGAGTCGTCGCGTCCGTGGCGTCGTTCCGAAAGCCATGGGCGATAAAGATGGCGTCCGTGGCAGGGAGCGTATTGGCCCTGTCCGTCAGCAGGTCGAATTCCTCACCCGACTCCAGCTTTCCCTTGTCGTCGAAATTGAGGGGAAAGAAATCGAAGCCTTCGATAATCCGCATGATTACCTCGCAGGTGTCTCAAGCCCACTCACCCAGACCTCGCTGCATTCGGACGCATCCACGATCGCACGCGTATTCACGGACGAGTCCGCAAGGCGTATCCTACCGGAACGACTCTCACGAAGTTTCTGTGATTCACGGTCCGCCGGAGGCTCGGCGTCGTCGCACGACGGACCTTGATGGACTCACTGAGCATTTCGCTCGCCCTGGTTCTGGTGCGCGAACATCCGAAGGTGCGCCAGCAGCTCGTGCGCCGCTGCTCGCTCCTTGCCGGTCGCGCGGCTCGCATAGTTCGGCAACACCAGGCATGCTGTGTCGTACACTGACGCCCACATCCGCGTCGCCGTCACCCGCTTGTGCAAATCCTCATAGGCCTTGTCCAGTTGCTTCCGAGCGGCGGCGAGGTTCCTCCTGGCCAGCGCCTCGTACTGGTCGAGCTCGATCTCGCCGACGACGCTCCAGAAATCCGGGTCGGTAGTGCTCTTGGCCTGGAGACTCTTCCGGAGGATCCTGAGGCTCTCCCGATCCAGGTTCCATCGACGCGTGCCGGCATTCAGCGCCACATCAGCCGCGAGACAATTCGATGCGGGATAGTAGAGGTCGGAGGCACCGCTCTTCTCGCCAACGGCCCGCGCATCCTCATAGGCGGTCTTCATCTGCCGGAGGGCCTGTTGGACCCGCGTTCGCCTGCCGGCTGCTCCGTTGACAAGCGCCCTGCGCTTGTAAGCCGACCCGATAAGGCTCGCCCGCTCCATCGTCGGTTGCACGGCGATCAGCTTCGTCAGCAAGGCGATTGATTCTTCAATCAGCGTGTCGGCGCGGCCGACCGCCTGGCGCAGCGACCGTTCGGCATCCGCACTCGCACGCCGCGCAGCGGCCCGACCCTTGCTCGTCTGGCCGCCGGCTTTCTCACGCTTCTTCATCTCATCGAGATGCCGCATCGCCTTGTCGACGATTTCCCAACCGAGACGGCCGCGGACGTTGGCCAGCTGCTCGGCCGCCTTCATGGACGCTTTGCCGTCCGGCGCGGTTGCGGCCTTTTCGTACCACTGTATTCCGCTCTCGGTGTCTCCTGCCTCGATGAACGCCTCGCCGAAGAGCTCGGCCACGGCGCCGTTCTTCCCCCATTGCTCTTTCTCTGCGGCCAGCGTCTCCAGCTTTCTCAGGTTGTTCAGCTGAGTCGTCGGATCGGCACCTTGAAACTTCGTCTGAACGGCGATCCGCTCGAGTGCGAACTTCAACGACACCAGCGACGCCACACCCGAGAAGTCCTCAATTGAGGGTGCGGTGGCTTGATTGACGTCCTGCGCCTTCCGCCGGAACACCCAGTCTGGGTCGCCATAGGCCTGGTAAGCCGCCCACGTATTTACGCTCTTGCTCTCATACGCAGCCTGGCGCCCCTTGTCGACCGCGTCGATGAAACGGTCCATTCGAAGCAACGACCCATAGAAGGCTTCCGCGAACATGCTGGCCGCCTCGTCGTCCACCGCCCAGCCCGCAGCGACGACGCAGCGGACGCCGATTTCGATCAGCGCTCCCGCGACGCCGGACGCAAAACTGGCGCGGTCGTACTTCAGCAGTTGATCGGCGTCGCCGGCGGCGAGATGACAGCAGTTCAGGAACACGAGCTCAGGGACCGTGCGCATGTTGCGGAACTCGTCGGGGCCCAGGAAGGTCCCGTTCGAGAGCACGACCCCGCCCGGCTTGCCATTTTCTCCGGGCATTCCATGCCCGGAGATGTGCACAATCCGCCACGGCTTCTCGAACAGGGCGTTGACGACATCCCTGGCGTTCGAACCGGGCTGTGACGGATCGTCGCTGATGAGATCCGTCACGTCCAGCCCGAGATTTCCTGTCAGGCAGCCGCGCACAGCAAGGGCTTCGCTGCGAGCCCCGAAGAGCCGCGGGTACTCCTTGGGACATGCCGGCTCCCCAATCACGAGTGCGCCGGCGTCGGTGTCGGCATAAGTCACGTGCTCGCGGAATCGCGCGATGCGCAGCTTTCTGAGCAGTTTGACGCGGATGGCCCACGGGGGCGGCGGCTGGGAATCGCGATCGAGCAGCTCCCACGGAATCTTCGCCGTCCCCGAATCGAGTGCGATCACCATCTCGCCGCTGCTGGCCAGGTACGCCTCGAGCTCGACGGGAATCAGCAGATTGAACAAGGTGCGTCCGATCTGCTGATCGCGGTTCTGATCGCTCGACGCGGTCGCCACGAGATCGCGGAGGAGCGCGCTCTGCGTTCGCTGGCCGCGCACCTCGCTCCGGGCACGCTTCGTGTCGAGCGTGAACGAAATCTCCGGCTCGCCGCCTCTCTCCTCCTTCGTTTCGACATTGATGAAGTCGTAGCCGACCCCTCGGTAACCCGAGTCCGGCGGGCGCTGAAGGGGTCCTGTACCCACCATCACCCGGCCAACGATTTCATACCGACCCGGCGTAGCAGCCTCCTGCAGCCGCAGCGCGCGCCATGCGTCAGCCGCGCGGTCCAGGTAGAGCTCGATGAAATGGAGATGGTTGACGCGCGGCCATTTGGCGTCGCTGGCATGCTCCGTCAGGACTGCGTTTGCTTCACTCACGCCCTGCGCAATCAGACGTGCGGCTTCGCCTGCCGTCACGCCCGTGCCACCGCTTCCGAGCAGCGCGCTGGCCAGCGTGAAGAACGGAGGGACATGCTGCTTGTGCTCGGCCAGTCGCTGCGCCCAGGCGATACCGCCTGACGCACGGACTGCGCGAGGTCCGCGGCCCGCAGCTTCCCCTCCTCGCCCAGTCCGACGATGATGACGGCCTTGGGGCGAGGCATGAAGGAGCCGCGCTCGAGATTCGGGCGGGTGTTGATGAAGATCTGATGCGAGCCGATCGATACCGGATACACGCCCATGTCGAGCGAACGCTTCATGGCCCCGCCAACCAACCCATCCATCACCCTTTCCGTTCCGGTCAGTTGCGTCGAATGATAGTGGCCGAGCAGGAGCGCCTCTGGCTCGAACGTCAGGTCGCCATTGGTGACGGTGATCCGCAGCGGCTCTTCTTCGGGTGCTTTCGGCCGGCTGGCTGCGCGCTTTTCCCCTGGGCTGGATCACCGGGGCGTCCGTCATCGCGCCCCGCACCAGCCGGCGATCGGGCAGGCTCTTGCGCGGATCCACGCCGTTCAGCGGCTGTTGCCGCCCCAGGAGCCCGTTGACGAGAAAGTCCACGGTTTCCGCCTGCGAAAAAAAGTTGGCGTGGGTGACTGCATTGGAAGGCAGGTTGCCGCCCGGCCCGAAGCACCCAATCCGGGTCGCCGGAATGAACGTGGCGCTCGAGCGATCGATGCGCCACCCGCCCTCGGATGGGACCACCAGGTCGTTGGCGGACGAAAAGAACTGATCGATCCCGACGTCCACCAGACGATGCAGGATCGTGTCCGTCGGCTGGTAGTTGGCGACCAACGCGGAGTATGCGCCGGAAGGTGGGCCGGGGGGGCCCTGAATCGCCCTGATCATGTCCCCCTCGGCATCCATCGAACTGAGGCCCGGGAGGTCGCCCGACGCATGGTTCGCCAGCCAGACCAGACCATTGGCGACGAACGCCGCGCCGGTGGTGAAGGGGTTGTCCGGTAACAACTCGAGCAGATTGGCCAGCCAGCCGATGGTCTCGTCCCACCGTTTCGGGGTCGCGAGCGGCGTGCCTTCGTTCGGCGACGCCACCAAAACCGCGCGACCGAACTGGAACCGGGATGACAGATCGCCGAAGTTTTTCGAGCGCTCCACGAGGTTGCGCAGGACGAGGCCGCCGCGACCATGGGTGACGACGTCGAATATCGTGCGGTGATCCGGCAGAGCGCTGAGCAGCATGCGGGCGTTCTGCTCGGGCGTTCGGCTGATGCTGAAGTGGTTGAAGGCGAAGATACGATCGGCGTAGGTATCCATGACGCGATCGAGAAAGCTGGACTGGGCCAGATCGCGATACGCGGAGGCCGCGTCCGAAAACGCTCCGTGGATCAACAGCAGCGAGCGCTCGGGCGACGCCGGCCTTGTCGATTCGAGCGCGCCGGCAGCCAGCCCCTCTTTTGTGACTCTGCAGCCACCCTTCCTTGAGTCCTCGCTTTTGCCATGTGCTCTTTTCGAATGCCTCTGCAAGCTTGGGCAGCAGGAGGCTGGCGGCCTGGTCGGCGGCCACCTGGGCGATCTTGATCACGATGGCTTTGACCGCCTGACCGATCGCGCCACGCGTAAGGTTTCGCCGGACATTGACCTGGAACCGCACCTGGGACGGCCCGCGCATCCCCCGGCTCGTGGATTGAACCGGGAGGTGAAACGTCAGCGCACCCGAGGCATGACGAATCGCGAGAATCGCGGTCTGGCCCGGTGGGAGGTCGTAGCTCAAGTCGAGCCCGGCGGCGGAGCCTGCCTCCCGGCCGCGCGTTGCCGGAGGGCCGACCAGCATGACTTCCTCGGCAACCCGGGATTCATCGGTCAGAAACCGGGACGACAGACCGGGGAGATCGACGGCGACGTCCCGTGTGGCCCCTCGGGACGGGC
Source organism: uncultured Acidobacteriota bacterium (assembly GCA_963814975.1). Taxonomy (GTDB): domain Bacteria; phylum Acidobacteriota; class Vicinamibacteria; order Vicinamibacterales; family CAVVIG01; genus CAVUXJ01. Next base: position 161,794 of record CAWFFB010000003.1, on the reverse strand, counting down.
GGCCACGTCTGATTGTCCACGCGGGCGATTTGAGCTGGATCGGCATGTGCTCCTCAGGTCGACCGAGATGTCGCTTTCTTCCGTCGACCTGCCAATGGCTGGCGCGACGTCCGCCGCCGCGCACTCGGGCGCTTCGGGACGACGCGCGTCAGTTTGAGCGGCGGGGCCGCGCGGCGCGTCGCCATGGCCGGGTCCAGCGTGTAGCAGGGAAGAATCCCCTGCGCGTAGAGCAACGCATACACCAGTGATTGACTGGTCTTGTGGCCCGGCCGGAACACGTTGTTCTCGAGCCATTCCTTCGCGTGGGCGAGGCCGCGTCCCAGATCGATGTCCACGTCGGCGGAATGCACCAGCGATGAAGGCCCGCCGGCTGGAAACGCCACCACATCTCTGGAAAACGAGAGCTGGACGTTGCCTTCTGCAAAACGGGTGTGCTTCCAGCTGTCGGGATGGCCGGGGAGATCGGGGAGATCCGTCGGCGCGCCATGGCCCGGCGCTCCGGCAAAGTCGGCCGAGCGAGGCATCCGCGCCTTGAGCGCCGAGTCCAACAGCAGGAATATGCGATCCACGGTGACGTGGCGGACAGCCCGGACGAACGACATCAGCGGCGCGCCGTCGATCGAGGTCTCGCGCAGCTTGGCCTCGATGTTCAGGAACGCCATCTTGGCGGCGACGTCGAGCGCCTGGAACGTCGCGGCATCGACCCCGGTGCCGGGGACTGCGAACGGCGACGCGCTCTGTTGCAGCCGTTCGATTCCTTGCGGGAGATCCGTGACCCCCGGGGAATCGGGCACGAGCATCAGGCGAAGGACCAAGTCGTCGCCTTCGACCTGTTCCGGAACCCGGATGAAGTCGAGCCGCCGAACAAGCTGCCAGGCGGGGCGATGATGAGGGGCGGCAGAACGTGAGGCCGTAGACCTGGCCGGCGTCGAAGGGCAGCTCCAGGCGGAGCTCCAGCGTGGACTCTTCCGTCTGTCCCTGGTACAGAAGCCGCGGACCGCCGGAAGCGAACAGGTCGGACACGCCGATCCGCAAGGCACCGCCGCGCCACAGATTCCGGTCGCAGCCGTACAGGATCACCGTCAAACGCTTCTCGGTCACGGCGCCTCCTTACTGGGGAACGCGCACGAACGCGCCGCGTGGCTCGAGAAAAACGGGGCCGCGCGTTCCGCTGTGCGACGACCCGGCGGCAGGGGGCAACGCGCGCGCCGCCGCATCACCCGGCGCCAGCTGTTGCGTGGTCAGGAACTCACCCGACTCGTCGAAGACAAGCTGAACGGCCTGGAACGCGAACGCGACCGGAACAGCGCCTTCGAACGCCACGTGCGACGCCTGCGTGCCTGCGCCATCGACCTTCAAGTTGCCGCCGATCGCCTGCTGAATGATCGGGACGTCCACCGTCACGGCGGCGCCGCCCTCGCCCTGGGCCTTCACCGCAATCTTCTTCGTCTTGAGCACCGAGGTCACGACGTACACCTCGTCGTCGAGCAGCTTCTCCAGCGTCCCTGACGGAATGTGCGGACTGATGGCGCCGGCCTTGACGAACTTTTCGAGCGCGAGGACGTCAACGGCGTCCTCCATCACCCCCGCATACTCGAACGTGACCGTCCGCGCCTGGTTGAACCCCGCCTCGAGTCCCAGTTTGTCGCCGCCAAGGGCGCTGATGAACGAACCGAGAATGCTGAGACCGATTGCGACGTTGACCTTGCTGGTCTCCTTCCCGTCGATGTCGATTCCGGGGCTCTTACCCCGGCGCACACGAGGCGCCGGGGCCGCGCCCGCCGTCACCAAATCCGGCACCATGCCGAGCCGGGTCAGGTCTTTCCCCTCCCGGTGCATCAGCTCGAGCGGCTGCGCTGACGCGCGTGGAAACCGAAACACGCTGTACCCGTGCCCGCGCAGAAACGTGATCGACTGATCCGGTCTGGACATGGTGACTATCCTCCTATGCTCCCTGGCGGCGCCTCGTCTCGGCGGTCCAAGCGCGCGCGTGCGGTTCAGAAAGAAAACAGCGTGCGGTCGAAATTGGCCGCCCGGCCTTCGAGCTGCGGCACCTGATCGAACTTCCGCTTCTTGAGCACACCCGACGCGCGGTCGTGGAGCTCTCGATAGGTGAGGCGCCCCTTGCTCTGCCGAATCGCCTCGACCAGTGCGAAGGTGAGCGCGCCGTTGTAGGTCCCGTTGATGAAGGCGTCGGCCGACGTCTGAGTGTCGCGGCACCCGGTGATGAGCACTTCGGGCAGCTCCGCGTTGACGATGTCGTTGGACTTTCGGGCAGCACGCGGGGCGCGGCGCAGCTCGCTCGTGACCTTCTTCGGCAGACTCCGTCCCGATTCAACGGCCGCCAGACCCCAGGGACTCGGGAGATACCGCTCCTTCACCGGCGCATCGGGCGGCAGGATGGCGCGCGTGTTGGTTCCCGAATGGCAGCAGTCCATGATGACGGTGAAGCTGACGCCCGCACGGAGGCCGTCGAAGGTGGTGCGCAACCAGTCGTCCCTGAGGGGATCCTCCCAGTCGAGATCGGTCGGACACAGGATCTCGTCGCGGCCGTCGGCCTCGTCGCTGTTGTCGTCGGGAACGTTCGATCCGTGGCCGGAATAGTGCAGCAGGGCCACGTCGCCCTTCTTCGCCTCGCGCACCAGCTTCTTGATCCCGGCCTGCATCGCCTTCTTCGTCGCGTCGCCGTCGGTCAGCACGGTGATGTCGCCCGGCTTGAAGCCGTGGAACTCGACGAGCGCCGCGCTCAAGTCCTTCACATCGTTCACGCATCCCCGGAGGTCCGCGCCCGCCATCTGATACTTATTGATCCCGATCAACAACGCTCGCTTGGCCATCACACCCTCCCAGTTTTCCGCCAACCGCGATCGACGCCTCTCAACCCCGACGAAATCTGATCTGCGCCGGATCGGTCAACAGCGTCGCCACGCCCTCCTGATCGCCGTCGAAGGGATCGAGCGCGGCGAGGGGACCGAAAGAGAGTCCGGCGCGCTGCTCGATGGTCGCAATGCGCGCTTGCGATGTCTGGTGCCTTCCGAAGACGAACTCCTCCTCGCGCAGGAAATCCTCCTGCGACATCGTGTAGCCGGTCGCGCACACCTCGCCGGTCTCGTCATGGACAAACGTCATGACCTTCCAGAAGGAACGTGGAATCGAGACGCCCTGGCGGATCGGATCGTCGGCGCGCAGAAACGGCCCCGTGAAGACCGAGATCCTCATCTGATCCGAGCGCGCGTGGTCGAGGGCGTAGCTCTCGAGCGCCAGCCAGATGCCGGCATTGAACGGCTGCATCTGCGGCACCGTGTTCGTGACGTGCATCGAGTCGTTGTTGCCGAGCGCCGCTTCGTCCGGCTCGCCCCAGATGGGATCCTCGCGTCGCGTCATATGGCCCCGGGCGAACAACGGCTCGTTCCCGTAGCACTCTTCCCGGATCTGTTGACTCGCCGGAATGCGCGGATCCAGGCGCCAGGACGGCCGCTTGAACCGGCGGGGCCGGCTGCCATCGATGTTGCAGGCGCTGAAAATGCAGAGGCGCCGGGAACGGCTCATGACCACCGAAAAGTGCTGATATTTCAGCTCCACGGCCCGGCCGCCATTCCACGGGAACGTCAGCACGTCGCGCGCGTTGCGGACGACCGGCAGGGGCACGTCGCATGCCGACAAACCCCGGATCGTAGCCGGGGCGTCCGACGTAGTCCTCCGGCACGCCCTCGACGATCGGCTCCTGATCCGTGGTGCCGCCTGGGGTGGTGTGTGGGAGCACGACCACTGGAGGCGGAGGCGGATCGTTCTGCAGCCGCCGCGGGAGGCCGTCCCGGCGGCTTCGGCCGTCCCATCTGTTCAAGACGGGCTGCGACAAGCGCCGCTGGCACCGCGTAGTTGGCCTCGAGAAAGCGGCCCGCGAAGTGCAACCCGACCGCCTCCCCCGTGGCCAGGTCGACCAGCACCGATCCGGAGTTACCGCCAAGCGTCGAGCAGTCGTGCAGCACGACGTCCGAGCGCGCCTCCGTCACCTGGCCGGGCGCGAGCCGCTTCTTGTCGTATACGCCGCCGAAGATCGACTGCATCAACTGGTCGTCCGGAACCCGCCTGTCCCTGGCGGGATACCCAATCACCGCAATTTGCTGCGCCGGCCGGGCGGGGGCCGCCGCCAGCGGAATCGGCGCTGCGAGCTCGCGCCCGCCCGAGGTGTCCTCGACGCGCAGAAGCGCGAAGTCCGGCCCCTTGTCGTCCTCGATGTGGAGGATCTCGACGATCTGAAACTCGAGTCGCTCGGGGGAGCCTACTTCCTCCAGGAAGTTGATCGACGCCCTGATCGGCCTGGCGCCGCTCCCCTTCTTGAACGCGAATCGGCCGCGGATCTGCCGGCCGAACTCCCGCGCCACGTGACGATTGGTGGCGATCGTGTTCCTCGCCACGAGCCAGCCCGTTCCCACGTACTCGAATTGCGGGAGCCCTGTCACGTCGATGCGGCCGACGGCTCGCGAGGCACACTGCAGCCGATCGCTCGAGGCCTGAAGTCGCGACCGCCAGACCTCGCTCTCGCCGTCGACGAACTGGATCTGCGGGATGCCGCCGACGACCGCCAGCACCGGCCGGCCCACGCGCAGCACGATGTTCCGAAGCGAGAGCTGAGAGGACCGGCGGGCCTCGCGAGACGAGCTCTGCCGGGAGGCGGAAGCGCCGGGCGCCGTGACCGATCGCGCGCGCCGGAGAGCGCGAATCTCGTCAGCAAGTGGCTGGTCAGCCGTATCAAGCGTCGAGATCAGGGCCTTCAGCCTCGCGTCGAGGTCTCTCATGCCGAGGGTGCCGGACTCCCGTTATTGGAACGTCTGCGGCCGATAGACGCTGAGAATTTCCTGGATCATCGCCTCACGCGACGGAAACCGGCTCTCCTCGTAGCAGCCGAGCGGATTCTCCGGGGCGTTCACCAGACACCGGTTGCAATACGTGCACGGATTGGCAGGTCGGCCGATCCCGTTGGCGAACTGGTGCACCAGGTCGTTGTTGGCGATGAGGGGCCGCGCAATGGTCACGGCATCGCAATCACCCCGCGCGATCGCCGCTTCGATGATCGCGCCGGTCTGGAATCCCCCTGTGCATAGCACCGGTATCGTTCCGACCGCCTGCTTGATCGCACGGGCATCCGGGAGATTGAGCCCTTCGATCTGATCCTTCGGCCCGCGCGCGTCCTCCCACCTGGACTTGAACAGCTCCCCGGTGAGATTGCCGGTGAACAGCAGGTAGTTGCGCAGCGCCAGTGATCCGCTGGAGATGAGGCTGTCGTAGGTCTTCCTCAACTCATCCATCGGCAGGTCGCCGGCTGGGTTTTTCGGATGCGGAAAAGAACTGCCCGACGATACGTGAATGGCGTCCACGCCGTCGTCTTTCAGCCATTGGCAGACCTGGATGGAGTCCTCGACCGTGTTGCCGGGCTTCTCCTCCGGGAGGACGGCGTTGTTGAATTCGGTCGCGCTGATCTTCATCTGCAGGTGGAAATCCCGCCCGACCCGAGCGCGAATCGCCTGGACGATTTCGCGGACGAATTTGGCACGGTTTGCGAGCACGCCTCCGTACTCGTCCTTCCGATCGTTGATCGCGGAGCTGAGGAACTGCGTGATCAGGTAGCCGTTCGCGCCGTGCAGCTCGACGCCGTCGAGACCTGCCTCGCGAGCGCGCCGCGCCCCCTCGGCAAACGCCTGCACCGCCTCCTTGATTTGAGCGAGCGTCATCGCCTCGCATTCGAACCCGTGGAGCGGATCCCTGCGACCTGTCGAGCTCAAACCCACCGGGTAGTCGATCGTCGTGATGTCCCGCTGGCGTCCGCCATGGCTCAACTGGAGAATGTATTTGCAGTCCTGTTCGTGCACCGCCTTGCCCAGCGCCCGCCAGAACGGGATGCGATCGTCGCTGACGATCGTGGCGTAGTTGGGCAGGATGCGGCCGCGCGGATGCACGGGAACGAACGACGAGATGATCGCCCCGACGCCGCCGCGCGCGAACTTCAGTTCCCAGTTGATACGCGGCTGCGCGCCGGTACCATCGTAGTTATCGAACCGGCCCGCGATGTTCGAGCGTATCACGCGGTTCTTGATGGTGAGATTGCGGAACGTGAGCGGCGAGAAAATTTGCTCGTAAGGCATAGGTGATGCCGCGGATTATAGCCGAAAGCGATGCTTCGCAATTCGAACCGATCGTGGCACAATCGTCGCGCCAATCACCAGCCGCGGCGCGCAATTCCCATCACGCCGCCTGGCGTGGACGTGCTTTCGCCAGTGGCGGCACGTCGGTCCAGGAGCCATCCATGCAACGTCGTAACACGTCTTCATCCTCGCCTCTCGATGCCGCAGACCTTCGGCAGCGTTGCCTCGTCGCGCCCAGCCCTCAGCTGAGGGAACGCATCCTGGAACGCCTGCGCGGCATCAACGAAGGGCCGGGCGCGGGCCTGGGCGGCCGGATCGTGATCCAACCGCAGAAGCGCCCCGGGTTCAACGACGGGCTGATCATTCCTGGAACGGAATACCCACTCGGCACCCCGCTCGGCACCGTCCGCCGCGCTGCCGCAACCCGCGCCCCGCTACGAGGCGCCGTGCGCGTGATCGTCGTCCTCGTGGACTTCACCGACGCCCCGATGGCCACGCCGCCCGGTCATTTCAACGATCTGTTCTTCTCGACGGGCAGGATCGCAACCGGCAGCGTCCGCGAGTACTTTACCGAAGCAAGCAACGGCTTGCTGACGCTTACCGGCCAGGTCGTCGGGCCGTACCGGCTCCCTCGAACGCTTTCGGCGTACGCGGGCGGGAAGGCAGGGACCGACAACCCCGAGCCGAATGCCCGGACGATGGCGCGCGACGCGGCCAAGCTGGCGAATGCAGATGTGAACTTCGCGCCGTACGACAACGACGGCAACGGCTTCGTGGATGCGTTCATTGTCGTGCACGCTGGTCCGGGCGGCGAGGAGACCGGCAACGCCAATCACATCTGGTCCCACAAATGGGTGCTGACCGGCAGCGCCTACAACGCTGACGGCACGAAAATCTTCGGCTATCTGACGATTCCCGAGGACTGCAAGATCGGCGTGTGCGCGCACGAGCTCGGGCACCTGCTCTTTGGCTGGCCGGACCTGTACGACACGGACGGATCGAGCGAGGGCCTCGGCAACTGGTGCCTGATGGGCGGCGGCAGCTGGAACGGGAGCGGAGACATCCCCGCGCATCCGTCTGCATGGTGCAAGGCAAACCAGGGGTGGGTCTCGGTCGTCAATCGAACGAGCAATGGCGTTGTCACCATCAAGGACGTGAAGAGCGGCCGCCAGGTGTACCGCCTTTGGAAGGACGGCGCCGGCGGCAGGGAATATTTCCTGCTCGAGAACCGGCAGCGGACGCTGTACGACGGGAAGCTGCCCGGGGAAGGACTGCTGATTTACCACATCGACGAGACGATCGACGGCAACGAAGACGAGAACCACCCCTTCATCAAGCTGCTGGAGGCCGACGGCCTCAACCATCTGCACGACGGCGCGAACCGAGGCGATGCCGGCGACCCGTACCCCGGCAGCTCGCAGAATGCCGCCCTTACGAAGGAGTCGACACCGAACGCGAAATCGTACGGGGATCGGGACACGTGCGTGACGGTCGCGAGCCTGAGCGGGACCGGGACGAACATGAAGGTTCGGCTCGGTGTCCGCTGCGTCGGCGGATCACGGCCCGCGCCAATCTCGACCCGCTCATCCCGCACTGGAACCGGGACGCGTGCCTCCGAAAAGCCACGCGCGGGAAAAAGAAGAAGAAGAAGGCGCCGGCGAAGCAACGGGCAGAGGCGGCAACTGCGGCCCGGCGTCGCGCGCGGCGGTAGCCGTGCCCACCGGGCCTTCGCCTGGGGAACGACACGGTGCAGATTGTCGAGAACTGGTCGCGGATTCTGGGACGGGTCGAGGCCTGGGAACCGCCGCGTAAATCCGGGGGACCGGGCACCCTGACGATCGCCGTGGAACGCGTCGAAGACGTCGCTTCGTCGGATGGATCGCGTCACCACAATCTGCTGACTGGCGCCGCCGGGACGACCATCCACGTGATCGTACCTGCAAGCGCCGCCACACGGGTCGAGCCGCCGAAGGGTTCGATGGCCGTCATGGAGGTGCGGCGCGGCGGCTCGCCCGCGCGTGTCTTCGCCAACCCAGACCGCATCACCTTGATGCCCGGGTGACCGGTCCGATCCACCCAGCCGGCCGCCCTTGATCTGGTGGCCTTAGCGGCTCACGCCGCCGTCGGTCATCGCGCGCGGATCGAGCAGGCGGTCGAGCTCTTCGGAGGTAAGCGTCGTCATTTCGGCGGCGACTTCCTTGACCGGCCGTCCTTCGTCATGCGCCCGTTTCGCGATCCTCGCGCCGAGCTCGTACCCGATCACCGGGTTCAGTGCCGTGACCAGGATCGGATTCCGGCCGACGAGATCGGCGAGCCGGGCTTCATTCACCGTGAAGCCGGCGACAGCGCGGTCGGCCAGCAGCACCGACGCGCGCGCCAGCAGCGTGAGGCTCTGGAGCAGGTTATATGCAATCACCGGGAGCATGACGTTCAACTGAAAATTCCCCGATTGCCCGCCGAGGGCGACCGTGACGTCGTTGCCGATCACCTGGGCGCAAACCATCGTCAGGGCTTCCGGAATCACCGGATTCACCTTGCCGGGCATGATGCTGCTGCCGGGCTGCAGGTCAGCGAGTGCGATTTCGGCCAGGCCTGACTGCGGGCCGCTGTTCATCCAGCGCAGGTCGTTGGCGATCTTCATGAGGGCGACAGCGGCCGTCCTCAGTTGGCCGCTCAGCTCCACGGCCGTGTCCTGGCTGCTGAGGACCGCAAAGTAGTTGTCGCTGGTGACAAACGGCAGTCCGGTCGCCGACGCAAGCCTCGCGGCGACGCGCCTGCCGAATTCCGGATGCGCGTTCAAGCCGGTGCCGATCGCCGTCCCCCCCAGCGCCAGCGCTCGCAACCGTGGGAAAGTGGATTCGATCCGCGCCATGCCGTCGGCCACCTGACGGCTCCAGCCACTCAGTTCCTGGCCCATCCGGATGGGCAGCGCATCCATCAGGTGGGTGCGGCCTGTTTTCACGACGTGATCGAGCTCAGCGGCTCGTCGATCGATCGTCTCGCGGAGATGTCCCAGGGCGGGGAGCAGATGATCGGTCGCATCGAGGTAGGCGCTCACGTGGATGGCGGCGGGGATCACGTCGTTACTGCTCTGGCTCATATTGACGTGATCGTTCGGGTGCACCTGTCGGCCCAACGCACGCGTCGCCAGAGTCGCGAGGACCTCGTTGGCGTTCATGTTAGTGCTGGTACCGGACCCGGTCTGGAAGACGTCAAGCGGAAAGTGCGCATCGTGGACGCCTTCTTCCACCTCTCGGGCCGCGTGCCGGATGGCGTCGGCGATCTCGGGGTCGAGCAGGTCCAGGTCGCGGTTGGCGCCCGCGGCAGCTCCCTTGATCAGCCCCAGCGCCCGAATGAACGTGCGGGACAATCTCAGGCCGCTGACCGGGAAGTTCTGCAGGGCCCGCTGCGTTTGGGCGCCATACAGCGCATCGGCCGGCACCTGCACCGCCCCCATGCTGTCGCGTTCGACGCGAAATGCTTCCGCTGACATGGCTTGGTCCTTTGCTTCGAACACCGCGGCCGCCGGCTGCCGCTGCGGGAGGATCCCGCTCGCCACCGGCGATGTATGATATCTACACCGTCACCGTCTCACTACGAATCGGTCGTGAACGAACATCGAGGATCGCGTCCGGAGAGTCGTACACACGTCGCCCCGCTGCCGCGTCACCCTCACACAACCTCGCAACAGGAATAGTTCACATTGATGCCGTCACGCGTCCGCACGTTCAGTTCGTCAGTCGGGATGAAGCTGCTCATCGGCGTCACCGGTGCAGCGCTCGCCGTTTATCTCATCATCCACATCGCCGGAAACCTTCTGGTGTTCTTCGGCCCCGCCGTCTTCAACCAGTATGCGTACATCCTGGAAGGCAATCCGCTGATCCTGGTCATCGAGATCGGGCTGCTCCTGATCTTCCTGGTTCACGTGTACCAAACGGCGAGCATGTACCTGCGCAATCGGGCCGCGCGGCCATTGCGCTACGTGAAGAAGAAGTCCGCGGGCCCGCCGAGCCGTAAGACGCTCGCCTCGTCGACGATGATCGTGTCCGGGCTTTGGTTGCTGACGTTCATCATCATTCATGTCAAGGCTTTCCGGTACGGGACCGAGTATGAGTGGCCGGCCGGCGGCCGCGATCTGTACCGGCTGGAAATGGAGAACCTCGCCAACCCGCTGATGGCCGGGTTCTACGTGCTCTCGATGGTCGTGGTCGGCTCACATCTGTGGCACGGCGTCTCGAGCTCGGTTCAGTCGCTTGGCCTCGATCACCCGCGATGGACGCCGCTCGTCAGGACCGCCGGCAAGGTCGTCGCGGTCGTCGTCGCCGGCGGCTTCATCATCATTGCCCTGTGGGCGCACCTGACCGGGGGACGCTCGTGAGCCCGATCGCCCTGGACGCGAAGATTCCTCCGGGGCCCCTCGTCTCGAAGTGGGACCGCCACAAGTTCGAGATGAAGCTGGTCAACCCGGCGAACAAGCGCAAGTACACCGTGATCGTTGTCGGCACCGGCCTGGCGGGCGGAGCGGCAGCCGCGTCGCTCGGCGAGCTTGGCTACAACGTCCTGAACTTCTGCCTCCAGGACAGTCCGCGCCGCGCCCACAGTATCGCCGCGCAGGGCGGCATCAACGCCGCGAAGAACTACCAGAACGACGGCGACAGCGTCTATCGTCTGTTCTACGACACCATCAAGGGCGGTGACTACCGGGCGCGCGAAGCCAACGTCTACCGGCTCGCGCAGCTGAGCGTGAATATCATCGACCAGTGCGTCGCCCAGGGGGTGCCGTTCGCCCGCGAGTACGGCGGACTGCTGGACAACCGCTCGTTCGGCGGCGCGCAGGTCTCGCGCACGTTCTACGCACGAGGCCAGACCGGTCAGCAGTTGCTCCTCGGCGCCTACCAGTCGCTGATGCGGCAGGTCCGCAGGAAGACCGTCCGGATGTTCCCCAGGCGCGAGATGCTCGACCTCGTCCTCATCGACGGCAAGGCGCGCGGGATCGTCGTCAGAAACCTGATGACCGGCACGATCGAGCGCTATGCCGCTGACGCCGTGATTCTCGCAACCGGCGGCTACGGCACCGCGTATTACCTGTCGACCAACGCCGTCAATTCGAACGTGACCGCCTCGTGGCGGGCTCACAAGCGGGGCGCGCTCTTCGCCAACCCCTGCTTCACGCAGATCCATCCCACCTGCATTCCTGTCACAGGTACCCATCAGTCGAAGCTGACACTGATGAGCGAGAGCCTCCGCAATGATGGCCGTGTCTGGGTACCCGAGAAGAAAGGCGACCCGCGACCGCCGGAGCAGATTCCCGAGGAGGAGCGCGATTACTTCCTCGAGCGGAAGTATCCGAGCTTCGGCAATCTGGTGCCTCGCGACGTCGCCTCGCGCAATGTCAAGCAGGTCTGCGATGAAGGACGTGGCGTCGGCACGACGGGGCTCGCGGTTTATCTCGATCTCCGGGATGCCATCCAACGCCTGGGCGTCGAGGTGATCAGGGAGAAGTACGGAAACCTCCTCCAGATGTATCAGAAGATTACCGACGAGGACCCGTACAAGACGCCGATGCGCATCTACCCCGCCATCCACTACACCATGGGCGGACTCTGGGTGGATTACAACCTGATGAGCAACGTTCCGGGCCTCCATGTCCTGGGCGAGGCGAACTTCTCCGATCACGGCGCCAACCGGCTCGGCGCCAGCGCCCTCATGCAGGGGCTGGCGGACGGGTACTTCATCATCCCCTACACCATCGGCGATTACCTGGCGACAAATTCCCTGCCGAAGGTCTCGATTGACGACGCCGCGTTCGTGGAAGCGGCCGGGCAGGTGCAGAAACGCATCAACCTGCTGCTGTCGGTGAAGGGCACGCGGACGATTCGTTCGATCCACCGCGAACTGGGTACGCTGCTGTGGGACGATGTCGGCATGACCCGCAATGAAGCGAGCCTGCGGCGGGCGCTCGACACGATTCCGAAGCTGCGCGAGCTGTTCTGGCACGAGGTGTCGGTGCCTGGCACCAACGACAATCTGAATCAAAGCCTCGAGTACGCCGGTCGCGTCGCCGATTACCTGGAATTCGCCGAACTGCTGACGCTTGACGCGCTGCACCGCCGCGAATCGTGCGGAGGACACTTCCGGGAGGAGAATCAGACCCCCGATGGCGAAGCGCAGCGCGACGATGAGCACTATACGTACACGGCCGCGTGGGAGTTCAAGGGCGTTGGTCAGCCGCCGGAGCTGCACCGCGAACCGCTGGAATTCGAGGAAGTTCATCCGACGCAACGGAGCTACACGTGAGACTCACCCTCAGGATCTGGCGTCAGGCCGCTCGAGACACGCCAGGCCGCCTCGAGGACTACACGGCGGCCGACGTGTCGCCCGACATGTCCTTCCTCGAAATGCTCGACGTCGTCAATGAAGGCCTGGCGCGCCTGGGCAAGGACGCGATCGCGTTCGACTCCGATTGCCGCGAAGGGATCTGCGGCATGTGCAGCCTGGTGGTCGACGGCGTCGCGCACGGTCCGGACCGCGGGACAACCGTCTGCCAGCTGCATATGCGGCGCTTCGCCGACGGCGACACGATCACCATCGAGCCGTGGCGGGCCAAGGCGTTCCCCGTCGTGAAGGACCTCGTCGTCGATCGCAGTGCCTTCGATCGGATCGTCGAGGCAGGCGGCTTCGTCTCGGTCAACTGCGGCGGGGCGCCGGACGGCAACACCATCCCCATTTCCAAGGAAGTGGCCGAAGCCGCGATGGACTCGGCCGCGTGCATCGGCTGTGGCGCATGCGTCGCCGCGTGCAAGAACGCGTCTGCACACCTTTTCATGAGCGCGAAGATCTCGCACCTCGCGCTGCTGCCCCAGGGTCAGGTGGAGCGCCGCCAGCGCGTCGTGGCGATGATCGGGCAGGCGGACGCCGAAGGCTTCGGCAGCTGCTCGAACGAAGGCGAATGCGAGGCGGTGTGTCCCAAGGAGATTCCGATCTCGAACATCGCGCGCATGACGCGCGAATATGTCAAGGCGTTGCTCGGGACACAAACGTAAGCCCATCGGCGGATCGCACGCAGGGCAGGTGCTACAGTAGCCTGAGGTGATGATCCGACCCGACGCCGGCAACTGGTCGGGATTCGTCGACCGCTTCGGCGAGCGCGCGACGGAAGTCGACGCGGACGGACGGTCAGTCGACCTTCTCCGATTGTTCGCTGCATTCACGCCCGCATCCCTGCCGCTCGTGGACCGGATCGCCCTGCTGGACGTGGATCGGCCAGCGGTCAGCCGGGCGATTGCCCTCGAGAGAGACCAACCATCCGATCGCCTGATCCTGATCTCGGAGCATGTGCCCGGCGTGCGCCTGTCAGAGCTGCTGCGGACGGCCGGCCAACGCTCTGTGGTCGCAGACCTGGGCGCGGCTCTCTTCGTCATGCGCCGCCTCCTCACCCTCGCTGAATCGCTCAGGGCCGCGACCGGGCTCGCCCACTTCTCGATCGCTCCCGAACGCATCGTCATCACACCACACGGCAGAGTGGTGATCGTCGAGCCCGCGTTGGGGGCAGCCGCCGAGACGGTTGGGATCGCGACGAACGACATCGCCGGCATTGCGATCGCCGGCATGTCGATCATGCTCGGGCACCTCATCGAGGACGCTGAGCATATCGACCCGCTGAGCCCGGTGCTCCAGGACGCCGCGGACGTGGCCGCAATCCGGGCCGGTCACAGATTTTCGACGGCGGTCCGGCTCTGGTTCGATCGGGCGATCATCGGCGACCCGTCCTTGTCCTTTCGTGATTTTCGAGAGGCCCGACTGGCACTGGCGCGTGTCGGATTGGTGCGTGAATCAGGCTGCGACGCGTCCCGGCGCACCCTCAAGGCCTTTCTGAACGACCTTGCCATCGTGGACCTGACCGGGGGCGAGGCCGGCACTCTCGAGATCACACGCCTCCGAGGAATGCGCGCCACCCGCCTTGCGAGGTGGAAAGCGATTTCCGCGCCAGATGAAGAGTGGATCTCGGTCGAGGACGAACTGTTCATCGGCGACGAATCCCGACCCGAGCCGGAAGCGATTCTGCGCGCGTTCGTCGATCGGAGCGAACCTGCCGACGAAAACGTCGAGATTGGCTTGCTGGCCGAGCCTGAGAGTGACGCGTCAGCTGAGGAAGCGGTCGAAGCCGTCCGGGTGGAGGAGAGGTACATAGGGCGCCGATCGAGCTGGAACCAGGTCAGGAAATATTCAGGGACGCTCCCGGTGACGAGGCACCCCTCAGGGCGGTCCTGCCGGAGTCGATCGAAGCCGACCCGGCTCCGTCGTCAGACCCCCTGGGCGAAGAAGGACTGCGTGACATCGACGAAAAGCCAGTCGATATCGACGACGCCGAACAGCTGGTCGATGTATTCGAAGAGCCGTTCGCTGAGGACGTCCAGCCAGCCTCGCTGGCCCCGCCCGATCAATCACTACGGATGGCTGTGGAAATTGAACCCAGCATCGAAATCACGCAGGGGATGTCTACCGTCTCGAATGAAGAAGACGAAGCAACACCTATCGACGCCGAAGCCGGCGCAGAACCTGACATTTTCGAGCAGCCCTCCGAGTCCTTCGCCGAACTGGTCCCGGGAGAGTCCTCAGCCAGTTGGACGGAGCCTGAACGGCCGGAATTTCCGACGGAGAGATTGAAGGCCGATGAACCACCGGCCGGGTCCGTCGCCGACAATTCGATGGATCTCGCTGGTCCTGAGCCGCCGACTGAATCGATCGAGGCGCCGCTCGAAAAAGAAGAGCCGGTCGGCCCGGCCGATGAATCCATCGCCGCGAGGCGATCGGAAGAAGCGCATCGGTTGTGGATCCAGTCCATCACCGACCAGCTGGGACGGATACGGCGGGATGAAGGGCTCAGGGCGGTGGCGGAAACGCCGGCTGTCCCGCCACCGCACACTCAGCTCGAGCGGGCGGCGATGCCCCAAGCGGCAGAGCGAACAGAACGGCCCACCGCGTCGGCGCCGCGGGAGCCCGCGCCGCCGGGCGACGAGGCCGGGGAAGGCCGGACGGCAGCACTGCCATTTCCTGCCGAACCCCTGGTCCGCGAATACGCCCCGCACCATGAAATACCCCATGAGCCAGCGGCCCCGCAACCGCACAGGCCTGACGCCGAGCCCGCCAAGGTTGCGGCAAGCCCCCGGGCCATCGAGCTGCCGGCTCCACAGCCTCGCAGGTATGCCCGCGCGGCCGCCACGATTCTCCTCGCTGGCCTTGTTCTCGCGATCGTCGCCGCGCTTGTCTTCGCCGGCCGCTCGTACTACCACAGCGTGAGCACGCCGGGCACGCTCGCCGTGGATTCGACGCCAAGCGGATCGGAGGTGCTGGTCGACGGGGCCGCAAGGGGCATCACGCCTCTGACATTGACGCTGCCGCCGGGCGATTATGTGCTGTCGCTTCGCCGCAACGGACTCACTCACCAGTTCCAGATCGCCATCACGCCCGGGGCGCAGCTCTCGCAGCAGCTTGACTGGTCGACCGTCAAGGCGACCGGCACCATCGCGATCAGCTCTACGCCGTCGCAAGCCAAGGTCACCGTGGACGGCAAGGCGCGCGGCGTCACGCCGCTCACGGTGTCGGACGTGCCAGTGGGACTCCGCCGGATCGTCATTGAGAGCAGCGCGGGGACGGTGCGCCGGGAGGTGCGGGTCGTGGCAGACAGCCAGGTGACGATTGACGAAACCATCGTCTCCGGCTGGATTGCCGCGTTCGCCCCCTTTGAGCTCCAGATCTATGAAGGCACGCGCCTGCTCGGCGCCAGGGAAGACGGGCGCATCATGGTACCGCCTGGACGCCACGATCTCGATTTCGTCAACACGCGGCTCGGGTTCCGGGAACGGCGCGCGATCGACGTGGACCCCGGCATGACCACGGCCGTCAACATCGGGGTCGTCGTCGGGATCGTGCGGATCACGGCCGCGGCCGGCGCCGACGTCCTGATTGACGGCGTGCTCTTCGGCGATACGCCGATCCGCGAACTGCGCCTGCCGATCGGCGCGCACGAGATTGTTCTGCGCCATCCGCAGCTTGGAGAGCAGCGCATCTCCGTCACCGTTGGCGCCTCGGCCCCGACGGAGGTGACCGTCGATTTCACCAAACGGTGACATGGAGACGAAGACACTACTCAGCGTCCGACTTGTGCAGACACCAGGTCGTCATGCATCGTTGGCCCTGCACATTCGTGGTCTTGATTGGATCGAGTAACCGGGCATCCAACCGCCTGGTCCATTCCAAGAGCATCGATTCGTCGACGACGAACCGATCCGATCCGTCGGGCAGACGGACCCGGCCCCGAGTGCGTTGAATCCGGTTCTCCAGGCCGATGCTGGAGGCAAGCCGGGCGAAGAACACTCCGCCGGGGGCAAGCACCCGCCACATCTCGTCGATCATGCGGCCGAAGTGCGCTTCATCGGACGCGAAATGCAGCACCGCGCTGCAAATGACCGCGTTCGCGCGGAGGTCCTTCCAGGGCAGACGCTCGATCTCGCCGACCTGGAAATTCTCTGGCGGCAGAGCGGGGGCGCACGCCGCCGCCAGACGTCTCACCGCCTCGATAGCGGGGGGATCTCGATCGACGCCGAAACAGGCAAAGCCGCGGCGAAGGAAATACACCAGATTCCGGCCGTCTCCGCATCCGGCATCGAGGACGCGCCGGCGACGATCGAAGCGGCCCTTGGCGAGTTGATCGAACAGGTAGATGTCGATCTCTCCAAACGACGAGCCGAGCTCCGCACTCGGAAGCAGAGGCATGCATGCGTCGTTCGCCACTCTAGTTGCTGTCCCCGTCCAAGATGTTCCCCAATCCACCGAGAAGCGAGCCCTCTTCGCGGCCACCGCGCGTCACGCGAGGTGCCGCGGCGATAATCCGATTCGCCAACCGGCTCAACGGCAGCGACTGCAGCCACACGCGGCCCGGTCCGCGCAGGGTGGCGAAGAACAGGCCCTCACCGCCGAAGATCGCCGACTTGATCCTGCCCACGTACTCGATCTCGTAGTTGACCGAGGGCTGGAATCCCACGATGCACCCCGTGTCCACGCGGATCAGTTCGCCCGCCGTCAGAGTCCGCTCAAGCAGAGTGCCGCCGGCGTGGACAAAGGCCCACCCGTCGCCCAGCAGGCGCTGCATGATGAAGCCCTCGCCCCCGAACAGACCGACGCCGAGCTTGCGCTGGAACGCGATGCCGATGCTGACGCCCTTCGCCGCCGCGAGAAACGAGTCCTTCTGCGTGATGAATTCCCCGCCGATGTCGGCGAGATGAATGGGAACGATCTTTCCAGGATAAGGCGCGCCGAACGCGACCCTTCTCTTCTGGCCGCTCCTGTTCAGGAACACGGTCATGAACAGCGATTCGCCGGTCAGGAGACGCTTTCCCGCGCCCATCAGGGCACCGAGAAACCCGCTTTGCTGCGCAGACCCGTCGCCGAAAATGGTTTCCATCTCGACGCCGTCATCCATGTACATCATGCCGCCGGCCTCGGCCACGGTCGCTTCGTTCGGATCGAGCTCGACTTCAACATATTGCATGTCGTCGCCAAAAATTCTGTAATCGATCTCGTGCATCGCAGGCATGTTGGTTTCCTCATGGATGACGGGCGCCAGACTGGATCCACTGGGATCATATACGGCAGGACACAGACGTTCGTTCAACGCGGTGCGGGCCCCGCGAGCGAAGGATTCAACTCCCCATTCGAAGCGTGTCCTCAGCGCGGGGCGCGGATCGCCACCGAGCTGGAATAGAACACTCGATCCAATAATACGTACGCGTCGTGGAGATGCACCGCACGTACTGCCTTTGAACTCCGCTATTTGCGTGAACGCACCTTGGCAGGGGACTTGCGACTCCCTTGCCCTTCACCAAACGGTCGGCCGCGAGGGGAGGCTCAAGGTGCATCTCGACAACTTGCAGCGGAACGGCACGAGGGGCCAGCTTCGCGACGCGAGCTTCGCCCTCGTGTGCGGAGCCGGGGCCTACGCGATCAACGTCCTGGTTCCGGACGCGTTCTCGGGAACGTGGCCTGGCCGGCTCGTAACACTGCCGGTAGCCCTCCTCCTCGGACCGTGGTGGGGCGGGCTCTCGGCGCTCATCGGAGCAACGGCTTCCACCGGCGCCAACTGGACGCAGATCGGCTTCTTCGCCGTCGAAGGGCTGGCGCTCGGCGTCACGGCCCGTCACGGCCGGTCGGTGCTCCTGACGGGCGCTCTCTTTTGGCTGTTGTACGCCGCAGTGTTCGCGCTCGTGCCCTCCGTTTTCGGCGTTGCCCTTCCGGAGGGTGCGCACATGCTGGTCGCGGTGCAGCGCTGGCTCAACGCGATGGTCGCCGTCGTCCTCGTCGATTTCCTGATTCATCTGGCGTCGACACATCGTCTGGTCCGCGTCGCGCGGCGTACCGAGCCGCAGCACCTGCGGGCATATGCGTTTCACGCGTTCATGCTTGTCGCGATGCTCCCGGTGCTCCTGCTTGGCGCGGCGGCCGGCCACATCTTCGCCGCCCGGCAGGGCACGGAAGGCGGCACCCGCCTCCACGAGGCCGCCACATCGCTGCGCGATCATATCGACGACTACCTCGGGGCGCACGTGCAGAGCGTTGAAACGCTGGCGGAGACGTTCGGCCAGATTGGCGACGATCCGACCAAACGCCACCAGGTGATCGCGTCGTACGCCAGAATTTACGGAAGCCAGTACGTGAGGCTTGGAATGATCGACCGTTCGGGCGCGATCGTCGAATCGATGCCGGCCAGGCGCCCTGGTCCGGTGTCCCCATCGAGCTTTCAGTTCTTCACCGACACGCTCCGATTGACCCGCCCGGCGATTTCGCCAGTCGCCCTGGGTCAGACCACCGAGTCGCCGGTCGTGTTGGTGGCCGCTCCGTTTCGCGGAGCGGACGGTGCGACCGCGGGCCTGGCGTACGGCATTCTCGAACTGTCGAAGTTCCAGAGCTACGTCGAAGCCTACCGAACACTTTCGGATGTCAACCTGGTGATCCTCGACGAACGTGATCGGGTCATCATCGCAAGCGATCAGTCCGGTTACCAGGCACTTCAGGATTTGAAAGAGGACACTCTCGTCCGCGACGGCCGTCTCTCTGCAGGCGCTGCCTATCAGTACGTGCCTGCGGCGGTCGGCAACCAGGTTGCCGCCACACAGCTCGCGGCCAGCGCGACCGCAAGGGTCGCAGCGTGGAAGGTCGTCATCTCCCAGCCGCTGGTGAGCGTGCGGCTGCTGTCCCGCGGCTACTTCGCCATCACGCTCGTCGTCATCCTGCTGGCGCTCGGCGGCGCTGTGCTCGGCGCACGGGCGTTCGCCGACACGGTTACACGCCCGCTCGAAGAGCTCGCCGAGATCGTGCAGAAGGTCTCCGCCGATGAAGCCCCGGTGCGGCCCGTGATCGGATCGGATCCACCGGCTGAGGTCCTGACGCTGCTCGAGCACGTGGACCGCATGAATCGGCGGCTGACTGAATCTTACGGCCAGCTGAAAGGGTTGACCGAAGATCTCGATCACAAAGTTCGCGAGCGGACCGCGCAGCTCGCCGAAGCGACGCGGATGGCCGAGAACGCCAACCAGGCCAAGAGCGAGTTTTTGGCCAACATGAGCCACGAGATCCGAACACCGATGAACGGCATCATCGGCATGACGGAGCTCGCGCTCGACACCGACATGACCGGCGAGCAGCGGGACTACCTCGAGACCGTGAAGGTGTCGGGCAATTCACTCCTCGCGATCCTGAACGACATCCTCGACTTCTCCAAGATCGAATCACGCAAACTCGAGTTGGAGTCGATTCCCTTCTCAGTACGCGAGGTGGTCGGGCGCACACTCAAACCACTTGCTATCAAGGCCGGCCAGAAGGGGCTCGAGATGCGGATTGAGATCGCGCCGGAGGTGCCGCACGAGATCATCGGCGATCCGAGCCGCCTGCAGCAGGTGCTCTCGAACCTGGTCGGCAATGCGCTCAAGTTCACGGCGCAAGGCCACGTGCGCGTCGCCGTGGAGGAAGAGGCACGGGGCCAGGGATGCACGAGGCTCCACTTCGAGGTCAGCGACACCGGCATCGGTATTCCGACCGAGAAGCAGTCGACCATTTTCGAGTCGTTCAGCCAGGCCGATGGGTCGACAACGCGGCGGTTTGGGGGGACCGGGCTCGGGCTGACGATTTCAACCTCCCTCGTCCAGATGATGGGAGGACGGATCTGGGTCGAGAGCGCGTGTGGCGAGGGCAGCACCTTCAGGTTTACCGCCGGTTTCGGGACCGGCGAGGTCGAGGTGTCGCCGGCCGCACGCTCAACGCGGTCGAGGCCGCCGGCGTCCGCGCGGTGTGGCGGCGGGCTGAAAATATTGCTGGCGGAAGACAACCTCGTCAACCAGCGGGTGGCTGTCGTGCTGTTGGCGAAGCGGGGACACCAGGTCTCCGTCGCCAACAATGGAATCGAGGCGCTTACGTTACTCGAGCGGCAGGCGTTCGACGTGGTGTTGATGGACCTGCAGATGCCGGAACTGGGCGGGCTCGAGGCCACAGCGGCGATCCGGCAGCGTGAGCGCGAGCGCGGCGGTCACATTCGCATCATCGCAACGACGGCGCACGCGATGAACGGCGATCGTGAGCGCTGTCTGGCCGCCGGCATGGACGAGGTACCTGTCGAAACCGATCGACCCGCTTGTACTCTACGCAACGGTCGAACTCAGCGGCGGGCCACACGAGCCATCCAGCGGGTCCGCTGCCTCGTCGACCTCGGCAGTGATTGCGATTGCCTGATGACACCCTTGGGGTCGCGTGCCCAACGCCGACACCAACTGCGAAGACGAGAGGGACCACGCGATGCGCGGCGTGGAATTGCCCGGGTGCATCGCTTCCCGCACGGGTCCGAGGTGGTTGTGGGCACACGTCCGGATGCGCTATTCTGTGAGTCTCTTCTACAAGTCACCGGCTGGTCCCTCGGTCTACGAGTCACCGGCTGTGCCCCGGCTCCCAGGGTTGGTTCATGTCTCTCTCCAATTTCCACCCCATCACGGCGCGATGGTTCACTGAAACGTTCGGCGCGCCGACCGGCGCGCAGCAGCGCGGCTGGATCCCCATCCGAGAGCGGCGCGACACGCTCATCGCGGCGCCAACCGGATCCGGAAAGACGCTCGCGGCATTCCTGACGGCGCTCGACGACCTCCTGCAGGAAGGTCTGCGCGCTCCTTTGCCAGACGAGGTCCGGGTCGTTTACGTGTCGCCGCTCAAAGCGCTGAGCGCCGACATCCACAAGAACCTTTCGGAGCCAAGGCGTGGCATTCGGCGGGTGGCCGAAGCACTCGGGCTCGAGGCACCGCGCATCACCGCCGCCGTGCGAACCGGCGACACGCCGCAGGCCGAGCGTACCGCCATGCTGCGCAAGCCGCCCCATGTGCTGGTGACGACGCCAGAATCGCTGTATCTGCTCCTGACGGCCGAACGAAGCCGGGAAATGCTTCGCACGGTCCGCACCGTGATTGTCGACGAGATCCACGCCGTGATCGGCACCCGGCGCGGCGCCCATCTCGCGCTCAGCCTGGAGCGCCTGCAGCAGGTCGCCAACGGACGGCTGCTTCGTCTCGGCCTCTCGGCGACCCAGAAACCCGTCGAAGAGGTCGCGCGGTTCCTCGTTGGCACGCGCGCGATCGACCAGGACGGCCGGGCGGCGTGCGAGATCGTCGACGAGGGACACCGGCGGGAGATGGACCTCGATCTCGAACTGCCCGGATCACCGCTCGAAGCCGTGATGTCACACGAGGTCTGGGAGGAGTACTACGATCGGCTGACGACGCTGATCGGCGCGCACCGCACGACGATTGTCTTCGTGAATACCCGGCGGATGGCCGAACGCCTGGCCCGCTACTTGAGCGAACGGCTCGGCGACGCCGCCGTGACCGCGCATCACGGGAGCCTGTCGAAGGAAAAGCGTCTGGACGCGGAGACGCGGCTGAAAGGGGGCCAGCTCAAGGCACTGGTCGCGACGGCCTCGCTCGAGCTGGGGATCGACATCGGCCACGTCGATCTCGTGTGCCAGATGGGATCGCCGCACCGCATTGCCACGCTCATTCAGCGCTTCGGGCGGTCCGGGCATACGGTCTCGGGTATGCCCAAGGGGCGGTTGTTCCCCACCTCGCGCGACGACCTGATCGAATGCGTGGCGCTGCTGGGATCGGTCCGTGGCGGCGACCTCGACGCGATCGCGTCGAACGGCGCCACGCTGGACGTGCTGACCCAGCAGGTGGTCGCCGAGACGGCCTGCCGCGAATACAGGGAGGACGAGCTCTTCGCGCTGGTGCAGGGCGCCTGGCCCTTCCACGATCTCGAGCGCCAGGAGTTCGACGCCGTCGTCCGGATGGCCGCCGAGGGTTTTGCCACCCGCCGTGGCCGGCGCGGAGCGCTGATCCACCGCGACGAGGTGCAGTCCCGGATCCTCGGGCGCCGGGGAGCCAGGCTCACGGCCCTCACCTCGGGAGGGGCGATCCCCGAAGTGGCCGACTACCGGGTGATTCTGGAACCTGAAGACACTTTCATCGGGACACTGAACGAGGACTTCGCGATCGAAAGCATGGCCGGCGACGTCTTTCAGCTCGGGAACGCTTCCTGGCGTGTGCTGCGGGTTGGCCCCGGAACGGTGCGTGTCGCCGATGCCAAAGGGGCGCCGCCGAACCTGCCATTCTGGCTGGGGGAAGCGCCGGCGCGGACGAGCGAGCTGTCGCAGGCCGTCAGCGATCTGCGGGGCGGCGTCAATAGGTTGCTCGGCCGGTCCGGCGATTGCGCGATCGAATGGCTGAAAACGGCCGCAGAAATTCCAACGGCGGCCGCAGAACAGGTCGTCGCGTATCTCGAGGCCGGCCGACAGGCGCTGGGGGTCATTCCGACGCAGGACACGCTCGTGCTCGAGCGGTTCTTCGACGAAGCGGGCGGGATGCAGCTGGTCCTGCACGCGCCGTTCGGCAGCCGCATCAACAAGGCGTGGGGCCTCGCGCTGCGCAAGCGATTCTGTCGGCAGTTCAACTTCGAGCTGCAGGCGGCCGCGACCGACGAGGCCTTGCTCCTGTCGCTCGGACCGCAGCATTCTTTCCCACTCGCGGACGTCTTCCGGTACCTGCATCCTTCGACCGTACGCGACCTGCTCGTGCAGGCGGTCCTCGACGCCCCGGTGTTCCAGACGCGCTGGCGGTGGAATACGACCATCTCATTGGCCGTGCCACGCAACCGCGGCGGCAAGAAGGTGCCGCCGCAGCTTCAACGTATGCTCGCCGACGACCTGATGGCGGCAGCGTTTCCGGAAGCCGCGGCGTGCCTCGAGAATATCCCGGGAGATCGCGAGATTCCGGATCACCCGCTCGTCGCACAAACAGTGCGCGACTGCTTGTATGAGGCGATGGACGTCGAGGGGCTGACAGCCGTGCTGGATCGCATTCACCGCGGCGACGTGCAGCTCATCGCACGCGACACCCCGGAACCGTCGCCGCTCGCGCACGAGATCCTGAACGCGCGACCCTACGCGTTTCTCGACGACGCGCCGCTCGAAGAGCGGCGAACGCAAGCCGTCTACGCGCGGCGCGCGACCGAACCGGCCTCCGCCTCGGAGCTCGGGGCGCTTAGCGTCGATGCGATCGAACGTGTGCGCGGCGAGGTTCGTCCCGATCCCCGCGACGCCGACGAGCTGCACGACGCGCTGCTGGCCGCAGGCTTCCTGACCAGGGACGAGGGCGACGGGCTTGCCCCTACCCTCTTGGATCGGTTGAGAGAGACGGGCCGCGCGGCAATGGTGGCGCTGACGCCGTCGGGCGTCTGGGTCGCTGCCGAGCGCCTGCCCGAGATCCTGGCTGTCCATCCCCACGCGCCGATCGAGGGTCATGCCGTTGCCCCTGCCTCCCGCGCCTCGCGTCCCTGGACGCGCGAGCCTGCGCTTTTCGAGCTGCTTCGCGATCGACTGACGATCACCGGGCCGACGACAGCCACGGCGCTCGCCCGTTCGTGCGCGATCGAGGGAGCGGATGCGAACGCCGCGCTGCTGGCCTTGGAATCGGACGGTGCGGTCCTGCGCGGGTCGTTCACGCCCGGCGCAGCCGAGCTCGAATGGTGCGATCGGGCGCTGCTCGCGCGGATCCATCGCTACACGCTCAACGCCTTGCGCGCGGAAATCGCACCGGTCAGCCCGGCCGAATTCATGCGGTTCCTCTTCGCCTGGCAGCATGTCGAACCGTCGAGCCGGTTGACCGGTCTCGATGGACTGCGGGCCGTTGTCGCCACGCTGGACGGGTACGAGCTTGCCGCCAACAGCTGGGAACGCACCGTCCTGCCGGCACGCATGGACCACTACGAACGCGCGATGCTCGACATGTTGTGCCTGACCGGAGAGGTGGGCTGGGCGCGGTTGTCGAAGCCGATAGCCGCCGGGGCGGCGGCAACGGCGCGACTGGTCGGGACCACACCCGTCGCGCTGTTTCTTCGGGAGCATGCCGACCTCTGGCTGGCACTGAGCACGACGAGCGACGGCGACGCGACTCCTGGCGCCCCTGCAGCGGCGCTCAGCAACGAGGCACAGCGGCTGCTGAAAACCTTGCGGACGCGCGGGGCCTCGTTTCTCAGGGAGTTGAAGGAGCGGGGCGAGTCTGACGCCGAACAGGCTGTCGCCATCGGCGACCTGGTCGCCGCCGGGCTCGTGGCATCTGATGGTTTTGCGGGACTCCGCGCGATTGTGCGGGCGGCGTCGCGGCGCTCCGCGATTCGGGATGGTGCTACGTCGGCGGCGGGCCGGTGGTCGCTCCTTCATGCCGGCGGGGAGCCCGCCGCGTCGCGCGAGGCCGCCGTCGAAGCCCAGGCCTGGTCGCTGTTGCGTCGGTACGGCGTCGTGTGTCGCCGCCTGCTGTCGCGCGAGACGAACGCGTCTCCTTGGCGCGAGCTGGTTCGGGTCTATCGCCGGCTGGAGGCGCGAGGCGAGATCCGGGGCGGTCGATTCGTCTCGGCAATGACAGGCGAGCAATTCGCCCTTGTCGACGCCGTCAGCCGGCTGCGCGAGATCCGCCGGACACCGGCAGACGGTCGCCTGCACGTGATCGGAGCGGTCGATCCGCTGAATCTCGCCGGCATCGTGACCGCGGGCGAACGGGTCAGAGCGGTGGCATCCAGCCGCGTGGTGTACCGAGATGGCGTGCCGATCGCGGCCTTCGAGGGCGAATGCGTGCGCACCCTCACCGAGACCGGAGAACCCGTGCCTCCCAATCTCGCCCGGGCACTGACCGGGCGATCCCGTCCGGCTGTCGCCGGCGGCTTCATCGGCCGCGCCAGCTAGCGCTCCGCCAAACTCTACGCGGGGCTCCCGCCGTCGCTCGCACGGCCCCGCCCTCCAGACCGTCACCGCTGGCAGCTCTCTTGCTGAATCTCCGCCGGAGGAGTGCATGGCAAAGACGCGTGCGAAAGCGAACGGGGCCCCCAGACGAGCAGCATCGAGGCGCGCTCCACTGAAGCGGGCGGCAAAGAAAGCTGCGAATCGGGGGCGGAGGCGGCGGGCTCCGAGCACGCCGAAACCGCGGAAGACCATCGCCCCGAAGCGCGGTTCCTCATCGTCGAAATCGACGCTGGCCTCGGCCGCGTCGGCCGTCGGCCGCGTCATCGGCCGGACCGTCGCGGCTGTGGCCGAGCGCGCCCCGTGGGGGAACGGACCGATCAATGCGATCGAGTTGCTCGAACGCGACCATCGGCGGCTCGAGGAGCTGCTGAAGAAGGTCGAAGAAACGACGCCGCGAGCCGTCAAGGGGCGGAACGAGCTGCTCGACACCATCACCAACGAGCTGAATGCCCACGAACTGATCGAGGAGAAGATTCTCTACCCCGCGCTGAAGTCACATCCCGAGGCAAAAGAGATCGTCCTCGAAGGCTATCAGGAACACCACGTGGCCGACCTGCTGGTGAAAGAGCTGCACGGCCTGGCGAAGTCGGACGAACGATGGGGGCCCAAGCTCAAAGTGCTCAAGGAAAACATCGAGCACCACATCGAGGAAGAAGAGAAGAAGATGTTCCCGACAGGCCGTTCGGTCCTGAGCCGCCCCCAGCTCGAGGAACTGGGCGCCCGGATGGAAACCATGAAGGCGGCCGCGTTGCGGCGGCAGTAACGCGCTTCACAGACACCCTCTTCGAAGGACAGCGTGTCGAAGCAGGAATCGTGGTCGGCGCCTCAGAGGCGGCCGGCCACGACCAACAAAGCAATTCCGAACAGAATGAATCCACTTACGCAGCTGGGGGAATAACCGAGCTTCATTGAGTAGGGCCATGCTGGTAATGTCCCAACGACTACCAGAAGGAGCATCGTCATCAGCAGAAGTAAAGACACGCGAACAGCGATGAGCATTCGGCATGCCGCTCCTTGGCCGCTCGTCTTGAAACCCGCTTGGGTCGAGGTCCCTCAACTCCGGCCCGGGTCGCGCTGCGGTGGCACCGGGTCGGCGGGGTCCGGCCAGAAGATGCGCGACAGGTAGTGGAGCGCGATCCCCGCGCCCCACCGGTTGGGGGAGGTCCACACCAGCAGGATCAGGCACACAACGATGAGGACAAATCCCACCACGCGATGGACCTGGACGAACCCGAAGTACAGCAGCACGATGATCGCGGCCACCGGCAGCCGGTCGCCAAGAATCGTGAACGCCCATGTATCCCCGGGATTTCGCTCATAGACCAGGCCGCATTCCGGACAACGTTCGACGTGGTGAGCCCACCCCGAGAACAGTCGGCCCACCCCGCAGCTCGGACAACGCCTGCGCAACCCGCGCCCCAACGCCGTCAGGATTAGATGCTGCTTGGCGTTCGTCATAGGCCAGAGTCAAGCTCGAATTTCGCCGTCCGACCAGCGAATCGAGGAATAGGGCGCCCGACCTGGTCATCGGGGCAATGCGGCAGTCTCCAACGGCAGACGACTCAATGGACCAGTTGATTCAATGGACCGGACGTCGGACTTCAGAGCTGTCAGGTGCGCCCGAGCGCGCCAGATCGTCATCCTTCGTTTCACGCATCGCGAGGAGCCCGGCGAGTGTGACGACCGCCGACGACGAGAGGTAGTAACCGACGTACTGCAACCCGTAGTTGGTGGCCAGCCATGTCGCGACATACGGGGCCAGCGAGGCGCCGAATATGCCGGCCAGGTTGAACGTCAGCGAGCTGCCCGTGTAACGGACCGACGTCGGAAAGAGCTCCGAAAGCACCGTCCCGAGCGGCCCGTACGTCAGGCCCATCAACGACAACCCCACGACGAGCGTCAGCACCGCGCCAGTCGCTCCCGCCGAGAACATCGGCGCCATCACCAGGCCGAAGACGCCAATCGCCACCGTGACCCATATCAACGTGCGCCGGCGTCCGCGTTCCGCCAGAACCGCTCCGACAGGAATTCCGGCACCAAAGAACAGGATGCCGAACAGCTGCATTACCAGAAACCGCTCGCGACTGTAGCCGAGGGCGCTGGTCCCCCACGCCAGGGCGAAGACCGTCATCAGATAGAAAAGGACGAATGTCGCCAGCGACACCATGATGCCGATCACCAGGGTCCGGCGGTAGTCCCGAAACACCACCACCATCGGTACCTTCACTCGCTCGCTGCGGTTCAGCGCTTCCCGGAACACCGGGGTTTCGGTGATCGTAAGGCGGACGTAGAGGCCCACCAGCACCAGAACGGCACTGGCCAGGAACGGAATGCGCCAGCCGTAGGAGAAGAACTCTTCGTTGGTAAGGCTTTCAGAGAGCGCGAGGAACACCCCGCCGGACAAGAAAAACCCGAGCGGCGCGCCGAGCTGGGGAAACATGCCGTACCAGGCGCGCCTTCCCGGAGGCGCATTCTCGATGGCGAGGAGCACGGCGCCGCCCCATTCGCCGCCCAGACCGAGACCCTGGCCGAAGCGGCACAGAGCGAGGAATAGCGGCGCGGCGAAGCCAATGGCGTCATAGGTCGGCAGGAGACCGATGGCCACCGTCGAGATTCCCATCGTCAGGAGCGCCGCGACCAGAGTGGTCTTGCGGCCGACGCGGTCGCCAAAGTGGCCGAAGAGCGCGGATCCCACCGGCCTGGCCAGGAACGCGATTCCGAAGGTGGCCAGCGACGCGAGGGTGGCCGCAGCCGGGTCGGAGGCCGGAAAGAACAGCCGGGGAAAGACGATGACCGCGGCGGTGGCGTAAATATAGAAGTCGAAGAACTCGATGGTCGTGCCGACCAGGCTGGCAACCAGCACCTGGGCGGGTCGATTGACGGGCGTCTCGGTCACGGCGTGATCCTCGTGCTCGGTCGATGCTGCCGACACGAAGCTCTGCATAGTGTCACAGGGCGCCGTGAATTTGATAACCTGAGTGGACTCTCGGCCGTCACCCTCGAGAGGGCGGTCCTGATGTTTCAGACCGGCGAAGGAAAACGGATGCCAACGGTGCTCTCGATTGTGGCGTTCGGCGTCGCGCTTCTTGTGGCGGCGCCTGCGCATGCGCATCACTCATTTTCGGCCGAGTACGACGAGAATCGCCCGATCACCCTCACGGGCACGGTCACGGGCATGCGGTGGGTGAACCCCCATGCCAGGCTGACCCTCGATGTCGTCGGTGCCGACGGGACCGTTGTGAACTGGACAGTCGAATTCGGCGCTGTCGAAGCGCTGATGCGGCGAGGCTGGAAGAAGACGGACCTGGCGGTGGGGGCCGAGGTGACGGTGCGTGGTTACCTGGCCAGGGATGGTTCGCACGTGGCCGGCAGGAACGTGACGTTGTCCGACGGCTCGAAGTTGCTGGGACGGGCATCGCCGACCCCGAGCGCTCGCGTGCAGACAGCTCTGTACACGCTGAACGATCCCCATCCCTCGTTGCAGCCGGTAGAGCTCATTGCCGCCCAGCGCGGCCGCGCAAACGCGCCGCCTCCCGCCGCGTCCGCCATCCTGGCTCGGGTCAACGGCGAACCGATCGAGCGCTGGGAGGTCGACGCCGCCGTTCGCGATTTCGACGCCCGGAGCGGCCATGGCCTGCCGTCGGAGTGGCGGGACGAAGTCGTTCGCAGCCTGCTCGAAGAGGTAATCGAACAGCATCTGCTGGCACAGCAAGCGGTCGCAAAGCGTCTGGACGTCTCGGAAGCCGACGTGCAGGAAGGCATCCGGCAAATTCGCGAGGAGTATCCGAGTGCGGAAGCCTACAAGAAGGCCCTGGGCGATATGACTCCCGAGCGGTTACGGCAGCGCACCCGCCGAACACTGCAAGCGGCGAAATTCTTGAAATCGGCGATCGACCCCACCATTTCGGTGTCGGAGGCAGATGCGAAGGCCTTCTATAACGAGAGCCTGTCGCGATTCGCGGAGGAGAAACGTATCCCGCCGTCTTTCGCGGATCTGAAGAAGACGATCACCGACTACCTGGCTGAACAGCAGCGTGAACAGAAGACCGACGCATTTCTCAAGGACCTGAAGGCGCGCGCGAAGATCGAAATTTTCTGAGGCTTGCTCCGCTTCGCGCGGTAGCTGTCGCATGCTCGGCCCAGCACGTTGGTCCGTGAGACTCGCGCAGCCAGATCAGACGAGCACCGCGGCGCTCAGGATCTTGAGGATGGTCAGCCCACGGCACGTCGAGCTGACGGGTTCGAGTGACGGCGTCGTTGACCCCTGCCCTAGGCGATGGACGTGGTTTCGGGGATCGAGTCGACAAATTGTCGCCAGCGCTCTGTGAGGCCGGGATTGACGTCCACGAGCGTCATGCCCCACCAACTCTCCTCCGCGTCGGGAGGACGAATCCGCCAGACGCGCTTGGTCGTGAGATTGACCCCCGCCGCCGGCAGCGTCACCTCGAAGATCGCCGCCAGTGACTCACCGGGATCCTCCAGTTCCACCCGGAGACCCTCGTAACTGACGTCGATGAGCAGAGCGGACGCCGCATCGACACGCGCGGGGACCGAGGCCACCCGTTTACGCGGCCATTGCCGGATTTTCGCCTGATGCGGCCGGCGCTCGCCGAGCGATGCCGTCATGCATCCGAGGAATTCAGGGTTCTCGAGCGGGTTGACGATGAAGGCCATGCCGTGGCCTTTCGCCTCGCTCTCGAGGCTCGTGTCGCGCGATCCGTGAGTGATGATCACAGGCAGGTTGGGATGATCGCGCCGGCTGAGCCTGGCCAGCTCGAGCCCTTCGCGATCAGCAGGGCTGCGCAGGCGCGCGCTGGCGATCAGGAGCTCGGGGATCACCGAGGCCAGCAGTCTGACAGCGGCTCGGAGCGACGCTGCGCAGGCGACCAGACAGCCTGCTGCGACCAGAACGCTCTCGATCTGCCGGAGTTCTTTCTTGTCGCCATTCGTCAGGAGGACCAGATCGGGCATTCACCTCGCCGTGCGGCGCACGCACCCGACTCCTCGAAAGGGCGGAGCAGTGCAGTCACTCGGCGTTCGTCGCGTCGAGACCGGTGCCCACGCGGGAGGCCGGGGAATCCCCCGCGTGCCGGGCATTCTATCGTGAGACGGAACCGGACGTACACTCAATTGCTGAAGAACAGCAACGATCGCTCCGGTGATGGCGGCGGCGCCGACTCCGGAGCGGGACTGATGCCAGCAGTCCGGCAGACGCACCGCGCGACCCGTAGGACGAGGCTGGGCCGGAACCTAATGGTCGGCCCCCGTTGTTCCGACATACTGACAAGGAGAGTGTGTGTGTTCTGGTGGTTTGAACGAAACGGCACCTACCTGCGCTGCGAAGCTCTGAACTCGCCTGACGGCGGCTTCGAGTTGAGGATCTGTGATCCTGACGGCACGGAGCGCATCGAACGCTTTCCCGGTTCGGCGGATTTGACCCGGCGCCAGCGTGCCGTGGAAGATGAACTGACGGCGGACGGCTGGTCAGGACCGCACGGCTGGAATCTGTAACGCGCTGAGGTCCCACGATCGGGGCTCAGCCTCCGCACCTCCTGATATGGCAACCCTGCTGGAAGCGATCGCCCTCAAACGAAAGATGTTCTTCGAATACGACAACGCGCCCTACCACTGCCTGGACGTGGACGTTTCCAAGCCGACGGCGCGAGGCGGCCAGACCCTCGTGCGGATCAAGATGCGGAACCTGCTGACGCGCGCGGTGTTCGACCGGACGTTCAAGGCCGGCGAGAAGTTCAAGGAGCCGGATCTCGTCATCGAACCCGCCTCGTTTCTCTATGCCGGCACCGAGGGCTTCAACTTCATGGATCAAGAATCCTTCGAGACGCTCACGCTCGGGGCCGACATCGTCGGCGACGATCGGCACCTGCTTGCCGACAACGTGATCGTCCAGATCCAGAAGTTCAACGGACGCCCCATCGGGATCCAGTTTCCGCAGCATGTGGAACTGGCGGTGACCTACACGGAGCCAGGCACTCGGGGCGATACGGCGAGCGGCGGCGCCACCAAACTGGCCACGCTGGAAACAGGCCTCGAGATCCGGGTGCCCCTCTTCATCAAGACCGGCGAGAAGGTCAAGGTCCACACCGAGACGCGGGAGTTTGCGGGGCGGGCGTAGCTGAACGTCTCAAGTCTGAAGTGAGAAATCTGAAGCCTGATCAGACTTCAGATTTCAGATTTTCAGACTGCACTAGCGACCCGCGTGGGCCTGGCGGAATTCCGCCATCGCATCGTAAATCTCGCGCCGCGCTCTGTTCATGCCGCCTAGAGGCCGGTGTTCCACGAGACTGTGCCACGGATTGAAGCCGGCCTCTTCACAGCGCCTTGCTGTTTCCGCGTCTCCAACCTCCTGCTGCGGGATGCGAACCCGTGCGACCGCGTGGTAGGGCGCGTCGCGCTCCTTCCATTCGACGGTCGCGTCCTCGATCGGCATCGTTCGCGGGTCGGTCTGCATCTGAATCATGAAATCGAAGCAGGCCTCGCCCTGCCGGAGGCGGGCCCGCAACGCATCACTCAGATAGGAGTCGGTGACGCGCTCCGGCTTCGTCGTCTTGGGAGGCGTGCACGGCCGCGCGACATATTTCACGGCGCGGCCCGGACCGAACAGGTACGGCGTCGCGCTCCAGTAGGAAATATCGAGATGGCTCGTCGGCTGCTGACGCGCCTGGAATCCGATTATCGCCGAGCGCGGATGCGACAGGAAGTAGCTCGCCTGGCGGAGCCCGCCAGCGTCCATTGCCGTCAGCAATTCCAGGAAGTCCTTGGTGTTCGCCGCCACCATCACCGGATGGCTGTTCAGCACGAAGTCCTGCCGCGTCTCGCCGGGCGTAAGGTTTTCCCCCGGTACGCCGGACAGCCGGATCGCCATTCCCCGGACGTCCCTTTCGCGGTCTGATTGCGACGAGGCGTTGGCAAAGCGGATCCACGCCTCGTACGCGCGCGGAATCGCGAATATGCCGACCCGGTGCTCCGCCGGGAGGGTGTCGAGGACCGTGAACTGTGCGTGCACACAGCCGGCCGCGCGTCCCTGATTGAACCGGCGGAGGGGCCCGGTCGGTTGCCGCCTGAGGCTTGCCGCCTTCAGAAACGCGATGAAATCGGCGGTGACGCGCGCCTCCGCCGGGTCCACCGTCTCTTCCGCGAGCTTTGAGGAAGTCGTGGTCATGGTCGAATTCTCATTGCGTCTTCAGGTACTCGATCAAGGCGCGTTTGCTTTCGGCAGGCAGGTCCGTCCCGTACCGATGGCCGATGTTGCCGTTGCCTGGCTTCAACGTGTCGTAGAGCGTGCCCTGCCGTTGCGGTTCAGGTCCCGACGACACGAAGCCGACATTCACAGGATCGTAGACGTCGTAGCCGCGCCAGAACTGCTTCGGCCGCTGGTCGGGCGACTCGAGGAGGTCCGTCAGCGACGGCACCGATCCGTTGTGGAGATAGGGGGCGCGGAGCCACAGACCGTCGAGCGGAACCGCCACATAGCCGTTGGTCTTCCGGAAAGCCGAGAACTTCCAGTCGGAGCCCTCGCCGTAGTCGTTGTAGGCTGTGACGGCGTTCGGCGTCCACATGTCGAGGCGATGGCGATCGGTGCCGATCTCCTCGATCGGGATCACCGAGCCGGTGCGGGCGCCCCCGAACGCGTGGCAGGCGGCGCATTCGCTCTCGAACACGGCCTGACCGCGCCGCGCGGAGGGTTCGTCCACCGCGAACGGGTATTTCGGGGGCTGCACCTCGCTGATGAAATTCTGGACCCGGCGAAGACTCGACATGTCTTGCGGGTCGGTATTGTCCCACTTGCGTGTGTCGCGATCGATCCACTTTCGCGTGGTGCCCTCGGCGAGCGCCGAGGACAATACGACTTCCTTCAGGTTCGTATTCAAACCGTCCCAGTGCAACGCCATGCCCTCGCGCTGCTTCAGGTTCCAGAGCGGCACCATGTCGGCGTTGCCCACCGTCGCCTCGACCGGCTGCCGCAGGATGGAGAACTTCACCGGGTTGAACAGATCGGTGCGACCCCGCCCCCACTCGGGGCTCTCCTGCATCCACTCGTTGTTGCGTTTCTCCCGCAGCAACCGCCGCCGGGTGGACGGAATAACGGCGAACCGGTAGAGCAGCCGGTCGAATACGGACAGCCGGTAGTTCTTGGCGATTTCGTCGAGAATCGTGCTGGCGTTGAAACGTGGATCCGACGCGCAGGCCATCAGGAAGCGAAGATATTCCTGCACCCCCGTCTGATGCGCAGGCCCGGCCGCCACGATGGTCGGGGGATCGCCTGGCTTTTCGCGCCACCGGGCTGTATGGCAGGCGGCGCAGTTGATCCCCACCCGAGGCAAGCCAACGGTCACCTTCGAGAGGCCGACCGGCAGCTCGTGGCCGTCCTTCCCGAGCAGGCCCAGCGCCGCGTACCCCCCAGGGCGCGGCAGATACTCCGGGAAGATGCGCGGCAGCACCAGCCAGATCCAGTACGGAACGCCCTTCTCCGCCTCGGTGCCGGTCGAGCCGAAGAGAAAGTGGTCTTCGTCCGACGCAAAATACGGGGGCGGTGACTCGCGGAAGAACTTCACGTACGTCACGCCGCCGGTGATCGCTCCGACGACGACCATGGCGACCAGCGCGACTGTCCGGAGATATGGACGCCTGCTGAAGGCGCGGGTCACCGGGAGCGCCCCCTCACGTCTTTCGCGCTCGCGAGCGAACGGACCCCGTCCGCAAGCACCACGGACATGGCTTCAGCGATCAGCATGATAGTGACCCGCTTGACGGCGATAAGAGTCGGGGTAGCAGGCGCGAAGCTCGCGGCGATGCCGACCACGGAGCGCGCGGGAACCACCTGGAATCGCTTCGGACCGGTGGGAACATGGCTGTGCCTCAGAACGTTTTCAGGTGCTCGACCAACGCGGCCTTGTCCGCGTCTGAGAGCGTAGTGCCGTAGACGTGTCCACCGTTGCCGTTCCCCGGCACTGAAGTGTCGAACCTCGAGAATTCGCGGCCGTCCGCGCGCGGAACATCCGACACGAAGCCCACCTTCGTTGGGTCGAATACGTCGTACCCGCGGTAGAACACCTTCGGCCGGGCCTCCGGGGCATCGAGCAGATCGCGGAGCGTCGGCACCGAACCGTTGTGAAGGTACGGTCCGCGCAGCCATATGCCGTCCAGCGGATGGTTCGCATAGCCGGCGGTCTTCCTGAAATGGCTGAACCGGTACGACGAATCCGGGTACAGCGCATACTGATTCGCGGCGAACTCATCCGTGTACGAGTCGAGCCGATGGCGATCCGTGCCGATGTCGGCGATCGGCACGACCTGGCCGACGCGCGTCCCCGGCGCGATCACGCCGTCGCGAAACCGGCTGTCGGCGTGGCAGCTTTGACAGTGCTCAGCGTACAGTGACGCACCGCGAGCGGCGAGCCCCTGATCGATCGGGTACGAATACTTGGGCGGCGGCAGCGTCCAGATCCAGTCGCGTACTCGCTTCATCGACGCATGATCGACCGTGACCGGCGTCACCCCGGCACCGAGCGCCGCGCTCAGATTGCGCTCGTCCACCGAATCGTTGTCGCCGTCCCAGTGCAAATGCATCCCTTCGCGCGGCGCCTGGTTCCAGAGCGACGGATAGTCTGCCGCACCAATCAGCTCGGACGGCGGGAGCCGCTCGAGAGACCAGTTGAACTGGATCGACTTGTACGGATTGAATGTATCGACGCGGCCCATCCCCCATCGCGGCACACGGTCGCTCAGCACCGGTTCGATGCGGTTTCGCAGGCCGAGAACCTGAGCTTTCAAACGATCCACGAATCCGAACCGGAGCAGGAGCCGCTCGAACCGCGACGGACCGCCGCCGCCGAGCTCACGGGCCTGCCGCAGCACGTTCTCCCGCGTCAGCCGATCGTCAAGCGAGCACTCGAGCACGAACCTGACGAGAGCCTGCAGGTCGAGCTGGTGCGACGGCATGCCCAGGACGATGCGGGGGGGCGCGCCGGGGGCGTCGCGCACGGTGCCGGTGTGGCAGAGCGCGCAGTTGAATCCGACCTGGTCGATCCCGAGCCGGTTCCGCCGTGACACGCCGATCGGCAGATCCTTTCCCGGCTCCGTGATCAGCCCAACGGAAGCGTAGCCTCCGGGGAGCTTCTCAGGGCAGAGGGACGGAAGCGCCTTGAACATCCAGTAGGGCGGCAGCGTCCCGCCCACCGGATTCAGGAGCGAGCCGCCCGGCTCGCTCCCGATCGATCCGTATTTGAAATGGTCGGTGATGTCGTCGGTACTCGGTCGGGCGGTCGCGCGTCACCGAGACAACCGCCCACAACGCGCCGACGAACGCGGCCAGCCCCACGCCGATCACGATTCTGCCGGTGATCGTCGTCCAGTGCATCCATGAAGGAAGCCGGTACATCACAGACCTCGGCGGGCGCTGACCGTGGCGACGCGGTGACCCGGGCCGTGTTGAGGGCGCAGTGCCGCGCCGATCGCGAGGACGACCGGCCGAATCCGTGTCGGAATCGACATCAACGTCTCAGGACGTGACCGCCGGCCCCTTCGTCACCGTCCACGGCTGAAATGCATTCTCGATTCCCGACAGCGCCGGGGCGAGCTGCGGGAAGTGACGCTTCAGCACGGTCAGCATCGTGTTCTTCTTGATGTACTCCAATCCGAACTCCGTGTAGATCTCCGCGCGGAAATCGTCGGTGAAGAACCGATCGCTCTTCAGACGGCGCGATGCCATGAGCAGGAAGACACGGAAGGCGGTCTCGCTGAACCCGAACCCCTCAGGCAGCGGTTCGGCGTAGAGACCGGTCATCAGATCGACGCTCTCGAGATCGTTGTTGTAGACCTGCTTGATCTGCTTGCGCCACTCCGGGTTGTCGGTGAGCTCGTCGAACGACTTCACCGGTCCCTTGTGCAGCAGGCGGCGGAACTGATTGTAGCGAGGCACCCCACGTTCGCGGTCCCGGAAGATGTCCACGGCCGCCAGGTCGAGGTGCTCGCCATCGTCGCGCCGGAGGTTCTGCAGCGTGCGCGGGAAGTTATGGAGCGTGACGGCGCCCGGATGGCAGGTGCCGAACGAGTAGAAGAGGTCCGGCATCGTCACGCGCTCGGCAATCGCCGGCGTGTTCCGGCCGGCGATCTCTGCCAGTGTCCGCTTCTCGAGCAGGCCTCCCGTCACCAGTGAATGGAATGCCACCTCGTCGGGAATCAGCGGGTGCATCCGGTAGACCGCGACGAACTCCTCGGTGAGCGAATACGGCGCGCTGTGGTGATCGGCCTTCGAGCCGACGATGCCGCCCAGCACTTCCTGGTCGTCGAGGAACCGCAGCGTGTCCTGGAGCTCCTCACCGGCCAGCCCGGACCAGTTCACGTTCATCGCCCTCTTGATGAACGGGTGCGGCACGATCGCGGGCGTCCACTCGACGGTGTGGATCTTGGCCATCAGCGCCGAGTTGATCAGCCGCGCCCGCGTAAAGAGCTGATCGTCGTTCCAGTCGGCGTGCTCGTGCGCCAGCAGGTCGCACACATGGTTGTGCTCCTGCGTGAAGAGCGTATGGAGCATCGCCAGCCCGAGCCACCAGTTGTCGGTGAATCCGGTGAAGCTCAGGCCCGTCTGCGGATCGGTCGGCAGAAGTCCCGTCGGCTCCAGCCGGAGCTTGCCGCCGATCTTCGTGCGCAGTTTCGCGGCCGTGTCCGGATCCGAACCGTAGATCTGCGACGAATCCCACCAGTGGCTGTTGAGATTCACGTATGCGGGCGGCCGCGTCGATCCGGCGGGGGCGGGATCGGGGACGCTGCGCGGCACGCGCACGTTTGGCTCGCCATAGTCGTCGCCGGGCGGGGTCGGGATGTCGACGAACTCGGTGGTCGATCTGTCATGGACGAACCAGTCGTGCACCATGAACTGCAGCCACGCCCCCGCCAGCAGGTTCAGGATCGTCGCGGGCTTGAAGGTCTCGCGCGTCATCAGCTCGCGGCTGACCACCCGGGGATTGGGGATGAGGAGGTTGGCCGTGTCAGCGAACGTATGTTCCAGCGGAAAATTGCGCCCGAAGCGGCGGCCCGCCGCCCCCATCTTCGGAAAATGCAGGTCGTTGTGGGTACCGGCGATCGTCCGTCCGGACCGCAGCACCGGATCGAGGTCGGACGGAATCTCCTGCCGGAGCTCCGACGGCTCTTCCGTGTCGTGGAGGTTCTTTTCGCGCAGCTCCGTGCGCATCTGATACAGGCGGCCATCCGCGAGCAGGCGCGGCAGCTCGTACCAGGGCTTCTTCTTGAGCAGCTCGCCGAGTTTTTCAATCAGATCGTCCGCCATCTTCGTGCTCTCCAGGTGATGGTCAGAGGGACGTCGACGGCGGGGACACCGACACTATCTCGGCGATCGTCGACACGCGGGCCCGGTACCGCGCATCCTCATCATTCTCGACGCGGCCGGTCACGGTTGCCCCGGAGCCGCGCTTCTGACGGTCGGGTTTCGAAGTCGCAGTGACTGGAAGATTGATTCGAACGCCATCATCCATACCTGATTGGATGCCGAACAGGGCGGCGATGAAGCCCGCAACATAGCACGACCCCCAGCCCGGGTGCTACCCGGGCGCCGGCCGGCCACGCGCAGATCGAAACATGATCGTGAGGTGTCGGCGGCTCGGCCGACCGTCGGTCAACGCGCAGATTGACGCGCCGCGGCCTCAGCGAGGTGCGGGCGCAGCCACAACCTTGATGGAGGACAGGTACGCCACGATGTCGATGATGTCGTCGGTGCTCAACTTTTCGACCGCCGGTTTCATCAGGCTGGTCCACACGCCCTTGCGGTACCCGTGCTGCATGTCGAACAGCTGGCGCACGAGATAGCTGGGGCCACGTCCCGCGATTCCGGGCACGGGACCGAGGCCGAGCAGGTCCGGGCCATGGCAGATGGCACACTGCGTGGTCTTGCCATCGCCGCCATTCGTCACCAGGCGCTCGCCTCTCTTGATGCTGCCGACGGGCACGTAGGCGACGGTGCTCGACCGTGAGTCCCGATAGATGAAATCATTCGCGGTTTCCGGCATCTCGATGATGCGGTCCCCGAGCGGTTCCGTTTCATTCCCTTCCATCGGGAAATAGACACCTGCCGCCACAAGACGCGTCTTTGGAACCGTCTTGCTTTCGACAACCTTGACCCTCGATGTGAAAGGGATCGCTGCGAAATACTCCGCGGTCGCCCGGATCTCTTCGTCGGTCATCGCCTTCGCATAGGCGATCATATTCTCCGTATTGTATTTTCTCGGGTCCGCGCTCTTTCTCAGACCCTTCCTGAAGTCCTCCATCGTCTGCACGAAATAAACGTAAGGAAGCGCCGAGATGCTGGCGTTTGCCGTGTCACCCTTGCCGTTCGGGTAGTGGCACGAACCGCACGCCGAAACCCCTGGCCGGTTGCGCGCCACGACTTCCGGCATCGGTGGATGGTCGTCCGGATACCAGTCAACCGGCGCACCGGCGCTGCGCATCTGTGTGAGCGTGAGACTCAAAGGACTGCCCGGGAGTTGTATGGGCTTCCCGTCGTCTTTCGCCAGCTGATTTGAGGGAATCGACGCAGGCTCATCCGCCGGCGGCGAGCCCAGAGGCGTCTTGAAGCCGTACGCCCACTGCGGCGGAACAGGAGGGGTCTCTTGTCCCTGAGGCTCTGCTCCTATCGCAAGCGCAAGAACCAAGACAGACAGCGCAGCACAGATGCGATTCGACATATTCATTGTTTTAGCATGCTCCAGACTTCGATCCTGATACCTGGAACGACCCGATGTTATACCGTCCGGCGCTGCCTGCGCTCGACGACGTTCCATCCGTATCGTTTAGGAGCCCGCTCGCCAAAAATCGACGGCCACCGTCTCAGAACAGCACGCAGACTCGTGCTGGCGGATTCCACGCAGCTGGGTTGATAGAGCCTAAGTATCCACCAAACCTATCTTTACGGCTGTGACCGTCAAGAACGATCGGATGGACGGTATTGCACCTTACAGTCTTATATTGGCGTTGTGTATCGGCTGGCGATTCAACCCGACCGCTTCGTTCAGAAAGGGCGTCCAGCTTGAAGCTGGAGATCATCGAAAGCGCGTACATCGATGACGTGGCCGCCGCGCAAACCACGCTGAAACGCATGCAGTCCATCGGCATTGGATGGAGCATCGACGATTTCGGCACGGGCTATTCCTCATTGAGCTATTTGCATCGCCTTCAGGCCGACACGGTGAAAGTCGATCGCTCCTTTGTTGGCCGGATCGGCGCCGGCGGCAATGGAGCGTAGATGGTCTCCACCATCGTCGCGCTTGCGCAGAATCTCGGTATGGACGTCGTGGCCGAAGGCGTGGAAACCGCCGAGCAGCTCTGCCAGCTCGAGGCACTGGGCTGCGAGTACGTCCAGGGATTCTATCTGTCGAAACCGGTCGATGTCACCGCGGCGGATTGCTTGATTGCGTCTCAACCCTGGGTGGTTCCGCCGAGTTTGAGTTCGGCCCGATCGGCGAACCAGTTGAGCCGGTCCGATCGGCCGTCCCCGATCCAGCCCTTACGCACGACTGATCAACAGACTCGCGACGGATGTGGGTATCATTGTGCGAAGGGAGGGCGACATGTCGATAGCCAAGGTGTCCGAGATCAGCGCGACCTCGACCAAGAGTTTTGAGGCAGCGATCGTCGAAGGCATTGCTCGAGCGAACAAGACACTCCGCAACGTCCGCAGCGCCTGGGTCAAGGAGCAGCAGGTGCGGGTGAGCAATGGGGCGATCACCGAGTATCAGGTCAACATGATGGTCACCTTCGTGATTGACGACTAGACACTGGTCGTGTCTTTGGGATCGTCTCTTCCGCGATTGTGAATCTCGCGCTCGACCGGCGTCATTGCAAGCACGATCAGTCCGAGGGCGGAGCCGCCGATCACCACCGCCAGTTCGCCAAGCCGCGCCTCGAGCCTAGGCCGCCGGCTCCGGATTTCGCCAGCGGTACGAATCCGTGCGCCACGACGCGCTCAACCCTTCTCGAGGAACGGAGCGCCCTCACGGCGCGGCGCGTCATTTCGATCGTTCGACCACGTCTTGATAGGTGCTGATCTCGCCTGCGCCGAACGCGTCCAGGAAGCGGGGAATCGGATCGAGCCGCTGCACGGAATGGAGGTCCGGAGTCACGATCCCCGGCGGATACAGGAAGCCGGCATCGAAGTACGCCCGGATGAACGTGCTGTTCTCATCCACTGGCAGAGCCGAAACGCTGGAGTAGTAGCGACGCCACGCATCGCCCTGAAAGAGGTACTGCTCGACATTTGACGTGTAGAAATAATTGACCGTCGCCCCGTGATCCTTCAGATACCGGCCGACCGCACGGATGGCTTTCTCCCCTCCGAAATCGCCCACGATCGGGATCAGAAGATTGTTACGCTGGAAGTCGCGCAAGGTGCGGAAGTTCGCCTCGTCGGCGAGGTAGCTGTGGTTCAAGCCGGTCCGATCCGTCGCCGCGAGCAGCTCGGCGTAGGTCGGGAACCATCGAGGCGACTGCTGTCGCGGGAATGAGTAGCGAAGATCCGGCCCTTCCGAGAAAAACGCCCGGTAGACGTACTCGAGGCTTCGGAGATCCTCCTCCGTCAACGGGAACCCGTGCTCCTCGACCAGCCGGTGCTCCACCTCGCGCAGGTTCTTCTGAAAGAGCAGTTCATCTCCCGCCACCTCGCGGTACGCGTCGAACAGGACCTTGGGCGGGGAGGATTCCTCGAGGCCGGCCGGTCGTGGCCGGGAGAACAGCCGCGACAGGAAATCAATGCGATCGGCGGATCGTTCGATGATGGCCTTGTAGAGAAGGTGCTGGATCATGTTCTGGCGCCGGACGTCGACGATGAACGCCATGCGCGGACGCAGCGCCGTGATATACGTGAAGTTCTGATCAGGCCCGACGCCGAGGTAGACCCCTTCCGGCGAGGAACGCTTTCTCAACTCAGGAATCACTTCCTGATAGGTCGTCTCGTTCGATACGAAATTATCCGAGCGAAAGAGGCCTTCGGGCTCCGACAAATCGACGATCAACTCCCAGAAGGCGCTGTCGCTGACCTGCTTCGGGAGCGGCTCGGCGATGACCTGGACGAGGACGTCGAACTGCGACGCGGCAAACAGGCTCAACAGGACCGCGAGTATCGAAACCGCCCGGCGGCGCCGGGTGAAACGGGACGTGATGCCGCTCGACGGACCGTCAGACAAGGCGTGCTGCTCCTTCACCGCTTCACTCCGAGAAATGTACGGACGCTGGCCGACCACGGTTTCCCCGAATGCGAAACAGGTCCATCAAGGATATCGAATATACATGCCTTGACGAGGATACCCAGACACTGCGCCCGCACCTAGTGGATATTAGCGAATCAGGTTCTCGATGCGGGCCAGGTTCTGCCGTGCGTGCTCGATTTCTGCCTCGCCGGAGATTGGAACCGTCACCGGGAGCTTCGCGCGTCCGGTGAAGACGATCTCAGCGCCGACGAAGGCCTCACCCAGGACCGTTGTGTTTCAGCGGCTGCGCCAGCTCTGGTGTCAGAACACGGGTACGGTCGGTTCGCGGCCGGGCAAGAGGCGGCCGGCCTCTTCCCAGGTGTGCGGCGACGGTGAAGTGGTGGGTGATGGCTTCGGCGTCACGTGCGTGGCGCTGCAGCGATCAGGTGGAATATATCGACATTGACGGCTGTGCTCACGCGATCCCGTATTAACTGAAAGTTGTTAATACCTCGTGGAAGCATGCTCGTCGTGTGGCGGCAAGCAGCGGGCGCAGCCTACTTCCGTTTGGCTCCGCCGGACCTCCCGCGTGATCGTCATTCCTTCGGATCCGCCGAACGACTCGCCTTGTCGAGAGTGTCGGCGGCCGGACTCTCAGATCAGCGTCACGAACGCGTTTCCCGGCTGGGAAGATGGAAGGCGCGGTGGCCGTTGCCGTTGGCGTTGCTGGCGGCTGCCGCTTCCGGTTGGACGGTCAGAGCGGATCGCTGAAAAGTGGTCCTGACGCCCTCTAGCTCGGCCTCCAGGTGGGCCATGTGCCGGCGCTGCATTTCGAGCTGGTGCCGTTGGCGCATGATCTCGACCTGTTGCTCCTCGATCAGGCAGCGCTGTGCTTCAATCTCCGCGCGGACTGTTTGCTTGCCAGCCATACTCGTGGCCCCCTGTTTTCATCAGGAGCGTCCCCTTGGCAGGGGCGCTCAGAACGATGCCGCCAGAATAGCGGGCGCAGGACCGCAAAGCTGTCCTGTTTTGCACAGTGCGGTCGGGATACCGACATCAGCGGGTGAGATGTCTATCCCGTGTTCCTCATTCCGGCGGCCACGCCATTGACGGTGATGGCGAAGGCGCGTAGCAGTTCAGGTACGTGAGGCGACCGCCGAAGACGCGTCAGCAGCTCGATCTGGACCAGGTTGATCGGATCGACATACGGATTCCGGACGTTGATGGACCGGCGGAGCACTGGTGTCGATTCGGCTGGCTCGCGGTGGCCCGTCGTGGCGAGAATTCCGACCATCGCCCGCACCAGCCGCGAACGGAGTTCCCGTCCGATTTCCTGGAGGTGCGCCGGCACGAGCCGTCGATCGTACTCGGCAGCGATTCGCGCGT
Organism: uncultured Acidobacteriota bacterium; assembly: GCA_963814975.1. Taxonomy (GTDB): domain Bacteria; phylum Acidobacteriota; class Vicinamibacteria; order Vicinamibacterales; family CAVVIG01; genus CAVUXJ01. Next base: position 118,670 of record CAWFFB010000003.1, on the reverse strand, counting down.
CCGCTTTCGCGAGCACCATCTCGATAAGGTCCAGCGTCGACTGGAAGAAAGGCCAGCTCTCGTACATCGTCTTCAGCAGCGGCTCCTCTCCCCTCGCCTGTGCATCGCCGAGCGCGGCTTCGACGCCAAGCCACGACGGCAGCAGGAGGCGCGTCTGCGTCCAGGCGAATTGCCAGGGGATCGCACGCAGGCTTTCGACCGCGGAGCCGCCATGCCGGGTGGGCGGCCGGCTGCCGATGCGAAGGGTGCGCAGCTCGGGCTCGGGCGTCGCGTAATGGAAATAGTTGACGAAGTCGGGGTTCTCATAGACGACCCTCCGATAGGACGCGCGCGCCACCTCGGACAGGCGGTCCATCGCGGCCCGCCATTCGGCCGCCGGCTCGTTGCCCGGGGTGAGCGTCGCTTCGAGCGTCGCCGTCGTGTACACCTCCATGGTTCGGACGGCGATGTCAACGAGACCGAGCTTCGCCTGGATCATTTCACCTTGCTCGGTAACACGCAGCCGGCCGTCGATTGAACCTGGCGGCTGCGATCGAATCGCCAGATGCGTTGGTCCCCCGCCGCGGCCGACGCTGCCTCCGCGGCCGTGGAACAACGTCAACCGGATCCCGTGGCGGCGAGAGGCGGCGACGAGGTCTTCCTGTGCCCGGTACAGCGACCAGGCCGCGGCAAAACGGCCGGCGTCCTTCGCGGAATCGGAGTAGCCCACCATCACTTCCTGATGCCCCGCGATGCGCGATCGATACGAGGGTATCGAGAGCAGGCGGTCGATCACCGCCCCGGCGCGCTGAAGATCGGCGGCCGTCTCGAACAGCGGCACCACACGCTGTGGATGCGGATCTCCGGCGAGCGTCTGGAGGAGCACAACGGCGAGCACGTCGGACGCGCGGCTCGCCATCGTGATCACGTACGCGCCAAGCGATTCGCCCGGGAGCGCCGATGCCGTGCGGAAGGTTTCGAGCACATCGCGAACCGACGGCGGGATGGTTCCATCGTCTGGCAGCAGGGCGGCCGATGTTCGCGTTCTGCTTGCAATCTCGCGGACGAGCATCGCGACGCGCTCGTCTTCAGACGCTGCCTCGAACGGGGCCAGGTTCCACACCCGTGCGAGCCACGCAATCGCCTCCGTATGACGGCTCGCCTCCTGTCGCACATCGAGCGGCGCCAGCACCAGCCCGAAAGCCGCAACGCGCCGCAGAATATCTCTGAGGCGCCCGGCGGCAATCAGCTCGTTGCCGGTCGCCACGAGCGAGCGATCGCAGACGAGCAAGGGCGCCGCGAACTCGTCGGCCTCGAGAAACGGAAGCTGGGCGCCGGGGTCGGCAGCAGCATGCTCGAGCTGGGCGGCGGCGTGCGCGCGGGTTGCGCGGAGTCGCGCCGCGACTCCGCGCAGGAGTGCGCGATAGGGTTCGGCGGCGTTCCCCACCAACTCGCGCAATTCGTCGGAGGCGGCGCCGATTGACAGTTCCGCGCGCAGAGCGTCGATCTCCCGCGCGTACAGGTCGGCGGCCACCCAGCGCGCCATCCAGACCGCCTGGCGGGTGATTTCCGGCGTCACGTTGGGATTTCCGTCGCGATCGCCGCCAATCCACGATCCGAACCGCAACGGTGTCGCATCGAGCGCCAGCGGCGCACCCATCGCGCGATCGATCTGCCGCATGTACCGTGGGAGCGCTTCCCACAGCGTCTGCTCGAAAACCGCCAGGCCGCTCTTGACTTCGTCGAGCGGTGAGACGGCCCGATCGCGCACTTCCTCGGTCTGCCAGATCGTCGCGATCTCCCGCCGGAGATCGTGGAGCGCGGCGTCGTGTTCCTCCGGCGTCAAATCCGACCGATCGCGGACCGCGAGGAGGTCGCCGATCCGGCGATAGGCCTGCAGCAACGTGCGCCGAACGATCTCCGTCGGGTGTGCGGTGAGCACCAGCTCGATACGCAGGGATCGGAGCGCGCCGACCAGCGCATCGGCCGATAGACCGTCCGCGCGCCAGCGCGCGAACGCATCTGCGCATGAACCGGGCTGGGGCCGATGCTCGGTGTCGCGGGCGTACTCGCGACGCCGGCGGACACGATGATGTTGCTCGGCGATATTGGCCAGGGTGAGGAACTGCGCAAACGCCCGGGCAATCGGAACCGCCGACGCGATCGGCAGATCCCGCAACCGATCCGCCAACTCCTGGAACGCGGTGTCCTCGTTGGCATGGGCGCGCTTCGCCAGCGCGCGCACCTGCTCGACCAAGCCGAACACCGCCTCGCCTTCGAACGTCCGGAGCGTGTCGCCGAACAGCTCGCCGAGCAGCCGTACATCGTCGCGTAGTGCCGCGTGCGGATCACGCTTCATCGCAGCCTGTCAGCGCCGCAGGTCCTCGACCGGACGACAATCGGGAGTATGTCCGGCTGGCCACAACCCAGCTTATCCCATGGCGCCGAGATCAGCGCCGCGTGTCACACTGGGATGTGCCGCCACCACGAGGCTCGATGTTCGAGATTCGATTACATTCCGGACCCTGCGATCCTGAAGCAGCTAGTCGACTCTCATCCTCTCCTCTTCTGAAGATGAGCTGCCGGCGTCCGCTCGACATGTCCAGATCGGGAGGGTAGTATGAATTCCCACCCGATCCCGCTTGAACATTGACCATGACGACCACACTGAAAATCGCCGCGGCTGTCGCCGGGACCCTCCTGATGATTGGGGGGGCAGGCATTGGATATGTAATCGCAACCGGGCTCAGCGCCAGGCCCGCGCCAGGCGCAATCGAAACGCGACTGGCTCGCGCCGTGCGGCGCTTGGCCGTTCCACGCGATATCCGTGATCGCACGAATCCGTTTGCGTCGAACCCCGGCGCGACAGCTGAAGGTCGAAAACACTATGCGCGCTACTGCGCCACGTGTCATGCCAACGACGGCAGCGGTGACACGTCGATGGGAAAGGGCCTGTTTCCGAGGGCCCCTGACATGCGCAAGGCCCCGACACAGGACCTCTCGGATGGGGAGCTGTTCTACATCATCGAGTATGGTGTGCGTTTTACCGGGATGGCGGCGTGGGGCGATGGTTCGCAGGCCGGAGAAGACCTCGGGTGGAAGCTCGTCGGGTTCATGCGGCAGTTGCCAACACTGACAGCCGAAGATCTGGAAGAGATGAAAGAGCTGAACCCGTAAAATGGCTGGCCGTCGCAGAGCGGCCTGCTGAAAGCGAAATGGGCCGGATCAATCCTCGGATCGTCCGGCCCCCGACCATCGGCCGGCGCTACCGTTTCGTCTGCGCCCCCACTCGAGCTGTTTGCCTGCCCCGCGATTGAGACTTCTTCCGATCGGCATCATCCGCTTCCTCGTCCGGATGTGCGGCATCAGCTGCTTCCTCGTTGATGCCCGCTTCCGCGAGAGCGGTGAGCTTCGCGTCGGCGGCCTTCTCTTCATCCAGGGTTTCCTGAAGGAGCTCAGCCGCGTCATCGTGCCCCATCGCCCTGGCCCACGCCACGAGCGTGCCATATGCGGCCATCTCGTAGTGCTCCGCACGCTGCCCCGCGGCGATCAGGCAGGCATCCATGGTCGCGGCGTCGAAGTCCTCTTCCATCACCGCCTTGCCTTCTTCGATAATGCCAGCCACGCCATCACAGTGTTTTCCGCGGATTTTCTCACCGAGACCTTGCATCACCTGCTCGAGACGGTCGATTTGAACTCGCGTCTCTTCCAGATGCGCCTCAAACGCGTCGCGCAGGACCGACGATGTCGCTGCCTTTGCCATCCGCGGCAGCGCCTTCGTCAGTTGTTTTTCCCCATCGTATGCGTCGCGCAATTCGTCGAGAAAGGCGTCATGGAGCGTTCCGGATTCAGCCATTCGTTCAACTCCCTTAGCATCGTTCGCGTGGTTGTTTCGTGGTTAGCTGGCGACGAGCCCTTTCGCTCGTCCGCCGTCGGCCCTACGCAATCTTCCCGCCAGACTCTTGCGATCGGGTCGTTGTCTCGGAAGCCCGCGTCGTTAGACGCCGAGGGAACGGATGGCTCTAGCGCCGCTGTTGCCTGCCGCAACCGTTTGCTGTGACTATCCCTGCCGGTGAGGCTCCGTCAGCTCGTGCATTACCCCGATGTCTGGATCGGTCCCCGTCAACCATCCCTTCGCAATTTCGTACAACACCACCGGCTGCGGCTGGTCGACTTCGAAAAATGCGGCGGCATGGATGTCGACTCCAATCAGCACGAGGCGCGGGTCGTCGGGCGTGCCATGGCGGGGATCGCCCTCATCAGGAAACCACGCCTTCCAATCGGCAGCATATAGCTCGCGGATCTTCTGACGATCGCGCGAGATCGTCGCGAGACCCGAGACCGAAATCCACTCCCTGGTGCGGTCCTTGTAATACGAGAGGTTGACGTGGGGGTCCGCGCGGAGGTCACGGAGCTTGCCCGTGCCTTCGGCGGTGACGAACCAGAGATCAGCCCCCGCCGCCTTCTTCTGATTAGCCATGGCCCGTGATTCGAGATGCCCGTCGGGCCTTCTCGTTGTCAGCATCGCAACTTCGATCTGCTCAATCAAGGCGTAGAATTTCTCAAGCTCGGACTTCATGAGCATCCTTTGGGAATCTGGACCCGTGAATGCTGTTCCATGTGGGACAGCCGTTCCAGACACCGCAAGACGCGTTCCAGACGATGGTGCCCAGTCCTCGATCGGTTCAGGCCTTACAGGCGTCCAGCATCGCGCTGGCCAAACGGCCGACAGCACGTCAAGCGGTCGAGGTGCGGCTGCCATGGGCGAACAACGGGTTCGCGAGGGACGCGCGATCAAGGTCAGCTCTGCAATGCCGTCGGCCGGCATTCCCGTCGCTGGTCAAGCCTTCACGCGCCTGGTTTTCTTGCCACAAATACTTCATGGGAAAGAGGCTCCAGGTCGGAATGTTCGAACGGCACGCTGCGCGCCTCGAATCCGGTCTCGGATAACAGACGGATCCAGTCCGCACGCGCGAACAGCCCCTCGACGTGTCGATCGTGCTCGACGCGTACCGCTCCGTCATCCATCCTGAGCAGGTACGCGTAGTCGGCCACATACGTCGTGTCTGCCGGATCAGGATCCCACGTCCATTCCAGGTACCGGAGACCGCGACGACCCTCGTCTGAGCCACCGTGATCGGTAGAGGATTGGAAGTTCTCCCGGACGAAATCCGGGGCGAAGAGCGCCGCGCCTCCTGGCCTGCAGTGCACAAAGGCGGTTTCGATCGCCATTCGCAGATCGGACTCCGTGGTCATGTAACACACGGCGTCGTGGACGAAAACGGCGTCGAACTCGCGCGCAAGTCTCACCGTGCGCATGTCGCCCCCGACATGCTCGCATTCCGGGTTCAGTGCGCGACTCACTGTTCGCATTCCGGCGGATGGCTCCACGAGCACCATCTCGAACCGGCTCTTCAGGTGCCAGGCATTGTTGCCGCCGCCGCTTCCCAGTTCCAGGACGGTGCGAATCGGCGCTGCGCACGCGTCCATGAGCATCCGTGCGTAAGACCCGGCTTCCTCCTCGTAGTCGGCCGGAGGCGAAAGCAGCGGCCACCACGAGGCGAGCTCGTCATACATCATTGGCATGCGTCAACTCCAGGGATACGGGTGCCAGGCCGGCCGTGACTCCAGGAATACCCCGGTTGACAAGCCGCCATGCCGCCCGCGATCATCCGAGCTGTCCGGAGGCACGTCCCTGCCCCTTCTGCACGACCAGGCTGTCCGATCGCAGATTGAGACCCGGCTGCGCGCCCTGACCCCAGACAGGCGTCCGTTGTGGGGCAAGATGTCGGTGGACCAGATGCTGTGGCATCTGAACGAAGCTCTGGCGGGCGCTCTAGGCGAACGCGACTTGGCGCCGCCGGAGAAGAAGCCGCCGATTCCCGGCTGGTTGATGAAGTTCCTCGTCATCAACCTGCCGTGGGGCAAGGGAGCGCCCACGATGCCAGCGTTCGTGGCGAAAGGGCAGTACGATTTCGAAGCCGAGCGATCCAGGAGCCTCCGGCTGCTGCAGGCACTCGGCGACAAGCCGATCGAAAGCAACTGGCCTCTCAATCCCCTGTTCGGCGCGGTGACGGGCCGAGACGTCAGCCGCCTGCACGCGAAACACTTCGACCACCACCTCAGGCAATTCGGCGTCTAGGGAATGAAGCACTCCGGAAGCAAATGAGGTCGGCGTGCGCTGACAGCTCTCACGGCTTGGAACCTGGCGGTTGGTCGCGCAGGAACTCCGTGAGCAGCCGGCTCACTTGCTCCGGCTGTTCCTGCTGCACCCAGTGCCCGGCGCCCTCCAGTAGATGGAAGCCGACCATCCGCGTGCACGCGGTGCTCCGCATCTTGTCCACGGCGCCTGGGGTCTGATAGACGCCCCAGTCGCTTTTCCCTCCGACGAACATCGATGGCACGTCGATGGTACGTCCTGAAAAGGTACGCATCTCCGCGATGCTCTTGGGATCCGATCCGCGCCGCACCCGATAACCCTGAAGGGCACCCGTGAATTGTGTCCGGGCGTATTCGGTCGCGTAGACGTCGACTTCGGGCTCTGTCAGCCACTTGCAGGCCGCGATCTCGATCGCGGACGGCATCATCGGCGCAACCGTCTCCGCCATCCCCTTGTCGCGTTCCATCACGTAGTAGGTGGGGATCTGAGCCATCTCCTCGGCGACTCGCGCCTTCAAGGGATGCGGCTTGTTCCCTTTCCAATCGGCACTCTTGTAATGGTAGTAGGCGCGGAAGAACGCGTGGAGGCCCTGTGGAGCATGCAGCATGTTGTCGTTGGCGCCGCGTGTGCGCTGATAATTCTGGTAGTACTTCCGCGGCGGATTGAGCTTCGCGAGCTCCGCGTCGAGTTCATCGTCGGTAGGCGCAGGGCGTGGCGGGGCGACGCCGTTGGCTGTATCGAACGGCAGCGACGGCGCACCCTCGAACGGAGAACTCATGATCGTCAGCGAGCGGAAGATGTCGGGCCTGACAAGTGCAGACCAGGAGGCGACTGGCGCACCCGCGTCGTGCCCTACCACCATCGCCACGGAGCGATGCCCGAGGGCATAGACGAGCCCGATGGCGTCTCTCACCATGTTGAGCATGCGGAAGGCATCCGGCTCGGCGTCGTAGGAGCCGTCCCAGCCCGTGGTGCGCCCGTAGCCCCGCTGATCCGGGGCGATGACGTGATACCCCGCGGATGCCAAAGGCACCATCACCTTGCGCCAGCTGTAAGCGAGTTCGGGGAAGCCATGCAGGAGCAGCACGGCCGGCCGGCCCGGAGTCTCGTAGCCCGCTTCCAACATGTGCACCGTCAGGCCGTTGACGTTGCCGACACTGCGGGAGCGGACGCCAGGGGGAATCGTCGAATTGCCGTAGGGTGGAAGACCGTCCCTATCGGCGCGGGTGATAGGGACACCCGCCGGACGTTGTGCAACCGCGAATCCCCCGACCGCAGCCGAAGCTGTCTTGAGGAAGCCGCGTCGCGACAGAGGGGTGGTCAATTCTCGAGTGTCCCGAATCGACTTCGTTTGTTCCGGCATGTCAGGCTCCCTCAATCGAATTCCACGTAGCACACTTCGGGTACAAGGGCCCCAGAGCTACCAGCGCTCCTCACGCGATCGTGCTGTCGCTGGACGGCGGGCGATCGAACGTGAGGCCGGCCTCGACCCCGGAGGCAGAGCGGGACGCTGGCGGTTTAGAACTGAAAAACCACGCCGGCTCCGGCACGGCCAAAATCGAGCTTCAAGTCGCTGAGCGCAACGCCGAGACAACAGCGTCGCCGCCAAAGTTGCAGCCAATAAACGGACTGAAGAAGCCCTGCGCGTCCGCGGCGGGCGATGCGCCGAGCATCATCGCGAGCGCGCATGCCGGGAAGAAAATCTCAAGGGCCGAGACACGGTCATCGATGCCACCTCGGGCCTAGAATACCGCACCGCGGGTGGGAGCATGGAGCAATCAGGGTCCGGCAATGGCTTCGCTGCGGCGCGAAACAGGCAACGTTTCGCCCGCATCAGCCATCGCCGAAGTGTGAAGCACACGGTCTGGATGGTTTTCCGATGGTCGTGCTACTCTCCGCAACGTGGGCGCCCGTTGAAGCCAGCATTGTTCGTCGCCCTGCTGCTCGCGCTGGATGGTGCGTGGGGATACCTGACGGCGGCAGATCCAGCCGTTCGACGCACGCTGCGCATCCTGACCTACAACATCCACCACGGTGAAGGAATGGACGGGGAGATCGACTTGCCTCGCCTGGCCGGGGTGATGATGGATGTCAATCCCGATCTCGTCGCGCTCCAGGAGGTCGATCAGGGCACCGCCCGGGCAGGCGGCATCAACGAACTCACCGAGCTTGGACAGCTGACCGGCATGCACGCCGTCTTCGGCAAGGCGATGGACTTCCAGGGCGGTGGCTACGGTGTCGGGGTGCTCTCCCGCTGGCCGATCGTACAAACGGACAACCGCACGCTCCCCGGCCTCGCCGACCGCGAACCACGCACAGCACTCACTGTGGCCGTCGCAATGGGCGAACACGAACCGTTGCTGCAGTTCACCAGCACGCATCTCGATCAGGGCCGCGAGCTGGGGAATCGCGTGGCTCAGGCCGGCTTCCTCAACGAATTGCTCACCCGCGGAGCCGCCGGGCCGAGCATCCTCGCCGGCGACATGAACAGTCGGGTGGACACCGAGGTGATGCAGATTCTCGGGGCGCAGTGGGTCGATGTCTTCGTCGATCACGAACCGGCCGACACCGGCCGATTACGAAGGCGTGTCGACCACGTTCTCGCCCGGCCGGCTCGCCGCTGGCGCACGGTCGACTCGCAGGTGATCGACGCGCCGATGGCGTCCGATCACCGCCCGGTCCTCGTCGTCCTCGAGTTGATTGAAGATCCGTAGGATGGCCGGCGCGGCGATCCGGTCGCGCTGGTGTCACCTGCTCCCTTTCCACGCCACCGCAAGTGTTCATCACCTTTTCACAATCTATTCATTCCCCTCTTCTTCTTTTTCATCTTCCTCTTCGTCGCCGGCCGCGGCCTGATGTGGCATGGGGCGTGGCGCGGGAGGCGGGACTGGAACGACGGCATCCCGCCCGCTTTCGAGGAATGGCACCGGCGGGCGCACCGGGAGCAGCCAGCGTCAACGCCCGCGGCCGGAGCCAGACCTAGGCGATGAAGGAGATCCTGGTCGTCGACGACGAGCCGCGGATTGCGGAAATCTGCCGCGACTATCTGCAGCGCGCTGGATTCAAGGTCCTGATGGCGGGCAACGGCGCCGACGCACTGGCGCTCGCTCGCACGAAGAAACCAGACCTCGTCGTCCTCGACCTCGGGTTGCCGCAGGTCGATGGTCTGGACGTGACGCGGGCACTGCGCAAGCACTCGAACGTGCCGATCATCATGCTGACCGCGCGAGTCGAAGAGAGCGACAAGCTGATTGGGCTCGAGCTCGGCGCCGACGACTATCTGACGAAGCCCTTCAGTCCCAGGGAACTCGTCGCCCGCGTTCGCGCCGTGTTCCGGCGGATTGACATCGGACCCGGCGTCGGCGACGTGATTCGCGCCGGCGACGTCACGATTGACGTTCCACGAATGCAGGCGAAGGTCGGCAAACGGGCCGTCGACCTGACGTCCACCGAGTTCGAACTGCTGGCGATGATGATGCGGCAGCCGGGCCGCGTGTTCACGCGCGGCCAGCTGCTCGACGCGATTCGGGCGAACAGGGGGACTCGTTCGACCGCGCGATTGACGCTCACGTCAAGAATCTGCGCCGGAAACTCGAGCCAGACCCGCGCAATCCGCGGTACGTGCTCACCGTCTACGGCGTCGGGTATAGGTTCGCCGACCCATGACGCGTGCTTCTTGCGAACGGAGGGAACCGCCATGGCGTCACGCTGGTGAGCCGTGGCCGTCGCACCATCACCGGCCCGCCATGGATCGTCGGACGCGCGCGCGGTTCTTCCGGCGGCTCGCGCTTGCGGCGCTCCTTGGACCCGTGGTCACCGTTTCCGGGATTTTCGCGGCCACCTGGATGCTCGCGGGCCGATTCGGCCTCGTCGGCTGGACCGCGGCGATTCCGGCCGTGTTGGTGTTGCTCGCTGCAGGAGCCGGCCTCACGATGGTATTCGGCGCGATGCGCCGTTTCACTGCTCCTCTCGCGCCGTCATGGATGCCGCCGATCTGGTGGCCGAGGGGGATTACGGGGTGCGAGTGCAGGAGTATGGACCGCCACCGATGCGCGCGCTCGCACACTCCTTCAACACCATGACACTGCGGCTCCAGAATGCGGACCGGTTGCGGCGTGATCTGATGGCCGATGTCGCCCACGAACTGAGAACGCCGTTGTCTGTCCTCCAGGGTCGCCTCGAAGGGCTCCTCGACGGGGTGTATGCGCGGGACGATCGCCAGATCTCGCAGTTGCTGGAGGAAACACGGGTGCTGTCGACGTTGATCGAGGACCTACGCACGCTCGCACTGTCCGATGCCGGCGCCCTGCCACAGGAGGACCCGCCTTGTCGCGTCGGTACCTGGCCGGAGGCAAGCCGAACTCACGTTTGAACGCCCGATTGAACGCGGCTTCCGACTCGTAGCCAACCTCGGACGCAATTTGGGCCACGCCGTGGCTCGTGAGGGTGAGCGCACGGGCACCCAATTGAAGCCGCCATCGCGTCAGGTACGCCATCGGTGACTCTCCCAGGAAATGCCGAAACCGTTCGGAGAGGACCGTCCGCGACAGACCGGTTTGCCGCGCCAGCTCGGCAACCGTCCACGGATGCGCATGTTGATGGTGAAGAAGGGTCAGGGCCCTCCCCACGTCCACATCACGTGCACCCGCGAGCCATCCGGTCTGACCTTCAGGCAGGTCGCGCAGATAACGCCGCAGCGTCTCGGCAAAGAACACTTCGGACAGCTTCGTCAGCATCGCGCTGGCTCCCGCCTCACGATTCGCCGCTTGGGCGACGGCGAACGTCAACGAGTTTTCCAGCCACACGCCGGAGGGATCGTCGCGGATGTTGATCTTGATGAGCGGTGGCAGCCCGGCGAGAAAGGCCTGACTGAGCTGCGGATCGCAGGCCAGGAAGCCGCAGATGAACCGGGAGGACTCGCCGCCACCGCCAAGGTTCAGCGGTTCCAGGCCCCGTTTGAGTGCGCCAGGCAGGGCGCTGGCGGCGTCGATCGGAGTCACCCGAGCTCCGCTGCCGAGCACGTGTCCATGGCCATGCGGGAACGTGACGAGATCGCCGGCAGACAGTGCGACATGTTCACCGTCCTGCAGCTCGAGGTAGGCCCGGCCCTCGCACAGCAGATGGTAGATGATCACGTGTTGCGCCCCTTGGGCGAGCATCGGCGCGAGCGTGCGCGCCTCTGGCGACGCGAGGCACCAGGGCTCGGAAAACGCCGCATTGAGATAGATCGCGGAGTCGAGCCTGATGACCCGAAGGATTTCCGAGAGCGCATCCATCGACGTCGGAGTCTAGCATTCGGGGCGCGGCGGCAAGAAATCCAGGACGCCGCATCAAGTCAACTGGAAGCGGCGGCCGATCGGTCAAGCAAACCGGAACCCCGGGCAATCCCGATCCTGCCCGCGTATCCAATAATCGGTGCGTCAGGAACTGCCCTGTGGCAAGAATCACCCGCACAAACCGAGGAGAAGCGATCATGACCGACACCACCACCATCGACACCATCGACGCGCTCAAAATGCGGCTCAAGGCCACCTGGATGGACGGGAACTACGACTACTTCTCCCGTTTCATGGAGTCGGGCGCCGCCGAGTTCCTGGACCGGTTGGACGTCCAGGCCGGATCTTCACTGCTGGACGTGGCCTGCGGGTCGGGGCAGCTCGGCCTCATCGCGGCGCGTCGAGGCGTCCGAGTCACCGGCGTGGATATCGCCACCAACGCCATCGTGGCTGCGCGCGGTCGCGCGACCGCCGAAGGGCTCGACGCACGCTTCGACGAGGGCGACGCAGAGGCACTGCCGTACCGTGATGCCAGCTTTGACGTCGTCGCCAGCCTCATCGGTGCGATGTTCGCGCCGCGCCCCGAACGTGTGGCCGCCGAATTGCTTCGAGTGTGCCGCCCCGGTGGGACGATCGCGATGGGAAACTGGACCAAGGGGGGCTTCATCGGACGGATGTTCACGACTTTCGCGCGCTTCATCGCGCCGCCCGGCATGCCAGCGCCGGTTCTCTGGGGAGAAGAGGGCGTCGTGCGTGAGCGGTTTGGTGCGGGTGTTTCCGATCTGCGGTTGACACGCGTCATGTACCGGTTCGACTATCCGTTTGCGCCGGCCGAGGTCGTGGAGTTCTTCCGGCGGAACTACGGGCCGACCACGCGCGCGTTTGCGATGCTCGGGGACACCGATCAGGCGGCGCTTCGCGCGAACCTCGTCGATCTATGGGCCTCGCACAATCAGGCCGGCGAATCCGGCCGCACGATCGTCGACTCGGAGTACCTCGAGGTTGTCGGCACTAGGGCGTGACGCGATGGAGTGCCCTCACGCCCACGGGTTGAATCCGTTCAACAGGCTGTAACAACCGTTTCGTCCTCGTTGGGACCGGGTATCCGGTCCTGACGCGGCGTCCGGTCCCAGAGGATTCGCCCAGAGTATGGCTGCGGCGTTCATGTTGCCCGTTGGCGTGGCCGTGGCCGAAAACGTCAACCTTGCCGTGAATGGCGGCGTTTCCGTGGGCCTTGCACCGCTAAGTGATGCGAACCGGCATCTCGATCGGCAAGCCCCAGACGTGGCCGTCACGATTGCAATTCAGCGACTATCGCGTCACCATTTCAGGGGATGGCCATGACGCCTGATGTTCGCTGCCGCGCACTGCTTTGCTTGCTGATGATGGCATGCTGCACCGCGCCCGGTGCGGATGCAGACCGGGCCCGACGCGGCCGCGCATCCGCTGTCCGGACGCATCTGGGATACCCGTGCCCGCGACTGGGTATCGACGACCGAGCTGGAGCGCCGATTGATGCGCCCACGCTATGTGCTGCTCGGCGAAGTCCACGACAACGCCGGACATCATCGGCTCCGCCGTGACTTGCTCGCCGCCCTGGTCCGCGATGGCCGCCGTCCGGCCATTGCCATGGAGCAGTTCGACCGCGAACACCAACCGCCGATGCAACGCGTGCAGGACGAGCCCGCACCGACACCGGAGGCGCTGAAGACCGCGGGGCGTATCGATGCGCAAGGCTGGAACTGGTCCTATTACGAACCGATCGTCCGGCTGGCGCTGGATCACCGACTGCCGATCTTCGCCGCCAATCTGTCGCGCGCCGATGCCTTCCGTGTCTCCACCGAGGGCGCCGCCGCGGTGCTGGGCGCGGCTGCCGTCAGCACGCTGCAGCTGGACCAACCTCTGCCGGATGCTGCCCGGCTGAAACTCGAACAGGTAATCGACGACGGGCATTGCGGTAAGGCGCCGCGGAACATCCTGCCCGGCATGGTCGCCGCGCAGCGCGCCCGCGACGCCGTCATGGCGCAAACCCTGCAGGCACAGGCCCCTGCCGGTACTGATTGCCGGCAACGGCCACGTCCGCCGCGATTTCGGCGTCCCGCACTACCTGGCGCGCTATCCGCAGGGTGACGATGTGCTGGTGGTGGGATTCATCGAAGTGAGCGCCGCCCAACTGGCGCCGACCGACTATGTCTCCGCGGGCGAGCCAGAATACGACTACATTGCTTTTACGCCGCAGACCCCGCGGCCGGATCCCTGCAAAGATCTCCGTTTCAAGCCGCGCTGACCGGTCGGTTCACACCAGGCGGTCGAGCCCCGCACCTTCACGTGGGATTGGCCACTGCGCGATCGCCTCATCGCGCCACTTCCACCATGATTGGTAGCATAGGGAACAGGCAGACGCGCCAGACCACGGTCTGTCAAAGGGAAGATCATGACCTCGAAGGACACATCGCCAGACATTCCGCCTGAAGCTGCCGCCATGCAGTTGCTGTTTCAGCTCGGTACGGGCTTCATGGCATCGGCCGCCCTCCAGGTGGCGCTGAAGCTCGAGATCGCCGACCGCTTCTCATCAGACCCCATGCCGGTCGGGGAGCTTGCGAGCGCCGCGGGGTGGACGAAGACGCGCTGTACCGCGTGATGCGGGCGCTGGCGAGTCTCGGACTCTTCGAGGAGCCTGCGCCTCGAAAGTTCAAGCTCACGCTCGCTGGCGGCATGCTGCGGAAGGGCCCCGGCAGCTTCTATGACATGGGCTCTGGATCACCAGCCCGTTCCACTTCCGCGTCTACTCGGAAATGATGCACGCGGTCACCACCGGCACACCCGCCGCTGAGAAGGTGACCGGCATGCCCGTGTTCGAGTATCTCGCCGGCAACAAGGAGCTCTCCGAGATCGTCAACAACGCGATGACCGGATTCAGCGCCAGCGTCGCTCCCGCCGCGCTCGAAGCGTATGACTTCACCGGCATCGGCGTGCTCGTGGACGTGGCCGGGGGTCACGGGATGGTGCTGACGTCGATCCTTCGTCAGTATCCGGCCATGCGAGGCGTGCTGTTCGACCTGCCGCATGTGATTGCCGGCAGCGGACCGGTCATCGAGGCCGCCGGCGTGAAGGACCGCTGCACCACGAGTTCCGGCGACTTCTTCAAGGAGGTGCCCCCCGGAGGGGACGCCTACATCATGAAGCACATCATCCATGACTGGGACGACACGCGTGCCACGGTGATCCTGCGCAACATCCGGCGCGTGCTCGACGGAAGACCCAAGGGAAAGGTCATCCTGCTGGAAGCGGTGCTCCAGCCGGGCAGCCAGCCCGACCTCGGCAAGCTGATCGATCTCGAGATGCTGATGATGCCGGGCGGACGGGAGCGCACCGAAGCCGAGTTCGCGGCGCTCTTCGCGGGCGCCAGATTGGAGTTGGTGCGTGTGGTGCCGACGCGTTCCCCGTTGTCGGTCGTGGAAGCGCAGGTGCGTTGAGCGATGGACCGGCTGCCGGCAGAAAGCCGGAATCTTCATCCAGGTGCCGGGCCGGGGTGTTAGGATGTCGCCAGTCACGATCGCCGAAGAGAATCAGGGTCGGCGCGTCAAGATCGAGCAGATTCATCTGCGCACATTGAGGAGGTCATCATGCAGCGGAAGGCCCTGCAAGTCCTGGCGATCGTGTTGGTCGCATGTCCTCTGGTCGGAGTGGCTCAGGGAGGCAAGGACGGGATCTATTTCACCGCGGAAGATATCCAGGCGGTGTTGAAGCACGCCGCGGATACGAAGCGCACGATCCCGGACAATACGATTCAGGTGCTCGACATGGGTAAGTACAATCTCGGCGTCGCCGTGGTTCACCGCGGGGCGCTACCGGGTCGTGGCGCGGGCGCGGGCGGCGCGACGACCGCGGCCCCGAGCAATCCCCAGCCGGCGTGTGGCGAGCAGAGTGCCGGTGCGACGGGCCCCGGCGGCATCTACCATGACGACACGGCCGAGAGTTACATCGTGACATCAGGGAGTGCGACAATGGTCACCGGCGGCAAGATCGTGAACGGCAGGCGTTCTGCTCCGGACGGCGAAGTGACGAGAACGCTGAACGGCCCGTCTTGCAGCGGCACAATCGTGGGTGGCACGACGCACAACATCAAAGTCGGCGACATCATCATTATTCCCGAAGGCGTGCCGCATGGGTTTACCGCGATTGCCGATCACGTCACGTACCTGAGCATCCGGCCCGACCTGAAGAAGGTGCTTCAGCACGGCTACGTCAATCCGGCGCTCAAGAAATAAGGGCGAGAGACTTCTCCAACCGGCGGGGACGCGCCAGTCGCTTCCGATCTTAGCCCTTGGTCAAGCATGAGATCTGCGCATTGTTGTCTCAGATAAATTGCTCGACTGAAAAGGGAGGCGTTCGTGGCTGCTCGCTCGTTCCCGTTCGAAAGCCAACAGATGTGCCTTGATGTCGAGCCCGCCGGCGAACCCCGTGAGTTTGCCGTTTGCTCCGATGACCCGGTGGCACGGCGCAACGATCGAGACCGGATTCCTGCCGTTCGCGGCACCGGCAGCGCGCGCGGCACCCGGCTTCCCAATTTGCCTTGCGATCTGTCCGTAGGATCGCGTCTCTCCGAACGGGATCGTTGACAATGCGTTCCACACCTTGCGTTGAAAGGCCGTGCCGGCCAGGTCCAGCTTCAGCGCGAACTCCTGTCTCTGTCCGGCAAAGTACTCCTTGAGCTGGCGCTCGGTCTCGACGAGCACCGGATGCCTCTTGTCCTCCGTCTCGATGTTGAACAGAACACGACGCGGCCGGTCGTTCTCCCACAGAATCCCGGCGAGGCCTTTGTCGGTAGCTACGAGCGTGAGTGTCCCCACGGGTGAGTCCACCTTTTTGTACACGTAACGCTTTCCTGCTCCGCGATCGACCCTGGCCATTGCATGCTCCGGTTGTCGGTGCTCGGCGGACTGAACGTGATGAGCCGCTGCTGCCGCAGACCTCGCACATCGCTCATGCTCGCCGGTTCTTGGATATCGGGACCGAACGATCGCGTTATTCGAATCTGGCTGGGGTCTCCACCGTTCTCGCCGTTTGGTGAGTGTGGGGCGCCTACGAGGCGCTGACGTCACGCGATTCGCGATTCGACTTATCTCACGCCCTTGCCTTGGCCGGCCAGCTTCTCTTGGGCGCGAGCGCCGCTGAGGATGTACGGCAGCGAATGATTGCCTTCGTGACACGCGAACTCGTAGATCTCTCCCTCGGTCTTCTCGACGGAAACGGCGGCGGTCCAGGGCGCGGTCCACGTGGTCGGGTCGGTCACCGTAAATTGATAGTCGATGGCATTGGCGCTGGTGCGCGTGAACCGCTCGACCAGGTGGACGTTCCCCGCGGGGAGGCCCGCGATGACCCGCATGTCGTGAAGATTGGTCGTTTCGACGATCAGCGTATTGCCTTCCCAGCGCCCCCGTGAGTCGCCGAGCCACTGGCGAACGCCCTGTGGGAGATGCGGGCGATCGCCGAGCGGGATGATGCGCGCTTGCTGCACGACCTCGGAGAGAATCGTGACGTAGTCAGCGTTCTGGAGAATCCGAAAGTGGAACGTGAACCCGATGATCACGTCGACATTTGGGGTCGGGAGGATCGGCGGCCCGTTGGCCTCTCGCATGATGCATCGCTCGGTCAGGTTTCGGTCTTCGTACCAGTCCGCGGGCCCACGTTCGCGCCGGGCCGCTGCCGTCGCGGCCTGCCGTTGCTTCGCTTCCGGCGTCAAGGGCGGGAGTCTGCCGTCAGGCGGATCCGTAATCAACGACGTTCGTCGAGTCAGGATCTGCGGCCTTCTCGTAAACCAGAACTCGTTGGCCTCGCGCCCGACGTCCGCATCGGTTCCGATCCCGTCGCGCCGATCCATGTTGCTGCGGTCACGCATCTGCCGCTCGGCTCGTGCCAGTTCCTCATCCGTCAACACGGCCTTCCCGGAGAACTCAGCCGGTCGCTCGAGGGGCGTCCCGGCGGCGTAATTCCAGACGCCCTGCAGGTCGGGATCGCCCCACGCCGTGCGGAATGCGGTTCGTCCGGTGGAGGGCTTCGTCGACGGCGTCTGGCCGGCGATGGATACAGCCGTCAGGCACAGCAGGGCGATGATGGTTGCGGTACCCACGAGACCTCGATGACACATGAAACCCTCCGCGCGGCGTCAAGCCGGTGATCACGCGGATACTACACCCGAACGAGCCGCCTGCCTCAAACCCCGGCGGGCACCCTCGGCCAGGAGGACTCGATTGCACTGCTCGGATGTTCTGTCCCGATGAATGTGCGCACCTGGAAGGGATCGCCCTTGGCTATTTCGTCTGCCTGTCAACTGCGACAGTTGCCGTCCCTTGTCTTCCCCTCGGCGGCGGCGGGTCGATCGGCTCCCTCATCCCCCCCTAGATGGTCTATCAGGGTCTGGTGCCCGCTTCTCATGGGCCGGCTGCCAGTCGAAGGCGAGGAGATACGTCCGCTGTGTCGCCGAGCCGTTGTCGTCCGAGACGAGGTAGAGGCGAATACCGCCGGTGGCTCGAGGGACGACGGCAATTCCCTCGAAATTGTCGACGGTCAAAGGCGGCGCGATGCCCATCTCGTCGACCACCCGTCCTCCAGGCGTACCGGCCGTCGCGATCAATCTCACCGAAATGCGGGGGCCGTGCTGCGGATCGTAAGCGCGGCCGAGCATCGCGAAACCGCCGTCCTTGCCGTAGGCGGAAAGTGCCGTGAGACTCAGGCCCGGCGGGACGAGCGCGCCGAAGGCGGTCTCCTTGCATGCCACAGACAGACCGCAGAGCCAGATGGTGCCGCCCTCGCTCCCGACCAGATAGGCGCCTGCTCCGGCTGCGGGATAACTCGTGATCGCCTCCATCCCCTCGTTGGCCGGGAACGTTGCGTCGGGCTTGGACGCCGGACGGGGAGCACCGCCGTCGGCTGGATACAGCCAAATGCGATCCTCGCGTTCGAAACTGACAAGTCGATCGCCGTCGGGCAGCAGTTCGAGTCCCTCGGCGTCAGCAGTGGTGCCAGTCAGCAATTCGCCCCGCTCGCCGATGAGCGGGATCATGCGAGCGTCCACGAGACCTGAGAGCTGCTCCATCTCGTCGAACAGGAGGCGCGCCTCGAAGAACTTCCCGCGGTCGCTGACGGCGAGCATATGGTCGCCGGACACAATCCGCAGGTCCGACAGCTCGAAGATCGTCGCGGAGTCGACGCTTTTGATCTCGATGCCGCCGGCGTAGACGAACGAACCAATGCGACGCTCGTTCGGATTGTGCGGATCGAGCGGCACGGGCGTCACGTCAACGCGGACCGCTACCGCGGTCGCCCGAGCGGTGCGTGACATCGCGGGGCCGCAGGACAGCGCCGTCAGCGCCGCAACGCCGATAATTGCTGCCGCTCTCATGGCAGGGCGATGGCTTTGTCCCCCGGCGATGTCAGCGCCCTCTCGAGGCGTCTCGTTCGTCGCGACGCCCGCGGCGTTACGACTGGTTAGGTGTAAGTCACCGCGTACGCGAACTACGGTCGACCGGCGGTGTCAGCCCGGCCTTCAGAATCGTCGCGGCCGCTTCGGGCGATGCGAGGAAGCGCAGCAGCGCGAGAGCCGCGTCTGGCTGCCTGGCGGCACTGGTGATCGCTCCGGCGAACATGAATCCGGGCTGGAGTTCAGCCGGTATCGCCCCGACGAAGGTCACACCGGGGACGCGTATCAGCTCGCTGACCTGCTGAAAGCCGATTTCCACTTCGCCACGCGCGACGACCGCCGCCACTGGTTCGCCGGACGGTGGCCCGCGCACCTTTCGGCTCTTGCCCAACACCTGGTCCGCAAGGCCGAGCTTCGCGAACAGCACGGTCGATAGATAGGTGCCGCTGCCGCTGTCCGAGTAGCCGATGGACTTCGCGGCCAGCAGCGTCCTCCGGAAGTCCTCGACTGTGCCAATGTTCGGCTTTGCAGCCCCGGCGCGCACCACCATGCCGACCTGCGACCGGGCGAGATCAACCTTGCTGTTGGCGCGGACCAATCCGCGCTGCGCGAGCTCGTCGGCCGATCCTCCATCCAGGATCACGACATCCGCGGTCTCGCCTCGCCCGAGGCGGGTCGGAATCGCCTCCGGAGAATCGCCCATCGATGGGCCGCGCGTCGTGATCAGGCGGTGGCCGCTGGCGCGCTCGAACGCCGCGCCCAGCTCGGCATAGACCTCATAGAAACCGGCCGAGATCATCACGTGCACTTCGGCGGCAGAAGCCGAGCCCGGGACCAACAAGGCCAGCACAGCAAGGGTGGCCATCCATCGAACGAGCGTCCGTGCTTTCATAAGGACCTCCAACGCGAGCCGGCTCGATCAATCAAGAAATGGGGCGTCGGCCGCCCTGGTTCCGAAGTGTAGCGCAGAAGCGCGTGAGCGATCAGCCCACTGGCCGGTAATATCGGGAAGTCTTGCCCCGGCGGCTTACCCCTCGAAATCTCCGGTTTTGAGGTGTGTCCCGGCTGGGCGCGGTGTGACGCCCCGGCGTCCTGCCCCACGCCGGCGCTCGGCTTGCCGACCGGCTTCCCGACGCCGCGCTCCGTCGGTCGTGCCCATCGGCGGCCCTTCATGGGGACGCGCCCCCAATCGCGAGGTCGCAGGGCCGGCGGTTGCGCTATAGTCCGTTGGTATCAGTGGCGAACGGCGCGCCGGGCGCTTACAGGCGTCGTCCGCCCCTTTTACTGCGTTCGCGCGCCTGCAACCTGACATCCGCATGGTCGTTTGGCGCTTCGAGCACCACGCACCGGCCACAACAGTGATCGAGGAGGACGCCGATTATGGATCCGACCAGACGCAAGCTGCTGAAAACGGGCGCCGCGGCGACAGCGATGGCCGCAGCGCCGCGTGTGTTTGCTGAGCAGACGGGGGAAGGACGCGCCGCCACGTCCTTCTACGAAAAAGGCCCCGTTCGCATCCACTATCAGGAGTTCGGTTCCGGCTTCCCGTTGTTGCTCATTGCCGGCGGGGGATTGAACTCGACGATCTCCGGCTTGAGCGGGCCCTTTAACGTGATCGATGAGTTCAAGGGCGAGTACCGCTGCATCGCGTCGGACCTGCGCAATGCCCCTGGCGGAAAGTCCTCCGGCCCGCTCGAGATCGACCGGCCGTGGGATGCATATACCGATGACCATCTCGGTCTGATGGATCACCTGCGCATCGACAAGTTCATGGTGATGGGCTTCTGCATCGGCGGCCCCTTCGTCTGGAACCTCTTGGAGCGGGCACCGAATCGTGTCGTCGCGGCCGTGCTGGCGCAGCCCAGCGGGTCGCGTCCGGAGATGCGCGACCTTTTCTACGAGAACAACATCAAGGGTTGGGGTCCCGAGTTGGTCAAGCGCCGACCCGACATCACGATGGAAACGGTCGACAAATTCCTGACCAAGATGTACCGCACCAACCCCGACTTCGTCTTCACCGTGACACGCGATTTCGTGCGCAAGTGCCAGACGCCCGTACTGATCCTGCCGGACGATATCCCGGCGCACCCGTACGCCGTCGCGATGGAGGCCGCGATGCTGGCGCCGAAGGCCGAAGTGAGCATGTTCCCGTGGAAGGAGCCCAAGGAGCGGATTCCCCTGGCGGTGCGCCAGATACGTTCCTTCCTTCGGGCGCATCGGCCTGCTTCTGCCTAGACGCGGTATCCATACGACAGGGCGGCAGGCGCCTTCTGCCGCTCTGTTCGTTACGCTGGTCCGGCTGGAAGTTGCATCTCCAGCAAGCGACCCTC
Source organism: uncultured Acidobacteriota bacterium (assembly GCA_963814975.1). Taxonomy (GTDB): domain Bacteria; phylum Acidobacteriota; class Vicinamibacteria; order Vicinamibacterales; family CAVVIG01; genus CAVUXJ01. The sequence continues at coordinate 97,502 of CAWFFB010000003.1, read as the reverse complement.
GACCGGCTGCCACGCAGCGCCGCCCTGTCGCGTATTACTACCCGATGTCAGGCGCTGAACTGCCGAAGATGGTGGTCCATGTGCAGGTAAGCCCAACGGAGCCAGCCGGCCTCGGACATCCTGCCGAAAATCGGATGGAATTGCCCGTCGAAATTTCTCCCGTGCGCCGTGACGAGCTCCAGCAGCGCCTCGAGCTCGGCGACGTCCGCGGCGAAATCGCCCGGCCTCGTCCCTCCCAGCTTTTGATCGAGTTCCGGCTTGGTGCGGATTCCCGCCGGCCACGGCAGCGGAAGGTAAAGAACGATCCACTTGACCATCGTCCGTTGAATTCGCCCGGTCGAACGGCACACCGGCTTCTGCCCCAACGCCATCCGAAACGAGTCGCTCAGGTGGCACACCATTTCGTGGGCCGACATCCGTCCCCATCGACGAACACTCTCTGGACGCAAGGCGCGCAACCTAAGAAGAATCTCAGCCTTGTCGTTGAACCGCGCCAGTGTCCTCATGCCGCCTCGTGCCGCACGTCCGGTCGCGCGATGACACCTCGGGCCGCTGATTGTTCACGAGCCGAGAAGCCGTTCGCCGCCAGCCCGGCGGAACGCATCCAGCGCGTCCCGGCGGCTCGCCTCCGCTTGCGCGAGAAGGGCCTGAAAAGCCGACTCGTTCCGCATCGCGTCGAATTGCCGGCTGCCGGAGAGAGTTGGCGCCACGGCGTATCCTTTGGCGACGGCGCGCTGAAGCTGCTCGAGTCCCTTTTCCCGCTCGCCGACGTCGCACAGCAGCCATCCCTCCTGGAAGATCGCCTCAGGGTCGTCCTGAATCTTCAACATGCTGAGGGCGGAGATGGTGTCGAGCATGTCCGCGGGGCGACGATCGAGCCAGGCCATCAGGTGGTCAGTCCAGGTCTGCAAAGCCGCTATGGATGACGTCGCTGCGCATCCGCAGCGCCCGTCGCGCCTCGTCGCGGCGTCCGGCCAGGCCGAGGGCGATGACCCTGATGCCGGGGTCGGCGCTCCCGACGGTCGGCGCCGGGTCGGCGGCCAGAAGGCGATCGATGGCCCCGGTCATCAGCAGCGTCTGCTCGACGCTCGTCGGAACGTTCGGGTCCAGCCGACGAGCCTCGACATGTGCCGCGATCGACTCTTCGAACAGGCCGCAATAGCGACAGGCGTGGACGAGTCCCGCGAACAGCTCCGGATCGTTGCCGTGACGGGTCGCCTCGCCCAGCAGGCGTACAAGCGCACGCTGCGCCTGACCGATGTCGGCCTCGAGGTTTGCATAGAACTTGTGGGCCACGGTGAGTCGCGGGTTGAGCTCGAGCGCGCGGCGGAACGCCTCTTCGGCACGTTCCTCGCTATCGGGGGAGCTGTCGATGAACTTCCCGATAACGCGGTGGCAGCGGCCGAGGTGAGCCCACGCGGGAGCGAAGGTCGAATCGAGCTCCAAACAGCGCTGATACAGATTCCGCGCCCCCGCGAGCCCTTCATAGGTGCGCGCCAGCTCGTTCGCCCGCAGATAGAACTCATAAGCGCGGGCGCTTTGCGGCGCATCTGGTGCGGGAGACGCGACGGCTCCGCCCAGGGGGAGCGAAAGAGCCGCCACGACGCGCCGGGCGATGTCGTCCTGCAGTCTGAACAAATCGCCCATCGATGATTGGACCGTCTGTGACGTGATGAGCGTGCCGCTCGGAGCCTCGACGAGCTGGGCCACAGCCCGCAGCTGGCCGCCCGATCGGAGCAGCGATCCCATGACCACCCGGTCGACGTCGGCCTCCGCGGCGACCGCCTTGAGATCCGGTGCGTCTTCGTTAAAGCGCGCGGCGGTAGCGCTTGAGCGCACGATCAGCGAGCCGATTCCTGACAACGACGTGGAGATGGCGTCCGGCAGGCTGAAGGCCAGAAAGTCCGTCTCGTCATCGGGGCGCAGGACACGGAACGGCAGCACCACGAGCCGTGTGAGCGTCTGCGCCAGGGCGGGCGTGTCATCGGTGTCCACGCCGCGAACGGCGCGAAGCCCCTCAGCCATCGAATCGGCCGATGCCGGTCGTTCCCCGGGCTGCTTGGCCAACGCGCGCCGGATCACGCGGTCCACTGCAGCCACGACAGGAGAGCCGGAAAGCGCCGGAGGCTGCTCGTGGAGCGTGGAATGCAGGATTTCAACGATGGTGCGGCCTCCGAACGCTGGTCGGCCGGCGAGCATCTCGAACAGGATGGCGCCCGCCGCGAAAAGATCGCTGCGAGCGTCGACGACCTCGCCCTCTATCTGTTCGGGCGCCATGTAGCGCGGTGTGCCCATCACGATACCGGTGTGGGTCAGCCCCTCGGCCAGGCCGAGCGACGGCTCCAACTGGGGCCGCGCGAGGCCGAAGTCGAGCAGCTTCACGCCGTGGGGGGTGAGGAAGACGTTTGAGGGCTTCAGATCACGGTGGACGATGCCTCGCGCGTGCAGCGCGGCGAGCGCGGCCAGCATGCCGAGAGCGACCGGCACGGCGCGAGACACGCTCAATGGCCCCCGCCGCAGGCATTCGACGAGCGCCTCACCCTCCAGCAGCTCCATGGCGATGAACAGCCGACCGTTGTCTTCTCCGATCTCGTAGATCTGACAGACGTTCGGATGATTGACACTCGCTGCTGCGCGGGCTTCCCGCCAGAACCGCTTCCGAGCTGTCTCGTCATAGGCCAACGATGGCATCGTCGACATCGTCTTCAGGGCGACGATCCGCTCCAGCCGCTCGTCGCGCGCCGCATAGACGACACCCATCCCGCCTTCGCCAAGCTTGCGGGCAATGGCATAGTGTCCGATACGAGCCGGCAAGCCCTCTGGAGTCGGAACGGTCGTCGAAGCTCGAAGGCGGGCGCGGAGACGACGGCACTCCCGTCAACCAGTCGTAAAGGGCGCGCAGCCGCCCCCGAGATACGCTGTCGGCCGACTTGTCCGTCACGGGCAGGTCGATCATAACGCTGAGAGGGTTTGAGCCACCAACGCTGCCGGGCATGCCAGGCAGGCGTTCACGCGGCGCACTGTCCACGACTCAGAGAGACACGAGGCCAGGTATGGCACGAGGTCGGCCGCTTGAAGTGGAACACGAACTGCTCGAGGCGTTCACGCACAGCGGCCTGGTATGAACGCCGCGATTGCCGAACGGCGACTGCGGAACCAGCTCGTCACGCGAGCCGGGCTCCGCCGGCCGGCGGACGTCGTCGGCTGGTTCGGAGCCATTCAGGCCCAGGAGTACCGAGGTCGCGAAATGGGCGATAGCGCTTCGCCTGCGCGACGGCGCCGTCGACACCGAGATCGAGCGTGCGTTCGAGCACGGTCGGATTCTCCGCACGCACGTGATGCGGCCGACCTGGCACTTCGTGACACCGGCCGATATTCGATGGCTCGTGGCCCTTACGGCGCCACGCGTGCATCGGATTCTGTCTCGGTACCATCGCCGGCTGGAGCTGGACGCTCGAACAGTCGCTCGCGGGATTGGTGTCATCGAACGCGCGCTGCGGGATCGCCGCTACCTGACGAGGACGGAGCTGGGGGACCGGCTGCAGCGCGTCGGCCTCCCCATGGTTGGCCAGCGGCTCGCGCATCTGGTGATGCACGCCGAGCTCGAAGGCGTCGTTTGTAGCGGACCTCGCCGTGGCAAGCAATTTACGTACGCGCTCATCGCCGAACGGGCGCCCAGGACTCCGCGGTTGTCACGCGATGAAGCCCTCGGCAGACTGAGCCGGCGCTTTTTCAGGAGTCACGGACCGGCTACCGTTCGAGACTTCGTCTGGTGTTCTGGCCTGACCACCGCCGACGCCAAGCGCAGCCTCGACATGAACAGGGCCCTGCGTGAAGAGGTGGGCGGCCAGACCTATTGGACGATGGGTCCAGACCGACGTGAAGCAGCGCGTGATGCCTTGGTGCACCTGCTTCCGATCTACGACGAGTACTTCGTCGCCTATCGCGACCGCGAAGCCGTCCCTCATGGGCCGTCCGTGATCACATCGGTATCCCGCTCGCCAGTGAGCTTTCAGCATGCGCTCGTCATCGACGGTCAAGTCGCCGGTACATGGAGGATCACGCGTCGACCGCAGGCAGTCCTCATCGAGGTTGTCCCGCTGCGACCGATTACTGGACCGGACCTGTCCGCCCTTGCCGGAGCGGTCGGGCGATATGAACGATTCCTGGGTACTCCCGTCAACTGGTCGATCAGGACTTGATCGGCGGCGAACCGACTGGGTAGCTCGGCCCTCTCCCAGCGGAAGGTCACACGATTTATTGCCATCGGAAGATCTTCACAGCGACCAGAAAACTGACGAAACCCCACGCCGCGAGGAGCGCCATTCCCGGGAGGACCGGCGGAAGCCCGACGCCCTCCAGCATGACGCTCCGGAGCGCGTTATTGAGCGCGGTAAGGGGAAGCGCCTGAATGAATGGCTGCATCCCTTCCGGAAAGCGCTCGGTCGAGAAGAAGATGCCGGAAAAGATCCACATCGGCACCATGACCAGATTCATCACGCCCGACACCCCTTCGATCGTACGGGGTCGCGCGGCGGTGAGCAAACCCAGACCGCTGAACGCGAGCGCGCCAAGGAGGGAAACCGCGATCAATAGCAGCAGTGACCCACGTAACGGCACGCCGAGCACGAAGTGAGCGAACACCAGGAGCGCGCCGGCTTCTGGAACCAGAAACAGCAGGCGCGAGATGAGCTGCGCGGCCAGCAACTGACTCCGGCGCACCGGCGCGGCAATCAGCCGCTTGAGCAGGTTGCCGTTGCGGGCCACGACCAGGGAGAAACCGATGCCCCACATGCCGGTACCCATCAGATTCATGCCGAGCAGGCCGGGCACCAGGAAATCGACGTAGCGGGCACCGGGCTCGGTGACCTCAGCACGAGAGGCCGCGAACGGGTCGATACGGCCGGCTGCCCGCTGGAGGGCGGCGTCCACCAGCAGCAACGCGGTCCGGCTGTCAGGCTGCGTCGGATCGTACGCGTAGTTCGGCGTCTCGTCCGAACCGATGACGACGACCACATGACCGCGAGCCAGCGCCTGGCTGGCCTCCTCCGGGGAAAGCAGACGTGGGCGAAGCCCGCTCTGGGAAAGGAGCGCGGACATGCGTGCGGTTGCCTGCGGACCGGCCACGATGCCAACGGGCAGAGGATCCGGCGGGCGGCTCCTGAACGCGAGGCTGAGGATGCCGGCGAGCAGGATGGGAAACACGAATACCCAGAACACCGCCTCTGGCTCGCGCGTCAGTTCTCGAATACGCGCCAGCGTCAGTTCGGTGAGAGCGCTTCGGACCTGGTACTGTCTCGGCTGACTAGCCATCGCGCAGTTTCCGACCGGTGAGCGACATGAACACGTCTTCGAGGGTGGCGTGATGAGTGGTCAGCTCCGTCGGGGCCAGCCCTCGCTCCGCAAGTGCGGCGAGAAGTGCGGGGACCGCGTGGTGCATTTCCCGTACTGTGACACGCCAGACTCCGTCCTCGCGTGCGACATGCTCCACGCTCGGGAGCGCCCGCACCTCATCGTCGCTGATCGCGCCCTGGCCGGCCACCGCAAACTCCACGACATGCTCGGCGCCGAGTGAGGCAATCAGCTCGCGCGGCGTGCCGAGGGCGATGACACGACCGTGATCGACCACGGCGACGCGGTCGCAGAGCTGCGCGGCCTCTTCCATGTAGTGCGTGGTGAGCAGCACGGTCCGTCCACGCGCCTTGAACGCCTCCACTGTATCCCAGGTCTGCCGGCGCGACTGGGGATCAAGTCCGGTCGTCGGCTCGTCGAGAAACAGGAGCTCCGGCTCGCCGACGAGCGCGCAGGCGAGTGACAGCCGTTGCTTCTGTCCGCCCGAGAGCGTGCGCACTTGCGCGGACGACTTCTCGTCCAGCGACACCAGCGCCAGAGCGTCGGCGACGCTGAGCCCGCGCGGATAGAAACTGCGGAACAGCGTCAGGACCTCGGCGACCGTCAGTTTCTCCTGGAACTTCGTCTCCTGCAGCTGGATGCCGAGACGTGCGCGAAGCTCCAGACCGTTACCCTTCCAGCGTTCGCCGAGCACTTCGACCTCGCCGGAGTCCGCCTGACGGAGGCCTTCGAAGATCTCAACAGTCGTGGTCTTGCCGGCGCCATTCGGGCCGAGCATGCCGAAACATTCACCTCGGCGCACGTCGAGGCTGAGGTCGTTCAATGCCACGACGTCCCCGTACCGTTTGGTGAGATTGCGGCCAACGAGCGCGCTCATCTGACAGACAATTCTACCGTCACGGCTGGCGCGGCACTCGACACTGGGAGCGGTGGCCCTGGGCGATCTCGCTCATCGAGCAGGCTGCTGAGACTCGACTCATCGTCGCATCAACCATGGGTGAAGGAATTGGCGGCGATGCCTAACTCCCGAGCCTGAGGGGGCGGGCCCAACTGCGGGATGAGTATTGAACCTCAATGTTGAGAGAGAACACCGATTCGCTGATGGTAGGACGCGGGTGCCTTGGTCAAAAGTCGTCGTCACCCTTCCGGGGAAACCGGGTCGCGCCAACGAGCTCGTCATCGTGGCTTATGGACCTGTTCACGTCTCTCCGCTTCGCTTCCCGCACACCTCGAATGACGGACACCGCTGCCGGGACTGAGGTTGCGGCGCCAATCGCGATTAGGGTTGCGCCGATCACCCGTCGCCGTTGGACCGGCAATCCTTCCGAGACGAGCAGGCCAATACCGACGCCGAGTGCTGCGCGCGTGGCCACGATGAATCCGAGGGTCGGCAGATCAAGGTAGACACTCTTCATTTGAAACTCCTTGGCATCGAGCGATTGGCACGTCAGGTTGAGGGGCGTTGAAGACCGCGCGATCATTGAAGCTCGCACGAAAACATGAAGCAAGAGCCCGGCCACAGCCAAGCTGAACTGGCGTCGAGGAGGCTAGCTCGGCGGATGATCGCTATACTCTCCTATCCCGTTTCTGCCTTCGACTTGCAGGCAGCGATCCCCGAGATCGTATCGGTGGGTGGTTCCGAACGCTGGCCATGGTCCGGTGTCCGGCGAAGGCGCTCCCCGATTCGCCGAAACAGCGCTGTCGTTTCTGCGCCGCGACTGGCAACACGCCTCGTAGTGTGCGCGATCGGTTTCGCGGGCGTGGCAGCTCGACCAATTGACGCCCCTGGCGGCCACGTGATATTCAATCTATAGGTTGAATATCAAGTCTGTCGCAGCTCTCGACGACGTCCTCGCGGCCATTGCCGATCCGACCCGGCGGGCCATCCTCGATCTCCTGACCCGCGGACCGGCCCGTGTCACCGACGTGGCAGAGCCGTTCGAGATGTCGCTCGCCGCAGTGTCCAAGCACGTGCAGATGCTCGAGCGCGCCGGGCTGGTACGGCGCGCACGCCGAGGGCGCGAGCATACCCTGACGCTCAATGCCCGGCCCCTTCGTCAGGTCCTGCGGTGGACGCTGCGCTACGAACGCTTCTGGAACGAACGCCTCGATCGACTCGAGGCCTTTTTTGATCAGAAAGGACCGATCAAATGAAAACGCTCGATCTCACGGTTTCCCGGACGATCCGCGGCTCCGCGGACGCAGTGTTCGACGTGTGGCTCGACCCGAAGAGTCCGGGTGGGCTCTGGTTCGGAGTCGAGCGCGTCATCATCAATCCCGTCGTCGACGGCCTCTTCTATCACCTTGTCAAGCATGAGGGCCGGGCGTGGCCCCATTACGGCCGCTTCATCCGCCTCGATCGGGGCCGTGCGATCGAGCACACCTGGGTCTCGGAAGCAACCCGCGGCCTGGAAACCGTCGTGACGGTCACGCTCTCGCCGCACGACGCAGGCACCGACGTCACGATTCATCATGCCGGCGTGCCTGACGATGAGATGGGACAGAGCCACAAGGAGGGATGGACGTGGTATCTGGACGTGCTGGCGCAACGATTTGAAAAGGTGGCTGCACGCTAAGCCGCATGCCTTAGCCTTGGGTCAAATGGGACAGGGACCATGAAGTGTTCATTGATAGCCGTGCTCGCGGTCTCCATGGCGGCATGCTCGCGACCGACCGGCAGCGGACAATGGCTTGAGAGCCAGCCGATCGATCTCTCGCACGAGTACAGCGACCAGACCGTCTTCTGGCCTACCGCGGAGGGTTTCAAGCTGGACAAAGTCGCGGACGGCGTGACTCAGCAGGGCTACTACTATGCAGCCAACAACTTCGCGACCTCGGAGCACGGGGGTACGCACATCGACGCGCCGCTCCATTTTGCCAAGGGCCGCCGGTCCGTGGATCAGATCCCGCTCGATCAGCTCATCGGCGCCACGGTCGTCGTGGACGTGACAACCGCGTCCGCCAATGACCCCGACTATCGCGTGACGATCGCGGACTTCACCGGGTGGGAGCGATTGAATGGCGAGATTCCGGCTGCCACGATTGTCCTCATTCGTACTGGATATTCGCGCTTCTGGCCCGATCCGGCACGGTACCTAGGGACAGCCGAGCGCGGTGCTGGCGCGGTTGCCAAGCTGCGCTTCCCCGGCTTGCACCCCGACGCCGCGCGGTGGCTAGCGGAGTCGCGCCGGGTGAAGGCGGTCGGCCTGGACACCGCCAGCATCGACTACGGGCAGTCGACCTTATTCGAGGCGCACCGCATTCTGTACGAACGGGACATTCCGGCGTTCGAGAATCTGACCAATCTCGATCGCCTACCGGCAACCGGCGCCTTCCTCGTCGCCCTGCCGATGAAGATCAAGGGCGGGAGCGGGGCGCCGCTGCGGGCGGTTGCGTTTCTTCCGCAAAGATAAGCGTCTTCGCTTGCCTTCCGAGGCGAAATTCCTCTTGCCAGGGTGCCTGCTTCGATTACACTCCTCTGTCTTTTCCGTTTGGTGGAAGGAGAGTATATGAAGGTCACCGCCAGTGTTCTCGCGGCCATTCTGTCCTTCTCGTTTTGCGGCACGTTGGAGGGAAAGTACGTACGGGTCGGTCGAGCCGCTCGCCAATGCCGCCGTCATCGACATCCGTCCACTGATGGAGCAACCGCTGAGGGTCCGAGAGGCCTTTGCGACGCGACTCTTCCAGTGCGGCATCGTCGATCGGGTCGTGGACGCGCTATCGTCGACCGGGGCCGTCACGACGATCAACCGCTTGAACACGCATTTCGCGGTGGGGGCGGGCGGATTTGCTGGGTTCACGAATCCTTCCTACGTCTACACCGTCATTGACGACGGCCCGAACGCAGCAAGCATCGGGGACGTCAAGGTGCTGACCGACAGCCTGGGCTACGTGATGTCGCAAGCCAGTGCCTTTCTGCTCGATGCGGACAATGCATCGAGCTTCGACTTCCCAGCGAACTTTGTCGTGCTGAATTTCGAAGTACCTCCGCCGCTCGCGCGCTCGGCGGCGCTGTTCAAGAAGGTAGGGCGTATTGACCCCGAGCTATTCGAGACCGACACGAGCGGCTACACTCAGTACGGTCGTGCCTATCTGTCATTGCAATCCGATGTGCCAGACGACCAGTTCATCGATGGCTACGTCCGTGCGGCCACGGAGGCCGGCGTGCAGATACACGCCGATCGTCAACGGCGTGCCTTCCCTGTTTCAGGGAGGCGCCGCCTTCCCTGGCAACGACTGGACGCTGAGCACGCAGGGAGAGGAGTACCTGTCACGAATTCCTCCTCAGAGCCACCGAGCGCTCGGTCGCATTCGTGCGTTCCACCTCCGCGCCACCCAAGAGGTGCTTCGTAAGATCGAGCGCCACGGAAATGGCTCGCATGACGAGGTCGTTTCGTTCGAATGCCGGTAGCCGGCTGCGGCAGTGAAATCCGCTCAACCGGACGCTCGAGAAATCATGCTGGTACTCAGCCGGAAGGGTCCCCAGGTGCTCGAGGGCCAGAAAGCGGACCATGATCGACGATAGTGTCAGCGGGTTTCCTTGGGCCCCTGTTCGACGTTGTTCTTCAGCCAGCTGGCCAGGAACGCCGCAATCTCAAGATTGTTCTTCTCGAGCATCATCATGTGCCCGTTGCCGTGGATTCCGACTTCCCCCAAGTTCACCCAAGTGTTCTCCACGCCCGCCTGTGTGAGGTACCTGGATACACAATGGTTTGTACTGGCGGCGGCGCTCGCTTCCCCAACGACCAATAGGTGAGGCATCCTCTTCAAGTTGGGCAGCTGGCGCGCAGGTGTCGCCTGCACCCAGCACCGAACGAGCTTCCCTGGAGCGGGCGCCGATTCCTGAACGAAGTTCAGCTGCTTGGGATCCGTCACCGCCGGCGAGTACGTGACCGGGATCGAGACGATCCCCCACGTGACGTCGGGAGGAGGAGCGTCCTCGAACCACTTCGGTGGCCCGACGACAGTGAAGCCGCGCGGCGTCCCGCCGCCTTCGACGGTGATGACGGCTTTCACCAGGTCCGGACGCGTGTCGGCGACGAGGAACCCAAACGTTCCCGACTGCGAGTGGGTGAGGAGAATCGCCGGGCCGATCTTGTCGAGCAGCGCCGACAGGGCTTTCTGCGCATATCCCTGCGTCTTGATTCCGTCGACCATCAGCTGCACCTGCGAGGCGTAGAACTGATCGAAGAAGGGGTCACCCGGTTTGCCCGGGCCCGGCCACTGCGTGTGCAGATCAGCCTTTGGGTACGCCTTGAATTCCTGCTGCGCGCTCCAGTTTCGGACTCGGCCGTCCACGTCGAAAGGCGGCCGGGTAGAACCGTACAGCTCCGTCGTGTAGACCGACCTGCCCCGTCCGGTCTGGTCGACGACGTAGACGGCGTACCCATTCGCCAGGAAAAACTGAGCCCAGCCCGGACGATCATCCGGCGTCGACAGGAAGTTCGTCCCGGTCTGTCCGGCCCCGTGGACCATTACGACCGGATATGGGTGCCGCACGTTCTTGGGGACTTGATACTCGACGTACATCTGGCCGGCCATGTATTGACAGGGTTCAGGCGCCGTACTGCAGGTGGCCGTCGTCGACTCGGTTTGCGACGTGTAGTATTCCCCATTCACGAAGAACAGACCCTGACGGGCAATCTCCAATCCTCCGCTTGGGTTCTTGAAGCCTTTCAACCAATCCCTTCGAGTTTGCCCCTGCACCCGAACACCGATCAGCATCGTTGCCACCAGGGCCAAGAGTGAGAGCCATCGCAGGGTCTTCATCTGTCTGCCCTCCTTACCGCATTGGGATGCTTGCGGTTGCACCGATCTTTCACAAGCGCGACTCGCAGCCTATGTGGGCCTGCGCACCGCCTCTTCCGCCAGAATATCGAGCGCTTCCCGGCTGTTGTGGGCGACCACAACCGCGCTTCTCTGGCAGGTTGGCTACCATCTGGTTGCGGACGTTGTCTTCAAGAAGTATGCGCCCGGGATCTGTCCTCGCGTCAGAAATCGGGCCTGCGTGGTTTCAACTCTACGATTCCAGGTGAAGGTACCAGAAGTGGTCAGCAATGGTCAGCGCTGAAGAGCGCCGCTCATCGCTTTCATCAATCGACCCCAAGGCGTCCAGCACTGACTGGCCAGCGCATCCTGGATGCCCTCCTATCGAGTTCTTGACAGCCAGAGGGTCGCGATAGACTGCACACAGGTCCAGTGTCATCGAAGCTCATCCGGCGTGGGCTCATCGCAACAGGATTGGTCGGGACGATCGTGCTCATCCTGGTCGGTGCGGCGCACCTGCCAGTCGTACGCGCCCACGTCTTCGATTGGGCCCGCACGCAGGCCGCGCAGAAGCTCGGGGTCATCGTCCAGGCAGATTCACTCGGTTACAACCTGCTGACAGCGTCGGTGGAGCTTCGCAACCTGAGCCTAGCAACGCAGGGCGAGCGTCCGTTTCTTGAAGCTGATTCGGCGCGGCTGGTGTTCAGCCGAAGCGTGTTCTGGGGAACGATTCAAATCCAGCGTCTCGAGCTGGCGCGACCGCGCGTGACGATCGTTCGCCACGCCAGCGGCACCACAAATCTGCCGGTGAGCCGGACGGATCCTTCATCGCGCCCGGCGCCGCTCCACCTCGGCCTCGTCGAGCTGCGCCAGATCAGCATCGAGGTCGAGGATGAAATGGCTGGTCACGCGGCCCGCGCAGGTCCCCTCGACTTGATGCTCGACTCGCGTTCGACGGATCCCCGTCCGGGCGCGTTCGGACCGAGCCCGTTTACCGTCAGTCTCGCCGCAACGGCCAATACGCCGGCCAAGGGATCACTCTCGGGAACGCTCGCTGGTCGTCTGGGATTTGATGGGGTCAGGCTCTTGGTGCCGGAGCTGGACGTCGAAACGCCTGAAGCACGGTTGACGCTCAGCGGCTGGATCGGCTCCCCTGCGGAGGCATTGAGCGTCGAGGCACGGGGGCGGCTGGATCTGGATCTGGCACGTACCGGTCGTTTCATCAGCACGTCAGCCGCGGGGCTCGCCGGATCGGCCCGCGCGCAGTTCGCGGTGAGCGGTTCACTGGCCGACCCGGTCGTGCGTGTCGACGTTGTCGGACGAGATGTCGGCTACGGATCGCTCGCCGGGGTAAGTCTCTCGGGCAATGCGACGTACGCCGCCGGGCGACTCGAGATCGAAACTGTCGATGTCACGTCGAGCTTCGGCGCGGGGCAAGTGAGCGGCGAATTGACCCTCACAAGCGCCCAGGGCACGCCAAGCACAAACCGAATCCTGGCCCGAATCACAAACCTCCATCTCGATCCGTTGCTCGACGTCGCCGGCGTCGCGCTGCCGGTGCGCCTCGGCTCGAGTGCGACGGGCGAGATCAACGTGACTCTGGAAGGCGCGCCACCATTCAGACCGGACTGGAGGCAGGGTCTGGCGGCGAGCGGTTCTGTCCGGCTCATGCCGGCAGGATCAGGCCTGTCCATCGCCGGGCAGCTGGGCGTCCAACTGGATGGCGGCCGCTGGACCATCGCGCACGCGCTCGAATCGGGCACGGGACGCGCGGCGGTGTCGGGCGAGCTGTCGGGACGGCTTCACCCTGGAGCGTCCGACGGGATTGACTCGACGCTGTCGGGGAGATCGCGCCTTCGGCTCGACGAGCTTCGCGCGCTTCTGCCGGTGCTGCAGCAGGCGGGCGTGCACCTGCCGCCTCCGCTTGACGAACAGATCAGCGGCGCACTCGACGCGTTGGTCGAATCGCGCGGCACGATCGCCTCCCCGCGCGTTGTCGCGACCCTCAGCGGACGGGCCATCAGGGTGGCGACCTTCCCGCCCGGAGATCTCGATTCGACGCTCGCGATCGATCTCGGGGCCGTTCGGGCGCAGCACCTCGAGGCACGGCTTGGCCCGACGCGACTGATCGCCTCTGGAGAGTACACATGGCAGGGACAGGTCGACACCCAGTTCGCTGCAACCGCTGATGACCTGGACGCGCTGGCCCGCGCATTCGAGATCACCGGGATTGCCCTTGCTGGGTCGGCACGGCTCGAGGGCACTCTTCAAGGCGACGTTCGCTCACCGCGTGCGCTGGGCCATCTCACGGCGCAACAGCTGTCCATCTACGACACCCCAATCGGCTTGCTGGACGCGAAGCTCGACCTCACCGGCCGGCAACTGTCCATCGACGCACGCGCGGTCGACCTCGATGTGCAGCTGCAAGGCGGCGTCGATACACGTGAGCCGTTCGCGTACCAGGCCGTCGCCACTCTCGATCGGACGTCCATCCCTCAGCTTCTGCCCACTTCGGTACGACACTCGATTCCGGTGACGGACGGAACCGTGACCGCCACTGTGCGTGCGCAAGGGATGCTGCGCCGTCCGCTCGAGGGCGCAGCGGAGATCGCGCTTCGCAGCCTGGACGTCGTCGTTTCAGGCGTGCCCATCCACCTCGACGCGCCAGCGACTGTTTCGATGGGACCCGACGTCATCGAAGCGACGCTGGTCGAGCTAGTGGTTGGACGCGAGACGCAGGTGCGTCTGCAGGGGACGCTCGCCCGGGACGAGCCAGGCGAAGGGCTGGAGGTTCATCTGGACGGTACCCTGTCCGAGCTTCTCGAGTTCGCCGCACTCAGACTTCCCGACTGGCGGATTGGCGCTGAAGCCTCGCGCATCAATGTCGATGTTCGTGTGGGGGGCACGCTCCGCGCGCCCGCACCCGCTGGAACGATGACACTGCGGGCCGCCGCGCTTCGCTACGGCGATCTGCCGCCGCTGACGGATCTGACACTCGAGGCGCGCATCGAGCGTTCGCGAATCGCGTTAGACTCGCTTGCCGCGACATGGCAGGGCGCGAGGCTATTCGCCGAAGGCGCCGTTCCTCTCCGAATGATCGCGCCGGCGGCGCCGCCCGGCGACCCGGCCGGAAGCCTGGCCGCCTGGCGCGCGAGATGGCTGGCGTCGCTGCCGAATGAGCCGAAATCCGCCACGCTCGTCGCCCGGCTGACCGGCATCACGCCCAACGTGCTCACCTCATTCGTGGAGCCCTCACAGCTGAAGGAGATTGCGGGGACCGTGGCGGCCACCGTCACGGCCGAAGCCGACGCCTTCGGAATCGATCGGGTCCGCGCATCGGTCGTCCTCGACGAGGCATCACTCACCATGGCCGGCGTGCCCTTTACGCAGTCGTCGCCCACACGGCTGCTGCTCGAGAATGGAACCGCGCGGATCGAGAACCTGCGCTGGAACGCGCAAGGCAACGAGGTGATCGTGTCGGGCGGCGCGACGGTGACCGGTCCGAATCAAACTGTCGATCTCGCCGTCGGTGGCGACGTCGATCTCCGGATTCTGGGCGCGTTCGCGAGTGGCACCGCCTTTGGCGGCGTCGCGCGCCCCGATTTCACCGTAAAGGGACTGCTCGCCTCGCCGGAGCTCTTTGGCAGCATCGGCATCATGGCCGGCGAGATCCGAATCGACAACCCCCCTGTCGCTGCCTCGGATTTCAACGGGATCGTCTCCATCGCCGGCGACCGCATGGCGACTATTTCCTTGGACGGGCTGGTCAACGGCGGTGCTGCGACGCTCGCTGGCGAGGTCAACTTGAAGGACTGGAGCGACCCCCGCGGTCGCACCAGCCTGACAGCGCGGAACGTGATGCTCGAGTATCCGGACGGTTTCCGAACCGAATCGAACGCGGATCTCACGCTGACGCTCACTGCGGCCGGCTCAACGCTGGCCGGGCGCATCGACGTTCTGAACGGCACCTATCGCGAGCCGATCATGTTCTCGCGAGGGCTCCTGGCGGGTCTCACCGAGAGCCATGTCGTGACGCCGGGGACCGAATCGTCGTTCCTGACAAACCTTCGACTGGACGTCACGGTTGCCACAGCCGAAGAGGTTGGCATCGACAACAACTACGGACGCTTGAACCTCGTGGCCAACCTGAGAGTCACCGGGACCGCCGATCGACCGGGAGCGGTCGGCCGTATCGAGGCGCTGCCGGACGGCGAGATCTACCTCGGCGGCAACACGTACCGCATTCAGAATCTGATCGTCGACCTTACGAATCCCCTGGCCATCGCGCCCGACCTGACCTTCCTCGCGGAAACGCGAGTCGGCAATGTGCCGATCGAAGTCGCGCTGCAGTGCACCGCCGCCGGTCCGTGCGAGCGGGACGTCCGGTCGCTAGGCGACAGGTGTGACCAACCAGCAGGCCGAAGCGCTGCTGTTCGGCGTCTCGACCGACCCCTCCGAGGCCGGGGCACAACTCGCGAGGCTGCTCTCGGGCGAAGTACTGGGCATTGTCGGGCGGACGGTCGGGCTCGACACGCTGCGCCTCGAGCAGGGAGCTGGGCAGCGCTCCGACATTTTCAACGACCCCTCGCTCGTCGCCGGCGACGTGAACCCCGCATCGCGGTTGACGTTCGGGAAACGCCTGGGGGAGCGCGTCGAGCTCACCTACTCTCAGGACCTCGCGCAGAACGGTTTCACGACGAGCACCTCGTACTTCGCGCCTGCGGGACTCTCGATGAGAGCCCTGCTTCTCGATGACCAGAGCCGTGCGTTTGAGCTACGTCACGACCTGCGCCTCGGCGCTCCGCCCCGGCGGCAGCCGCCGAAGGACCAACCCGCGATCGCCGCTGTCCGCTTCGGCGGCACACCGGGCTTCTCCGAACGGGAGTTGCGCGGCCGCTTGCGACTCACCGAAGGTGACCGCTTCGATTTCGCGACGTGGCAGGACGATCGCTTGCGTCTGAACGCGCTCTATCAGTCGCGCGGCTACTTCGAAGCCCGGGTTCGCGGACGCCGATTGCCGGCGTCGCCAGGGGATGGGCCGTCGGCGGGTTCGAGCGGGCCGGGTGTGGAGGCCATCGCACTCGAGTACACCATCGAGCGTGGCCTCGCCACGCGACTGGACGTCTCGGGCTTTAGCCTGCCAGATGCCGTTCGAGGCCGAATCGTCGAGCGATGGACCGGCGCCACCTTCGACGGCTTTCTCGAACGAGACGCCACGCTGATCGTCCGCGAGCATCTGTACCGGGAGGGACGGCTTCAAGCGAAGGTTGCGGCGACCGTGCGGCGCGACGACGTCGATGGAGTCAAGACGCTCCGCATCGACATCGACCCGGGCGCCGTGATGACGCCGCGCGTGCAGTTCGAAGGCAACGCTCTCGTCGCCACTTCACGACTTCTCGAAGTCGCCGGCGGCACCGGGCAGCTGACCGCCTGGCTCGATCCCGCATTCTTCGAGCTCGTGATCGAGCGGCTGTACCAGGAGGAAGGCCTCTTGTCCGCAGACGTCAACGTCCTGGCACCGGAAATTCGTGACGGCGCATCGGTGGTGCGGGTCGTTGTCCAGGAAGGCGAGCCATGGGGGATCGGCCGCGTCACGCTGGGTGGCGCCGACCTCCTGCCCGATCGTGGAGCGCCCGGCAGCCTTGAACTGCCGCCCGGCAGCCGCTACGACGCACGAGTCATCGCGGAGCGTGTCGCGGCCCTCGAGCAGCGGTTTCGACAAGCCGGATTTCTCGATGTCCGTGTCGTGGCCGAGACCGTGCTCAACCAGGAGCAGCACACAGCTGACGTGCACGTCCTCGCCGCGCCCGGTCCGCGCAGCATGCTCTCGTCCGTCGTCGTGGAAGGCGCTCGTCCCGAAAGCCCGCTCATTGCGCGCAGCCTGACCTTCACCGTCGGCATGCCAGTGAACTCCGCGACCGTCATCGACGCCCGGCGCCGCTTGTACGAGACCGGGGTGTACCGCCGCGTCGACATCGACCTGGAACCGGCCGACGCCGTGGGTTCGCCCGCCGACTCTCTCGTGGAGGGCGACCGCCAGGTAGTGGCGCGCGTACGGGTCGAAGAGCGTCCGCGATACGCCTTCCGTTACGGTCTCGCAGTGAACGACGACGTCGTGGGGGCTGATGAACGGGAGCAGCGGTTCGGCTTCGCCGCCGACCTGGAGAACCGGAATCTCCTGGGTCGCGGCGCAACAGTGGGCCTCTCCGCGCGGCTGAGGCGTGATCAGCAGATCGGGCGCGTGTTCGTGGGCGCCAATCGCTTCTTCGGGCTGCCCCTCAGATCGAATCTGTTCCTGTCGCGAGGCCGGGAAGAAATCGGCTCAGAGGACAAGACCGTCTCGGATGTGACCGAGATCAGCGCGGAACAGACATACCGCCTGCGCCGCTTCGTCGATGTGCGCTACGGCTACGCCCTCGGACGCAACCGGTCGACGTTCGCAGCGGCCGACTTCGATCTGACCGTCAAAGTGGCGCGGCTGACCACCAGCGGGCTCGTGGACCGCCGCAACGATCCGTTCGATCCGGCGCGCGGTTGGTTCACCTCGGCAAGCCTCGAGCTGTCGCGGCCGGGCCTCGGCTCGGACATCAGCTTCCTCAAGAGCTTCCTGCAGTATTTCCAGTTCATCCCGATCCGCGACAACGTCATTCTCGCGTCGGCCGCCCGCGTCGGCATGGCCCGGACGTTCAGGGATGAAGATCTCATTCCCAGCGAGCGATTCTTCGGTGGCGGCGCGACCAGCGTTCGGGGATACCTGCAGGACGATCTCGGCCCCCGCGGTTTTTTTGGCGACGCGAGCGGCGGACGCGCGGTGTTCCTCGCCAATGCCGAACTGCGGTTCCCGATCCACCGTTGGCTGAGGGGTATCGGTTTCGTGGATCTGGGGAACGTATACCCGACCGTCGGCGACATCACCCTCTCGAACCTGCAGATTGGCGCAGGCGCGGGAATTCGGCTCAATACGCCGATCGGCCTGCTTCGGCTGGACGTGGCAGTGCCGACGAATCGCCGTCCCACCGATCCGAAGTGGAGCACGCACTTCGGCCTCGGGCACGCGTTCTGACCGGCTTGAAGACGTCTACCTGCCTCGCAAGGTGCGCATGATCGATTCGACGGCGGGCCTTTCGGGCGCATTCGGTGCGAGCTTGAGGAAGTTTTCGAAGTACACGGCCATGCGATCGACGCGTTTGGCCTTGTAGAAGTTCATCCCGGCGTTGTAGTGGGCGTAGGCCATCTGGGGGTTGGCTGCCGCCGCCTTGGCAAACGCATCGGCCGCCGCGGGGTTTTCGCCGCGGCTTTCGAGCACGACACCGAGCTGGTAGTGCGCCGGCGCCAGGCCGGCATCTCGCGCTACGGCCGCCCTCGCGGCTTCGAGCGCCGCGTCCCGATTGCCGTCGATCAGCGCGACCGCGGATTGCCCGACCGACCGCCACGCATCGCCAGCGCCTTCGAGGCGTCGAAACGCTGCCTTCGCCGGGTCGGCCTGGTTAAGCTTGAGATAGGCCAGGCCCTTCACGTACTGCGCGTCAGCTGGCGCGTCGTCCGGCGTTTTTCCAACGGCGGCTTGATACTGCCCCGACTCGAAGAGCTTGCGGGTCTCATCCTGGGCATTCGTCCAGACGCCAAATCCAAGGACGACGACGATGACGAGCAGGGCGAAGCGAGCGAGATGCGTGCTCATGGGGCGCTCCCAGGCTCGTTGCCAACGGCGTGCGATTCAGAGCCTGTCTGATGATACCTCTCAATGCGAGCGTCACCGCCGGAAGAGCTAACAAGTATGTCGACGAGGCCGCCCTACCGCGCCGTCGTTACACGGAACCGTGAGCTCGACCGGGCTGCAGGGATTTCGTTCGTTTGTTCTCTGCTCTGTGGCAAGGTACGAGGAGTCGAGCATTGAGTCGCGCTGTAATGGCCTTGGATGGGAATTCGTCGTCCGCCAGAGTGCCATGGGCCATCCGCCGCCTGGGAGGACCAAATGAGAGTGCCCCTCATCACCGCGAGTGTCATCGCCGCATCAGCGCTGTCGATCGTGCTGCCGTCCCCGTCGAAGGCGCAGTCCAATGCCCCGATTGGTCGACCTCGGGTGCTCGAAGTCTCGAGCGTGGATCCCGAGAAGAACGCCCGGCTCTCGTCGCTGATTGCCGAGATCCGAGGACAGACCGACGCGTTCGTATTCCTGAGTGGCGGCGCCTCGAAAATGCGCGAGGAGGACCAACGCCAGCTGATGGCGATGTTTGAGGCTCTGACTCTGGTCGCGAAAGGCGGCCGACGGATCGCGGTCGGCGATGGTGGCACCCAGGCAGGGATCATGGAAGCAGCGGGACACGCACGCCGCACAAGCGGTAACGCCTTTCCGTTGATTGGCGTCGCTCCCGCACGCGAGGTTCCCCCACGAGGCAAGACGCCGCTCGATCCAAATCATTCTCATGTCGTCGCCGTCGACAATCCATCGGCGCCCGCGCAGGACACCTGGGGATCCGAAACCGACACGATGTATTGGCTGTTTGCCAAGCTGGCTGAGGGACGGCCCTCGGTCACGATCGTCGCCAATGGTGGTGGCATCACCCTGGCGGAGGTTGAGTCCAACCTGCGCGCCGGTCGCCGAATCATCCTGATCGAGGGCAGCGGACGCGCCGCCGACGCGCTCGTGTCGCTGTTGCAGAAGAGGCAGGTCTCAGACGCCGAGGTTCTCGATCTGAGGACACGGGCAGAGAAGGCCGCGCTCATGCGGCGGCCGGAACTGTTCCAGATCGTGGCGCTGCGCGCGGGACCCACGAGCCTTCGTGATGCCATCACGGCGGCGATCGGACGCACCCCATAGCGAGCCGCTCAACGCGGCCATTCACCCGGCAGGTGAGCCAGCGTCTGATCGGTAGGGCCCGGCCCTTCAGCCCACGTGTCTAGTTTCCAATTGAGCCGCGCGTCGCGCGGGCATGGCTGAAGGGAGGCTCCGGGCGCGCCGGCTCCCTGGATCGGGTGTCAGCCACCACCACCCTCTACGTACTCCGCTACCTCGACGAGGTTGCCATCAGAGTCGCGGAAGTAGACGGAACGCAGCGGTCCAAGGGCACCCTGTCTCGCGACCGGACCGGCCACAATTGGAACATTCTCCGCGCGCAGGTGCGCAAGGACATCATCGAGCGCCACAGCGGCGATGACACAGAAGTCGGCCGACCCAATCGTGGGCGTTTTGGCTTTTGTTGGGGTAGCGGTCGCCTGGTCCTGAAGGTTGATCTTTTGATTCCCGAAGCGCAGTGCATACCTCGGTTGCCCTTCCGGCCCCCGGAAGAACTCCCTTTCGAAACCGAGAACTCGCTCGTAGAACCTTGTGGCTTCCTCGAGGTCGCTGACCGTGAGGACGATGTGATCGAACCGATCTACGAGAACCTTCTTCGTCATACAATGGCATCCTCTTCCACAGCAGCGCAGGCAGAATAATCCATTCTGATGTTTTCACGAGTGGAAGAGGCTGAAGATCGCGGTTCATGGCACAGAACTGTCCTCACCGCATGACCGACGCCGCCCCGGTCCCGACGAGGCGTGCCTATCGAAGCGACTGCCTGTTGCCCGCCACGGCGCACACCGTATTGCTCAACAGGTGCCCGTCGTTGGCAGCGCCTCTCGAACCACTGAACCACTGATCGACAACGGCAGCAGGAGCAGCATGAGCAGGCTCCCAGACAGCAACGCGACAAACGCGGGTTGACGGATCGGCAGCAACGACTGCTTCTTCGCGATCGCCCGACGAGCGCCCACGTCGATCAGCTCGGCGCGCAGCCGGTCCCGCTCCTCAAGCACGATCGTCGTTTGCAGCTGCGCATCCAGACTCCGCCGGATCGTCGACAGTCGCGCGAGCTCATGATCGACTGACTTGATGTTCAAGAAGAGGAATACGCCACCGGGCGTCAGCAGCGGCACCAACAACAGGGCGACAACGCCGAGCAGGGAGACTGCCTGCCCAAAGAGGGCCGGGGTCGGATCGCCGGCGAAGAAGTAGGTGCCCTTCGCCACGTTCGCGGCGGCTTGGAGAGTCAACCCGAGCGCACTCACGGCAACGAGCCACAGAATCGCGTAGAACACGTTGTCCATGCGACCGAGCCCGAATCGATAGTCGTCGGTATCCTGGAAGTCTGGAACAAGGCGGAGACCATAAGTCCCGCCGCCCAGGAGCGCCGTGCTCAGAATCCAGAAGAAGAACACAATCTTCGCGCCGATCCACAGGCCGAAGGTCGTGAAGACCACCTGGTGCCCGAGCGCGATCGCGAGAAACGCTGCGAACCACCATGACGGCGGGGCCTCGAACCCGTTGCGCTTGTTGGACACCGCGGCGATGTGCACGGCGCAGCCCTCGCAGAGCGCCGCGACCGGCTGCAGCCCGCCGATCTTGCCGTCTCGCTGGAGATCGTCATAGCGTGCGCCGACGTGCGCGCCTGCGAGGTCGGCCTGCACCCAGCCGAAAGCGTGGTCGTAGCCTCGCGTAGTCCGTCAGCGTGAACCGCATCATTTGAGTCAAGAGGTTCATCAGGTGCTCCTTGGTCTCGGGGAACTTCTGGGCCTCCCCGTTCAGCATCCGGATGAGCCGCAGCACCGCCTCGTTGACCAAGACGGTCACCTGCATGGTCGGAACGGTGGTCGGCTCAGCAGGATATAGCCCGACAAGCCCCGCATCTCCTGGCCGATGGCCTCGATGAGGGCATCGAACGCGGAACGGTCCCCCTGTCGAATGGCGCCCAGGAGGGCGCGGATCCGGTCTTGGTACTCCGAGCCGTGCTGCTTGCCCAAAGCCCCCCTGCGTTTCCCACCCTATGCGGGATCGCCGCCCAGTCTACCGAATACTGTCCTGGAGTGATCCGTCCCGTTCCGGCGCCGCGCCCATGTCGAATGGGGACCCCTGCGAAAAACACGGTGTCCCCCGGTCGATGAGAACTGAAGTCGGTCGACGTCGGGTTTTGTGGGGGTTGGGGCTAGGTCTGTTGGGGGCGACGCTTCTGCTCACGACGCAAGACAGCTCGATACCGGGGTCCGCCGACTCCCAGGTGACCGAAGTTGGACCAAGGTCGGCGGTTCCGGAGGTTCCCGAAGAGTCTGGAGACCTGGACGGGGACCACCTCGACGATGCCTTGGAAGACGACCTGGCGGAACGATTCGCCCCGATCGTGTTCCACGGCGAGCGGGAAACAACGTTCCCCACCAGCGTCGATTGGTGGCTGGAGCGAGCGCACTTGAGCGTCGTGGGCGACGGATCCGGCGCCATGCGCCAAATGCAGTCGGGACCCTTGCGACAGGCACATTTGATCGGTCAGACAGTATCGATGTCGGGAACAACGATCTCCTCGAGCGGTTCACGAAGCCGGGGCAAGAAGATGTCGTTCGTCCTCGAGAATCTGCAACGAGACAACGGGCACGGCCCGCGCCATCCGACCGACTGGGTCACGTCACGTACATAGCTATCCGAACGACCGTGGCGGCATCACGCTCCAGTATTGGCGCGCGTACGCGTGGAACGACGCGACCTTCCTGGGATTCGACGTCGGGCACGGGGGCGACTGGGAAGCCATCTCGATCCACTTGGGCACGAACGAGCGGGTGCTCGCGTCTACCTACATGGATCACACCGGGATCGTCGACGTCACCAGGTCGGCCAGGTGGGAGGGCAGCCACCCGCTCGTCTGGTCGGAGGAGGGTGGGCATTCGAGCTATCCAGACCCGAGTCATTCCCGCTCTGCTCGCTGGTTTCGCCACGAGACTTGGACGGGAGGCGCTGTCACTCGCTGGGACGGATTGCGCCTTGGCGCATCGGTGGACTCCGTAACGTCGGCGAGAAGTCGCGCCCGAGAAACGGACAAGTCTTCGTCCAGTACCTCTGGCCTGTGGGGATCGCTTGGCCGCTTGTTCATGACGTCAGGCTACTGGGGACCACCCTTCAACGAGACTGGAGCGACCTGTGCCAACGGCTCTCCCGCCTATCGGCCGTACGTCCGACGGCCGGCTGATCGCGGTGAATGCGGCCGAATCTACCTGCGCGCGTGGTGTGATCGGGCGGACTCGGCGATTCTTGACCTGCGGTCAGAGTGCTACGCCATCTCTGACGCTCCGTGAGCGTGCGGGTTCCCTCGCCGCGACACACACCACTACGCGAACATTTGAGCCAGGCAGGAGAGGGATTCCTGCCGCGTGTGCGAATACTGCGGTAGTTGCTCCCGCGGAAGCCAGGAGTCGAAACGGGTTTGACGGTGCGGGATCCGTCGTTCACACCTGACCCAGACAACGGCGATCGCGCTCGGCGCACACCGCCGTGAAGATGGCGGCGATGCGGCATCGGCACGGAAGGGTCGAGCATGCCGCCAGCGGAGCGAAGATGCGCGGTGCTGCGATTTCAGCGGACGGCCGCCTCACCGAAAGCGAGGCGCTCGAGAGCGAGGTTCTTGACGACCTCAGACGTTGATCCGGCCCTGTTGAGGGTATAGAAGTGAAGGCCTGGCGCTCCCTCGCGCAGGAGTTCTTCGCACTGCTTTGTTGCGTATTCGATGCCGAACTCCGCCACGGCCTGATCATCGTCGCCGCGCATCTCCAGTTCCGCCAGCAGCGGCCGCGGCAGCGCCGCCCCACACAGCGCGACGAACCGCTTGATCTGGGAGGTGCTGAGAATCGGAAGAATACCCGGGACGATCGGTACCGTGACGCCTCGCCTCGCCAGGAAGTCGCGGCATTCGAAATAATGGCTGTTCTGGAAGAAGAGCTGGGTGATGACAAAATCCGCTCCGTGATCGATCTTTGTCTGGAGCCTTTGCCAGTCCAGATACTTGCCTTCGCGGCAGGCGACGTGTCCCTCAGGAAATCCGGCGACGCCAATGGAGAACGCGCCGAACTCGCGGAGGTACCGAACCAGTTCGTATGAGTACTTGAAACCACCTTTGGTCGCGACGAACTCGCGGACGCCGTCAGGCGGGTCGCCGCGCAGCGCGAGGATGTTTCTAATCCCGAGCTCTTTCGTTTGCTCCAGGATGGCGCGGGTTTGTTCGATCGTCGTGTTCACACACGTGAGATGCGCCATCGCCGTGATTTGCTGCTCCCGTTGAATCCGGTCGACGATCGCGAGCGTCTTCTCGCGGGTACTGCCCCCGGCGCCGTAGGTTACCGAGCAGAAATCGGGATGGAGTTCCCGCAACGAGGGAATCGTCTTTCCCAACAGAGCGCGCTCCCCTTCTTCGGACTTGGTGGGAAAGAACTCGAAGGAAAGCACCGGACGGCAATGCACCCGCGCGCGCTCGAAGATGTCGCGAATGAGCTGGCTCAAGAACGCTATGGTGCACCAAGAGAAAGAGGCGATGCAAGGCGAAGCTCTGGACTGCGAGGTGAACCGCTTCAACCGTTCTCTGTCCCACGTTCCGGTCCAATTCGAGCCCTTGTCGGCCCACATGAGCCGTACGCCGGGATGACATGATCGCACCGGACGACGGGCGCGACGGCTCCAAGCCGATGTCAGCCGACATCGCGAAGTCCCCAACTTCAGTTCACCGACCCGTCGGCGGGGACCTCGACCCTCCATGAGTCGGGGGCGGTCTGAGTTATCAGGTCCAAGAGCGTCGTGCCTGCCTGGTCTCATCTGGCGCGATCCTGAACGCCGTTTCGGTCGATCAGAACGAGTGCCTCCAAGCTTGATTCGTCCGTGTTCGCTGGCGCTCACTTTCCTCCTGTTCCTCGCAGACGCGGCAACGCACGGCGAACGGAAGTGCGCGCAGGCGGGACCTCGCGATCTCTTCATCACACGACGAGCAGTGGCCGTAGACACCCGCTTCAAGCCGCGCCAGCGATTCATCGATGCGGGCGAGGGTCTCGGCCCGCATCTGGATAAGTGCCAGCTCGATGTCTTCCTGAATATCAACTTCGGACACCTCGCCATCGTCCAGCCCGCTGCCCAGGGCATTCATCCCATGCTCGGTGCGCACCACTCGCATCCTCTCATGGACCGTCGCCACGAGTTCCCTTCGACGATCCTCCAGTAAGCGCTTCAGTTCGTCGTGACGCGAGAGGGTCGGCTCGATCTTCAAGGGAACCTTCATTTTCGTGTTCATAGTCATGTCGGGTCCTTTCCAGGAATGCTCAGTGTCGCCAACCGTTCAAGGCCGTCCCTCTGCGAGTGTTCGAGTCCTACGAGGGTCCGCTCGTCGGCGCCCGGCGTAAACAGGCGCGAAACGTGGACGCCAGCCAGTACTCGACCAGCGAAAGGGCGGCCCGAGGTGTATGCGTGGCATGTCTCCTGAGATTTGACGCGAAGAACCTGATGTGAACGTGAAGCGTTGATTAATTCGGCTTAATCTCCGCGCCAGGCCGTGGTCCTCCTCATCAACGGGAATCAACCGGTGCTCGCAGGTTAGCGAATGCTAACGACCAACAAACGCTGATGAAGGATGAAGGGAGGTTCCTAACTGTTTGCTGTCGACCACGCCGCCACCGCGCTTCTCGTCAAGCGGCGCTACCCTTCGGTAACCTTGGTCCTCGTGAGCGTTTTTGCGCGGCGCGATGCAGGATCGACCGCGACGTGGCTCCCTGAAGGGAGGACTTGCTACATGACGTGACGGTTGAGGTCGACAGCGATTTCTTTCCAGGAGGATGCGTCGCGCACGCGCCAAGACATTTGGCGGCAAGAGCTCCGCCCTTGCCGCCATGTCAAAACGCGAAACCCCGACCAAATCGGCGGTTTCCGGAATGATGGGTTGCGGTCTTGAACGCGAGGTCTTTCACGTATTGTCGTCATCCGATGTACCGAAAGCGGACCCACTCGCTCACCTGCGCAGAGGTGAGAGGGCCCAAGGACGATCTGCATTGCCCAAGAGGACTCTCGGAAAGCTTGGTGTCGAGAGATTCAGTCGTGTCGACGTGGCACCGGCAAAGGTAATCGCTCAGTTCCGTCTGATCGCACCAGGCCCTGATGGTTTCGTGGCCGCCCAGGGCGTCCACACCCACAAGATCGTGGCAACCGCTGTCCGAGCAGCCAGTCACCACCACCCTGATGAGAACGGGCAGGTAGACTGGCGTGCCGGCAGGTGGGACGACCTGGCCCGGAATGGCCTGGCCGTTGCTCGTCATGATCGGGGTACTCTCGACACGACAGTTGCCTGACGCCGAATATCCTTTGCGCTTGATCACGCGTTGGCCGTTGTATTCCGCGACCGTGATCTCGGAAATCCTGGTCCCATCGGCAAACTGCTCGTGGAATTTCGCCAGCTGCAAAGCAACGGTTCCCGCCGACGTGAAGCGTCCGATTTCAACCCGCTGAGTCGCCGCGGACGCCGGCACGGCGGCGGGATCGAGCATGGCGGCCAGCAGGAAGACGTGAAGAAGCGCGATGCGCAGGACGGTGAGACGCGTTGAGATGTGTCGATACGACATGATCGATCTCCTTTGTTGTGCGGATGGTTTGACCGTTGTTTCGTACTGACAACGCACCGATCGGACTCGAAACCCTCACCCTGGAACGGCGCGGTCCCGCTGGGGATTCCGCGGCTCGCGTGATGATCCCGGCTGCTCCTAGGGACGGGGGTGCAGCACGAAGAACGGCCAGACCCAATCGGGCAGGTTGAACCCCACGGGATTGTTCGTCCCGTTGGGATACTGATGGGTGACATCGTCAAGAAACGCGAAGTACAACTCGTTTCCATCGTTGTTGCCGGGTTGTCCCGTCTGTGCATGAAGCTCCGTCCACGTGCCACCGGTCACGGTGGTGAGTGGAGTCGCTTCAAGATTGAAGGAGTCCAGATTCAACAAGACCTGGGTCTTGATTTGCGGGATCTGGTCGAGATCGGAAGGATTGAGCGGTATCTCCGCGATCGCAGGCTGTCCCAGGGCGATCAGATAGTTGTTGATGGCCTCGAGGGCGTTGCCGTCCAGGGTGCCAATGGAAAAATACGCAGACAGATTGCGCGATCCGACCAGCGTTTCGTGCAGCTCGTGCAAGCCGGAGCCATGACAAGCCACTGCTGCGATGAGATCCGAAGCCTCGACTCCCAGACGCGCACACATTCCACCGCCGCTCGAGAATCCTGCCACGTATACGCGGTGTGGGTCGGTCGAAAGCTGTTGGATGACGTCAGCCCCGATCCGACGGATGAACTTCACATCATCGGCGGGCCAGGGAGAGGTCGCCGGATAGCCAGCCGGCCGCTGATTGGGATCGATCTCGGCCGGAAGACTGTAGTTGTTCCAGCGTGTCGAGAAACGCTGGGTCTCCAGCACAAAATGTTCAACCGCCGTTGGAAAGATTGCGACGAAATGTTCCTGCGTCGCCTTTTCTCGCCACCCGGACGTACGCAGGAACTGCCCACCGTTACCACTCGCTCCATGCTGCATGATCACTGCCGGGGCATTGGCGGGTACGCCGGAAAAGGGCACCCACACGACGTAGTGGCGGGTGTAGCCGTCAACGGCCATGAGCCGGCAATTGACGCCTGGCACGTAGGGAATGCCGCTTACCCCTACACTGTCGCAGGGAATGCCGAACGGGGCCACGGGCTGAGCAGCAGCCGGCGACATGTGCCCCAACACGGCAGCTCCCGCAAGCATCAGGGCAACGAGACACCTGAAGGGGTGGACGCGTCGAGTCTTGCCTGGATGAAGCGGCGCGCCTTCGGAGATGCGTTCCGGCACAACTGAGACTGGTAGGGTTTTCATGACATCCTCCTTGAACTGCTGGTTGACCTGAGATGTTGAACCTGGCTTGTCCTCATACCAGTAACGCACCAGCCGGACGCGGAACCCCTCATCTCGGCGAACCAGGCTGATTCCTCGCGGCGCGACGGCGCAGACGGTCCGGCACGCGACCAACAATCTGGGCGGACCGACTGCCGTGTAACGATCGGTCGGGAAGGAACACTATCGGGTGGATGCCCGTCCTATCGCGCTTCTGTGACGCAGACCCGGTCGCACATCCCGGTGGCCGGGTCAACGAGGACGCCCGCGACCAGATGCTCCCGCTCGTATACGACGAGCTGCGGCGCCTGGCGCGCGCGTTTCTGGCCCGTGAGCGTTCCGGCCATACGCTGCAGGCCACCGCGCTCGTCCACGAGGCGTACCTCAGGTTGGTGGTTCAGCGGCAGGTGGACTGGACGAACCGCGCCCAGTTCATCGGCGTGGCCGCGGTGATGATGCGGCGGATCCTCGTCAATCACGCACGCGACCGCGCAGCAGACAAGCGCGGCGGCGAGGCCGAAAGGGTCTCGCTCAGTCTGGCGGGCGCCATCGGTGAAGCCCCCTCCGTGGATCTGATTGCCCTGCACGATGCACTCGACGCGCTCGCAGCAATCGATGCGCGCAAGAGCCGCGTCGTCGAGCTCAAGTTCTTCGGCGGTCTGACGATCGCCGAGATCGCCGAGCTGATGGAGCTGTCGCCGGCCACGATCGAACGCGAGTGGAGCTTCTCGCGCGCCTGGCTCTACGACGCACTCGCTGGCGGTTCCTGAGCGGCAACGCTCGGCCCGAGATGGATCCGAATCGCTGGCGGCGAATCAACGACGTCTTCCAGGACGCCCTCGAGCGCACCGCGGACGGCCGCGATCCGTTCCTCGTCGACGTCTGCGGCGGTGATGCGGAGCTGCGCGAGGCGGTCGAGCGCTTGCTGCGGGCGCACGAACGCGCGACCGGCTTTCTCGCGCGGCCGGCAGCGGCCAGCGCTCGCAGCCTGCTGTTGCTGGACCAGGGGTCCGCGCCGATCGGTCGCCCGCACCGGACAGACCAGGTCGGGGCCGAGTTTCGCGGCACGGAGCGATTCAGGATCCTGCGCCGGCTCGGTGCTGGCGGCATGGGCGTCGTCTACGCAGTGCACGACGGCGTTCGCGACGAGGCGGTCGCGCTCAAGACCCTGCTGCGGGCGCGCCCGGCCGACGTCTCTCGTCTCAAGCGGGAGTTTCGCAGCCTCTCCGATATCGCCCATCCGAACCTCGTGTGTCTCCATGAGCTGGTGGTGGAGCCGGAGAACTGCTTCTTCACGATGGAGCTGGTGGACGGCCTGAGTGTGTCGGAGTACGTGCGAGCACCAGCGGCGGACGCGGGCACCACCAGAGCGGGCCTACGAGCCGATCCCGGCCTGGTGAGGAGCGTCCTGCGGCAGCTCGTGGCGGGATTGTCGGCGCTGCACGGCAAGGGCAAGCTCCATCGCGACATCAAGCCTTCCAACATCATGGTCAGGCGCGACGGACATCGTCGTCATCCTTGATTTCGGCCTGATGAGCGACACCCTGCCGGGCACTGCAGTCGCGGACGACCGCATGGCCGGCACGCCAGCCTACCTCGCGCCCGAGCAGCATGCGGGCGCCGACCCTTCGGAGGCGAGCGACTGGTACGCCGTTGGCGTCACGCTGTACGAAGCGTTGACCGGGCGCCTGCCGTTCGACGGTTCCTGGCACGAGCTGCGCTGCGCGCAAGAGGCACAGCGACCCGCCTTCACCCGCGCGGATCGAGCCGGGGGTTCCCGACGATCTCAACGGGATCTGTATGGGATTGCTGTGCCGCGATCCCGGACGACGCCTGTCGGGATCCGAGGCTGCTCGACAAGCTGAGCGACAGGGGAACCCTGCATCACGAGACACGTCGCCGCGAGCCGCGCAGGCTGAAGCCATGCTTTGTCGGCCGCGCGCGGCGAACTCGCCATCCTGCGCGCGTCGTTCGCCGCGGTCAGAGGGGGCCGTGCGACGGCTGTCTGCGTTCACGGCCCCTCGGGAATCGGCAAGACCGCGTTGGTCCAGCAGCTTCCTCGATCAGTTGCCGCAGGGCGACGATGCGGTGGTGCTTCGCGGCCGATGTTACCAGCACGAGTCGGTGCCATACGAAGCTCTCGACGGGATCATCGACAGTCTGAGTACGTACCTGCGCGCGCTGCCGATCCGGCGCAGGCGGCGGCGCTCTTACCGCCGGAGGCCGCCGCTTTGGCACGCGTGTTTCCCGTGATGCTGCAAGTAGAGGCGGTGGCGCGCGCCGCGCGCAACGAGTTGGAGGATCCGGAGCCTATCCGCGCAGCGCCTTCTGGCGTTCTCGGCGCTGCGCGAGCTCCTGACTCGGATAGCACAGCGGCACACGCTCGTCCTGCACATCGACGACCTGCACTGGGCCGACGCGGACAGCATGCGCTTGCTCGAAGCTCTGTTGCGCCCTCCCGACCCGCCGCCCCTCCTGATGTTGGCCTGCCTGCGCACGGAAGAGATCGCATCCAAGCCGTTTCTGCAGGCGTTCTTGGAGGGCGGCGGAACGCTGTCCCGCACCGCCCTGTTGCTCGAGCCGATGACGGAGGACGAGACGTCGGACGTCATGGCATCGATGATTCCCGCCGAGGCGCGCATCACCACGGCCGAGCGGCGCGCGCTGGCGCGCGAGGCGGGCGGCAATCCCTTCCTGCTGGAGCAGCTGGCGCATTACGCCGCGGTGCATGACGCCAGCGGCACCCGGAGCACGACGCTCGCCGACATGCTGAAGCACCGCCTGCAGGACTCGCCGGATGGCGCGCGGCGGTTCCTGGAGGTGCTCGCCGTCTGCGGCAGGCCGATGGCGCCGCAAGTGGTCTACGAGGCAGCCGGCCTCGCTGGCGACGAACGCCCGCTCGTCGCCATCCTCCGTTCGGACCATCTCCTGCGACACAGCGGCTCCGCCTCGCGCATCGAGATGTATCACGACCGCATGCGCGAGACGCTGGCCGCACAGCTGTCGCCTGAAGAGACACGCGGCATTCACGGCCTGCTGGTGCGAACGCTGACGGCGCGGGGCGCCGACGACCCAGAGGCGCTGTTCGAGCACTGCAGGGGAGCCGGCGATCGGCGACGGCGCGGCGCGGCAGGCGGCGCGGGCGGCGACCAAGGCTCACGCCGTGCTCGCGTTCGACCGGGCCGCGTTCTTCTATCGCAACGCCCTGGAGCTGGTGCCGCGCGACCCGGCCGCCACTGAGTGGAAGCAAGGATTGGCCGAGGCGCTGACCAATGCCGGCCGACCGCCGGAGGCCGCGCACGTATATCTCGAGGCCGCGACGGGCACCCACGGCTGGCGGCGGATCGAGCTTCAGCGTCGAGCCGCTGAACAGTTCCTCGTCGGCGGTCACATCGACGAGGGCCTGGACGTCATCCGCACGGTCCTCCGCCCTCTGCACATGCGGCTGGCGCGGAGCCCGCTGGTGGCGCTCGCCTCGCTGGTCTGGCGGCGCGCCCGGATCCGTTGGCGCGGACTTGAGTTCGTCGCGCGCGACCCGGATCACATCGCGGCGGACCAGCTGCTGCGGATCGATACCTGCTGGTCCGTTGCCACCGGTCTCGCGTTGGTCGACGAGGTTCGTGCCGCGGATTTCAACACCCGCCATCTGCTGCTGGCGCTCGAGGCCGGCGAACCGTACCGCCTGGCGCGCGCCCTGGCGCTGGAGGCCGGGTTCCTGACCTGTGGCGGGGACCTTCAGACTGCCGCAGAGTGCGCGGACCGAGCCGCCTGCCTGGCGAGGCAGTCGGGCCACCCGCACGCGGAGGCGCTGTCGGCGCTCACGGCCGGCATGTCGGCGCTCCTGTCCGGCGAATTTACGAATGCGTCGCGGCTGTGCGAGCGCGCGCTGGTCGTCCTGCGCGAACACTGCTCGGGTGCCACCTGGGAGATGAATTGTGCCGAGATCTTCCTGCTCGGCGCCCTGCTGTTTCAGGGCGATATTCACGAAGTCTCGCGTCGGCTTCCGGACCTGCTGACCAACGCCACGGATCGCGGGAACCGCTTTTTCGAAACCGAGCTGCGCACCCGCATGAACCTCGTGTGGCTTGCCGCCGACCGGCCCGACGAAGGAGAACGGCACGCGATCGAGGTGATGGAGGGCTGGTCGCACGAGGGGTTTCACGGGCAGCATTACAGCCAGGCGCTGGCACGCATCCAGACCGAGCTGTATCGCGGGGATGCCGAGGCGGCGTGGCGCCTCGTGGCGGATACCTGGCCGGCATTGGAGCGCACCCTGCTCCTGTATATCCAGTTCGTGCGCATTGAAGCGTCCTATCTGCGGGCGCGCGCCGCGCTGCTCAACGCCGCCCGCGGACGAGACGTCGCGCGCTTTCTGTCGATCGCACGCCGAGACGCCCGGCGCCTCGGGCGCTTCAGACTGCGCTGGTCGGATGCGATCGCGTTGCTGCTCAGCGCCGCCGTGAGCTATCTGGAGGGCCGCTCTGGCGCCGCAGGCGAGATGCTGGCCGCGGCCGTTGCCGCGTTCGAGCGCGCGGACATGGGATCCCACGCAGCCGCCGCGCGACGCCGTCTTGGTGGCCTGCAACACGACGAACGCGGACGTGCCCTGGTCGCCGATGCGGACGCGTGGATGGCCGCCCACGGGATCAGGAATCCGGCACGCATGACACGGATGCTCGCGCCGGGCTTCCCCGACCCCGAAGACGCCTAGTTGATCCGATGTAGGCTTGCAGATTCCAAGCTGCCGGCGGTGCCCTGACACCACGTCACAGGAAACTGGTTACAGTCTTCTACCGTCGTTGCCCGGCCTGGGCGGTTTCTTCCTTCGCCCGCGCGATGCTCAAGATGTTCCGCAAGCTGTAGTTCCCTTCATGGCAGGCGTACTCGTAGATCGGATCGTCGGTTTTCACAAGTGGATAGGTGGCCGTCCAGGGGGCTGTCCAGGTCGTCGGATCGTCAACCGTCAACCTGTACTCGATCGTGCCGGCGTCGATGGGTGTGAAGCGCTCGAGGACTTTGAGATTTTCTCGCGCGCCCCGAAAATTCGCCTTGTCGGAGAAATTCGTGGTGTCCACGACCAACGTGTCGCCCTCCCAGCGACCGCGCGAGTCGCCGTTCCACGCGCGGAGCTTTTCCGAGAGATGTCCGCGACCGTCGACCGGCACGATACGCGCCTCGTGGATCATCTCGGTGATGATCACAACGTGCGCGGGAGTCTGCACGAGCTGAAGGTTGTTGTTGTATGCGCTCGGCAACATCGCTTCCGGCAACCCGCGTGTGATGCACCGATCCCACGGGCTCAGTCCTTCTGGTCCGTCGGCGGAAGCTCGAGCCCTCACGAGCTCGGTCTGCCGCTTCAACCCCGCCGGGGTCATGGGTGGCATTCTGCCATCAGGCGGGTCGACGATCAGCGAGGATCGTTTAGTGCCGACGACACGGGTGCCGTAGTCGAGCCACCAAGGGGGCGTATTCAGGATCGGATCGTCGGGACCCTGAATCCGAAGACGCTCGGCCGCGCGCCGTTCCACGGCGGCCACGCTCTGGTCGTTCAGAAACTCTTGTTCTGCGAACTCCGGCGGCCGTTCGAGGGGCGTCGCGGTGCGGAAATTCCAAACCCCTTGCAGGTCCGGTTGCCCGTCCGGCGTGCGCGGCGCCACCCACCTCTTCGTGGCGTCTGTTTTCGCGGCCGCTCCCGGCTTGGACGCCTGGCCTGCGCACGCCGCGGCCACGCTCAGTAGTGCGGCGGCCAGCCACGGAAAGGCCGCACAAAGAGCAACACGATGTCGCATGCGAACCTCCGCTTTCGAGTCCTGGTTAGGTCTTGGCTGCTGACGGAGCACGGATGCTCACCTGAGATTCAGGACTGGAGTACGAAGCCCCGGCGGTTCACGGCTCCGGCGGCAGCCAACCCTGCGACAGCGAACACCAGGGGATAGAGTTCCTCGTAGTACCAGAGCCGCGCGAAGTACAAGCCCAGTGGCGCGGCAGCCGTGTCCGCGCCGCCGGCGGTCGCATCAATCAGCCATCGTGCGCCTCGCGCCACGGCCTTCGAGATCTGACGCTCGTCTCCGTCTGTGAGGGAACGACCAAGGGCAGCCAGCACGACGCCCGTTTCCTCAATTGACGAGGACACGGCGCGGCTGCCTCCCCACCCTCCATCGGCGTTCTGCGCCTCCAGGAGCCACCTGACCGCGAGCCGGCGACAATCCGTGGATCGTCGGTTCCCGCGAATCAGGCTTGAATGCAGACCGAGAAGAACGCGAGCCGTCCCGTACGTCAGGGTTGTCCTCGCCAGGCGCGTGCTCGTTGCCGAACCAGAGCGGAATCCATGTGCCGTCTGTCGCTTGAGTGGCCGCCAGGAACTCGACGGCGTGCCCGGACGCAGCTTCGCACGTCGCGCTGCAGCGTGGTATCGAAGTGCGGGCACCAGACGCTCCATGCCTGCAGCGCGTGAGCGGTGATTTCAGGAGTGCTCCGATCGAATGGGAGGGTCCCCCACCCGCGGCAGAACGTCGGTATCCCCCCGTCGCGGTTCTGAACCCCGATCAACCAGCGGACGCCTGCCGCAGCGGCGGCAACCGCTTGCGGATCCGGATCGCCAAGTCGGCGCAACGCCATGAGTGCCCCGGACGTGTCGTCTGCGTCGGGCACTCCGCCGCTCAACGGGGTCCACGCCCAGGCACCCGGCGCCGCGTGAGTGAACGGATGCTCCCGCGTGCTCTGCTGGCCGAGCAACCACTTTCGCATCGACGGGATGTCCCGCGACGGCAGCGCGCCGGCCTCCGCGAGCGCCCCGATCGAAAGCGTCGTCACCCAGGTGGCGAGGTTCGTGTCGATCGGCCAGCTTCCATCGTCGCGCATCGACTCGACGAGGAACCGGACGCCCGCTTCCACGACCGGGCTGGCGGTCGGCCCCATCCCCGCCAGGCTCATGACCACGAAGCTGGTCAGCGGAGTGGCTTCGAGGTAGCCGCCGCTCTCGGGTTGCATGGCGCGCAACAGGCGGTGCGTCACGCCCCGAACCTGTTCTCTCACTGCGCGGGCGATCGGATTGCGCGACGGCGCGAAGTGATGCCGCACCTGGCCGATCGCGATGAGCGCCGGCAGCGCGTAGCTCACGACCGGCAGCCGCAGATGCTGAAACCAGGCGTGGGGCACCGCGGCGAGCTCGAACGGAAGCTGTGGAACCGACCGCCAGGCTACCTTGGCGTCTTCGCCGAGCTTTCCCGTCAATGCGAGGACGGTCAGGATGGGCACCGAGAACGTCCGATCCTTGCCGTAACGGCGCAGGATCGCGGAACGAAGCGCGATCGGCGTGATGTCGCCCGCGGCGCGCCGCAGCCACTCGCCGGATCGGTCGAGCGCCGTTGCGACGCTCGCGTCATCCCCGGCAACCTTCGACAGCGACGCCCACACGATCGCCGTCGTGCTGATGTTGCTTCGGCTGCGGATGGTGTCGCCCCACCCGCCGTCAGGGTTCTGATGCTGAAGCAGCCAGGCGGAACCGGCCTTCACGACCGAGTCGAGACGGGCCGTCGCTGCGATGACCGTTCTGCGCCGCCGTGTCGAGGGCGAGCACGGCGGTCGCCGTCGAGAGCGCGCTGCTCGCCAGACGGCCCTCCCAATGGTCGGGAGCCGCGCGCCGGTCGAGCAGCCGCCGGACGAGGCTCCTCAACGCAGCCGTCGAGCCGATCGGATCGAGCGCCATCACGACGGATCGAGGCTGAGGTGGCCGAGTGCCAGCAGCGCGTAGAAGGTGTATTCGCAGTCGACCGCGTCGTCGGCCCAGGTGCCGAAGAAGCCTCCGCGGTTGGTCCAGAGCGAGTCCACGAAATCGAGGCACGGATCGCGAAGGCCGGCCAGTCGGCACGTGCAGCGCCGACAGGGCGTGGAGCGCGGTTGCCGTCGAGAGGAGATCCGGAACGGGCGTGGAACACGAGGCGAAGAACCCGCCGCGCGCGTGGCAGCGATCGAGCAGCCACATGCCGGCCTCCCGATCAGGAGGCGCATCCAGGTGACGCATCACGAGCACGGCCGCCGCCGTCGCCGTCGTGACCCCTGAAGGCAGGCCGGGATGATTGCCGTAGCTGCCGTCTGCGGCGCGCAGCCGGTGCAGTGACGATCAAGACACCCTCACGCAGCCGGCAGAGCGACGTCCCAGATCCTGATACGCGCCCATCGCCAGGAACGCACCGTAGGCGCTTCCATACGGGCGCCGACGGCGTCGTCGCGTAGCCGCCGTCATCGCTGCGGCACGCTTCGATGCGGGCGAGCAGGCGATCGACGAGTGCCGCGTCGGGCAGGCGGCGAAGCGCCGCCCATCCTCGCGCCAGGCAGGCAAGGTGGACGAAGTCGAGACCGGCGCCATCGCCGAACCCGTCAAGGTATGCGGCGGTCTGTGCGACGGGAAGCTCTTCCTGCAGGGCGATGAGCGCGTCGAGTCCGAAGACGGTGTAGTAGAGATCGCTCGCGCCCGCGCGATCCTGAAAGCCGCCGTCCGGGTTCACACGCTCGCGCAGGAAGGCCGCTGACCAGATCGCGCGACTCACCGAGCTGCTTGGGCGCCAGCCTGGCGACCTGCAGCATCTCGAGTCTCAAACTCACTGCACCAGCCTTTGATCTCGACGCGGAAGACTTTGCCGACGACGCGCCGCAGGAGTCCCTTGAGGCTCGCGTTCTGGAGCGCCGGCAGCGTTCGAATCGCCTGTTCCTTGTACGCTTCGAGCAGCGCCCGCGCGCGATCCTCGACAGCCGAGCTCGCCGAGCAGCGTCACGGAACGCGCGTGCGGTCAGCCGGACTCGTGCGGCAGCCGCGCCACAGCGTCATCACGCGGTCGCGGCCCGACGCCTTTCGCCTTGTCGCACGCCAGCGCCAGCAGCAGCGACGGCGCCCGCGAGGCCGACCCCGCTGACCGGTTCCGGCGTCCGACAGATCCTCGAGATCGTCGCGAATCTGATACGCGATCCCCAGCGCCTCGCTGTAGTCGCGCAAGCACCTGCTGCGTTTCCGCGGTCGCGCCCGCAAGCGCGGCGCCGATCCCCAGCGCCACCTGAAACGCCGGCGACGTCTTGCGGCGGAAGATGTCCAGTGCCTGATCGGCGCGTGAGCGGCTCCGGCCGCCGCATCCAGGCGAGCTCCGCGCCCTGCCCGATGCAGAGCTCGCGATGTCCGGCGGCGGCGATCCGGACGAGCTCCGCGCACACGTCGCCGGAGGCGCCGCAGTCCGCGAGCAATCGGTACCCTTCGCCAACCAGCAGGTCTCCGGCGTTGAGGGCCACCGGCACGCCATGCTCAACGTGAAGCGTGTCCCGTCCCATAGCGGCGCTCGTCTGCGTCTTCGATGTCGTCGTGAACGAGCGAGGCCTTGTGAAAGCACTCGACGGCGACCGCGGCCCTGCGCAGCGATTCCGGGAGCGGCCGCGCCGGATCGTCCTGCAGCGCCTTGTACGCGCACGCCGTCAGAAACGGCCGCCACCGTTTGCCCTCGGCGGCCAGCCAGCTCCTGGCGACGCGATCCGCCTCGCCGTCTGCCGGCCCGAGCACGGCGTCGAGCGCGGCGGGCGCGAACCAGGTCTCGACCTCTGTTCGAAGCGCGTCGAGATCGAGCCGCCGCGTGCGATCGTCGCTGGTGAGGTGGACGACGTTCCAGACCCAGTCGATGTCGACGGCGGTGTCCTTGCAGTCGTCCTGAAGGAGCGGAATCGCCACGCCCGGAATGGCCGCCGCCTCCATGTAGGGGAACGCACGTTCGAGCACCGACAGGCAGCTGACGCCGACGATCGCGTCGATCTTGCCGGACTGAATCAGCGCCATGACGAGCGCCGAGCCTTCGGCCACGAGCACGGCATAGCCGAGCCGCTCGGCCTCTTCCTGGAGGTCCTGGATCGTGCACAGCCCGCATTGCTTGCAGAGCAGCCCGAACTCGTCGAACGGCGCCGGGCACTTGTCCTCGACCCGCAGGCACTTGGGCAGCAGCAGCAGCCGGCGATCGAACGGCACCGAGGCCAGATGCTCGGACCACACCTCGTTGTTGAGGAGAATCCCGGCGTAGTCGCGGTAGATCGGGTCGACGCCGGCCCGCGCGACAACCGCGTCGGCCTGGGTGCGCAGCTCGTCGAGCACCAGCGGCGGCACCAGCGACTCGCGCCGCTCTTCGACGTAGCGCATCGACGATGGCCCGCAGCTGCTCGCGCTCGGCGAGCGTCTGCGGGATGTTCGCTTGAGGCGGCCGCTGCGGCATCGCCGGCATGATACGAAGCGGCTTGTTCAGGATGGGCAAGCTCATGACGAGCAGTTTCCGTCTACGAATACGCGCCGAACCCGAAGAACCAGTGCTTCTTGGCGAACCGGTACGCCCAGTGCTCTTCCGGGATCTCCTCGCCGGGATTGTGCTGGCTCCGGCGTGGCGTCATCGCCTCGAACTCGGCCATCGCCGTCCCCC
Source organism: uncultured Acidobacteriota bacterium (assembly GCA_963814975.1). Lineage (GTDB taxonomy): Bacteria > Acidobacteriota > Vicinamibacteria > Vicinamibacterales > CAVVIG01 > CAVUXJ01. The sequence goes on along the minus strand of CAWFFB010000003.1, from coordinate 59,253 downwards.
GCTGCGTCGAGTCCCGTGCGCCATGCTTGCGCACCAGATCGCGCACGATGTCGGGCCGCTCGAGCACGATACATCCGTGCGTGGCGCCGGCCGCAGCCTCCCGGAAATCACGAAGAAACGCCGACTGCGTCATCGTCTCGTAGATCGATGTTCCGTCGCGGACGGTGCTCGTCGCGAACTGAATGACCGGGCAGGGCTCGATGTGCCCGCCGGGTCCGATGTGATGGCTGACGCCGGTCGCCATCGGGCACAGGGCCTCGCCGCGGTCGTCCCAGTACGCATCGACGATCGCGATCGGCAGCCGCGCGCGCATCTGCACGATGAAGCGGCGGACCGCCAGCACCTGTTCCGGCCTGAGCGCGAGCTGAGGATTGGGCTTCGGGCCGACGACGCGGTAGGTGTGGAACCAGACGTAGTGCACGCCCATCGCGATCAGCCGGCGCAGCCAGGCTTCGGACACCAGCTCCACGTTGGTCTGGCACACGCTCGTGGCGACGCCGATGAGCAGCCGGTGACGCCGGCAGGCCTCGAGACCCTCGAGCGTCCTGGTCAGCACCTGCGTCCGGCCGCGGCGCTCGTCGCTCACGATCTCCGAGCCTTCGATGCTCAGGAGCGGCGTGACGTTGCCCAGCCGCGCAAGCTCCCGCGCGATATCGTCGGTGATCAGCTGGCCGTTCGTGAAGACCTGAAAGTAGCAGTCCGGGTGCGCCGCGAAAAGATCGAGGAGCTGGGGATGCAGAAACGGCTCGCCGCCGAGGATGCCGAAGTAGGCATTCCCGTGCGCCTTCGCATCGCCGACGATCCGGTTGAGCTCGTCGAGCGACAGCTTCTGCGTGGGCGCGGCCACGTCCACCCAGCATCCCTGGCAACGGAGCTGACAGCTCGAGATGACCGAGATGAACAGGAACGGCGGAAAGTTCTCCCCGCGCCGCCGCCGCCGTTTGTGGAGCTCGACCGAGCGGATGCCCTTCACGCCGAAGTTGTAGACGAACTTCGCCACGACCTTCGGATCGGCTTCGGTCAGCACGCGCCTGGTCGAGGGCGAACAGCATGCTCAGGCCTTCGAGTCCGGATTTGCCGCCTGGATCGCCGCCAGGCCACGGACGCGCGCCGCTTCGGCCTTGGCCAGGATCTCTTCCGGCGACGGCAGCGCCGCGAGCACTTCCGGCGGGACGTCGAGGTCCCGCTGGAGCGCAATCAGGCAGGTCTGGCGCTCCTTGAGCGCGCGCTCGTCGTCGCGTTCCTTCGAGAAGCGCGACTTCGCCTTCACGCTGCGGTCGCGCAGCATCGAATACACGTCGCCGCCGAGCAGCGCCGAGATGTCCACCTTCATGGCTTCCCGCCGGACGTCGTCGGCCGTCACCTCTTCGCCGTTGATCGGTCCGTGCCGATACTTCGGGAACATGATCGCCACTTCGGGGCACACGCGGGAGCAGGCCGGACACTCGGTCTTGCAGTTGCTCTGGTGCTGCACCTGAATCTTGCTCTCTGCCGAGACGCCGTAGACGTCGAAGAGGCAGAAGCTCAGACACTGCATGCAGTTGGTGCAGCGCGAGTAGTCGATGACCGGGAACCATGGCTTCCATGCGGCCGGCGCGCCGCCCGCGGGTCGCGTCGGGTCCGCGTTCGATGGTGGCGGCCAGCGTCGCGAGATCGACGCCCTCGGCATCCACGACACGCACCCCGGATGCGTGCTCCGGGGCGACACCGCCAAAGTTGCCGACCACGACGGTGGCGCCGCCGGACGGATCGTCCGCCGCGGCGACCGCGTCCTGCCGGCATGAGACTTCGAGGCCGCGCTCGAGCAGCAAGCGCGTCAAGCGTGGCGCGATCGGCCGGACTCATCCCGCCGCCGGCACCTCCGCGCAGGACCACCTGGGATCGGCGGGCGTTCGCGACGCTCACAGCGCGGGCTCCGCGATCGACGCATCGCCGGCAGCGTCCGGACTCGATGCGGTCGTGTCCGGCGTCGCCGGCCCGGTCCGGTCGAGCAGCCCGTCGATGACCGCGTCGGCCGGCTCCACGCGCATGTTCCAGATGCGCACGGCGCCCTCCGGCAGCTGCGCGCCGGCCGCGGCGAACAGCCATTTCACCGCGCGTGGATAGCAGGCCGCGATCTTCAGCGGCCCTCGCGCGGCGAGCTCGCGCAGCCGAGCGTCGCCGTGCGCCGCCATCTCGCAGAGATCAGGCACGGCGTCGAACTCGACGTCGGCTTCCGACAGGCCGTTCAGCACGGCCGCCTTGACCTCCGGCGGCACGACCTTCGCGTACGCGCAGTGGCAGTAGAGGATTCGCGGCGGCCTGGCTGGTCATGGCGTCGCCATCCGGTGCGTGGGCTCCGGCCGGCCCGGCCGGAAGTGCTCGCTGTGCTCGACCGTCGCGGTGATGCCCATCTCGCGGGCCGACCTGTTCGAGCCCGGCAAGGGCGGTGGCGTTCAACTGCTCCGGATCGCCTTCGGCCCGCAGGTTGACGATCAACTCCCCGTCCGTCAGCTCCTCGGCGAGCCGATGGGGCGACTCCGACCTGCCGTCGGTGCGCACGAGATTCAGCACCGCCAGGTCGTTGCCGGTGTCGGGCGCGAGCGTCATCTTGAAATGCGCGATCTCGATTCCGGCGTCGGCCAGCCGGTCGCGCACGTCGTCGGCCAGCCGCTGCAGGAACCGGTTGCCATCGAACGGGCTCGACGCCGACACGCGGAACGTCGCGTTCAGCCACCCGAGCAGCGCCTCGCCCTCGGCATACACGTCGTAGTCCACGTCCATCGCGGGCCGCGAGGCGAGCGGCGCCGACAGGCGGCCGAACCAGTCGTCGAGGTTCGCACCCGTCCGCGCGCTGACGGTCACGATCTCCGCCTGAGGAAAGCGGGCGCTCAAGGCGCGCTTCGAGCGCCTCGCGCTGGGCGTCGTTCAGGAGGTCGCTCTTGTTGATGACGATGATGTCCGCCTCTTCGAGCTGCTTCTCGTAGACGTAGAGAACCTTGGGGGAGAAGCTGCGGCCGGATTCGAGCCCGAGAATGCGCGCCGCGCGCATCGGATCGACGAGCACGCTCAGCGGCGCGACGCGATAGTCGTCGCCGTAGAGGCGTCTCAACGGATACTGCACCGTCGCCCGCAGGTCCGTGCAACTGCCGACGGGCTCGGCGAGAAACACGTCCGGGACGCGCGTCGCGCGTCAGGCGATCGGCGGCGTCCGTCAACGAATTGAAGCGGCAGCAGAAGCATCCGCCGGTGATCTCCTGGACGGGATAGCCCTTGGCGGCGACGATGGACGTGTCCACGAGGCCGTGACTCTGATCGTTGGTGATCAGCCCGACGCGCCGGCCGCGGGCCGTCAGGTGCTCGGCGAGCCGCAGCATGGCCGTGGTCTTGCCGGCGCCCAGGAACCCTCCCACCATGATGTAGTCAGCGCTCATTCATCCCTCGTCCTCGATCCCCGGCGCCAGCATGACGGCTCGCCAGCATCTTGTCTATCGTCGCGTCGAGAATCGCCACGTATCCGTGGACGTCAACCGTATCCGGCGCCGGCTCACCCTGAAGTCTATACAACCAGCCTTTTCCGTAGGGATCCGATTCGGCGAGCGTGACATCCTGCCTGAGCAAGTCGCCCTTCACCCAGAAAGCGGCCGGCGCCGGCGGAGAATACGCTGGTGACCGCTTTCAACCCTTCGATCGAGCCGATCTCGTCGCCGACCGCGATCTCGGCTCCCGGCGGCGACGCTGAACTCGAACTCGACGATATCGCCGAGCATTCTGGTGGCGAACTTCGTGAAGCCGACCCGCCACACGCCGGCCGATTCCTCGAGGAGCCAGTAGTGGGCCGGCGAATACCGGCGGTCAACCGGCAGATGTGTCGTGAACCGGGACCGGCGGTAGTACACGGTCCGATCGCGCGCGGCGCTCACGTGATCCCGACCCGTTCGACGCCGCGATAGGGTTCGACGGCGGCCACGAGCGCGCTCCAGTCGGGCTCGGGCGAGGCCGCGCACCACGAAAACCTCAGGGCCGCCGTCCTTTCGCCATGCAGGCAGCCGCATCGCGCTCAGGACGTGACTGCAGGTGTAGCTCTGCGAGGTGCACGCGGCCCCGTTCGAGATCGCCACGAGGTCGCTCCACGCGTCGATGGCGGTCTCCGCGTCCGAGACCCGGAAACGACAGATTCAGAATGTAGGGGACCGAGCGCGTCGGGTCGCCGTTGACGACCGGTTCGAGCGGCGCGAGACCCGCGAGGAGCGCCTGGCGGAACGCGCGGCAGCGCGCATCGCGCGCATCAGCCTCGGCGACGGCCAGTTCGGCCGCCAGACCCAGACCGACGGTCAGCGGAACGGGCATGGTCCCCGGGCGCAGCTGGCGCTCCTGCCCGCCGCCGAACATCAGCGGCTGCAGCGGAGGACGCCGCCCGTCGCGGCGTCGCATGACCAACGCCCCGATGCCCTTCGGCCCGTTGATCTTGTGCGCGCTCACGCTGATGAGATCGACGCGCGGATGGCGGAGCGCGTCGATCTCCCGGGCAAAGCTCTGCGCGGCATCGACGTGCAGATAGGTCTCCGTGCCGTCGAAGCCGATCGGCGACCTCCGCGACGGGCTGAATGACCCCCGTCTCGTTGTTGACGTGCATCATGCTGACGAGCAGCGTGTCGGGACGAAGCGCCGCGAGGATCGCGTCGGGATCCACGGCGCCTCCCTGGTCGGGAGGGACGAGCGTGACGTCGAACCCGCGCCGGCCCAGCTCCGCGAGCGGTTCGAGCACGGCGTGGTGCTCGATCGCCGTCGACACGATGTGGCGCCTGTCGCCCGCGGCGGCCGCCAGCCCGAGAATCGCCAGATTGTTGCTTTCCGTCGCGCCGCTGGTGAAAATCACATCCCCGCGGGTGCTGCGCGACGACAGCGGCGACGCGGTCGCGCGCGTGTTCGACGGCCGTCCGGGCGCGGCGTCCCAGCTCGTGGGTGCGGCTGCCCGCGTTGCCGAAGTCCTCGTCCAGGTAGCGCAGCATCTCGGCGCGGACCCTTGGATCCAGCGGCGTCGTCGCGGCGCAATCGAGATAGACCGGCATGGCGGAGACCATCATGCACCAGAACGTCGAAGAGACCAGTCTCGATCCGGAAGACGCACCTTGCCCGCGACTGGGCGCTGTTTCAGTCTGTCGAAGCCGGAACGTCCGAGATCCTCTGCCGATGCTGGCACGCGACCCGGCCGGTCGTCGTCGTCGGACGAAACAGCCGCGTCGACGACGACGTGATTCGGGAGACGTGCCGCGCCGACGGCGTCCGCGTGCTGCGGCGCTTCTCCGGCGGCGGCGCCGTCGTGCTCGGCCCGGGCTGTCTGAACTACGCCGTCGCGCTGTCATTCGTTTCGTGGCCGGAGCTGACCGACGTCGCCGCGCAGCTTTCAGGTTCATCCTCCGACCGAATCGTGGCGGCGCTGGGCGATTCCAGGCCTGTCGCTCGCCGGCGGGACCGATCTGTGCTCGGCGGACGGAAGGTGTCCGGAAACGCCCAGCGACGTGGCCGCCGCGCGCTGATCCACCACGGCACGCTGCTGTACGACTTCGATCCCGGGCTTGCCGCCCGCTACTTGAAGGAGCCTGCCCGCCAGCCGGCGTACCGCGCGGCACGACGCTCACGCGGAGTTCATCGGCAACCTTCCCCTCTCTGCCGAGACGATTCGCGCACGACTGGAAACGGCATGGCGCGATTTGCCGGCTGAGGGTTGCGTGCGCACTCCCAGGCCCTTGCCGGCCCCTGGTCGATCCGTCTGACGACCTCCGCCGAACTACGGCGGTCCGCCCGGCGTCGCGCCATGCGCTTCGTCGAGGCTCGCCGTGGCTCCAGCCCAGGCGGCCGAAGCGAGAGACGAGGACCGAAGGCCGACACTACACGTACCTACGTTTGGCGCCTGGCCACGACATATGCATAATGGCGCACATGTTCCTCTCCGACTCTGGCCTCATATCGGCGGTGGTCCTGCCCCGCGTTCGCCACGCACACCTCTCTCGACGATCGTTCCGGGCGACCTGTTTCGCGCTGGCCGCGATCGTGTTGCCGGCGCCGTCAATCGCCCAGACGCCCGCGGCGTCACAGACTCAATCGACGAGCGCCGTCCCAGGACGACCCGGCCCTCCGCTTCCGGATGCCGACCGTCACGGTCACCGCGCAGAAGGAGCCTGAGGACAAGCAAAAGATCCCGGTCAGCGTGACCGCCGTCTCGCAGGACGACGATCGAGAATGCCGGCATCCACATCGTCAGCGAGGCGGCCATCTACGCCCCGAATACGTTCTTCACGGAGTGGACGGCGAGGAAGCTGAGCAACGCCCGTTTCCGGGGCATCAGCTCCAGCCCGAACAATCCCGGCATCACCACCTACATCGACGGCGTCCCGCAGTTCAACGCGAACTCCTCGAGCATCGAGCTGCTCGACGTCGATCAAATCGAGTTCGTGCGCGGTCCGCAGAGCGCGCTGTTCGGCCGGAACACGCTGGGAGGGCTGGTGAACATCACCAGCACCCGGCCGTCCCTGGCGAAGTGGACGGGTACGCTCTCGGCACCGTTCGGCAACTACGGGTCGTGGGCCGTTCGGGGAGGGGCGTCGGGACCGATCGTCGCGAGACAAGGTGAGCCTCGGCGTCTCCTTCGCGCAGGTGAACCGCGACGGGTTCACGGTGAATGACGTGACGGGAAACGCCATCGACGACCGCTCCGCGTTCTCCGGCCAAGGCTCAGTTGTTGTGGACGCCCAACAGCGCATGGGAGGCGCGCGCCATCGTCACCGGCGAGCGGGCCCGCGACGGTGACTACTCGCTCAACGATGTGGCGGCGCTTGCGCGCCAATCCGTTTCACGCGGCGCGCGATTTCGAAGGATTCGCCAATCGTGACGTGATCGGGACGACGATCCAGGCGCGGCGTGTCGGCGGACCGATCGTGTTCTCGAGCACCACCGGCTTCCTGAACTGGAAAACCCAGGACGTGACCGACCTCGACTACACGCCCCGTCCCCTCCTGACGCGCGACAACACGGAGAAGGACTTCCAGTTCACGCAGGAGATACGCTTCGCGTCGGCGGACACGGCCTCGCTCCAGCTTGCCGACAGCGCCCGGCTGCGTTGGCAGACCGGCGTGTTCCTCTTCACGCAGGCCTACAAGCAGGACGCGATCAACAGCTACGCGCCATTCCTGTTCGCGCCCTTCCCGGTCAGCCAGCACACGCCGCTGTCCGAGCTCGACGACTTCGGTCTGGGCGTGTTCGGTCAGGGCACCGTCACCTTCAACGACCGGCTGGATCTGACCGCCGGCGCGCGCCTGGACTACGAGGACAAGAGCGCGACGCTCGAGAACTTCTACGACCCGGCGATTCTCGCCAGGCACCTCGGTTGACGCCGACGAGAGCTTTTCGAACGTCTCGCCGCAAGTGGCTCTCGCGTATCGGCTGCACGCCAGACAAGAGCCTCTATGCGACCGTGGGGGGAGGATACAAGGCGGGCGGGTTCAACTCGGCGTCACCAGCGGGCAGCGAAGCCTATGGCGAGGAGCACACCTGGCACTTCGAAGGAGGCGCGAAGACGCTGTGGGCGAACGGCCGCATCTCCACCAACGCGGCCGTGTTCTACATCGATTGGGACGACCTGCAGCTGAACGTCCCCAATCCGGCCGTGCCGGCGCAGTTCTACATCACGCAACGTCGGCGGCGCCGTCAGCAAGGGCGCCGAAATCGAAGTCAACGCCAGGGTGGCGGCCGGCGTCGACGTGTTCACCGCCGCCGGCTACACGCACGCGCGATTCTCGGAAGGCAGCGTCTCGGGAGTGCTGAGCGTCGAAGGCAACGAGACTCCCGAACACCCCGGAGTACACGGCCAGTGCGGGCCTGCAGTACTCGCGCACCGTTGGCCCGGCAACGGTCCACGGCCGCGCTGATGTGGTCTTCTACGGCGCGTTCCAGTACAACGACGCGAACACCATCGGCCAGGACGCGTACTCGCTCGTCAACTTGCGCCTGGGCATCACCGGACGGTTCCTGATCGGCGAGGTATTCGTGCGGAACGCCTTCGACACGCGGTATATTCCGCTCGCGTTCCCCTACCCGAGTTTCGCGCCGTCGGGATTCATGGGCGAGATGGGCGCTCCACGCACGGTCGGCGTGAGCGCCGGCGTGCGGTTCTGAACCAGTCGCAAAGCGCCTGCGCCCTGAACTCCATCGAAGAGCAATGTCGCCACGTGCAAGTGGGCCCGGTGACGGCCCGTGAGCAACGAACGGAGGATCTCATGACCACCAACGCCGCCACCGGCACGATCGACGCAGCAGAAGCATCGCGGTACCGTGCGGATGGCTTTCTTGTGGTTCGCCAGGTGTTCTCCAACGATCGCATTGCCCAGCTCGACGCCGAGGCCATTCGCCTTCATCGACGCACCGATCTGATCGATCACGGACAACATCCGATGCCGATGGCAGAACGACGTCAACACTGGGGAGTGCCGCTTCGACTGCTTCGATCCCGTCATCGACTTGAGCGAGGTCTGCGAGCGGACTGCCCGCGATCCCGCGCCTGCTCGACATCGTCGGCACCTTGTACGGTGAGCCTGCCAGGCTCTTCAAAGACAAGCTGATCTTCAAGGCCCCTGGCACGCTGGGTTACAAGCTGCACCAGGACTACATCTCGTGGAAGTCGTTTCCGAGCACATTCCTGACCGTGATCGTGGCCATCGACGCCGCTGACGCGGACAATGGGGCGACCGAGGTCTTTCCCGGCATCCACCAACGTGGCTGCCTCACACCTCGAGACGGCATGTACCACGAACTGCCGGACGATGCCGTGGATCTCTCGACAGGGGTCGTGCTCGACCTGGCACCGGGCGACATCGCGATCTTCAGCGGCTACACGCCGCATCGCTCCGCAGCGAACCGCTCGTCCCAGTGGCGCCGGCTGCTCTACCTCAGCTACAACGCCCTCAGCGACGGCGGCGAGCAGCGAGACCAGCACTACGCGGAGTTCCGCGGCTGGCTCCAGGATCGATACGCAGAGTACGGAAAGACCTCGACCTTCTTCCGGTGATGAGTGTTGGCGCCGCATCGACGATCGCGACAGCGGAATCGTCCGCGCACCGGCAATTACGTACAGGGCGTGTGGGTCGGCTGGATCAATGTCGTCGTCGCGGCGGTGATCATGCTCGCGACTCTTCCGGGGCGAACGCAGGGGCTCGGGCTCATCACCGAGCCGATGCTGCGCGATTTCCAGCTCGATCGCGTGACCTACGCGAATATCAATCTCTGGGCCACGTTGCTCGGCGCAGTCATCTGCTTGCCGATCGGCCGCTTGTTCGATCGCATCGGTCTGCGCGCAGCGACGTGTGCGCTCACGGTGCTCCTCGGTGCGGTGGTGTGGTCGATGAGCCGTCTGGCCGGCGGAACGATCATCTTGTTCTTATTGGTGCTTGCCACACGCGCCCTGGGACAGAGCGCGCTCTCGGTCGCCAGCATCACCGCCGTGGGCAAGTCATTCGACCGTGGTGTCGGAGTGGCAATGGCCATCTACTCGGTGTTGCTGAGCCTGTTCTTCGCGGCGGCGTTCACCGCCGTTGGCACCGCTGTCCAAGACAGCGGCTGGCGCACCGCCTGGGCCCAGGTCGCGTTCGGGCTCGTGCTGGTCGTCGCGCCAGTCGTTCTCCTGCTGCGCGAACGCCCTTCCCGTCCGTCCTCCGATCGGGCCGAGGCGGGCGACCATCAGGGGCTGCCCCTGGCGGCCGCGCTTCGCACGCCGGCCTTCTGGGTGTTCGGTGGAGCGACGTCGCTGTTCGGGCTGGTATCGTCCGGACTAGGCCTGTTCAACCAGGCCGTCCTCGCGGAGCGGGGCTTCGATCAGCAGACCTACGTCAGATTCCTCGCCACAACGTCAATTATTGCCTTGACCGGTCAGCTCGCGTGCGGCTGGCTCACGCTCCACTGGTCGATGCAGCGCCTCCTCGGTCTGGCGATGTTCATCTACGCGGTGGCGCTCGCGGCACTGCCGCTTCTTGCTACCCTGCCACAGCTTTGGATCTTCGCCGCTCTGATAGGCTTATCCGGGGGCATGATCACCGTACTCTTCTTCGCGGTCTGGAGGCACGCGTTTGGTCCGGCCCACCTGGGCCGGATTCAGGGCGCCGCGCAGATGCTGACGGTGCTCGCATCGGCGATCGGACCGCTCATCTTCGCGCAGTGTGCGGCGGTAACCGGGTCGTACATGCCGGCGCTGTGGATGCTCGCCCCGTGTGTGCTTCTGCTGGGCGTCGCGGCGCTTCGCGTCGCGATGCCGAGCCCGACTCAAGGCTGTATCGTGAGGTAACACTCATGGCTGGCGCAATCGACGACACCCTGCGTAAGTTTCACGCATCGCTCAACGTCTCGGATCTCGATCGCTCCATCGCGTTCTACCGCGTGCTGCTGGGAGCTGAGCCGGCAAAGGTCAGATCGGACTACGCGAAGTTCGATTTGGCAGAGCCTCCCCTCGTGCTGTCGCTGATACCCGGGCGGCCGGGCGCCGGGGGCAACCTCAATCACGTGGGTCTCCGCGTGCGAAACGCCGAGGAGCTCGTCGAGATTCAACATCGCCTCGAGGCCTCCGGGTTCCGCACTGAGCGGGAGGAAGGCGTCGAGTGCTGTTACGCGCTTCAGACGAAATTCTGGATCGCCGATCCCGACCGCGCGCTCTGGGAAATCTACGTCTTTCACGCCGACCTCGACGAGCACGGCAGCGGTGCGCCGCCTCGCGTGGAGCCGCTCCGGGTGGACATCGCGCAGGCGCAGGCTCCTCTCGCGTGGGAGCACCGGCTCCGGGATCCGATTCCCTTTCGAATTCCACACGACGACAACACGCTGCACGAGGTGCGTCTGGAGGGGTCCATCAACGTTGCGCCGGGCGCCGGCAATCGTTCGGGGCTGCTGGCGGAGTCGTTGCGGACACTGCGCCCGGGTGGGACGATCTACATCCACGGTCTGGCCGGGGATCGCCCGAGCGTTTCGATCCCCGCGCTGCCTGGCCCCGCGGCGGCGGTGCAGCATCTACCGGCAACCGGTGATGTCGTCGACGAACTCGTTCGAATCGGATTCGTCGAGATTCGGATCGAGAAGCTCTCTCAAACGGCCTACTTCGTCGTCGATGGCGTCCCGATGCGTGAGTTGCAGGTCGTGGCACGTAAGCCGGGGCACCGGCCGAGAACGGCGACGCACCAGGCCGTGTATCTGGGACCGATGGGGCAGGTCACCGACGACTTCGGCAATGTGTTTCGTCGAGGCGTGCCCACGCAACTCAACGTCCACGATTGGCAGATGCTGTCGAAGAGCGCCGCGAGCGGTGCATTCCTGTTCCTGAAGCCTGAGGGATCGAAGATAGACGCCTCGTGCGGGGATCGATCCGCCCCGCCAACGGCAGGAGCCGGCTAGCTCCGGCGCGACAGACGGGCGCGAACCTGGCCGCTGGAGCGCCGCTCGTGGTGGCGTGTCGAGGCGAGCCGACTGACGTGTTTTGCGGCACTCTGGAACTGGAAGCTGCAGCATCCGAGGTCGAGAACGCCGCCCTCTCTTGCCCGACCCCGGATCATGTCTGGAAGCGCGTACAGGCGCGTGCGACCGCGTCTCTCCACCTCGAGCAAGCCAGCTTCACGCAGGATGCGCAGATGTTTGGACACGTTGTACTGTGAGACGTCGAGTCGCTTCGAAATCTCGCCAACATCGAGCGCCTGGTCGAGCAGCAATCCGACGATGCGGACCCGGGTATCCTCACCGAGCGCTCTGAGCGCGACGACACAGTCATTTCCTTGAACGACGGGGAGTGCACGGTTACGGGGAGGAAGACGGTACAGCTGAACAGGCTGATCGGACTTGCGAGGTTCGGCCATGGTGATCGGAATACAAGGTCGCACAAACTGGTGTCGGAGGCAAGCTGAAGGCAGCGTCACGCAGAGCCCTGGCTGGCAGAGTCGGCCGATCACGAGCCAATCCGAGCCCGCTCGACTCGATTCCGTTCGCAGCCTATCGCGGGTCGAGGATCCGCGGTACTGCCGGCACACCATTCGACAAGCGGTCCGGTGAGGATCGCCCGGCGCCGCTGGGAAATGCGCGGACAATCTCGAGAGCGCCCGTCGCGGAGCTGCCGGACTCTCCGATCGCCCCCTACACAGCCAGCCCGGACAGCTCTTTGAATTGCCCGGTGCTGTCACCCAACTTCTCCACCGGCACGCCAAGGAGGTTCAGCATCGTGAGCTGCAGGTTGGTCAGCGGCGTGTGTTCTGGAAATACGAGATGGCGGCCGCCCTTGAGCGTGCCCGAGCCTCCACCGATGAGCAGCGTCGGCAGCGGACCGTGGGTGTGGCGATCGCTGTTGCTGATGGCCGCGCCGTAAAGAATCATCACGTGATCGAGCAGCGATCCGTCGCCGTCAGGTGTGTTCCTGAGCTTCTCCAGGTAATCGGCAAAGAGTTTCAGGTGATACCGCTGAATCTTGACGCACTTCGCCATTTTCTCCGGGTCGTTCTGATGATGTGTCACCGGGTGATGCGGCTCGGGAAGGCCGATCTCCGGGTAGGGCCGCGGACTCTGCTCTCGGCCGTACATGAATGTGATGACACGCGTGATATCCGACTGATACGCCAGAAGCTGCAGGTCGTAGAGCAGATGCGCGTGGTCGTCGAAACTCTCCGGAATGCCGGCAGGCCGCGCCACGTCAGGGTACTTCCTTGGCGCTCTGCTCCTCCGTTTTCTGGATCCGCCGCTCCACGTCGCGCAGCGAGGTTAGGTAGTCGTTCACTTTCCTGTTATCCGCTGTGCCGAGCTGCCGCTGCAGCTGCTTCACGCGATCGGTCACAGAATCGAGGATGCTGCGGTCCTGACGCAGGCGCGCCGCGCGGACCGTCGGGTCGGTGCTGTCGCTGGCGCCGAACAGCCGTTCGAACACAACCCGCGGGTTGTTCTCGGTCATCAGCGGCAGCGTCGGCGTGAGCCACGAGATCGTGCTGCTGTACGCGCAGCTGTACCCGACGTCGCATGAACCGACAATGCTGTTCTCGTCCATTTGCAGCTGGAGCGACGAGAGCTGGGTGTCGCGCTCGAACGCCCTGGCGGCAATCTGGTCCATCGAAATCCCGCCCTCGACGACCGTATCTGATTTCTTGACATGCACGCCGCTCAGATACGCACCGCACGCGCGGGAATGATCGCCCCCACCGTCTCCCAGCGCCTCCGCCTGATCCATGAAGAGGCCAGTCACAACGGTCAGCTTGTCTCGAAACGGCTCAAGGCCGGCAAGTGTGGGCGAGAGCTCGAAATCAGCCCCGACGCCGTTCGGCAGCCATTTGTCGTAAATGACGCCGTTGGGATGGTAGACGACGCCCAGACGACGGATCGGTTTCGCCGGCGTGTTGACTTGAGCCGTCAGCGCCGGAATCATGGCGTCGAGCAGCGGCAAGGCCACGGTTGCCCCCATCCCGCGAAGAATCGTTCGGCGCGAGATCGCCTTCTTGGTCACGATCATGAGCCTGTCCTCCTCATCCGAAACGGAGCGCTTTTCACGAGCGCCAGAATCGTCGACGACCAGCGGTAGTCGTCAACGGCAGCCGCCCGGACGATTCCGCGTACCGCCGGCGCGTCGTAGTGTTCGAGCCCGCGACCAATCGCATAGGTCAACAGTTTGCCGGTGACGGTCCTGACGAATTGCTCCCTCTGAGCGACCAGAGCACGGCGCAACGCCGCAGGGCCATCGACTTTCGTTCCGTCCAGGAGCACGCCGGAGGCGTCAATCGGCGTGCCCGCGTCCGTGGTACGCCACTGTCCGATGGCGTCGAAATTTTCGAGACTCAGCCCGAGCGGATCCATTTGCGCGTGACAGCTCGCGCACACCGGATTCCGGCGATGAACCTCGAGCATTTCGCGTACCGAGCGAGGTTTGCCGTCTTTGTTGGTTTCCTCGAGCGCCGGGATATTAGGAGGCGGAGGCGGTGGCGGCGCGGCAAGAATGTTTTCGAGCAGATATTTTCCGCGGATCGTGGGCGCCGTCCGGGTCGAATAGGAGGTCACCGACAGAACGGCCGCTTTGCCGAGCAGACCGAAACGGTTCTCATCAGTGAGCGTGACGTGGCGGAAATGGCTGCCGTAGACACCCGAGATCGCGTAATGCCGAGCGAGCTGTTCGTTGAGAAACGTCTGGTCCGACGTCAGCAGATCGAGGATGCTGCGATCCCCTTTCAGCTGGGCATCCAGGAACAGCTCCATCTCCTTGACGAACGCGACCCGCAGGTTGTCGTCGAACCAGGGAAACTTCTGGTTGAGATCCGGCCTCAGCAGCCAGACGTTTCGCGTCTGCAGCCATTCATCGAAGAAGTTCTCCACCAGCGCGGAGCGTGCCCGCTTGTCACTCAGCATGCGCCGGACTTGTCGATCGAGTACGGCCGGCTCGTGCAGCTTTCCACGGGCTGCTGCGTCGAGCAGTTCGTCATCCGGGATGCTGCTCCACAAGAAAAACGACAGGCGCGACGCCAGCTCGACATCCGGCAGGGTGTACACGGTGCCCGGGGCGGCGCCGGCCGGATCGGCCGCGATCCGGAACAGGAAATCGGGGCTCACGAGAACCCGCTCGATCCCCGCACGAATGCCCGCGTCGAAATCTCCCTGCGCGCGCGCGGACCGATAGAAGCCGACGAGCGTTTGAATGTCGTCGTTCGTCGGGGGACGGCGATAGGCGCGCCGCGCGAGCGCCGACAAGATTTTCGTCGCGCAGGCGGTCTCATCACGGCTGTTGGTGGGCTCGCAGACGAAAAGCCGCCGCCGGCCGGGCGAGTCCGGTGATACGCGGCCACCGTAGGGCCCTCCAATGAGCAGCGACGAGATGACGAGCGGGTTGTCGGCTCTCGTCGTGTGTTCACGGCTCCACACCGGGATCGAGTTCGGTCCCACTCCCTCGAGCTCGACATTGTCGGCTTTGACGATTGTCGCGATCACCTGTCGCATGCCGGCCTTGACGGACGCTCGCACTTCCAACCGGTCATCGGCGGTCGCCAGCGGGCTCCTGAGGTCTGAGTAGTCTGGATTCCCGTTCGCGTTCCCGTTCCCGTCAGTGAACTCTGGTGTACCGCCGACCGTCAGCTGGCCGACTCGGCCACCGTCGATACGAATGTCGAGATCGCTGCGCGCCCGGAGGCCGCGGATGAGACCGGTGTCAGTGCGGTCCAGCCGAACCTTGAAGACGTAATCGCCGTCCACGGGAAAGTAATGGCGCGCCACGATCCCGCCGCGCGACCCAAGCGGGAACTCCTCTCCGAGCCTCTCGTTCTGCCAGAGCCATGTGGACTCGTTCGAGTTGTCTTTCAGTGCGGTGTAACGCTCGAACCCCGCAGGAATCGTCGGATCGCCGACGACGAGCCGCGCGATCTTCGCTGCCGCGGCGAGATAACGGTCCAGGAGCGCGGGCTGCATCGAGAGGGCGTCGGCGTTGGTGTCGAATCCGTGCGCCTGCTCGTCGGGTGGCAGCAGGGCCTTCGGGTCGATTTCCACTCCAAGAAGGTCGCGAACCGCATTGGCGTATTCCGTGCGGTTGAGCCGATGGAGCCCGGCTGTCCGGCCCGGATTCACGTGGATTTCGGCGGCACGATCCAGCTCGTTCTCGAGCCAGGTCGCCACGCGGTCGTAGGTCGCGTTGTCGGGCCGTCGCGCGGTCGTCGGCGGCATCGCGCGGCTTCGGAGCTTCACGACAACCTTTTCCCAGGTCTCGGCCGAGTTGAACACGTTTTCGGCATCCACGTTATCGAGCGTGAGATTGGCTGTCTTCAGGCGCTGGTTGTGGCACGTCACACAGTACGTCGTCACAAGCTCTCGAGCAGGAGTGGTCGCGGTTGCGGATGTCGTCACGCCCTGGGCGGACAGAACGCTTCCGGACTGGTTTGCCGATGGGATCGCCGAGATCGTCGCGATCAGCGCGATCGATCCGTACGCCATCTTCAGCGTCAGCTGTCTTTGTCGTGTTCGCATTGCGTTACTGTGGCCGACATCTGTTCTGCGCTTGGCACGGATGGCCGAGCGTCGGATCCGCGCCGTGCTTCAGCAGAATATCGGCCCCTGCCTTGTTGAAGAGCACGCCGCCGAGACGATCGCCGAAACCGGAGGCGGCGAGCCACGGTGTGACCCCGGCCTTGTTCACGATATTCACGTCGGCGCCTTTTTCGACCAGGAGCTCGAGCATCCTGTTCCAGCCGCGATAACCGGGACCGAACAGCGCATTTTCGTTGTACGTGGTGACAGCCTTGGGATCGACGCCGGCGTCGAGCAGGAATTTTACTGCCGCGAGCGCCCGATCCTCGTCGTCGACAATTTCACCGATTCCTCGATTGAGCCCCGTCGCGGCGAGCAGCGCATTGGAGTTGGTCATGGTGACGACATGCGGATCCGCGCCGGCGGCGAGCAGAATGCGCATCACCTCTACATCCGCAGCGTTGGCGGCGACGATGAACGGGGTTGCGCCAGGCGCGTCGTTGTAGCCACCGGTTCCCGTGCCGCCAAATCCCGGTGGACGGACCGTCATCTGAAGATTCGGGTTCGCGCCGTGAGCCAGCAGTGCCTTGACGAGCTGCAGCTTGGCTTCACGATCCGGAATTCCGCCAACCGGATCGACAAACCCATAGACCGGATTCGCCAGTCCGTTTTCCCACGTGCCCGCCGCCCAATGAAGCGGAGTGAACCCCGCATCCTGGACGTTTGGATCTGCCCCGTGATCGAGCAGAAACAGCGCGAGCGGCACGTGGCCTCGCACGGTCGCCACGAGCAACGGCGTGCTGCCGCCAAAGTTCGTGTCTCCGCGCGAGCCGAATCCAGCACCCGGAGCCCGGGCGGCGCCGGCGCGCGCCGCTGCGGCACCTGTCCCTGCTCCGGCGCCCCTCGCGCCCTGCCCCCGACCGTTTTCAGGATCGGGCTGCGATCTGCTGTTCACGTCGACGCCGGCGCCCAAGAGGGCCCGCGTCGACTCCATGTCTCCCACGCGTGCGGCAAAGTGCAGCGCGGTAAATCCTGATCTGGTGTGGGCCTGAAGATCCGCATTCGCCTCGATCAGCACCTGCGCCACTTTCGGGTGCCGTTGTGCAGCAGCCCACATCAATGCAGTTTGGTTCTGATTCGGCTCTTTGACGTTCACTTTCGCCCCGTGAACGAGCAGCAGGCGAACCGCGTCGACGCTGCCGGCCCTCGCGCACGTCATCAGCGGCGCCTCGCCCGTTCCGATCGGCGTGTTGGGGTTGGCGCCGGCCTTCAGAAGCAAATCAACGAACGCGGCGCTTCCGTTCGTGCACGCTTGAGAGAGCGGCGTCATCCGAAAATCGTTCGCCACGTTGGCATCGGCGCCGGCGCGGACCAACAGCTCCGCCGTTTTGAGGTCATTCCAATGCGCGGCCCACAAGAGCGCCGTCGAGCCGTCTTGGGCTCGAACATTGACGTCAGGACGCCCGCTCAGCAGAGCCCGCACCTGCTGCGGGTCCTGATCCTTCGCGGCGTTGACGAGCCGAAGATCCTCGCTTGCGGCGGCTGCGCCGACCACCATGAGCAGCGCCATTGAGAACGCCCAGAGGACACCTTGGCGATTGTTTCGTTCTGACATATGAGTCTTCGGTCAGCCGTCAAGAGCGTAAAGAAGGGGTGCGACCGGTGGGATTAGTTTATCGGAAACAGGCCTGCGGGGCAGGATTCCGCAAGATCAGTCCTGAACCGAGAGCTACTGCCAAAGGCAATGACTGGAACTATTTACGGAGGCCGACCGTTGTGCGACATCCCTGACTGGGACTAGAAAGGGTCTGTCAACCTGCGCGAGGTGTCTCATCTGCTCGAGGTAGACCGTCGACGTGAGCGGCCTCCAGGGCGGGGTGTTCGCTGTCTGCCGGACGCGGGGATCTTCTTCTGGAACCGACGCGTGCGCGCCGCGAGCGTGGTCAGCCACTTGAGCTCGAGATCGATGCCGTTCCTGTAGACGTCGACGAGCGCCGGAGGGACCACCGACCAGTCGATGATGTGCTTTCCCCAGTCCGGGCGACGGCCATCGTAGTCGGTGAAGCGGTACTTCCGCGATAGCTCCCACGAGCTGAGCAGCTGCCCCGTCTGCTCGATCACGTCACGATCGGCTGCCATCGCAGCGATCGCACGCCCCACGAACAACGGCGATTCCGAGACCAGGAAATTCGGGTCCTTCTTCCCCGCGTCGCGCCAGTTCTCCTCGGTGACGCCGAAATGCTCCAGCATCCTCTCGGACCGCAGGAACCCCGGCGTCACCGCGACGCACGTCACGCGGTGCGGCTTCAGCTCGGTCGCCCAGGTCAGCGCCAAGACCTTGTCCGCCACCTTCACCGCCTGCGCCATCGGATTCCCGCCGCCGCCGAGGATGTCGTTCTCGGTCACTTCGACGATCAGCCCGCTGTGGCGTCGCATCATCAGCAGCGCCGCGTGCTTCGCCGTGATGATCCGCGATGTCAGCGCCTGCCGAAAGATCGTGTCGGCGTCCTTCAGGTTCACCTGCCAGAAGTGGCCCCACTGCCCCATCAGCGGATCTTCGCCGGCGATGCTGTTCACGAGGATGTCGACGCGTTTGTCTTTGCGAGCGATGCGCCCGAACAGCGCCCGCACCTCGGACTCGACGGTGTGATCGACGCGAACGGCGATTGCATTGCCGCCAGCGGCATTGATCATCGCCGTGGTCTCGTCGATTGTTTCTCGACGCTTGTAGGGAGACGGTCGCCCTTCAACGCTGCGCCCGGTGCAGTACACCTTGGCGCCCGCCTCGCCGAGGGCACGGGCGATGCCGCGGCCGGCACCGCGCGTGGCCCCGGCGACCACGGCAACCTTCCCCGTCAGCGGCTTCGTTGCGCGTGCGGCCATACGGCGCTCATTCTACGACGGCCTGCGGCTCACGTCGGCCTTGCAGCGTTCGACACCGTTTCCGAATTCCCGCGCGTGGCGCGTTGGCATGGTCCCGCTGCTCGCGCTCACCAAACTCTACGCGCCATGGACCGCTTGAGCTGTTCGCGGACGACAGCGACCCCGCGACCCGGCAGACAGTTAACCAGTTGGTTTCCGCGATCAGAATTCACGCTTCCTGGGCCTTTTGGTTTTTGAAACGCAGTTGAGGGGCAGTCGAGTCGCACTGGATCGTGAAACCAGCAACCGAGCGGCAGTGAGGAGACACATATGAGAACACGCGCGATCGCAGGCGCAACATTGGTGGGCTTGGGCCTTTTCTCGGCTGGCGCGCGGCTTGTCGCCGGAAGAGCAGGCGGCGAGCAAACCGCGACCACCGGGACATCTTCGCCGGCCAACACGCAGACACACTGGGCGTATCAGCCGGTGAAGCGCCCGGAACAACCCTCGGTTCAGCAGCAGGCGTGGGTGAGGACGCCGATCGACGCGTTTGTCCTGGCACGGATGGAGGACAAGGCGATCAAGCCGTCGCCCGACGCCGATCGCGCGACGTTTGTTCGCAGGGCGACCCTGGATGTCTGGGGGCTGATCCCCTCGCCAGAGGAGGCCAAGGCCTTCGTGTCAGATCGCTCTCCAGATGCGTACGAAAAGCTGGTGGATCGCTTGCTGGCGTCTCCGCGCTACGCCGAACGTCAGGCGCGGCGTTGGCTCGACCTGGCGCGGTATGCCGACAGCACGGGCTTCGAAGGGGATCGGACCCGTCCCAACATGTGGCGCTATCGGGACTATGTGATCGAGGCCTTCGATCGGGACAAGCCGTACGACCAGTTCGTGAGAGAGCAGCTCGCCGGTGACGAGTTGGTGGCGGGCGGTCAGACCGCGTTGGCCGCTACCGGTTTCCTGGCCGGCTATCCCGACAACTACAACTCTCGCGACATGGTCGAGCGGAAGTATCAGATCACCACCGACATGACCGACACGGTGGGCGCCGTCTTCCTGGCACAGACGCTGGGTTGCGCCAGATGCCACAACCACAAGTTCGACCGGATCTCCCAGAAGGAGTACTTCCAGCTGCAGGCCTTCTTTGCGAACACGGCCGAAGTCAACGACATTCCGGCCGCGACCACGCCGCAGGAGGTCGAGTATCAGAAAGCCCAGCGTGCGTGGGAGGAGGCCACCAGGGAAATTCGGGGTCAGCGGCAGGCCATCCTCAACTCGATCCGAGACGAAGTGATCCAGTACCAGAAGGAGCGGTACTTGACGGACACCAGGGAGGCCATCTTCAAGCCCAAGGGGCAGTGGACTCCCCTGGATCGGTGGGTGAATCATCGGTGGACGAACGTGACGACCGGTTCCGACTACGAGGTCGATCGGTATCTGCGGGAAACCGCGCAGCTCGAGCTTGAAGCAACAGGGCAGAAGAACGAGAAGAAGTTGGCCACGCTGGAGCGGTACCGGAAGCTCGGAGAACAGCTCAACGCGTTCAATGCGCTCAAGCCCGACAAGGGCTCGGACAAAGTCACCGCGATGACGGAGCTTGGGCATCCGGACGCCCCGCCCACCTTCGTGCTGTTCGTCGGCAACCACGAACGGCCCCTCGAAGAAGTGCAGCCAGGCTTCCCTGCGGCCATCGCCAACGGCGAGACGCCCGCCATCGTTCCCTCCGAGACATCCTCGGGACGCCGGACCGCCCTGGCCAACTGGATCGCGAGCCCCCGGAATCCGCTGACGGCGCGTGTGTTCGTGAACCGCGTGTGGAGCCAGTACTTCGGCCGCGGCATCGTCGAGACGCTGGGCAACTTCGGGAAGGCGGGCCAGAAGCCCACCAATCCCCAGCTGCTCGACTACCTGGCTGACACGTTCGTCACGCAAGGCTGGAGTGTGAAGAAGCTACACCGCGAGATCCTGCTGTCGAGCGCCTACCGGCAGTCCTCGGATCACCGCGAGGATGCGTACAAGGCGGACCCCGGAAAACAGGCTGCTGGCCATGTTCCCACGGGTGCGTCTGGATGCCGAACAGATTCGCGACTCGCTGCTGGTGGCCGCCGGAAGGCTCGAGGACAAGGTTGGAGGTCCGAGCGTCTTCGCTCCGGTGCCAAAAGGCCTGAACGCTGGCAATTTGTGGCAGGTGTCGAAGGATCCTCACGATCACCACCGCCGCAGCCTCTACATCTTCACCCGGCGGAGCGTCGCGTATCCGATGTTGGACGCCTTCAACATGGCCTCCCCCCAACAGGTCCACAACCAGCGTGTCGTGACCACCACGCCGCTTCAAGCGCTCACGCTCTATAACAGCGATCAGGTGTTCGAATGGTCGCAGGCCCTGGCGGGGAGAGTGATCCGTGAAGCAGGCGAGAGCGAATCGACCCAACTGGACCGGCTCTACCAGATCGTGTTCGCCCGACTTCCGGACAGGCAAGAGAAGGCCATGCTCGTCTCGTTCTTGGACAGCCATCTCCAGCTGCTCGCAGACAAGGCCACGGACGGCAGGCTGTCAATCGCCTTGCCGTGTACCAGGGCATCGCCTTCCGTCCCGGATCGTCGCCCATTCTCAACGTCGAGCGCCCTGAGTTGGTATCGGCATCACAGCAGCGCGATGCCCTGGACCTCTTGAAGCGCCTGAATCAACGGAGCGCGGAGCGGTACCCGAGAGATACCGAGCTTCCGGCACGTCTCAATTCCTACGACCTGGCCTATCGAATGGAGTCCTCCGCGCCGGAAGCGGTTGACGTGACCAAGGAGTCCGCTGCTACCAAGGAGCTGTACGGACTGAACGAGGAAGCGTCCAAAGACTACGGCACGGTCCTGTTGCGGGCGCGCCGTCTGGTGGAGCGCAACGTCCGCTTCATTCACGTGGTGACAGGCAACGTCGACGTGGATGGTGACGGCCAGGACTGGGATGCGCACCAGGAGCTCGACAAGAATCACACCGCGAACGCGAAGGCCGTCGATAAACCCATCGCCGGACTGCTCGCGGATCTGAAGGCGCGAGGACTGCTGGATTCAACGCTGCTGGTGTGGACGTCGGAGTTCGGCAGAACCTCGTACGGACAGAGTGGCAACGGGCGCGATCACAACCCGTGGGGATACACCCAATGGCTGGCCGGCGGCGGCGTCAAGGCTGGCTTCACCTATGGCCAGACCGATGAGATCGGGTTGAAGTCGGTCGGAAGGGCTGTCGACACCTACGACCTCCACGCGACGGTTCTCCATCAGCTGGGGCTGGATCACCTGAAGTTGACGTTTCAGAACAACGGTCGCTCCGAGCGTCCCACGGTCGTCTACGGGGAAGTCGTGAAGGACCTGCTCGCATAGGCGATGGCTGCACGCGAGATGACCGCCTTCGTGCCGAGCGGCGGTTGTCGCTGTCGCCGAGATGCCTCCGGCATCCGTCGTACGGTGGAGAGGTGTGCAATGCAGCCCTGAGCTTCCGAAGCGATTCAAGCTCGGTCACCGTTCGAAGGCCCGGAGGTCGATCCCTCCGGGCCTTTTTTTTCAGGCCGATGCGAGCGGGCGCCGGCGTCACGAGGCGCCGCTCCAGGCCCTTATGCAGCAGGAGAATGAAATGTTTCGATTTGCGATTCCGACGACCTGGGTGAACTCGGCGCTGACGTCCCGGGGCCAGCACATCCAATGGCGCTGCACTTCGCGTTCAGATCCTGGCGGTTCCGACCCTCCGTTTCAGCGCCCGCGTCGCCGCCGACATCCAACCGCGAGGCAGCGAAACCACCAACGGCCGGACGATCAACCTGCCGACGCCGACCAGCTATTCCAATGGCACCGCAACCAACCTGACCACCGACCCGTCCACGCGGCTCGCGAGACGCTGGTTTACGCAGAACAGCGCGTACAGCTATGCGGGCAACTATCTCTATGGCGGCGCCGATGGGAAGTCCGTGGCCAACGACGCGGCCCGAGGGCTCGTGACGGGCAGCAAGGGTGTGTCCACGGAGCTGAACTGGACGCTCGGCGGGCACACGCTGACCTCGATCAGCGCCTACAAGACCTATCACTTCAACGCGGTGAACGACGAAGGGACACCCTTCGACGTCCAGAGGAATAACGGGGGGTTCTTCAATGACTACAGGCAGGCCAGCGAGGAAGTGCGCCTGAGCTCGTCGCGCGGTCGCTTCCTGGACTATCAGTTGGGATTGTTCTACATCGATGTCAAGAACGACGTGGACTACCAGAAGATATGGGGCGCCGACGCCGGTGCCTGGTACGCCAACCCCGCACAGTACAACCGGCTCGACGCCAACCCCGCCGGGCGCTTTTTGCTGCAGCAGTCCCTGGCCGGACTGAACATGTCGTGGAACTCTCCCACCGGCACTCAGCACATCACCAACACGAGCGGCGCTCCGTTCGCGCAGGCAAACTGGCACCTGACATCCGAGCTCACACTGACCACCGGGGCGCGCCTGAGCTTCGAGAATCGCCAGAACAATGGCAGCACGTTCATCAGAGACAACGGCTTTGCGTCCGAGCTGAACCCCGCCGTGGTCAACGGCGTGCCGCTCGGCGGGTTCAACTCCACCCGCGGCTGGCGCGCTCGCCGCCGTCAACACCCTGGATCAATTGACTCTGGCGGATCGAACCGCCAACAAGTACTTCGGCGCCACGATCACCGAAATTCCGGGGCGGCCTACAACGCCCTCACCACGGCCCAGAAGCAGCAGCTCGCCGACGCCAAGGCGATTCGTGCGGCACAGATCGGGATCGTGTTCAACGCAAAGGACGCCGATCCCTTCAAGGCCTCTTTGCCCTCCTTCGTGGTCAGCCCGTTGTACAAGATCAACGACCAGCTGAACGTGTACGGGTCATGGCAGTACGGTGAAAAGGCGGGCATCTCCCAATTCGTGAACGGCGTGTCAGGCCTGGCGAGCGCCGAAAAGAGCTCCTCGTACGAACTCGGCGTCAAGTCCGTGCTGCTCAACCGAACACTGCTCGTCAACGCCGACCTGTTCGTGACCAATATCACGGACTATCAGCAGGCAGTGCGAGTGCTCGACGTCTACACCACGACGCTCAACAACGACGGCCTCAACTACTACACCACGGCCACTGGCAACGTCCCTGACGTGCGGGTGAAAGGCGTCGAGGTCGACGGCGTGTTTGCCGGCATCCGCAACCTGTCGATCCGTTTCGCCGGCGCATACACCGATGCTCGCTACCAGTCCTTCCCCAACTCCGCGCAGCCGCTGGAAAACGGCTTCACGGGCGCGGCGCCGTACCAGGATGTCTCCGGCCAGTTGCTGCCAGGCGCTGCACAGTTCAGTTTCAACATTGCCCCGGACGTTCGGATCCCGTTTTCCGGGGACAAGAACATCCATGCCAGCTTCAACACCGCCTTCATCAGCCGGTTCAAGTCCGACAACTCGCTCTCCGAGTTCAGCTGGATTCCAGCCCACAGTGTCACCGATCTCGCCGTCGGGTTCGGAAAGCAGCGGTTCGAGGTCAATCTCATTGTAAAAAACCTGTTCAACGACAGGACACCACAAACCTCCACCTGGAACAGCTATACCCCGGCTGTCCCGCGTTGGATTGGCGTGCAGTTCACAGGAAAGCTCTAACCCAGGTGGTCCCTATGCGACGGATTGTCGTGTCGTGCGGCATGATCATGGCGTTGACAGCCAGCGCCGTGCGGACACAGAGCGTCGATGAGTTCGACGCGTGGATGAGGACCATCGACGAGAAGAACCAAAGCGTGCAGCAGAATATCGCGCACAAGGACGCGAATGCCGCCACGGCCGATGCCAAGGTGCTGCAGGACACGTTCAAGCTCGTCGAAGGTTTCTGGATCCGCCGTGGCGACGCCTCCGATGCCGTCGATCTCGCCAAGGAGGCGCAGGCGCGGGCAGCCGACGTCGTGACGGCCGCCGCGGCCAAGGATTTCGACGCCGCATCGAGTCACGCCATCAAAGTGGCCGAGACGTGCACCACCTGTCACCGACTCTATCGACCTCTTCCGTAGAAGCAGGCGCTGTCAGAACGCTCGGAATGAGTCGGCTGGTCGAGGTCGGGGAACATCTTCCCGAGGGCTTTTGTGGGATGGTTTCGATGGCGCGGTGGCGAAGTGGCAACGAGGCGGTCTGCAAAACCGCCATTCGAGGGTTCGATTCCCTCCCGCGCCTCCAATCTCCGATGAGCACACCAGACGCGCCCTGGTAAGCTATTGACGATGATTGGGACTCCTGCCTGAGACTTTTCTCTCACCTGCGGCAGACATCCCGGCGGCTCTCGCGCCAGGTCCCGACTTTGCCGCCCAAAACCGCCAAGGTCAAGGTGGATCTGATGTTGCTCCAAGAGGCCTCGTGCCTCCAGACGTCGCCATCGAGCGCTCCCTGACGTGCTGCGTACACGCTCCAGTCTCGTGGCGTCACCTACCGGCATCTGGTCGCGTACAGCTGGTCGCTGCGTATGTCAGCGCCAGCTGCGTGACCATCCTTGACGCCGCAGAGTCAGTCCTGAGGTAAGAGCTCGAAGCCATGTTGAAAGTTGAGCTCCACACCCATACCGCGGATGATCCGGTCGACCGTATCTCGCATACAACGCTCGAATTGATCGACCGTGCTGTCGTGCTCGGATACGACGCGCTGGCCATTACGCTGCACGACCGTCAGCTCGATCTTCGAGACCTTACCCCGTACGCCGCCGAGCGCGGGCTCGTGCTGATACCCGGCGTCGAGCGCACGATTGAAGGTCGCCACGTGCTGCTGCTGAATTTTCGGCAGGGCACCGACGATGTGCGGACGTTTCCCGATCTCGCCCGCCTGAAGTCGCGACAACCCGGGCTCGTCGTCGCGCCGCATCCGTTCTTTCCGACGTCCTCATGCCTCGGAAAGGATCTCGAACGCCACGCCGATTTGTTCGACGGCGTGGAACGCAACGCGATGTACACGCGCACAATCGATTTCAATCGCCGCGCCGAGTCCTGGGCGGCCCGACACGGCAAACCGGTCGTCGGCAACTGTGACGTCCACCGGCTGTGGCAATTGGGCACGACCTATTCATTGGTGGACGCGCCGCCGGACGCGGATTCAATCTGCGACGCGATCGGCGCGGGTCGTGTGCGGGTCGAAAGCCGACCGCTCGCCTGGGCCGAGATCGCGCGCGTCGCAGCCGTCATGGCGCTCGGGAACGTCCGGCCCCTCGTCCACGGCTCTACAACATCTTCGACGGCCTTGAGGAAGGTCACACAGCGTTCCGACTCGGTAAGTTCCCCACAGTCGGCCGACGATCTATCAGTTCGCGCGCTCATACTGTAGTCGGTTGGCCTCAGTCCAGGCGGCCAGCCGCTGCCTCAGTCGAGCACAGCGGTCAGGATATTCCGTGGCAAGATTCTGCTGTTCCGAAGGATCCCGATCGAGATCGTACAACTGCTCCACACCCTCGCGAATATCGAGGATGTATTTCCAGTTCCCTTCACGGACACCCAGCTCGAAGCGATCGCCAGCTACGTAGAAGTACGCGCGAGGAGCGCGAGTCGGGTCGAACAGGCTGCGCCCCTGCCAGTCGGGGGCGGCAGGCAGTCCTGCGAGTTCTGCGATGGTCGGCGCCAGATCGACATGGCCACCCACGACGTTCGAGCGCACGGTCGACTGATACGTGCGCGGGAACCAGAACATGAGCGGGACGTGCACATCCTCCTGGTAGAGCGTCCGCCCCTGCACGTACGTCGAATGCGGAGAGCCGAACGCCTGTCCATGATCGCCGGTGACGACAACGAGCGTGTTCTTATCGAGCCCGGTCTTGCGAATCACGGCGAAGAGGCGACCGAGATGGCGATCCGTTTCGTGCAGGACGTTCAAATAGCGGCCGAGATCGTACTCGTCTGGCATCGGTTCGCGAAGTAGATTGAGCAGCGGAACGCCTGGCGTGGGCTCATACGGGTGATGGGTCTGCGTGGACCACGCCATCAGGAAGAACGGGCGCGCCGGAGCCCGATTGATGAAGTCGATCATCCCGTCGACCATGCACCGATCCTCGACGCCCCAGGATGACACCGGTGTCGGACAAGCAAGGTCGTCGGAGTCGCGCAGTTCGTCGAACCCTCGTCCCTCGAGGAACGTTTGCCAACCCGCCCAGCTCAGATGGCTTGGCGTGACGAACGCGGTGCGATATCCGCGATTGCGAAACACGGCGCCGAGCGACGTCCCGGCCAGCCGCGGATAGACTTCCGTGACGTCGTGAAAATCGAGCTTCGGATACGCGGACAACAGCAGTGCCACCAGCGAGTTCGAGCTTCGGCCGATGTGCGCGTAGAAGTTGTCGAACACGAGGCTGCGGGCCGACTCGGCCGCGAGGTTCGAGGTGGAGTTGTAAGGACCGCCATTCAAGCTGGCCCACCGGGCCGCCACCGATTCCAGCACGACGAGAATCACGTTCGGGGGTCGACGAGCGGTTGCCGGACCACGTGATCCCGCAGAGCGCCTCGGTACGACCGCAGCACGCACGGGACTGGTCGATCCGATCGGTGAGAAGTCGGTCAGATCGGCGGCAGCAAACGCCTCGCCGACCCGAACGATCTGGCCGCCGACGATCGCGCGCCACCACGAGGATGCCAGCACCCAATGCGGATTGTTGGCGATCGCCCTCTCCTGCCGTGTGGCCCAGTCGGCGGTAAACGCGTAGTGGCCGAAGACGAGCCAGGCGCCCACCCCGGCAAGCGCGAGCGCGCGTCGAGGCCACACCGTGCGACGCCCCTCCACCACTCGTCCGGCTGTGATCCGGACCAGAGCGATGTAGCAGAGCGGTACAGTCACGAGGCCGACCGTGACAGGCAGGGTCAGATAGGCAGCGACCGATGATCGCAGCATTCCCACGTCGCCGACCAAGGCGATCAGGTGGTACGTCAGAAACCCGCCGAGGACGCCGTAGACGATGATGCTCGCGACAGCGTATAGGCAGGCAAGCGCGGAGCAGGTGACGAACGCGATCGTGATCGTCCGCGTGGCCAGTCTTCGAGACCCAGCCAGCGCCAATACGGCGCGCCCAGCGATCCACAGCCCCGACACCAACAGCACGTCCCGGTACGAGATCGCCGCCAGCAAGCGAACAAACAGCTTCGGCTGCTCGTCGGCCCACGGCACCGCGCGCGGGACAGTCAGGTAATACGCCTTGACGGCGACTAGAACGCCCGCCAGCCACACGGCCGCCCAGAAGATCGACTGGATCGCCTGACGACGTGCGTCTATCGCACCCGTGGGAGGCGGAGTGAATGGGATTGCTCCCCTGCTACCGTCCATGTGGGCTTTCAGTGCGAGTGACGATCTCTATCGGTCGATTTCAAGCAGGGTCGAGCCGGGCCAGAGGTAGGCGATCACTGTCGCTGTCGCTGGGATTCCGCTATCTGGCTTCCAAGATCCGCCGCAAACTACGGGCACGCCCGCTTCTCGCGTCGACTCGTGCACCGTCCTCAGTGCGCCGGATCCCCAAAGTTCCTGGCGATGTCGCGCCAGTGTTCGCTCCAGAGACGCAATCGGCGCTGCGCTGATTCATGCTTGCGTCCCTGAAGGCCTGCGCCCTCTTGCGTGGATCGCTCCGGATGTGTGAGGACTCAGCAACCTGCGTACCGTAACGAACTTCGGGATCCCTTTGGAATTCATTCGCCGCCCAATTCCTTCATGAAGTAACTTTTACATTCGCGGAGCGGCGCGCTACGGAAGGCCAAGGGCATGCCGACGTGGTCATAGTCGCCTGTCGCGAGGCTCGTCTTAACCCAAGACGCCGTACGAGGGGCCACTTTCCCGAGTGCTTGGGCCGGAACGGTATCCCAGCCGGTTGGACACGCACCGATCACGGACGCGTACAGTGACACGCCGAGGCCATGAGGCGCCCCGGCGTGTGCTCGAACGCGACAACCCTTGGTATTTATCGAGCCGTCGTAGGCTTGGCCGGGCAAGTCCCCGAGACGGCTTTAATACTGCTCACTTCGAATTCTGGAAGATCGATACGGTCGTGGCCGACGATACGATCAGTCTTGTTCGTCTGGGCGCTCGCCGGCGGCTGACCCGCCGAGTCGCCCGCTTCCGCATCGACCCGCCCCGTCACCTCGACGCGTTTACCGACCATCGCTTTCAGTTCGCTGTCCGCTGCCCGCTCGAGCTTGTACATCGAGTAGGTTGTTGGATTGGCCGCGCCGCTGGTGCCGGTTGGCTTCGCAGCCTCGGCGGGTGTAATTTCCGCGAGGATGTAATCTTCAAGAAGACCTGCGCGCTCGGCGGGATTCGGCGCTCGTCCCGGCACGTCCTTCTCCTGATACACGCATCCAATAATCGTCGTCGACGCCGTTTGCGCGGATGCCGCGGAAGCCGCAAGTATCGCCGCGGAAGCTGCTGCGATTGTGACCGTTCTGATGAGCATGTTTCCTCCTACGGTCACCCTTGCAACTGCGCGGCCAAAGTTGAAGCTCCTCACAACCTCGGCAAAACAACGATACGCTCCCGCCCAGGTGCTAACGGTTGAGCTGAATCTCCTGGCTCCGATATCAAGCAGTGGCTCAAAGAATAGCCGGGCTGGCGCCCGCTGCCCTCTGTCGTCGCTCGCGAAAGCTGAACGCAGGATCCAGTGGTGGCAGGGGTGCTCCCAAAAAGATCCGCCTCGACAAACAACGGTGGGCGGGCGGGCGAGAGCCGCCCTAGCTGCCGTAGAGGCGCATCTCCTTACCGTCCGCGAACACGACCCGCTCGAGCCTGATGATCTTCTGGCCGTCGGAGTACCTGATAGCCGATGCCCGTGATCACGTCGCCGGGCTTGACCGTCTCCTTGGTCCACCCGTTTGCCTCCATCCGGTTTATCGCCGGCCCACCGATCAACCACTTCTCGGCCTTACCGTCAGCGGTGCGAACCTCGAGGGTGATCATCGGGTGCGGGTTCCCCCACTCGAACCGCATCACCGTGCCCTTCACCGTGACGAGCTGGGAATAGCTCACCGTCCACGTGTGGTGGGCGGAGAGCGAGGCTGCCTCAAGGACCAGAGCAAGAGTGATGACTACCGGCACGAGTAAGGCCTTCATCGTGGCGTTCCTCCTGTCAGGCATTCTAAGACATAACCGTTGAAATCGCGGGGTGGACCCCGTCTTGGTAGGGCTGCGTGCGAACGATCTCGACGTCTTCGCCTCGAATCACATCGTCAAAGCCACTGGTGAACTTCTGGTTCCGATCACGAATCAGAAAGCGGATAGGCTCCGGGCGACCGCGCAAAGTTCCATGTCAGTTGCCGGGCTCGCTGGATGCCCCCAGGGCGTTTGCGGGACAGAACGTGGGCGTGATGCAGGTCGACGAGCGAATCTGGCTCGTGACCTTCACGCGGTACGATGTTGGGCGATTTCGACGACGAGACCTGTAGGCTTTCACGGTACACTGCGGCCCGCCGGCCAAAGACACCTGTCGGCACTGCACGCGACAACGGGAAGCTCAGTTCTGGAGAGGAGGATTCATGCGCACCATGCTGGTCGTCGCCGTGGCGCTTGTTGTGAGCGCAGGCTCGTTCGGCGCCGCCGCTCAGTCCATCTCAGTGAACCGCATCGAGATTAGCAGCGACGCTGCACGCAAATTGGTTGAGGCCTGCGTCGCGTACGCCGAACGGAACAAGATTCTGGTCGGGGCGGCCGTTGTGGGCATCGATGGGGTCCTGATCGACTTCCACCTGATGCAGGGCGCGACCGCGACCAATTCTGAGACCGCGATCCTCAAGGCGAAGACAGCCGCACACTGGCAGCGCCCAACGCGCGAGCTTGAGGAGTGGGTGAAGACCGGAAGCAATCGCGCGCCTGAGTGGATCGGCGACTTCCCGCGCGCCGGTGGCGTGCCGATCGTAATCGACGGGATTGTTGCCGGCGCTATCGGCATCGGCGGAGGCGGTAACAAAGGTGATGAATGCGCGCAATACGCAATCGACACCGTCATCCGGAAACGGCCTTAACTGGTCACCCACGAGACAACGTTATTCTTGAATACGGGATGTCCGTAAGCCTTACCCTCTTCGACAATCCGGCTGAACTCCGAGTCGATGTCGGCGAGCCAGAAATGGAGTACGCTCGCTTGCTCTTGTGGGGCAAGAAGGAGCTAGAAACTCGAGAACATTTGCCGGAAGTCAACCGCGTTGAGGAGTGCATGATGGATGAAAAAGAGACGACCCCTGAAGATGAGGTGAAAAAAGCTGAGGTTCCAGAAGCCTCTAAGGAGGTAGACGAGTCGCAAAAGAAGTTGCAAGGGACCATTGATGGGTTGAACAAAAAGACCGACGAGTTGCTGGACAAGCTGAAGCCTTCGACCAATCCGGTCAAGAAGTGATTTCGTGTGTAAGACAGGGGCTTCTCACGTTTCGTTGGCCTGATACGAAGCCTCGCGATAGTTCGATTAGCTCCTTCACTGATACCTGCTGGCGACGAGATTCCCGTACTTCGCACCCTGTTCGTGGCGAATTCCCAGTTTTGCTGTAACACCTTCGCCTCCAGGGCGCTAAGGTCGCTCCGAGAACGTGAGTCGCTCGCACCGGACGTACAATGGCTGGCGTCCATGATGAGTCCCGGAACAGCGTGCCGATCAGCGTTGGCGCTCACCGCAGGGATTCTATTGCTGCTTGCGGTTTCCGTGACGGCCGGCCAGCAAGGGAATCCCGTCAGCTGGCTCGATCGGCCGTTGGCGAACTGGAACGCTGCAGGACAACCGGTGCCGAGGGCTCCCGCAGGCGACGAGCCAACCGAATCTGTCATCAGCCGCTGCAAGCTGACGCCACCGCGGTCGACGATGGCGGAACGGGCGATCGAATCTGCTGGGTGGATTCCGTTCTGGAACTTCGATCTGCAGCTCGTTCGGGAGGACGTCGAAATCGTCGGCGGCATGAGAGGGGCAGACGGCATGTGCCGTCCGGTGGCGTACAATCTGTTCGTCTTCGTGGGGGGACAATTCGCGGGGCTGTTGTCCCCGATATCCATGACCTCGCGGCTCGACAGCTCGTCCGGCGTCGTGCGGATGCCGCTGCCGTTCGTCACCGCGGAGTTCGTGCGCTACGGCAGCACCGATCCGCTCTGTTGCCCGTCTTCCAGACTGACCGTCCGCTATCGCATCGATCGAACAGCCGTCGGACCTGTCGTCGCGCCCGACGAAATCAGAGCCGCTCGCCCGTAGCTCCCGGGACGCAGGGTGCCTGGCAGGGTCGAACCGGCGCGGCAATCCGTAGGCGGCTCCTTGGCCGTATCTGAGCGGGATGAATTTCTGCTGAGCACACCCCAGGCGCTCATTGTCGATGCTCCGACTACGCGTCGGTTCGCAGGAGGCTTCGCGGCATGCTGACGCACGCTCGAAAGAGCACCGTCTCAATCCTGATCGGGCTCGTCCTGCTGATACGGGCTTCCGTTACCGCTAGCGGCGATGCCGGCTGGACGAGCGCTGGAACGAAGAATGGCGTGACGCTCGCGTTTCGAGACGACTCACTGCTTGCGGCACGCGAAGTGCGGGCGACGACCGAACTGCCATTTCCGGCCGCGAGAATACTCTCAGTCGTGTGCGATCTCTCCCACTACGAGCTCGTTCCAGGCGTCACAGAGGCGACGCTGATCGAAGACATCGGTCCAGTGGACTACGAGATCTACCTTCGATACGCTCCGAGATTTCTCGTGGTCGCGGCTCGCGACGTCGTTCTGCGCGTGCGCGGTGATTCGGATGTACCGGGCAGGGCCGGATGCAGCTGGGCGGAGGTGACAGGGCGCCTGGCTGAGCGCAAAGGGACCGTGCGCATGCCTCTGCTCCGCGGGAAGTGGACGCTCGAGACGTTGGACGCCGGGCGCTCACGTGTGGTGTATCAGATTGCGGTGAACCCCGGCGGCCGCATCCCCGGCTGGCTGGTGCGCAGGGGCGCTGTGCAGGCGCTGCCAGAGGTGATCGAGAACGTGCGCGAGCGGCTCCGCCGGATTCACAGCGCCGCGTCCACCGGCTGAAGACACGACGAGATGGCGACAGCGTCGCTCACTTCCTTAAATCCGGCCAGGCTGGGGTCACTTCCGTTGCGGCCCGGTGACTCCCTTGCCATCCAGAGAGGATTGAGCTCCTTCTCCCCTGTCGAGGGAGAAGGAGGCGTTGCGGCTATTTGGCGGGCTGGGCCAAAGACCAGGCAGCACGCGCCAGCGATCCGCTGTGTTCGACATGTTGGCCCGCCGTCGTGCACGCGACGAATGCATCGCCGTATGCGCGTTGTCGTGCTCATGTCTCGCACACTGCGACTGATGAACGTGCGGCGGACAATGCTCGCGTGGCCGCGTCCTCGAGGCCGCGCACCGAAGCCTCGATCACGCCAAGCGATGGACGCCGGAGTCGTCGCGTTCCTCTTTGGCGGTGGCGCAGGCGGGACCACCTGCGCGTGCAACGGCCAGAACGACGGCGTGACGAATCCCTCGCCGATCAACGGCAACACGCTCGCCTCAGAATTGTCGGCGGCCGGGTCGGCGCCGGTCCAGGTGATGCGCGGCACCACGCCAACGCTGGTCACACCGCACGCCGCCGCCGACGACAGCGGCTTTTTCCGATGAGAGGATGGCAGTACTACCAGGACGGTCCGATTACGATTCCAGGCGGGACTTCCCAGCTACCCTTGCCCCCAACGAAACTGAGAATCGTGCCCTAGCAGGGTGTAAATGGACTCCTCGCGGAAGTCAGCAAGAAATCAGCCCTACTCTTGTCGAGAGGGCTCACGCCGGGTAGTGAATGCGGTAGCCGTCAAGACACCTGACAATCTTCGATTGTGAGTCGCCAAGAAGCGACGTAATCTCAATCGCTATTTCGACATCAGTCACATCAGCACACTTATCAAGCGCTTTGGGATTTGCCGCTGTCTCACCACCCAGGTGGAGAACCCTCGAGGCCGTTATGGACGTCAGCACGATCGACACGTCCGAGTCTAGGGCGAGGCAGCTCCGCGACGAACCACAGTCTGGGCGGTACCCAACCCGCGGAGTCTCTGCAGATAGAGCAATGCTCCCAGGGAAGGCCAAGTGATAGGGCGACTGGCCGACCAACAGGATGGGCGCGACGAGGATGTCCGTACGTTGCGCAATCAGTTTCGATTGTTCAACGCCGGTGTAGTAGTCAGTCCCGATCGGTCCCTGTAAACCGTGCTGCTCCAGAGCCGGAATTGGAATGAGCACCATGTCGGTGCGACTCAAGAGATCCCGCACCTCTGGCCATGTCATGTGAGGCAGGAAGTTCTTTACCTTCCGTTCGGACCACAGAGGATTGGTCTGCGCGTCAACTGGGCCTGAAATGCAGAATGTCACGATAACCATCAAGGCGAGCCAAGAACGCATCGTTTCTCCCATCTGATAGCGGCTCTCATGTCCGTCCAACGGTCGGCGCTAAGCCGCGGCGCGCTCAACGAACCTGCCCGCGCCGACGGCTCCAGCGCAAGGTTGGACCGCGTGCCTGTGTTGTGGCCGATACTACGCCCGATCCATCTCACAGTACGGTGCCGAGCAAGACATCCGCCCTTTGTGCACAGTGATCCCAATGGGTTAGTTCCCGCGGCGAGTGACTGATGCCGCCAATGCTCGGCACAAAGATCATGCCCATCGGTGAGAGTTGAGCCATCATCTGTGCGTCGTGGCCAGCACCACTCGGTAGTCGTCGGCTGCCGAGGCCGAGCCGGCCCGCGACACGTTCGATCGCCTGTTGCACTTCCGCGGCGGCATTGGCTGGCAGGCTGGACCGGCCGCCCGCATCAAGTCCATCAGGTACCGACGACCAGCAACATCCGCATCCGAATAGGCGACCCGGCTGACCCCGTCAGCGAAGGTGCCGCTCGGCGGTCGTCCGAACCGACTGAGCGCGTCAATGCGTTGTCGCAACCTGCTTGCATCGACACGAGGAGGTGGGTTCTGCGCGAATGCACGTCGGCCCAAGATGACAGGACCGATCGCGGCGGTCCCCAGACCTGTTAGGAACGCGCGCCTCGACGAGTAGCGCATGACCGGTACCTCCCGAAGACCCCAAAGCCCACTATTCTTGATTCTTACTGAAGATCCGATCCGTTTCGGATCGTGCGTACGGTAATTCAGCGGTTTAACACCTATCAGCCCTCCCTCGGTCAAGAGCGCAGATCTTCTCCGTCCGGTCGTCGAGTTAAGAAGACGCGCGACCGTAAGAAATAGCGCTCAAGTCAACGCGGTCCCCTTCAGTGCCGTCTTCGTTTCCAGTGCTGGCGCTCCCTCGATGCGGAGGTGGCACCCAACACCTATTGAGGCTCAAGCTTCGCGGAGCGAAGCGCGAGCGTCGTGAGACGCTCGCCGCCTAGAAACTCATTCGGGCCCTCATACCGGCCTCCTCATGACCAGCGACGTCGCCGCAAGGCGCGTCCGTTGTCGCCAGGCTCGGGGGAGGGGCAGCCCATCCCGGGAACGCATGTGCGTAGCGAGGGAGAGAGCGGGCGTCCCATCATTCAAGCTCGCTGCCGGACCCTGGGCTCTTGATCAGTAGCGTTTGGCGCTCGATGGCGCACGCCTCGTCCCGATCGGTGACGAGCTCGGTCCTGACGTGGCTCGCGTTAGGCGTCTGGCTCGCCCGCTCCCTTCCCCGCTACGCCGCGAGGAACTTCTCCATGGAGAAGACTGTTTCTCGCGACAGCATGTAGAACACGGCCCGTCCGATCTTGTGCGCCAAGATGGAGAGTGCCTTCCCTTTGCCGTGCTGTTTAGCAATCCTTGCGATTAGCTTCTTCCCTTCGGTACGGCGCAAGAACAGCACGGCCGCTTCAGAGAATGCCCACTTCAAATGCACGTTCCCCATCTTCGCGCCGCTGGTGCCGAGCGTCTTCCCGCCCGATTGTTTCTGGCACTTGACCAGCCGCGCGTAGGAGGCGAACTCCTGGACACGATCGAAGCGCGTGATGTCGTGGATCTCGTAAAGGATCGTCAACGCGAGGACCTTGCCGATGCCCGGCACCGAGCGAAGCCGATGAAACGCGTCGGCGTTGTGCCGTTTCGCCTCGCGGACGATCGTAAGCTCGAGGTCCACGATGAGCGCATCGTACTGGTCGATCAGCGCGAGGTCGACCGCGATGCTCTTCTGCACACTCGGATCGGGAAAGTGCTCCACCACCCCATCGCGATTGGTTCGATAGGCGAGTTTTCGCCCAAAGACCGGCAGATTGTATTGAGCGCGCGTGTTTTGGATGTGGGCCAGGAGCTGGCCGCGCTTACGCACGAGATGCAAGCGCCGACGGATCAGATCGCGCGTGGACCGCATCGCCGCGGGGTAGACGTACGCTTGCGGCAACATCCCTCCGCGCAGCAAGACGGCGATCTTGTGGGAATCAATCCGGTCGTTCTTGGCCTTGCCGCCGTGGATGGCCTTCATGGCCAGCGCGTGGCCGAGCACGAACGTGATGTCTTCGGCCGCGCAGACATCGGCCAACCAGTACCACGTGAACATGCACTCGGCCGCCACAACCAGGCCGTCGCGATAGGGGCCGACGATCTCCAGGAACGCCGCCGGCGTCGACGGCACGTTGCGGTGCACCAGCACCTGGCCGGCACCGTCGACGATGCAGACGTACATGGTCTTCACGTGCAGATCGATCCCGCAGTAATACGTGTGCGGCCGGTTGTAGAATCGCATCGGTCCTCCTCCTGCGCGACATGCGCATTTGCCCTGCGACAGCCTACTCACGTGAGTAGGAGCAGGGGGAGGGCTGTATCAGAATCATTCAATATGAGCCGCGCGCAGCACGGACAGGATTACAGAAACCATCATTCGTCACATCCGATGCCCGGCGCGCGACGCTCGTCGGCTGCAGCGGCCTGATAGGTCGCCGCGGGACATCGATCGAACAATCAATCAGCTGCTCCATAGGCTACTGAACGAGAGGGTGACGAAGAACCCGTAGAAGAGCGCCATCCCCACCAAGACCGCGCGCCGCCACATGGGCGGGCGCACGTGTGGCGGCAGCAGCCGCGTGTTGATGTAGAGCAGATGCAGCGGCGCCACGACGAAGACCACACCCGCGACATTTGCCCAAGAGCTTCAGCAGGACGATGGGCTGTGCCAAGCGAAGCGCCACGATACCCCATAGGACGACGATGGCCAGCACACTGTAATACACCGCGCGCACGTCGCCATCGCGCCACGCGCGCACGCGGGAGCTGCCGGTCCAGAGGATGTCGGTAATGGCGCGCACCATCCCTTCGAGGTTGTCGAGTTGTGTCTTGATCAGGATCCACGCACCGAGGAATGCAATGAACCCGGCGAGCACGGGCCCCGACTTTTCGCCAACGCTCGGACGCGAGCGCGGCGCTAATGCCGAGACCCTGAATGTCACTCCCTTGCGGGATGAAGGTCACGTAGAGCAGCGCCGGGAGCACCATGCCGAGGATCGCGCCCGTGAAGAACACTCCCCACTGATCGGCGCGGACGACCCGCCACCACCCTCGCCACCGTCGCATCGCCTCGTCGCTAGGCGCGAAGACGAAGCCGCTGTGGGCGAGGTTCACTTTGTGACCGCCGATCGCGGCGGGGATGTAGCCCGCCAGCTCCCCCATGCCGTAGCCCTTGTCTCGCGCCCAGTTCGAGAGAACGATGTTGGTGACGCCGCCGGAGCCGGACAATGCCACGAGGGCCCCCAGCAGAAAGAAGTCAGTATCCGGCGGAAGGAAGTTAAACGTGCCGCGCGCCACGTCAAAGCCCCCGAGTCCGGCCGCCGCCGCCACCCAGGTTCCGGATGGCACGAGGAGCACGTCCAAGACGAGCAGAGAGCTCAGGATGACAACGATGAGGACCCAGTTGAGCAGTTCGAGCGTGCGCTCGATGCGCCGCCCCACCAACAGCACCGCCGCACATGCGAGGAAGGTCACCACGCCGATGTAATAGATCGCGGCGGCATCCTGGGGCCCCGGGAGTCGCCTTTCAGACAGGAAGAAGATCGGCCCCTGCCGCGGTGGCGGCAAACGCGGGCCAACCCTGTGACAGCAACGTAAAGGGCGGTGTATACCCACGCCCAGCCAGTCGACGACGGCCGCGTGCGCATGAAACCTGAGAACACCGGCTCCCCTGTCGCCAGCGTGTAGCGCATCAGCTCGGTGTTGAAGATGGTTTGGAGCCAGACCGCGACCGCCGTCACCCAGAGGAGCGATAGCCCGTGCCGTACGAAGATGGCGGGGCCGATAAGGAACTCGCCGCTCCCAATCGCTCCGCCCAGCACGATAATTCCGGGCCCGACGACGCCTAGCCAGCCGAGGCCCTTCGGTGTAGGCGGGGCAGGCAGATCCGCCTGCACCCACGGATCCAGCCCGGAGCGGGCTTCCGATGGCGATTGCGGTCGTCCGGGTGGTCGGCGTAATCATTTCGGTTCTCTCTTGCAGTAGTAAGGGCGGCCTATCGCTTAGCATCAGCCGCGGCGCTCACCCTTGCAAAGGCGCCGTCGGCTGCATGCGCTGTTGGGCCGCCGGTTCGGAACAATCGAACCCCTTCTGCTACTTTGGAAACAGCAGCGACAGCCCAGCGCTGGCCGTGAACACGCAGCGGGCGTCGTGACCACACGTCTGCACGACAACCGTCTTGTGCTGTGCCCCGTATTTCTCGTTCACATACTTGGCAAAGGCGATGCCGCGAGCAAGGCGAGTCGGCCCCTGCGCCATCGCCGGACAAGACCCGTCAAAGCCGGCGATCGTGAAGATGTCGAGCCCACCCAGCAGGTAGGTGACGTGCCTGGCACTGAGTTGCCGTTTCAGTTGTTCGTTGGGTAAACGAGCGGTGTATCCGGT
Source organism: uncultured Acidobacteriota bacterium (assembly GCA_963814975.1). GTDB lineage: Bacteria > Acidobacteriota > Vicinamibacteria > Vicinamibacterales > CAVVIG01 > CAVUXJ01. The sequence goes on along the minus strand of CAWFFB010000003.1, from coordinate 20,599 downwards.
GCGGCTCTGAAGACCATACGGCCAGTCATCGAAGGTGGCACAGTTGCGCGCGTCAGCGAATGGCACGAAAGGCTCGGCGGGGGGCGGCAGCGCGTAGCCAGGCGCCGCGGCCGTAGCCGGGTAGGCGGCCGCCGTTGGCCGAAGCCCGTGGAACAGTACGAACGCGGGAACGCACCCAGTCCCTGCCACCTTGCTCGCTGCGGCGAGTGTGGTGCTGTGCGCCTTCATGCCGCCGAGAATGCCCCTGCAGGCCCCGCTGGTGCTGTCCTCTTTTGCACACAGCCCACACACGATTGGAGCCGGCGTCAGCGAGACAAGCGGCCTGGCGGAGCAGGCGCAAGAGACATCGTCTTCCTCGATGATCCATTGCCCGGTTCGCGGCGGACAGCCTGAGGAAGGCTTGCGAAACGCCTCTCAAGTCGAGCCAACAGGAACATTCAAAAGTCTGTAATTGATGGGACAACTGGCCTAACGCTCGAGTGGCAATGTCGGGCAAGGGTGCTCGGAGCCGACGAAGTAACAAGAAGACCGAACGCGCAGACCTCCTGCGGGTAAGCTCACGGATTTGGTTCGGCACGGGCCTGAGATCTTTGAATCGCCTTCGGTCTCACACCGGACGATTGGAGAACACGAAGGCGCATGGATACCTGGTCGGCGAGAGACTTCTGAACACATTCGCGCCGCCGATTCGACCCGTCTGGGAGGAGAATGTGCCGAAGTTCGCAGCCGAAATTCGGCAGATCTTCACGAACGATGAACTGCACGCGTCTTTCGCGACAGCGACGCTCACCGGCGTGACCGGACACCACTGTACCGACGAATAAATCGAGACGATGCGCGACGCCAGCGCGTTTAATGCTGGGCCGACAACAGTTTCGGGCAGCTTGCGGACAATACATTCGACACTCGAAGCGATCCGCGCCCGATACACCCGCCAGCTCAATTCGACACAACACCGCCGGTGACCTCGTTGACGTTCAGCCCCGTATCCCCGATGGCGGGAACGAATGGTATGTTTCCGGCATCTACGTGACGGTGAGTGCAGCTGATGGGCCCAACGGCCGAGAGGGCGACCGTCACTGCCGTGGCCACTGATGCGCTCTCGGGCCCACTGTCCATCGAGCTGTCGCAGCCCGCCGACACGTCCAGCCTCGGAGAGAAGATGTCACCCTGAGTGCGGCGGACCTCGACGGCAACAGTGCGAGCGTCGTCTGCTCCTACAACATAGTCTTTGATGACTGCCCGGCCGGATGTCCGGTTCCGACGATTGACTACCTGATGGCCACGGTCAGCGTCCTGGCATTGCCACGCGCCGCGATGCGAGTGCTTTCCGCAACGCTTGTGGCGGCAAACACCGCGATCGATCGTGGGAATACCCGGCTCGCGGGGGTCTTGCTAAGAGCGTTCATCCTCGAAATGCGCGCGCTCGAGCGCCGCGGCCTGGTGCCTGCTTCGGCGGCCGACGATCTGATCGGGCAGGCGCAAAGAATAGCAGGCGCTTTGTGATGCGCGAAGGCGAGACGGCGCAAGACGGCTAGTTCGTGGCGCAGGACAACGATCCAAATCCCTGAACTCGCCGGAGCGAAACCGCAGAACAATCAGCTCGAGAACGCGTCGAACGGCCGTAACAAATCGAGAGCAGCACGGCGCCTCCACAGACGACCAAAGCGCCGGCTATTTTACGCAAATCGAGTTAACGCACCCTACATCGTCTTACACGATCAAGAACGTCGACTTCAACGCCTGGTCGTTCAGAAGCGACCTCGTCCGACCAGACGATTCCTGCAGCGGCTCGGAATGTCCGAATGGCTCGTCGAAATTGCTCGTGGTCACGGTTTCGTGCGCAGGACCACGTCACAGTTCAACTCCAGGGCGAAGCGCCCCCGCCCACGCGCCGTGATCCGAAACTCGGGACACTTTTGCTCGAGCCGTCGGCGTAACAGCAACAGGCGGCTTTCCAGATTGTCCTTCCACTCTGGAAGGTTGAGCGACTTATCGAGCCGCAGCTCGCGATTGTGAACTCGTCGCGGCCGGTGCTGTCGCGGATGGTCAACAGCCGCCAGAGGATCTTCGCAGGCAGACTCCGAATCAGATATTCTCCGTCCACTAGAATGCATTCGTCCGAGACGTAGTAGGCGATTTCCCGCGGCGTGTTGCGGGCTGGCGTCGCCTCGGCATCGCTGACAGGGGCCCGCACGGGCTCGGGCGGCGCTTCACCGGCCGCGTCGGCGCTTCGCTCGTGCATCTGCATGTTCTGGATCGCGATGGCTAGGTAGCTGCCGAACAGCTCAATCAACGCCTTGTCTTCCTCGTGGAAGCGATACCGAACTTCGCTTTCGAGGACGAGTACGCCCACCAGATCGCCACGCACAAGCAGCGGCACGCCAAGCTGACTCTCGGGATTGGCATGGCCCGGGAGCGGGATGCGCCGACGGCGTATGGCCAACGCCGGATCGCTTGCTTCCTTGTGCATCTCTAGCGCGTAAAACATTCCGCGCATCAACCCTGAGATGCGTATGGGCTGGCGGGCTTCGGCGACCACGCAGGCGATACCTTCGCCGATCCTTACTTCGCGCCGGCGCCATCCTCGCCGTATCCCCGTGTAGCAATCGTGACGAGCAGGCCCTCTTCTTCGGCCGGCACCAGGATCATCGAGTTCTTGAACCCGAGGCTCTCTTCAAGACCGGCGAGGATTGAGTCCACCAGTTTCTCGAGGCAGTCGGCGCGTTGAATGCGCGCGGAGAAGTCCTGCAACGCCTTGAGTGTGAACACGGGATCCGGCGCACGGGTGGCCGCCACGTCGTCTTCTTACTCCGACTCGACGCCGGCCGCTGGCTCCTCCGGCACCGCGTCGACCGCCAGCACTTCGTAGATGTCGGCCGCTCGGAGCTTGAAGATACCCTTCAGTCCGCAGTACAACGCGATCGCCTCGATCCTCAGCGCCATGCGATCGAACAGCGGCCCCGATGTTTCTGAGCGGACGAACTGCAAGCGCAACTGCCAGCCTTGACCCGTGTCCGGGTCGGGAACCATCACGAGCGCGTGCCGGTTCTCGGCGATGTTGCGGTGGCTCTTGTTGAAGAACTGAAACGACAGCGCCACGTGCGAGGCATCGACGTAGTCGACATGGCTCAAATACGCGGCGTTCGGGATACCGTCGCGCGAGCATGTGTAGAGCTGCGCCGGCAAAGACCCTGGAAGCAGGTGGCCAGCGACTCGAGCGACGGAGTCATCTAGCTGGCTCTCCCGCCCCTGGACCCGGAGTCTGCGTGAAAACGGCCGTCGCTTTCAGCCGAATCGCCGTGCAGGGCCACGTGGGCCCTCGTTGCGCGAGTCGCCGGGGAATGCCGATCTCCTCGAGGTTTGTCAGGAACGATTCGAACTGCGCGACGTCTCCGGTCGCTCCTCGGGACGGGCCACCCGCGAGCTGACGAACGTGCCTTTGATCTGGCACGCCTTGTCGTCGATGGGCCGGCCGAAACTCACCGCGGCCTGGCCGTTCGCTTCGAGATCGGGAAGTACCCGCTTCGCAGCGACCTCGGCCAAGTAGACGACGATATGCGCCCTGTCGTCGTCGATACGCACGGCGAGCGCACGCGCGCCGTTGTGGCTCGAAGCGCTGGTTGCGCGTGCCAATGTGAATGCCCACGCGTGCCTGGACGAAGGCGGCAAGATCGGCGTCGATCATCGGAAACGGGCTCAGTATACGTCTTAGGATTTATTTAAGGTTGCCATAGCGTTGCTTAAGGAGGCCGTAGGAAAGGTTTAGGGTTCCGGATTCCGCCACATGGGTAAATTCAGGTCACGCAACGCGAGGTGATCTGATGAACCGTTTCAACTGTGGAGGATCCAATGAGAACTCGATTCAAGCTCCCGACACCAACGCTCGTCGCCATCGTAGTCGCCGGCGCATTCGCGGCCGCTGGCGCTGCGCTCGCAGGCGTTTCTCCGGCTCCCGGCCGGGGGGAACCGACGCTGGCAGAAGTTCGTCGCCTAACCGAGCGGTTCCGAGACGTGAACACTGCTCTCGCGGAAGGCTATGTTCGCGATCCGGGCGACCTCTGTGAAACCGCCCAGATGATGGGTCGGCCGGCATCGCTCGGCGCGATGGGTATTCATTTCTTTCGTCCCGACCTCCTCGGCATCACGGCCCCCCCTTCGCCGCGAGTCAATGGCAATGGAACGCACACCGATTTCCGTAAGCCGAGCATTCTCATCTACGAACCGCAGGAGGACGGACGCTTGGAATTAGTCGCTGTGGAGAATCTTGTGTTCGCCGCGGCCTGGCACGAGGCAGGTCATGCCGAACCGCCGACGTTCCAGGGTGTGCCGTATGACTCGATGGTGGACGATACCTGCGCAACGGTCGACGAAGCGCACCTGTTCGAGCCGCACTTCGATCGCCATGTCTGGATCTATCGCGAGAATCCGAATGGTGTCTTCACGCCGCTCAACCCTGCCGTCAGCTGCCGGTTCCACCGGGGACCGCAAGGACACCCGGCCATGCACACGGCTCAGTAATCTTGAGTGATTCGGAATCAATCGCGGCGTGCGCGCATGGGGCGATTGGAACGTTCTGTATTCGCACGCCACACCACTGCGTGCTCGAGAGTGCGCGGCTGTCCAACGGCAACCTTCGGAAGGTTGGCATCGGCCTTGTTCCAGAATTCGTCGTGTCCCACTTTTTCAGCGGATGCCTCGTTAGCTGTCCAAGTCGCGGGGTAAGTCAAGTAGGGACGGAGCATTTGCGGATCACAGCCCAGACCGGGCCGAGTATCCTGCGGGCCCGCAACATGTCACGCGTCGTGCTCAGGCGTTTGATCGGGCTCTGTGGACCTCGGGACCGATATTTCCAGGTGTGCACCCTTCAGCCTGTCTTACGAGTCGGCGGCCGGTCAGGACTGGGCGCTGTTGCAGGCTGAAACCGAGCAACCAACCGGGCACGTCAGTTATGAGTACACGGGGTCAACAAGATAAGTGACTGTTTTTTCGAATGACTTATGGGGTTTCGGAGAGGGTGGGTTCGAACCCTGTCAGCCTCTGTAGAATCAGTAACTTACGGATTCTAAGTTGCCAGGGTTGCCGTGAAATCCCAGGGTTGCCGTGGGACCTTGCCCGATATTACCCGACGAACGCCGAGGCTCTCGAGGATTTCCCTCTTAACCACGGAGACAGCTGTCAAGCGACAGGAGAATCGAACCTTAGGGCGTCCGCTAGCAGGCAGCCAGTGCGGTATCGATTGACGGTCAGGACGGTTTCTCGCTGCGGACGGCACGCCACAACCGGCGGCAGGTTCCTCGCACCCCGGGCCGTAGCAATTCTCGCCGCAGTTAAGGCCGGACTGGTATTTGCGGATCACAGCCGAAGCACCAGGTAGCAGAACAAGACAACACAGCCAGGCAACTTGCCCCATTCTACGCACGAGTCCTCTGATTCACCCGGGCCCAGGGAAATTCGCCGAGATCTCATTTCTACACGCCTACACGCGTGGAAGATTTTTCACGGCGCCTGTCGCGTCCGCGAACATCTCATCTGCAGGCTCCTCCCGAAATCAGTGCTGTTGTCGCTTGGCAGGATTAGTGCGTGTAGGCCAAGCGAACCGGGCTGATCGTTTCGACAGCCCATCCGTTCCATCAGGAGAGGAGTACTTGATGCTGCGACATGTAACCTCGACGCTAACCGCATGCGCGCTCGCCGGAACGGTGAGTGTATTCGCACAAGCGCCGACGCCTGCGCCAGAGAAGCAGCAAGCCCCCAAAGAGACACTCACCGGTTGTGTTGTAGAGGCTAAAACGACCGACGGCGGCACGGTCTACGTGCTGAACAATGTCGCAGGTGGATCGGCGGCGATGTACCTGCTCGCCGGTTCATCGCAATCCGAGTGGGCGACCAACGTCAACAAGAAGGTGGAAGTGACGGGCCCGGTGCAGCAGCCAAGTCCCCCGGCGAAGGACGGAGCCGCGGCCAATCCGAAAGCCGTGCGTCCGCCGACCGTGGAGGTTGAATCCACAAAGGTGATTGCCGATAGCTGTAAGTAAGCGCATGCGCGTCTGCCCCACGCGCGCGTGGGGCAGACGCGCGTGTTGTCCTCCCGCCTGCAGGCGAGTCCACTGGTGCACAGGAACTGGCACTACCATTCACGCTGGATCGCTCACGTCAGCCGGCGGGTCTCGACGATGAACAGCGCGCGGAAGCAGGGGTTGTTCGCGTCTTGTTGGCCCAGTAGAGCTCCACGAACGCATAAATACTCCCGAACTCGGGCGAGTTGAGCGCGACTAGGTGAACTCTGTAAGTGCTGGACCTCGAAGTTCTGCCACGCCATACATTGCTGCGCGACCGTCTCTTGCCACGCTCACGCCGCCAGTGACTCCAGGCGACATTCATGATGCAGCCCCGCCAAGATCGGGGCGGCGACGACTCGGACGTGGGGGCGTCCGAACGGGCGTTATACTAACCGCGAGACGGCCCTAATGTTTCCCAACGACTCTTTCAAACCGCTGCCTTTCAACTCTTTCGGAAAATCGGCCGCTTTCGCGATGACCAACGTGCGAAGTTCAGGCACAGTCGAGGGACGACACCGAGAATCCAGCATACGCCGATGCCCCGCGTTGTGCGCCGTTGCGCTTGCTTAGGAGCTCGCTGACGATTTCCGACAAGCTCAAACGGCGTCGCGAGTTGGTGGTCACGGGGCCTCGGAAACCACCCCGGCATCAACCTCTGAGACAATATTGGACCGTGGCTGGTCGGGCTTCTCTTAGCATCGAGCTGCTCGGTGGCTTCCGTGTCCTCGCCAACGGCCGTCCGCTCGCTCAGCCGGTAAGCGCGCGACAGCAGGAGCTCATCGCCTTTCTCGTCCTTCATGCGCGCAGCGGTCCAATCCAGCGTCAGCGGGTCAGCGGTTCGTTATGGCCGGAGTCGAGCGACGAACAGGCACTGACCAATCTCCGGCGTGAGCTGCACCATCTGCAACGGTCGCCCAATCTGCACGCGCTCGTCGACGTCGGCTCGCGCACCCTCGCATGGCGGGACGCGGCTTCAGCGACCGTGGACGTGGCGGGCTTCGAGGCTGCGGCCGATCGCGGCCTCGAGGACAGCCGCAGTGCACTGCAGGAAGCAGCCCGTCTGTACAAGGGCGATCTGCTGCCTGCTTGCGCGGGCGAATGGATCGAGGCCGACCGCGAACGTCTGCGTCAACGCGCTCAGCAGGTTCTCTCGCGGCTGGTCGGTCTGCTCGAAGCCGATCGGGCCTTCAGTGATGCGATCGAACACGCCCAACAGCTGCTCCGTCTCGATCCGCTCGACGAACAGGCGTGGTGCGCCCTCATGCGTTGTCACGCGCGACGCGGGGAGCGGGCCACGGCGCTGCACCTCTATCAGCAGTGCACGGCGCTGCTGCGGAAGGACCTCGGCGTTGGGCCGAGCGCGCAGACCCGCCTCACCTACCGCGAGATTCTCGACCTCGACGCGGAAGCCCCCGTCGTCCCAGCTCCGCCGCGCACAGCCGTGTATCCACTCGTGGGCCGCCAATCGGAATGGCACGCGCTGGTCAACGCCTGGCGCGCAGCCGGGTCGGGACAGGCGAGGCTGTGCCTGATCCGAGGTGAAGCGGGCATCGGCAAGACCAGGCTCGCCGAGGAGCTCGTTGATTGGTCACGTCTCAACGGCATCGACTCGGCCACGACGCGATGCTATGCGGGCGAAGGACGCCTGGCATATGCACCGATCGTCGGCTGGCTGAAAAGCGCGGCGCTGCGGCCCGCACTGGCGAAACTGGATCCGACCTGGATGACTGACGTCGCCCGGCTTCATCCGGCAGTACTCGCGGAGCGGACCGAGGTCCCGCCACCCACCCCGCAGTTGGAGAGCTGGCAGCACTTGCGCTTCTTCGAGGCGCTCACGCAGGCATTCCGATCGGCCGCTCCCCTGATTCTCGTCGTCGACGACCTGCAGTGGGCCGACGGCGACACCCTGGACTGGCTGCAATATTTCGTGCGCTCGGCCGCCGACGTGCACTGTCTCGTCGTCGGCACCGCGCGCGCCGAGGAGGAGCAGGACAACCCTCCCCTGGGTCGGTTGCTCGCTCATCTCGAGCGCGATAACCTCGTGACGACGATCGCGCTGGGCCCGCTCGACCAGATGGCCACGGCGCAGCTCGCCGGCGAGGTGGCCGGACATCAGCTCGACGATGCGACGCTGGCGCGGACCTTTCACGAAACCGAAGGACATCCGTTGTTCATCGTCGAACGAGGACGGATGGAGCCGGCCGCGCAGACGGACTCGCCAGGCGAGCGCATGCTGCCGGAAGTGCAGGCCGTCGTCGCGGCGCGCCTGGCGCTGCTCTCGGACACCGCGCGGGCGGCCGCGGAGGTTGCCGCGGCAGTGGGCCGCGACTTCAGGTTCGACCTTCTCGCTCAGGCAAGCGACCTCGAAGAAGACACGCTCGTGCGCGCCCTCGACGAGCTCTGGCGCCGCCACATCGTCCGCGCTCAGACCGACGAGCGCTGGGATTTCAGCCACGACCGCATTCGCGAGGTGGCCTACGCTTCGATCGGACCGGCGCGGCGCAGGCTCATCCATCGGCGGATCGCACAGGGGCTGGAGCTTCTTTTCGCGGATCGACTGGACGATATGAGCGCGTCGATTGCCGTGCACCTCGAACGGGGCGGTCAGCCGGCGCGGGCGGTGCCGTTCCTCGAACGCGCGGCCGCGGTGGCGATGCGTGTGTCGGCTACCGAAGAAGCCATCCGCTGTCTCACGCACGCACTGTCGATCGTCGGGACGCTGCCGGCAGAACGCGATCGAGACGCCAGGGAGCTCGCGTTGCGGTCTACCCTGTCGATTGCACTCAACTCGGGGCGTGGGTATGGTGCGCCGGAAGTTCAGGAGAACCTGGATCGTGTCTTCACGTTGTCGCTCTCCGATGGACGCGGCGAGGTGCCCGTCCCCTGGTTGTGGGTGGCCTTCACGGTCCGGTTCATGCTGGGCGACTTGAAAGGCACGCGCGAGGTGTCGGAGCAGGCGCTCGCACGCAGCGCCGCCGACCCGTCCTGCCGGTGCGAGGCGCATCACGCGATGGCCGCCACACTATTGAGTGTCGGAGAGCTCGAGGCGTCGAAACATCATTTCGAGGTGGCTCTCGCCGCATACGACGAAGAGCATCCGCAGCGATCTGCTCTGGGCTCGGACCTCGGCGTGTTTGCGAATGCGTGGTGCTCGCACACATTGTGGCTGTTGGGGGATGACAACGCTGCGTTAGCTCATGCCGAGCGAGCCATCGCCCTCGCGCAGCGTCGCGATCACATGTACAGCCAGGCTCTTGCCCTCGCGTACGCCGCGCTTCTCCACCAGATGCGCCGCGACCGCGAGTCCGTGCGCAGCTGCGCCGAGGCGGTTGTGTCGCTGTGCGATCGGTACGGATTCGCGTACTACGGAGACTGGGCGCGCGCCCTGCTCGGATGGGCGCTGGGGCAGGAGCAGCGCGCCGAAGGAGCGGTCATGATCGAGTCGGCCCTTGAGCGACTCGACCGACAGCGCGCGCAGGCGCGACGCCCATATTACCTGTCGTTGCTCGCGGACACGTACAACCGCCTTGGGGATCGTGCTCGCGCGACGTCGATCGTGAACGCGGCAACCGCCATGGCGCTCGACCGCGGCGACACGTGGTGGCTTCCCGCGCTTTACCTCCAGCAGGGCGAGCTCGAGCCAACCTCTGTTGGCGAGTCGACGCTCCGGCGTGCGCTCGCGTTGGCCCGCGTCCAGAACAGCCGCGCCCTCGAGCGTCGGATTCTCGCATCTCCGGCTGCGCGCTCCATCCGGGAAGCGGTGCCGCCTTCCTGACCCTCCGGGAAACCGCCGCCTCGACGGAACGGTTTCGCGAACGTTTCCGGAACGGCTGGCCTCATAGGCTGTCTCGCAGGAGGACAGCTTATGAGCATCACACGTAACGTCGCCGTCGCGCTCGCATCGCTCAGCCTGGGGGGAGCCCTCTCCACCACTTTCGTCTTCGCGCAGTCCGCGCACGTCCTTGTGCCGGCGGACAAGGTGCAGTGGGGGCCGGCGCCACCTGCACTGCCGGCCGGGGCGGAGATCGCCGTTCTCGAGGGCAATCCGTCGGAAAAGGGAGCGGTGACGCTCCGTCTCCGGTTTCCAGCCAACTACAACATTCCGCCGCACTGGCACAGCATGGCTGAGCGAGTGACGGTGCTGTCTGGAACGTTCAATGTCGGGATGGGGGACAAGCTCGACCGTCACGCCAGTCAGGCGCTGGAGCCGGGCGGCTTCGTCTCGCTCCCGCCGAAGATGCACCACTTCGCCTGGACCGCTGTGCCAACGGTCGTGCAGATCAATCTGGAAGGGCCGTTCGACATCTTCTATGTCAACCCGGCCGACAACCCGCAGACGAAGACGTCGACGACGAGGCGGTAGCGCGCAACGTGAGCCGCAGCGGTCGTGAACAGCGCGCCGCTGCCGTGATTGATGACGAGGTCGTCGGCCGGGTTCCTGCGGAACTGCTCATGGACACACCCTTGGGCCCGGCCGCCACAACACCCATGAGGAATTCGTATGCTGCTTTCAAATCCGTTCTTCCGCGAGGTTGGTTCCGGGCCCGGAGTCGTCTGCCTCCATGCCAACGCCAGCACGTCGAGCCAATGGCGGGGGCTCATGGACTCGCTTGCGCCCAGGTTTCACGTACTGGCCGCCGACTCGTTCGGCGCGGGCAGGAGTCCTGCATGGCCATCGGATCGTCAGGTGTCGCTTCGAGACGAGGTCGAACTGCTGCAGCCGGTTTTTGATCGTGCAGGCGAGCGATTTGCGCTGGTCGCCCATTCATACGGTGCGGCAATCGCATTGATCGCTGCCCTCTCTCAGCCCCGTCGAATCCAGGCGCTGGCCCTGTATGAGCCCACGCTGTTCGGACTACTCGACGCGGAATCTCCGCCTCCGAATGAAGCCGACGGCATTCGCGGTGCCGTTGCCAGCGCAGCAGCCGCTGTCGAAGCTGGCGACCTGGCCGGTGCAGCTGAGTATTTCGTGGACTTCTGGATGGGCAGAGGTGCCTGGGCGCGCACACCCGAACCGCGCAAAGGCCCGATCGCTCAGTCCATTGTCAACGTCCGGGGGTGGGCGGACGCGTTGTTCAATGAGCCCACGCCTCTTGCCGCATTGTCCCAACTGAAGGTTCCGGTCCTCTACATGATGGGAAGCAAGTCGCCGTCATCGTCGCGAGGTGTCGGACGGCTTCTCATACGAGCGCTTCCGAAAGTACAGGTCATCGAGTTCAACGGGATGGGCCACATGGGCCCGGTCACTCACCCTGAGGTTGTCAATGACGCCATCTCGCGCTTCCTCGAACCGGCGAGTGATCGTGACGCGCGGCTGTGTCCGCCGCTTCTCGTGACGGAGTGTGATCCGCAATTAATTCAGGCCGACTCAGATTCGGTGTGAATCGAGTCTTTGCTGAGGATCATGAAGCAGGGCTTCCGCATGCGGAAACGATCGTCCGTGTCAATCGGATGCCGGACCACCGGCCTGCTGGTCGACGCCCTCAAGTTCCTGTCGCTTGGCTTCCGCTCGCGATCGCGATTGGCGGCCGAGAATCTTCCTGCGGAAGCAGCTCGCACTCTACGCGGAGCGTCATGACAGATCACGCTTCAGCAGACAACACATGGATGACCTTGACAGCGAGCCAAGGTCGGCGTATTCGTACCTTGAGCCGATTCATTTGAAGATGTGGAGGCTCGTATGGAGGGACCACCGGGCTTACATGCGCATCCACGATGGTGAACCCTTCGTCGGATGCGCCCAAGCAACAAATCTTGCGGATGAAGCAATCCTGGCTCTCGCTAGGATCGCGTGGCAGACACGCGATTGAAACGCCCGGTCCTTCCAGGCGTCCGCCTGGTGCCGGGCGTTTCTCTTCCTATGGGCCCGGCCTCAGAACGCCCTTTTTCGCTCCTAATCAACGGGCCCTTGTGACTCGCTAGCTGTTGGGCGTTTGTCTGTCTCTTAAGGTCCCGTTCGCGGAGAATCTGCTGAGCCGTTACGCGAGTTCATCGTCCCCTTTTCACGCGTGCTCACAATGAATCCAAAGGTCGGCAGGTTGAGGATGACATCCTTCATGGAGAATTCGTGGAACTGTACTGAAGAGCTGCATTACCTTGTCGGTGTCCAATCGATGAGGCGGACTCACAGGTCGCTGGAGATTGCGTCTTACGCTCGGTTGGTTGCTCACTGAGGAGACCAGCCGCTTCATCCTATCTACGGGTGTTCGCGCCGCCGCTCACCGGGGCCGTAAAGGATGTGCTCGTTCCCGACGCCGCCGTGTTCATCGTGATCAAGTATTCACTGGAGTCGCCTTGACGCACCCGGCTGAGACCGCGAGCGAAAGGCCAGAAGCAGCTTCCCTGAATCGTAGCATTAGCCATTGGGGGCGCACGCCGACCTTCAGGCAGGCACTGAATGCACCGCGAAATAGAAGATTGATTACGCGTCTGATTCAAATTTATGTTGTTACCCTGCTGATCGTTACGTCTCAAATCGAAAATCGTCTACAGGAACAGCGTCAGGCGTTCGTGAACCAGCTGGTTTCGAAAGGCCTCATCAAACAAGACCGCTATGATGATCTGAAAGCGCGAGCCCGACTTCGTCTCAAAAAGGAGTACAAAGTAAATGACGAGCTGCTTACGGAGCTGAAGGCGCGGCGTGTCATACGTGAGTATCCGGGGGATATTCTTAGTACTGTTCTCACCGTCGTGTTCGGCGTGTCACTGATGTCTTATCTATACCTCGTCCCATTCATATGGAGGAACCCAGGTCGAATACTTCTATTGCGACCGTTCGGTATCCAGGACATTTCCTCCTCACTGAAAAAGGTCGCGAGAAAGAGTCTGTCTTATTCCGGCCACGTGTTCAGCCTGGAAGATGAGTTCGTACGACATTCAAACAGTCCTTCTATCATGAACGTGCTGGTTAGAATATTGCTCCCTCTATCCTTCATTGCATCTGGAGTATTTTCACTCGGAGGTATCATACGGATAAATAGAGCCAGCCATTTGATGGTTCGCAATGACGGAGAGTATCAGGCCTTAATCACTGATATAGACAAGCTCTATACATCAAACGTGTTTTGGCGCCTCTCATTTAGTAGAATCAGATCAATAAAGTCGGCTGACGAATGGTGGCGGACGTGCATCAACTACCTTGTCATCTGGTGCAACATAATCGTCGTGGACTTAACAGTAGTAAAATCAGGAACACGGTGGGAGCTAGAGAAAATCAGAGACGATAGACTCAGTGACAAATCTATTTTCATAGTTCACGAGAGCGCATATGACAAAGGCCGACAGCACCTCACTCAGTATTGGCCGCCAAACGAATCGCCGGATGTTTTCAGGTACAACTCAGGTGGACGCTTGTTGGAAGAAAAACAATTCCTCATCCGAGTGGCCACAATTCTATCGTCCAACCAATCGCTCTCATCGGAATCGCGAGATCGAATAGTGTGATCCGGTGATCGGCAGACGGCATCTTCGTTGGCGATCTGGTCCAGCTCGCGCCTGACTCCCCAGAGGGAAGGGCCATTGTGCCAGTGATGCCGTAGATGCCAGCGTTGCCGTGGGACCTTGCCCGATATTACCCGACGAACGCCGAAAGCTATCAACGCGCGAGACGAACCGCAGGGCGTCCGCTCGCAGTCAGCCAGTGGTTCGCTATCGACTGACGGCTTTCCTCGCACCCGGGGCCGTAGCAATTCTCGCCGCATCTAACGGACTGAATATTTGCGGGTCACAGGGGACCGACAGTGACGCCGCAATGAGCGCCTTCGCGCTGCGCGCGTTGGAGGGCCGACGCTGGATTTGTCACGCTCGCGTCGAGTGAAGCGAGGCGCGGCGAAATGGAGTAAGGTGGGTGACCTGACAGGATACCTATGACCATCCAAACACGAAGCACCGGGCCGTTCCGCGTGGCCGCCGTTCTGGTGACCCTGACCGCGGCTTCTCCCTGGATCGATCATCCGTCCGGCGCGCAGGCGGTCGTCGTAGACCGGGGCAGCAGAGACTACACGCTGCCTGACCAGATGCAATGGAGAGACACCGAGAACGGCAAGACCGCGAATCTGTATGGCGATCCATCCAAGCCGGGCCTCTACGCCTACATCGTGAAGCGTGGCCCGAACGTGTGGAGCAAGCCGCACTTTCACGACAACGACCGCTTCGTGACGGTGCTCGAGGGCACGTTCTGGGTCGGCACCGGAACATTCGATCCGCAGCGCACCGTGCCGTTGAAGGCCGGCTCGTTCGTCAGAGACGTCGCGCGCGGCATTCACTTCGACGGGACCAAAGACGACGGTGCGACGCTCTATTTCGTGGGGATAGGGCCGTCGCTCAGCCAACCGGCTGAGCCGAGCACGACCGCCACCTCCGGATCGGGAGCCGATGTCATCGATCCGGCGATCAGGCAGATTCAGCCGATCGAGAACATGCCGAAGGAATCGTTCGTCCTGTATGGTGACGCGAGCCAGCCCGGCCTCTACCTGCAGTACCAGAGACGGGCGCCCAACAACTGGAGCCGCCCGCACTATCACCCGATCGACCGTGTCGTCATGGTGCTCGCCGGCACGATGTGGATCGGCACGGAACCGAGCGGCGACAAGACCAGGACAGTCGGAGTGCCGAAGGGCGGATTCATCCGCGATGTCGCGCGAGGCATCCACTACGACGGGTCCGGGGACGATCCGATGTGGATTCAGATTGCCGGCATCGGGCCCACGGCGTCTATCAACGTCGACCCACCGAAATAGCTCCGCCCGTCCACGGAATTCCGGTGCTGATGTCCAGGAATGCCGGCAGCAGCACTTGCGACTACGCACCGCGACGACAGTTACACAAGCTCTGCCTTGACGGTCACTTGCAACGAGGTTGGACGTCGCGGCGAGTCGAACCCCTCAGAGCAGCGCGCCGCGTTGACATGCAGATCGGCAAGGCCTAACGAAAATCGCGATCTGACAAGTGGTGGATAACGAAGAATTGGTCAACGCCGCGGGGTCACTCACTACAAACCCGTGTCCGTACCGATGAAGCGTGTTTCGGCAGGCACGCTGAGGGCAATGGCTTTACTAGACCGGTTCGCGCTCGCGCCCGATCTCACCATCTGCCGCATGCTGAACGGCATGTGGCAGACATCCGGCGCCCACGGCCACATCGAACGCGAGAGGGCGCTGGGAAGCATGGCCGCCCACGTCGATGCCGGCTTCACGACGTGGGACCTCGCCGACCACTACGGACCCGCCGAGGACCTCGTCGGTGAGTTTCGCCGCCGGTACGCCGCCCAGCGAGGCGGGTCGGCGCTGGCGGACCTCCAGTTCTGCACAAAGTGGGTACCGCGCCCTGGGCCGATGCCGCGGGCAGTGGTCGAGGCCGCCATCGCCACCTCGCGGCGACGGATGGCCACCGAAACCCTCGACCTTCTTCAATTCCACTGGTGGGATTACACCGACCGGCGTTACTTCGACGCGCTGGCGCACCTTGCCCATCTGCGCGACGCTGGCGCCATCCGGCACCTCGCGCTGACCAACTTCGACACCGAGCGGCTGGCCGGCATCCTTGACCATGGCGTCCGCGTCATCTCCAACCAGATCCAGTTTTCGCTGATCGACCGTAGGCCCGAGGTGCGGATGGCGCCCTTCTGTCGCGAGCGCGGCGTTCACCTGCTCGCCTACGGGACGGTGTGCGGCGGACTCCTGTCCGAGCGGTACCTCAATCAGCCCGAGCCGCGCGGCTCCGCGCTCGACACCGCCAGCCTCCAAAAGTACAAGCGCATGGTGGACGCCTGGGGTGGCTGGAGGTTGTTCCAGGAACTGCTCGCGGCGCTCAACGATGTGGCGACGCGGCACGCCGTGGGCATTTCGACGGTAGCGGTCCGCTGGGTGCTCGACCGTCCCACAGTAGCAGGGGCGATCCTCGGGCGCCGGCTGGGTCTGAGCGATCACCGCGCCGACAACACGCGCGTTTTCGCCTTCCGGCTCGAGGCCGAGGATCACGCCCGCATTGAGGCGGTGCTGGCAAAGTCGCGGGACCTCCTCAGCCTCATCGGCGACTGCGGAGACGAGTATCGCTGAGAGCTGGACAGGGTTCGCCTTGATGGGGCCGGTCCGGCACCCTAGCCGTACCGCAGCGCGTCAATCCGTTCGAGAAGGCCGTTCAGGACGCTCGCAGCCTGTGGGTAAACCCTGCGGCGTGTTCCATTACCTCTCGGTCATCGTGACAGCAATTCTTCGACAGATCGGATTGCGCTTGAAGTCGCTTCTCGCGTGCGAGCGAGCCGTGGTGACCAGCCGTTCGAGCAGCACAGTTCGTTTTCAGTAGGCTCGGCTTTAGCAATTCGCCACCGACAGGGTCCATTCGCCGAGTCCGGCCCGTCGATCTGCCCGCTACCCGTGTTCAGATTCCCACCTCCAGAACGCCGATGGCGCGAGCACTTGGATGCCGCGAAACGGATTCAAGATCAACAGATCCTCATCACCGGTGATGATCGCGACGCACTCGCCGGCCAGTGCGGTCGCCAACACGATATCGTCGTCGCGGTCGCGACACGCTGGGGGATCGAGTGTGTCCGGCGTCACGAGCGTGAACGTCTCGGCGAACAGCTGAAGGGCGGCCCGCACATCAATCGCGCGCTGGCTGAACTTCCTCTCCAGGACTTCACGAAGCTCGTTCAGCAGTGGCTGCGAAGAAACGACGACGTGCTGGCGGACGCAGTGTTCGAGGAGATCGCTGCAGGTGCCGCGCGCGACGAGGGCGGCGACCAGCACGTTCGTATCCAGGAGGAGTTTCACGAGACGCGCGTGAATACGTCCTCGTCGGTGTAGATCCCCTGAGCCTGCGCGGCCGCCATCATGCGCTGCCGCAGGCGTCGGAACCGGCGCACGAAGAGGAAATCCTCGAGCGACTGGCGGAGCACGTCGCTGCGGGAGACGCCTTCTTCTTTGGCAACCTTGTCCAGTTCGCGCCGGACGGCCTGGGGAAGGCTAATGGTCACGGTCTCTCGCATGATGTATTAGATTCTAATACACCAAGGAGCGGGCCTTCAAGCCGACCTGGGAACCCCCCCATTAATGCGAGTCCGCTCAGCGACTGTAATATATTGAAACTAAGAGTCTTACGAGCCTCCGGCGCTGGCAGGCAATGGCGCGGCATGCTAACTGTTTCTAATTCAAGTACTTAAACGCCAGTGGGTGCTCGGCCCACCCACGTGGCGGTTATGTATTTCGATAATAGGTCGGTTATTGTTAATGACTTACTGGTTTCGGAGAGGGTGGGATTCGAACCCTACCATCTCCTGTGGAATCTGTAACTTACAGGTTCTAAATTGCCGGGGTTGCCAGGAATGCCACCGATGCCGCGGGGCCTTGCTCGTTTTAACCCGACGGGAGTCTCGCCCGTGAGTGCTTCAGCGACTTCCTCAGAAAGGGATCTCGGCGCCTAGTTGCGGCCGCGATCGGGGCCACGCCACGAACCTTGTTCGACCAAGGTGTAGTCCACATCACCGAGCGAGTGACAAACCTCCAACACGTTCGGCCAAGCAGCAGGACGCTCCGCGGTTCCTCAGCAGCAACCGCACGGTTGGTCATGGGGCTTTCCGAGATTCTTGGTGCTCGCCCTCGGTGGCCGAGGAGCCCTGGTCAATTCCGCCGTGAAGATCGCAGCAGCTCGTGGAGTTGCGCGGCGTTCACCGGCTTGATCAGATGCAGGTCAAACCCAGCTTCACGAGCCCGATTGCGCGTCTGCGGACCGTAACCCGTTAGCGCGACGAGCAGTATCGTGGGTCCGTGCGACATTCGACGGACGCGCTTCGCCACTTCGTATCCGTCAAACCCCGGCAAGCCAATATCGATGATGGCCGCCGCCGGCTCGTACCGCTCGACGGCCTCGACGGCGCCGGGGCCGTCCGTGGCTTCGAAGACCTGATACCCCGCGTCCTCCAGTACCAAGCGCAAACTGTCGCGGACATCCGTCTGGTCTTCGACGACGAGGACACGACGAGGGCCGCTCGGTGGCGGCGGGGGCGCAGCAATCGTCTCCCGCGTCGACACCACTGGCGGCGAAATGGCTGGAAGGCGCACGATAAATTCACTGCCTTGGTTTGGTCCGGCGCTCCTCGCTTCGACCGATCCCCCATGCAGTTCGACGAGGTAGCGGACGAGCGTGAGCCCGATTCCAAGGCCACCCTGCGCCCGATCCAATCCCCGGTCTTCCTGCGTAAAGAGATTAAACACCTGTGGCATCAGATCAGGTGCGATACCGATGCCGGTGTCGGACACGCGAAGCGTGGCCGTCCCATGCTCGTTCCCGACGATGAGTCGAATCGTCCCGCCCGGCAGGGTGTATTTGAGGGCATTCGCCACCAAATTGGTGAGGATTTGTTCGAGGCGCGACGCGTCACCATCCACCCACACGGTCTGCGCCTGCAGTTCGACCGAGTGAAGCCGCGTTCGATTTGCGCCGCTCAAGGTATCCAGCACCCGCGCTGCCGCGTCGGCGAGGTCGACAGGACCGCGGTTCAACACGATCTTGCCCGTTGTCACCCGCGCTACGTCGAGCAGTTCGTCGACGAGCCCCGCCAACTGACCGACCTGTCGGCCAATGATCGCCTGCGCATGAGCAGCCTTACCCTCCAGGGTGGTGGAATGATCCACGACCTCGAGGGCCATGGTGATCGCTGACAGGGGGTTGCGCAGCTCATGGCCGAGAATCGCGAGGAACCTGTCCTTCACGAGGTTCGTCGTCTCGGCACCGACACGGGCCTTCTGTTCGACGCCGAGGAGCGCCCGGCGTTCCCTCACCAGGGCGGCCATCACCAACGCCGTGACTGCAGTCGTCGCCATGAAGGCCTGCAGCACGAGGAGACCGTTGTTGCCGCCGACAGTGGCGAAGGGCCCCAACCCGCGTAGCGTGCCCCATGTGGCGATTCCGGACAGCACGAGCGTACTTGCCGCGGTCTCGCGCGGCCCAAATCGAAACGCCGCCCAAACGAGCGCCGGAATACAAAGGAAGGCGAGCGGATAGTGGCTGGTCGGCGCATACGCCCCGCCAAACACCAGCACCGCCGAGCCAATAACAGCGGCGAACAGCGCCGGCGCCTCAAGCCATTGTTCCCGTCGCCAGGGATCGCCACTCTCCGCCCTCCAAGCGAGAATCAACGGCGCCACGAGCAGAGCGCCCGCGACGTCGCCGAGCCACCACGTGAGCCAGATCGGTCCATAGAGTGACCAGGCGGCATAGCCACCCAGGGACAAGCTGGTGGCGCCAATGATGGCGCTCACCGCGGGACTGAGCAGCCCAGCCAGCACCGTGAATCGCAACACATTCGAAGCACGCATGAACGCGCGGCGGCCGTCTGCCCAGTGTTCGACCAGGTACGCGCCAAGCACGCCCTCGAGCATATTGCCGACGGCAATACCGAGGGACGTGGCGATTGAACCGGCCGTGGTGAGGTTGACCAGAAACGCGCCCGCAAAGATGACGAGCCAGGCGTCCGCGCGGAGCAGCACGCCGGCGGCGATCGCGATACCGGTCGGCGGCCAAATCGCGGTGGCATTGGGCTGAACCGAAGCGAACAAGAGGCCGAGTTTGGCCGCGCAGAAATATCCGAGCAACAGCCCGCCGGCGCGAGTCAGACGCCTCGTGACACGGGGGAGGTGGTGCGGGCGCATGTCTCGACCTGGTTCCTGACTATGGACGGCGATACCGGCCGCAACCTTATCGTCCTTGGAATCGCCGAGGACCTGAGAGCCCATGGGAGGACCCAACGGCCATGTTGACATTAAACACCTGTTCGCCGGGCTCGGGTCGGAATTTGCGTCGGGATGTTCAAGCTCGGCGGCATCCTCCTCGCCTCGCGGTGAGCCGTGTCCTAAGAATGGAACGATGATATCTGGCTAAATGGACGTTGACCGCCGTCGCACGCAAGTCAGGACTCACCCGGGGCGGAAATGCGGCGGCCATGCAACAGTCCAGAGAACTCGCGCTCGATGCTGACGAAGTTGAATCCCGAACAGGGCCGGCCTAGAACTTCACCAGCACGTCGACGTCGCTGTCGGGGCCGAAATCGTCCCGAAGGACGGAGCCAAACAGAGCCAGCCGCGTAATGTGATGTCGTGGGCAGGCCGCCGACACCGCGTCACGATCGATTGAAACGTGCGGGCTCATGTGCTCACTGCGGGCGAGCCACGCTGAAACCGCACGCTCAAGAGGACCTTGCCCGTGTGGTCAATCGGTCGCTCGACGTTATCGCTAATGTTTTGATGTGGCGGAGAGGGTGGGATTCGAACCCTACCATCTCCTGTGGCATCTGTAACTTACAGATTCTAAATTGCCGACAATGCCGGAAATGCCAGGGTTGCCGTGGGGCCTTGCTCGTTTTTACCCGACGGCTGTGTTGAGCGCCCGCTTCCCCCCGCCACCACGATGGTCGACGCACGTCGCGATTTCCGAGGAAACAGAGCGGTTCTTTGCAGGCGAAGCGCCTGCGCGCCTCAGAAGCCCGTCATCGCCCCCACTAATTCGACTTCGACAGGATCGGGTCTTATCGGCACACCCTG
>CAWFFB010000002.1:0-63287 GCA_963814975.1 uncultured Acidobacteriota bacterium | reverse complement strand
TCGGCCCGGATTTCGAGGGCCTTGCTCGCGGGGAGCGACACGCGGCGAATCACGGCGACGTCGAGATTGCGGTAGGAGGGGCCTCGGACCGGATTGCGCGAGCTCGTTCCAAGGGTGAACGGGGGCGCGGTCGTGAACGCGCTGGTGTTGAACCATCGGCTCACCGATCGCTCGTCGGCCGGAAGCGTCGGGTCCCCTGTGAGGTTGGGCCGCTGTGTCCCGAATCCCGCGAACGCGTTGTTGTTCGTGGCTTGCGTGACGGCGATGGGCATGCCCGATTGCAGCGTGAGCACGCCCGTCAGCGTCCAGTCGTTCACGAGCGCTCCGAGGACGCCTCGAGCCCGGTACCGCCGGTTCGTGCCGAACGGGATGTCCCAGACGGCCGACGAGACGAACACGTGCGGCGTGTCTCCGTTCGAGTAGTCGCGCTCGAGGCTTCGATTGAAGCTGTCGGCGACCGGGTAGTTGGCAATCGGCCCGGTCAGAATCGACGCGTCGAAGACCGACGACGCATCGTCCTCGAGCTTCGAGCGCGTATAGCTCACGAGATACGACAGGCCACGCGAGAACCGCTGCTCGAGCTTGACGTAGGCGCCGTGATAGAGCGTCGTCCCGACGTTGTTCCGGTAGAGACTGACGCGTTGTGTACTGCGGATACGGCTTGAGCAGCTGGGCCACAGGGATCGTCGGATCTCCCAGCGATGAGGATCGCGGGATGGTGCCGAAGTACGGATTCGGCACGCGCTGCTGCAGCGCAGAACCCTGCGCGAGCTGTTCGACGGTCAGCTGGTTCAGGTTGGTGTCGGGAATGCCGACGTGGGTGATCATCGAGCCGATGTAGGCGACTTCGATCGAGATGTCCGACGTGAGCTCGCGTTGAACGGACGCATTCCACTGCTGCACGTAACCCGACCCGAGATCGCGGTCCACGGCAAAGACGCCCTGGCCCAGGCCCGCATCCGGCGTCAGCGCAATGGGTTCGACTCGCGGTCCAGTCGGCGAGGGTGAAGGCGGGGACGATGTTGTCGAGCGTGCGCTGAGACACCGTCTGCAGGAACGGAAAGACCGGCGTCGTGAACGGCGTCGTAATCCCGGCCTGCTCGATCCAGACCATGGCCGTAGCCGGTCCGGACCACGGTCTTGTCCGTCACCCGCCCGACGACGCCGAGACGCGGCCCGAAGTTGAGCTTGTGGAGCTGGCGGGCCGCGCGCGGCTGGCCATCCTGTCCGAGATACTCCAGTTGTTGGGTCTGCAGGTTGAAGACGGCCGCCTGGTTGTTCTCTTCCGTCGAGGGGAAGTTCAACGTGTAGCGCACGCCCCCGTTCACCGTGAAACGATCCGACACTCGCCAGTCGTCCTGGATGAAGTACTCCTCGGAATGCGCCCGGTTCCGAATCTGATCCTGCTGCAGGTCGATCGAGAACTGCTGAACCTGACCGAGAAGAAAGCTGGCCAGCGGGGTTCCCGTGTTGGCCACCCCGGGAAGGTCGGTGAAGAGGTTGCTGAACGTGAACGATCCGGTCGGCGATGGTGGTTGAACCACGTTGAGGCGCTCCCACCGCAAGTCGGCGCCCAACTTGATACTGTGTCGGCCCTTCAGCCACGACAGGGAATCGGCAATCTGCGTCACGCTCGTGCTGAAATCGGACGCCGTGTTCGGCGGCGATCCGAGCTGCTGATAGCCGGCGATGAGAAATGTCGGCAGCGTGTTTGGAAACCGGGCATTCGACGGAATGCCCGGAAGAGTCAGGCTCGCCGAGGCGGACCCGCTCAATTGAGCGGCCGTTCGGCCAACCGTCCGCCTCGTGTCGCCGAACCGAAGCTCGTTCAGGAGGCGATCCGAGAACGTCCGCTGGTAGCTGGAGGCAAATGACGAGGAGGTCGTATCTTGGGGGCCGAGCGTTCCCGTGGTGACGCCGCTGCCCTCTGGCAGGGGCGTCGACCGGAATGAACTCTTCCCGGAACCGGGTCAAGCGTCCGAACACCTGATCCTTGTTCGTTGCGAACCGAGTGGTCGATGCGCACACTGAACTGGTCCTGATCGACGGTTTCATTGTCGACTCGCCGGTAGTTGTTGGCGGTCCCGGCGCCCGTCGGCAGGGGATACCGCTGTAACAGCTCGAGGGCGACCGGATCCATCCGCCCGATCGGGAATCGTATTGCCGGGAAACCGGCTGCGCGTTGAGTGCGCCGGTGGTGCCAGAAGCCGTCGTGGCCGGATCGTAAATGGCCGGCACGCGGCCGCCGATCGCTTCGGTGAACACGCCTTGACGCTGCAACAGCGTGGGGACGGTTGAGATGACCGTGCGTCCAATCGTCTGTCGCTGCCCTTGATAGTCGGCGAAGAAGAACGTCCGGTTCCGCCGAATCGGCCCGCCGATCACGCCGCCGAATTGATTGCGGCGGAACTGGGGCTTGACGGGATTCGAGGTGGCGAAGAAGTTCCTGGCATTCAGGGCCTCGTTTCGCAGGAACTCGAAGAGCCGTGCCGCGCACGGCATTGCTGCCAGCCTTGGTGGTCAGGTTCACCACGCCGCCATTGAAGCGCCCGAACTCGGCAGGCGGACTGTTGCTTTCGATCTTGAACTCCTGGATGGCATCGATGTTCGGAAAGAACGCGACCTGCCCGGGCTCGGGTTGCAGCACCGAAATGCCGTCGAAGAGATACTCGTTGGTCCGAGGTCGCCCGCCGTTGATGCGCGGCAGCGACGACCCGGGCGGCAGCGCCACGCCGGGCGCGAGGCTGGCGAGGGTGATAAAGCTGCGGCCGTTGAGGGGGAGGTCGACCACCTTCCTGTTGTCGACGACCTGCCCGAGTCCCGAGGTCTCGCTGCGCAGCAGCGGGGCGTCGGCCGTCACCGTGATCGCCTCGGTCAGTCCGCCGACCTCGAGCTGCAGATCGAGTCGGACGGTTTCTCCGGTGGCGAGGCGGAGCCCTTCCCGCGTGAGCGGGCGGAATCCGCTAGTCTCGACCACGACCTGATACGAACCCGGCAAGAGTCCAGGGACGGAGTAGCGGCCGTCGGGGCCGGTGACCGAGATGCGCGACAGATTGGTCCCGACCGACGTCACGGTCACGGTCGCGCCCGGCACGGCCCTGCCCGCTTGATCCGACACGTCCCCAGTGAACGCACCGGCGCCCACCTGCGCTCCCGCCGGCGTCGACGACACAACCAGCCACGTCAGCACGCACAGCCACACCCGTACCGCCCTTCGCCGATGGACCACCCAGACCTCCTGAGCTTAAAGACTTTAGATCGGATTGACACGATCTTCAAATCGACTCAGAACGTCTCAATTGTAATATGGACACGACAGTTTCTCTCGTGAGTGGGGCCCAAGCGGAAGACGAGGCAAGCATCAACGCCGGAGGCCGACGCGGGCCACGACGGCGACCGCAGGGTTCCATTTCGAACGGGTATCCGCAGTCGCACCTTTGCGCCGATGGCTACTGATGGCTAATGGCTAGAGATGGCTCGTCCTGGGCAGCGGGCCCATTCCGCTTGACGTCAAGTTCCGGTGCGAGGCTGGCTGGAGACTCGGAGGGCGGTCCAGTCCATGGACGGCTATTCTGGTACCGTGAAGCCGTGTTTGCGGAGAATCGCGCGTGCGGCCTCGCTGCGGAGATAGGCGTAAAACTGTGCCGCGACTGCGCCAGCCCGCTTGAGCAGCACCATGCGTTGGCGCAGCGCTGGATAGTCCGCGTCGGGAATCACGGCGTACGTGCCACGGTCGGCGAAGCCCGGGCCCAGCACGATGGAGTAGGCGATGAGGCCGCCCACCGCGTTCCCGGTCGTCGCGAACTGCGCCGCCTGCGTGATGCTGTCGCCGAGCACCAGGTTCGGACGCAGCGCGTCCCACAGCCCGCGCTTGCGGAGCAGCGCTTCCGCCGCGCGGCCGTACGGTGCCACCGCGGGATTGGCGACGGCAAAGCGGGTGGCGCGGCCCGCCTCCAGCAACCGCGCAAGGCCTTCGAGCCGCTCGTCCACCTTGAGCGGCGAACCCTTGGGCGCGAAGATCACCAGGCGCCCCACGGCATACACCACGCCGGCATCACGGGTCAGGCCGGCCGCCGCCAGCTGATTCGGGAACTCCTCGTCGGCCGCCAGGAACATCTCGAACGGCGCTCCGTCCTGGATCTGCCGCGTCAGGGTGCCGGATGCGCCGAATACCAGCTCCACGCGCGTGCCCTGAGCGCGCTCGAACTGTTTCGCGATCTCAGTGAGCGCGAAGTTGAGATTCGCCGCCGCTGCGATGGTGGGGGGGCGCTGAGCCGCCAGCTCCGACGGCACGGCGAGCAGCAGCCACGTCAGAGCAAGCCAGCGCAGCCGTCGACTGATGGAACGTGACATCGTGACTCTCACCGCTGTCGACTGCCGACCCACGGATTCGCGAATCGCGGATCGCGCAGGACTCATCGCGTTACTTTCGGAGCCGAACCACATCAAGGCGTTCGAGCATCCGGATCGAGCGGGCGCCCCGAAGGTCTTTGGGGGCGACGATCCGCAACGGGCCCTGGTAGCCAAATAGCGGCTTGCCGTCGATGGTATCGGCCACCATGATCTCGCTGCTTGTGAAAGCGGGATCGAGCTCGGCGAGCGAGAACACGACTTGGTACCCGTCGGCGGCGCTCGCCACGACGTAACTCGCGACGGCATTTCCGCGCAGTTCGGCGCCGAGCGGCACGCCGGCACGTTTCAGCAATTCGCCGACGAGGACCCCCTCATAGATGTTCGTGATCCCATCTTCAGTCTTCACTTCCACACGCGCCCGGGGCAGGGCCTTCAGCTCCGTGGGCGCCAACGTGAGCGTCTTGCCAACATCCCCCGCAATCGTGAGCGTTGCCGGCGTCGCGGCTGGGGATTGTCCCGCCTGGAGCCCATCGGGAACCGTCAACACCAACAACGCGCAGCCGAAGGCACGGCTGACCATTCCTCGCCTCGCCATCATCCCTCCCAATCCTCACAAACGCCCAACCACTGCGGTCTCCCAACGATGAAACACGGCAGTGTCTTGTACAGTATGTGGCTGGTTAGATCAATATGATACGAATGATTAGAGAGATCGAGCCGTTTCGGCATGACCCCAGCATCATGTCACAACCGCTGGTTCTCCCGCCTACCGTGCCGCTTGAGGCTTGTCGCGTGAGCCCGCGCAATCAGTGGATGCAGGGCACGAAGTCCCAGCTGTCGCCCGAGGCCGTCGATCTCTGTACAACTCGCGTATCGCTCTCAGGCGCCGCTCGCAAAGCGGGCCGGTGATGATACGATTCGGTTGACTTGTGACGAAGGGAACCGCATGGCACTCGTCACCGTGAGAACGGCGGCCGACCGTCTAGGTGTCGCGTACTCCACGCTCAAACGATGGGTCCACACGGGCCACGTGCGGACGACACGTACCGAGGGTGGTCACCATCGGGTCTCGGATGCGGAGATCGACCGCCTCATGACGCACCAGCAACCGGCGGACCGGCCGGTCGCCCGCACGGCCGATCCCGACGAGTCCCTGGGCGGCTTGAGCGCGCGCAATCGTCTCGAGGGATTCATCGATGAGGTGCGAATCGACGGACTCCTCGCCCAGGTGCGGCTGCGGATGGGCGATCGCTCGATCACGGCGGTCATCACCGCCGATGCTGTGCGTGCATTGAAACTGCGGCGGGGTGACGATGCGCTGGCGATCGTCAAGTCGACGGAAGTGATGATCGCCCGGCTCCCAGACCTGGGGACTCGCGCCGGGCAGAGCCGGAGAAAGCCGACGCCGAAGAGGCGACAAGTCGCCTCTCGAACGAGCGGCCTTAGTCGACGCCGACGATGACGTTGTCGGACTTGACGATCGCGTAGGCCTTTTGGCCCACCTTCAGCTTGAGCTTCTTCGATGAATTCGTGGTGATCACTGATACCAGCTCCAGCTTCGGTGCAATCTTGATCGTCACCTCGGTGCTGACAGGTCCAACGGTGATGGCGGAAATCGTCCCTTTAAGGGAGTTGCGTGCGCTGATTTTCATCGGCGTCTCTCATTGAGGGAAGTTGATCGGCACCTGAGACTAACAGATGTGGGGCCAAGGCTATGACAAATCACAGACTGGCATGGATGGCTGTGGCAGTTGTCGCACTCGCTCCGGCGGTGGCGGCTCAGGATTGGCCCCAATGGCGCGGACCCAAGCGCGATGGAGTGGTTGCGTCCTTCCGGGAACCGGCCTCGTGGCCGGCGACGCTGACAAAACGATGGCAGGTGGAGGTTGGGACCGGATATGCGACGCCGCTGGTCGTCGGCGACCGTGTGTACATCTTCACCCGCCAGGGTGACGACGAGGTCATGACGGCGCTCGATGCTCGCTCCGCCAAGGTGCTCTGGCGTACGAGTTATGCGGCGGGGTTCAAGATGAATCCGGCCACAGCGCCCCACGGTCCTGGACCCAAGTCTACGCCGACGTTTGCCAACAACCGGCTGTTTACGCTCGGGATCAGCGGCATCGTCACGGCGTTCGATGCCGAGAGCGGCCGGCGACTCTGGCAGAAGCCGGCCGGCCCCGTGGAGCCGCTGTACCACACCGGGATGTCACCGCTCGTCGATGGCAATCTGGTGATCTTCCACGTGGGCGGGCACGACGCCGGCGCGCTGACCGCATTCGACGTGGCGACCGGGGACGTTCGATGGAGCTGGAATGGAGACGGACCGGCGTACGGGTCTCCGCTCGTCCTCGATCTGTCGGGCACGCGTCAGGTCGTGACGTTCACTCAGCGGAACTTCGTCGGTGTCTCGCTGGCGACCGGACAGCTCCTCTGGAGCCGCCCGTACACCACGCAGTCGACGACGACCAGCCAGACACCTCTCATGTACAAGGACACGGTGATCGAGATGGGACGTGGTAACGGTGTGACGGCGTTCCGCGCCGTGCCGCGCGAAGGTCAGTGGGTGACGGAGGACGTCTGGCACACCGACGAGGTCTCGATGCACATGAGTGACGCGGTGGTGACCGACGGAGTGCTGTTCGGCTTGTCGCACCTGAACAGGGGGCAGTACTTCGCGCTCGATCTGTCGACCGGCAAGGTTCTCTGGAAGAGCGAGCCTCGCCAGGCGGATCATGCCGCCATCGCCCGGGCCGGCGAGACGATCTTCTCCCTTGAAGACGACAGTGAGCTGGTCGTAATCCGCAACAGCCGAACCCGCTTCGACCCGATCGCCCGCTACGAGGTGGCGACGAGCGCGACGTGGACACAGCCGGCGATCTCGGGGAACCGGGTGTTCGTCAAGGATCTCTCGACGTTGACGCTGTGGACGATTGACTGACACTCCGACCGGGTCTTTGCGGCCAGCAGCGCGCGGATCATCATCAGGGCCTGGAGACACGATGCTCTGGCTGTGCCTCGAATCTAAGGAGATGGACAAGGTGGCCACGACAGCTGACGTTCCAGCGATTCTATGGCTGCCCGTTCCGCGCGGTGGCAGCTACTTCGACGATTGCACGCTCGCGACGAGCACCGGGGCCGCACGGTACAGGTCGGGGAAGACACGTTTCAGATCATCGATCTTCGGCAGGTCGTTGACGACGATATAGGGGAACGTCGGGTTGCGGGTCAGGAAGTCCTGATGATAGCTCTCGGCCGGATAGAAAGCTCTGTCTGGTTCAATGCGCGTGACGATGGCCTTCTTGAATGCACGGGCCTGATCGAGCTGCGCGATGTACGCCTTCGCGATGCTTGCCTGCTCGGCGTTTGTGGGGAAGATCGCCGAGCGATACTGCGTTCCGGTATCCGGGCCCTGTCGATTGAGCTCCGTGGGATCGTGGACCACCGAGAAAAAAATCTGGAGCAGCCTTCCATAGCTGATTTGGCGCGGATCGAACGTCACCTGCACTGACTCCGCGTGTCTCGTCGTGCCCATGCTCACGCGCTCATACTGCGCCGATCCCTTGTCGTCCCCGGCATATCCGGAGACGGCGCTGGTGACACCCTTGACGTGCTGGAACACGCCCTGCACGCCCCAGAAGCATCCGCCGGCAAGGACGACGACGGCAGAAGCCGCCGGCCCTGGCGGTGCGTCGACCGCGGGCGCCGGGAGCGCGCGCGCGGCTTCGGCTGCGGTGGGATAGCTCCTGATCGCCAAGCCTGCCAGCAAGAGGACTGCCAGGAGAAACACGATGCGAGGACTGCTCCAGGGGATGCGTTTCATGGCTGACCTCTCGGGATCTGTGTCGCCGACTAGCTTCAATTCTAGCCGAAGGTGAACGCGTAAGCGTGCACGCCCGGATCGAGGAACCGGATCTCGAAGGTACGGTCGCCGATCTGGCCGCTCTGCCGGATCAGCTGATAGAGCCGCCGCCCGGTCACCACGCCCTGGCCATCGGCATCGAGATCCATGCCGCGGTTGTTACCAGGTGGCGCGCCGTCGATCGTCACACGAAATCGGACGGGTCTGCCGTCCGGGGAAGGTCCCAGGACGACATGTAGTTTCGGGCGTGGAATCGGTACAGACCCTCGTGAGTGTTGAGTCCTGCCTCTTCGGCGCCGATCGGCCAGTCCACTCATGATTGGTTAGCCTTGATCCCGCGTAACGTTCCACAACATAATGTGAAACGTTCGTTACGATCTCATGGGAGCAGCGTTGCAACAGGGGCGGGTCAGTCGATGAGCGCCCGTCCGAAGCCGCACACCGATCACGCTGCTGCGCCGACAGGCGAACACCATGGCCGGCGGTGGCTGCTGTTTGTCCATCAGTTGCCGCCCCGCGCGTCCAACCTCCGGGTGCGGGTCTGGCGGCGACTTCAGCAGATCGGGGCGGTGGTGATCAAGCAGGCGGTGTACGTGTTGCCGGACTCGCCCGGTGCCCGCGAAGACTTCGAGTGGTTGAAGGCGGAAGTCGAGGGTGCCAGCGGACACGCGAGTGTGTTTGCCGCTGAGAATCTCGACACGTGGTCGGACGATGCGCTCGTCGACGAGTTTCGGCGATCGCGGCAGGACGCCTATACCGAACTCGCTCGGGATGCCGAACGGGTGCTGGGAAAGCAGAGCGCACGGAGAACACGGACGAGTGGGCGCCTTCCCGCCACTCACCGCGTGTTGGACGCATTCCGTCAGCGTTGTGCGGCGATCGAACGCGTGGACTTCTTCGGAAGTGCGGGCAGAGATCGCGTCCTCACACTGCTCGACCAGTTCGCCGAGCTTCTGGCACGAGGCGGCTCGGCGCCAGCCGGCAAGACGCTCACGATCGGCGGCAAAACAGGCAAGATCGATGCGTATCAACGGCGCGTCTGGGTGACGCGGCCGCGGCCTGGTGTCGACCGCATGGCATCGGCCTGGCTGATCAGCCGGTTCATCGACTCGGCGGCCCGGTTCGGCTTCGTGCCGGACCGCGAGGCTGCGCCGCGAGATACGGTGCCTTTCGATATGTTCGGGGTCGAGTTCAGTCACCGCGGCGACGACTGCACCTTCGAGACGCTGCGCAAGGCATTTGAGGTCGGTGACGGGGCCGTCCGTCGGATCGCGGACCTCGTTCACGATTTGGACCTGAAGGACGGTCGTTTTGGCGCCCCGGAGACCGCTGCGATCGGTGCGGTCATCGAAGGGCTTCAGTTCGTGCACGCCGACGATGACGCGCTGCTCGCGCAGGGCATGACGCTCTTTGAGGCGCTGTATCGATCCTTCGAGCAGTCCGCACGTCGCGTCGGGCCGCGACCCGTTGCCAGACAGTCCACAAGACGTCAGCGCTCGAAAGGCTCTTCGCGATGATCGGCCGTCGCCGCCATGGGGAGAAGTCTCGTGCGTCAGCGGTGGTGATCGTGGAGCTGGAAACAGCAGAACACGGCTGATCTCGTGCCGGCTCGCCGTACCTGAAATAGCCGAATGCGAAACCATCGATGCGGGGCGCGGGCAGATTGGCAGCACTCACGTTGTGCGGCCGTAGGAATCACGATCGGCGCCTTGCTCCTGAACCGCATTGCCGGCGCACAGACGACCGGCGTCTCGCTTACACTGCCGTCCGATATCAAAGCGGTGCGCGCGACGAAGCCACCGGTCATCGACGGCGAGGTGGGCGACAGCGAGTGGCAGGGAGCCGCGATCGCGACGAGCTTCATCCAGTACGAACCACGGCGCGGTGATCGGTCCGATGTCCGTACCGACACCCTGATGCTGCACGACGCCGATCACTTATATGTGGCGTTTCGCGCGTGGGATGCCGAGCCGATCACCGCCCAGCTCACGCAGCGCGACGCCGACTTGTTCCGTGACGACGCCGTCGTCGTCGTCATCGACACGACGTTCGATCGCCGTTCCGGCTACTACTTCATCACCAATGCCCTCGGCACTCAGGCTGACGGGCGGATCGCCGACGACGGGCGCACCGCGGACTCGACCTGGGATGCCCCATGGGAATCCGTGGCACGCCGTACGGATTACGGGTGGTCTGCGGAGCTCAGCATCCCCCTCCCGTCCATTCGCTACGTCGCCGGCGAGAATCGCACGTGGGGCATCAACTTCGGCCGCAGTCGTCGCCGAACGCTGGAGCTGAGCTTCTGGAGCGGTCCGCTCGACAGCCAGTGGCGCGTCTCGCAGGCCGGTCGCTTGGTGGGATTGACGGTGTCACCGCCGCTCGATCGGATCCAGGTGGTGCCGTTTGGCCTGGTGCGAGTGGAGGACGGCGTGGCGCCTCACCGGGAAGCCGGTATCGACGGCCGCTACGCCCTGACGCCGACGACCGCGGTGTACGGCACCCTGTTTCCGGACTTCGCCACGATCGAGGCGGACCAGGAACAGGTCAACCTGACACGCTTCGAGCTCTCCCTTCCCGAGAAACGCCAGTTCTTCCTCGAGGGCCAGGAACAGTTCAACCAGCGGTTTCGAACGTTCTACTCACGCAGGATTACCGATATCACCGCGGGCGGCAAACTGCTGGGCAAACAGGGACCCTGGACGATGGCGTTGATCTCGGCGCAGGGCGACATCCCCGGCGCGGATCGGCAAGCGAACTACACCGTGGCGCGCGCGCAGCGGGACGTCTCCGGCCGATCGAACGTCGCCATGATGGTGGCCAACCGGCGATTCGAGGGCGTGGACGAGGGCAGTGCGAGCGCTGACGCCAACCTGTTTTTCAGCCGAACGTTCGGGATGACCGCACAGGTCATCAAGAGTTACGGGCACTTCGGGCACGGCACTGAGGTGTTCTTCGTCCGGCCGTCCTACGATTCGCCCACAGGCCACTTTCATGTTCGCTATGGCCACATGGGCGAGCACGTGGCGGAAAACGTGAATGTCATCGGGCTGATTGTCGACGACGACCGGCGGGAGATCGACTCGGCGGCGAGTAAGACCCTGTGGATCGGGAGCGGCGCATTCGAGCAGATCCGATACAACTCGAACTACAACATCTACTGGGGACAGACCGGCGTGTTGAGAAGCTGGAAGGTGGACGAATCCCTCAACGTCGAATTCCGGAATCGACTGAGCGCGAGCGCGTCATGGACCGAGGAGTACAAACTGTTCGAGAAGGATTTCAGAAACCGCCTGGTCGGTGTGGATGTCGGTTACAACACGCGGGAATATGAGTCTGTCCGGATGGGCCTCCAGTTCGGCCACAACTTCGATGCCGATTTTTTGTTATGGACGGCATCGGCACGACACAAAGTCACTTCCGCGCTCTCGGCCGAGTACTCGCTGGAGCGCCTCGTGCTCGACCCGGACCCTGAAGGACAAGGGACGTGGATTCACGTCCTTCGAGCCGACCAGTTCTTCACGAAAGATCTATTCCTGCGGCTGTTCTTTCAGACCAACTCCGCCATCGATCGGAAGAACGCCCAGGTCGTCTTCGTGTACCGGTATCGGCCTCCATTCGGGACGATTCAGGTCGCGTACCAGCGGGGCACCGCCGCGTTCGGTCAGCGGTCCACGCAGGGCGACACGCTCTTTCTCAAGGCCACGACCGTGTTCTGACCAGGCGACGCGATCCGAGAGGGGCCAACCGTGATGCGAAGTCGAACGCTCAACCGTCTTCATCAAGAACCCGGTCGCACGCATTCTCAGGAATGCTGTGACCTCGTCCAACGCCCGATGCACAGTCTGGCCGCGAATGTCCGGGTCAGTCGCTGGGGCGCGCTCGTCTGCGCGCTGGTCGTTGCCGCCTGCGGCGCCTCTCCATCGCCGCCGCCTCCCGCGAGCGCCAGCGTCCAACCGTTCGTCGGCTCCGCCGCGTGCGAATCCTGCCATCGCGACATCTACAGGCGCTGGAAAACCACGCTGATGGCCAACGTGGTTCGAGACCCGAAACAGCATCCGGATGCCATCATCGGAGATTTTGTGAAACCCAACCCTCTCGTCACCTTCAAGAAAGACGACGTGGCGTTCACCTACGGCAGCAAGTGGAAGCAGCGCTACTTCACGAAGGTTGGGGATGACTACTTTGTCTTTCCGGCCCAATGGGACGTGCAGAACAAGACGTGGCGGCCGTATTCGCCGCGGCCCGGGACCGACTGGTGGACGAATGTCTATCCCGATGACCAGATGCAGCGGCCGGCGGGCCCGTTGTGTGACGGCTGTCACTCGGTGAACTACGACGTCAAGACACGAACCGTGACCGAATGGAACGTCGGCTGCGAGCGATGTCATGGCGCCGGTGGCCCGCACGTCCGCGACGAGAAAGCCACTTCCATCGTCAACCCCGCCACTCTCGATGGGGTTCGGGCCGACGACGTGTGCATACAGTGTCACTCTCAGGGCAAGCCTCGGACCAATCCCATCGAGGGGCGCTATTACGATTGGCCGGTCGGCTACCAGCCCGGTGGCCGCCTGGCCGATGTGTGGGAGCTCGAAGAACACCATCTCGGTTCGGCGACCTTCACGCACTGGCCTGAAGGGACGGCGCACAAGAATCGCATGCAGGGCAACGACTATGTGCAGAGCCAGATGTACGTGAAGGGCGTCCAGTGTTCCGCCTGCCACGACGTGCACGGGACCGAACACGAGGCGGACCTGCGTCTGCCCGGAAACGCCGTCTGCCTGCAGTGCCACAATCCGGTGCTGCAGCCTGGCCCGCGCGGCGCGATCGAGTTCCACACTCAGCACGCCCGGAACAGTGAGGGCAGCAAGTGTGTCGCGTGCCATATGCCCGCCATCGAGCAGACCATTGCGAACGTCAACGTCCGCAGCCACACATTCAAGTTCATTTCGCCGGTCATGTCGGAACGCTACGACGTGCCGAATCCCTGTACGTCGTGTCATAAGGACAAGTCCAACGAATGGGCGATCGAAGCCCTGCGGACCTGGCCGAGCGTGCTCCCGTGGCGGGTTGCCCGGTGACGAGCACGGGCAGGGAGGCATACGAGATCATGGTTCATCGCATGCGCCGGGCAGCGGCAGCAGCGGCCGTATTCGTCCTATTCGGGCCGGGCCCGCTCCTTGCCCAGCAGGAGGAGCGGTGCCGGATCCTCTGCGCGCCGGCGTTGAAAATCGAGCCGACCGTGACTATCGAGAACCTGTTCCGCGCGCCGCTCGTCGAGACGATCGAGGGCGGTGTCGTGGTCGAGTCGGGTCGCGAGAAACGTGAAGCGGTGTTTGAGCTGATTCTTGCCCTTGACGTCCCGACGGCCGTCCCCCGGCTGGGGCTGACGCTCGAGGCGATTTTCAAGCCGTTCGGCTCCACGGACGTCAATCCGTTCACCGGCGCCGCGGCTCATGCCATCGGACGGAGCGACATCCGGGACAACGGTATCGAAATCGAAGCCGAGCTGAACATCCATCTCCTGACCGGTGAGGAGACTGGCGGGTGGGTGTCGTCTCATGTCGACGTAGTGGACCAGTTCAGTCCCGCCGCTCAACCCACGGCAGGCAGCGTGTTCACCCACAAGCTGGACTTCGAGTGGGACACGGCATTTCATCTCTTCAACCGGCTACCGGAAGGGCGCTGGCTTCGCGACGTGGAAGCCGAGATCTCGCTCGACTATCTCGCGACTGGGCTGCCGAAGGCGGGAGACGTGCTTGGCAGCCAACGATTCGTGCAGCGCGCGAGCCCGTGGTCGCTCTCGTTCGTGCTGGTGATGCCGCTGGCGCCGTTCGGGCCATGATGTCGCGGGAAGCTGCGCTACCGCACACAGTGTACGGGCCCAAGGCATGATGCTGCTTCCGGACTGGGCGCCGAACCTGCATCCGCTCGTCATTCATTTCCCGATCGCGTGGTGGGTGGCTGCCGTGATGGTGGACCTGCTTGCCCTGGCGCTTCCTAGACCAGCGTGGGCCGACGCGGTCGCCTCCTTCCTCTATCCGGCCGGGGCCATTTCGGCGGTGGCGGCCTATCTCACCGGCCGTCAGGCCGCGGCGACGGTGCTGATACCGGGAATGGCCCATCCGATCGTGCAAGAGCACTGGAACTGGGCGTTGGCGACGACCATCAGCTTTGCGATTGTTGCGCTGGTCCGCCTCTGGGCGAGGTTTCGGCGGCCGCAGCCGCAGCGTGGTATCCGGACCGCGCTCGTTGTCGCAGCACTTGTCGCGCTTGTGTGTCTCTTCGAGACTGGAGAACGCGGCGCGCGGCTCGTATACGAGCGGGGCATCGGCGTCTCCGTGTCTGGCGCGGTCCCGCTGAAGCGTTGAACTGACTCGTCCACGAACGTCCGTCCTCCGCGAAACTCGGTTCGCGGGGCGATATTGCCTCTTCAGCAGTCTCTCTCCTGAAGTACTCGGAGTGGACAATCCGCGGACAGTCGCGCACCTGCGCGTCAAGGTCAGCGTGTGCGCTTCAGCTCGATGTCAAGAACAGCGTCGACGCTCGTCGAGTTTACGGGCCAAGCCCTCGTAACCCCGGAGAGTCCGTATCCGCGTTTGTGGACTTCGATCTCATTGATCCCGGTCGGGACGCGGCACAGCCGCCACCGTTCCTCGAATGAGGCGGCCGTGAGCGACCGGGAACATGTGGCAGGCCATGCTGTTGACTCGCGCTTTCTACCGCGTCACGCGGAGGAAGCACAGGTCTATTTTCGCTGTGACCAAGTCGGCCCGGAACGTTCGGGCACATCAAGTGCCGTGAAGATTCCCAGCGGCTCGACCGAGTCGACAAGCGTCGTACTGCGCTCTTCGAGGGAGGTTATCGCGGCCGAGCGAAACGTTCGGTGCTGCTCGTATACGATCATCTCGCTCCAGTACTCGATGACGATGTACCGAGACGAGCGGTTCTGGTCATGAAGGAAGGAACTGCCGAGGTAGGATCGCGTGTGGCGATTCATTGCGGTCCATTCGCCATCAATGCCGTACAACTCCTCGAATTCGGTCTCGCGTCCGTTCTTGACGTCGAACTGCCACATGATCGCAATCATAGGGACATTCCTCGGCGGGTTGCTCACCCGGTCGGCTTACCCGGATGTATCCGTCCAGACTTTTCCCGCGGGATGCGGCTTCCGTTAGCGCGGCTGGCTGGGCAGGAATTTCAAGAGCAACTCGCCTAGGACATCGGCCTGCTCCTGTTGCACCCAATGTCCGGCTCCCTCGACGAGGTGCACTCCAACCATCCGAGTGAACGCCGTCTTTGGCATGCTTTCAAAAGCGCCGGCGGTCTGAAATACGCCCCAGTCGCTCTTCCCTGCGACAAATATCGAGGGAACCTTTCGCGAGGAATCTTTCCGTGGTAGCGGCTGATCCCCTCACACCCACCTCAAAAGTCCGATGTCAGTAAGTCATAAAAAATGCGAATGCCTTTGGAAAACGCTGCGATGGGAATCCGCTCCTGGTCGCTATGCATGGTCGCCGCGGTGTCCATGTCGAGAACCATCGGAGTGAAGCCGTATTTGATGACGCCGCGCCTGTGGAGAAACGCAGAGTCCGTTCCGTGGGACACGACCATTGGCGTGATGATGGCCTCAGGATAATGCTTGAGAACGACCTGGCGCATGGCGGCATAGAGTGGCGTGGCGGTGCTGCTGACCCCGGGGTCTGGGTTGACGCTAATAACCTCGACGCTCACGCGCGGGTCATCGATGCGCGCCTTCAAGTCGGAGATGAATTCATCGGTATTGACACCTGGCAGAACGCGGCAATCGAGCGTTGCTTCGCTGGTCGAAGGGATGACGTTGACCTTGACCGGCGATCCGACGCCCGCCGCCAGCGTCGTCAGCGAAATCGTGTTGCGCTGGATGGCCGCCGTGTACCTGTTCTGGGCGAATTCGCCTCCGATCGCCCGCCTCATCTCCTCAACGATTGGATGCGGCGCGCCTCCTGGCGGCAGGGTCGTCGCCTTTCGGATAGCCTCGAGAAGAATCATATTGGCGTTGTCCGAGATCGGCTGGGAACCGTGGCCGGCGGTGCCGGTCGCGCGCAAGCGAAGCCACACCACGACCTTGTCGCCGACTGAAATCCCGAATACCAGCCTCTTCGCGGCCAGGGCGTCGCGCGACCCCATGCCACCCTCGTCCAGGACGTACTCGGCGTCGATCTCGGCGAAGCGATTGTTCATCATCCACTCGATGCCGCCGAGTTCTCCGTGCCCCTTCTCGTCAGCGGTCGCAAGCATCACGATGTCGCGCGAGGGCATCATGCCGGCGTTGTGCAGCGCGATCAATGCCATCATTTGCTGCACGCCGAGGCCTTTCATGTCGAGCGCTCCACGACCCCAGATGTATCCATCGCGAACAATGCCGCCGAACGGATCGAGTGTCCAGGCTTTTTCGTCTACCGGGACGACGTCCATATGGTTCAACAGCAGCAGCGGCTTCTTCGATGCATCGCGACCCTTCAACCGCACGACCAAATTGGTCTGGCCAGCGGCTCCACTTACATAGAGGGTGGGCACGAGCCCGTTGCGTTCCAGCTCGGCCTTGATCAGTGCCGCCGCTTCGCGGGTGTCGGCGGGAGGATTAATCGATCGAATGCGAAGGTACTGCTGGAGGAATTCGAGGGCGTGTCTTTCAACCTGCGGCCAGTCGGGTTCGGCGGCACGCGCTAGAGAGGATGAGAGTGACAAAAGACACAGAAACCCGACGCTCACGCGAGCGCGACCGCGGAGCGTCGGAGAGGGCGACTCGTGTTTGTTGTGCATGACTGTTCTCGGTGACGTCCGACCAGTGTAACCGCGCACCTCGTATTGCGCTCCGGCGTGTCGCCGGAGAGCGCGCCTTTTAGATTCCACATCCGGGGACTCCACGCCTGTGCCGCTGAGAAGGGAGGCGGCTGATGGAGGTCATGCATCCGCGCTGTGCCGGCTTGGATGTCCACGCGAAGAATATCGTCGCCTGCGTGCGCCTCGCGGTGGGCACGACCGTGACGTACGCCCACCGCACGGTGTCGACGAATACCCGGGGACTGTCAACTTGGCGGAC
Source organism: uncultured Acidobacteriota bacterium (assembly GCA_963814975.1). Classification (GTDB taxonomy): domain Bacteria; phylum Acidobacteriota; class Vicinamibacteria; order Vicinamibacterales; family CAVVIG01; genus CAVUXJ01. Next base: position 45,993 of record CAWFFB010000002.1, on the reverse strand, counting down.
TGGCTCACAGCGCAGTGTGACCCACGCGGCAATGGAAGCCACCGGCGTGTACTGGAAGCCGGTGTGGCACATCCTCGAGGACCACGTGACGCTGGTGCTCGCCAACGCCATGCACATCCGGAACATCCCTGGGCGGAAGAGCGATAAGAACGATGCCACGTGGATCGCCGATCTGCTGGCGCTGGGACTGATCCGGAGTAGTTTTGTGCCTCCCGCCCCGATCGTTGCGCTCCGCGACCTGACCCGGACGCGGAAGCAACTCGTGCGCGAGCGCGCCCGCCACGCGCAGCGCATACAGAAGACGCTCGAGGATGCCAATATCAAGCTCACGGAAGTGATCCGGGACATTCTCGGCGTCAGTGGACGCGCCATGCTCGAGGCGATGGTGGCGGGCGAGACCGATCCGGAACGTCTGGCGGGCTGCAGCAACGGGCGGCTGAAAGTCTCCCACGCCGAACTCGTCGAGGCGCTCCTCGGGCGCGTGACCGCCCATCACCGCTTCCTGCTCCAACTGCATCTGACGCAGATCGACGGCGCTCGACGCCGCCGTCGCGGACGTCGAAGCGCGGATTCGGCGAGGCCCTCGCCCCTTTCCGGGCGGCAGTCAGTCTCCTGACGACGATGCCGGGCGTGAGTGAGACCTTAAACCTGATAATGCCGGATTGCACCAGACGGCGCGGGGCTGACGACAATGGTTCTCGGTAAGCGCGAGTCGTTGGGGCGCTCAGTCCGGATCTGGTGCTGACCATTCCGAACGCCTTGGGCGGCTTCGGGCATCACGCACAATTGGGGGGCCGGCGATGAGACGCAGTGTTCAGACCGTCACGAGTTTCCTCGCACTCACCGTCGCGATGGGCATGGGACAGATTGCGTGCAGCACGGCGCCAACCGCAGGGCAGGCGAAGGCGCCCGAGCAGTCGGTGACAGAGCCGACGAGTTATCCACTCATGTTCCAACCGGACCCGGCCTGGCGAGGACCTGTGCCCAGATTCGATATCGATCCCTCTTGGCCTCAGGTTCATGAGAACTGGCTCATCGGGCACACGACCGCGCTGTATGGCACCAGCGACGGCCACATGTGGATGCTCCAGCGCCCCGCGAGCGTCGTTGATGATGAGATCGCGACGAATTGGGGCGCTGGGGTGGAGTGCTGCGTGCCGGCACCGCCCGTGATCGAGTTCGATCACGCCGGCAGAGTGGTGCAGTCCTGGGGCGGCCTGGGCGGGCCGAGGCAGGGACCGGACTGGCCTGAGAACGAGCACGGCTTGTTCGTCGACTACAGGAACAACGTGTGGCTGGCGGGCAACGGCGATCATGACGGTCAGGTTCTGAAGTTCTCCAAGACCGGTCAGCTCCTCTTGCGAATTGGCCGCCGGCGCAAGGATGGCGAGAAACCGAACAGCAATGACACAACGGTGTTGTTCACGGCGAGCAACGCGTTCGTGCATCCACGAACCAACGAGGTATTCATCTCTGACGGGTACGGAAACCGCCGGGTCATCGTCTTCGATGCCGACACGGGCGCCTACAAGCGGCACTGGGGCGCGTACGGGAAGAGGCCCGATGACAACGTGCCCAGAATCCCCAGTGGCAAAGCGACGACGCCTCCCCAGCAGTTCTCGACGGTGCACAGCGTGCGGATCGCGAACGACGACCTGGTCTACGTGGCCGACCGGGTCAACAACAGGATGCAGGTGTTCCAGCTGGACGGAACCTTCGTCAACGAGCGGTTCATCGAGCCGAAGACTGGTGGCCAGGGCACGGTTTCCGATTTCGCGTTCTCGCCCGACCCGGAGCAGCGGTTCCTCTACAGCGCAGACGGCAGCAATCAGCACATCTGGGTCCTGGATCGCAAGACGCTTCAGATCATCGGGAAATTTGGCCGCCGCGGTCGCAACGCCGGACAGTGGCACTGGATGCACACACTTGCGGCGGACGCGCAGGGAAATCTCTACACGGGCGAGGGCAACAACGCGAAGCGCGGGCAGAGGTTCTTGTTCAAAGGCGTGTCCCCGTCGGCCACCAACTGACGGCGAGGACCGGAAGTCGCCGTTTCGCTCGCGTCGCGGCTGTGACTACGGAAACGGCGTCCGCGATTCGCGTGGGCCACTGTGAGAGACATGTCTGTCCCATTCGCCGGTAACTGACGCTCACGCGGCGCGGCGACAGCCAGTCTGAAACAAGCTCCGCGCCTAGGCAGAGCCGGCGCATGCTGATTCACATTCAGCAGGGGAAGGGCGGGCGGGATCGCTATGTCCCGCTCAGTCCGACGCTGTTGGCGACGCTGCGCGCGTACTACCGTTGGATGCGACCGAAGACGTGGCTCTTTCCGGGGACCGTCGCGGGCTGGCGCGCCGACACGCCGATCACGCCGAAGGTCCTCTGGACGGCGTGCGTCGCGGCAGCGGCGCGCGCGGGGTTGCGCCGCGGCGTCTCACCGCATCTGTTGCGCCATTCCTATGCGACGCACCTGCTGGAAGCCGGCGTGGACCTCCGCACGATCCAACTGCTGCTGGGACACGTGTCGCTGCGCCACACGATCCTCTATTTGCACCTGTCGCAGCGGCATCTGCAGGCCTCGCCAATCTACTGGATGCGCTGCCGGTCTCGGCGCCCGACACCGCGCCGCGATCCCGCCTCTTGCGCAGGCCGTGAGGCGGCCACCCTGGGAGGTGGCTGACATCGTGCGCCGACACGGCGATCGGTTTCTGGACATGCACCGGGCCTGGCTCTCCAGCCACCAGCGGCGCGTCCTCCGGGCGCTCGTCCAGTGCCGCACGGCGGCGCTGGGCGGGCATCGCGATCGCTGCGATCAGTGCGCGCAGCCGGGCTTCTCGTTCAACAGCTGCCGGGATCGGCATTGTCCCAAGTGCCTCACCGCCGCCCGCAACGAGTGGGTGGCGGCGCGCGAGCAGGAGCTCCTGCCGGTCGGCTACGTGCATGTCGTCTTCACGATGCCGGAGGTCCTCGCGCGGCTGGCGCTCGTGAACAAGCGTGTCGTGTACGACCTCCTCTTCCGCGCGGCGGCGGCGACGCTCCTTCAGGTCGCCGCCCACCCCAAGCGGCTCGGCGCCGCGATCGGCGGGCTGATGGTCCTCCACACGTGGGGGCAACGCCTGCAGCATCATCCGCATATCCACTGTGTCGTGCCCGCTGGCGGTCTCGCCCCCGATGGCGCACGGTGGATCCACGCGCGGCCGCGGTTCTTTCTGCCCATCCCGGTGCTGCGGCAGGTCTTTCGCGGGACACTCGTGGCCGGCTTGCGTGAGGCGTTTGCGCAAGGCCGGCTGCAGTTTCCGGGTGCTCTGCAGCCACTCGGCACGGCGGTCGTCTTTCGCGCATTTCTTCGATCGCTGTATCGCCAGAGCTGGGTGGTCTACGCGAAGCCACCGTTTGGCAGTCCCGCCCACGTGCTGCACTATCTCGCGCGGTACACCCACCGCGTCGCGATCTCGAATCACCGGCTCGTCGCCGTGACCGACGATGCGGTGTCGTTTCGCTGGAAGGACTATCGCCACGGCAGCCAGGTCCGCACCCTCACGCTCGAGGCCGACAAATTTCTCCGACGGTTTCTCCTCCATGTGCTGCCGAAGGGCTTCGTCCGCATTCGCTACTTGGGGGTCTTGGCGCCGCGGTGCCGCACCCACGCGCTGGCGCAGTGCAGGTGGGCCCTGGCCGTCGATCCGACGCCCGCACCGACCGAGATCCCGTCGCCGGTAACGCCGTCAGGCATTACCGATGGTGCCGGCGCATCCTGAAGGGTGCAGAAATTCAGATCTCGGTCCATCTACTCAGGCTGGGTTGGATCGCGGGGCTCATGCGCAGAATGAGACCCTGGTCGACCACTTAAAGACGGGGCCGGTGAACGTGCTGGGATGGAGTGATGGCGGGATCGAGGCGCTTCTGCTTGGAATCCGCCACCCCGGAAAAGGTCAAGAAGATCGCGGCCATGGGTACGAATCTCAAGCCGACCGAAGGCCATCCATCCCAACTTCCTCGCCCCGATCAAGACAATGCTGGCCGCGGTTCCGCCGGCAGAGCGCAACACGCCACAGGGCCGGCGCGAGCTCAAAGTGACTGGCATGATGTTCGAGGAGCCGAACATCAGCCCTAAGATGCTCGAGTCGATCACGGCGCCAACCCTGGTGCTCGCTGCGGATCACGACTTGATTCGCGACGAGCACACCGTCGACATCTACCACCACATTCCCAACGCTCAACTTGTGATCTTCCCGAACGCCACACACATGATCCCGTTCGACGATCCCGCCACGTTCAATGCGACTGTCGACCGGTGTTTTCGGACCCCGTTTGTCAAGATCGATCGCGTCAACGATTTCGGCAGGTCGCTTGAAAAGATGCGTGCTTCGCAGGCACGGTGACGACGGGCAGACTCGTGGCTCTGCAGGTGGAGCCGAGGAGTTGTTTGATGGGAACAGACGACAACGAGCCAGCTGAAAACCCGCTGGCATCCTCGGGCCCCCGAGCGAGCCACCCAGGGCAGAGAGCGGGCTAAGCTCGAAGTCACCCCCAGAGCCTCACTCGCCACTTCGCGTTGATCGTTACCGATGTGCCACGCGCAGGCGGCATTGCGATCGTGAAACACCGGCAGATCTTGAACAGAAGTACCTATTCCGTTTCGAACAGAACGTCCTGGACCGCGAAAGCACGGCACGTGGCGGCATCGACCGATTGTTGCGCGGCCGCGAGGAGGTCGGCATCGAGTGCCACCAACCGCGCTGGCTACCAAGAGTCGGCGCGTGTCCACGCGTCTGTCGCCGGCGTCCATGTCCCGTTCGCCGACCGCGGCCGCAGGCGATTGGGCCGCTACAGTGCCGGTGTCGACGGACCAGTCTGGAAATCCTCGACGGTCGCCAGACGGGCCGCCTCTCACTGGGCTTAAATGTCCGCCTTAAACATGATGGCCAGATCAGAAATAGTGAACTCCCCCGAAAGGCGATTTGCGACAAACATCCTGTTCGCGTTAGTGCCTGGTAGCAGCTGACCGTGTGCGAGAACTTCGTTCAATGAACGTATGGGCCCCGCGCTGAACGTCTGTGCGAAGATGACGTTGTTGTTGAGCACGATCTCCAGCCTGCCGTTGTCGGCATGTGGGTTGAGCTTGAAAAGCAGCATGGAGCGGTTGGAGAGCGAGGTGGAGACCGTCAGATTGGGAGCTGTGAAGTCGAACTGGACATCATTGGCTTCGCTGAGTGTGATGTCGGTGTCTTGAAGGACGATGTAGTTGGCAACTGTCGGCATCGTAGTGCTCCTGTCGGTTGAGAGCCTGGCCAGTTCCACTTAATTGTGGTTCTGCCGCTCTCACTTGATAAACGCACCAACCCCGCCGAAATCCCCTCATCGAGAACTTCAGCCCCGGCTCGGCACCCCCGACGCCTCAAGCTCGCAGGACGGTGTGGCATGACTGGGGCGATGGTCACGGTTGGAATGTCCGGCTCGTAGCGCCGCTTAAGATCAAGGATTGGAACGACCAGTTGCGGGCTTGCCGCGCGGCTTCACCCGTAAACGACCGCTGAGGCGTTTGACTTCCCAGATTCGCGAAATGCCGCAATGCCATAACCACAGGACGCCGAATATGAACAGAACGTAGGAGATCTGTTCAGGTTGTCATGCCCATGGATAATGAGTGGTCACGTTGTGGCGATTGTCCCCGCCCGGCGGCACTGAAAACACAATAGAGAGCGATGCCGCCACCCGAAGTCGTCCACGATGCCAAGAGTACCGTGCCCATCCGAAACAGCGACTGGTCGAGAGCCTTGGGCGCGGCGTGTCGTGGATCGCCCAAGAAGGTGGCGGCTCAGTATTTAGGAGGTGTGGGAAATGCGAAGGTGCATCGTTCTTTCAGCCTTCACGCTGGCGTTCGTGGTCGTGGCGGCGCTCACGGTCGAGGGGCAATCGTTGATGGGCGCGTGGAAGGTCAACGCCGCAAAATCGACGTACAGTCCAGCTGTGCCACCGGGCACCAGTCAGACCAGCACGTGGGAGGAACTGGGCGGTGGTCAGTTCAAGAACACCATCGACGTCGTGGATGCGAAAGGCCAATCCCGACGCTTCGAGATCGTCTTGCGATTTGATGATGGCGTGGACTATCCCATGAGAGGGGCTGACCGACCCACGACCAGAACGTACAAGCGTCTCAACGATCTGGACTTTGAGTATGTGGAGAAGGTCAATGGCAAAGTGACGATGACGTCCAGGTCAGTCACCGCCCCGGACGGCAAAACGCGGACGAATACGACGGCGGGCACGGACGCACAGGGACAACCCGTCAAGAACGTCGTCCATTGGGAGAGGCAGTAAGGTGGACATCGAGACGAAACGAGCATTGACCACGCGTTGCTCGCCGATCTCGCGGCCATGGTCGTCAGGGACTATCCCACCCGCGTGCTCGTCAACCGCGAGGTGAAGGCCGACCTCCGCGTCGCGCCCCGCGTCGAGTACGGCATCGAACCAGCCGCCATCTTCATTCGGCGCGACGGCTGGAGCCGGAGGGACCCATGCATTTGAAGAGGTGTGGCCGAACAGCTGTGGAGTGCCGACTGGATCGGGATCACGCGTAAACCGTCGAACGTCGCGGAGCCGTACAGGCAGACATGAAGCTGGCACAGCTCCCCGGGGTCTTCGGCCTATACACTTCGCCGTTTATCACTACTTGCATCGGCGCTCAGCCGTCGCGTCACCGTGCTTGGTTCAATCGGCGGCAACGGCGGCGTCGCTGCCATCCGTGCGCCCCAGTCGTCCCATCGCGCTGCGTGCCGCTCCTGTGGCATCGACGTGTTTGGCGGCTTTCGCAAGGCCTCGCAACGGCATGTTGTTGTAGATGCATTGGTACTCGCCTGCGCGTACGAGGAAGGTCTCGTGCCAGATGCCGATGTCGCCGTTCGAGCCGATTTCTTTGTTGAACTTCACCCAGTATGGGTAGTGGGTCTGGTCACGGTCGCGGGAATACGCGGTCAGGTGTTCAATCGATCGCCAGGTACTGCACATTCGTCGTGAGGCCCAGGGGCTCCCATCCGAGAAACCCGCTCTTGGGATCCGCAGCGACCTCAGCGAGCATCTTTGACATGGTGGACAAGAACCAAAGATATCTGGGCAGCTTCCACCATCGGTTGAAACGTGCGCCGATGATAAAGACGACGAAGTCACCCTCGATTGAAGCAGTGATGCGGCGATTGATCGTGGCCATCGGCGAAATTGTACCGCAGGGGCTCGACTCCTGTCTGGTCGCGTAGTGGCGATTTGACCTTGCAGGCGTCGGGGCAGGAAATCGGGCCCCGGTGACGAAAATCGGTCGCCAGACCGCCGTGTTGCAGAAGTTGTCTTCTCTGTCCTGTTGTGCGGCCCCTATAATCCTCAGGGGTGGCCGTGACTGGCAGGGAGGACTTCAGGCCGAGAAAAACGATGAACATCGCTCAGCGGAAGTCGCATGTTCGACCCTCCCGAGGCGCAGAAGCAACGCGCGCCGAGGGTACCGTTCCTTGATCCACTTGCCGACGCATTCCATGCGCCATCCCTTGCTTCGCCCAATCCTCGTCATCGAGTTCCTGCTCGCTCTCCAGACGTCGCTCACACTGTGGAGCCAAGTTGGCGGCGAGTATCACTTCACCCTGGTGTTCTGGCTGTGGAAACTTGGGATCGGCTTGGGCGCGGCCACGCTGGTGGTCGCCATGACTGCAACGCTTGTCCAAAATGACGGAGAGATGAGTCGCCGCGTGTTGTCCCTCGCATCGATACTCGTCATCGTGATGTTGGCGGCCGGTGCGCTGAGCTACTACGCACACCTCAACGAGCCAGCGGACGACGACCAGGACGACGAGTCGGGATCGACGTTTTCAGCCGCATCACACTCGGCAGGAGGGCGCCGTCCCTTCGGATCATCGTCGCGCTGAATGGCTCGGACTGTGCCAGGTTTGCGCCGTTCTCGGCCGTCGGTCTCGTCGCGGTGAGCCCGATCGCGATTACCACTGCGCCACCGCTCGTCTGGCTCGCGGGTGCGCTGGATGTGAGCGCGTCGTTGTTTGTTTACAGCTGTCAAGGCCGTTTGAGCTCTTGGCCGTCTAAATGTCCAGCGGTCGCAGTCAAGCGGCTGAGGAGGTGCCATGCGGGCTCACAGATCTGCGGTCTTCGCACTCGTCGCGTTCACTCTTGAAGTGCTGCCCGTGGGGGCGCAGGACGCAAAAAACGTCGAAGTCACGCCGTATGTGGCGCTCGGGTCGGCCGCAGCATCTCCGGTCGGTGTCGCGTTCACGTTCCCTGTCACGTCGACGCTCAGTGTCGACACAGAGCTTGCATATCGTCGTGGCGAGGGCGGCATCCACGCGCTGAGTTCAAGCATCAGTCTCCTGTATTTCCTTCCGCACGTCGGCCAATCGACACCGTATGTCGCCGGAGGAGTTGGGCTATCGCAATACGGGGCGCCCATTTTCTCCTCCAACGGTCCTCCGATCGGCACCGAGCCGCGCGTGGCGCTGACAGCGAACGCCGGAGGCGGCCTGAAGATGCCAATGAATGAGAAGTTCGATTTGCGAACTGATGCCCGGTGGTTCAAGTCATTTGGCCTTCAAGGATCGGAGCAGTTTCGCGTGGCTCAAGGCATCTCCTTCGATGTCGGCCAACGGTAGAGGGTGAGCCCGCACGAGCTCATTCCGGACTTGATCGAGGACCAGAAACGATACGCGGGAAGCAAACGGAGGCCAACTCGCCACGTCGCCGTCACTCAGGACTTAGCTGACTACCCGTCTCAAATACCCTGTTGGTCTATGTACCAGGCGGGGTGCAGGCACGCACGCCGCGCACGCTGGTGTGGGTGGATCGGCAGGGAGTCGAGACGCCACTCAAGGCGCGGCCGCGGGAATATGTGTATCCACGGCTATCACCCGATGGCACGCGGGTGGCGCTCGGCGTGCTCGACGAAGAGATTGACATCTGGATCTGGGACCTCGGGCGAGAAACGATGACGCGATTCACATTTGATCCGCAGCCAGATACGCATCCGTCTGGACGGCGGACGGGCAGCAAGTGGTGTTCCGTTCTTTGCGCGCGATGCCCGGTAATCTCTTCTGGCAGGCCGCGGACGGCACGGGCGCGGTGGAGCGCCTCACGGAGAACCCGAACAATCAATACCCCGGCGCGTTCTCCCCTGACGGGACGCATCTGGCCTTCCGCCAAGAGACGACAACGACCGGGGCCGACTTGATGGTGCTTGCGTTGAAGGGGGCGAGTCGGGCCCAGGCGGCTTCGCAAGGCATCGGAGTTCCTGAACGGAGTCCGAGGAGCGACGTTCGGCCGCTTGTTCAGACGACCTTCGACGAGCTGAATGGGGAGATCTCGCCCAACGGCCGATGGATCGCGTATCAATCGAACGAGTCGAGGCAGGACGAAGTCTACGTGCGGCCGTTTCCGGACGCGAATAGCGGGCGCTGGCAGATCTCCACGGACGGCGGCACGCGGCCGCTGTGGGCGCGCAGTGGCAGGGAGCTCTTCTATGTGGGACCGGACGGCGCTGTGATGAGCGCCGCCGTTGAAGGTGAGTCCACGTTTCGAGCCGGCACTCCGACGCGGCTGTTCGAGGGTCCTTATTTCATGGCCGCAGCTCAGGCGGGCCGAACCTACGACGTCTCGCCGGACGGCCAGCGCTTCCTGATGATCAAGATGGCCGGCGCGTCGCACGAGACGTCAACGCCGACGAGCATCGTCGTCGTTGAGCACTGGTTCGAGGAGTTGAAGCGCCTCGTGGCGACGAACTGACGGGCGCACGTCAGTCTTTGGCTCTCGCGCTCGAGAATCATTCCTGCCTTATCGCGAAGGGTGGACCTAACGAAGCCCACCCTTGACCGGCCCCCGGATCACGCGGAGCATCCCGGTTCAATACCCAGCGTGTCGTTCACGGCGCAGCGCAGTTTCTGTTTGCATCCAAGGGACCGCTCCGTCGTTTGAATCGACACGTGTCCCCAGGAGGAACTGGATCTGAACCAGTTCACCGCCCGCGAGGTAGCACAACCGTGCGCAGGTCCGCCGCAAGTCATGCGGCGCCAACCTATCAATACCGGCGCGGTGAGCGGCCTCTCGAACGACTTCCCAGATCACTTTCGGCGTCATGCCGTCGCCCCACACTCTGCCCATCTTGTTGATCGCGCGAAAGACCCGGCCTCCGGCGATGCCAGCCGACGACGTCCACATGTCGATCGTCGCTTTGACCCATGAAGGAATCGGGACCGTGTGAATGTGTCCGGCTTTCCCATTCACGTCAGCGATCACCCAGTGTTCCTCTCGCTGTTGGATCGCCTCGACCGTGAGGGCCAGGAGTTCGCCTCGCCGCAGTCCGCAGCCAATCAAGATGGCGAGCATGGCGTGATTGCGCTGTCCCCGAAGAGCATCGCGCGTGGGAGTGAGGAGAAGCCGTCGCCTGTGGGGTGCATAAACTCAATCCGCGTCAGGCCGCGCGCTCATACTCGTGCAACAGCCCGCCGAGACGGTCGCGACGCCTGATCGCCAGCGTTTGCGAGCCGGTCCACTTTTCAGTCGCCGGTCGACCGTTCGGTGGCACCAGATCCAAGCTGCGGTGAGGACGATGGCGGTTGTAGTGATCGACAAACACGGTCAACGTCCGCTCGAGATGCCGCGTGTTGAGAATGAGCAACCAGTCGAGACACTCGGTCCGGGCCGTTCGGACGAACCGTTCCGCGATCCCATTGGCCTCCGGCACCTGAACTGGCGTGCGAATGATTCGAGTCCCTTGGGCCTTGAAGACCGCATCGAAGCTGCTTCGGAAACTTGCCGTCGTGATCGCGAATCAGAAAGCGTACCGGCTGTTCGCGCTCGGCGAGCGCCCACGCGACCTGTCGGGCCTGCTGCGTCACCCACTCGCCGACGGGATGCGCCGTGCAGCCGGCGAGGTGCACGCGGCGGCTCCCGACTTCGATGAAGAAGAGGTACGTACAACCGTTGGAGCCAAACGGTATCGACGCTGAAAAAGTCCACGGCGATCAGGCTGTCGGCTTGAGCACGGAGGAACTCCCGCCACGAGGGGCCGCGTCTCGTGCCCGCTGGACCGAGCTGGTGCTCGTGCAGGATCTTCCTGACGGTGGTCGCCGACGACGATGACGCCGAGACCCTTCAGTTCGCCCACGATGCGCTGATAACCCCAGCGCGGGTTCTCGCGTGCCAACCGGACGATCACCGCTCGGACCTCACGGCTGATCGGCGGCCGCCCTGCACGTCGTGGGTACGTCCACCGTTTCGCCACCAGGCGCCGGTGCCAGCCCAGCAGAGTCGTCGGCGTCACCAGAAACGACGACCACCTGACGCGTGGCAGAAGTCGGCTGGCCGCCGTCAGGAACAAGCGATCGGCCCCCCGGAATGTCGGCCGTTGGACCTGCCGGCGCAGCACCGCCAGCTCGTGCCGGAGCACGACGATCTCGAGTTCTTTGAACTCAGGGGATCGGAACAGAAGAAAGATGAGTTCCAGGACGCGTTGGAGCGCGACGTAGCACACTGAGAGCACGGCACCTCACCACAAAGAAGGGGCCGCTATTCTACGCAATTGAGTTTACGCACCCTACACCGATGGAAAAGGCCAGCGCACGCTTCGAGGAGGCGTGGCGGCTCGACCCGCAGCTGCGTTCCGAGTTCGAGCCGGTGCTTCTCGGCAAGAAAACGGCCCTCGTCGGGACGCTGAATGGAAGTTCAACTCGAAATCGCTAACTCTACCGTCGAACCCGGCGCCGAGGCCTGACGCTTCCCGGGCCAGCCCGGAGCCACGGCTGGGCCCGCCAATGTGTTGACAGACACGGACCGGTCGGACTACGGTCCGCACCGTTCATACCGGTGTGACGTGGGCTGAACCGGTTCGGACGACGACCCCCCTCACGCGTCATCACAAGCGCCACGGCTGCGCCGCGCCGACGTAACATTGCGCCGGTCAGGAGGACACCTCGATGACGACTCTCATGCGGACTCTGGCCGTCGGTGGCGTGGCCGTCGTGCTTGGAACTGCGGCCCCGCGTGCGCAGCAGGGAGCCCGCGGAGGCGAGTGGACGCGGTACGGAGGCGATGCGGGGACCACCAAGTACGCACCGCTCGATCAGATCAACAAGGACAACGTTTCGCGACTGCGGATCGCATGGCGGCGGCCGGCGGTCGACCCGAGCATCAGCTCGAAAGCTCCCGACTTCTCCTATTCGGGTAACTTCCGCGCGACGCCGCTGATGATCGGCGGGGTCCTCTACAGCCCGAACGGCATCGGACTCGTCGAGGCGTTTCATCCCGGAACGGGCAAGACGCTCTGGGTCCAGGAACCGTTTCCCGACGAAGGGGCGCAGGGCCTTCGTGGCGACAGCTCGCGCGGCGTCGACGTACTGGGCGGAGGGCGCCGAAAAGCGGCTCTTCGTGGTCCGCGGCGAATACCTGATCGCGCTCGATCCGACAACCGGCAAGCCGTTGGCGGCGATTCGGCGAGGGGGGCCGGGTCAACCTGCGGCCCGGCCTGGGTCCGCGCGCCAGCGCTATGCGTGGACCGGCGCCGCCCAGGTCTGCCGCGACGTCGTCATCGTCGGCGTCGGGATCGGCGGCTCGATGTCGGATCGCGCCGACGCGCAGGGAGGGCGTGCCCGGCGTCGTGCAGGCGTTCGACGTGCGCACGGGCAAGCCGCGATGGCAGTTCAATCCGATCCCGCGGCCTGGCGAGGTCGGCAGCGAGACCTGGGAGAACGATTCCTGGGCGCTCGCTGGCGACGCCAACCTGTGGTCGCTCATCAGCGCGGACGAAGAGCAGGGGTTCGCCTACCTGCCGCTGACGTCTCCGACCAGCGACATGTACGGCGGGCACCGGCCCGGCGACAACGTCTTCGGCAACACGCTCGTCTGCGTCCGCTGCGCGACCGGCGAACGGGTCTGGCACTATCAGATCGTCCACCACGACCTGTGGGATTACGATCTGCCGGCCGCGCCGATCCTTGCGGACATCACGGTCGACGGAAAGCCGATCAAAGCGGTCGTCCAGCTCACGAAGCAGGCGTTCGCGTTCGTCTTCGATCGCACTGACCGGCACGGCCGGTCTGGCCGATCGAAGAGCGGCCGGTTCCCGCTTCGGATGTGCCGGGCGAGCGCGCGGCGCGCACGCAGCCGTTTCCGACCAAGCCGCCGCCGTTCGATCGTCAGGGCGTCGCGATCGACGACCTCATCGACTTCACGCCGGAGCTGCGCGCCGAAGCGATCGCGCTCCTCAAGTACTACCGGGTCGGTCCGCTCTTCACGCCGCCTTCGGTACGAGGCGCACGGTCCGGACGGCCACCGAGGAACGATTCAGCTGCCGGGGTCGGTCGGCGGCGCCGATTGGCAGAGCGGAGCGTTCGATCCGGAAACCGGGATGCTGTACGTCCAGTCGATCACCACGCCGTTCACCGCGGACATCCTCAAGCCTGACGACAAGAACTCGGACCTCGACTACGTGTCCGGCACGCGCGCCTGGACCGCCGGGCCCTCAGGGCCTGCCGCTCCTGAAGCCGCCGTACGGCCGCATCACCGCCATCGATTTGAACAAGGGCGAACGGCTGTGGATGACGCCCAATGGCGACGGCCCCCGAAACCATCCGCTGCTGAAGCCGCTGAATCTTCCGCCGCTCGGCAATCCGGGCCGCAGCTCACCGCTCGTGACGAAGACGCTCCTCTTCCTCGGCGAAGGCGACCCCGTCATGGCGGCGCTCGGATCGCGGCTCCGGCCCGAGATGCCGGCGTCGCTCGCGCCCGGCTACGGCGGCAAGAAGTTTCGCGCGTTTGACAAGGCCACCGGCGCCATCTTGTGGGAGACCGAGCTGCCCTCCGGCGTCACCGGCGCCCCGATGACCTACATGTTCGAGGGGAAGCAGTACGTCCTCGCCGCGACAGGCAGCAGGGAACCGCAGAGCGCCGGGTTCGTCGCCCTGAGCCTTCCGTAAGGTCCGACGCTACCCCGGTCTGCAATGATGTCGTCGGTGCGTGTAGGAAAGAGTCCCATGTCTGGAAAATACCCCTCCATCACCGGTGAACAGCTTGCTGCCATCAGTCGAGCTATAATCCAGCCACCTCCGCACGTTGTCCTTACAACCCGGCGCCCGCCTCGGCCCATCCGACGTCCTTCGAGCAGGACGTTATGCGGCAGATCCCCGGAGTCGCATGGGGTGACGAAGTTGACCATCTCCCCGATCACTCGACGGAGGACCAACATGACTGCTGTGATCCGCGTGTTCCTCTTGTTGGCGATTCTGTGCTCAAGCTCGGTGGTGCTCCAACGCCCTTTGGTCGCAGCGCCTCACGTCACAACCCTGATAGGGTTCGATCCGGCGGCTGGCGAGCTTCCTGAGGGACTCGCCATCGACAGGCGGGGAACGATGTATCTCAGCTTCCCGCTGACCGGTGACATCCTCGCGGTCTTCCCGGACGGCAATCGCAGTACGCATGCCACGCTCCCTGCCGGGCCCGGGTTTGGCCCACTTGGACTGGCTGTAGATTCACAAGGCACGTTGTACGTCGCGGTGAATTCGGGGAATCCAGCGACTCATGGCGTCTACGTCGTCAATGTCGATGGCACCTCGCAGCGGCTTCCGGGGAGCGGTGCGATTGCCTTCCCCAACGACGTGGCTCTTGACCCTCGAGGGAACCTCTACGTGACAGACTCGAGCCTCGGCGCGGTGTGGAGGTTCCCTCGCGATGGCAGCGACACTGAATTGTGGCTGCACCATGAGCTCCTGGCGGGCGACAATAGTGGCCCGCTGCCGGTTCCCCTTGGCGCGAACGGGATCGAATTCCGACACAACGCCCTTTTCGTCGCCAACACGGAGCTCGGAAGCATCGTCGAGATCCCGATCCTCCCTGACGGCGAGGCTGGAGAACCTGAAGTATTTGTCGAAGGAGGCGCACTTGTTGGGTCAGACGGGCTGGCGTTCGACGCTCGCGGCAACCTCTACGTCGCCGTGATCGGTCAGAGTAGCCTGGTCCGGGTCTCGTCCGACGGCGAAACGGTGAGGACGCTCGCCACCACTGACGACGGACTGGACTTCAATTCGGCAGTCGCCTTCGGCACGGGAAGAGGCGAGCGGCACACGCTCTTCATCGTGAACTTCGCCATTTCGGACTTCTTCGGTGCTCCGCCGGGAGAGGGTCCGGGGCTACTGTCCTTGGATGTCGGAGTCCCAGGGCAGCCGACGCGGTAGCCAACGTCGCGAGCGCAACCATCGTTGAACTTTGCCATCCCCAGAGGGAGCGGTCGAGCAGTCGAGAGACCTGGCTTTTGCCTGTCTCTCGGCATTTGGTAGAGAGTCCGGCCGTGTGTCGAGTGCAGAAACCCGGTTGATGCCGCCCTGACGTACTCGTGAATCACACCACCGAGGCGATCACGACTCCGAACACGAGTCTCTCCCCTCACGGTCGGCGCTGTGACCGTCGAGCATGACGAACTTGGCGGCGTCAGAGACAAAGCTCGGTGAGGGCAGTGGCCGTTTCACGGGATCGTAAGGTCATGACGCTCACAAACAAGGGTATCAATGCAAAAGGCCGGGCGCCATCAACGATGTGGAGGTGTTCGATAAGCGGTAAGTATTCGCACCATACACGTTCTTCGACGAAGGCGCGTTCCGGTTTCAGTAAGTCGCGGGTGCAGCAAATCAATGAGAGTTAGTAGGGAGGCCCGGCCGGTCAGAGAGGTCTGCCAAGAAGGAGCGTGCCTCGCGCACGTCCGGTGTTACGAACCCATCGTTGAACGATGCACACACGGACGCGAGAATGCGGCGCCCCTCGTCGCGACTTTGGGTTTCTGCGGATAATCGCGCGAAGCTTAGCGCACATCGAAGGGCAAACGTCCTCGCCCCTTGAGTTGCCGACAACTCCATGCCCTCGCGGAAGGCGATCTCGCTGCGATCATGTTCGCCACCTCGGAACTGCGCTTCTCCGCGCAGTCGAAGCAGCTCCGCATCGAAAGCTCTCACTCCCATTCGGTCACTGATGTCCAGCGCTTCGGCAACGGTCTGCAAAGTCGCCGCCGTATCGCCTTGTATCAGTAACGCCTCGGCGAGCCACGGAAATTGCCACGGTAGCAAATAACGCATACGGACAAGCTTTGTGCGATCAATCGCCGCCCGTGCGTAAGCGACTCGGCAGACCCACGCCACGAGTCATCTCTTGCTTCGGTTTTCAGAGTCGTGACCAGACCTCGTCGGCGTTATGCAGACCGGCATGATCCCTTCCGACTCTCGTTCAGATGGACAAGGCCGAGCGCGCCACGTTGACTACTGGCAGCGGCGGGACGCTTACGCGATCCTCGCGAAGCCACGGCGGAACAAGGTCGACAAGCGACAGACGCCTTCGTTAGCGTTGCGGTTCGGTTTATCGAGCGTTGGAAGCAACTGAGACCGTTACAGCGGCAATAGCCGTCATCGGCTTGCAGCCGACCGCGCTCTGACAGCACGTCTGAACCTTGGTAGCAGCTGTCGGACTTTCGGTACTTCTACGCGGTGACGGACGTTCGGAGCGACCTCCGCACACTCCGCACAGGGTGAAAAAAGGAGGAAAGAGGAGAACTGGTCCGATCAGGGCGACGGTCAGACTGGGGGACACCATGCTGGAGTGAACCCGGCACTCGATCCAGCTGAGCGGCGGTCGAGCGACCGGCCTCGATGGCCATCCCTGACCGGGTTCCGCGGTTGCGGGGTTTTCCTACGGATGGCGCGTATGGTTCATGAACCGCCAATCCGAGAAGGAGGCTTCCAATGGCCGTAGTCATGACCCCGACCCGCGCGGTAAGGGAGCCGCGCAACGGCATCAACACGCCGGTCCTGTTCGCCACGATCAACGCGGTCAAGGACGCGCCCGCCCTGGCCAAATTCCGGTTCCGTGCCACGAACCGGTGGGTGGGCGGCACGTTCAGCGAGTCGCGCGTGGAGTCGTTCGACGGCGCCGGCGGCACCCACACCCATCAGACCCAGTTCGGATACGGCGCGGATCATCCTGCCGTCCTCGTCGGCGAGGACCGCGGACCGACGCCCATCGAATTCCTGCTCCACGGTCTCGCCGCCTGCATCACCGCCGGCATCGGCAGCATCGCCGCGGCGCGAGGCGTGACGCTCCGCTCGGTCAGCTCGCAGGTGGAAGGCGACATCGACCTGCGCGGCGTCCTCGGCATTTCGAAGGACGTCCGGAACGGTTACGAGCGGATTCGGATCGGCTTCGACATCGACGGCGACGCGCCCGCCGAAAAGCTTCGCGAGGTGGTGTCGCAGTCGATCGCGCGATTGGCCGTGTTCGACGTCCTCACCAACGGCGTGCCCATCGACGTCAACGTCAACATCCGGTGAGCGCCATGGCGACTTCCTACGACGCCGTCATCGTCGGTGCACGGTGTGCCGGCGCGGCCACCGCGCTCCTGCTTGCGCGCACCGGCGCGCGGGTCCTCGTCGTGGACAGGGGCGTGTATGGCTCGGACACGCTCTCCACGCACGCGTTGATGCGAGGCGCCGTCCTGCAGCTTCGGCGCTGGGGCGTGCTTTCTGCCATCGTCGCTGCGGACACGCCTCCGGTCCGATCCACGACCTTCAGCTACGTGGGGCAGGACGTGACCGTCGCGATCGAACCCCGCCAGGGCGTCGACGCGCTCTACGCCCCGCGCCGGGCGCTCCTCGACCGCATCCTGGCCGACGCGGCGAGCGAAAGCGGCGCGGAATTCGAGTATGGCACGCGCGTCGAGGCGCTCAAGACCGACGGGCGCGGCCGGGTGCGGGGCATCGTCGCGGGCGGAACGGCAATCTACGCCGACGTCGTTGTTGGCGCGGATGGCCTGCACTCCACGATCGGCCGTCTGGTCGACGCGCAGACGATGCTCGAAGCACGCCACGCGGCCGGTGTGCTGTACACGTACTGGCAGGATCTGCCAGCCGATGGCTTCTACTGGGGCTTCAGGCGCGCCGTCAACTTCGGCATCATCCCGACGAACGGCGGCGCGACCTGCGTGTTCGTCGGCGTGGGGGCACAGCGATTCCGCGACGAAGTGCACGGTGATCCGGCGGCGGCATATCACCGGCTGATTCGCGAGGCGGCGCCGGAGCTCGAGGCCAGGCTCTCGGCGGCGCGTCGTGTCGAGCCGATTCACGGGTTTGGGGGGCACCCGGGCTTCATCCGGCGCGGTGCAGGCCCCGGATGGGCGCTCGTCGGCGACGCCGCATATTTCAAGGATCCGGCGACGGCGCACGGCATCACCGACGCACTGCGCGATGCCGAGCTGCTGGCGCACGCGATCGTCGACGGGACGACCGATGCGTGGTCGACGTACGAGCGGACGCGCTTCGACTTGTCTAAGCCCGTTCTTGAGCTGACGGACGCGATTGTGTCCTTCGCGCAAACGGACGCCGAGCTGCAAGCGCTCCACCGGGCGTTCAGCTCGGAGTTGTCGCGCGAGGCGCGGGCGATTGCGGCGTGGGAGCCGCTCACGCGTTCCATGCGGTTGGCTGCGGCATCCTAAGGCGGCGTGTCGCGCCGATCTTCTCCGCGGGCTCGGCGCGCGCTGCGGGGATAGCCGCGCCGCGCAGTATCGTCCTTCGAGGGGGTCCTGAATGCCGTCCTCTACGAAGCCAAGCACATCAACGTTGGTGAAGACGAGCCGAGGCGATCGCCATCATCAGCAACGCCTTGTTTGGGGAGTCACCAGCAGTCCGCTCGAAGCGTCGAAGAAGGCGAAGCTTCGAGTGCTCATGATCAAGGGATAGCCTGCACAACCGAGCTGGTCTCGTTCGTCCAACACTTCCAAATCGAGCGGCTATGAGGAGAGGGCATCGGCCAGCACGTAGGAGATGGTTATCAGTCGTGCAGCGTCGCCGAAAACCATCGGTCGGATAGGTAACGAGCATCGACCGGTTGAATCGGCCCGCGCAGTGGCGAGTAATCCCCGCCGGGTGGCCTCAGGTCGCCACTATCGCCGTCAGTCAGGACTAATCCCGTCCTGCTGGCGACTCCCCGCCCCTATAATCCCTCTGACCCCTGTGGCCCGCACCCAAGGTACGAGGCTCGGCCCGTACGAAATCGTCGCGCCACCCAGCGCGGGCGGCAGGGGCGAGGTCTACCATGCGCGGGACACCCGGCTCGATTGGACCCTGGCGATCACGATCAGCGTGGTCGCTGCACGAGGACACGTATGGTGAAACCTGACCACTGGCAGCAGGTTTCGCAGCTCTATCACGCCGCGTTGGCAAAGGACGCCGAACGAGCGGGGGCGGTTCCTCGCCAAGGCGTGTGAGGGCGATGACGCCTTGCGGCGGGAAGTGGAATCCCTGCTCGCGCACGAAGGCACCGCAGAAAGGTTCCTCACAGCCCCGGCGTTGGAGATGGCGGCGAAGGTCATGGCTGAGGATGCAGGCGGGTCGCTCAGCGGCCGACAGATCGGCAGCTACCAGATTCTGTCCCGCCTCGGCGCAGGCGGGATGGGCGAGGTCTATCGCGCGCGCGACACGAAGCTCGGTCGCGACGTCGCGCTGAAAGTCCTGCCCGAACTCTTCGCCGCTCGATCCCGACCGGCTCGCGCGCTTCAAGCGCGAAGCACAGCTGCTCGCCTCGCTCAACCATCCGAACATCGCCGCGATCTACGGCCTTGAAGACATCGCAGGCGGCGTGCGCGCGCGCTCGTGCATGGAGCTGGTCGAGGGGCCGACGCTCGCCGAGCGCATCGCGCGCGGGCGCGATTCCCGTCGACGAAGCGCTGCCGATCGCGCAAGCAGATCGCGGAGGCGCTCGAAGCCGCGCACGAGCAGGGGATCATCCATCGCGATCTCAAGCCCGCCAACATCAAGGTGCGCGCCGACGGCACGGTGAAGGTGCTGGACTTCGGGCTGGCGAAAGCGCTGGAACCAGCAGGCGCGATGCGCCGACGCGTCGCAGTCGCCGACGATCACGCGCCGGCGATGACGACGGGCGTCGGCATGATTCTCGGCACCGCCGCCTACATGAGCCCCGAGCAGGCGCGCGGCAAGGCCGTCGACAAGCGCGCGACATCTGGGCCTTCGGCTGCGTGCTCTACGAGATGCTGACGGGCAAGCGCGCATTCGAGGGCGACGACGTCACCGACACGCTCGCGGCGATGCTCGAACGGCGAGCCGGACTGCGACGCGCTCTCGCCGGCGACACCACGCCGCGAGTTCGCCGATCTGCTGCGTCGTGTGCCTGGAGAAGGATCCGAAGCAGCGCGTCGGCGCGACATCGGCGACGCGCGGCTGGAGTCTGGAGGCGCGTCGCGACGACAGCCGCTCCGGCGATCGGCGCAGCCGCAACGCGCTTCTGCGTCACGCGCGAGTCGCGTGGCATGATGGTCGCTGGTCGCGCTCGCTGTGCTGACCGTCGCGCTTGCATTGCCGCCGACGCTCTACCTCCGCCGCGCGGCGCCCGAGCCGGTCGTCACGCGCCTGGACGTCGTCACGCCGCCCACGAGCGATGCGTTTTCGTTTGCGCTCTCGCACGACGGACGGCAGTTGGCGTTTGTCGCCAATGGAGAAAAAGGCTCACAGCTCTGGCTGCGGCCGCTCGACCAGGTCAGGGCGCAGCCGCTCGCAGGAACCGAGGGCGCCGCGTATCCGTTCTGGGCGCCGGATGGCCGCGCGATCGGCTTTTTTGCCGACGGCAAATTGAAGCGGATCGATCTGGCCGGAGGCGCAGCTGCAGGTGCTTGCCGATGCGCCCGTGGGTCGTGGCGGCACATGGAACCGCGACGGTGTCATCGTGTTCGCGCCGGCGAGCATGACCCACTCATGCGCGTGGCGGCGACAGGCGGGACCGCTGGCGCCGGTGACGCGGCTGGCGGCTGGGCAAGGCAGCCATCGCTGGCCGCAGTTTTTGCCGGATGGCCGCCGATTCCTCTTCTTGATGGCGACGGGGCAGCCGGACACGCGCGGCGTCTATGTGGGGTCACTCGACGGTGGCGAGCCGACGCGTGTCATGCCCGCCGAAACCGCTGGCCGTGTATGCCGCACCCGGCTATCTCCTGCTCGTGTCGCAGGGGGTGCTCGCCGCGTATCCGTTCGATGCGGCGCGCGCGACCGTGGCTGGACGAGCCGATGCCGGTGGCGCAGGCGGTTGGGACTGACGACGGAGCGTTTCACAGCGCCTTCTCGGTGTCGGCGACAGGCGTCTTGGCCCATCGCGCGGGCGCTGGCTCCAGGCGGCAGCTCGTCTGGGTCGACCGCACCGGCAAGATGGTGGGCGCCATCGGCCCGCCGGACGAAAATGCGCCCGCGAATCCTGAGCTCGCGCCGGATGGCCAGCGGGTCGCGGTAAACCGCGCTGTGCAAGGAAACTTCGATGTGTGGCTCATCGAGGTGGGCCGGGGCGTGCCCAGTCGCTTCACGTTTGATGTCGCCATCGACAGCGGCGCCATCTGGTCACCGGACGGGAGCCAGCATCGTCTTTCGGTCTACTCGCAACGGCGTCTTCGACCTGTTCGAGAAGCCCGCCAGTGGCGCGGCTGACGAGCAACCGCTGCTCGTCACGTCGCAAGCGAAGGCACCGCTGGACTGGTCGCGGGATGGCCGCTTCCTGCTCTACAGCACGCAGGACCCGAAGACCGCGTCGGACCTCTGGGCCTTACCACTGATGGGCGAGCGCGAAGCCGTTCGCCGGTCCTGGAGAGCCGCTTTGACGAGATTGAGGGGCAGTTTTCCCCCGACGGCCGGTGGCTCGCGTATGCGTCCAACGAATCGGGACGCTACGAGATCTACATCCGGACGTTTCCGGAGGCGGGCGGGAAGTGGCAGGTCTCGGTGGCGGGCGGCGTGCAGCCGCGCTGGCGGCGGGACGGCCGGGAACTGTTCTACGTGGCGCCGGACACTCGGCTGATGGCGGTGCCGATCCGCCTGGCGCCGGATACGCACACGCTGGAGGCCGGCGCACCTGTCGCACTCTTTCCGACGCGGCTCGCCACTGGCGGAAATATTGCGGCTGCCGGGTTTCTGGCTCGGGCGCAGTATGCCGTCGCGGCCGATGGCCGGTTTCTGATGAACGTCGCCGCTGACGATGCGGTCACGTCGCCGATCACCATCGTGCAGAACTGGACGGCGGGGCTGAAGAAGTAGTTTGAGGAGCTGATCGGATTAGTAACGATCAGTCGGGCGCAGTGTTGAGCAATCGGTCGCGAAGAGTTTCGATCGCCACGGCGGCGTTTTGAGGACCTATCCGACCTGGGGACGTTTTAGTGCGTGGCATCCCGCGCCCGATAGCCTCCCCCATGCCGCCTGTGTCAATGGAGGCGACGATCTCATTGGGGCCGAGCTCCGTCCCGACCATCATCGCTTTACCGGCGCGATCCACCGCAGCTCACCGAAGAAATTGAAGATGAAGACGATCTTGTCCTGCTGTGCTTCAGTTCGCGCGCCCTGCGGTATTGCCAGCGCGAATCGGTTGCCGTTCGGATGCCGATCGAAACTCCGATTCGGCCGGGTTCGCTGACGTGGCACGAACTGGCTGTCGGACGGTGTAACCTAGCAACATGCCGCTCGGATTCCTCCATGGCCTGCGGTCGAAAGGACCGACCGCCTGCCTGACGCTTCAAGCGTTACTGGCGCTCGCGACACCCGCGCGTGCGCAGTATGTCCAGATCGACTCGTTCGAGGTGACGCCGTTCGTCGGCGTCAGGTTTGGAGGGACCTTCGACGTGCGGGCGGAGCAGCCGTCGCAGACTCAGGCCACCTGGAAAGACGCTTCGAGCTATGGTCTGTCTGCCGGTGTCCGTTTCGATGATTTCTCCCTGATTGAGTTCCGATGGACGCGGTCGACTTCGACGCTGCGGTTCGACGCGCCATTGGGACTTCTGGGCGCGTCGCTCGGAGACGTCACGTTGAACCAGTTTCACGCGGACTTCACGCGTGAGTTCGTCATCCCCGAAGTGAAAGGTCTCCGATCGTTTCTGACGGGCAGCGTCGGTGCCACGCACGTTGCCGCCGCGCACGATGGCTTCACGCGTTTCTCGTTCGGCTTCGGCGCCGGATTGAAACAATTCCTGGGCTCCAGGTTCGCGATACGCGCCGAGGCGAAATGGCTGCCAATCCTGATTGATCCAGAAGTTGGCGCATGGGCGTGTGGCACGGTCGGAGTCGGCGGCTGTCTCGTGGTCCTGACTGGACAACTGACGCAACAGTTCGAACTCAGCGTCGGGCCGGTTGTGCGCTTCTGACGAACGGACTACACGGTTCGGCAGGGCACTCATGACGACCCTGGATTGGATTGGTCTTCGCGGAGAAGATTCCGCAAGGCAACAACCACACCCATTTCTCGCGATAAGTCGCGCAGTGGCGAGTGACCCCGCCGTGGGGCCTCGAATGCGCCACTTCGGCGGAGTGGCGAGTGATCCCGCCGGGGGCCCAGGTCGCCGCTTCCCCGTTGATCAGGAGTAATCCCGTCCGCGCTGCCGCCCCGCCCGTATAATCCGATGCAGTCTGGCCCTCACACCCGGCGCCCGCCTCGGCCCGTACGAGATCCTCTCCGCCCTCGGGGCCGGCGGCATGGGCGAGGTGTATCGCGCGCGCGACACGCAAGCTGAATCGCGAGGTCGCGATCAAGGTCCTGCCCGACGCCTTCGCACGCGATCCCGATCGCCTCGCCCGGTTTCAAGCGCGAAGCGCAGGTGCTCGCCTCGCTGAACCATCCGCACATCGGCGGCGATCTACGGCTTCGAGGACAGCGGTGAGACGCCACGCGCTCGTCCTGGAACTGGTCGAGGGCGACGACGCTCGCCGATCGGATCGCGCGTGGGCCGATTCCGCTCGACGAAGCCCTGCCGATCGCGCGGCAGATCGCCGAGGCGCTCGAAGCGGCGCACGAGCAGGGCATCATCCATCGCGATCTGAAGCCCGCGAACATCAAGCTCCGCCCGACGGCACGGTGAAGGTGCTCGACTTCGGGCTCGCGAAGCTCGCGCACCCGGACGCCGCGGCCGGCCCCGCCGACGTCACGGCGTCTCCCACGATCACGTCGCCCGCCATGATGACCGGCGTGGGCGTCCTGCTGGGCACGGCCGCGTACATGTCGCCGGAGCAGGCGAAGGGGCGGGAGGCGGACAAGCGCAGCGACATCTGGGCGTTCGGCTGCGTGCTGTACGAGATGCTGACGGGCCGGCGCGCCTTTGATGGCGAGGACATGACGGAGGTGCTCGGCGCGGTGGTCCGCCTCGAACCGAACTGGGAGGCGCTCCCGTCCGACGTGCCGCCGCCGGTCCGCACGCTGCTGCAACGGTGCCTCGTCAAGGATCGCCGCAAGCGGATCGCCGACATCGCGGCGGCGCTCTTCGTCCTCGATCACCAGGCAGGCGTCGCGGCCACCAGCACGGCGTCGGCAGCGCCGCTGCCACACAGACCGCTGTGGCGGCGCGTCGCGGCACTGACGGCCGGTGCGCTGGTGGTCGCCGCCGTCGGCGGCGCGCTGGTGTGGTTCGCCACGCGCCCGGCGCCGCCTTCGGTCGTCCGCACGACGATCACCACGTCCGGGTCGGCTGCGTTAACGCTGCAGGGCGCCGATCGCGACGTCGCCATCACGCCCGACGGTTCACGCGTCGTCTATCGCGGCAACAACCAGCTGCTGGTACGTGCGCTCAACCAGCTCGAGCCCACGGTGCTGAGCGGTCTTGGCGCGCCACACGGCGTATTCATCTCACCTGACGGACAGTGGGTTGGGTTTTTCGACGGAACCACGATCAAGAAAGTGGCGATCACGGGTGGGCCGCCAGTGACAGTGTGCGCTCGCCAAGGTGGCCACCCGCGCGGTGCCACGTGGGGCCCGGACGGGACCATCATCTTCGCGACGAACACAGCGGCAACAGGCCTGCAGCGCGTGTCCGCGGCAGGAGGCGAGCCCACCGTGCTCACGAAGCCCGATCGCGAGCGCGGGGAAGGCGATCACGTCTGGCCCGAGTTCCTGCCTGGAGGCGAGGCGGTCCTCTTCACGATTACTCCGGCCAACGGCAGCATCGAGAACGCGCAGATTGCGGTGCTGGATCTGCAGACCGGTACGTCGAAGGTGCTCATCCGTGGCGGCAGCCACGCGCACTACGTGCCGACGGGGCATCTGGTCTACGGCGTCGCAGGGACGTTGCGCGCCGTGGCATTCGACCTCGGACGGCTGGAGGTGGTCGGGACGCCTGCGCCGGTGCTGGAGGGCGTGGTGACGACCGGACTCGGGCGCCGCTGACGTCGCGGTGGCCGCCAACGGCTCGCTCGTCTACGTCCCAGGCGGGGCCGGTGGCGGTGGCCAGCAGACCGTCGTGTCGGTGGATCGCCAGGGACGTGCCTCACCGCTGCCTGGCCTCCCGCTGGACTCGTACCGCGACGTCCGGGTGTCGCCCGACGGCGCGCGGCTCGCACTCGCCACCCAGACGGATGTCTGGATCTACGATTTCGCCCGCGCAACGCTGAGCCGGCTGACGACCGACCCGGCGCCGGACCACAGCCCGCTCTGGACGCCCGACGGGCAGCGCATCATCTTTACGTCGAGCACGAGCGGGCTACCCGGAGCTGTTCTGGCGGCCGGCGGATGGCACCGGCAGCGACGAGCGGCTCCTCGCGCGTGCGAAAGATCTCCTCGATCTGCGCGCCAACGGCTGGTCGGCAGACGGCAGACAGCTCCTGTTTACCGAGGTGCCGCCGAGCATTCAGTGCGCGATCGGGCAGATCGCCATCGAGCGCCCGTCCGACGCGAACGTGCTGGTGAAAAGCGAGTTCTGCAACGACTTCGCGGCCGTCTCTCCAGACGGACGCTGGATGGCCTACCAGCTCGAACGTGTCCGGTCGATACGAGATCTACGTCGAGCGGTATCCGGAGCTCGGAAATCGGCAACAGATCTCGACGGGCGGCGGCCGTCTCCCACTCTGGTCGCGTGACGGCCGGGAACTGTTCTTCAGCAGCCTGGACAGTCGGCAGATGCTTGCGGTCCCGGTGCAGTCCGGGACGACGCTCGTCGCCGGGCGTCCGCAGGTGTTGTTCGAATTCGCGATGCTCGCGCTAGCGGCTGGCACTCGGCCGTACGACATCGCCCCCGATGGACGGTTCCTGATCATCCGCAGTGGCCAGGCGGAAGCCGCCGGCGGCACGGCGTCGAACCTGATCGTCGTGCAGAACTGGACGGAGGAGCTGAAGCGTCTCGTGCCGACGCGGTGAGGTTGATCGCAGGTTTCAGCTCGCGAAACGGCATGAAAATCCCTCCAGCGGCAGTGACTTTCGACCCTGGCAAGAAGAGCTGAACCGGCTCGTGCCCCACAAACTGACGAGCGCCGTCGAAGTCCCTCCGCGAACCTCGCCATCGAGAATTACTCTCCACTGGCCCGGGGCAGTGGCGAGTGACTTCCGCCCGGGGTCCCAGATCGCCACTACGCCGTTAGTCAGGACCTATCAACGATGGCAGTTGAACCGCCGCCTGGATCGTGTCCAGCAGAGGGACCAAGCGCAGTTGTCGCCTGTGTGTTCTCTCTATATCGACGCGACTACGGGTGGCGAGCACGGAAGTCCCAAACACCGAGGCAGGCCGCGACGAGACGGGCTATGAAGCGGCTGTTCCCGACAGGGCAGCTTCCCACGAGGCGCCGGCGGCGAGCAGCTTCCTGTACTTGAGCAGAGCGCGCGGTTGATTCACGGCGAGACAGGCCACCACCCGATCGCCACGCCGGTAGAGCGCCGTCAGCCGTCGGTCGGCGAGCGACCCGTCGACGATCACCATCTCGTCGTGCGGCCGTGCGCGACCGATGAACTGGATTTTACGGTCGTACTGGTCTGACCAGAAGTACGGCACGGACGAGAAACTCGTGCACGCCTCGGGGCCGGCGAGAGCGTTCTCCGCGGCGTGCACTGCCTGCTCGACCGCGTTGGTCCAATGCTCGATTCGCGGTGAATCGCCGTGCCACTGGTTTGCGACCCGGGCCACGTCGCCGGCCGCATACACATCTGGGGCGGCTTCACCGGAGCCGTTGCAGACCACACCGTTGTCGAGCGTGAGGCCGCTGCGTTCGAGCCATTCCGTGTTTGGAGTGACGCCGATGCCGACCACCACCACGTCGGCGTCGATCCGTGAGCCGTCGGAGAGCGCGATCCCGGCGACGCGCGACGCGCCGAAGACGTCGGTCACGGTAACCCCGGTGCGAAGGTCCACGCCGTGGTCCCGATGCATGGCCGCTACCATGCCGCAGAACGTCGGCCCAAGGATTGGAGAAAGCGGGACGGCAAGCGACTCGATCACGGTGACGGGCAGGCCGCGAGCGCGGCAAGAGGCAGCGACCTCGAGGCCGATGAACCCTGCGCCGACAATCGCGACACGGGGCGCGTCCATCAGTGCCAGTCGCAGCGCGATCGCGTCGTCCAGACCGCGTAAGGCGAGCAGGCCTGCCCGTGGCGCAATGGCCGAGAGGGTCCGGACCCGCGCACCTGTCGCGATGATCAGACGGTCGTAGTCGGCGAACGTGCCATCAGCAAGCGCGACGCGCCTAGCGCGGAGGTCGACCGACATCGCGCGCACGCCAAGCCGCATGTCGAGCGCGAGCGCGTCGTACCCGTCCTTCCTGCGAAAAAAGGTCTGCTCCGGCTCCCAGGCGCCTTGAAGGACCTGTTTCGAGAGCGGCGGCCGGTCGTAGGGGCGATGTGGCTCATCGCCAATCAGCGTTAGCTCGCCGTCGAAGCCTCGGTCGCGCAGTGTCTCCGCCGCACGCAGGCCGGCGAGCGAGGCGCCAACGATGGCGATGCGGCGCAGCATTGGATCACGTCATTCTTCGATTGAAATCGCACCGGTTGGACACTCCCGCACCGCTGCCCCCACCTTCGCGCGCAGATCCTCAGGTGGCGTCTCGTTCAGAACATGCAGTGCACCGTCGTCGCCAATCTGGAACACCTCAGGCGCCGTCTCCACGCAGAGCCCGTGGAGGCTACATAGGTTCAAATCTACAACGACCTTCATGTCGTCCCCCTGGTTTGCGACGCGCTGCTCACGCGAGAACCCTGCTGCCGTAAGCCTACCCTACCACGGACGTTTCCGAATGTAGGCGACAGCGATTCGACTGCATGCCTCAAACTGTTGCGCACACCCGGCTATTGTGCTGAGTCTCGGATGATCTTGCCGCCCACCATGGTAAGGACGGCTTCGGTTGCCGGCAGTGCCTCGGCAGGCACCTCGAAAATGTTCTGCTATGCTTCGGCCACCCACTCGGCATCAGACTGCGGCCATTCTTCTGGCGCGATGCTCGGCGGTCAAATGGCCCGGCTGAACAGAAGTGCCCACACACTGACGTGCGTCTGGCCGTCGCTTGGTGCCCTGGCAGGGGCCCGTTTCGTGGATTTTGTCGGCGCCAAAATCGCCGGGGGCCGTCAACTGCACCATCAGTCCTTACTGGTCGCGAAGTGGCGAGAGACTATGAGCGGGCGGTGCAATTAAGCTCCTGAGGGTGTTCGAAGCCAAAAGGAGGCTGTGATGATTGCACTGACCCGCCCGGAGCTGAGTGTAAGCGAACCGACGTTGTATGTGGCGTTCGAGTTGAGCAAGAAAGACTGGAAGCTGGCGATGACGTCGGGGTTCGGGGTCACGCCGTGGCTGCGGACGGTCGCAAGCGGCGATCTGGGCGGCGTGGAGCGCGCGCTGCGGCAGGGGCGGCGGCGGTTCGGGGTGGCGACGCAGGCGCCGGTCGTGAGTTGCTACGAGGCCGGCCGCGACGGGTTCTGGATTCATCGCGCGCTGACGCAGGTGGGGATCACCAATCGGGTGGTCGATTCGGCGAGCATCGAGGTGAATCGGCGCGCGCGGCGCGCAAAAACGGACCGGCTCGATGCGCTGAAACTGGTGCAGATGCTGGTGCGGGTCTGTTACGGGGAGCGGCGCGTGTGGCGAGAGGTGCAGGTCCCGACGGTGGCGGACGAGGCCGCGCGGCAGGTCAGTCGCGAGCGGACGGACGTGCGGCACGCGCAGACGCGGGTGATCAACCAGATGCGCGGATGGCTGACGACGTGGGGGGCGACCCTGCCGTCGCGCCGCCGCCGCGACTGGTGGGCCACCGTGCGGGACTGGGCGGGCGCGGCGCTGCCCCGTGAAGTGCAAGCCCGGCTCGCGCGGGCGGAGGCGCGCCTCGCCGTGCTCGAGGGACAGATCGCGGAGCTCGACGCCCAACAACAGGCCGCCGTGACCGCGGCGGCGCCCGCGAGTGCGTTGCACCAATTGGTGCAGTTGAAAGGAGTCGCGACGACGAGCGCGTCGGTGTTGCTCGACGAGGGCCTGGTGTGGCGCGCATTCCGCAATCGGCGCCAAATCGGCGGGCTCCTGGGCTTCGCGCCGACGCCCTATACCAGCGGGGAGTCGGCGCAGGAGCAAGGGATCAGTCGCGCCGGCAATAAGCGGCTGCAAGTGACCAGCATTCAACTGGCCTGGACGTGGGTGCGCTGGCAACCACACAGCCCCCTGACGCAATGGTATCGCGAGCGCTTCGCGCACGGGACGCGCGCGCGCCGGATTGGCATCGTGGCCGTCGCGCGCAAGCTCCTGATCGCGTTGTGGCGGTATGTGACGACCGGCGTGGTGCCGGCGGGCGCGATCCTAAAAGTCGCGTAGCGGCCGGCTCGGATCGACGCGCTCACGCGCGCTGCGCACGATAGGTCACTGGGTCGCGTCACGCGACCGCTGGCGAGAGGGTGTGGCAGCACGGTGTCTGGATACGAGACTGCACAGTCTCTGGGGGCCGCGCGATCCGCGCGTGCCCGGATAGAAGGCGAGCGCTGGGTCACGACCCATGGCTCACACCCGGACCCGCGTGAGGATCGCAGACCATCGTCGGGGCGTGGCAGCCGAATGCGAGGGTACTGGTTGAACGGAAACTTCTCACACACGGGGCTTGACGACGGCCCGCAACATAGAAGTGACCTCGCCCCGGCGGTCCCACGTCGCCAGATCGGCGTCAGTCGAGAGTAATCTCGTCCGCCCAGGCGTCCCGGCCATATAATCCCGATCGTCTGGCCCCTCACACTCGGCTCCCGCCTCGGCCCGTACCAGATCCTCTCCGCCCTCGGGGCCGGCTGCATGGGGGCGGGCCTAAAACTCGCTGACCCGGAACAGTCGTCTGGGTCGAATCGCGGCCCGGCCACCATGACGTTGCATCGTGAGGAGAAATATAGAAAGCGAGGAATCATGCGGCTCGTTCTCGTTGCAACTGTCGCCTTAGCCTTGTACGTCGTCCCCGCCTCGGCCGTGGCTCAAGACCCCCCGGTCCTGCAGGGTATGTGGCGTAGCGACATCACGCCATTCGCGGCGGCAGCACACAGCATCGAAGGAGACCATTCACTGTGGGAGAAGGGGGACGACATAGTCCAGGGCAGGACGCCCACGTCACGTCCGACGTACATCGTCGATCCCGCCGATGGGAAAATTCCTTACCTGCCCTGGGCGGAGGCGAAAAAGAAAGAGTTCCGTGCGAACGTCGACGCCCCGACGAAACTGGCGCACATTGATCCTCTCGTTCGCGCGTTGTTGGTCGGCGTCCCTCGCAGCAATCACACGCCAGGCGAGATCCAGATCGTACAGGTCCCTGGATACGTGCTGTTCCTCTATAGCTCCAGCCACGCCTTTCGCGTCGTCCCCACGGACGGGCGTCCGCACGTCAGCGACAGCATCAAACTGTGGATGGGGGACTCGCGTGGTCGCTGGGAAGGAAATACTTTGGTGATCGACGTGACGAACCAGAGCGGCCAAACGTGGCTTGACTCGGCGAGTTTCCACGGCGATGCCTTGCATGTGGTCGAACGCTGGACGATGGTCGGCCCGGACACGATCAGCTTTGAAGCCACGATGGAAGACCCGAGCATGTTTACGCAGCCCTGGAAGATCGCGTACCGCATCAACCGCGTCAGAGACAAGGGGTATGAGATCCTGGAAGAGGCGCGTCGCGAGGGTGAGCGCGATGCGGCGCGCATCCTGGAGATAGGCCGCGCCAAAGCCAAAGCCAAAGCCGAAGGCCGAGACAAATGAGACAGCCAGTGAGCGACCGCTCACCCGGCGGGAATTTCACCCGCCTGGTGGTTGGCACAGACTGGACTAGGTGGACGAGATCCGGCCGACATCACTTCCAGGATTTTTCGCATTTCCCCGACCACGCTCGGGGGACTCAACTCGCCACTTCGCCCGGTTACTGAGGAGTATTCCCGTTCTCGGTGCCGTCCCGCCCATATAATCACGCAACGTGCGTCGTGACGAAGTCGCCTCAGACGTGGAGTGGACTTCATGCTGTCCTTGTCCAACGGGTGCAAGTCCCGTCTCGGTACGCGCCGGAGCGCCGAGTAGCAGACCCAGCAACGCGGAGGTCGCGCGTCAGAGCGGGGTGTCAGAAGCCTCTTCGGAGGAAGCGAGCATTTGGGCCGCAACGTAAGGTGAAGCCTACACCGGGGATCCGTTTGTAGTGGGCGCAAACGCGCGGGGAGGGGGCATGAGAAGCGTGACCCGGAGCCTCACGACAGTACTGACGATTGCAACAGTTGCGCTCGTGCCGACCGTGCTCGGCCGTGGCGTGACCGGTCAAGGCGCGGCGCCGCCAACCTCGTCGTCCGTGAACGATCGGGCGCGGCTCGTCGGGACCTACGAGCTGGTCACGACCGAGGTCAAAGACCCCGCTACCGGAAGATGGTCGCAGACACCGAACTTCAACTCGAACGGCTACATCATTTACGCCGACACCGGGCACATGGGCGTCCACATCCAGCCGAAAGTCCGGGCGCGCTTCGCCGCCAATCCCCCGACCGGTGACGAAGCGCAGGCCGCGCTCCGCGGATACACGGCGTACTTCGGGTCGTTCACTGTCAACGACAAAGAGAAGGAGAAGTTCGTCGTCCACCATCGCTTCGGTCAGATCGACCCGGGCGGCGAGATAGACGCGAAGCCCTTCTACGATTTCGTGACCACGCCGAACGGCAGTGAGCGACTCATTCTCACACCGGCGCCGGCAGACGGCGACGGCAAAGCCAAGGCGACGCGTCGCCTGATCTGGCAGCGGATGCTCGATGCGCCGCTCTCGGCCGAGGAGAAGAAGTTCGTCGGGTTCTGGAGGCTCCTCTACACGGACAGCTATCGGATCAACAACGGGAACGAGGTCTTCCACGGAGACAAAAACGAGACGCGCGCCGGCACGTCCTACATCATCTACACGGCATCGGGGCACATGATGGTCCACCTGATGAATAAGGAGGGGCGGACGAAATACGCGGGCGCGCAGCCGACGCCAGACGAGGCGCTCAAGGCGTTCAGGAGCTACAACGGCTACTTCGGACGGTTCGTGACCTACGAGAACCAGCATCCGCCGTTCGTTTACCACAGCCAGCAAGGCGCGATGACACCCGGCGCGTACAGCGAGCAGAAACGCTTCTACCTGATCACGGGCAACGTGCTGAGGCTCGGCGCTCCGCCGAACCTGAACGACAAGGGCGATCTGGCTGGCGGGCACTCTGTACTGGGAGCGCCAGCCTGCGATCAAATAGTTGAGGAGTGAGGCGTGGTCGACTCACGCTTGGTCGAACGGTTGCTGGCATGCCAGCGCATTCTGGTCGTCTCCGGGGCCGGCGTGTCGACCGCCAGCGGCATCCCGGATTTCCGTGGTCCTGGTGGTGTGTGGACGCGCCGTCGTCCGGTGTACTACGAGGAGTTCCTCGCGTCGGAGTCGGCGCGGGTTGAGTACTGGGACTACAAGTTGGAAACCTGGGAGATCTATCAGCACGCGCGGCCGAACGCCGTTCACCATGCCATCGTGGCGCTCGAGCGCGCAGGGAAAGTCGTCTCGGTCGTAACGCAGAACGTCGATGGCCTGCATCGTCGCGCCGGCACTTCTCCGAGCCTGCTCGTCGAGCTGCACGGCACGGATCTCCTTGTTGAATGCCAGAGGTGCCACGCAACGAGTGATCCTGCGCCACACTTCGCGCGCTTCAAGACGACGGGGCGTCCACCGTGCTGCGCCTGCGGTGGGATGCTGAAGTCGGCCACCATCAGCTTCGGCCAATCGCTGCGCACGACGGATCTGGAGCCAGCGACCGCGGCCGCAGTGAAGGCCGATCTGGTGCTGGCGTTGGGATCCACGCTGTCGGACTATCCGGCGGCCTCAATTCCTCTGCTGGCCGCCGAGCGTGGCACGCCTTACATCATCATCAACCGAGGAGCAAGCGAGCACGATGATCACGCGTCGGTGACACTCCGCCTGGACGGTGACGTGACGGCCATCGTTCCGCCGGCCGTCGAAGCAGCGCTCGGCTTGGGGTCACCATCAGCTGGCCGTTTTCTCGCCGAGAAACCCGCGTACTGAACCAGTAGTAGCGAAGCTTCGCCGTGGCAAAGCGTGGGCTTTCACTCGGCGATTTGAGGCGGAGCTTCGTTATCGAGCAGGCAAGTCGAAGTCGGTCTCGCGGCGCGAGACGCGAGCCTGGTCGGTGCCGGGAAGGCCGTGTTTCTCAAGCTGGTCCTCGCCATGATCCCCGTTTTCCATGTTCTCTCCTCGGCTGTTTATCCGATCAACCTGCGCATCGCATTCTTTGTGCCGTACGTGATTCGAACAGCTTGGCCGACACAAAGTACGGGCGTTCGCCTATGCGACGGCGCCCCTGATGTGCTGACGGATCCGTCCGGAGCGGAACCGGTTCTATCGAGGAGATCCGTCGTCACCCGAGAGCGATTCCATTCGAGTGATCAGCTGAAACAGGTTCGTGCTCGGTTCACCGTTCATCGGCGTGCGCGCACCCTGGGAGTCGAGCGGGTTCTGACGTCGCGGCGAGGCCATACAGATCAAGTCCCGCTGTCTTTCTGTAGGCAGACCAGGCCTTCTCAAGCGCTCGTGCTGGTTCTCTCGCGGCCACGCCGAAGCGAGCCAGCGCCAATATCGTGGCGCGAACACTGACGTGCGGATCGGCGCCACGTCCTACGTGCCCGCACGCGGGACACTTGAAGACCGGGTTGGAAATGTGTCGCGTCGAGCGAATGCGCCCAAGCAACTCATCGAGCTCGTCGCGGAGGCCCAGCAGGGCCTCTATGGACAGGTCGTCTCGCCAGTATCGGCGCAGGTGCTCCACCATTTCCGGAAACCAGACTCGATGCGCATCGCCCGCGGCCACGGCTCATCATCTTAGACTGGTCCGGGGGACCCCGTGGGGCTGGCGTCCGTCGCCAGATCGGCGTGAGGGTTAATGGAAGACGCTCATTCGCGGCCCGCCGAGTGCAACGGCTGTCAGGCAATCCCATCGAACGCCACCGCGCTCGGAGGCGAAGCGTCGCCGCCAGCGTAGCTGGGCCCACTCATCAGCGGCGATGGACCGACTACCGGTCGTTCATGCTTGTGATCGGGACATTGTTCTATCTATGAGCCGCCTGTCGGGAGGGCGTCACCGGCGTGAGATCCCCGTGCCTCTGCACCTTGTTGTACCCGGTATCGCCGTTACTGCGATCCCCGGCCCGCAGGCGTTGTGCCTCGTCCACGACCTGCCGGTGAGTTTCCGCCCGCAGGCGCGACAGCACCACCGGCACGGCCGCCTTCCTGCTGCCGCAGCTGTGCCGCGACCTCGGGTTCGTTGGCGAGTGCTTCCTTGTTCACGTCTTCTTCCCACTGGGCGAGCATGGGCCTGAGCCGGCGCGCGACGTCCTGGCTCTGATTGGCGAGCTCCTTCCGCTCTCCAATATCGTCGCGCAGGTTGAACACCATGACGTGGTTGGCATCTACGATCAGCTTCCAGTCGCCGCTCCTCACCGCGCGCTGACTGCGGTTGCCAGGGACCGACCGCCAGTACAAAGTCCGCTCGACCTTCGGCTGCCGCCCCTCGAGAATCGGGAACAGGTTGATGCCCTCGTAGCTTCGCCGGCACCGTGCGCGCCGGCCGCCGCGATGATCGACGCGCTCCAGATCGAAGGTCGATGCCGACCTGATCGGAGACGGTCCCCGCGGGAATCCGGCCGGGCCACCTCACCAACGCCGGCACGCGGATCCCGCCTTCCCAAACGCGTCCATTTGCGGTTGAACAGCGGACCGTTGTTCATCAGCCACTCGCCGCCGTTGTCGTTCGTGAAAATCACGATCGTGTTGTTCGTCAGACCGAGCCGCTCAATCTCTTTCAGAATCTCTCCGACGCCCTGATCCACCGATTCGAGCATCGCGCGCAAGTCGTCGCGTGTGGCCGTGTTGTCCTGCTGCGGGAGCTGATGCGCGCCGGTGCCCGGCGCCGGAGACGGCCGATCGGGCCGCTGATACGGCCAGTGCGGCGCGTTGTACGCGACATCGACGAAGAACGGACGACCTGCCGCCGCGCTCTGCTCAATGAACCGAATCGAGCGCTCGGCAATCAGGTTCGTCATGTACCGGCCATCGAGATTGATCCTCGTCTCGTTCTCCCACAGGTCAGGGACGTCAGGGCCGCGATTGTGATGCCAGTAATCGATATGGCTCCCCATCAGGCCGAAGAAGTATTCGAACCCGTGCGCCCGCGGCCCGCCCACGCGCGCGTCGCCCGTGACCGTCCCGCCGAGGTGCCACTTGCCGACGAGCGCAGTGGCGTAACCGTTATTCTTCAGGATCTGCGGCAGCGAGTTGCCAGTCACCTTCAGGCCGAACGTCCCCTCGCTGCCTAACGCGTTCTCCACGGCGTAGCGGTGCGGGTAGCGTCCGCTGATGAGCGCCGCGCGTGTGGG
Source organism: uncultured Acidobacteriota bacterium (assembly GCA_963814975.1). Taxonomy (GTDB): domain Bacteria; phylum Acidobacteriota; class Vicinamibacteria; order Vicinamibacterales; family CAVVIG01; genus CAVUXJ01. The sequence continues at coordinate 10,313 of CAWFFB010000002.1, read as the reverse complement.
GCTGCACAGGACGCCGTTCGCGTACGACGTCAGTCAGGCGGACGCCGGCGCGCCCAATGCTGTCGATATTCGGCGTCCGGATGTCGGTGGCGCCGTAGCTTGAAAGATCGGCGTATCCCATGTCGTCGCTCATGATGAGCACGACATTCGGACGAGACGCCGCCGACTGCTGCGGGGTCTGAAGTGAGACGGTCGCAGGTACGCACAGCAGCAGCGCGGCGACACTAGCAAGAAGACGAAACATCACGGCCTTCTGGCGGTGGGGCGTCTGCCTCCCAACCGTATTAAAACTCGACCGTCGCTCTAATTCTCGCGCGTCGCTTGATCCGTGCCCTAAGTAACAGTAGGCCGACTAGCATATGTCGGCCGACCCCTCGCGGAGCCCGCAGCGTAACCCGAAACTTGCGGAAGGTCAGAATTTTCGGTCCGTGTGAAGGGGTCGAGTTCTTGCCGCACTGGTTGCGGCGGTAGGGATTCGTCGGTCGCGGGGGCGTCCGCGTGCAATTACTCCCCGTAAGTCGGGCCGATTCAACCGGTCGATGCAACGGTTTCCGCTAGTGTAGCCGCCGGTGTCCGATAGCCGAGTGTTTTCCGAGGTCGGGTATTGAGCCGGAGCGCGATCGCATCGAGATCGTCTTGGGAGTAGCCGGCGAGGTCGGTCCCCTTCGGCAGATACTGGCGCACCAGCCCGTTGGTATTTTCATTGGTGCCGCGTTGCCACGGACTGCGCGGGTCACAGAAGTAGACCTGCACGCCCGTCGCGATCGAGAAGGTGCGATGGGCGGCGAGTTCCAGCCCGCGATCCCAGGTCAGCGACGCCATGAGCCCGGCGGGCAACCGCTGGACCTGTTGCGTGAGCGCCTGCACGACCGTCTGCGTATCTTTCCCCGTGAGCCGGTACGAGGCACACGTAGCGCGAGCGCCGCTCGACCAGCGTCGCGACGTGCGACCGGTGCGTGCCCAGGATCAGGTCGCCTTCCCAATGACCCGGCACCGCGCGGTCCTCGACGGTGGCCGGGCGATCGCGAATCGAGACGGCGTCGACGATGTGCCCGGCCGGGTGGACCGCCGCGCGTTTGGATCGCCGATACGTGCGGCGCTGGCGCAGGTGCGCCACCAGCGCTTTCTTGAGCACGCCGCGGCTCTGGACGAACAAGCTGACGTAGATCGTTTCGTGCGAGACGTGCATGGCCGCCTCGTCAGGATACGCGGCGCGGAGCCAGCCGGCGATCTGTTGGGGCGACCACTCCAGCGCGAGCTTCGTCGCGACCGCGTCCCGGAGCGCGGGATGCGTGGCCAAGCGACAGCGCTTCGGGCGCCGGCCGCGCACCCACGCGGCACGGTCGGCGTCGGCGGCCCGATACCGGCGGCGCCCGCCGTGCCGGCGCACTTCGCGACACACCGTCGAGGGCGCCCGGCGCAGGTCGCGGCTGATCGCCCGCAGCGAGCTCCCGCTCGCCACGCCGCGGGAGATGGTTTCTCGGTCCGCCAGCGTCAGCGCCTTCGGCGCGCGCTGTCGCGGCACAGGCGGGATGCCGCCCGCCCCGGCCACGATGTAATGCACGCACTTGGAAATGCGGCCCAGCGCGCGGCCGATCGCCCGCAGCGATTCGCCTTCACGCCAGCGCCGCCACAACTCCGCCTTCTGCGCCGCCGTCAGGCGCGGGCCACGTCTGCGCACCATGAGACCTCCATCCTTGGCTCATGTTGCATCGACCCCCTGAATCCGCCCGCGAAGTAGCGAGTGACCGTGGGCTCAGGTCGGCGCTTCGGCGAGTTCATGCCGAGGCTGCTCGTCCCTGGTGATAACCCGACACGGCGGACAGACGCTCTGCCGATTTTTGAGGGTTTACTGAGCGTTCAATCCGGGGCCCCGAGCCCGCCCGCCTGTTCAACCCTCATTCGACCGCGGAAATCCGGTTCGTGGTGTTCGCGAGCCATCAACGTCTGCCACTGGCTGGCGCGAACAACTGTCCAGCGCGTGGTTTAGAGCCGCAATTCGCGATCTGAATCATCGTCCCCAGCAGTGCGAGGATCGCGACAGCGACGCCCACCTCCTGCGACAGCATGCGCTTCCAGAGACTTACCCGTCGCGAGGCGATTCGAGCGAGCCTGGTGAAGTCCGTGTCTGAGCAAGGGCCCCTATCGTCGCGCCCTCCTGCTCGAGCACCGTTGCGACGATCGGCGCGACGTCCTTGGCGGCTTCTGAAAAGTTGAGTGTCTTATGGTCGAACCAGTATTTCAAGATCCCGGCCGCTACCGCATCACCTCCACCGCTTGTGGAGGCAATGCGCTCGACGTCCGGGGCCGGAAAGCTCGTCACTGCTCCCGTGACACGGATGACTGAATAGCCGCGCGCGCCAAGCGTCAGCACTACTGTTCTCGCACGCAATTGGTTACAGATCCGGCGCGCGTTTTCCGCTTCTACCAGGGGCAGCTGACCATCAAAGGCGGCGCGCAGCTCCGGCTCATTGAGAAAGACCAGCTCCGCCTGTTCCCCGTTGAGCGTGAGAATCCGTCCAACCTTGCTGTCCGACGTCGCAGCGACCGCGAGCAACTTGCCGTGCCGACGTGCGAAGTCGGACACTAGCCGCAGCTGATCGGCGGACAAATTGCAGTCGGCGACAACGAACCGGCAATCCGACAATGCGTTGTTCAGCACCTTGGTATCAATGCCATGTTGCGCGATACCGGTAGATGTGACCGCCGACTCCAGATCGCCGTCGCGCCGGATCGCAACGAAGCCGCTCTCGGTGATGCGGTCCGAGTACTGGACGAATTGCCGCTCGACGCAGCCCGACGCAAGACGCTCCTCAATCCAGACCGACGAGAAACTGTTCTCCTTGAGCACGGTCAGGAGCGCCGTCTGAACGCCGCGCTGGCCTAGGTTGACCGCGATATTGAACGCGGTGCCTCCGACCGCGTACCTGACACGTCCGACCTTGTCCAAGCGCGCTTTCGCTCCGGCGTTGGCGTCGTAGTCGGCCATCACGTCGATGTGCGAACCGCCAACGACAAGGACGTAGTCGCGCCTGGCGCGAAAGAGACGCTTAATCCGTTCGGCTAAAGACACCTTTGATGTTCCCAAACGGCGACGACCAGACATCGACCACGGCGAAGCCCGCGGTTGCCATCAGCGCTATCAGCTCTGCTTCGTCGTATAGGCACACTGGTTCGATGATGCCGTGGCGCGCCTGCATGAGCGGGCTGATCTGGGCGAAGCGGGTGGCCAGAGGAAGCGTTCGGCCGGGATACTCCTCGCCGAGCTCGCTCTGAATCCCGGAGGCAGAGATGAAGAACTTCGAGGCAGCGGGCATTTTCGAAGCGAGACGCTGTAGCAGCACGGTCGCCGCGTCGAATCGCAGGTAGTGGACGAACCGTTGAGAGAACCCGAGGTCAATCCGTGTCGGGAGGTCAGCAGCCTCGACCGCAGTCACATCTCCCCGAGTGTATCGAAGAGGGAGACGAAATTCCTCCCGCAACGTTCTGACCAGCAACGGCTCGTCGAGCAAATCGAACAAGTGCACGTCGGCGCCAATCATCGCGAAGCGGGCACCCTGCCATCCGAGCCCACAGCCGATGTCCACGGCGGTGCACGGCCGGCCGCCATGCTCGAGAATGTCGCCGAGCGCTCGGTAATCGAGGTCATCGAGGCGCTGAGACGCAATGTCAGCTCCGTGCGTGCCTGTCGTGGCGACCAAAGAGTCGCCGTAGACGTTCAGGTCATCAGCCATTGCTTGCGGGTGGGTCGCCTCGGTCGGCACGGCACAGAGGCATTCTAACCGGCTACCGCGAGGAGCGGGATTAGTCGCGAATAGTCGCGTAGTGCAAGTGACCCTCCGGCGGGGCTCAGGTCTACACTTCGCCGTTACCCGAGACTAATCCCGTCCGCCCTGCCGCCAGGCCCGTATAATCACGGAAAACGTTGACCCTCAGCCCCGGCGCCCGCCTCGGCCCGTACGAGATTCTTACCGCCATCGGCGCGGGCGGGATGGGCGAGGTCTACAAAGCGCGCGACACGCGGCTCGATCGCACGGTCGCGATCAAGATCCTTCCTGAGACGCTCGCGACCGATCCGCAGTTCCGCGAACGCTTCGATCGCGAGGCCCGCGCGATCTCGCAGCTCACACATCCGCACATCTGCACCCTCTACGACGTCGGCGAGCAGCAGGGCACGGCGTTCCTCGTCATGGAGTATCTCGAAGGCGAGACGCTGGCCGACCGGCTGAAGAAAGGCGCCGCTGCCGCTCGACGCCGCCTTCAGGGTTGCGATTCAGATCGCCGACGCGCTGAGCACGGCGCATCGACACGGCATCGTTCACCGCGATCTGAAGCCGGGCAACGTGATGCTCACGAAGGCCGGCGCGAAGCTCCTCGACTTCGGGCTCGCGAAAGCGAGTGGGCCGGCGATCGCGGGCGCCGGCGCTGTCGATGCTGCCGACCACGCCACCGAACCTGACGGCGCAAGGCACGATCCTCGGCACGTTCCAGTACATGGCGCCGGAGCAGCTCGAGGGCAAAGAAGCCGACGCGCGCACCGATATCTTCGCGTTCGGCGCCGTGCTCTACGAAATGCTGACCGGCAAGAGCGCGTTCAGCGGCGGCAGCCACGCGAGTTTGATCTCCTCGATCATGTCGTCGCAGCCGCCCCCGGTATCCATGGTGCAGACGTTGGCGCCTGCGGAGCTCGACCACCTGATTGCGCGGTGTCTCGCGAAGGATCCAGAGGATCGGTGGCAGTCGGCCCGCGACCTGAGCGTGCAGCTCTCGTGGATTGCCGAGGCGGCGACATCGCCGTCCTCGCCGAGAATCAAGGGTAAGAGCTCGCGCGAGCGACTCGCCTGGGCCCTCGCTGGTCTGGCGCTCATCATGCTGATTGGAGCCATCGCGACGATAGTTGTCGTTCGCCCTGCGCCCGCGACAGCAGCCGAGCCGGTCCAATTCGCGATTTTTCCGCCCGAGAAGGCGAGCTTCAGCCCCGACTCTAACGCGCAGGCCGTTTCTCCCGACGGCCGTCAGATCGTGTTTGTCGTGTCAGGTTCCGACGGAACCGCGCGGTTATGGATCCGGGGCCTCGACTCGCTGCGCGCCCGCCCGCTCGCTGGGACCGAGGGCCCGCGCAGCCCTTCTGGTCTCCCGACAGCAGGTGGGTCGGCTTCTTCGCAGGAGGAAAGCTGAAGAAGATCAATGTGGGAGGCGGCCCGCCCCAGACGCTCGCCGATGCGCCGTTTCCACTGGGCGGAGCTTGGAGCCGCGACGGCGTGATTCTGTTCGGGAGAGCCATCGGAAGCCCACTTGTTCGCGTGTCCGCGGGAGGCGGCGCGACGGCGACAGTGACCAGTCTCGATCAAACGAAAGGCATCGCCGCTCATGGATCACCGTTCTTCCTGCCCGATGGCCGACATTTCTTCTTCATGGTCGGGACTGGCCCGACGACCGGCGATGCGTACGTCGGATCGCTCGACTCGACTGAGGTCAAGCTGCTCCTCCGGAGCGACTCCGCCGCCGTGTACTCGCCACCCGGCTATGTGCTGTTCTTGCGCGAATCGACGCTCATGGCGCAGCAGTTCGACCTGGCAACACTTTCCACGCGTGGTGACGCGGTTGCGGTGGCAGAAGGCGTTGGCAGGTCTTTCAGGGCGATCAGCTTCGTGGCCTCGGACAATGGGACTTTGATTTACAGGCCTGCCGTAGCCGAGCAAACCCAGCTCGCCTGGGTGAACCGCGCCGGTGAGACACAGGGGAGCAGTGCCCCCGCCGGCGCCTATCAGGAGATGTCCCTCTCGCCTGATGAGAAGCGAGTGGCGTTTGCACGACCTGGAGACACCGGCACAGACGTGTGGCTGACCGATCTCGATCGACGTATCACCTCGCGCTTTACGTTCCGCCCTCCGCTGAACAACGTTCCGATCTGGTCGTCGGACGGCCGGCAGATTGTCTTTGCCTCGGCACGAGACGGATTCCTTAATCTCTATCGACGTGCGTCGGACGCCAGTAGTCCGGACGAACTGCTCCTCAAAGTGAACGCGCAGCCGATTCTATTTCCCTCAGATTGGTCGGCGGACGGACGATTCCTGACCTACTACCGGACAGATCCAAAGACGCAGCTGGATATCTGGACGCTGTCGATGGAGTCAAACCGCCCCTCGATCGGTTCGGAGCGCCCTGACGCTGCCGAAGGGCGCAAGCCCGTACCGTTCCTCCACGGCGATTTCAACGAGAGTCAGGGACAGTTTTCGCCTGACGACCGATGGATCGCGTACGTCTCGGACGAGTCAGGCAGCCAGCAGGTCTACGTCCAGTCGTTTCCCACGCTCGGTGGCCAGCGACAGATTTCCAGGGAGGGAGGCAACCAGCCCCGCTGGCGCCGAGATGGGAAGGAGCTCTTCTACCTCGCACCCGACCGAAAGCTGATGGCGGTGACGGTGAAGACTGGCGCGACGTTCGCAGCCGATGCGCCACGCACACTGTTCCAGACCGAGCTCAACGTGACCGCGCTGCGACAGTCATACGCCGTTTCCGCTGATGGCCAGCGCTTTCTGCTGAACACGTCGCCGGAGGCGGGATCGCCGCCAATGACGGTCGTCCTCAACTGGCCCGCGCTGCTGAAGAAATGATGATGTCGATTACCTTGCCTCGACTCTTCGAGCCCTGATTATTCGGCTCCAGGGCGATGTTCATCAAGGATGCTTCGCAACTAGCTTCTGACCACTCGGTAGCATGATGCGGGTTCGGGAGGAGCCTGGGATTACTCCTTACTGGTCCGGCCGATTCAACCGGTCGATGCAACGGTTTCCGCTAGTGTAGCCGCCGGCGTCCGATAGCCGAGTGTTTTCCGGGGTCGGGTATTGAGCCGGAGCGCGATCGCATCGAGATCGTCTTGGGAGTAGCCGGCCAGGTCGGTCCCCTTCGGCAGATACTGGCGCACCAGCCCGTTGGTATTTTCATTGGTGCCGCGTTGCCACGGACTGCGGGGGTCACAGAAGTAGACCTGCACGCCCGTCGCGATCGAGAAGGTGCGATGGGCGGCGAGTTCCAGCCCGCGATCCCAGGTCAGCGACGCCATGAGCCCGGCGGGCAACCGCTGGACCTGTTGCGTGAGCGCCTGCACGACCGTCTGCGTATCTTTCCCCGTGAGCCGTACGAGGCACACGTAGCGCGAGCGCCGCTCGACCAGCGTCGCGACGTGCGACCGGTGCGTGCCCAGGATCAGGTCGCCTTCCCAATGACCCGGCACCGCGCGGTCCTCGACGGTGGCCGGGCGATCGCGAATCGAGACGGCGTCGACGATGTGCCCGGCCGGGTGGACCGCCGCGCGTTTGGATCGCCGGTACGTGCGGCGCTGGCGCAGGTGCGCTACCAGCGCTTTCTTGAGCACGCCGCGGCTCTGGACGAACAAGCTGACGTAGATCGTTTCGTGCGAGACGTGCATGGCCGCCTCGTCAGGATACGCGGCGCGGAGCCAGCCGGCGATCTGTTGCGGCGACCACTCCAGCGCGAGCTTCGTCGCGACCGCGTCCCGGAGCGCGGGATGCGTGGCCAAGCGACAACGCTTCGGGCGCCGGCCGCGCGCCCACGCGGCACGGTCGGCGTCGGCGGCCCGATACCGGCGGCGCCCGCCATGCCGGTGCACTTCGCGACACACCGTCGAGGGCGCCCGGCGTAGGTCGCGGCTGATCGCCCGCAGCGAGCTCCCGCTCGCCACGCCGCGGGAGATGGTTTCTCGGTCCGCCAGCGTCAGCGCCTTCGGCGCGCGCTGTCGCGGCACAGGCGGGATGCCGCCCGCCCCGGCCACGATGTAATGCACACACTTGGAAATGCGGCCCAGCGCGCGGCCGATCGCCCGCAGCGATTCGCCTTCACGCCAGCGCCGCCACAACTCCGCCTTCTGCGCCGCCGTCAGGCGCGGGCCACGTCTGCGCACCATGAGACCTCCATCCTTGGCTCATGTTGCATCGACCCCCTGAATCCGCCCCGTCAGATCGGCATAGGGGCGGCGGTTGCCCGCCGACCCCTGCCACACCACCGTGCGTACGGGTCCGTACACGGCGGTTCGAGTCGGTTACGCTAAGCCCCGTCGATGCGAACGATCGGTCGCGTAGTGGCGAGTCATCCGCCCCAAGGGCCTCAGGTCGCCACTTCGCCATTTATCACTACATGGGCGCTCAGCCGTCGCCTCACCGTGCTTGGTTCAATCGGCGGCAACGGCGGCGTCGCTGCCATCCGTGCGCCCCAATCGTCCCATAGCGCTGCATGCGGCTCCTGTGGCATCGATGTGTTTGGCAGCTTTCGCAAGGCCTCGCAACGGCATGTTGTTGTAGATGCATTCGTACTCGCCTGCGCGCACGAGGAAGGTTTCGTGTCAGATGCCGATGTCGCCGTTCGAGCCGATGTCCTTGTTGAACTTCACCTAGTATGGGTAATAAGTCTGGTCGCGATTGCGGGAATACGCGGTCAGGTCTCGAGCGACCGCCAGTACTGCACGTTCGTCGTGAGGCCCAGGGGCTCCCATCCCAGAAAGCCGCTCTCGGGTTGGGCAGCGACCTCTGCGAGCATCTTCGGCATAGTCGAGACGAACCAAAGATACTTGGGCAGCTTCCACCAGCGGTTGAAACGTGCGTCGATTACGAAGACGACGAAGTCCCCTCCGATCGAAGCGGCTATGCGGCGATTGATGGTGGCCATCGGCGGGAGTTTACCGCAACCGGACCGATGGTTCATGCATAGGCGTCGTGTTCGGCTAGGCCGAGGAGTTGAAACGCCGCGTACCACTCGCGACGGATTTACTCCTGCCTGGTCGCGCAGCGTAGATGAATCCCAGCCCGGCCGGACCCACTTCCCCCGCACCGTTGATCAGCAGGAATCCTGACGGCTAGCGGATGCAGAAGAGCGTGTTCTGACCGCGCAGGTAGATCTTACCGTCCACAATCGCCGGTGTCGCGATGAATACCTGATCCTGGAGTGTGTTCGTGGCGAGCACCTCGAATGTCCAACCCATCCTCACCACGATGACGTCGTCGTTCTCCGAGGCGAGGTACAGCTTGCCGTTCGCGCCCACGAGCGAGGACTTGAAGTTGTAGGGTTTTGGCAAGCGCCTCTGCTGGTAGTGCGGCTTGCCGGTCTTTGTGTCGAAGGCCGACAGCATCCTCGTATCCGTGAGGACGTACAGCGTGCCGTCGTGAAGGACGGGTAATTGCCTGCGCCAAGGCAATGCGCGGGTTTCTGTGAACCAACCCCGGGAATGCCGGAGTTGACCACGGATTCAGAAGCATGCGCGGTCGCAAGAGCTTACCGATGTCCGCCTGGGCGCGTCAACGGAAGCTCTTCAGCGCTTCCTCCTCGGAGTCGAAGATCTCGAAGAAGCGCAGCAGATTGACGGTGCGTAACACCGCAGCGACCCGCGGCTGCACGTTGGACAGTTTCACGCTGACTCCCGCCGCCGCCGCGCTCTTGTGCGCATTCGCAAGATCTCCGAGACCACTGCTGTCGAGGTGCGAGACCTCCTGCAGGTTCAGGAGAAATCTTCCTCGTCCCTCACGGGTCAGCGCCTTGATCCTGTCGCTCACCTCGGTGTTCAGCTCGCCGAAACCGTCCCGGCTGGCCAAGTTGAGCACGGTCACGTCTTCTACCTGACGATCCGCAATGCAACGCATCGGTAGCCTCCCTCAGCGACGGGGTTCTGCCATCCAGCGGACGATAGGCGGATGAGGGTTCTGCCAGGTTAGCGTAACGATCGTTCTCGGTTCCGCACAGCCCCTTCTCCCTCCGACGGCGTACAGCCCGCTATACGATCCAGCTCGCCCGCTGGATCATCGAAGCGTTTCGAGTCGAAGGGCATCACGCCACACAACGAAACGGGCGGAGTGGCTCTTCAGGAAGGCGAACCACTCGCTGTTGCGCATCACGTGGCCACGTATCGCTCATGCGGCAGATGCTAACGGGGACAGGGAGGGCTGACAAGCGAAAGTGCCGCGCAATGGGTCGTGGCCTGCGGGCAGCAGGACTGGCCGCGCTGGGTGTCGTTGCGTTGTTCGCCGCGCTGTCGCTCCGGCCAGGGTTCACACCGTTGTACGACGAGGCAGCGACACCGGGCCAGCGGCTCACGCCGCTGTTTCGTGCCCTGACGCCCGCATTCCTGCTGCTCTTCCTCGCCACCGGCTGGGCGTACGGCGCGATCACCGGCACGATCCGATCCCACCGCGACGTCGTGGCGATGATGCCGAAGGGCCTCGAAAGCATGCTGCCCTACCTGGTGCTCGTGTTCTTCGCCGCCCAGTTCGTCGCCATGTTCGGTTGGTCGAACCTGGGGCCGG
>CAWFFB010000001.1:0-112341 GCA_963814975.1 uncultured Acidobacteriota bacterium | reverse complement strand
GAACACCACGGCCGACATGCTGGTCAGCGCCGCCGCGATCGGACGGAGCGCCGGACTGCGATACGTCTACGCCGGCAACCTGCCGGGCGCGGTCGGCGACCTGGAAGACACGCGATGCACGTCCTGCGGTGAGACGGTCATCGCGCGCAACGGGTACTTCATCCGCGAGTACCGCCTCACAGCCGAGGGCTGCTGCCCCTCCTGCGGGAAGCCGATTCCCGGCCGATGGGGGTCGCGATTCGACGGCCAAATCACGTCGCGCCCCTTCCTGCCCGGGTCCCGTTCCCGGCTGTCCGTCGTGTCATAATTGCGGCAGATGCCGCTGCTCGACACCTTCAAGCGCCCGCTGCGAAATCTCCGGCTGTCGGTGACGGATCGCTGCAACCTGCGGTGCGAATACTGCATGCCGGAGGCCGACTACGTCTGGCTGCCGCGCGAGGACGTGCTGCACTTCGAAGAAATCGAGAAAGTCGTCGACGTCTTCCTGGCGCTCGGCGTCGATCGCCTGCGGCTCACCGGCGGCGAGCCGCTGCTCCGCCGCGACCTCGCGTCGCTCGTTCGCATGCTCTCGACCAAGCCCGGGCTGGCGGATCTCCGCGATGACAAGCAACGGTATCCTGCTCGCCGACCACATCGATGCCCTCGCGGCGGCAGGCCTCGGGCGCGTCACCGTCAGCCTCGATACGCTCAGGCCCGACAGATTCACCGCGCTCACCCGCGTGAACGATCTTCCGCGAGTGAAGGAAGGCATCGAGGCAGCGCACCGTGTTTTTGGACGCCTCAAGCTCGATACGGTCGTCATCAAGGGCGTCAACGGCGACGAGCTGATCGACCTGATCGAGTACGGGAAGGGCGTGAACGCGGAAGTGCGATTCATCGAGTACATGGACGTCGGCGGCGCGACGCGCTGGTCCCCCGCCCGCGTCGTCTCACGCCGAGAGATGCTCGATCAGCTTGCAGCCCACTACGGGCCCGTTCAGCCGGTCGTGGAGGATTCGTCGGCGCCGGCCGATCGGTTCACGCTGCCGGACGGCACGGTGTTCGGCATCATCTCGTCCACGACCGATCCGTTCTGTCGAAGCTGCGACCGCAGCCGGCTGACCGCGGACGGCGTGTGGTACCTATGCCTGTATGCCGCGCGGGGCATCGACGTGAGGGCCGCCGTACGGCGCGGCGCCAGCGTCGAGGAGTTGAAGGAACTGATTTCTGCCGGCTGGCGGGGGCGCGACGATCGCGGCGCCGAAGCCCGTCTCGCGCTGGACGACCGGCGCGGGTTCGTGCCTCTCAACTCTCTTCGCCAGGATCCGCACCTCGAGATGCATACGCGCGGAGGCTAGAGCGGGGACGGCGCTTCGAGGCGCCCGAAAAACAACAGAGTCACCGCCTCCTTCAGCCCTTTGACGCTGCAGGGTTTCTCGAGAAACGATTCGTCCTGCCAGAGCGTGACCTTTTCCATGAACAGCCGATCACTGTGCCCGGTCAGGTACAAGACCTTGAGCCTCGGCTCATCCTGACGAAGCCGCCGTGCCAGCTCGTCCCCGGCCATTCCGGGCATCATCAGATCCGTCACCACCAGGTCGAAGACTTGTTCCTTGCGAGCGAGCGCGAGCCCCTCGATGCCGTCGGCGGCGGTCAGGGTGACATGCCCCGCATCGCGAAGCACCCGTTCGACGAACCTGCGAATCGGTTCCTCGTCGTCCACGATGAGTATTCGTAAGGACCGCCGGGGTGCTGCTTTCCGACGCGACGCGTATTCCTTGATCGACGCGAGCACCGATCCCTTCCGCGGTGTTTCCACCACGCTATCCTTGTCTTCGAGCTTGCTATTCGCCACTGACAGAAGCTTACTCCTTCGTGCTCGGCTGAGTTTCGGCGAGGGGCGCCGGCAGCGCTTCTCGAACCTTGGCCGTCAATCCCGCTATGTGAAACGGCTTGCCCAAGAAGTGGAGGTGCGGATTGCCCCCTGCGAAGGGCGACGTCGAAGCTGCGTACCCCGAAATGAACAACACCCGCAGTTCAGGCCGGATGGCCACGAAGCGCTGCGCCAGCGCGGGACCGTTCATTTCCGGCATGACAATGTCCGTCAGCAGCAGATCGATTCGGTCGGCGTGCTGCTCGAACAACTCAGTCGCCTGCCTGGGCGACGCGGCCTCGAGGACGTGATACCCCTGGCGCCGGAGCACCGTCGTGATGACAAGGCGGACGGAATCTTCGTCCTCCACGAGCAGAATGGTTTCGTGGCCGACGGAGGGAGTCATTGTTCATGTACCCGCGCTCTGAGCCGAATGTGTTGCGCCAACCGATCCAGGCCCCGCCTGCCGTTTTTCAGAACGATCTCGCCGCCGCGCACCGCGCTCCGGACCTCACGACGTCGCTCGAGCCGCACGCGGCCCGCCCCATCGGCCGGTTCACCACACCTGTCCGCCCAGTGTGCGCGATCGACCGGCGGTGTGCCATTTGTGTGCTCTTTCGCACATCGGCTCAGCGGACACCGGGGTGAATCTCCTGCTCGACGTCGTTCCGGTCGCGGTCATGTCCGGCGCGACCGATGCCGAGGCGCGCGCTCTCCAACTCGGCGCCGTGGCCACTCTCACCAAACCACTCGATTTCGATACGCTGGTCCGGGTCGTGCGGCGCCTTTGCGTCTCCGGCCGGACGAGAGACGCAGAGACGTCGAGTCCGGGTCCGGGAACCGGCGGGTCGTCGAGGCCCGAGCTCTAAAAACGGGGACCCAAGGCCTGGCGGACGGCGTTAGCGAGGACGGCTCCCAAGGCCCCGGCGGCAAGCACGAGCGCGCCCGCGGGTTGATCCACGACGACAAACACCAGGACACCCCCGAGCACGGCGCCTATCATGACCGTCGACAAGGCGTCGGTTATCTTGCTGAACCGCCCACGCGGACACCGGTGGTGCTCGGTCAGCGCGCCCATACATCTGGGACAGGTGGCCATAAGACCTTAGGGACTGTGATGTCTCGCGATCGCGGCGATGGTAGCACAGTCGTAGAGGCACGACGTTCGACGGTCGACGTTCGACGTTCGGCGTTCGGCGTTCGACGTGCGGCGTTCGACGTGCGGCGCTCTACACTCGGGGTTCTACGCTCGTGGTTCTACGCTCGGGGTTCTACACTCGGGGTTCTACGCTCGGGGTTCTACGTTCGGGGTTCTACGTTCGGGGTTCTACGCGTTCGCCCAGACGGCCGACGGCGGTCGGGGTGGCGAGCTCGATCCACGGGTGCTTCCACAGCAGCAGGTGGAGAATCGGCGTCGTCATGAAGGTCGTGACGAGAGCCATGATCACCAGCATCGTAAACAGCGTCGGCGAAATCACCCCGAGATCGAGACCGATATTGAGCACGATCAACTCGACGAGCCCGCGTGTGTTCATCAGGATGCCGAGGGCCGCGGAATCGCGCCACCGGAGTCCCGCCAAGCGCGACGCGATCACGGTCCCACCGAATTTCCCAATGCAGGCCACGCCGACGATCAACCCGCACATCAGCCAGCTCTGCGATCCGCTCACCAGACCAATCTGCGTGCGCATGCCGGTGAACGCGAAGAACGCAGGCAGGAACAGGACGGCCACGACGTCGTCGAGGCGATGGTTGACCTCCCTGGCGATCCGGGTGCCATGCGGAATGATGGCGCCGAAGATGAACGCGCCGAAAAATCCGTGGATGCCGATGTATTCCGTCGTCATCGCCGATACGAGCATCGCCACGAGGATGATGCTCAGCTCGGTGCGCGTGAGGTCGGCCGCACGATCGAGACGCGGAAGCAGTCTCCGGACTTGCGGCGCCACGACCCCAAGGACCACGGCCACGAACAGGACCGTCAGGAACACGACCCGGATGGCATCCTGCGCCTGCTGGTGCGCAATGCCGACCACCAGCGCCAGCAGGCACCATGCCGTCACATCGTCCACCGCGGCGCACGTGAGCGCGACGACGCCCATGCGGCTCCGGCTTATCTTCCGGTCCGTGAGAATCCTCGCGAGAACCGGAAATGCGGTGACCGAGAGCGACACGCCGAGAAACAGCGCGAACACGGTGAAGGGCACGTCGGTCGTCGACAGGACCGGATACAGCCACAGGGCGAGGGCCACGCCGAGCAGGAAGGGCACGATGATGCTGGCGTGAGAGATTGCCAGCGTGACGTGGCCGTGCTTCCGGATGATGCCGAGGTCGAGCTCCAGTCCGACGAGGAACATGTAAAGGATCACGCCAACCTGCGCGTAAACGGTCAAGAACGGGGCGATCGCCGCCGGCAGGAGCAGGGCATGCAGGTCGGGGGCGATCCTCCCGAGCAGTGAAGGTCCGAGGAGGATGCCGCCCACGATCTCGCCGATCACGGCAGGCTGCCCGATGTAGCTGAACAGCGCTCCGGCTGCGCGCGCCGTCACGACGATGAGGGCGAGCGCGAGCAGCGCATGGAATACGGTATCGGCAGTCTGCCCGGCCGCGAGGCCGAGGGGCCCCCCGGTGCCGGCCGGGGCCTCCATCCTCTCTCCGATCGATCGGATCACGAAGAATGCGACCACGGCCGCACACACCGTGGCGACATAGAAGAGGGAGACCTTGACGCGCCCGCCTTGTAAGAGCGGTTTTTCGTCGATGTCGGGAATCATCTGGCAGGCATCTTGCCCCGGCTGACGGTATTACAGATAGCGGCCACTCCTCAACCTTCGGCAGTGGTATGCTAAAACGTTCCTTCATTGAGAGCCGCAAGCAGACGCGAGTCGCCCGCCTTCAAACCGTTCGGGTTTCAGTGAGGATTCCATGAAGCGACGTTTGCGCGTTGTTCTCGTAGGCGCCTTCTTCCTCCTGGTCATCGTCCTGCCCGCGGCGATCACGTTCTACACGGACTGGCTGTGGTTCGGGGAAATGGGCTACCAGGCCGTGTTCGCAAGAACGCTGGCCGCGCAAGGCACGCTCGGCGCCGTGGCGACGGCGGTGGCCTTCTGTGTCCTGTTCGTCAACCTCCGGATCGCCATGCGGATGGTCTCCCCGCGCCAGATGGTCGTCCACACGCGCGAAGGACCTCTCTCGATCGCTATCGATCGACGCCGCATGCAGCCTCTCGGAACGGCCGTGGTTGGGGGCCTTGCTGTGCTCTTCGGCCTGTTTGGATCGGGACAGTGGCAGGAGTGGCTGCTGTTCCGATACGCCCAGCCCTTCGGCGACGTGGACCCGATTCTCGGCCGAGACGTGAGCTTTTACGTCCTCCGGATGCCGTTCATGGAGCGGCTCAGCGGATATCTGTTCGCGCTGGTCCTGCTCTCGGGCGTCGTCACCGGGGCGGTCTATGTTCTCGCAGGGGCGATCGGCCTCGATCCGAACCGCGGGCCACGGTTTGCTTTTCAGGCGAGGCGGCATCTGGCGGCACTCGCCGCCGCGCTCCTGCTGGTGATGGCGTTCAATGCATATCTCGACGTGCCCCGGCTGCTCACCGCGCCGGGCGGTGTCGTGTACGGCGTCGCGAACGTCGATGCGGCCGTCCGGATTCCGGCGCTGCGGGCGCTGATGGTTGTCGCGCTTGCCGGCGCGGGGCTGGCGCTGTACCAGATGACGATCAGCTCCTGGTGGCCGCTCATTGCGGCCGTCGGCCTTTACGTCGCGACGATGGCGGCCGGGTCGGTAGCCGCGGCGGCGATGCAGCGGTTCGTCATCGCGCCCAACGAGCAGGTCCGCGAGACACCGTACATCGAGCACAACATCAAAGCCACGCGCAAGGCGTTCGCGCTGGAGGACGTCGAGGAGCGGGAGTTGTCGGGCGATGCGCAACTCACCCGCGCCGACATCGACGCGAACGAGGCCACGCTCGGCAACGTGCCGCTGTGGGATCACCAGCCGCTGCTGCAAACGCTGGCGCAGATCCAGGAGATCCGCACCTACTACGACTTCGTCTCGGTCCACAACGACCGGTACAGGATCGACGGCCGCTATCGGCAGATCATGCTCTCGGCGCGCGAGCTCGATTCCGACACCCTGCCGAACCGCAACTGGATCAACGAACACCTGACGTTCACGCACGGGTACGGCGTCGCGCTGGGACCGGTGAACCAGGTCACGCAGGAAGGCCTGCCGGTGCTGTTCGTCAAGGACATCCCGCCGCAATCGTCGGTCGACCTGAAGGTCGAGGAGCCGAGCATCTACTACGGGCAGCGTTCAAACGAGTACGTGTTCGTCAAGACGCAGGCGCGCGAGTTCCACTACCCGAAGGGCGAGGACAACGTCTACGCCAGCTACGAAGGCCGCGGCGGCGTGGCGGTCTCGAATTTCTTCAGGCGCGTGCTCTTCAGTATTCGATTTCGATCGTTGAAGGTACTGTTGAGCGAGGACATCACGAACGAAAGCCGGGTGATGTTCCATCGACGGCTGTCGCAGCGGATGGCGTTGATTGCGCCGTTCCTGAAGTACGACCCGGATCCGTACCTTGCGATCTCGAGCGGCCGCTTACTGTGGGTCCAGGACGCGTACACGACCACTGGCCGCTATCCGTACTCGACCCCGGCGATCAGCGGCATCAATTACATCCGCAACTCCGTGAAGGCCACCGTCGATGCGTATCACGGCACCGTCGCCTTCTACCTGGTCGACCCGACGGATCCGATTGCGCTCACCCTGCAGCGCATCTTCCCCACCCTGTTGCGGCCCCTCGCCGAGATGCCGGAAGACATGCGCACGCGTCTGCGGTATCCAGAGGGGATCTTCGGGCTGCAGGCAGGAATGTATGCGACGTACCACATGACCAACCCGGCAGTCTTCTACAACAAGGAGGACATGTGGGAAATTCCGAATACGGGCACCGAGTCCCAGTCGCAGCTCATGCAGCCGTATTACGCGATGATGCGGCTGCCAGGCGAGGCGGCGCCCGAGTTCATTCAGATGTTGCCCTTCACGCCCGCCCGGAAGGACAACCTCGCGTCCTGGATGGTCGCCCGCAGCGACGGCGAACACTACGGGCGTCTGCGCGTGTTTCAGTTTCCCAAGCAAAAGGTCGTCTTCGGTCCACGGCAGATCGTCGCGCGGATCAACCAGGACCAGGCGATCTCTCCGCAGATCACGCTTTGGAACCAGCAGGGCTCCGAGGTGCTGCAGGGCACCTTGCTCGTGATTCCCATCCAGGAATCGTTGATCTACGTTCGCCCGCTCTACCTGCGCTCGGCCGGCGGACGCATCCCGGAACTGAAACGCGTGATCGTCGCGCACCAGAATCAGATCGTGATGGAAGAGACGCTCGATCAGGCGCTGAATCGCTTGTTCCCGCCCGATGGACGGCCGGCGGAGACCCCACCTGATTCGATTGAGGTCAGGAAGATCGACTCCGGAGCCG
Organism: uncultured Acidobacteriota bacterium; assembly: GCA_963814975.1. Lineage (GTDB taxonomy): Bacteria > Acidobacteriota > Vicinamibacteria > Vicinamibacterales > CAVVIG01 > CAVUXJ01. Next base: position 105,007 of record CAWFFB010000001.1, on the reverse strand, counting down.
CTCCCCCTGTCGTGGATAATTCGCTGGCGGTCCAGGCGCGCGACCTCTATCAGCGGGCCACCGTGGCCCAGCGGGAGGGCAACTGGACGCTGTACGGAGAGGAACTGCGAAAGCTCGGTGACGTGCTCAACCAGATGGCCAAGCAATAGATCTCAAGGAGGACTGCGTGAAATCAACGATCGTGGGGGTGGGCATGGCCGCGGCGGTCGTCGCCGTCGCGGCTGTGGGCGCGGCGCAACAGCCCGCCTTCAAGCGGACGGAGATTCAACGGATCGACTTGTCGACCCCGGGACGGGAAGTCGTCATGGTGGTGGCCGACATTCCATCGGCCGCGACCTCCGGGCGCCACACGCACCCGGGCGAAGAGGTGGCCTACGTTCTCGAGGGCGCAATCGTCCTTGACGTCGCAGGAAAGGCCCCCGTGACGCTCAACACGGGCCAGGGCTTTGTCATCCCGGCGGGCGTGCCACATAGCGCGACGAACAAGGCGCCCGCGCCCGCGCGCGTGCTCGCGAACTACATCATCGAAAAGGGAAAGCCCATCGCGACGCCTGCGCCCTGACGGTCCCGCTCACCGCCGCCCCGATGGCCTCTGACCTTTCGGCTCCGCATCCGTCAACCAAGCAGGTGGGCTGTCGAGCGAGCCCAGCTGGGCCGAAGCAATCTCTTCAGATATTCGTACTTTATTCGCTCTATGCAAAAGAGGCTTGGGGACCGAAAACCCTGTGTGGTAGAGTTTCGTCGCTCCCTGGATGTAGTTCTGTTACGTCCAAATCCCCCTGATCGAGTGTAATAGGCGCGCTTCTAGAAAAACTATGCTCTCCCGGCGCTATACCGTGGTAATCGCTGACCGCTCGACGGGCGTCGTGCGCAGGCTGACGATTGATCTCAGGGCGACGATCTTGTGCGTCGTCGGCGTATTGGCGTTGCCGGTGCTGATCGGTTTGGGCGCCAAGTGGAGCGCGGAAGCCGAAATCAGCCAGCTTCGCGCCACCTCGTCTGCACTGCGGGTCGAAAACGGCAACTATCGCGAGACGACCGGCGAACTGACGACCCAGATTCAGTCCCTCGAGTCTGTCATCGACGACCTCGGCGCGCGCGCGGCGCTCGATCCCGCCCAGGCCCGTGCCATGCAGCGACTGCCGGCGATCATCAAGGCCCGCGCGTCAGGCGGGGAAATGCAGACGAGCGCCGCGATCTCGAACATCCTGTCCTCCTCTTTCGCGTCGCCGGAAGACACCTTCGGCGTGCTCAAGAGTCTCCTGCAGGGCCTCGAAAACAGGCTCAGCAACGTGCGTCGCAACGTCGAACGCCAGGAAGCGCTGGCCGCGGCCACACCGTCGATCTGGCCGACGTTCGGATGGCTCACGGGAACTTTCGGCGGCCGGCCCGATCCATTCACCGGCGAACCGGCGTTTCATCAAGGCCTCGATATCTCTACGGAGAAGGGCCGCGAGGTGTACGCCACGGCGAACGGGACCGTCGAATCCGCGCAGTACACCGGCGATTACGGCAACCTCATCGTTGTGCGTCACAACTTCGGGCTGGCCACACGCTACGGCCATTTGAGCCGTTTCAGCGTGAAGCCGGGCGCATCGGTGCAGCGCGGCGATGTCATTGGATATGTGGGATCGACGGGGCGCTCGACCGGCGCCCACCTGCATTACGAGATTCTCGCGAACGGCAAGCTGATTAATCCGCTTCGGCTCCTCACGCAACCCTCCAAACGCTAGCCAAGCGGAGCGTCCGGCTGAAACCGGCCGCGACGTGCGTCACCGCGACCGACGGTCCGGCCTGATGCGGCCGGCACCCAAACGCGCACCGAAGCGGCCGGTCCGGCTGAAGCCGGCGCCACGAAAATTCTGCGACCGACGAGAGAACCCGGGCACTCCGTGCGTCAAGCGTGACCCACGGTCCGGCCGAAAGCCGGGTCGTCGTGTCATGCACCGGGGCCTCTCGTGGCCGCAACCGCTGCCGTCTGCTACAATCGGAGGATATCCGAGGCCGCCTCCACGCAGTAGATGATCCAGAACCTCCTCGCGAAAGTCGTCGGCACCCAGAACGAACGCGATCTCAAACGCCTGCGTCCAATTGTGGGCCAGGTCGGCGCGCTCGAGCAGGCGATCACGGCCCTGTCGGACGACCAGCTTCGCGAAAAGACCGCTGAGTTCCGGGCGCGGATCGCGCAGGGCGAGACCCTCGACGATCTCCTGGTGGAGGCCTTTGCGGTGGTCCGGGAGGCCGGGCGGCGCACCCTCAAGATGCGGCACTTCGACGTGCAGCTCATCGGCGGCGCCGTCCTCCACAAAGGCAAGATCGCGGAAATGAAGACCGGCGAAGGCAAGACGCTGGTCGCCACGCTGCCGGCCTACCTGAACGCGCTCGAGGGCAAGGGCGTCCACGTCGTTACGGTGAACGATTACCTGGCGCGCCGCGACTCCGAATGGATGGGCCGGATCTACCGCTTCCTCGGCATGACTGTCGGAGTCATCCAGCACGATCTCAACGACGCCGACCGCCAGATCGCCTACGCCGCCGACATCACCTACGGCACCAACAACGAGTTCGGATTCGACTACCTGCGCGACAACATGAAGTTCGAGCTGGCGCACTACGTCCAGCGCGGACACCACTTCGCGATCGTCGACGAAGTCGACAGCATCCTCATCGATGAGGCGCGGACACCACTGATCATCTCCGGGCCCGCCGAGGAATCGACGGAGCTTTACTACGAGGTCGACCGGATCATTCCGCGATTGAAGGCTGGCGCCGTCATCCGGGGAGATGTCAAGGCCGAAGAGCGCGAGGCGCTCGATTCCACCGGCGACTACATCGTCGACGAAAAGCACAAGACAGTCACGCTGACGGAAAGCGGCATGGCCAGGGCCGAGCAGATGCTCGCTCCTCGGCTCAGCGGCGGGCATCTGTACGACCTGGAGAACGCGCACGTCAAACACCATGTCGACCAGGCGCTCCGCGCGCATACGCTGTACAAGCTCGACGTCGAGTACACTGATCAAGGACGGCGAGATCGTCATCGTCGACGAGTTCACCGGCCGGCTCATGCCCGGACGCCGGTGGAGCGATGGTCTGCATCAGGCGGTCGAGGCCAAGGAAAAGGTCAAGATCGAGCGCGAGAACCAGACACTCGCGACGGTGACCTTCCAGAACTACTTCCGCAAGTACAAGAAGCTTGCCGGGATGACCGGCACGGCGGACACGGAAGCCCCGGAATTCGCCAAGATCTACAACCTCGACGTCGTCATCATCCCGCCGAACCGGACGCTGCGGCGCATCGAGAACCCCGATCTGGTCTACCGAACCGAGCAGGAGAAGTGGGACGCGATCGTCACCGAGATCCTGGACGAGCACAAGGCGGGCCGGCCCGTGCTCGTCGGGACCGTGTCGATCGAGAAATCCGAGAAGCTGTCGTCGATGCTGGATCGGCGGGGGCTGAAGCGCGGCACCACGACGGGTGGCGGCGCCGACAAACACGTGGTGTTGAACGCGAAGTACCACGCCCAGGAAGCGGAGTTCGTGGCGCAGGCTGGCCGCAAAGGCTCGGTCACGATCGCCACCAACATGGCGGGCCGCGGCACCGACATCCTGCTGGGCGGCAACCCCGAGTTCATGGCGAGGCAACAGTGCCTCGCCGAGGAGATCGCCGAGCGGCTGGCGAAGGGCGACGAGCGGTTCGTCGAGGATGAACAGTACGCCTATTTCTTCCACCTCGACGCTTTCTACCGCGTGCCGAGGGCCGACTACGAGCGTATCTTCCAGCACTTCAAGGCGCAGACCGACAAGGAGCACGACGAGGTCGTCGCCCTCGAAGGCCTGCACATCCTGGCCACGGAGCGGCACGAAGCGCGACGCATCGACAATCAGCTCCGCGGCCGTGCCGGACGCCAGGGCGACCCCGGCTCATCGCGGTTCTATCTGTCGCTGCAAGACGACCTGATGCGGATCTTCGGGTCCGATCGGATCTCCGGCCTGATGCAGAAGCTCGGCATGGAAGAGGGCGTCCCGATCGAGCACGGCATGGTCACACGGGCGATCGAACGGGCCCAGAAGCAGGTCGAAGCGCAGAATTTTTCCGTCCGCAAACATCTGCTCGAGTACGACGATGTGATGAACAAGCAGCGTGAGAACATCTACGCGCTGCGCCGCGAGATTCTCGAAGGGAAGATCCGGTTCGAAGACGATGAAATCGCCGACACGCACACCTATCTGCTGTCGCTTGCCGAAGACATCCTCGACGCCCTGGTCGAAACCTACGCCGCCCGCGAGGCCGATGTCGAGCAGTGGGATCTCGACGCGCTGAAACGGGAGGTCTACCGCGTCTTCGGCGTCGACGTTTCCCAGTTCGACGTGAGCGACAAGACGTCGGACGAGATCCGGGAGGCGCTCTGGGAGCAGGCGCGCTCCTCGTACGAGCAGAAGGAGACGCTGGTCGGCGCCGACGTGCTCCAGCGCGTCGAACGCGACATCATGCTCCAGATCGTCGACCAGCAATGGAAGGACCACCTCTACAGCCTCGACCACCTCAAGGAAGGCATCGGATTGCGTGGATACGGGCAGCGCGATCCGCTCGTCGAATACAAGAAAGAGAGTTTCGCGCTGTTCCAGGCGATGAAGGATCGCGTCGACGAAGAGATCGTCCGGTATCTGTGGTGGCTGCGGCCGATGGTGTCGGAGGATGCCGTTCCACGGCGCCAGGCACAGCGGTCGCTGATCCTCAGCGGTGGCGGCGCCCCGCAGCTGCAGCCCGCATTCGCAGGGGCCGTGCAGTCCGCTTCGGGAGGCGGCGCTGCCCAGACAGGCGGCCGTGGTCTGCGGCCCGCGCGCGTCGGCGGCGACGATGCGGCGGTCAAGACCGTCCGACGGGACGAGCCGAAGGTCGGCCGGAACGATCCGTGTCCCTGCGGCAGCGGCAAGAAGTACAAGAAGTGCCACGGCGCGGCCGCGTAGAAATGCGCCAGTTGCCAGTTCACAGTTGACGGTCGACGGTTCGCTGCGGCGAGACGGACTGCCTGGCTGCTAACTGCTTGACTGTCAACGTCTGACTGTCAACCGTCGGCTGTTACCTGTTCACCGTGTTTCCCTATGCCCCTAAAAGTTGACGCGCCGCCGATGGTCTCGGTCGAGGCTGGGCTCACCACGGCCCTCACCTTCGACGACGTCCTGCTGGTCCCTCAGCATTCCGCCGTGCTGCCGTATCAAGTGGACGTGAGCACGCAGCTCACACGGCGGATCCGCCTCAGCGTGCCGATTGTCAGCGCAGCGATGGACACCGTCACTGAATCGCGTCTGGCGATCGCGATGGCTCAGCACGGCGGCCTCGGCGTGATTCACAAGAATCTGACGATCGACGAGCAGGCCTCCGAGGTCGACCGGGTAAAGCGCTCCGAAAGCGGGATGATCGTCGACCCGATCACGCTCTCCCCCACCCATCGGATTTTCGAAGCGCTCGACCTGATGAAGAAGTACCGCATCTCGGGCGTGCCGATCACCGAGGACGGCAGCAAGGAAGGGCGGCTGGTCGGCATCCTGACCAACCGCGACCTGCGCTTCGAGACCAACGTCCACCGCCCGATCGCCGACATCATGACCCGCGAGCAGCTGATCACGGTTCCCGTGGGGACCACGCTCGACGCGGCGCGAGAGATCCTTCATCAGCACAAGGTCGAGAAGCTGCTCGTTGTCGATCGTGAATTCCGTTTGAAGGGGCTGATCACGGTCAAGGACATTCAAAAGGCCGTGAAGTATCCGAACGCGTCGAAGGATTCGCTCGGACGGCTGCGCTGCGGCGCGGCGGTCAGCGTCGGCAAGGATGCGATGGAGCGGGCCGAGGCGCTCGTCGCGGCGAACGTCGACGTCCTGGTCGTCGACACCGCACACGGCCATTCGCAGGGTGTGCTCGACATGGTGCGGCGGATCCGGCAGCGTTTCCCCGATCTCGATCTGGTCGCCGGCAACGTGGCCACCGCCGAGGGGACGAAAGCACTGATCGATCAAGGGGTGGATGCGGTCAAGGTCGGCATCGGCGGCGGCTCGATCTGCACGACGCGCATCGTCGCCGGCATCGGCGTGCCGATGATCACCGCGATCATCGACTGCGCGAAGGCGGCCGAGCCCCACGACATTCCGGTCATCGCCGACGGCGGCATCCGCTTCTCCGGCGACATCACCAAGGCGCTGGCAGTCGGCGCGAGCACGACGATGATCGGCAACCTGTTCGCGGGCACGGACGAGAGCCCGGGTGAGCTGATTCTGTATCAGGGCCGTAGTTTCAAGGAATACCGCGGCATGGGTTCGATCGGAGCGATGCGGCGCGGCAGCCGCGATCGCTACTTCCAGGACGAGTTCGATCTCGACCCGACGAACGCGAACGAGAAGCTCGTGCCGGAAGGCATCGAAGGGCGGGTCGCCCACAAGGGCAGCCTCGCCGGCCTGATCTACCAGCTCGAGGGCGGTCTGCGCGCGGGCATGGGCTACTGCGGGTGTGCGACGATTCGCGAGCTGTGGCGCGACAGCAGGCTCATTCGGATCACGCCGGCCGGCTTCCGTGAAAGCCACGTCCACGACGTCGCGATTACGAAAGAAGCGCCGAACTACAGGTCCGAGTAAGGCTCAAGACACTCCTGGAATCGCAGGACGTGAAGATCTGTCGACTTATTGAGACCTGAGACTTCAGAGTTGAGACTTTATCCGATGCGCAGCGTGCGCATGCTGTCTTCACCGTGCTCGATGTGCACGGAGATTGCCTGGCCGAACGGGCGCGGCAGGCGGTCGGGCCACTCGATTGCCGTGACTCCCCCCTCCGTCAGCTCGTCCAGGCCAAGGTCGTCGACCTCGTTCGTCTGGAGGCGGTACAAGTCGACGTGATACAGCGTCAGGCGCCCGCCCCGATACTCCTGAACCAGCGTGAAGGTCGGGCTGGTGACTTCGGCAGGGTCGATGCCGAGGCCGGCGGCCAGCCCGCGGACGAACGCGGTCTTCCCCGCACCAAGATCGCCGGAGAGCAACACGACGGCGCCGGGCAGCAGCCCAGCCGCCAGCTCTCGGCCCGCGTCCACCGTTTCCGCTTCGGAGTGGGTAGTGATCTCCACGGTCAGGACACTACGTACGAATAAGCTATCGCCATCAGCGGTCGCGGCTACTCTACCCGTGGTCAGCCCAAACCGTTGCGATCGACGGCTTTGCGGCGCGCGGTCAGCTCCATGATGGCGCCACTCAGGTGGCCGACCAGGTCGCCGGCGGTCATCGACAGTTCGCCCTTGTCGGCCTCGGCCAGGTCTCCAGCCATGCCATGCAGATAGACGGCGAGCTTGCAGGCAGCCTCAGCGTCGAGCAACTGCGCCAGCCACGCGGCGATCATGCCGGTCAGGACATCACCCGTACCGCCGGTCGCCATTCCGGGGTTGCCCGTCGGATTGATGAACACCTTCTCGTCAGGCGTCGCGACGAGCGTCCGGTGTCCCTTGAGCACCACGTAGGCGTGATGCGCACCGGCGAAATTACGGGCGATCTCGAGACGGCTGGCCTGCACTTCCTCCGTGGACATGCCGACGAGCCGCGCCATCTCGCCCGGATGCGGCGTGATGATCACGTCGCGCCCCTCCCGGCCGGACAGCCGATCGGGATCGCCGACAAACGCGTTCAAGCCGTCAGCGTCGATCACGATCGGCATCGTCGCGCGGTCAACCAGCGCCCTGATGAAGGCGCGCGTCGACTCCGCCTGACCGAGTCCCGGGCCGATCGCGATCACGTCGCGAGCGAAATCGAGAAGCCGATCGACGGCGTCGAGGTCGAGCCCTCCGGCTGTCTCTTCAATCGCCACCGTCATGTATTCCGGCGCCATCGCGGCCACGATCGGCTGGCAGCTCGCCGGGGTCGCGACGGTCACGAGCCCTGCCCCCGAGCGAAGCGCCCCGAGGCCGGCGAGATGCGCCGCCCCGGTCTTGCCGAGCGATCCGGCCACCAGGAGAACGTGGCCGTAGTCGCCCTTGTGGCTGTCGGCCGACCGCGGGTTTACCAACCCGCGCATCGCGCCGCGCGTGAGGAACTCGACCCTCGGACCATCGAGAGACTCGATCACCGCGGACGGAATGCCGATGTCGGCAATGACGATGTCCCCGGCGCGCGTCTCCGCAGGGGGCAGAACCAGCGAGAGCTTCGGCGCTGCCAGCGCAACGGTCATCCCCGCCTCGATCGAATCACCGATCGGCTGCGGCGAATCGGCTGACAGACCAGACGGCAGGTCGATAGAGACAACCGGGATCCCGGATCCGTTCACGTCCGCGACGACCGTTTCCATGAGTCCCGACAACGGTGCGTTCAAGCCGGTGCCGAAGATGGCATCGACGATGAGCGCGCAGTCGCCGATTTCAGAGAAGTGAAGCTCCCACGCCTGGCTGTCGGCGATCTCCACCACGGTGACGCCGAGCCGGCCGAGAATATCGAGGTTCATCCGGGCGTCGCCGCGGATCTCGGCGACCTGACCGATCAGAAAGACCAGGATGTCGACGTCGCGCTGCAGCAGCGTGCGCGCCACCACGAAGCCGTCGCCGCCGTTGTTGCCGCGCCCGCAGAGGATCGCCACCTGGCGTTCCAGCAGATCGCTGTGCATTGCCTCCATGGCTGCAACGACCTGCCGGCCGGCATTCTCCATGAGCACGAGCGAGGGAATGCCGATCTCCTCGATCGTCCGGCGATCGGCCTCGCGCATTTGAGCGGCGGACAGGATGCGCATCGATAAGAAGCAGACTTACGTTTCAGACCTCAGATTTCTCGTATTCTTCGACCGGCGGGCAGGAGCACATCAGGTTCCGGTCCCCGTAGGGATTGTCGATGCGCCCCACGCTCGGCCAGAACTTGCTCGCGCGGACGAAGGGCAGCGGGAACGCGGCCTGCTGGCGTGAGTACGGATGCGCCCAGTCGTCGGCGGCCACCGCCGCTGCGGTGTGGGGTGCGTTCTTGAGGACGTTGTCGCGCGGATCCGTCTTGCCGTCGATCACCGCCTGAATCTCCTCGCGGATCCCGATCATCGCGTCGCAGAATCGATCGAGCTCCCCTTTTGGCTCGCTTTCGGTGGGCTCGATCATGAGCGTGCCGGCAACCGGGAACGACACGGTCGGCGCGTGAAAGCCGTAATCCATCAACCGCTTGGCCACGTCGGTCTCGTCAAACCCAGGGGAGCCGCTGGCCTGCTTGAGCGGTCGCAGATCGAAGATCATCTCGTGCGCGACACGACCGTTCGGCCGGGTGTACAGGACCGGATAGTACGTCTCCAGGCGGGACTTGATGTAGTTGGCGTTCAGGATCGCGTAGCGGGTCGCATCGGTCATGCCGTTGCCGCCGAGCATCCTGATGTAAGCGTACGAAATGAGCAGGATACTGGCGCTGCTCCAGGGCGCGGCCGACACCGCGTGAATCGCTCGCTCGCCGCCGGTCCTCACCACGGGATGGCCCGGCAGATACGGGGCGAGATGCGCCGCCACGCCAATCGGACCCATCCCCGGTCCACCGCCGCCGTGCGGAATGCTGAACGTCTTGTGAAGGTTCAGATGGCAGACGTCGGCGCCGATCGCGGCCGGACTCGTGAGGCCGACCTGCGCATTCATGTTCGCGCCGTCCATGTAGACCTGCCCGCCGTGCCGATGCACGATCGCACAGATGTCCTGAATGCTCTCTTCGTAAACGCCGTGTGTCGACGGGTAGGTCACCATCAATGCCGAGAGCCGCTGCCGATGTTCGTTGGCCTTGGCCTCGAGATCGGCGACGTCGATGTTGCCGTCTCTCGTGTTCGCCACCACCACGACGCGCATCCCGGCCATGATCGCGCTGGCCGGATTCGTGCCGTGCGCCGACGCAGGGATGAGCACAATGTCGCGCGCCCCCTGGCCGCGATCGCGGTGATAGGCCCGAATCACCATCAGCCCCGCGTACTCCCCTTGCGCCCCGGAGTTCGGCTGCAGGGAGACGGCCGCAAAGCCGGTGATCTCACACAACGCCCGCTCGACCTCGCGGAACACCTGCTGGTACCCCTCCATCTGCTCCACCGGCACGAAGGGGTGCGGCGTCGAGAACTCGGGCCACGTGATCGGCAGCATCTCGGAGGCCGCATTGAGCTTCATCGTGCACGAGCCGAGCGGGATCATCGACGTATCGAGCCCGATATCTTTCCGCTCGAGGCTCCTGATGTACCGCATCATCTCGGTCTCCGAGTGATGGGTATTGAACACGGGATGGGTCAAGAACGGCGACGTGCGGGCAACACCGGCCGGATACTCGACGTCGAGACGCCCCCGCCGATGTATCGAACGACGCGGGCCCCTTCCCCGCCACGCCCGCAAACACGCCCACGATCGCCTGCACGTCGTCCGCGTTGGTCGCTTCGTCCAGGGCGATGTTGATCGTGCCATCGGCACGATAACGAAAATTCAACCGTGCGGCGAGAGCGGCCGATCGGACCCGGTCGCTGTTCACCCCCTCGAGACGCAGTGTGTCGAAGAAGGGCTGGTTGAGCTGACGGATGCCAAGCTCTCCGAGCTGGCGCTCGAGCAGCCGCGCGTACCCGTGCACGCGGCGGGCGATCGCGGTGATCCCCTTGGGGCCGTGGTAGACGGCATAGAAGCCGGCGATGTTCGCAAGCAGGGCCTGCGCCGTGCAGATGTTCGACGTGGCCTTCTCACGGCGGATGTGCTGTTCGCGCGTCTGCAGCGCCATGCGGTACGCACGATTACCATGCGCGTCTACCGACACGCCGATGATCCTGCCGGGCGCCTGCCGTACGTGCTTGTCGAGCGTGGCGAAAAACGCCGCGTGGGGGCCCCCGTACCCCATGGGCACCCCGAACCGCTGCGAGTTCCCGAGGACGACATCAGCCCCCAGCTCGCCGGGCGGCGTCACGAGGGTGAGGCTGAGCAGGTCTGTCGCGACCGCCACCGCGACCCCCGCCCGTTTTGCATGACCGATGAACCCACCGAGCTCGTGGAGTCTCCCCGCTTCGTCGGGTGTCTGGACGATCGCGCCGAACATTCGATCCGACAGCTCGACCGTCCTGAAGTCTCCGATCACCAGCTCGATGCCGAGAGGCTCGGCGCGCGAGCGGAGCACCTCGATCGTCTGCGGGAAAGCAGCCGTCGGCGACCAGGAACTGCGGCGGTCCGACGATCGCGTCGATGCGCTTTCCCTGTACCCGATACAACATCATCATCGCCTCGGCGGCCGCCGTGGCTTCATCCAGCAGCGACGCCGTCGCGATCGGCATCGCCGTCAGGTCGCTGACCATCGTCTGAAAATTGAGCAACCCTTCGAGACGGCCCTGGGCGATCTCAGCCTGATATGGGGTGTAGGGGGTATACCAGCCGGGATTCTCGAGGACGTTCCGCAGAATGACACTCGGCGTAAAGCAGCCGTAGTAGCCGAGCCCGATATACGACTTGAACAACTGGTTGCGGACGGCGATGCCCTTCAATTCCCGCAGAAACTCCTGTTCGGGCTGGCCGTCTGGGAGTTCGAGGCGCTCATGGAGGCGAATCCTCGCGGGAATGGCCTCGTCCATCAACGCCTCCAGCGACGACGCGCCGATGACCTTCAACATTTCTCCGGCTTCGGCTTGATCAGGTCCGATATGACGGGACTGGAACCGCTCGGGGTCAAATAGCATCGATATATTGCAGATTGCAGGTTGCGGATTGCGGATTCAAATGGGTCACTTGACGAGCTCGGCGTACTTCGTCGCATCGAGCAGCGCGCCGGTTTCGGCTGGATCCGCCAGCTTGAGAACGATCATCCAGCTTGCGTGCGGGTCGGTGTTGACCAGTTCCGGCTTGTCCTTCAGGGCTGCATTGACCTCGACAACCTCCCCCGAGACGGGCGCGTAGAGCTCCGATACCGCCTTGACCGACTCGATGGTGCCGAAGGACTCCCCAGCCTTCAATCGTTCCCCCACGTCCGGGAGATCCATGTATACGACGTCGCCGAGCTGCTGTTGGGCGTAGTCGGTGATCCCGACCTTGCCTCGATCGCCGGCGAGCTCGATCCACTCGTGGTCTTTGGTGTACTTGAATGCCGCCGGATAGGTCATCGCACACTCCCAGGGGCCGGTCCGATCGTCCTCGCGTCGCCTTCGGCGGTCCGCCGCAGCTTCACGAAAAACGGGCACTCCCGTTTATGAAGGAACTCAGGAACCCGCCCTACTTCTGACGCTTATAGAACGGCATCGGGACGACCCTCGCGCGGGCTCGCCGTCCCCTGATGTCGACATCGAACTCGGAGCCGGGTACGGCATGGTCCACCGGCACGTACGCCATACCAATCGCCTTCTTCAAGAATGGCGTCTGGGTGCCGCTGGTCACCGTACCAGCTTTGACGCCGTTCAGATACAGGTCGTGGCCTTGGCGCGCGATGCCCGGCTCGGCCATCTCGAACCCGACGATCTTACGGCGCACCCCATCGGCCTTCTGTTGTCGCAAGACGCCGGCACCCAGGAAGTCGCCTTTGCTCCAGCCGACGATCCATCCCAGATCTGCTTCGAGCACCGTGGTCGTGGTGTCGATGTCGTTCCCATACAACCGCATCGCGGCCTCGAGCCTCAAGGTGTCTCTGGCGCCGAGACCGCACGCGGCGAGCCCCACCGATTGCCCTGCCTGGATCAGCGCCTGCCAGACACGATCGGCTGACTGTGGCGGCACGAAGATCTCGAAGCCATCCTCGCCCGTGTAGCCCGTTCGCGAGATCATGGCACGCACACTCGCCACTTCCCCGTTGGCGAACCAGTAGTACTTCATCGACCCGAGCTCGACCCCAGTAAGCGGCTGCAGCACATCCAGCGCCCGCGGCCCTTGCACGGCAATGAGCGCATATCGCGAGCTGGCGTCTACGGCCACCACATTGCCGACGGCCGCAATCTGTTCGGAGATGTACTTGTAATCCTCCGCGATATGCGACGCGTTGACGACGAAGAGGAAGTGACTGGGGGCGAGGCGATAGACGAGCAGATCATCGACGAAGGTCCCGTCCGCGGTCATCAGGCCGGAATATTGCGCCTGGCCAACCTGCAGCTTGGACGCGTCGTTACACGAAATGTGCTGCACGGCCGCCAGCGCGTCCGTGCCGGCGATCTCGATCTCGCCCATGTGGCTGACGTCGAACAGCCCCGCGCGCTCGCGCACAGCCAGGTGCTCGGCGGCGATGCCGGTGTACTCAACAGGCATGTCCCACCCGCCAAACGGGACCATCCTGGCACCCGAAGCGCGGTGGAGAGCGTTGAGCGGCGTCTTCTTGAGAGGAGTGGCGGCAGCCTGTTCCATGGGAGAGCAGTAACGCGAAGCGTGTTCGACCGGAACAGGTAACGGTACTATGCGCGCAGAGCGCGGTCAAGGAAGGCGCTGGCGATGTCAGAGCCCGCTCATCGTGCGGTCGCGGCGGAAGGGAATCATCCGCCGCGACCGATGGGCTACCGGCGATGCCGGAGGATGCGCGCGACCCCAGCGCCAGCAAGAACGGCTGTGCAGCTGAGGGCTGCGGCCCCGATCAGGACAATCGGCCAGAGTGTGCCGGGGCCTATCCAGAACAGCATGCCGGTCATTCCCGCCAGCGCGCCGGCGGCCATCGCCGTCGCTCGAAACCACGGCGTGTCCGACCGGCCACAGACGCCAATCGCCGTGACAAAGAGAATCGCCATCGTGGTGACTACGCCCCGGCCTGAGTTGAGCCACCAGCCGGCGAGTTGCGGCAGCGACCCGGCGAGAAGCCCTATGGCAAACGGGCCACTCCAGGCTCGGGCGATGGGTGCGTTCATCAACGTTCACCCTCGCTCAGTAAGGAGTCTGGCGGTACGGCACTCGCCCGCCCGTCGCGAAACAGAAGAACGCATACTGATTGCAAGAATTGCACTGCCATGAGCTCCACCACAGCCACCAGGAACTGGCACCGCAGCCGTTCCTTCGGTAGCAGCGATCGTGGACGTCGCAGCACGGCCGAAACACCGTGCGATCGAGCCAGTGGAAGCCGTCACAGCCCGGATCGTTCGCCAGGATGGTCGGCATGACCAACTCGAGAACCTTTTCTGTCCAACCGTTCTTCTGCCGACGTGCCACGAAACCCTGCTTGGCCATAAGGGTATGGAAGTAGTGAAATGCGAAGCTCTGGACGTTGGCCCATGCCAGATCCGGCGTAAACGGCCACCCGCCAATCGGCTTCAGCCGGTCTGCGTCCAGATAGCCCTCGGTGAGACCAGGGAAGGACCAGGCCAGCACTCGTTCGTCGACGTACCAGCGGCTGGACCCCACCTCGACGCTGTCCTTTTTGAGCCGGCTGATGAACGAGTTCCCGCGCGCCAGGTGCACCGGTCACGTGCCGGCGGCTTGGGGCTCTGCTCGCGGTCGCGGACAGCCCGTTGGCCCACTCCGTGTGGAGTTCGCTGACGTCCCGATCGAGGTCGCGCAGGCGGGCACCACGAGGCCGCAGCAACCCTTCCTGCCATTCAAGCCGTGAGGCACCGGTCGCCTGATCCTTCCACAAGGAGTACGCCTGACGGCTCGCCCAGTCGAGCGTCGGGCGCGCGCCCGTCCGCCTGGCCGGTCGAATCTGCATGGCGTCCGTCGATCGGAATTCCAGCTCGTCGTTCATCGCATCAACACGGTGGACTTTGAATGTGCCGACATCGTTGCCGACCAGGTCGGTAAGGCGGGTCTTGATGTCGGCGTCGGCCGTCCGCTCAGAGGTCGCGACGATATCGGCGAACCGCACCGTGACTCGAGTGGCTTGACTTTCAAGCCACTCGTACGTCGCTCCCCGATCGCGTGGCTCCTGTGACAGGCCTTGCTCCGTGGAGGCGGCCGCGCCAGGCAGCGTCTGCGAATCGGCCGCCCGGCTGCTCTGCGCCGCCGGATGCCGTATCGATCCCACCGACACGATGGTGAACGCAGTGCCGAGCAGGATGGTGAGCAGGATGATCCGACGGACACGGGGTGTGACGAGGAGTGCCATGAGGCTCCTTTTGGACCTGACGGTCCCGCGACGCCCGTATGGACATCGCACCAGAGCACACGCGCAACCTCGCAGACACCTGTTCTGCCCCGTCTCGTCCGCCGTGTTGTGCCGGAGACGCCCGGCCGATCATTCAATCGCTTCGCTCTCTCTCTTCGCCGTTTTGCCGTTCGCCGTGCCGCATGCGACATGCGCCGTTCGACGTGCCCCACTGCCATTCAACAGGTCGCGAGCGACGTACGCCGTTCGCGTGCCGCACTCGAAGTTCGGCGTGCGGCGAGCGATACTCGGCATGCGCCGTGGGGGTTCGACGTCCGGCGTTCCTGGGCTCAACAGCACTTATGTCGACCGTCGACGCTCGTCGTCGCCCGAGAGACGCTCCGTGAGTCATTTACACCTCCACTGTTTCAGGACACACTGCCGGCGTGGCCACAGCGGCTTCGTCGGCTCCATCCTCGGTGCGCGCCGGGGCCTTCGCGGCCGCCTCTTCGACCGGGTCTTTCAGATACGCGACGAGGGTGTGATAGCTGATGCCGAGGAACCGCGACGCCTGGCGCTTGTTGCCATCACAGCGCTCCACCACGAGGCGCGCATACCGCCGACCCCATGCCCGCATCGTTTCCCGCCGCTCGAGCGACGGGACGATGACGGTCGCATAGTCGCCACGAATGCTGGCCGGCAAATCGTCGAGAGAAATCACATCGGATTCCGTGAGCGCGATGGCGCGTTCCACCACCCGCTCGAGCTCGCGGACGTTGCCCGGCCAGTTGTACTCGACGAGCGCCGCTTGGGCGGCCGCCGACAGCCGGAGCGGCCGCCTGGCCCGGTGCCGCTCGAGAAACGAGGCCGCCAGCGCGAGGATGTCGGCACGCCGCTCCCGAAGCGTCGGCACGCGCAGGTCGACGCCGGCCAGACGGTAATAGAGGTCGGGCCTGAAGGTGCGATCGCTCGACCAGTCCGGCCAGGCTCCGATTGGTCGCCGCGACGATACGGATATCGACGCGATGCGAGCCGTGACCGCCAACCCGCTCCACCGCAAGATCCTGGATGGCCCGCAGCAGCTTCGCCTGTGCCGACGAAGACAGGTCGGAGACCTCGTCGAGAAACAGGGTGCCTCCGTCAGCGTGCTCGAACTTTCCGCGCCGCCCGCGGACCCCGGTCGCCGTCCGCTCCTCGATGCCGAACAGCTCCGCCTCGAGCAGCGTGTCCACGAGGGCGGCACAATTCACAGCCACGAACGGGCCGTTGCGCCGCCGGCTCGATTGGTGAATCTGCCGCGCCACCAGCTCTTTGCCGACGCCGCTCTCTCCTTCCAGGAGGATCGTGAAGTCGGTTCCGGCGACGCGATCGATCTGTCCTCGCAGCGCCTGCATGGCGGGTGTCGATCCGATCAGCGCGGCGGTGGGGTGCTTCGCCTTGGCTGCCGGGACGCAGCCCGGCCCGTGCCAATTGAAACCGGTTGCGATCGATCTCCAGGACGAACGCGCCGACATGCGCGGCGATGCCCAGAAGTTGACAATCCCACTCGCCGAGCGCCGAGCCCGGATCGACTGCCGCTTCGAGCACCCCGCCAGCATCGCCACCTGGAACGTCGAGCGCGATGGACTCGATCGCGCCAGGGCGCTCACCCCGGCCGTTCCACCGGCCGACATTCTCCCGCAGGCGCACCGACTTCACCGGGACAAGGCGCGCCAACGTTTCCTCGAACGCGCTTCGCAGCAAGAAGCTGTCGGAGCGGTCGGCAATCGCACGCGAAAGAGCTGCCAGCAGATCCGCGAGCCCGAGCCTGCGGTCGCGCCGCCGCACAACACGCCCCCTGGGGCCTGCTTCAGAATCACTCGCGGTCATCGTCATTGCGCTGCATCCAGTCCATGGCGTGCGTGAAGATCCAATCCAGGTGCCACCGAGTTGTCACGAACCCTCGAAGGAATTGACG
The DNA here is from genome assembly GCA_963814975.1 of uncultured Acidobacteriota bacterium. Lineage (GTDB taxonomy): Bacteria > Acidobacteriota > Vicinamibacteria > Vicinamibacterales > CAVVIG01 > CAVUXJ01. Next base: position 88,074 of record CAWFFB010000001.1, on the reverse strand, counting down.
GGATGTGACCAGCGATGCCTGGGGTTACGTGGTGCTACGGGTAACGTCTACCCTGGGCGCCCTGTTGAATGAATGCTTCCCGCGGGAACGCCATACCCATCTGTGTCGCCTTCGACGAACCACGACAACAGGCGGTCAAATCTGATGGCGCTGCGGTAACACATGCCTGCCGCTCGCACACTTACAACCGCACTGCGCAGCACGCCTCCGCGCATGGATGTTCGGTGCTCGCCCGTCGCGACGTGAAGCTCGATGGGAGATCCGGGCAGGAGCCGATACGTGGTTTCGACCAGCGCGCCGCCAGCCGACACATCGAGGAGTGAGGCATCCCGTCCCGGACGTACCCGCGCGCTCACGATGCCATGGTCGTGGATTGTCCGACGACGGCGAGCGCGCCGCCGGTCTGGGCGCTCCGCGCATCCCTGCGCATCACTCATAGAGCCCTCCACATGCGCGTGCGTGGGTTGAACTTGAGCACGCGAATCTTGCCGGTTTGTCCGAACAGCCGAACCGCATACTGCGCATCCCGGCGGCCACGGATGTACAGGCTTCCCGGGGTCGAGGTCCCCAACGCGGTGAACACAGCCATGCTTGACGATCCGAACCTGACCGGATCCTCCCCCGGAGGCGGGCTGCCAGGCTCAACCGACGGAAGGCCCGGCACTGCACCGAAATCGACGCCGGGAAAGAGGTCAACGAGGCGCTCGCTCTTCTGGATCTCGGGATCGACACCGTCCGAGATATCGGCGGTGCGCACACCGTTCCGATTCCCATCGACATACACGGCGTACGCGTACGAACCTCCACTGATGCTGAAGCGCAGCGCCGTGTTGACAGTCCGTGTTACCGCCATCACCCGCGTTTCGTGGAGACGGCCGGACACATACCGCGCGGCGCCGTAGGCCCGGTAGTCGTCGAGGGCCGCCAGTATCTGGGGGACGGCAATGCCGGCGAGCGTCACCATCAGACCGAGCGCGAACAGCAGCTCGATCAGGGAGTAGCCGGCAGCACGACGCATCCACATGTCGACCGGCCTGCCTGCGCAGGCCCGGGCACGAGATGCGACCGGACCTGTGCGGACCTGTTGCTCTATTTCTGTGACGATTGCGGTGTTTCGGTCTTGACGCCGACCGTGAGCTGCGACCGGAGCTTGAGGAAGCTCTTCTCGCCGATTCCCTGGACGTTCATCAGCTCCTCGATCCTCTTGAACGGCCCTTGTTTCTGTCGGGTACTCGACAATCCTCGCGGCCACCTTCGCGCCGACTCCAGGCAGGTCCTGAAGATCCGCGACGGTCGCGGTGTTCAGGTTGACCTGCGCGGCCGGCTTGGCGGCCGCTTGATCGACGGCCTTGGTCCGGGTGGTTTGCGCGTGCGCCTGGGACGCGAGAAAGGCTGCCAGGGCGACGAGTGAAAGAAGCGTTCGCGACATCGGTCCTCCTTCGAATGCGCGTCATGCGCGGCAAGACCCGGGACCGGAGGACTCTCGTCGTGAGGGAGGTCGGGCCCCGGCGAAAAGATTGTTCGTCCGGTCCAGGGTCGCCGCTACCTATCGCAAGACGGGCACCGGCGGCGCACCGGACGCGGCGCGGCGGCAATTGATTGGTGTGGCAGAGGATGGAGGCGGGGGCTCGCGCCAGGCAGCGAACAGACTGGCTTGGCAGGTTAAGAATGACGCCGCGAGTTACGGCCTCATCACCCGACCGATCGATCGACGCCGTTCGAGGCTCTAGGAGTTGTAGGGTGAACCTGTGGCCCGCTCACCAGGTGACGAGCTGGGATCGGAACCAAAGATTCCGAGCATATCCCGACGCCTCAGGCGGAGAAATCGCACGCGCTCGGTTCAGGCAGGAGGGACTGCCGGGACTCGTCAGTTGGTCGGCACCAGACGTTTCAGCTCCTCCGTCCAGTTCTGGACGATAACGAGGCTCGTCGGCCCGGCGGTCGGTAGGAACTCGCCCCCGTCAACCGGCTTGATCATGAGGAATCGCCGCCCGTCCGGTGACACATCGTAGGTGCGACCCCCAATCCCTGCAGCCATCAGATAGCGTCCCTCGAACAGCCGCGTCGGAGTGCCGGCTCGAAGCGTGGATCCACCCTCAACGAAAGCGCCCATCACCGCACCGCTCGGTCCCACGTAGAAGAGCTCCTTGCCGCTGCGCGCCCACAAGGGCCGCGTCCCGCCGCCTGCAGACACCTGCCAACGACCGCGGTCGGCGTCCGGAAACGGCCGCACGTAAATTTCATCCTTTCCCGACTCGTTCGATTGATACGCCATCCAACGGCCGTCGGGCGAGATCTCCGCATTCAGCTCGTCGGACGTCGTCTGTACCAGCGGCCGGATTTGGCTCCTCAGGCCTTTTTCGGGCGCGCCGACGCGTGGCGAATGGAGCTGGCCCCTTTTTCCGCCCTCCAGCGCCACCACCATCAGGTCCTCCCCAGTCTTTGCCGTCTCTTCTCGGAAGACCAGCCGCGTCCCGTCAGGCGAGAACGCGCTGGGGAATTGATTGTTCGGGCTCTCAGTGAGGCGCTCCACCGTCCCCGTGCCGTCCGCAGCCTGCCAGAAGAGATTGAACGGGCCGTGTCGCGCGGAACGGAACAGCACCCGCTGCCCGTCTGGTGTCCAGAGTGGATGCGTATCCGGCCGCGGGTCGAAGGTGAAGCGCGTCAGCGTTTCCCGCGCGAGATCCCAGATCCAGATGTCACGTTCCTCGTTGTGTACGTCGAGCGCCACGCGCGTCCCATCGGGCGACAGGCGCGGATACAGGTAGAGCCGCGGCGGCGCCTTGAGCGGCTCCTCGCGTCCCTGCCGATCCACCCACACCAGCGTGCTGTGCAACGCCTGCACTCCGCCCGGCACATAGATCAGCGTGCCATCGCCTGCCATGCTCAAATTGACGCTCCCATTGTGGCTAGTGACCACCTGGTCCATCACCGGAACAGGAGTTCCGACAACCTCGAGCCGTCCAAGGTCGAAGGCGACCGCCCGCAACGTCCCGGCCACGCCGTAAACGAGGTGCCCGGTGGGCACATAGCGCGCATGACTCCCACCGCGGATCAGAACCTTCTGCTCGCGCGTCGCCAGGTCGAGCACCGCGATCTGCGCATGGTTGAGACCCCCAGGAGTCATAATGGTGAAGAGCACAGCCCGACCATCGGGCAAGACCTCGGGCCACAAATGACTAAGTTCGCCCTGCTCCCGGTTGGGCGTCGTCAGCACCTCCGGTTCGCCCCCGGCGGCCACCACCCGCAACAAACCTGAGGCGGGGCCGTTGCTGCCGAACACGATAGTGTCATCGGTACTCCAGCTTGCGCCCTGGGGAAGACCGCCTGCGGTCCGGCCGACGACCACGGGCGGTCCCCCGGCGACCGCGACCTTCTTGATCGCGCTGGATCCATCCGAGAAGCCGATCCAATGACCATTGGGCGAAAAGAAGAGAAAGCGCACCGCGCTCGCCTGGAGCGCGGTGGGCTGAAGCTGGTCGAGCGCGCGCACGAAGAGCTCCTGGGCGGCGCCGGCGACGTACGCGAGGCGCGCCCCGTCAGGTGAAATCGCCACGTTACCGAGGCCGACGGGGGCGCCGGACGGGATCACCGTCAGACGCGTCATCCGCGGCGGCGCGGGACGCGTGAGCGTCCAGACGGCGAGGACCGTCACACCGAGAAGCGCCACGACGCCTGCCACGAGCGGCGCCGGACGCTGCCAGACGCGAAGCCGAGAAACGGTGCCAACCGTGGCGTCCACCGCCGCCGCGGTCTCAAAGGAACCGTCCAGCGCGAGGCACACATCGCCCATGTCGCGCATACGCTTCCGCGAATCCTTCTCCAGACAGCGCCGGACAACGTTTCGGAGTCTCGCCGGCATCTCGGGCGACAGCGCCGTCCATGACGGTTCCGACTTCATCACCTCGGCCAGCGTCTCCGAGACCGTCTCGCCGCGGAACGCCCGCGTGCCGGCGAGCATCTCGTAGAGCACGCAGCCGAACGCCCAGATGTCAGCACGCTTATCGACCGGCTTCCCTTTGCTCTGTTCCGGACTCATATACGCAGCCGTGCCCAGAATGAAACCCATCCCCGTCATCGCCGGACTGGTGGTGTTCGGCGACCGAGACACATCGGAAGGCGGCCTAATGTCGAGGGCCTTGGCGAGGCCAAAGTCCAGCACCTTCACGGTGCCATCGGGTCGCAGCTTGATGTTGGCTGGCTTCAGATCGCGGTGGACGATCCCATGCTCATGGGCGGCCTCCAGTGCTTCAGCGATCTGACGCGCGATGGGCAGCGCCTCATCGATCGGGATCGGCCCCTGCGCGATCCGATCGGCCAGCGTTGGACCTTCGACCAACTCTAGGACCAAAGCGCACACATCATCAGTGTCTTCAAGGCCGTAGATGCCGGCGATGTGCGGGTGATTCAGCGAAGCAAGCACGCGGGCTTCGTGCTGAGAACGGGCGAGCCGATCGGGATCGTTGGCGAAGAGGTCGGGGAGGACTTTGAGCGCGACATCGCGGTGCAGCTTTGTGTCCCTCGCTCGATACACTTCGCCCATCCCACCGGATCCGAGCGCAGTGATGATTTCGAATGATCCGAGGCGAGCGCCGGGGCCGAGCCTCATTTCTTGATCCGGCCCCAGCGATCTGAATAGCGGAGTCTCTCCGAAGGGGCCAGCGTTGGCGTGTCCATCCAGCATCGCCTCGACTTCCCGCCGCAGCGTCGCGTCCTCTCGGCACGCATCGGCGAGAAACTCGTCGCGGCGCCCAGGATCGCGCTCGCGTGCGACATGGAACATCCCGGTGATCTGATGCCAACGCTCAGACTTCATGCTCAGGACACCTAGTAAAAAGGCACATCGGCAGCCCTGCCAGGTTGAACACGGCGACGTTCAGTCGAACTGAGACCTCCCCGCCTCTCCGGTCAAGCGAGCGTAGAGCCATGCCCGGGTCGCCTGCCACTCCCGCTCCAGCGTGGCGACGGAGAGGTCCAGCACGTGCCCGGTCTCCTCGAGGGACAAGCCGCCAAAAAAGCGGAGCTCAGCGACCTGGCTCTTCCGGGTATCGAACGTCGCGAGCTCACTCAGGGCCCGATCGAGGTCGAGCACATCGACCTCGCGCTCCTGCGACTGCGCGACCTCCTCGTCGAGCGTGACCCGCGCCCAGCCGCCCGACCGCTTTGACCTGTTGCGCGCCCGGGCCCGGTCCACGAGGATGCGGCGCATCATCTGGGAGGCGACGCCAAAGAACTGCGCGCGGTTCTGCCAGGCCGCGCGGTCCTGCTTGACGAGGCGCAGATAGACCTCGTGGACCAGCGCCGTCGGCTGCAGCGTATGTCCCGCGCGCTCGCGCCGCAGATGGGCGGCCGCGCGCCGGCGCAGTTCCTGATACACCACTGTCAGCAGCTGATCCCGTGCCTCGACGTCCCCGCCCCTCCAGGCCTGCAGCAACCCGCTCACGTCCGCATCCGGATCCCGCTTGGCATCCATGAGTGTGCCTTGAGGCCCTCATTCTGTGCCGTTTTCAGGGCCCGTGAGCAAGTTTTTGCCAAATTGTCGCGTCTCTAGGTAGGTGGGAGATATTTCCCCGTTTCCAATTCAGGAGGAAAAAATGCGTTCGATCCGAAATGTGCTGCTTACACTCACCGGCGCCATCCTGGCATTGGCCGTTCTCGCCCCGCAATCATCGCGGGCCGAGGAACGAAATGAATCAAAGACGCTGAGAGTGACCAAGGAATGCGGGACCGCCACGCTTGCCCCAGGCGAGCTGACCTACTGTACTGTCACTGCATCCAACTTCCGACCGCTCGTGGGCGCAAAGATTCGCTACTTCGGGCCGGGGTTTTTCACGATGGACCACCCATTCCTCGATAGTTGGGTAGTCATCGAGGGCACGGGAGGCGGCACAGCGTTTGGCCACTGCCTGCTCAGAGGGGTGCCGGAGCCACTGGGAGCCTGCCAGTTTACCGGGGGGAGCGGCTCGCTGAAGGGGTTCAAGGCCGATGTGACCGTCACCACGGTAGACGGCACGTTCTGGAATTGGAGAGGCACCAGATCCGAATGACCGGCCCCTGACGCTCGCGTCCTGGTGATCTCGACAGCGCAGCTTCCGAACGGCGAAGCTGCGCTGTCGTGCGTCACGATTCGGGGAACCGCGTAACCAGGCCCGACACACGTGCGACGTCCCGGGACGAGCGGCGCTCACGTCACTTCGGAGGAGTGACTCCCTTGTACCACTTGAAGCCGAGGCTGTGGATGGACTCCGTGCCGATGGCATTCCCTTCGTGACAGCCCACCTCCCACAACTCTTTTGCATAAGGGTCGTCGGCGGCACGCCGGGCACGCCTTTTCGGATAGTTCATCTTCCAGGGTCTGGTATAGAGCGTGGGGTCTTCGATCGTCACCTCGTAGTCGATCGTATTCGCGTCGACCAACCGCCAGCGTTCCACCAGACGCGTGTTCTCGCCATAGAAGTTCCCGGCGCTGTCGAACCATCCTCTGCCGTTGAGACCGGTCACTTCGACGACGAGCGTATCGCCTTCCCAACGGCCGCGCGAGTTTCCGAGCCAGGACTTCGCGCCTGGACCGAGATGCGGCCGTCCGTCGGTACGAATCACGCGGTAGCCATTCGCGCTGAGCAGAATCACGGAGTCGGGTTTCTGAACGATCTCCTGAGGACCGAACGAGATGCGCGGCATGCTATTCAGACAGAATGACGTCGGATCGGCGTAGAGACGTTCGCCCGACTCGCCGGGCCAGCCTCGCCCCAAGCCCGCCCGAATCTCATTTCGTTTGGCCAGCGCCCACGGCGTGTAGGGGACTTTCCCGTCTCCTGGTTCGGAGATATAGCTCTCCTGTGGCGGCGTCGTCATGTCCACGTACTCGTGCTCTTCGATGTCGTCGTTGCCCCCACCAACCGGGCCGCTCCACACGCCTTGAAGATCGGGTTGGCCGTCTGGTGTGCGCGGTGGACTGTAGGGGGGGAGCTTGGCCTTCTGCGCCATCCAGGTCCTGGCCTGCGGGAATTTCGGGGTATCTCGCGGAAAAAAGAGCTGCCCGAATGCCGGCCCCGGCGCCAGGACAGGGAGCACGACCATCAGCGCGGCGATGCTGGCGAAACGACGATGTCTCACTGGAGAAACCCCCTCTTATCAGCCCGCTACCGCTGGTAACGTGCTCATCGGAAGACGCGCGAGCATGAAATGGGCTCAGCGGGTCAACGCGCGTTCGGCGCGGCACCAGTCGAGCGTGTGCTTCAGCCCCTCGTCCAGCATGACGATCGGCACGTAACCCAATAGCATCCTGGCCTTCGAGATGTCGGCCTGGGAATCGCGCACGTCGCCTGCGCGTGGTTCCTTGTAGACCGCTCCGATCTGGCTCTCGACGATACCGTTCATCGTGAGCAGCAGCTGCTTGAGGGAGATCCGCCCACCGGTCGCGACATTGATCACTTCTCCGGCGGCTCCTGGCGCTTCCACCGCCCGCAGCACGCCGTCGACCACGTTCGCCACATAAGTGAAATCGCGGGTCTGTTCGCCGTCGCCGTAGATGATCGGCTGGCGTCCCTCGAGCAGAGCCGTGGCGAACAGCGAGATCACGCCTGAATACGGTGAGCCGGGGTCCTGGCGGGGCCCGAACACATTGAAATATCGAATCGTGACGGTCTCCAACCCATACAGCGCGGTGAACATCTGACAGTACTGTTCGGCCACCAGCTTCTGCAGTGCGTACGGCGATAGCGGGTGGGTCGGCATGTCCTCGTGCTTGGGCAGCGTCGGCGTGTCGCCGTACGCAGACGACGAACCGGCGTACACGAGACGTTTCACCCGGGCGTCGCGAGCCGCCACGAGGAGGTTCAACGACCCATCGACGTTCGCCCGGTGAGAGGTCACGGGATCCTTCACCGACCGGGGCACCGACGGGATGGCCGCCTGATGGAGGACGTAGTCGACGCCCTGCACCGCTCGTGCAGCGACGCCAGTCTCCGCGAGGTCGCCTTCCAGGAACTCGACTCCCGGAATGTGCGAGACGTTGCGACGGTGGCCGGTAATGAGGCTGTCGACGACGCGGACGTGGTGCCCGCGTCGTACGAGCTCTTCCGTGAGGTGCGATCCGATGAAACCGGCGCCGCCGGTAACGAGATAGAAGGACATAGTGACTAGGAGGCAGGATAGGCAGGAAGGGCGGGACGGGTCAAGGGCGGGCAGGCCGGACCGGCTGCTCCTCCCACTGCCGCCGTCGTGTCCGCTGATACAATGGTGGGGATCGCAGCGAGCCAGACGACCGCTGGCGCTTCACGCATCAGAGGAAAGTCCGAACTCCGCAGGGCAGTGCGCCGGGTAACGCCCGGTCAGGGCAACCTGAAGGATAGTGGCACAGAAAATATACCGCTCTCGTCGTGTCGGTTGAACGTACGGGTGGGCGCGGCGGCTCTGACAGGCCGCGCGATTCCTTCCGACGTGCACCGGGTGCGGTCAACCGGCATGACGAGAGTAAGGGTGAAAAGGTGCGGTAAGAGCGCACCGCGCCGGCCGTAAGGTCGGTGGCAGGCAAAACCCCGCACGGAGCAAGACCAAATAGGGAGGCCCCGGGTCCTGGCGTGGCAACGCGCTGGTTCAGCCTGGCCTGGACGGCCCGTCCAGAGCGCTTCCGGGTAGGTTGCTTGACCCCGCCAGTGATGGCGGGGCTAGAGGAATGGTCGTCGTCCGCCGAAGCACGAGCCCGTGAGGGCGAGTGCGAAGGTGGAACAGAATTCGGCTTACGGCTCGCTGCGATCGCTTACTCGCCTCTTCGGATTTCAGACTGCAGATCTTGCGCGCCGGTCCTACCCATCCGTTTCCTGCGAGATCTGATACTGCTCGAGCTTCTTGTAGAGATTGCTCCGCGGCGTATCGATCACTTCGGCGGTCTTGGAAATGTTCCAGCCGTTTTCACGAAGCTTCGCCACCAGATACGCACGCTCCGAGTTGTCCTTGAACTCGCGCAGGGTGCCGTCCTTTCCCACGGCCGCCTCACTCCCCGGCTTCGACGCGACGGCGCTGGAGCGCGTCACGCCCGGCAGATCGGCGAGGTCGATGGTGTCGGCGCCGCTCATGATGATCAGCCGCTCGACCGTGTTCCGCAGCTCACGGACGTTCCCCTTCCAGCGATAGCGCCGCAACGCATCCATGGCGGCATCCGTCACCCGGCGCGGCCGCGTATTGTGCTCGCGGCTGAACGCGTCGAGGTAGTGCCGCACCAGGAGCGGGATATCTTCCGACCGCTCGCGCAGCGGCGGCACCAGAATCGGGATGACCGCCAGCCGGAAATAGAGGTCCTCCCGGAAGTGCCCTTTCTCGATCTCCTCCTCGAGGTTCTTGTTCGTCGCGGCGATGACGCGAACGTCCACCTTGGTGGTGCGCGAGGAGCCGAGCCGCTCGACTTCGCCTTCCTGCAACACCCGAAGCACCTTGGCCTGCGTCTTCGCGCTCATGTCGCCGACTTCGTCGAGGAAGATCGTTCCGTGATCGGCCTGCTCGAACTTGCCGATCTGCTTCTCGGTCGCGCCGGTGAACGATCCGCGTTCGTGGCCGAACAACTCCGACTCGATGAGTTCCTCGGGGATCGCCGCGCAGTTCACCTGGACGAACCGCTCTCGCTTGCGCAGGCTGTTCCGGTGGATCGCGCGCGCGACGATCTCCTTGCCGACGCCGCTCTCGCCCTGGATCAGTACGGTCGCATTGGTGGGAGCCGCGCGGGCAATCGCCGCCATCACCTGCTTCAGCGCCGCGCTCTCCCCCACCATCTGGTGGCGGACGTCGAGGTCCTTCTTCAACGACCGGTTCTCGTCGCGCAAGCGCGCATGCTCCAGCGCGTTGCCGATCGTGACGAGCAGGCGCTCGGTGCTCTCGAAGGGCTTGTCCAGGAAATCGGCCGCCCCCTTCTTGATCGCCTCCACGGCGGTGCTCGTCGTCCCATGGCCCGAGATCATGACGACCGGCGTGGTCTCGCTCATCGCGCGCAGGCGCGTGAGCACGTCCATCCCGTCCATGCCCGGCATCTTGATATCGAGGAGCACGACGTCAGGCATCTCGCGTTCGGCCAGCGCGAGACCTTCCTGACCGGTGGCGGCGCCGGTGAATTCGTAGCCGGCGTATTCCAGCGTCATCCGCAAGGAGTCGCGGATGGCCGCCTCGTCGTCTATGACCAGAACGCGCGATTTGGGCATGATGAAGCGTGGTTCATTCGGCGCGACCACCGCGGCGGCGCTGCGGCACTACCGCTGTTCGACCCTGATGGTCTTCACCAGGCGCTGGTCCAGATCCGGCGAATACACGAACAGGGTCAGGATGTCGCCAGAGCGCGCGGTGCGGGCCAGCCGGCGGTATTCGGCCGTCGACGTGATCGGATGCCGATTGATTTCCAGCAGAACAGTGCCGCGCTGCATGTCGGCGTCGAACGACGAGCTGAGCGGCTCCACGCGCGTGATGAGGACGCCGCGCATGGCTCTCGGCAGGTCGAGCCTCTCGGCCGTGAACCGATCCAGATCGCGGACGGTCAGACCCAGCACGGGCTCCTGGTCCGGCCGCGCGCCGGCCGGCGGAATCGGCGCCGGCGTCACGTTCTGCGACGCGGTACCGTCGCGACCCGGCCGCTCGGCGAGCTTCACCGTCATCGTCTGCTCACGGCCGTCGCGCAGCACGCGCAGCTGCGCGACCGTACCCGGGCTCCGGCCAGAAATCTGGCGAATCAGCTGATCGTCGTTCGCGATCGGCTGATCGTCCAACAACAGAATCACGTCGTAGGGACGGACCCCCGCGCGATCGGCCGGCGAACCCGGGGTGACGTCCTGCACCAGGGCGCCCTGGCGGATTGAAAGGCCGAGCGACCGCTGCAGATCGGCGTCGACGTCGCGCAGGTGCACGCCGATATAGCCGCGCGACACGCGGCCCTTCGCGCGCAGCTGCGGCAGAATCGCCGAGGCCCCGTTGATCGGAACCGCGAACCCGATGTTGCTGGCGCGCGCGCTGATCGCGGCGTTGATGCCGATGACTTCGCCCCGCGAGTTGATGAGCGGGCCGCCGCTGTTTCCGAAGTTGATCGCGGCGTCTGTCTGAATGTAGTTGTCGAGGCTCGCGTCGAACAGCTTCCGCCCCAGGTGGCTGACGACCCCAACCGTCACGGTGTGCTCGTACCCGAGCGGGTTGCCGATCGCACACACCCACTCGCCCATCCTCAGCGTGGACGAATCGCCGATCGGCGCCACCGGCAGCCCGGCCTGATCGTCCACCTTGATCAACGCGATATCGGTGTCGGGATCGGACCCGATCACGCGCGCGCGCAGACTGCGGCCGTCCGACAAGGTCACCAATATCCGGTCGGCGCGATCGATGACATGGAAATTGGTCAGGATACTGCCGTCGGCGTCGATGACGAATCCGCTGCCGGCGCCGCGGCGCGGGGGGTCGCGGTCTCCGCGCGGGGCGTTGAAATCGAAGGGCTCCGGGGCATCCGGCAGGCCCGGGCGGCTGCGCCGGCGACGTTCGCCGACGCGGGCCGTCGCGTCGATGTTCACGACCGCCGGGTTGATGCGCTCAACGATGTCGGCGAAGTTGACGAGCGAGACCGACGCCGCGGGCCCGACATTCGAAATCCTGCTCGGCGGTGGCCGGCGCGGGGCGGGAGTATCCGCGATGATCGCCGGCCTGCCGAGGCCGCCGGCCACAATCGCACCCACGAGGAACGCGATCACGGCGGTGAGAAGCAACGTCACGATCGTGAAGCGGCGAGACATAAGTTTGCGCGTCAGCCCTGCCTTTTCATTATAAGAGCGCGGAACGCGTCTTCATCCAGCGTTTCGACGCCGAGCTGACCTGCTTTTTCAAGCTTGCTCCCCGGATCCGTTCCGGCGACGAGAAAGCTCGTTTTCCTGCTGACCGAGCCGGACACCCGGGCGCCGAGCCGCTCGAGCGCCTCGACGGCTTCCTCACGCGACATCGACTGTAGTGTACCGGTGAGGACGAACACCTTGCCGGCCAGCGGGCCCGGCTCGTCGGTCACCTCGGGAGCCTGGCTCTGCATGTTCACGCCAGCCTTCGCCAACCGATCAACGAGCGCGCGATTCGGCGTCTCGTCGGCGAACGCGCGGACGGACGCCGCGACGACCGGGCCGATGTCGGCTACCGTCTGCAGCGCTTCGATCGGCGCCGCGAGGATCCTGTCGAGCGTCCTGAACTGGCGCGCCAGCGTCGCCGCGGCCTTTTCGCCGACGTGCCTGATCCCGAGGGCGTAGACCAGCCGCGACAGGTCGTTCTTCCTGCTGCGCTCGATCTGCTCGATGATGTTCCGGCCCACCTTCCCCAGCTTGCGGGGGCGCGCACGCTCCGATCGCGGTTCGCGGGGCGTGACCACGAGCGTCTCGAGTTGCGCCGCGTCGAGGTGATAGATGTCGGCGAAATCATGGACGAGATCGTGCTCGATGAGCTGGTCGATGAGCGATTCGCCCAATCCCTCGATGTTCATCGCCGAGCGCGACGCGAAGTGCTCGAGGCTGCGTCGTATTCGGGCCGGACACGACGTGTTGTCGCAGCGCCAGACCACTTCCTCCTCGTCGCGGTGCAGGTGGCTGCTGCATACCGGGCAGACCGCCGGCATCCGCCACGGCTCCCGGCGTGGACGGCCATCGGGATGCGGCACGATCGCCTTGACAATCTTCGGGATGACATCGCCGCCCTTCTCGACGAGCACCCGATCGCCTTCGCGGAGATCCTTGCGCGCGACGTCCTCCGCGTTGTGCAGGGTGGCCATCGACACCGTCGTACCGGCCAGAAGAACCGGCTTCAGGACGGCGTACGGAGTCACCGCGCCCGTCCGGCCGACGTTCACCGCGATCCGTTCGAGATCCGTGGTCGCCTGTTCGGCCGGGAACTTGAACGCGGTCGCCCAGCGGGGAAATTTGGCGGTCGTGCCGAGACGCTCCCGCAACGCGAGGTCGTCGACCTTGACGACGACGCCGTCGGTGTCGAATTCCAGCGTCTGCCGCGCCTCCGCCCATTCCCCGCAGAACGCGGTCACCGCCTCGATGCCGCGGCAGGCCCGCCAATGCGGCTCCACCGGCAGGCCCCATGTGCGCATCGACGCCAGCATTCCTGAATGCGTCGGCTGTTCGGCTCGTATCAACTGGTACACATAGGCGGACAAACCGCGCTTCGCGACCAGCGCCGGATCCAGATTCCGCATCGTGCCCGCCGCGGCATTGCGGGGATTCGCGAACAGCGGCTCGCCCGAGTCTTCGCGCCCGCGGTTCGTGCGCTCGAACGCCGTGCGCGGCAGGAACACCTCGCCGCGCACCTCGATCCTGCCCGCCGGACCGCCGCGCAGGCGGAGTGGAATCGACCGGATGGTGCGCACGTTGGCCGTCACGTCCTCGCCGCGGGCGCCGTCGCCTCTCGTCGCGCCGACGATCAGCCGGCCGTCCTGGTAGGTGAGCGCGATACTCAACCCATCGATCTTCAACTCCGCGACGTAGCCGACCGGCTCGGCGCCGAGGCCGGCACCCTTGCGGACGCGCTCGTCAAACGCCTTCAGCTCGTCGTCGCTGTAGGCATTGTCCAGGCTGAGCATCGGCGCGACGTGCTCGACCGTCGCGAAGCCTTCAACGGGGCGACCGGCCACGCGCTGCGTGGGCGAATCGGTCGTGACGAGATCCGGAGACTCGGCCTCGAGACGTTCCAGCTCGTGGAGCAGGCGGTCGAACTCTTCGTCGGAAACCTCCGGAGCACTGTGAACGTAGTAGCGTTCTTCGTGGTGGCGGATCAGGTCGCGGAGCTCTTCGATGCGCTGGGCAGGATCCGGCTTGGTCACCGGTCGCGCGAGAGCACGTAATCGGGCAGCGCGAGCAGCGCATTGCGTTCCGAGCTGGGCGGAAACGCATACAGCGGCTTTTTCGCGCGCTCGGCAAACTCGGACGCCCGCCGGTAGGCGTAGTCGGTGGACCGGTGCTCTTTCAGAATCAGGAGCAGTTCGCTCCACTGGGCCTCGGTGACCGAACGGCTGGCGATGATGTCGCGCACGATCCGCTCACCGACCTCCTCGCGCTGCTGAAGGAGATGAATGAGCGGGAGCGTCATCTTGCCTTCGCGGAGATCGGCGCCGATCGGTTTTCCCAACGCCTCGGCATCACCGGTGAAATCGAGCAGGTCGTCCACGAGCTGGAAGGCGATGCCGAGATTGAACCCGTACTCGCGGAGCGCCTGCGCCTGTTCCTCGCTGACCTTCCCGAGCATGCCGCCGATCTGCGCGCAGCCGCCGAAGAGATACGCGGTCTTGCGCCTGATGATGTCGAAGTGCTGCTCCTCGGTGATGTCGGCGTCGCCGTTCTTGGTGAGCTGGTAGAGCTCGCCCTCGATCATTCTCAGCGTGACATCGCACAACAGCCGGACGATGTCGAGGGTATCGTAGGTGAGCGCGAGGGCCATCGACTTGATGTAGAGATAGTCGCCGAGCAGCACCGTGATGTCGTTGCCCCAGCGCGAGTGCACCGCGAGCCGGCCGCGACGCAGCTCTGATTCGTCGATGATGTCGTCGTGCACGAGCGTGGCGGTGTGAATGAACTCAACCACGGCCGCATACAAGATGGCGCGCTCTCCCTGATAGCCGGTCAGGCGCGCGGCCATCAGCAAAACGGCTGGACGGATCCGTTTGCCGCCGCTCGTCTGGATGTACTTGCCGATCTTGGGGATGAGATCGACCTGGGATTCGACCTGACGGCCGAATTCGCGATCCACCTTCTCCAGGTCGTCGCGAATCGGCTCGAAGATCTGTGAGAGTGGCAGCGAAGTATTTTCCACGGCGGATCAGCTGGGACGTTCATCTGACCACACCTTTCCCTGCAGTGTCAACGCGAACGGCGCGTGTAATTCGTGCAGGGTGAGTGCTTTAGTAGGGTGCTTTCAGTTTCAGCGTGCCGCTGTCCGCTCACAGCCATCGCGCCCAGATGCTTTCACCTGGGAGCAGCCGACGGATGACAGCCGAGAGCTGAGACGCCGACGTACGCAGTCTCCGGCTTCCTCCCTACGCGGAAGCCGCGGCGGACCGACGTAGCCTTGTCCGCCTTCGCACGAAGCGCTGCGGCGAGACCTCGACCAAGCTCGAAGAGCGTACTCGCGGCGGTGGCGGTCAGCCGGACCTCGCTACGGGCGGAACAACGCGTGAAAATTCGCCGTCGTCTGTGCCGCGAGCTCCGCGGCGGCAACTTCCCGGAGCCCGGCGAGCGCCGTGATCACGTGCGTCACGTAAGCCGGTTCGTTCCGCTTGCCGCGG
The DNA here is from genome assembly GCA_963814975.1 of uncultured Acidobacteriota bacterium. Taxonomy (GTDB): domain Bacteria; phylum Acidobacteriota; class Vicinamibacteria; order Vicinamibacterales; family CAVVIG01; genus CAVUXJ01. Next base: position 72,791 of record CAWFFB010000001.1, on the reverse strand, counting down.
TGCGGCACCGGCGCCAGAAACGGACTGTCGGTTTCGACGAGCAGCCGATCAAGGGGCACGTGCGCGACGGCTTCTCGCAGCGCCGCGGCCTTGGGAAAGGTGATGATCCCGGCAAGCGAGATGTACAACCCGAGGTCCAGCCCGGCGCTGGCGAGTGCCGCGGTACCCGTAAAGCAGTGCAACACGCCCCGCACGTCGCCGCCACCCTCATCGCGGAGAATGGCGAGGGTGTCCTCGTCGGCCTCGCGGGTGTGGATCACGACAGGAAGATCGAGCTCGCGCGCGAGCCTGATCTGGGCGCGAAAAACGTGCTGCTGCACGTCCCGGGGCGTGAAGTCGTAGTGGTAATCGAGGCCGATCTCACCGACGGCGCGGGCTGAGGGGGTCGCGGCAAGGTGGGCGCGCACCGCTCCCGCGGCACGCTGGGGATCGTCCGCGAACTCGTGTGCGGTATGCGGATGAACCCCGATAGCGAAGCGGACGTCGGGCCACAGCGTTTCAACGCGCACCGCACGTTCGGCCTCGTTCCCGTCGCCCGCCGCGAGCACGACCAGCGCCCGCTCCAGTCCGGCGTCCCGCGCGCGCGCGACGACGGCCGACAGATCGGCGCTGAACGTTTCGTCAGCGAGATGACAGTGAGAGTCGATCATATGGAAATCTGAAGTCTGAAACCTGAAGTCCGAAGTCTGAAATCCGACCAGCTTCAGGTTTGAGATTTCAGATTTCTCATGAATCAGCTAGGAGGGGGGCCGAAGCCCCGACGGCAGCCGCGGTGATCCGAGCAGCCGAACGAACTCCCGCCACCGCCTGGCCGGATCCGCTTCGGTGCCGCCTCGCGACTCGATGTACTGCTTCACGAGGTCTTTGCCGAGGTTGTAGTTGATCACGTAGCTCCGATAGTCGTCGAAGAACCGCGTGCGCTGTTCCGCGCGCGCCGGCGCCATCATCGCGAAGCGCGTGAGCCATTCGATGGCACCCTGCCGATCGGTCTCCTTGTTCAAGTACCGGCGCGCCGCCTCGTTGCCGGCATACGACAGCTGATCCACGAGAGCCTGCACCCGCGAGTACCTCGGCCGCCCGGTCCGCCTTCAGTCCCGCGGCGGGAAACAGTACGTCTCGCTCGAACACCAGCCGCTCATTGCCAGGAAACGCGACCTCGATACCATAGTTCGCCGTGCCTTCCGCAACCAGCGATTGGGGCGAGAACAGAGCATACACAGACGCCTCGACCCACCCGCGATCGCGCATCAGATGCTTTTCGAGCAGCGCGTTGTAGACGTGGTGGCCCGGGTACCCCTCGTGGCATGCAAGATCGACGGCACGATCGATGTAGATCGGCAGGTCCGTATTGACCTGGATGAGACTGCGGTAGTTGCCCTGGTACCAGTTGTAGCCGCTCCACGACTTTTTCGTGACGAATTCCACCGTGAAGCTCTCGCCGGCCGGCAGCTCGGCATGCGGAAGCGCCCGCTCCCGACACTCGGCGATGGCGGCGTCGAAGACCCGACCGAGCTTGTCCGGCGCAACGATGAAGTCTTTCCTGAACGCGTCGTAGCGGTCGATGAGGGGACCCCGGCCTGGCAGAAGCTTCTCAAGCTCGGTCAACGTGATCTGGAACGAGAACTCGGAACGAACAGGCGCCACGGCATCGTACAAGGCTTGCGACTCTTCGTCGAAGGTGAAGGTGGCGCCCGAGAGCATGCGTACCCGGGCCCGCAGCGCTTCGAGCTGCCGCCGGAGATACACGTGACGCAGGACGGTCAAGTCGTCGGGGTCCGCGCCGGCCGGCGGAGAGCCCGTGCTGTCGATGAGCCGTGCGGCTTCCGCGTCGAATCTCGGCGAGGGACCGCTTCCGCTGTTCCGCCTCGGATTTCCACTCCGGCGGGCCGTAGTAGGCATCGACGTAGGCGGCATCGTGCTGGCCTAGCGCCAGGACGAGCTTGACGTAACTCTCGGCGACCATGTTCATGGATGTCGGCTGGGTGCGCTGGGGCGGTGAGCCACAGGCGACCGCGACGCACACCGTCAGCGCTGCCAGGCTCCCGCGGCCGCGCTTTATCATCGGCGTCGCCGCGGACGCGGCAGCGCACCTTCGATCGCATGTCCGCGCATCGTGATTTGATGGGCGTCGCTCACCTCGTGGACCTCCGTTAACCCTTTGAACCCTTGAGCCCCGGGAACCCGTTCATCTACCGCACCCGCGTTCCCGGCTCGGGCGCCACATCGAAGCCGAGAAGCACGGGTTTTCCGGCGTCCGGGCTGGCGGCGAGGACCATCCCGTTCGATTCGACACCCATCAACTTCGCAGGCTTCAGATTGAACACGACCACCACCGTTCGCCCGACGAGCGCTTCCGGCTCATAGGCCTCGGCGATGCCGGCCACGATGGTCCGCTGCTCGCTCCCGACATCGACCTGCAGCTTCAACAGCTTGTTCGACTTCGGCACGCGCTCGGCGGCGACCACCCTGGCGACGCGAAGCTCTACTTTCATGAAGTCGTCAATCGAGATGCTCCCGTCGGCGCTCGGAACCGGCTGAGCGGGATGGTCAGGAGCAGCTGGCGCCGGACTGCTTGTTCGGGGCACGGGCGCGCCCGGCGCTTCGTTGGTATCGGCAGCCATTTGTCTGATTTCCTCCACTGAATACTCGATGCGCGGAAAAAGCGCGCTCGTCTCGCCAAGCCGAATCCCCGGCGTCAAAGACCCCGGCACCAGCGACGCCCACGACGTGGGCCCGGGTTCAACCCCGAGCATCCGGAGCAAGCGTGCGCCTGTCTCCGGCATGAACGGCCGGAGCAATTCGGCGACGACCCGCAGCGTATCGGCCGCGACGTACAAGGCCGTTTCCAGCTCGGCCCGTTTGCTGTCGTCCTTGGCAATCTTCCACGGTTCGCGCGTGACGATATACCGGTTCGAGGCGCCGATCACATCCCAGATGTCGCGCAGCGCGACATTCAGCTGGAACGAGCGCACCGACGCCTTGACGTTGCCAATCAGGGCCGCCACCGCCCTCTCCAGCGCCTGCTCCTCGGTTCGCGCCCGCAGTGCGGTGTCAGGGGCGGGCACGACGCCGCGACAGTACCGATGAATCATCGTCGTGGCGCGGCTCGCCAGATTGCCGAGGTCGTTGGCCAGATCGGCGTTATACCGCATCAGGATTGCTTCGTCGCCGAAGTTCGCGTCCTGTCCGAACACCATCTCGCGGTAGACGAAGTACCGGAGTGCGTCGAGGCCGAACCGATCGATGTAGTCGGCCGGCCGTGCGACGTTGCCCTTGGACTTCGACATCTTCGCGCCTTCCATGAGCCACCATCCGTGACTCACGATCTGGCGAGGGAGCGGCAAGCCGGCGGCGAGCAGGAACGCCGGCCAGTAAATCGCGTGCTGCCGCACGATCTCCTTGCCGATCAGATGCACGTCGGCCGGCCAGTATTTCGCGAGCCGAGCGACCGCCGTCGGGTCCGCCGCCCCGTACCCCACGGCGGTGAGGTAATTCGTCAGGGCATCGAACCAGACGTACATGACGTGCCCGGGATCGTCCGGCACCGGAATGCCCCATCGGAACGAGGTTCGGCTGACACTGAGATCCTCGAGCCCGGCCTGCAGGAAGGACACCATCTCGTTCCGGCGAACCGCCGGAACCACAAACTCAGGGTTGTTCTGGTAGTGGTCGAGGAGAGGCTGCTGGAAAGCCGAGAGCCGGAAAAAATAGCTCTCCTCGGCAATTCGTTCGACCACATTTCCACAGATGGGACACCGGCCATCCTGCAGCTGCGTATCTGGGACGAAGATCTCGTCGACCGTGCAGTACCAGCCTTCGTACTTGTCTTTGTAGATGAAGCCGCGATCCCGCACCAGCCGCCACAGAGCCTGCGCCGCCGCCCGATGCCGCGGCTCGGTGGTCCGGATGAAATCATCGTTGGTGCCATTGATCACCGGCAGCAGATCTCGAAACCTTTGCGACACCCGGTCGGCAAACGCTTCCGTGCTGAGACCCGCTCGCTGGGCCGCACGCTCGACCTTCTGGCCGTGTTCGTCCGTCCCGGTGAGAAAGAACACGTCGTCTCCTGCCAGGCGGTGGGCGCGGGCGACCGCATCCGCCACCATCGTCGTGTACGCGTGGCCAAGATGTGGCTCCGCATTGATGTAATAGATCGGCGTGGTCAGGTAGAACCGGCTCACGACTGGCGACTCTGGAGCAATCCGTACGCCTGTAAGGCGATGGCCTGGACCTCCTTGAGCGGCAGGTTGCCTGCGGCTGCGACCTTCGCGCAGTCCTCGAATTCCGGCACCGCGTTGACGATCCGACCGTCGCGCCAGGCCAGCTTGAACCGCACGGCGCCGAGCGGCGTCTCGCACGTGGATGATCTCCCGGCGCAGACACTCCCGCTCGACCTCGTGGTGTCTCAGCCCGATCGTCGTCGTTTCGCGGAAGATCACGTCGATCAGGGCCGGGCGCCGGTCGGGAGGCGCGATGACCGTCAACAGCGTGCCTGGGCGATTCTTTTTCATCTGCACCGGTACGTAGAACACCTCGAGCGCTCCAGCCGCGTAGAGACGGTCCATGGCCACGCCGAAAATCTGCGGGTTCATGTCGTCGATCTCGCATTCGATGACGACGACGCGGTCGCCTTCTGGGTGTTCGACCTCCCGCCCGACGAGCACGCGCAGGACGTTGGGGGTCTGGGGATGATCGCGCTCGCCGGCACCGTAGCCGACGCGCTCCACCGACATCGCCGGCAACGGACCGAACGACGACGCATAGGAGGTGGCGATCAGCGCACCGGTCGGCGTCACCAGCTCGTTCTGGATCGGGCCGCTGTAAATCGGCGCATCGCCGAGCAGCTTCAACGTCGCGGGCGCTGGAACCGGAAACACCCCGTGGGCCGAGTGCACGGTGCCGCCGCCGACGTTCAGCGGCGAGCACACGATGCGGTCGGCTCCTACCCACTCCAGGGCAAACACCGCCCCGACGATGTCGATGATCGAGTCGAGGGCCCCGACTTCGTGTAAATGCACCTTCTCGACCGGCATCTGATGAATGGCGGCCTCTGCCTCTCCCAGACGCCGGAACAGTGTCTTGGCGCGATCGCGCCCCGCCGGCGACAACGCCGATCGGTCGATCAGCGCGTCGATTTCGGCCAGGCTGCGATGCGGATGATGGTGCGCAGGAGCAGAAGCGTGGCCGTGCTGTTGTGATTCGTGCTGATGGCCGTGATCGTGGTCGTGCGAGTGCCGGCGCTCAGGGCCGTGCTCCCCTTTTCCCGGAATGTCCTCCCGCGGAGCGGACCCTCCCGGCCGGGCATTCTCCTGGACGATGAACTTCGTTGCCGATACACCGGCTCGAAGCACGCGGGCTGCGCTGACATCGAAGCCAGAGACAGAGAGGCTGCCCAGGGCGTTCTTCAACTCGTCGAGCGGCAAACCGGCGTCGAGAAACGCGCCGAGCACCATGTCGCCGGAAATCCCGGAGAAGCAATCGAAATAGAGCACACGCGACATCTACAGATCTCACACCATTGTCAGGCCGACCAGGTATGCACGTCTGGCCACAATATCATGCGCTCGAAGGTCACGAATCCAGAGACACCTGGGCCGGTCTCGATCGCGTCCGTCTTGCGAAAGCCGAGGCAACGGCCCGGCGGCTCTTCGAGGAGGACCCGAAGGGACTCGCGAACCGGTGCCGGCCGGCGTTCACGGGTTCCACGGGAGCGCACGCTACGGGATAATGTGACGATCGGCAGGAGGAGACGCGAGATGCTCAGGAAGGGCGACAGCGACAAGCTGACGCAGACTGGTCCGGCTACCCCCATGGGCCGGCTGTTTCGGCGCTACTGGATTCCGGCGTTGCTCTCCGAAGAGCTGCCCGCCAACGACTGCCCGCCGGTGCGCGTGAAACTGCTCTCGGAGCGTCTGATCGCATTCCGGGACAGTGACGGGCGTTACGGGCTGCTCGATGAGTTTTGCGCCCACCGCGGGGTCTCGCTCTGGTTCGGCCGCAACGAGGAATGCGGTCTGAGGTGCTCCTACCACGGCTGGAAGTATCGACGTCACCGGACAGTGCATCGACATGCCATCTGAACCGGAGGACTCCGGCTTTGCCAGGAAGGTCAGGCTGACGTCCTACCCCTTGATCGAGCGCGGGGGCGTGTTATGGGCCTACATGGGGCCGGTCGCTGAGCAACCGCCGCCCCCGGAATGGGAGTTCGCCACGGTGCCGGCGCGCACAATCGTTCACGTCGAAGCGCCTCCAGGAATGCAATTGGCTTCAGGCGATGGAGGGCGGTATCGATTCGAGCCACGTGTCGTTCCTGCACCGCGGAGACTTGAACTCGGACCCTCTCTTCAAGGGCGCGCGAGGTAACCAGTACAACCTGAGTGACGCCCGGCCCGTCTTCGAGGTCGTGGAAAGTCCGGGCGGCCTCTATATCGGCGCCAGGCGGAACACCGAGAACGGCGATTACTACTGGCGGATCACCCAATGGGTGATGCCCTCGTTCACGATGATCGCACCGCGAGGCAGTCATTCGGTGCACGGGCACTTCTGGATTCCGATCGACGATGAGCATTGCTGGACGTGGAGCTTCGATTACCATCCCACCCGCCCACTGACGGAGGTAGAGGTGGCAGCGATGCGCGCGGGGAAAGGCATCCACGTCACGTACGTGCCCGGCACCTTTCGCCCGCTCGCGAACAAGGACAACGACTACCTTATGGACCGGAGCGCGCAGGCGGCCGGCAGGACCTACAGCGGCATCGAGGGATTCGCCATGCAGGACGCCTCCCTCCAGGAAAGCATGGGGCCGATCGTCGATCGCACCAAGGAAACCCTCGTCTCGACCGATATCGGCATCATCATGGCACGTCAACGGTTGCTGCGCGCGGCGACCGCCCTCGAGGATAGCGGCGCCCTCCCCCCGGGCCTCGATCCGGCGCATCAACGGGTGCGCTCGGCGGCGATCGTTCTCCCTCCGGATCAACCGTTCAAGGATGGCGCCCGCACGGCATTGATCGCGCATCCCGGCGTTGCGCCGGCCTCGGTCTGAGCCCCCCGATGCTCAGCGAATCCGCCCGCATGAGCTCGGCTTCAGAAACGCGCTTCCGCGTGCCGGAGGGGCCGCCGACGTCGCGGGCGCTGAACGTCATCGCGCTCGATCCCACCTGCGATAGCCTCATCGCGAGGCTAGCCACACACTCGTGGAACGGCGTCGCGTTCTTCCCGGCGCCCGCCCTTCGCGACGCGGCACCAGGAAACATCGGGGTGAAGGCCGCGGACCGCATCGAAAGCACCCTGGAGGAAATGGCGGCGGCGGATTTCGTCGTGATGATCGCAACCAGCGGCGCCGAGGCGCCAGGGGCCTCCGTGATCGGCGCGCTCTGCAGCCTGAGGCGGGTGACGACGACCACGCTCGTCGTTCATTCCGCACCGGCGACCGACGAAGCGCTCTCGAGGACGTTGGCACAGGTGCGGCCCTGGTCGCTGATGGTCGTCGTCGTCAGCGACGAGAGCTACGTCGAGAGCATCCTCAGGTCTTTCAGGTAGGCGGCCGCCGCCTGTTCAAATAACCACCTTGGTCATGATTCCTCTCGGAAAGAACTCCTCCGGCTTCATCAGGCGGCGCGCGATACCCTGCTGAAAGGCGTAGAGCGCCATCTGTTCCAAGGTCGGGCGGTTTTCGTCGATGCCGTACGGATAGAGATCGCCGCCGAACATGTCGCGCATTCTATTCGCGTACGTTGTCAGCCAGGGCACCGGATAGCGCGACACCGCGGGGTCGAGAATGCGCTCGATGGAGCGGCGTTTTGATTCGAGAAACGCGTTGTAGAGATTGCGGGCGGCCCAGGGATTCTCGTCGACGATGGACTTTCGCATCGCGATGATGTGCATGATCGGCCATATCTTCGTGCGGGTGTAGTACTCCTCTTCGATCGGAAGGAAATCCGGGAACAGTCGCGCCACCTCCGGGTGACCTTCCAGAAAGCAGGTTGGCGGCCGCGCGATGATGGCGCAATCGATCTCGTGAGCGGCCAGCATCTCACTCAAGCTCTTGCCGGGAACGCGGGTCAGCGTCAGGCCGGACGGAAGGCTGAGCTCGACTTTCTCGTCACGGCCAGGAGTGTTGGCGCCCGCCTGGTACCAGTGCACGTCGGTCAGCTTCACGCCCATCTCGTTGTGCATCCAGCCCCGCATGTACACGGCGGCAGAATGCGCCCATTCAGGCGAGCCCACTCTCTTACCCCTCAGGTCCGCCACGGTCCTGATTCCGCTCGTTCTGTTCACGTAGAACGAGGAGAACCGGAACAAGCGAGAGCAGATCACCGGAAGGCCGACGATGTCGGAGTCCGTCTGGCTGACCTGGGCCAAGAACTTGGCGAAGGACAGCTCCGACAGATCGAATTCGCGGTTCGCCGTAAAGCGCGCGAAGCATTCGTGATGCCCGAGAGTGAGCCAGGTATGGTCGATTCCTTCAGCCCTGACGAGGCCGGCCCGGAAATCGCGGAAATGATCGTAGTCGGTGGTGGCGATGGTGAGCTTCAGGTGTGACATTCAGTTCAACGTCAGCTGCAACCTGACGGTTGCCAGAACGTCGTCGCGGCCGGGGCGCGGTGATTCTCCCACCAAACGCTGTCACGATCCAGGGTCTGGGTGCTGGCTTCGTTGCACTCTCGCGTAGCGGAGGATCGCGGCCGCTCGCTGAACCATGGTACGCTCTTGAAGTGCCTACCAGGCCAAGAACAGCAATCCGTGTGCTGTTCGTCGACGATGATGCGGCAACGCGAGCGGGGTACACCACTTATCTCGCCAACGCCGGTTTCGAGGTGACTCCGGCCGCGACCGGACGCCAGGCGTTGACGCTCGCGAGCACGTGGGCGCCGGACGTCATCGTGCTCGATCTCGGATTACCCGACATCGACGGATGGGAGGTCGCGCGCCAGTTGAAGGCCGCTCCATGGACAGCCGCAACACCGATTGTCGCATTGACCGGAGCGGACCTTCCCCATGAGCGGGTGAGCGCGATGCGCGCCGGATGCGACCGACATCTGACAAAGCCCTGCGCGCCGGCCGATCTCGTTGAAGCGATCCACCGCTGTGCGGCGGCAGCCACGTAGCTCACCTACCGCTCCCGATCGACTCGACCGGCGAGACATCGTGCATTTTGCAGGGAGCGAACGACCGGCCTGCCTGTGACACTTTCCTCAGAGGCGTCCCATTTCCTTGAAGCTGCAGTACCGCGTATCTCCCAGCACGATGTGATCGATCATGTCGATCCCCATCAGAGCCCCCGCCGCGGCCAGCCGGGCGGTCAGTTCCACGTCATCGGGACTCGGGCTGGGATCGCCGGACGGATGAGTATGGAACACCACGACCGAGGCCGCCGCGCCAAGCACGGCTTCGCGAAAGACGTCGCGCGGCTGGACCACGGTCGTGTTCAACGTACCGATGGCTACGACCGTCGTTCTGAGAACGCGGTGCTTGGTGTCGAGCAGGACGACGCCGAATTGTTCGACCGGCCGCGATCCGAACGCGGGCAGTAAGTATGCTGCCGCTTCACGCGGAGTGCGCAGCTGCACCCGTACGCCCGGCGCGTGACCCAGCGTCCGCCGACCCAGCTCGACCGCCGCGATCAGCTGCGCGGCTTTGGCGGTGCCGATACCGGCCACCCGCGCCAGATCATCGGGAGTCGATCGCACCAGTCCGTGGACACCCCCTTGCGTCCGCAGCAGCTCGTTTGCGACCCCCAGTGCGCCGACCTTCGGCCGACCGCTGCCGAGCACGAGCGCGACGAGCTCGTTGTCCCCCAGCGCCCCGGCGCCATGACGCAACAGTTTCTCTCGAGGGCGGTCGGCGAGGGCGAGCTCTCTCATCGTGCTGCCAGGGATCGAACAGCTGACGGGTGACAGGTCACAGTTGGCAGTTGACAGCAAACCACAGCTCACAATTCCCGATCCCCGACTCGCCGTTCAACGACTTGACGGAAGCCATGCAGGGTACGAGAGATGTCCTCAGCCTCTTTGACCAATGCGCTAACCACTGCATCGTCAGCACATCCGAGGTCGCGAGAGAGTCGAACCAATGACTCAGTCTCTGCGAGCGGACCTTCTGCAACGCTCAGGAATCTCACGGGCTCGCGGCGCGATTGGCGTTTTGCGCCTTCAGCCATGTTCGAAGCGATCGAAACCACTACTCTTCCGACCTGCGAGACGATGCACCATCGCTCGGCCGCAGGAAATGTGGTTGTCAGCCGATACACATCGAGCGCGAGAGCATGGCTTCTTTGCCAGACTCGAAGCTCAGTGAATCGCTGCATCGCGGACCGCCCTGCAACTGCTAAACCCGTCAACTACCCCTGCGACTACCCCCTCCACTACGACGTATACTGGCAACGATGTCGTCCTTGTCGCATCGCACTCGACTGACGTGGCCTGTCCTTGCGGTCGCCGCGCTCGCTTTCGTTTCGTGCGGCTCGCCGCCCGATCGAGAAATGCAGCAAGCGGAAGGCGCCATCGAGGCAGCACGGGCGGCCGGCGCCGAACAGTACGCCCGCGATGAGTTTGCCGCCGCCCAAGACCTGCTCAAGCGCGCCGGCGAGGCCGTCGTGCTGCGCGACTATCGTCTGGCCCTGAATTACGCGCTCGATAGCCGGGAGCAGGCGCAGAATGCGGCCAGACTGGCCGCCGACAGCAAAGCGATCGCCCGCGTCGAAGCCGACCGGGCCACCTCAGCTCTCGTGGCCGCGCTCGCCGCCCTGCAGGCCCGGCTGAAAACCGCCGAGGCCGCCCGCGTCCCGGCGCGCACGCTCGCGGGGCCGAGGACGACCCTCGCCGACGTCGATCGGCGGCTGCAAGAAGCGCGCACAGCGATGGAGCGCGGCGATTATGCCGGCGTGGTTTCGACCACTTCAGCGGCATTGCCGCAGTTGGCCGACGCCGAACGCCAGCTCATTGCCGCCGTTCCACCGTCCGCCCGGCCGCGGCGTTGAGCGGCTGCGCAGAATTCGATGAGGGAAATCGTCAGGACGTACGAGGAATCTGCCTGAACCACTCGCCTTCGCAGACCACTTCCGCCCATCCGGTCAAGTAGACTCCGTCGGCATGCCATTCGACGCGCTGCGTGCCTCCGGGCGAGATGACGTCGGCCTCGGCGTCGGCGCCGCCGAACACCCGGGCGGCAATCAGCGCCGCGCACGCGCCCGTCCCCGACGACGCGGTTGGCCCGACGCCGCGTTCCCAAATGAGGATTCGCACGCGCGCGGGCGTTTCCACGTGCGCGAACTCCACGTTGGTGCCGTCGTCGAACAGCGGATGCCGTTCCAGGGCGGCGCCCAGCCGGTCGAACCGCGCCTTCTCCGGCAAGGCGCCGAGCAGGACGCACTGGGGATTCCCGATGTTCAGAACGACGGCGGTGACCGACTCCCCGGCGACCGAAATCGATGCTTGCCTGACGGCCGAGGGTACTCCATCGCCGCACGGAAGGTCTGTCGGCTCTGGTCCCGGCCGATGCGCGCGAGTCGCTTCGGCCCGGCCTCCGTCAGAATCGTCAACTCGGCGTGCGGGCGGTCGTCGTGGCGGAGCGCGAGGGCCGCGAGCGCGCGGACGCCGTTCCCGGACACTTCCGCCCGACTGCCATCGGCATTGAAGAGGCGCATCGACACGGTGTCGTCCATGGCCTCGTAGACGATCAGCCCGTCCGCGCCAACACCTGAATGGCGATCACACATCTCCCTGGCGAGGGCGTCGAGGGCCGCGTCCTCGACCTCCGCCTTGCGGACGTACAGGAAGTCGTTGCCGTACGCGTGGGCCTTGGCGAATCGAATCATTGGTGAGTTGGTGATTGCGTGGATTGGGTCGTCGCAGATCCTTTGGTTACTTGCGGCAGAACGCGAGGAGGTGCCAGCCGAAACGGCGCACGAACGCCCGGGGCAGCACATTGAAGGCGCCGACGAACGCGAGGTTGTAAACGCCCCCCTTCCACCCCCGATGCAGCCGCGACTTCACCGGGAATCGCTCCGGCACGATGCGGACGGCGGCGAATCCGGACAAGAGCCCCCTGAACTCGCCGAGACTGAACTTGAGCAGCACGGGCGCATCATCGTGCTCCAGGCCGACGTTCATGAGCTTCGACAGCGCATTGAGCCAGGAGACGCGGTTGTACACCTGGAAGATCGCGTCGCCGCCGGGTTTCAGCACCCGGCGACACTCGCGAACCAACTGTGCGGGATCGACCGTGTATTGAACGACCCCATGCGCGTAGACCAAATCGAAGGAGCCGTCCGGGAACGGCAAATGCTCGCCGTCGGCCACGAAAAGCCCGCCCCGGAGCGCCTGCTGCTCGAAATTCGCCTTCGCGAGGCCGATCGCGGAAGAAGTCAGGTCGACGCCCGTCACGCGCGCGCCTCCCCTGGCGAACCGGGCGAGGTCCACGCCCGCGCCACAACCGACCTCGAGGACCCTGCGGCCGCGGTAGCCTTCGAAGTCCACGAGCCGGAGCAGGTGGTGGAGCTTCTCGAAATGGTACTGATCGAGGTCGTCGAAGAATCCGCGCGAGCCGACAGGATGCCGCGTGATCTCGAGGTCGTGAATATGCTGTTCCCAGTACTTGCGGACTGCGTCAGTCGTGGCCACGCCGGACACTATATTATGGCGGTTTGCATTATGGCGGTTTGCGGTTGACGCTCCTGGGCTCCGGGCTTCAGGCTTTGGGCTCTGGGCGGGACCTTCGGTCCGAAGCACACAGCCCATAACCCGCAGCCCAATTGCCCGTCATGGTCCGCGACAGCGATCGACTCACGGCCTCCACCTTCGACGTGCTCGTCGTGGGCGGCGGCATCTACGGCCTGACGATCGCGTACGACGCGGCGCAGCGCGGCCTCAGCGTCGCGCTCATCGATCGTGCCGACTTCGGCAGCGGCAGTTCCTTCAACCATCTCCGGACGATCCACGGCGGCCTGCGCTATCTCCAGACACTCGACGTCCGCCGGGCCCGCGAATCCATCCGGGAGCGCCGGACGCTCGCACGCATTGCACCGCATGCCGTTCATGCCCTGCCTTTCGTGCTCCCTCTGTTCCGATCGCTGACGCGAGGACCGCTCGCCCTGCGCGCCGGTTTCATGCTCGACCGGGTCCTGGCATGCGACCGGAACCGGGGGGTGCCGCCTCATCTCCGGATCCCCGCCGGCCGTGTCGTCTCCCGTACTGCGGCCCTCGACCGTTTTCCGCGACTGCAACGGCGACGGCCTGACGAGCGCGGCCATCTGGCACGACTACGTGACGCCAGAATCCGATCGGCTCACGTTCACATGGGCTGTCGCCGCCGCCGAGCACGAAGCGGTGCTGGCGAACTACGTCGAGGCGATCGAGCTGCTCCGCGACGGCCGGCGCGTCGTCGGCGTTCGCGCGGCGAACCGCCTGGACGGACGCCAGATCGAGATTGGCGCGCGGGTCACCGTCAACGCGACGGGAGGAGCGGTCGATCGCCTTTTGAGCGGCTCTCAAGCCTCCACCGGGATCCCGCTGCTGAAGGCGATGAACCTCGTCACACGACGCGACGCTGGAGCGGCGGCGCTCGGAGGCCGCTCGGCATCGGGGCGTCATCTCTTTCTCGTGCCCTGGCGCGGCAGGGCGATTTTTGGCACCTGGGAATCGGCGCGTACCTGCGGCGGCGGAGAGGCGGTCCCTACGGCGGCCGAGATTGCCGGCTTCATCGCCGAGATCAACGAGGCGTTTCCGACGCTCGCCCTCGCGGAGAGCGATGTGACGCTTGTGCACTGCGGCGCGGTCCCTGCAATCGTGGCCAACGGCCGCATCGCGCTGCAGGGTCACGAACAGGTTCGAGACCACGCGAGTCAAGGCCTCGACGGGATCGTGAGCGTGGCCGGGGTGAAATACACGACCGCGAGGGCTGTGGCGGAGCGGGTGACAGACACGGTCGTCGCGAAACTCCGGCGATCTACAGCGCCCTGCCGCACCGGCGCGACGCCGCTGCCCGGCGGTGATCTCGTGACATCGCGGCGGAGACGGAGGCGGCTCGCCGCGAGCACGGCGATCTCGCCAGCAGCACGATATCCCACCTCGTCGCGGCCCACGGTTCGCGATATCGGCAGGTGCTCGAACTCACGACGGGCAGCGCCGAGTTGCGGGCGAAGGTGGTGGAAGATTCGCCGGTGATCGGCGCCGAGCTCGTGTGGGCTGTCCGGCACGAGATGGCGCTTACCCTCAGCGATGCGGTCGTTCGCCGCACGCCGCTGGGAGCGCTCGGCTATCCAGGCGACGCCGCCGCCCATCGTGCCGCCCAGATCGTGGGCGCCGAACTCGGCTGGTCGAATGACCAGCGCCGGGAGGAACTGGAGGCGCTCCAAGCCTTCTATCGAATCCCGTGACAACACGCAGACGACAGTCCTAACTCTCAGCAGTCAGCCGTCAAGAAGCTGAATGCTGAGAGCTGAGGATCTTCCGAATCTAGGGAACCTGGAACGCATTGAAAACGTACGTCAGCCCCGCCGTGAAGCCGATCGTCGGATCGAGTGCCGTGAGGCCGACGAACAGTCCGCCGTCCAGGCGAATCGAGGCGCGAGTGTAGCGGCCGCCGAAGTTCAGGACCCCGCGGGTTTCTGTTCCCGGAGGCACCACGCCACTTCGTGTCGAGATGCGGCCGTTCAACTCCCCGACCACCTCGGCACGATCTGGTCAACGCGCGCGCGAAAGAAACTCCGTAGGTCAGGACCTCGTTCTGGCGATAGCCCACCGTGGGATCTCCAAGGATGCCGAGGCCGAAGTTGCCCACGACCCGAATCGACTGTACGGTTTTGGCGGCCAGCAGCGATGCATAGAAGTCCGTGGTGTCGAGGCCCAGCCCGCTCTCGTTCGCGGCGTTCGGGAGCTTGGTCGCGAACCGGAACGCGAACGCCGGGTGCTTGGCGCCTCCGCCACCAGCCGAATCTTCGTGCCGATGACGATGTCCTCGACGTCGGACGTACTGTTGCCCGTCACCGTGAGCAGGTGCGACAAGGGCGCCGGATTGCGATGCTGGATCGAGAGGTGATTGAACGGCCCACCGTCGATCTGAAGTTCGGCGATCGAGCTGATGCCAACGCTGATGCCAGCGTGGGCACCCGCCAGAGATTGCCTTCCAGGCCCGACGCCGGATACTGCTGGTCGGAGGCGAAGTCGATGCCGGCTTCGAGCAGCACTCTGCCCGCGCCGATGGGTTCTGGATCTTCGGTCACGAGCGGGCGTTGTTGAGCCATCGCCGGGCGCGCCGAGCATGACAGCGACCAAGACAAGCGGAACGACGACGTCGTTTCATCAACTCCTCGTAGCAGGACACCGCCTGCTCAGAACCGCCTTCTGCTATCCACCAACAACGTGAAGGGGCCATCGTTGACGAGCGACACGCGCATCATGGCTTGAAACTCGCCAGTCGCCACCACGAGGCCGGCCGCCCTCAGATCCCGAACGACATCCTCGTACAACGGCCGGGCGATCTCGGGCGCGGCAGCCGCGTCGAACGACGGCCTCCGCCCCTTACGGCAATCCGCCGCCAACGTGAACTGCGACACCACGAGCACGGCCCCGCCGACTTCCTGAACCGACACGTTTACCCGCCGCTCCGACGCCGCCGGATCCTCGAAGATCCGCAGGTCGCGAATCTTTCCCGCTACATACTGAACGTCCGCCGGCCCGTCGTCGCGCTCCACGCCGACGAACACCAGCAGGCCACGATCGATTCTCGCAGTCTCGTGGTCGTCGACGCTTACGGCTGCCGAGGAGACGCGCTGGATGACCGCCCTCATTCCGGCGACGAGACCGCGCCGCCGGCGATCACCGCGGAAGGCGAGACGATCGCAGACGGACCATCCTGATCCGGAGTCTCACGCCCCACGCTGGAGCTGGCGGTGCTCTGACCATCGCCCTGGACCGCGGAGTCAGCGACCACGACCCTGATCGTGCGGGGTCGTGCGACAGCGACTGGCGCCGGGCGAGGCTCGGCGGCGCGACGGACGAGATCCGCGGGCGGATTCAGCCGCGTGTCCAGCAGATGACGCGGGGCCACGTTGGCGAGCGCCTTGATCATCGACTGCTTGACGCCGGGATGCTCCCGCTCCAGCTCCATCAGCAGCCGCTTTGCGCGCTGGCGCTGAAGGCCCAAATCACCGCAGGCCGGACAGCAGCAGCCGATGATCGGCAGTTCCTGCTCCTTCGTATAGGCGCGCGCTTCCTCTTCACCGACGAACACCAGCGGCCGAATCACCACGTGAGCGCCATCGTCGGACACCAGCTTGGCCGGCATCGCCTTCAGCGCGCCGGCGAAAAACAGATTCAGCAGCAGCGTCTCGATGAAGTCGTCGGCATGATGGCCGAGCGCGATCTTGGTGGCGCCGATTTCGCGCGCGACGCGGTACAGCACACCGCGGCGCAGTCGTGCGCACAGCGAGCACGGCGTCTGATCGGCGTCGAGAATATCGTCGATGAGCTCGCCGATGTCGGTGTGCTCGATGCGGTACTCCCAGCCGCGCGCCTCGCAGGTCTTCGCGATCAGACCGTGCTTGTATTCCTTGTATCCGGAATCCACGTTGACGGCAACGAGCGAGAACCGGATCGGCGCGCGCTGACGCAGGACGTCCAGCACCTGCAGCAGCGCCCAGCTGTCCTTGCCGCCCGACAGCCCGACCATGATCCGATCGCCGTCCTCGATCATCTGGTATTCGACGATCGCCCTGGTCGTCCTCTTCGCCAGACGGGCCTCGAGTTCGCTTCGATAGGGCATGGCGGGAATTGTACAGGCAAGAGTTCACAGTTGACAGTTGACAGTTACGATCAGCAATCGATACTGCTTCAGCGGCGTCAACTCGGCTGTAACGACTGAGCATGTCACCGACGTCACTCCGTTGCGACTCGACACGATACGCGCGGGAACACCGACCGCGACCGCGTGGGCCGGCACATCGTCCCGCACGACCGCCCCTGCGCCGATGACGGCGTGATCGCCGATCGTGACCCCATCGAGAATCTTCGCGCCCGCGCCCATCCACGCGCCGGCGCCGATCGTGACGCCGGCCGAGGTCCGCGTCTGCTCGAGCACCGGCTTCGAGGGATCCGAAAAATCGTGATCGCCGCCGATGACATACGTATAGGCGGCCAGGAGCGCGCCGCTGCCGATCGTGACGCGGCTGGCGGAAAACAGCTCGCAGTTGAAGCCGATGTTCGCGTGGTCGCCCAGCTCGATGTCGCCGTTCTTGCACGAGAGAATCGTGTTGCGGCCGATGAACACGCCGTCGCCGATCCGGATGCCGCGGTTCGACTCGCCCTTGGCGTCGAGCAGGCAGTTGTCGTCGACGACGACGTTGCTGCCGATGTGAATCTTATGGGGGTGGCGCAGCACGACGTTCTGGCCGAAGACCACGTTTCGGCCGCACGACCCGAGGAGCAGCGGGTAGAACGTCTTGCGCAGTACGAGACCGAGCGCCCCAGGCCACGACTGCGTCAGGGTCACGACAGCTCGTACTGCAGGAGCGCCGCGAGGCCCGGCCGGCCGACGACGAGCGCCGCATATTTCTGACGGCTCGATCGGCTCGAGTCGAAGAGCTGCTCCTGTGCTTTGTCGATCCCCGGGTCAGACAATGGCATCGTTCCCTTACGACTCCTGGTGCTTCACGATCGCCTCGGAGCGAACACTGAAACGGACTGAGGTGACGGCAGCCCATCCTTCATCAAATCCATCCATGGTCACGATACCAGTTCAGCGTTCGCTCGATGCCTTGCCGCAGGCCGACGCGCGGGTCGTAGCCGAGCTCGCGGCGCGCGCGCGAGATGTCGAAGGCGCGGCTCTTCGTGTAGAAGTCCACGCGACGGCGATAAATCGGCGGCTCGATGCCGATCGGCACCCACACCGCCTCGCACACGCGCCCCGGCGATCCAGAACGGCCAGACGGGCAGGTGAAGCCTCGGCGGCCGGCACGCCGGCAACCTCCGCGATCAGCGCCACCAGTTGGTTCAGCGTCGTATACTCACCGCCCGCGAGAATGTAGGTGCGGCCGGCTGCGGCCGGGTGCTCGCCGCACAGGCGGAAACCCTCGACGAGGTCGTCGATGTAGGTCAGATGGTAGTAGATCTCGCCGCGACCGAGCATCGGAAACCGTCCCCGCGCAACGCCTCGAAACAACTTCAGCAGCCGCCGATCGCCGGGACCGTAGATGCCGCTCGGCCGCGCGATCGTGACCTCGATGCCGAGCCGATCGCCTGCTTCGCGCGCCAGCCGCTCACCTTCGAGCTTGGTGACCTGATACGGATCGCCGGGCCTGAGCGGGGCGTCTTCGTTGGCCGGCGGATGCTCGATGTCTCCGTGGACGCCGACGGTGCTGCAGTGAACCACGCGTCGCACGCCGGCGCGGGCTGCTAGCCTCGACGATGTCCCGAACGGCCGACGCGTTGACCGCCCGGTAGACGTCGCGCTTGACGCCCGCCTGCCGGTAGATCGCGGCGATGTGATACACGACCTCGACCCCGGCAGTCGCCGCCTCGAGCGCGGCGCGGTCGCGGATGTCGCCGACCGCCAATCTGGATGCCCTCCGCCTCGAGGTCGCGGGCACGGCCGGCATCCCGAACGAGCGCGCGCACTGTCAGGCCCCGGGCGGCCAGGGCACGGGCCAGATGGCCTCCGGTGAATCCCGTTGCGCCGGTTACGAGCGCGTGCACCGTTCGGCGACGAGCGTGACCGGAGATCCGAAGAGGCTCAGCAGGCCGATCCGGTTCAAGAGCGACTCGGAGGCGACCGTGAATCGGCGGGATCCGATGGCTTTGTGAAAGGCGATTGGCAGGACGAACTGGCGATGCCGCGAACGGACCCGGAATCCGTGCTGCGCAAGCGCCGTCGGCGATCTCGCGATCGGAGAACACGCGATACGCTTCCGTGCGCACGCCGAGCAGGCTGAGGACGCGGCGCGCGGCCGCCTGCAGCCGGGCGACGCTCGATCGCGAGGGGTAGTCGATCACCACGAGGCGGTCGGCGACCCGGCACAGCTCGCCGAGACACGACCCGCCACTGCGGCGTGTGCATCAGCACGCGGAAGCTGACGGCCACGTCGAACGCGCGATCGGCGAACTCGAGCGCGTGGGCGTCGCCAACCGCAAACGTGATGATCGCTCTGCTCGTCGGCTGCGCGCTGCCGGGCCACGGCAAGCATCTGCTCCGACGCGTCGACTCCCGTCACCCTCGCGCCCGCGCGCGCCAGCAGCAGCGCCGCGCGGCCCGTGCCGGAGCCGACGTCGAGGACGCGACGGTCGCGAATCTCGCCGATGAAACCGATGAGGACACGCGCCTGCTCAGCGGCAATCAGCTCCCCGATCGGTCCGCCGAAACGGCGATCGTCGAATGTTCGGGCAGTCGCCGGATCGGCGTAGACGGTGTAGCTGTAATGGTCGCGCGTGGCTTCGTCCTTCACGCGACGTCCTTGACGTCCTTGCCCGGCGCCACCGGCGCCTCGGATCGGGCCAGCGCGCCGCAGGCCCGTCCGCGTGCGCTCGAGATAGGCCTCGTAGCTGTATTTCGTCTCGGCCAGCTCGCGGGCGCGACGTCCGACGGCCGCGGCGCGCCCGGGATTCTCGAGCGCCGCGAGAATGCCGTCGGCGAACTCCGCAGCGGAAACGCCGGTCAGAATCGCGGTGTCGTCGTCGAGAACCTGCGTGTGCGTCAGCAGCCGCGTGGCGACGATGGCTTTGCCAGACCGCAGATACTGATAGATCTTGAGCGGCGTGTTCGTCCCGCGCGACCGGGGCGACACCAGCACGTCGGCAGCGAGCAGGTAGGCCGGAATCTCCGACGCCGGACGTTCGCCGGCAAACAGCGTCACGTCGCCGATCCCTGCGGCCTGCGCCTGCTCCTGCGCGCGCCGTACCTGATCCGGCTTGCCGCCGGCCAGCAGCAGCCGGGCGTCGGGGCGGCGGCCGCTGACAAGAGCCATCGCCGCAAACAGCAGATCGAGCCCCTGATAGGCCTCGAACGTTCCCGTGTACAGCACGACCGGCGTCGACGCGCCCAGGCCGAACGTCTCCCGGACCGCCGCCGCCTGCGCCGGCGTCGCCGCGCCTTCTCGCCGAACCAGGAGCGTTCTCGATCAGGATCACCTGTGCGGCCGGATCGATGGCGCGGACGGTGTCCTCCAGCGAAGGACAGATCACGATCACCACACGCGATCGCCGAATCATCAGACGCTCGATGCCGAGAAAGACGCGTCGCATGAGCGCGAGCCGCTGAACGGCGAAATTGGTGAGCTGCTGCGGCAGGCTGGAGTGCATGTCGTACAGATGCGGCACCCGCAGCGCCGCAGGCGAGCACCACGCCGATGAGCCCGCCTTCCTCGTGCGAGTGGACGGCGTCGTACCGGTCCGCCATCACGCGGCCGAGAGCGGTCAGCATCAACTGCACATCGAGCGGAATCTTCGCCAGCGACGGACCGATCCTGACGCGGCGAACGAACGGCGGCCGCGCGCAGCGAAAGATGCGCAAGCCGGGCATCTCCACGTCGTCACCGAACGGATAGGTGACGAGATCGACCTGATGGCCGAGGGCCGTCAGCGCGCGGATGCGATGAAACTCGCTGAAGGGCGTTCCACGCGGCTCGAAGAACGGCTGCGGCGCGATCATCAGAATGCGCAAGATGCAGTGATTTTCTCATGAAACCGTAGTAGAGTGCCCCGGCGCATTGTCCAAGACACCCGATCGCCGCGCGCACCCGCTTCAAACCAGGCGTTGGCTCCCTCCTCTGTGTCGGCGAACGCCACCAGCGAGGCGTCGACTCCTGAGCCTCCGTCGAACGAAGTCGGCCCCCGCGGTTCGCCGTGGCGCAGCCGGGCACTCGTTGCCGCCCGGCTGAGCGTCAGCGTCGCCCTGCTCGCGTTTCTCTTTTCACGCATCGATGCCAGCGCGCTCTGGGACAGCGCCAGCCGGGCGTCGCTGCCGTGGATGCTCGTCGCCCTCTCGCTGTACTTCGTGATGACGCTGGCGAGCACCTGGCGCTGGGGTCTGCTCCTTGGTGCCCAGGACATTCACGTTTCCCACGGGGCGCTCCTGTCCTCATATCTGGTGGCGATCTTTTTCAATAACTTCCTGCCGAGCAACATCGGCGGCGACGTCGTGCGCATCCGCGACACCGCGCGCCCCGCGCGATCGAAAACGCTCGCCACGACGGTGATCCTGATCGATCGGGTGTTGGGAATGCTCGGGATTGGTGCTCGTTGCGGCTATTGGCGCCACCGTGGCCGGACGTGTCGCCGGTACGGGGCCCTCCCCGATCTGGCCGTCATGGCTCTGGGCAGGCTTCCTTGTCAGTGCCGCGGCGACCGCTCCGGCCGTGCTCCTGCCCGCAGGTGTCGGCCGATTGCTGCGACCGCTCACTGTCGTGCATCCGACGTGGGTAGGGGATCGGATCGAGAAACTCACCGCGGCGCTCGGCCGATTTCGTCAGCGTCCGGGCGCCCTGGCCGCCTGTTTCGGCGGTGCGGTGGCCGTGCAGGCCCTGCTGGTGGCCTATCATTTCGTCATCGCCTACGCCCTTCACGTGCCGGTGACGTTCTGGGACCTGTCGATCATCGTGCCGATCTCGTTCATCGTCCAGATGATCCCGGTGTCCGTCAACGGATTCGGCGTGCGGGAGGCGACATTTGCGTTCTACTTCGCACGTCTGGGCCTGCCGGTGCACTCGGCGGTACTCGTGTCGCTGACGGCGACCGGCCTGATGATGATTTTCTCGCTGAGCGGCGCGGCGATCTATGTGACGCGGCGGCACGGCAGGCCCGACGCACGGTATGACGGAGGCGGGTGGCATGGATGAAGCGTCGCGGATCGCCTTAATATTATTGATGGGGTGAGTTCCTTCGCCGCGGCGATCAAGCGGTTCCATTGTCAGCGTGTGGATACCGCGGGTACCGCCGTGGACGGCCCCGACGGGACCCGCCACCGATCCAGAGCCGGAACTGAGGAACATAGCGATGCCAAAGCCGTATGACACACTCGTCGCCATGCGGAAGACCTACCCCACGCCGATGTCGAACGAACAGCTCGGAGAGCTCTTGAACGCCGTCGCCTGGGCACACCGAGACGAGGGGCTCGGCCTGTTCGCCAAACCCACCGGCGCCAACACCCGTCAGCCGCGCACGGGGAAATTCATCTCGCGCGACTATCTCGTCTACGAGGACGGTCGCGGGTTCGATGTGCTCTTGGACGCGGAAGGAAAAGGCACGCCGGCGTGGGGCCGCGAGCACGACATGGACACGACCAGGTGGGTCGCGCCCGTGGACGAGTCGATTGTGCTGCCGCCCACACCACCCGACACTCCACCGCCATCGGTCACGGTCCCGTATGTCGGCGACGCGGCAGGGAAAGCGATCGGGGCAGCGTTGTTCGAGGATTACGCGGCGGCCGGGCTGGCGCCGAATGCGGACATGGGCGTTTGGTTCATGCGAACTGCCTGGGATGTGGCGAATCCGCCGTACCTGTCGGTGGAGGCGTCGATCGCGAAACATCGCCAACAGTGGAAAGCCCTTCTGGGACTCCCCAAGGCGTGAAAACCATCGGACCTGGAGAACAGGACTTTCGAATCGAGGCCGCGCGCCCATGCACAGCCGTGTGGGATGGGCGTCAACCTGGCACGTTGGCCGCTGTCGTCTCGTCTTTCCTCACGGTGACATGCCGACGGCCTGAAGATGCATTTGCGCGCCGAGATTGCGGTCGTCATGCGAATTCGGGTCCCGTAGCCGGGGCGTGAACGCCTCCGACGACCGTGCGGAAATCAAGTACGCGTAGCCGTTCAACCCCTGGACACCCTCCCCCGCTAGCACGTCAAACGCCGCTCGGGTGCCAGGCACGATCTCGACCGTCGAGGCCCCCGCTCCCGCAGAGACCGTGAACGTCGTTCTGATCGGCGACGCCGCCGTGACCTTGAAATGATGAACCGGAAACACCGACCGGACGAGAATCTCGGCGCGTCCGGTTCCGGCAATCCACATGCCTTCCGGCTCCGGCGGGTACGCGTGCTGATCGAGAAAGTACAACAGCAGCCGTGGATCCCCGTACGGGATTCGCGCTCTCAGGCTTGTATCGAGCCGGATCGGAAGGTCGTTGGGAACAGTCAGCTCGACCGGCAGCCGCCGCGCCCACCCCCGTTGGGTGGTTTCCCAGGTGAACTTGGCCGCATAGAACGGGTTGACAAGCATCTTCGCCGTGAACAGCGCGCCGCCGATCCACGCGAGCAGACCGGGCAGGGTTGAAGCGAGCGGCGGCGTCAGAAAGAACATCGCCGGATAGACGCTCAGGAAATAGCGGTTCCCTGGCGGCCCCCCGCCGCCGAACCATGTATAGGGCAGGAAAATCAACAGCACGAGCGCCGAGACCACCACCCCGACAAACGTCATCACGCGCCAGGCGACGGAGCGCTCGCTGGAGAACAGCCACAGCAGGACCGCCAGGACGCCTGGGAACAGGTACGGCACCAGCCCGAAGTGGCGGCCGAACAGAAAATACGTGACGTTATGACGGAACAGCCTGGTGATTTCGGACAGCTGCAAAACATTGTCGGCGCCCACCTCGTCTGTGCCAACGCCTGAACCTCGCCGATCCCAGCTGGCATCGGCCGCTTCGAAGGGAAATCCGGCCGTCGGGGGTGGCGCCGACCCTTGCGCCGAGTAGAAGATCTTGCGGTCGCCCCCTTGATAGTTGAATTCGCCCGAGACCAGCGCGGTCGCGGCAAAGAGCGCGGCACAGGCGGCAACGGAGGCGGCGCCGACGCCAAAACCGCGCAGCCATTGACGCCGCCACCAGAACAGCAGCACCAGCGGCAAGACCAGCGGAGCGTTCGAGTACGGTTTCGAGTAGGTCGCCACACCGAGCAGGATGGCGGCCAACACGTCGGACTCGGTGCCGCGAAGCCACCGACTCCGCGGCTCGGCCACCTCCTTGTACAACCAGAGGAAATACGCAACGAACACGATCGAGAAGTTGAAGATCTCAGGCGTCAGGAACACGGCGTAGACGGGCACTTCAGACGCCAGGATGAACGCGAGCGTGAACGTCAGCGCGGCGGCCGGCCGCGAGCGCGCGGCGAGAAACAGGTATCCGCAGGTGCCCGCCGCGAAGAGCAACAGGATGTGGAACACGAGGAAGCCGTTCATGCCCAACAGCCACACGAACGGCGCGGACGCTACGGAATAGATGATTCCCTTCCCGAAATACAGGCGATCCTCGCGCGGGTCTGGCGTGCTGTTGAAGATGTACAGGAACGGCGGCGTGGCGCGCACGCGGACACGGAACTGCTTTCCGCGCTTGAGGAAAATCCCTTCGGGACCCTGCTGGTAGATCCCCCAGAACCGATCCAGGTCCTGGCGCTCGAACGCGAGGTCCCGATCGTAAGCCATGCTGAGGGCCATGGCGACGTACGTGGCTTCGTCGCCCTTGAGCTTGTAACCCGCGCGCGGCACGTCAACAGAGACCGCAGCGGCCAGGGTAACGATCAGCAGAATGGCTCCGGTAAGGGCAGCCCCGCGACGGGACGGAATACTGGCCGGCGCGATGGCCGATTCGCGGGTCATCGAAGACACGCTCGACATCATAGTGAGAATCTGGTCATCTGGTCATCTGGTCATCCGGTCATTGGGTCGCTGGGTCCTTGATTGATTCCATGACCAGTGACCAGTTGACCAGATAACGGGATTCATCTCTTGCCATGTAGAATCTGACCCGCTGATGTCCGCACGCACACCGAGCGACGCTCGGACGATCGAAGAAGTGTTCTGGATCATCCTGGGACGGGCGCCGAGCCCCATGGAACTGCGCGACGGGATGCGCGGCGGCGAGAGAAGCACGCTCCTGATGCGGCTGCTCTCCTCGCCAGAGTTTCAGATGCTTCGATCGACCTGGAAGGCCGGCAGCCGTCTCGAAGGCGACGGCCACGCTCGCGAGCGCGGGCTCCAGACGCTCGGAGCGGACGAGGCGTTCGTGCGGCGCGCGTACGACTATCTGCTCGGCCGGCCCGCTGATGACAGCGGGTTGCGCCATTACACGGCGGCGCTGGCGGCGGGAGAGACACGAACGAACCTGGTTCGCTCGCTTGCGGTGTCCGAGGAGTTCGACCGCCGCGTGCGCGATCTCGCCCCGGAAAGCGCGGTGATACCCCGAGACACGCAGCTCTGCGAGCTGGCCAACCCCGCCAAATGGGACAACCCCGAGTGGCTCGACCTGCTGCGCAGCCTCGGACTTTCTGACGACAAGCTGTCGATGCACCGGAAGCCGTACGAATTCACACAGCTGATCTTCGGCTGTCGGCGCCTGGGCATGCTTCGTGAGGATGCTCAGATTCTCAGCGTCGGCGCCGGGCACGAGCACGTCGTGTATTGGCTGGCGAATCACGTCCGGCGGGTGGTCGCGACGGATATGTACGAAGGGGTGTGGCAGGAGGCGGCCGCCCGTGAAGGCGACCCGGACGTGATCCAAAGACCCGAGGACTACGCTCCATTCCCCTATCGGCGCGACCACCTGATCTTCATGAAGATGGACGGCCGGCGGCTTGCCTTCCGTGACGGCGCGTTCGATGTGGTCTACTCGCTCTCTTCGATCGAGCACTTCGGCGGCATGCCTGGAGCCATCGACACGATCCGTGAAATGACCAGGGTGCTCAAGCCGGGCGGCGTGCTCGCGCTCGCCACCGAATACGTCCTGCACGGTCCGCCTCATGAGGACACGTTTCAGCCACACGAATTTGCGCGCCTGATCGATCAACCATCCCTTCAGCTCGTCGAGCCTGTGGACGAGGCGGTGTACCGCCGGTACCAGTACGCGGCGATCGATCTTCACAAGAACCCATACCAGGCGCCGCACATGGTGGTGCGCTTCGACGACACGGTCTTCACGACGGTGATGGTGTTCCTGCGTCGGAGCCAACCCGCGTAACACGTCACGAAGACACGAAACAGCGGGTATTGGTTTCGTGTCTGTCATAGTACGGGACAAGTAATCGACGGAGTTCCGGTTCTGGCGTCCTGGCGAGACTGCCGTCCAGCCGCTTCACGCTTCCATGCTTGGTGACGAGGACCTGCTTCCAAACGCTTCGTGTTTCGTCCTTTCGCGACTTGACCTGCCCACGTGATGGTGTTTCGCGGACGAGTTCTACCTCAGGAACGACAGGTCCGCGCGGAGGATCCCCTGGCGGCGGGTCGCGCGCGAGGTCTGCTGCAGTAAGACATAGAGCCGCTCCATCTTCCGAACGAAGGCGTCGATATCGTACTTGCCGCCGGTCTGACGGGCCGCCGCCGACAGCCGCGCGCGAGCGTCGGGGTGATCGATCGCCCAGACGATCGCCTCCGCCAGGGCCCCGGCGTTGCGCTTCGGGACAATCATCGCGTCGTGGCGATCCGTCAGGATGTCGAGCAGGCCGTCGGCATCGCTGGCGACGATGGCCTTACCCATCGCGAGCGCTTCGAACGCCGTGATCGGGGTGCCTTCCCACAGCGACGGAAACACGCTCAAGTCGAACGCCGACAGCGACCCGGCCACATCGCGGCGAAACCCGGCGAACACGAACCGATCGCCAAGCCCGAGCGCGTCGGCCTGAGCCTGTAGATCGCACAGCAAGGGTCCTTCGCCAACGAGGTAGAAGCGGGTACCTGGCCGATCACGGACCACCCGAGCGGCCGCCTCGACGAGATACGAGTTGCCCTTGGACTCGTGAAGCCGGGTGACGGTGCCGACGGCGAACTCCCCGACGCCGATTCCCAGATCCCGCCGCGCGGCGGCTATCTCCGCGGCGCTCCGCTCGCGGCTGAACTCCATCATCGGGACGCCGAGGTACACGACCTTCACCTTCGAGGCAGGAATCTTGCGCACACTGATGACGAAGTCGGCCGTGGACCGGGAGACGGCCAGCGCGATGTCGGTCGCGGGCGCAAGCAGCCGATCGGCCACCTTCTGGAACCAGGGGGTATCGGTCAGGTTGGCGTGCTCGTGGAGAATCGTCGGGATGCCCCGCCGCGCCGCCGCGATGCGACCGAAGGTCGTCGCGCCGTAGCCGTGCAGGTGCAGGATGTCGATCCGCCGCGCGTCGATGAGACGGAGCAGGGCCGGGAGCGTCAGCGGGTCGAACTTGTCGCGCTCGAGATAGGTGATGTTGACGCCGAGGTCTTCGAGCGTCTCTTCCGACAGGTCTTTCTTTCGCAGGCTGACGAGCGAGACGTTGAACCGATCCCGGTCGAATCGCGGGATCATCCAGCTGAACAGCCTCTTGACGCCGTGCATCCGCGATCCCTCCCATCCAAGGTGGTCGCAGATCTGCAGGACGTTCAGCGGCCGCACGTGGCCTCGATGACGAGCTGTGCGCCCGGTGAGAAGCGGTTTGGCACCTCAGACATATCGCCGATGGATCACCCTGGACGGCTGGCGCTCGCGGGCTTCAAATGATCGCCGAGACGCAAGGCCAGCGCGGCCAGCGTCAGCGTCGGATTCGCGCTGGAACTCGAAGGAAACGTCGATGTCGACAGCACGTACAAGTTCTGGAGGTCGTGGTATCGCAGCGTACGGTCGACGCAGCCCTGCTCGGGCGAGTCGGCCATTCGTGTCGCGCCCAGCCAATGGTGGCTCCCCGGGTAGGTGCTGTGATGCACAATCGTCGCGCCGGGCAGGTGACGCTGGATGTAGGCGGTGACCCGCCCGACGCATTCGCCCAGATAGGCCGGGTACTGGAGCTTGACCTCCGGGACCGCCTGCCCGGTCGGTTCGATACGGCGAATGGAAACCGTGTTGGTTGCGAGCGGCTGCGTCTCGACCTGAAACCACAGGTCGAGCGTCGCGCCCCAGGCGGCGCGGAACTTCTCCTGGAGCGAGCGGCGCGACCCATCTCGCAGCGATTGTCGAACAATCTCGCGGAGAATCACGTCCCGATTTCCCTCGCCGGCGTCGTTCGCCATCGTCGAACACCGGATCTCCCCAAGCAACGAGACGGGCACATCGGCCGCCAGTTGGGCGAAGAACGGCGTGAACATGGCGGTCTGCGCACTGTCGGCGTATCCAGGCTTCGCGTCGAACCCCGCCCCGTGGATCGCCAGGTCGAAAACCGGATGGTCCATGTAATAGCGGCCCAGGCTCGCATGCTGCGGGACCGCCGGCGAGCGCTGGAGCAGCAGGCACGAATCGACGCCGTTGCAGGCGACCACGAACTGACGCGCGGAGATGCGATGCCGCGCGCCCTTCTCGTCCGCGGCGGTGACCGCCGTGACGAGCCCGCCGCGGGTTTCCACCGCTGTCGCCAGCAGCCCTGACCGCAGCTCGATCCCCGCCTGAATCGACGGGTAGACCATGTTGAGGGCCGTCCCCTTCGAATCAACCGGGCAGAGCGAGCACGTATTCGTCGCGCAGCATTTGGGCCGCCCGTCGACAGCACGGGAGGGACGCACCGTCGGCACCGGCACGACGTGCTCGGAACCGAAGATCGCCGCACAGGCCCGGTCCGACGGGCTCAGACGGTGAGCAGGAAGCGGATACGCGAACTGCCCCTGGAATGGTGTGTGATCGGCGCTCCCGCTGATTTGCAGCCGCTTTTCGGCCTGAAGATAGTATGGCTCGAGCTCGGCGTACGAGATGGGCCAGGCTCGACTGACGCCCCCGAACGCCGACTGCCCGAAATGCGCCGGGTGCATGCGCGGCATGTTGCCGTAGAAGTGATTCGTCGAACCGCCGAGGTTGTAGACAGGCTGAAACACGTACTCGCGACCGCGCGTTCGGGGCCCCACCGGTTGTGGCTCGTGCGGCGAGAAGTGCGGGCTCTTGTTGAACGGCAGCGGATCATCGTGCGAATTCCGCTGCTTCCGCTCCTCGAAAGTGAGACGCGTGCCTCGCTCGATCATCAGCACCTGGCGGCCGTGCCCCAGCGCACGCTCGGCCAGCAGCATCCCGGCAATGCCGCTGCCGAGGATACAGAGATCACCCTCGATGTTCATTCTGGGAAGCGACCTGTCATCTCGGGAACATCGCCGATCGATCAGCCTCGCGGTTCCACAGTCGCGGGCTTCAAGTGGTCGCCCAGGCGTAACGCCAGTGCCGCCAGCGTCAGCGTCGGGTTCGCGCTGGAACCCGAGGGAAACGTCGAGGCCGACAGCACATACAGATTCTGGAGGTCGTGGTATCGCAGCGTGCGATCGACACAGCCCTGCTCGGGCGAGTCGGCCATTCGCGTGGCGCCCAGCCAGTGGTGGCTTCCCGGAGAGGTGCTGTGATGGACAACGGTGGACCTCGGCAGGTGACGCCGGATGTAGGCGGTGACGCGCTCGACGCATTCGCCCAGATAGGCCGGGTACTGGAGGCTGATTTCCGGAATCGCCTGTCCGTTTGGTTCGATGCGGCGAATGGAAACGGTATTCGTCTCGAGCGGCTGCGTCTCGATCAGAAACCACAGGTCGAGCGTCGCGCCCCAGGCCGCGCGAAACTTTTCCTGCAGCGAGTCGCGCGACCCGTCTCGAAGCGATTGCCGAATGATCTCACGGAGAATCACGTCCCGATTCCCTTCACCCGCCCGGTTTGCCATCGTCGAGCAGCGGATTTCGCCCAGCAGCGAGACAGGCCTATCCGCCGCCAGCTGTTCGAAAAACGGCGTGAACATGGCGGTTTGGGCACTGTCGCCGTATCCAGGCTTCGCGTCGAACCCCGCCCCGTGGATCGCCAGGTCGAGGACCGGATGGTCCATGTAGTACCGGCCTAGACTCGCATGCCGCGGGACCGCCGGCGATCGCTGCAACAACAGGCACGAATCAACCCCGTTGCAGGCGACCACGAACTGCCGCGCGGCGATGCGATGCCGGCCCCCCTTCTCGTCCACGGCGGTAACCGATGTGGCGATGCCGGCCCGGACCTGCACCTCGGTTGCCAGCAGTCCCGAGCGCAACTCGATCCGATTCTGAATCGAGGGGTAGACCGTGTTGAGGGCCGTCCCCTTCGAATCAATTGGACAGAGTGAGCAGGTATTCGTCGCGCAGCATTGGGGCCGCCCGTCGACGGCGCGAGAGGGGCGTACCGTTGGCACCGGCACGACGTGTTGGGCTCCGAAAATCGCCGCACAGGCCCGGTCCGACGGGCTGAGGCGGTGAGCAGGGAGCGGATAGGCGAACTTCCCCTGGAATGGTGTGTGGTCGGCGCTGCCGCTGATCTGGAGCCGCTGCTCGGCCTGAAGGTAATACGGCTCGATCTCCGCGTACGAGATGGGCCATGCCCGATTCGCACCGCCGAATGCCGCCTGCTCGAAGTGCCGCGGATGGATGCGTGGCATGTTGCCGTAGAAATGATTCGTCGACCCGCCCAGGTTATAGACGGGGTGAAAGACGTACCGCTGGCCACGCGTCCGCGGCCCGATCGGTTGCGGCTCGTGCGGCGAGGAGTACGGGCTCTTATTGAACGGCAGCGGATCGTCGTGCGAATTCCGCTGCTTCCGTTCCTCGAAGGTGAGGCGGGTGCCCCGCTCGATCATCAGCACCTGGCGGCCGTGCGCCAGCGCACGCTCGGCCAGCAGCATCCCGGCGATACCGCTGCCGAGGATACAGAGATCGCTCTCGAGGTTCATTCTCGGAGCAGGCCGTCGCAGACCGTGCGCCGGTTCGAAACCTGGCCATAGCCGACGAAAGCCATGAGACGCGACCTGGGGGCCAGCACTTTCGCCAGAAGTGCGACGGCGCGTGGGGTTGATGGGTCCGCACTCGTCAAGGCTGCGTAGAGGTCGGTCTGTTCGACGTCGTTGAGGACATTCAACCAGTCCGTCTGATCCGCAACGAGTCCGAGCAGACGCGTCAGGCCATCGCGTGGCGTCTCGATGGAGCCCGCGCATCCGGCGAGCCCAGCCGCCGCGACGCCCCCGAGCAGCGACAACATTGTTCTTCGATCTAGCTCGGTCATTCGACTTGACGCGGCCACCCGACGCGCACCGGTCAGACCCCGAAGGGCTCACCGGTGCGATCGAGGCCCTTCTCGCTATTTATTGGCAAATCCGGGGCGAGGCCGACCGGAAACCCAGACCTGCCGGATGGTGACATGATCGACTGACGCGCCCGACGGGCCGCTCCGTCCCACTGGCGCACCGATGTAGATCACGTGCGGGTTGGGATCGTAAGGGTCGCCACGAAACGGCTTGCCGAAGTTGTAAATCGTCCGGCCGATCACTCCGCCTTCGTTGATGCGCAGGTCGAAGCGGTTGTTCCGCCAGGTGGCCTGCCAGAAATAATGCTGGTTCTGATCGAAATCGACCTGGACGCGCTCGGCGTCGCCCGTCGTTTCGATTTGGTCATTGTGGGTGATCATCCGCCACGCGATGACGCCCGCCGGATCACCGCGCTTCTCCACCGTCATGCGCCGATCGTTTGTGACGATGTCTCCGTAGCCCTCAGCCATCGCAAAAAGCTTCGTCTTGTCCCCTTCGGTATTCGTGGGCATGTCGGTAATGAGAATCGAGAACTCGCCCTCCAGGAGTGTCAGTGGCAACTGGTAGCTGATGTAGCTCAACTGCGATTCGAGCCTGACGCCTTTCCCGGGAATGAAGGTCAGCGGCCCATGAGGTTCGCCGACGGTCTTGCCGTTGACAAGCGGATCGTAAAGCTCATTCCCCCGGATATAACCCGTCGTGTTGGGCGCGATGAACGAAGCGGAGGGCGACCAGGGACCGGTTTGACCTTCGAACTCCGCTCGCGCCCGCCAATCGTACCGCTGGTCGCTTTCGAGCGTGACCTCGGGAACAAGGTGGGAGGTGGTACCGGCCGATCCTCCCGCGATCAGCGACGAGCTATATTCCCGGCCCCCGGAGGCATTGTAAATCTCGAACCGGTAGCTCAGCGGCGGCGGCGTCGCGAACTCGCCCGACGAGTTGGTGACGACCAGGACGATCTCGTTACCTTCCACCTTCTGACTGTTGACCGGCGACTGTGGGGTCGGAGCGGTCACCTTGAGCGTCGAGCCGTCAGCCGCAACGCCGGCTGCCCCAGGACGCACGCCACTCGGCGAAGCGGGATTCGGCGACGACTTGCTGCAACCAGCGACGAGTCCCAGCGCGGATGAACAGATGATTGCGAGCCACAACTTCGTACCTACCATTCAGAGTTCTCCCAGAAAAACGGCTGATAATCGGGTCGTATGAGCGGGGGCTGGAGCGTAATGATACACAACAATGACCGGCAGCGAAAGAAAAGAACGCCGTCTCACACCGCGATCTTGTTGACAGGCAGCAGGATCGGCGGCTAGACTTCGTTCAGCCCTTCCCAACAGCCCGCGGCCGGGCTCCCAGTCCTTGCCGCAACTTTGACAACGATTCGTAAAGACGTACGGGAAATCATCCGATAGGTCGGATAGTCCCCGAACACGTCTGCTGGTTCTGCAGCGGCGGCGTGGGTTGAAGACATGAAGAAACTCGGTACCCTGTCCGTGGTGTCGGCGCTCCTCTTCGCGGGTTGCGTCGCCGCGGAAAAAAGCTCGAACCCGCTCAGTCCGTCGGTCGCCGGACCGATTCCCGGCGTCAACATCACGCCACCGAGCCCGATCGAACCGCGAGACGGGGTGAAGATTGCCGCGGATCAGCAACCCGTCACGCTGCTGCTCACAAATGCCGCCACCAACGGCGAGCGCCCGCTGAGCTATGTCTTCGAGGTCGCGACGGACATGGGTTTCACGAACAAGGTGTTCAAGCGCGAAGGGGTCACCCCCGGCGAAGGCCGAACGGCCCTCCGATTGCCCGATCCGCTCGCCAGCGGCCGCACCTATTACTGGCGCGCCCAGGCGGTGGACGGAGCCAATTCCAGTCCCGTTTCCGCGCTGGCGTTCTTCACCGTCTTCACGCCGATCGTGATCAATCAGCCTCGGCTGGACTTTCCGATCAACAACACCCGAATCGACGACCTCAAGCCGGAGTTCAGGATTACCAACGCGCCCCGATCTGGACCGGTCGGCGCCATCAACTACGTGCTCGAACTGTCCGACTCGGACTCGTTCGCCAACAAGGTCGCCATCTGGGTGTTCCGGGAGCAGCCAGACCGAACCAACTTCGATGCGCCCCACCCTCTGGTGAGTGACAAGCAGTTCTTCTGGCACGTCCAGGCATTCGACACGAGCACGAATGCGACCGGTCCCTGGTCCGACACGCAGGTGTTCCGTACCGCGGCCCCGGTCGTAATCCCCCCGCCCGGCGGCGGCGGTGACGCCGGCAGGCCCTGCGGTCCCCCTTATCCGAACCAGCCGTTCGGGATCGTCCAGTGCCGTCGCAGCCAATACGGCCACATGTCAAGCGGCGAGATCGTCAGCTTCCTGCGCGGGGTTGCGAAGGACCTCAATGCGGCAGGCGTTGCCGAAGGACCGTTTGGAATCCTCAGGAAGAGCGGCGGGCACCGATGCAGCAGCGACGGTTCGAACTTCTACTCCTGCGACCTCATTTGTTCGAACCGGAATCTCTGGGACGTCCTGATCGACTCGGACGGCGTTCAGAGACCCACCTGGGGCGACAAGAACGACCCGCCCGGCCAGGTCTGTGAGATTCAATGAACGCGCGCCTGCGCGGATGTCAGTCGTGCCTCTTCGACAAATCGAAGAGCACCGCCTTCACCGGGGCCCCCTCGAGCTCGACGCGCTTGTGCAGCTCCAGGTACCATTTCAGCTCCGGCCTCTGGGCCTGCAGCCTGGGCCAATCAGTAGCGGCAAAGTACCGAGCGCCGAAGTGTTGCAGGTTCTGAACGGTCTCGGCGTTGATACTCCGCAGGTCGAAGCTCCAACCACGCCGATGCGCGTAGTAGAGCAGCATCGGTGAATTGACTCCGTAATCGACGACGACCATGAGGGCATCGGCCGGAACGACGCGCTCCATGGCGACACCGGCCCTGCGGATCGATGTGTCCAGATTGTTCGGCCTGAAGTGGGATCGCACGACTCCGCTGAAGAAAAAGCTCAAGAGTCCAAAGCCGCAAAGCAGCGCCCCCAACGCCAGCGTTGTTCCTCGCCCGTTCCCCACGTAGCTCCTGATGACGGCGCCATCGAACACCGGCGCGGCTGCCGCGCCGAAATACAGGGCGGCAACCGGCACAAGCGGGAGCTGATAGTAGTCATGGTTCGAGTTTCCCTTCCCCGCCACCAGAATGAAGGCCGCAACGGCGAGGAGCCACAGATCGGGAACGGTCCGCCGCTCATTACGTCGCCAGAAGAACCAGCCGGCGGCGGCGAGACCCAGACCGAGCGGCGTCAGATGGAGGAAATAGATCTGGGTGGCCATCTTCCGGTAGAACGCGGAGTCAGTGAGCAGCTCCAGCGTGCTCCATTTGGAAAATGAGCGCCAGGGTCCGGTGGCATAGATCGCCGGATAGGTCATGGTCGGGTACGCGATGCCGAACGTCAGTCCGGTCTCGTGGTAGATCATCACCGCGTGCACGTACCACGCGGCGGCAATCACGAAGGCCGACGCGAACGCGATCACGAACGCGCGATCCTGCAGAAGGCGGCGGCCCCGGCTGTTCCAGGCGGCCCCCAGAATCGGCGCGACAATCACGAGAGCCACCGGCTTGGCGAGCCACGCCAACGCTGCAGCTGCAGCCCCCGCGACCAGCGCTTGACGGCTACCGGTTCGAAATACCGCACGAACCCCAGCAGCCCCGCAATCGAGAAGAACAACATCGGGGCTTCGGGCATGACCGTTCGCCCGTAGTACACGGCGCTCGGCGAGATAGCCAGGAGGAAGGCCGCCGCTCGGCCGCCTGCCGGGCCCAGCAGTTCGGCCGCCAGCGCGTACATCGCCAGTATTGCAGCGACGGAGAAACCGATCGTGACGAGTCGACCGAGCCGCTCGTCGGGCCCCGCCGCCGTGTAGACGAGCGCCGTCAGCGCCGGGACGATCGGAAACTCGCTCTCGACGTATCCGTGACGGCCTCCCCAGTCGATCTGAGGGTAGAAAATATTGAAGGAGTCTTCGTAGAGGTTTCTGGCAATTGCCGCGGTATCGACCTGTCTCCAGCGGTGAGCATCAAGGAGCGGCGCGTCCGCATGCAAACATCTGAGGCCGGTGCCGAGCAGCAGAATCGCAAGAAGGGCCACCGTCCCCGGCTGCGGACGCCATGAGGACCGTGGAACAGTCATCCAATTCCGGATCGGGGATCGCGCATGCCGACAGTATCGCCGAATCCATCGGGGTTGTCACCACGGACCCGCGCACGGACCCGCGCGGCCTCCCGGCGAAGATGGATCCCGAGGATGAAGCCAACGGCTTGCGGGCATGAGCGCAAGTCAAGCGGCGAGATCCCGTCGATCCTGCGCGGCCCGTCGACGGCGGAAGCAGTCCGGCCGAATTACGGCGCGTATTGCTGCGATATCGTGCGTCTTGGAACGCCGCACTCTAGAACCGGAAGCGAGCGCCACCGCCGATCTGAAAGCCCCCCACCTTCAGGTTCTCCACATTGGGAAGATCCACCGAACCGCCAACGTACCGAAGAAACCCGCCGATGCCGTAGCGCGGGGTCAGCAGATAGCTGAGGTCCGCGCCGATGTTGAATCCGTTTGCCGTATCCGACTGCGTCTCGGTCAACGGTGTCGCATTCTGCGTGCCCGGTTCCACTGAGATGTTGGTCACCATTTCCTGGCTTGCGTTGATAAAAGAAGGACCGAAGGAGAACGACGCATCCATCTTGTCGGTGACTGGCATGGTCCAGATGGCCTGTATGTGAAAGGTCTTCTCAGAGTGATTCGCGTCGACGGTCTGCTTCGTCTCCACGCGCCGATCGTGGATCAGCGGGTGCGGCACCCCCGCCGTCATCGCGGCATCCCCCGAGCCGCTGGCGTAGCTGAAACCGAGCCCAATTGACAGGTCGCGCCACACGCGATAGCCCCCACTGATGTCGAACAGCCCGGCGGAGCCCACCTCGTGGCTGGTACTGAGGACCGCCGTCTCGTCGTAGACGATCGGCAGCGCATCGACGACGAAGGTCCGTGATGCCACCTGAACGCCGGCGTTGACGTCCACGAAGATGTTCTTGGTCGTTTGCGCGCCCGCCGGCACGCCGCTCATGATCAGAGCTGTCGCCACCGACAGAATGCTTGTCGTCTTTGTCATCAATCTCCTCGCGCGCCGTGATGGATGATAGGGAAGAGTCCGGCGCGATGCATCGCGGGCGGCGTGAGACACCGCAGGCCGCGTCAGGACGTGATGGTAGCATACCCGTGATGGTCCGACGCGTCGGGAGTGTGCTGCGACCGCTCGTCGCGATCCTGCTGACCGCGTTCGTCCTCTGGAGGGCCGACCCTTCTGCGGTCGTCGAGGCTGCCGCACGGGCCGATCTTCGCTGGATCGGCATGGCGATTGTCCTGGTCGTCGCTGATCGTGCCCTGATGGCCTATCGATGGATCGTGCTTCTCGCGCCGATTCCGCGGATCGGTCGTCCTCCCCTCGGAGCGATCATGCGGATCTTTTTCACCAGCACCTTCGCCGGCACGTTTCTGCCCGCCAGCGTCGGCGGTGACGCCGTCCGCGCCTACGCCCTCGCGCGTCTGCGCGTGGCGCCGGCAGTGGCGGTGGCGTCGGTGGTCATGGATCGTCTGCTCGGCGTCCTGTCGATCGTGCTGGTGGCGATCGTGGGGCTGCTGATCGCCGGAAGCCGGGAACTGTGGTCCACCAGCGTCATCGGCTTCTCCCTGCTGGCGGCCGCATCAGCCTGCGCCGCAGGCGCCATGGTCGTGTTCAGCGCCCGCGTTTCGCGCCTGGCACAGACCCTCGCCGAGCGGCTGCCGTTCGCACGGCTGCGCGCGATCGGCGGCGACCTGGTGGCGGCGACGCGAGCGTACGGCAGCTTCCGCGGCGAGCTGGCGAACGTGCTCGCCGGCTCCATCGCTGTTCAGGTTCTCCGCGTGATCCAGGCGTACTGCCTCGGTCGCGCGCTGGGCATCGACGCGTCCGCTGCCGTGTATTTCACCTTCATCCCGCTGATTCTTCTCGTCATGTTGCTTCCGGTGACCATCAACGGGCTGGGCACGAGTCAGGTGGCGTTCGTCTGGTTTTTCGGCCGCATCGGCGTTCCCCAGGCCGAAGCCTTCGCGCTCTCCGTGCTCTTCGTCGCACTCGGCATCGTCGGAAATCTCCCCGGTGGCTTTCTGTACGCCTTCAACCCGCGGTCCTCGCCAGCATGACGCGCCTCACGCGCGCCCTCGGCGCCGCCTTGATCCTGAGTTCCGCCTGGGTCGTCCTCGCCGTGGGCGGTCCAGGCGGAATGCTCTACGGTCTCCTTCTTGTCCTCGCGACGGTTCCCGGGCTGCCCCTCGGATTCGCGCTCTTCGGCCGCCGACACGCGGCCGGCTGGATTGCCGGCACCTTGTTTGGCTATGCGCTTACCGCGCTGGCGTGCTGGGCGATTGTGTACCTGGGTGTGGCGTCGTCTCCCGCGTTCATCCTGGGATGGGGCGTCCTTTGCGCCTCGACCTGGACCGGCGCCGCTGCATTCCGGGGCCGGGGCGCCCAGCCGCTCGTCGAGCTTCCGGCGTGGAGCCCGGCAGGCACGGCCGCTCTTCTTCTCGTTCTGCTCCTGGTTCCGGCTCTGGTCGGCCGGCCCTTTTCGAAAATTGGCGCCGTCGATCCGGATGGCAATCGTCTCTACCGCGCCTACTTCACCGCCGATTTCGTCTGGCACACGGCGCTGGTCGCCGAGATGACGAAACACACGCATCCGCCGAGAAATCCATATCTTGCTTCCGAACCGGTGCACTACTACTGGACCTACTTCCTGGTGCCGGCGACGCTCGCGAGTCTCACCAGTTGGAATGTAGAGCAAGCGCTGGAACTGAACGCTTTTTGCGCCGCCCTGCTCTTCATCTCGGCGATCTATCTCGCGGCGTGGGCCGCCGTGCCCGCGCACCCGTTCGCGGTCGCACTCGCCGTGATGCTGACGACCGTCGCCGCGAGCGCGGAAGGGCTGGCGGCCATCGTCGATCTGGTCCGCCGGGGACAGTCGCTCGCCGTGCTGCGGGAGCTCAATATCGACGCGATCTCGTCGTGGGCGTTCAAAGGCCTGCGAATCGACAACCTGCCACGCGCCATGTGGTACACGCCACAGCACGCAATGGCTTGCGCGCTCGGCCTGGTTTCGGTTCCGATCGCCATCTGGGGAGGGGTCCGGGCGCGTGCGGGTGCAATCGCACTGGCGGGGGCCGCCCTTGCGGCGTCGGTGGCGTTCAACCCGTTGCTCGGGGCGGCGTTTTCTACGGTCTACGGTGTCGCGATCCTCCTCGACGCTGCGCGCCAGGGCGCCGGGCGCCGCGGGATCGGCCGCCACGCCATCGCCGCCGGGATGGTATTCGCCGCGGTCGCCTGGTGCATCCTGAACCAGATGACCGATGGTGCTGGCAGCGCACTGCACATCGGGTTCGCCGCTCCGGCGCGAAACGCGCCTCTCGTGACCATCTTGCTTTCGTTTGGTCCAATCCTTGTCCCTGCGGCGATCGGCTTGTGGCCCAACGACGCCTCCTTCCTCTCACGAGCCCGGCCAGCTATCGCCGGCGTCGCGCTCAGCATCCTCGTGATGTTCTTCGTCACGCTGACGGTGGACATTTTCTGGGTCGGGTTTCGGGCGGGCAATCTCTTCTCCGTGTTCCTACCGGCTCTCGTGGCACGTGGCTTTGTCGCAGTCGGTTCACCACGGTGGAGACCGTCAGCCATTGGCCTCGCTCTTCTCACGCTCGTGCTCGGGCTGCCGACGACGGTCATCGACGCGTACAACACCCAGGATGTCGGTAACAGGCTCATGAGCGTAGGCGGGTTTCACTGGACCATCGCCCTGACCCCGGCCCAGCAAGAGGGCCTCGCCTGGATCCGCACACACACCGCCTTGGATGCGATCGTGCAGGCCGAACCGGTGATCCGGGAGCGCGAAACGTGGACGCTCATTCCCAGCTTCGCCGAGCGCAGAATGGCGGCCGGGCTCCCGATCTCGTTGATGCACGTTCCGGCGTACGACGAGAAATCGGAGCAGGTGCGGCAGATCTATGCCTCGGCGGACGCCGAGGCCGCGTGGCGGGCCGCGAAGCAGCTTCGCATCGACTATCTGTACGTGGACGGCACCGAACGTGCCGCGTATCCAGCCGTCTCGAAGTTCGACGCGCACCCTGAGTCCTTCACGCCCGTATTCAGCAACACGGAAGTCAGCGTCTATCGGGTGAAGTGAAGAGACTCAGGGACCGGCAATCTTCCGCCGAAGCCGCACGATCGAATCGGATCAGCAAACCGCTCGAACACGAGTCATGAGGATGCTGCGCGCCCACTAGACCTACCCCCTTGTCACATCGTGGATTATGCGGAGTGTCTGACGCGGTTAGGAAGCGCGCTTCGTCCGGCTCGATAACAGCGTCCCGGACGCTGCGACCGGCCGATTCAGGCCGGTCGTCGAACTGGATCGCTTGAATACCCTGGGCCTCGACAAGACGGTGGCACCGCGCGTACCTCGCTCGCGCATTCCGGGAAAGACAGAAGTCA
The DNA here is from genome assembly GCA_963814975.1 of uncultured Acidobacteriota bacterium. Lineage (GTDB taxonomy): Bacteria > Acidobacteriota > Vicinamibacteria > Vicinamibacterales > CAVVIG01 > CAVUXJ01. The sequence goes on along the minus strand of CAWFFB010000001.1, from coordinate 33,298 downwards.
GCGTCTATCCGGTGAACTGAACGCTGCTCGAGCGTCTCCCGACGGATCTTGCCTATCGCTGGCGGCGGCGATCGAGCCCCGCCCAGAATCGACAGCCACTTCCAGAGGCGGGGGCAGGGGGATCACTTTCCAGTCGCCGAATGCCAGCTCGCGCGCGGCGAACTGGTAGATGACCACCCGCTTCCCGTTGAGCCGATCAGGATCCCGCTGCAGCATGGCGCGCGTGGCGAACGCGCCCTCGTCGTTCTGCACGAGGCGATCGACCGGCCGCCGCAGCGTGTAGCTCAATTGCTCGGCGAAGCCCGCGGAGGTGCCCCAGCCCATCGACTCGAGCGAGTAGATGTTGCTGAAGCTGTCGCCGAGCACAGCACGTCCGCGTCGCGCGACGGCCGCCACGGCGATCCATCCGGCTGCAGGACGCGCCGCAGCCAGACCGCCTCGGGCGGAAACAGCGGGCGGTCGGCGGGCAGATCCAGCATCCGCGCGACGTCTCCGGTGTTGCGCACTTCGGTCCGCTCGAGCCGGTAGCCGGGATCGGCCGTGGCGGGCAGACGCACGTGTGCCGCGATGAAGCCGCCGAGCAGTTCCGCCACCGCCTCCATCGTTTCGGGCCGCCAGTGTGTGTCGGTCATGAGGTACTGCGGGCCGCTGCGGCGCGCGACGGCCAGCGCCTCCGACGGCGTCGAACACCAGCACGCCGTCGCGCCTGAGGTCGTCGACGAACGCGCGGTACGACGGGTTCTGCAGTGCGCCCGTCGCGTCGGCATAGCGACGCGGCGAGCATCTCCGGGTGGACGCCCGGCTTGAGCGGCGTCGGCATGACGACGAGCGTGATCCCGCGCGCCTCGAGGTCGCGCCTGAACCGCGCGATCGCCTCGCGCGGATCGGGCTGCGGCGGCGCCGTCCACTCAGGTGCCGCGGCTGACGCGCCGCTTGAGCTGCGCCGGGTCGAGGAATGCCGCGTCCTGTGATGTACTCGACGTCCGGGCGATAGAACAGCCACCCGTCGCGCCCGCGATAGACGCGCTCGTTGCCGGCGCCGAGCCAGCCGGTCATCACGATCTGCGCGGGCGGCCGGAGCGACCGCCCGAGCAGCGATTCATCCTCCAGCGCGCGCTCGAACCCGCTCAGTCCCGCGATCGCGATCCGGTTCGTGGAGACGACGAGGCTCCACAAGCCGGAATCCTCCGCGGCCCTGGCCTGCCCGGAGAGGCGTCGAACCGTCGCATCGGCAAGGTGGGATCGGATTTCACCAGGAAGCCCAGACAAGCGTGACCAGGCCGTGCCTGCTCCCTCCGCTCCCAGCAGGCGCACGCCGGCCCACTCGACGATCGGCACCAGCGGCGATCGCCGTCAGGAAAAATGCCATGCAGGAACCGCACGGTGACCGACGCAGACGGCCGTGCTGTCCATCTCGATCTGGGCGATCTCCTCTCGGCTCCGTCCGCCCGCCGGCAGTGGCTGCTCAGGTGTCGGCATCAGAAAATGAAATAGATGAACGGGTTGTAGGCCTGCGTGGCCAGCACCACCACTGACAACACGAAAAGCGGCCAGGACAGCCGCCGCTTTCGGCAGCGTCAGCGTCCGCGTCCAGTCCCATGTCTGCGGCGCGCTCCAGACGATCGCGCCGGCCAGCAGAAACGTCCCGAGGTAGTAGGGCTGATAGACCACGCCGGCCAGCAGGCCGGCGCCTTCCTGCGGATCACCCAGAGCCAGCATGTCGCCCAGGTAGCGGACGGCGTGCGGCAGATCGGCCGCGCGGAAGAACACCCAGGTGACCAGCACGATCGTGAAGGTGACGCCGACACGCACGGGCGCAGGAAGGCCGCCGTAGAGCGCCGCCTTTCCGCGAAGCCGCTCGAATCCGAGCAGCGCGCCGTGCAGCGCCCCCCAGATCACGAAGTTCCACGCGGCGCCGTGCCAGAGGCCGCCGAGCAGCATGACGATGAACAGGTTCACGTACGTGCGCATCGCGACCCTTGCGGTTCCCGCCGAGCGGCATGTACAGGTAGTCGCGCAGCCACGCGGAGAGCGAGATGTGCCAGCGGTGCCAGAACTCGGTGATGGACTGCGAGAGGTAGGGGGAGTCGAAGTTCTTCGGGAACACGAACCCGAGCATCAGACCGAGGCCGATGGCCATGTCGGAGTAGCCGCTGAAATCGAAGTAGATCTGGAACGCGTATGCCGTGACGCCGTACCACGCTTCGACCGGACCGAGCGAGCCCGCCTCGAACGCAAGATCGGCGATCTTCCCGCACGGATTTGCCAGCAGCACCTTCTTCGCCAGGCCGAGCGAGAAGAATGCGATGCCCCGCGCGAACTTCGTCGTCGTGTACGTCCGGCACTCGGAGCTGGTCCTCAATCTCCGAGTAGCGGATGATCGGACCCGCGACGAGCTGCGGGTACATCGTTTCGAAGCACAGAAAATCGATGAAGTTCTTGATGGCGGCCGAATGGCCACGAAAGACGTCGATGACATAGCTCAGCGATTGCAGGATGTACAAGCTGATGCCGAGCGGCAGCGCCACGCGCAGAGTCACATCGAGTCCGATGTCCGGGAGCCCCAGCCAGTCGAACAAGCCCGTTGTAGCTGTCCACGCCGAAGTTGAAGTACTTGAAGAAGGCCAGCAGGGTGAGGTTCGCGCAGATCGAGATGATCAGGGCGGCTCGTTGCCGTCTCGTCCTCGGACCGTCGGGGTCGAGCCTCTGAATCGGACGCGACCAGGAGCGCGGTCCACCGAGAGCGATCACGAGGCCCGCGATGTAGTCGATGAGCGTCGAGAACAGCAGCAGGAACGAGAACAGCGGGTTCGCCCAGCCGTAGAAGATGAAGCTGACGATCGTCAGGATCAGATGCTGCGCCCGCCGCGGAACGGCGTAATACAGCAGCAGAGCGACCGGGAGGAAGTAGAAGAGGAAGAGATACGAGCTGAAGACCATCCTACGGCCAAGCCGACCTGGCTCCTGCGCGCCTGCGGCGCTTCGGCGCGCCTCGCCGACGCCCGCGACAGGTCGCGCGAGCGTCAGGCGGGTGCGCCGGGGTTATGGGGGGCTGACGTCCAGGTACAGCGGCAGGCTTGACGCCTCGCTGCCGGAGATGAGCCGCTCGCCTTCGAGCTCGGGGTGCGCGTCGTAGCGTTCCACGGTCAGCGTGAACGCCTGCGCCTGCCATCTTACGCGCCTGCGGCGAGCTCGCGGCCGTCGCGGATCGCCCACTGGGCGATCGGAATCGTGCGCTCCGGCATACGTCCCTGGAGTGACGTCCACGATTTCGTACTCGTTGACCACCAGCGCGTGCCGGTAGGGCAGGATCGACTGTGGCGTCGGGATCGGCCCTGGCCGGGTCAGGCGCACGTTGACCACGAGGCGCCCGGCTTCCGCTGCTCCGGCAGGCCTGCCCGTCGCCGATTTGGCCGCCGAGTCGGCGGGCCCGATCGGGCCGCGTCGGCCGCCGCGGATGCGGGCTGCGGCCCGCGTCGATCCAGACGTCTGGGTACGAATCGCCGCCGGAGTTCGTTGTCACCCGGGCCCACGCCTCGACTTTCGAGAAGTCCGCGCTGAAGCGGCCGACATACACCTCGGCCTGCTTGCCGCCGGTGCGGGCCTGGTTGGCTCCGCCCTGGTTGTAGGGCCCGGAGATCGCCAGGAAGCGCGGGTGGTTCGTCCAGCGCGGGTGGAACACCTCCGCGCCGTCGAATCCTGGCGCGTGATTGATGTTCACCATCCATCGTGCGTCCGGTGTCGACATCGACCATCGTCAGGTTGCGGTGGGCGCCGTCGAAGTACCAGAAGAGCGGCCCGCGCGCGCTGGTCAGGGCCGTCCAGCATCCCTCGCCCAGCCTCTTCATCTCGCCCGTTCGGCAGTTCGGCGACGCCCGCCCTCGGCCAGGGAAACAGGCCGCCCGCGTGCCGGCCGTCGGCCGACACCTGGAATGCATTCCGTGCTGACCAGCGTCTTGTTCCAGACCAGCTCGCGCTTGTGCGGGCGCGTCGATCGGAAACCGTGTGACCGTGGCGAAGTCGAGTTTCTTGTTGTCGGTCCCGACGTAGACCCATTCGCTGCCGTCGGCGGGATTCTCCCACAGAGCCAGCGCGTAACCGCCGGCGAGCTTCCGCAGACCGGTGCCGTCCCAGTTGACGATGAAGACCTCAGGGGGCCCGGGCAGAGTCCGGCTTGAAAAGACGATGCGGTTGCCGCGCGGGGTGAGCATCGGCCTGTACGTAGCTCCGGCGTTCGCCGAGGATCACTCGCTCGCCCTTGCCATCCTCGGTATCGAAGCCCATCAGGACGAGCTGGTCTCCTGACGCCCGCGGATCCGTGCCATCCCCCTGCACCCAGACCACGCGCGTGTGCGCGCCCGTCAAGTTGCGTACTTCAGCACCCGGGCCTTGGACGGCATCGATGCCGAAGGAGCAACCGGCCGCCAACAGGGCGAACAATACTGCGGCGCCGTGAGAAAGGCTCGACAGTTTCAGTGTTATCGAGCTCAAGCACTTTCGTAGAGCATCCTTGTTTCCATGCTACCACTGCCTGTGCGTCTCGACGAGAGCATCGCTCAGCTGTTTCGGTGCCAGTTGCAGTTCACGGCGAACAGCTTGCGCGCCGAGGAAATATCCGCTGATTCAATCTCTTCGCTGTGAACGGTCAACGGTCAACTGTGGACGACGTGAAGCCCGAGCTCATCCGCGTCGATATCGCCAGAACGTCCGGAAGCCGACGAACCAGTCGCGCAAGCCGATTTTCTTCCCCTCTTCCCTGCTGCGCGGCGAGTAGCCGATCGGCACCTCGGAGATTCGCGCGCCACGAGCCAGCAGGCGCGCCGTAATTTCATGATCGGTCTCGAATCCGGTCGTTTCGAGCGGCAGCGAGGCGACGTCGGTGCGTCTGAACAGCTTGAGCGCGGTCACCGTGTCGGTGAGATAGCGGCCCGTAAACGCCAGCGCGATCAGACTCAAACTGCGGCCCCCGAGGTACGCTGTCAACGACTGATTCGGATGCTTTCCCTTCCCCAGGTAGCGGCTGCCGTACACGGCATCCGCGCGCCCGTCGATGAGAGCACGGAGCATCGGAATGTAATCGTTCGGGTCGTATTCGAGATCGGCGTCCTGGATGATCAGGTAATCACCTGTTGCGTGGCCGATTCCAGCACGCACGGCCCGGCCCTTCCCGCCGTTGTGCGGCATCCGGTGCAGCGTCACTCCGGGCACGGCGGCAACAGCCGCCCCGGTACCATCCGTCGAGCAGTCGTCCACGACGATGATCTCTTTCTCGATGCCAAGCTGCGCCAGATTCACCGCTTTGATCTGCCGGAGCAGCGTGCCGATGAACCGCTCCTCGTTGTAGGCGGGAATCACGATGGAGAGAACGGCCATGCGGACAATTAGCAGTTGAAGGTTAACAGTTGACAGTCACTGACGTCACGCTGAAGTGCGGCTCGAATCGTCGACGGTGTTCCGCGAACCCTTTTTCCTTGGCGCCCGCCATTCTCCGTTCTGCGTTCTACGTTCTGCGTCCTGCGTTCCGAGGACAGAGAACGCCGAACGAGGGAGATAGAACGCGGAACGTAGCACGCAGAACGCAGCACGCAGCACGCAGCACGAAGAACGCAGAACGTCGCGTCACGCTGTTCGATCAGCCATTTGCGGAGCGGGCCGCCAGGTAGCTTTCCACGCGCTCGAGATCTTCCGGAGTATTCACACCGAGCGCTTCGATGACATCGACGCAAGGAAACGTCACGAGCTCCCCCCGGGCCGAAATCCACGGGATAAAGGGAAGGAAGTTCCGCTCGCCGGTGCCTTCTCCCGTGCCGGCCGACGACGCGAACGACGGCAGATCGTCCAGGAATGCGTCGCGCGACAGGCTGAAGACGCCCATGTCGCTTTCGCCCACCAGCGGCAGACGATCGCCCTCGCGGCGATGCAACACGCGCACGATGCGGTCTGCGCTGTCGCGTTCGAGGTGAATGTACGGGCCGGTCTGCCTCGCGGTCGGCATCACGAGTGCCGCCGCCGGATGCGTGTCGCTCAATCTCGTCAACCGCTCGACCGTTTGCGAGTGGACGGCGATCTGATCACACCACGTGATGAAGATCCGCGACGCGTCCGAAGACGCGACGGTCGGAATGGCGCGGAGGATCGCATCGAGCATTCCCGTGGGGTTTTCCTGCACCTGGTAATCGAGCCGCGCACCGGTAGTCTCGCCGTAAGCGCGGATTTGGTCGGCGGAGGAAGGGTGAACGACGAGGACCGCGCGATCGACGACGCCACGGTAGAGGTCCAGCAGCCAGTCCAGCATGGGCCGGCCGTTCACGCGCGCGAGAACCTTCGGAAGCGTGGTCCGAAGGCGGGTCCCGAGGCCAGCGGCGGGTACGATCAGCAGCCGGCCGCACGGTCGTTCATCGCGAGGGAACAGCAGTGGTCCTCCGCTCTTCCGCTGCGCCCGGCAGCGCCTCGGTTTCCGCGCGAACCGGCGGATGCGCCCGAAGACGCCCCCCGACCAGCGCGCTCAACGCTTGCAGCCCGTCGACAATGCTGGTTCGCTTGACCCGCTCCGGCGAGATCGGGAAGAACTGAACGGGGATCTCGAGCACTTCGGCCTTGCGCCGGAGGAGCCGGCCAAGCAGGTGTTGATTGGCGCGCTTGTGGGTCAACGGAACCGCGATGCTCAGGGCGTCGGCGGCGCGCACCGCCCGGACCGCCGACAACGTATCGGAGATATATCGCCCGTAGAGAGCCAGGCAGGCCAGGCTGAGCACGTGGCTGCCTGCGTAGCTCGCGGCGCCGAGCAGGACCTTGTGACGGTATCGCAGGCGGTACGACTCGTGGATGTCGCGAATCGACAAGCGCCGGCTGCCCCACACCGCATCGAGACGTCCGAACGTCAGATGCGAGGCAAGTCCGGCGATGTCCTCCCCGCGGTACATGCCGGACGACTCGAAGAGAATGACGTAGTCGAAGGCCCCATCGTGAACGGCTAGTCGGAATTGCTGTTCGACCGTCGGCGCGTCGCGCAGATGCAGGGTCTCCACGCGCATCGGCAACGAGGCCACAAACCCCGGCTCGAGGGGATTCCCCTCGTAGAACGCCGTCACTTCGACCGGGAGTTCGGCAATCCCGCCGCGGACCATTTCGAGGAGAGTCTGCGCCACCTTGTTGAGGGACCCCGCATCGTGCAGCAGCACGGCCACTTTCTGGCGGTCCCGACGCTGGAGGAGGGACCTGATGAACGGTCCGAGAATCTTGGCCGCGTCGTGCCGGCCGGTGACGCCATCTTCGTAGTTGGCGATGCGGACGAGACGGGGGTCCTCCAACGCGTCGATGTGACCGAGCGGGACGTAGGGTGACCCGGCCTCGGCCCCGCCCGGGTCGTTGACGATGTAGTGCGTGATCAGACACGGCGTTGGAGCGCGCACGGCGCCCTTTTCCTCGAGATAGTGCAGCGCGCGCTCGATGATGTCCACGGCGGTGCTGCCGGCGATCTCCGCGTCGGCCTGAAGATTCGTGACGAGCAGCTTGATGGCCCCGAGGTTCCGGGCGATCGCCGTGCTGAGACCGGGCGTCAGGTACGACGGGAACAAGCTCGAGTGCTGGGTGCCCGGAGCATAGATGATCAGATCCGCGACCCTCAGCCGTTCAGCCAGCCGGGGATTCAACCGGACGGTCGCGCGGCGGCTCTCGAACAACGCCGCGGCGCGCCCGCCGCTGCGAGTCAGGCTGTCCCGCTCGACCTCGGATAGCGGCCGATCGATCAGGTAGATGTCCTTGATCCGATTCTGGCCGGCCGCGCCGACAATTTCACCTTCGCTGCCGAGCACTGTGTCGTCCGCGCCGATCGCCACCAGGTAGGCGTTGGTCCCGTCGGTGACGTTCTCGATCAGACCGACGGGCAACCCGAGAAGGCCGCAGTACTCGTCAATCGCCTCGTTGAAGTGGCGGCCGGCCAGCAAGAACGAACCGGCGAAGACCAGGTTCCCAACGCTGCAGTCGGAGAAATCGAACGGCCGGGCGGTCCGGTGGAGTTCGTCGATGAACGCGTCGACCCGTCTCGCCACCGGTGGCGTCGCCTCTGCGACGCGACGCAACGTGGCGACCGCCTCTCCGGGCGAGAGCCGGGCCGGGAGCCGGGTATCCAGCAATTCGACGAGCGATGGCGCACACGTGCCCAGCTCGAGCGCCAGGCGCGACGCATTCTTGCGGAAGTCTGACGGCCCGAGGCTGTCGCCGAGAAACCGGCGCACTTCTCCCGTCGAGGCGCCATCGTCGTACCCGTTGATGGCCAGGGTCAGACGGATCCGCGGATCTCTGACCAGCTCCTTGGACAAGACCCCGGAACCGCGGCCGCCGGAGAAGAGGACCACGCGCATCCGTCTACCACTCCACCCATCGCGTGATTCCGAGAGCGCGGAACGTTGCGAGTCCGCTGAAGTTGCTGTGGCACAGGTACCATCGACGGTTTTCGTATACAGCGGTGACATGGTCCGTGCCGTCGGCCACGCCCGGCGATCCGGATTCCTTGTCGATGAACTCCCAGTGCACCCTGTAGTCGATACAGGCGTCTGCCCTGTTCGCAAGCTTGGCCACGCACAGACCGCCGAAATTGAACTTCACCGGCGGCAGACCGGTAATCGAGAACCCCGTGTAGACAAACTCTGATCGATTTCGGTCGATATCGCTCTTCTCGGCCCTGCGCCCTGCGCCCCTGTCGCACGTGGTCGAGAAGTTGTGCAGAACCTGATCGGTTGGCACGTCCGACTGGGAGAAGAGTGTCAGGAAATCCTTTCCCATGTCGAGGATTTCCTTCTGCGAATCGTGCACATCGACGGCGAAGGTCCGCGACGTGGCATTGGAGTGACCGACCCCTCCCTCGGTGAATGACTCGGTGACCGTCAGCGCCACTGCGACAGTGGAGGGCGTCGGCGACAGGGTGGCGGGCACGCGCCACGAGACCGTGGCGCCCGAACCGGTGAACGTGCCCGGACCGCTCCAGGTGTAGGAAAGGGCACTGGCCGGCGTCTCGACGTTCGTCACCGTCGCAACCAGGGTGACCGTCTCGTCGAGGTCCGCGAAGCCGCTTGGTTGGTTCGTCCGTGAGCCGATGCTCCGGATACTCTCGACGACTGGCGCCTGATTCGCGCCCGACGGAGCCACGAACGTGAACCCGCGGGTCAGGCTTGCCGTTCGGCCACCCGATGTCACAACCACGTCAACAGCCCCTGCCGCGCTCGACGCGGGAGTCGACGCACTGATGGCCTGGGTGCCTTGAACAGCGACGAGCGATGCTGCCGTTCCCCCAATCGTGACCGTGGCGTCGCTCGAGAACCCCCTGCCGCTGATGGACACCGACGTGCCGCCTCTGGTGCTGCCCGTCGCCGGCGCGATCGCGGAAATCGACAGCCCCGTGGGAGTGGGCCCGGTCGTCGAGTCACCGCAGCCTCCCGCCGCCATCGCGAGAGCTACGACGCCGACCCGGAGGTGACGAAGACTCGAGAATCAGCAAGCCCGTTGACCGCTGCTCGTCAATCGGGAGTGGAGCTGGCGGCCGCGGGCACTCTGACGGGGGCGCCGCGCCGCTTCTCGCGTGATGGCCCGAACAAGGAATTTCACGTACGGCACGACCTGCTTCACCGCCGCGACGTTCATCTGGCAGGGGCTGAGGCACGTCGGGCACTGCTCGTCGCGGATCCAGTCGCGGTGCTGCTGGCTCGTCATCCGGAAGTACAGCTCCTCGGGATCCTCTGTCGAGCACGTTGCCGACGACCTCGCTGTTCTCGCAGAAGAACAGGCCGCCGTCGGGGTTCAGCATGATGCCCTGGGTCTGAAACGGGCACGGCGCCTGGCGATGGTAGCCGTTGCCGATCATGTCGGCGTAGTGCATGTGGATGTAGTTCTGGCCGTCGAGCAGCGGATCCATGCGCACGCGCTCGAGGAAGAACTGCCGCAGGCGCTCCTCCTCGCGGCCGATCGGCTTGCACTGTCGTGCGCCAGGTCGGCGTTGCCGAGCATCGGATCGGAGAAGCGCACCATGTTGAAGACGATGTCGAGGCTTCTCGCGTTCTTCGCCCAGGCGAGGATGTTCTCGGCAGTCGTCGATGTTCTTGTTGAAGATCGTGGCCGAGACGCCGAAGTTGAACGGGACGCGCTTCTGCAGCGCCTGCATCGCGCGGATCGTCTCGTTCGCCTTCTCGAAGCCCCGCTTCACCTGGCGGACTTCGTTGTGCATCTCGCCGACGCCGTCGATCGAGACGCGCGTGCTGAAAATGACGCCGCGCTCGTGGCAGAGCTCGGCGACCTTGGTGAGCATCGGAATCGCGCGGTGCGGCGTGAGCCCGGTGGTGTTGATGCCGTACTTGCGAAGCCTCGGCAGACGATCGAGGATGACCTGCGAGATCTCGACCATGTCGTTACGCGTCGTCGGCTCCCCGCCCGAGAGCATGCGCCATCTCGACCTTCTTCCACAGCGGCGACGCGAACACGCGGTCGATCTGCTCGAGCGTCATGTCCGACTTGCGGTCGCCGCGCTGCCAGTTGCTGCACATCTCGCAGCGCGCGTCGCAGACGAACGTGCAGTGGAAGATGAGCACCGTCGGGTGAATCGGCTTGAAACGCGCGACGTAGGAGTTGACGAGGTCGCGCGGCGCGCTCACCGCCGCCTTCAGCGAGGTACTTCAGCGGCGTAGGTTTGTGCCATGAACTACTTGATTTTACGCGCTTTAGCCGTCATCGTAAAGCCGTGATTTCGAGCCTGGCCCCGGCGGGCACCGACCGCCCCGACGATGCCAGCACTCGCCCGGCTGGCCCGCGCGGCCCTGTTCGTGCTCTTCACCTACGTCTTCCTCGCGAATGCCTGGCTGGGCGACGACGCGTACATCACGTTCCGGGTGGTCTGGAACTTCGTTCACGGCTACGGGCTCACGTTCAACCCGGACGAGCGAGTGCAAGCGTACACCCACCCGCTGTGGATGCTGGTCCTCGCCGCGGCGCACGTTGTCACCCGCGAGTTCTTCTTCACCGCGACCGTCCTGTCCTGGGCGTTCAGCATCGCCGCCGTCGCGGTGCTGGTGCGCTGGGCACGAACGCTGCCTCGCGCCGCGCTGCTCGTCGCGTGGCTGGTGAGTTCGAAGGCGTTTATCGACTACACCTCCTCAGGGCTCGAATACCCTCTGAGCTACCTGCTGCTGGCGCTGTTCTATACGCGCTATCTTGACCGGCCGTTCGGCGCGCCGGTGGCCACGCGGGAGCTGCGTTGGTTCGTCGTGATCGCCTCGCTCGCGTTCCTGACGCGCCCGGACGCAGTGCTCCTTTTCGCGGTTCCGATCGCCGAGATGGTCGTGCGGAGCCTCCGGCTGCGGGGACGCCGTGCGCTCGTGCCCGCGGCAGCGGGGCTCGCGCCGGCGATCCTCTGGCTCGTCTTCGCGACGATCTACTACGGGTTTCCGCTGCCGAACACGTACTACGCGAAGGTCGCGAACGGCATCCCGCGCTTCCTGATGATGCGCCAGGGCGCCGGCGTACGTGCTGAACAGCATCAGCCACGATCCGATCACGCTCGGCACGGTCGCCTTGGCGCTGATGCTCGCCTGGCGAACGCGCGGCGCCGCGCGGCGCGCCGCCGTCTCCGCGGCATTGTACGTGGCGTACACCGTCTCGGTCGGCGGCGATTTCATGAGCGGCCGTTTCTTCGCCATGCCCTTTCTCGTCGCCGCTGATGGCTGTGATCCCGGAGGGCAGCGCGGCTGGCGCGCCGTGGACCGCGGGCGCGTTGCTCGTCTACAACCTGCTCATCCCGATCGTGCCGGTGAAGACGACGGCCTCCTACGACGCTGCGTGGCCGTGGCGCACGCAGAACGGGATCAAGGATGAGCGGGGGCACTACCACCAGGGAACCAACATCCTGTTTTTCAGCCCCTTCAGGGAGCTGCCCGACTTCGTCTGGGTCCGGGAGGGGCTCAGCTTCAGAAACGGCGCGGAGAAGGTGACGATTCAGGGGAGCATCGGATTCTTCGGTCTCTACGCGGGGCCGACCAAGTTCCTCATCGATCGGAACGCCCTGTCCGATCCGCTGCTGGCGCGGCTGCCCGTCTCCCCCCGCCTCTACTTCGAGTTTTTCGCGAGCCATTACTTCCGGGACCTGCCCGAGGGCTACGTCGAGTCGTGCAACCGTGGGGAGAATCTCCTGCAGGACCCGCTGCTCCACGACTATTACGATCGGCTACGTAACGTCACGCGGGGACCGCTTCTGCGAGCGTCACGATTCCGAGATATCTGGAATCTGAATCTCGGCCGCTTCAGAAATCTTCACGAGATGTACGAGAAGCGCCGGCAGGTCGAGCTCTCCGTTCGGGCCGACAACGAGCGATTTCTGACCGACGTCGGCAATCGCGATCGGGTCGCGGGCGCATTGCGGGCGACGGGCCGGGCCGGCTATCTGCAGTACGGTCCCCGCATCCCGGTGAAGAAGGGCTACTACCGCGCACGATGGATCGGCACGGTCGATTCGGCGCCGGAGGGCCAGGTCGGGTTCGTCGAGGTCTGGGGCGGACCGGAACGGCGCCTCGATCGGCAGCCGGTCACGACCGCCGGACTCGATGCGGATCGCCGGCTGGCCCACATCGACTTCAACCTGCCCGACGACCTCGAGGCGCTGGAGTACCGGTTTTACGTCAACCAGGGCGTTCGGATGACCCTCGAACGCGTCGAGCTCTTTTCCGCGACGGCTGTGCCGGCCGACAATTGACCGCGCGGGGCGCGGCACCTTCGGCGGGCACCGGGATACCCCCCGGATGGGGGCGGCGAAGAATCCCGGTCCACATCTCGCACGACGGAGGACCGCGACCGTCTGTATTAAAATCATTCGTGGCCGTCGTGACTTCGTGGTGACGCGTTGATAGGTTCCAGGAGGAGACAGGAATAATGAAGCGAATAATATCTGGCGGGGTCGCCGCCCTGATCGCAGGGGCGGCGGCGATGGTGTTGGCACAAACACGGGCGGGGGCGTTGCCCGCGTGCGATCCAGACAACGCCGGGTTGAAGCTCCCAGCCGGCTTCTGCGCGGTGCTGGCAGCGGATAATCTCGGCATCGGCCGGCAGATGGCCGTAGCGCCGAACGGCGACCTTTTCGTCTCGCTGCGAAATGTCAACCCGCAGACACCCGGCAGCATCGTCGGGCTGCGCGATACGAACGGCGACGGCAAGTTCGACGTTCAGGAAAAGTTCGGCGACCAGGGAGGCACCGGCCTCGTGTTACGGAACGGCTACCTCTATCACGCGCGTGAAACAGCGGTCGTGCGCTTTCCGATCAAGGCGGGCGAGCTGAAACCCTCGGGGCCGGCGGAAGTGATAGCGACGCTGCCACAGCAACAAGGACACACGGCCAAAGGCATCGCGTTCGACGGGAAGGGCGGCATGTACGTCAACGTCGGCGCTCCCTCGAATGCTTGCCAGGAGAAGGACCGCGTCGCCGGTTCGCCGGGCCAGAACCCGTGCCCGCTGCTCGAGAAACATGGCGGTATCTGGCGGTTCGACGAGAACAAGGGCGGTCAATCGCAGGAGAGCGGTGGTCGCCGCTACGCCACTGGCCTGCGGCAGTTCTACGCGCTCGCCTGGAACGGAGGGGCGCTCTATGCCGTCCAGCATGGACGGGATCAGCTGGACATGTTGTTCCCGCAGTCCTACGACTCGAAGAAGAATGCTGAGCTCCCGTCCGAGGAGCTCCTGCGGATCGAGGACGGCGCGACCTTCAGCTGGCCGTACTGTTACCACGACTGGCAGCAAGGCAAACGCCTTCAGAATCCAGAGTACGGTGGCGACGGCACGAAGGTGGGCGACTGCGCCAAGTATTCTCCGCCGGTCGCCGCGTTCCCCGGCCACTGGGCGCCGGGCGGGCTGCTCTTCTACTCGGGCTCGCAATTCCCGGGGCGGTATCGAGGTGGCGCGTTCATCGCGTTTCAGGGATCCTGGAACCGTGCTCCGGAACCGGCGGGCGGCTACAACGTCGTGTTCCAGCCGATGCAAGGCGGCAAGGCCGCGGGAAAGTTACGAGGTCTTCGCTGACGGCTTCGCGGGCGTGACGCCGTTGATGAAGCGCGAGGAAGCGAAGTCACGGCCGTCCGGGCTCGCACAAGGACCCGATGGGACGATCTACATCTCGGATCTGGTCAAGGGCAGGATCTGGCGGATCGTCTACCGCGGCGGCGCGCAGTCCCAATAGCGCGACCGTTCCGCTCGGGGCTGCGACCGCGCCGGGAATGGAGCTTACCGGCAAAAAGACCTGACGGAAAGGAGGCCTCATGAGGGCCGCATGTGGTGTGTTGCTGATGGTAATGGCCGGCACGGCCCTGGCCCAGGTGCAGGCCCAGGCTCCCGCACCCGCCGGCGAGGTTCCCGACCTTGCCGGCGTCTGGGATGGGGGCACGAAGGTCCGCCCGGTCAACAGTGTGACGATCCCCTGGGGCAAGGCGAACTTTCCCGAATTGAACGAGCGGGCCCTTGCCTACATGAAAGTGTTCGACGAAGCGACCTCGCCGAAATACGATTGCCAGCCATCAACGCCGCCGGCTATCGAGTACGACCCGTACATGATGGAGATCGTGCAGTGGCCGGATCGGGTTCTCTTGCGGTACGAGAAAGACGATCAGCTTCGTACGGTGTGGCTCGACGGGCGCCGGCCAACGGTTCACGACTTCGGCATCCAGGGATTCTCCGTCGGCCGCTACGAAGGGAATGCGCTCATCGTCGAAACAGACCATTTCGTCTTCGACATCACGGGCTTCGACGATTACAACGGCATTCCGTCATCGCAGCAGAAGCGCGTCATCGAGCGCTATTGGCGTGAGGGCAACGAACTGCGGGCCACCATCACGGTCGAGGATCCAATGTTCCTGCGCAAGCCGGCGTCGTATTCGACCAGATGGGCGCCGGCCCCCAAAGGCACCAAGCTGGCGGCCTTCGACTGCGATCCGGAATCGGCGAGGGCCATGGTGAAGTTCCTTGTTCCGAGATACAAATAGTTTCAACAATGGAGAGCCGGTGATGAACGTTCAGCGTTGGCTTGCGGTCCTGGCGGCCGTCCTTGCGATCGGGCTGCTGGAGAGCGCGGTGCCTGCCGTCGCCCATCATGCGAGTACCGCGTTTTATGACGCGGAGCGCAAGGTGGAGGCGCAGGGACCCGTCACGAAATTCCTCTTCAAGAACCCGCATGCGTTCTTGTACTTCAACGCCACCGATGACAAGGGCGAAACAGTCGAGTGGCAGATTGAGCTTGGCGCTCCGTTGAATTTGTCGAGAACGGGGTGGACGCCAGAGACACTCAAGCCTGGAATGGTCATCAAGGTGGCGGGCCAGCCGTCAAAAGCGGAGGGGTCGCACGGTATCTGCTGCGCCACGATCACGCGGCCCGACGGCAGCCCCATCGTCGCCGGTGGACGCGTGCGGGAAGAGGCGCCCAAGTAGCGGATCGAGTTTTGGTCGCGGAAACGCCGCCGATCGGGCTATCCGATTGTGCCCGCAGCGCTTGTCGACACAGGCTGGTCACTGATTGGTGAATCGTTGAGGGCTGCTTTCAAGCAGTTGACGGATCGCGGCAAAGAAGATCTCGGCCATCCTGCCATAGCCTGTTTCATTCGGGTGCAGGCCATCGAAGCTCAATAACGCCGTCGTCTGGCCGGCGAAGCCCGGATAGAGATCGACCAGGACCGCACCTTCACTCGCGGCCATACCCCGGATCTGGGCGTTGGCGGCGACGATGTCGTCGCGCCCGTCCGCAAAATCGAACGCGCGGCAGCCGCACCGGTCCTCCGGCAGCAATGTACCGACGAAGACGCGAATCCCGCGGCTGCGCGCGTCACGAATCATGGTCCTCAGGTCCTGCACGAGAGGTCCGATGTGCGCGGCCTGATTCCCGCGAGCATGTATGTCGTTGATCCCCTCCATCAGCAACAGCACGTCCGGTGCCTGCGCTGCCAACACCCCCGGCAGGCGGTCCGATCCTTCGGCAGCCGTCTCCCCCGGCCAACCCTCGTTGACGACGACGGGCGACTGGGCGGCGTACCGGCTCGCGAGCAGCGCGGTCAACTTCAGCGGATACGACGCAGACGAGGCATTCAGATCGGCCCTCAGTTGACGGACGTCGAACAGCCGCTCTGACAGCGTCAGGACCATGGGGGTTGTGCAGCGGGAGAAGGGCGGCGCGCCGAGCGAACAAGCAGTCGGCAATACCCCGGCCGTGATGCTGTCGCCAAAGGCGAGGAACTTCGTCGCTATGAGTCTGGGCGGCGTCACGACTGTGATCCGAAAGCTACAGGAAGTCGCGTGCTGGACGGCATCCCGGGCGATGCATGCCACCTCGGTCGTTCCGACCTCGAAGCGCGAGCCGCTCTGACGCGTGCACGTCGTCGTTACCGGCGAAGTCCCCCCGGCCACCACCGGCGCGGCAAAGGTAACCGCGACCGCCGTCCCGTCGAGCGATTGCACGGTTTGCGAAGCCGGACAGGAGATCGTCAGGGTGCCTGGCGTCGGCCTTGTCGGGCTGTCGCCACACCCAATCGCCGCCAGCGCGAACGCCACCGCGGCCGCCAGACCACACCACATTCGGTCGTTGCACGGTGCCAGCGAGTGGTCCCGATATCGCCAGTCCCGGCGATCGGGAGATTTCGGGCATGCTGCATGTTCCTGCCCCTCCCGCCCCTCCTGCCCTTCCGGTCTGTAATTTCTCATATGAGGGCGATGCGTACCTGACAACCAAGCCGCCTTGTGTCGGTCGCGGACGGATCGACGTCTGAGGGACGAAAACCCCCCGGCGATTGAATCGTGACCGGCACGAAGCGGAGATCTGGCGCGACGTCGGCCTCTACGACTGTGGTGTCATTGGCGTTGACGTGAACCCGCGTTTCCTTCCCAGCGATCGAAACGAGCACGTCCCCGCTCATCGGGCCCAGGTGCAGGGTCACGATCATTCGAGCGGCGCCCGCGGGAGCGACAAGCACCGTAGCGCGCTCCGTCTCCCGCGTCCAGAAGACGCCGCCTTCCGGATAGGTGAACGGATCAACGTACGCGATGTATCCACCAGGCCGATCGGCAATCGCCTCGATCGTCCGGATTCTGCGCTGGTCGTCGCGAGCACTCAGCGGCACGACGGCGGTCGGCGATACCTCGATCCGAGCCACGGCGAGCGCCGTCGTGTCTGGCACACGTACCGTCAGCCGCCCAGTGGCCACTGGCAGCTCGAACCGCACAACCGTGGGATTGGCGAGAGCGCCCTGCACACGCCCGAACACCAGGCGATCGTACGCCGAAACGACAACTTCTCCTTGTCCGTGAGGCGACGCAGACCACACCCGAGCCTCATAGGTCCCGGCCGGCAAGGCGAACTGTTCCGTGACGTAGCGGGGATCGGCGACCAAGCCGGGCGATCGGCGAAAGACGACAGTGCTCAATCGCTTCAAAGTATCGGCGTCGATCCAGTGCCGGTCGTCATAATTGAAGCCGCTGAGTCGCTCGCCGTCGAAGCGCCAGATCAGCTCGAGGGCGCCCCTTCTTGACACCTCGTCGCGGGCATCGAGGGTTGTCTGGCGAGCCACGACGCCAGCCGTAAAAAGAAACGTCAGGCTTCCGAGGGTGCCGAGCCACAATGCGTTCGCGTTTCGCGACCTGCCCATCCAGGTCATCACCACAAGCCCAGCCGCGCCTGCGCCAAGCCATGGGGCGAGTTGTCCGATCGAGCGCCGCCAATCTTCCTCCGTGAATGTTGGGAGCGACCATGCCAGCGGCGAAGCCGCCTGAATGGTTTCGATCAGGCGCGCCCGGCCGTGCGGGTCGCTGAACAGGAAGAATCGCTCTGGCCACCAGACCCCTACCACCGCAACCGCGATGCTGATCGTGAGCCACACCCCCATCAGCGCCCTGCCCGTCCGGCTCCGCGCCTGCAACGCCGTCATCGCGATCATCGGCGCAAGGCACGGCAGAACCGGAACCAGGAACCGTGCGGGCGCACTCGACCCGCCCCACCACATGTACAGGCGCGCGCTGCTGCCGACATACGCCGCCGTGACGAGCATCAGCACTGCGCCGAGGTAGCGCGACTCGGCGCGGCGCACCATCAACCAGGCACCGGGCAGCGCCAGCAGATAGATCGGACTGTAAAACAACAGGCCGAACTTCTGATCGAGCAGCAGCCCGAGCAACCCGCGCGGAATGTTCCTGAGGAGCACGAACGTGCGGGTGTAGTCGCCGTAGGGCGCTTCGGGATCGATGACGCCGTAGATCGCATAGAAAAAATACAACCACCCCGCCACACACAAGGCGATCGGCACACTGAAGGCCGCGACCGCTTTCGGCCGCCGCCAGAGACGCACCAGGAGCGCGGCCGCGAACAGCGCCAGAAAGATCGCGAACTTGGTATGCAGCCATACCAGAAGTCCTAACGCAAACCCCCGCCACACCCAGGTGCTCAGGCGCTGCTCGACCGGCTGCCACAGCCAGAGTGCGGCCCAGGCAACCACGAGCGCCCCCGGCGTCTCCGGAAACACGAGCCAGCCGTGGGGCACGAAGGGAACGGTCAGGCAGACGGCCGCCCAGGCGAAGAATGCCGCTCGTCGACCGGCGACCGCTTCAGCCAGATCAAAGATCGCCATGGCCGCCAGCGCGGCGATCAGGCACATGAACAGCACCACCCCGCGATAACCGGCGGCGGCGTAGGCGGGAAGCACCACGACCGGCAGGCCCGGTGCGTGAATAGAGTAGATTGCGCCGTTCTGCCCGCGACGCAGGAAGTCGGGCCTCAGATTGCCGCCAAAAAACTGGCGGTACTCGCCTCGTTGGTGGTTGTTCTCGATCCGCAGGTCGCCGTCGGCGAGCAGGCTCTGGGAAATGATCAGATAATGCGGCTCGTCGCCCCCCGGCCCGATCACCCGTGACGAATTCATGCCGAAAAACAGGTAGAGAGCAAGGCTCGAGACGAACACCGCCTTTCGACCGGGCATCCGCCGCTCGGCGGGGATCAATGCATTCAGGCGCGGACCAATCGACAAGGCGCCGGCCAGAGCCACGCCGGCAACGACCCAGCGGATTGGTCCCGCGAGCACCAGCAGCAGCGGCATGCGGTCTGGCAGCCAGGGCAGATAGGGCACGACCCACAGCCATAGGAGGGCAAGCGGCGCTGTTATCGCGGCGAGCCGCGCCGGCAGACCGCCCCTGCGGCTCAGAACCGCGAGCGCCAGAGCCAGGATCACGCCGATCCCCACAAGCCACAGGAGCCGTGGCCACGGCGCAAACAGCGCGACGCGCTCCGGCCCTGATTCCGACCACCTCACGATGTGGACGGACGCCGGAATGAGCCACGCCGCTATCGCAACACCTTCGACCGCGGCGACAAGTGTCACAACCTGACGCCACGATTGCCGAGTGGCCTCACCCGGGGTCGCGCTCATACGGGTTTACGCAGCACCGCCATGTAGTGCGCCGAATAGGCCCCGAGCGGCGAGGCCTCGAGCAACCGCTCGAGCGGCGTGAGGAGGCCGACGAGGCGTCGTGGCAAGAAGTCCGGCAGAAAGGTGAAGTAACGAATGTCGACCACGGGAACGTCAGTGTATACCGTCATCCGGTGCGGCAGGAGCCAGCGTTCCACCCCTTCATCGATACAGTTGAGCGAGGGAAAGACATAGCCCATGTAAAACCGGAACAGAATATTGCGCGTGTTGATCTCGTGAACGAACAGCACGCCCCCTGGCCTCAGCACGCGGACCAGTTCGGTGAACGCGAGGCGCTGCTCCTCGACGGACGAGAGATGATGCAATACGTTGATCACATACGCGAAGTCGTGGGAGTCATCCGCCGCCGGAATGCGCAACACCGATCCGGTCGTCACGACCCCGGCGATTCCCAGCTTGCTCGTCGCGAGATGAACCTGCCCCGCCGACGAGTCGAGCCCCCTCACGTCGAAGCCGAGCGCTCGCATCCGCGCCACGTATCCCCCCTGTCCGCAGCCGACGTCGAGGCCTCGCCCCCGCGGCGCCACGCGCTCGAGCACCTCCCGCATCAACTCAGTCTTGCGAGTCAGGAGCGCCTCGCGACGGGCTTCGGGAATCTGGACGTCGTACGCATCGGCAATCGCGTCGAAATGCGACCGATCGGACGCGTGTGCCGACGCCCGGTGGATCAACAGGAACACGGCGCCAAGAAGGGTGGAAACGCCAACCGTCGCCAAACGGACTCCGAACACGGAGAGCACGGCTGGTGCCCTGTCGAAACCGGCCGCATCGAGCGTGTCCAGCAGACGAGTACCCGCCACCAGCACCCCGCCGGGCGACAGAACCAGCCCACCGAGGCTCGCTGACGTCGCGTACGCATGCTCGGCCGTCAGGAGGCTGAAGGCGTACCCCCACCCACCCGCCACGGCCCAGAACCCAATCCCTGGGAGCGTCCAGGCCACGATGCTCGTGGCGAGGGCCACCAGCCATGTTGACGTCCGAGCCAGACGGTCGCAGTTCGGTGCCCGAGCGCGATCGAACACGCGGCCCGCTTGCGTCCCAATCCGGACGATCAGCCGCAGACACACGGCGCGAAGCGGGCGGCTGAGCAGCACTCCACCCAGAACCAGCAAGAAAACCGTCAGGCTTCTCCCTCCGCCGAGGGCTACGCCGAGCACCCCGGCGATCACGGCGAGCGCCGCGAGATCGAGGAGCCGTTCCCAAAGATTGACGATGACGGTGGTGGCGACCGGTACCTGTCCACGCGCGCGCAGCACAAGAGCCCGCACGGCGATCTCGCCGATGAGAAACGGCGCAAGCAGCAGGCTGAGGCCGGCAAAGTACCCGATGTATGCGTCGCGAATGGGAATCCGCGTTTCAACCCGCCGAAGCAAGAACACCCACCGCAAACTGCGCAACGCGAGACTGGCGATGGTGAGACCGCAGGCGGCCACCAGCCGGACCCAGAAGCCCGTCCCGATCTGGACCGGCCATCGCGTCAGGCCGCCGAGGATGACCGCCGTACCGACGAGTCCGGTCAGGAGGACCGCAGCGGACGACGCGAGCAGCAGAACCCACGCCATCGCCCGCGGCGGCCGGGGCACGGCGGACGTGGCCTCGAGCTCACTTATCTGCAAGGCTCGCGGCCCGATCGAGGGCCGACACCGATGCGTGGTCCAGGATCTCGCGGATGACGTAGGTCGGCTTGTCCTGCGATTCGTGGTACGTGCGCGCCTGGACTTCAGCGAGCAGTCCCAGCGTGACGAGCTGCACGCCGGTGATCAGCAGCAGCCCTCCGAAGAACAGCAGCGGCCGGTTGGCAATCGCCTGCTGGCCGGTGAGGCGGACATAGGCGAGATACACGGTAATCGCCGCGCCGAGGGCTCCCATCGCGAAACCGATGAGGCCGAAGATCTGCAGCGGCCGCGTCGAATAGCTGAGCATGAACTTGACCGTCAACAGATCCAGGATCACGCGGACGGTGCGCGAGATGCCGTAATTGGAGCGGCCGTGACGGCGCGCCCTGTGATTCACCGGCACCTCGGCGATCTCCACTCCCTGCTCGCTCGCGATGGCGGGGATGAATCGGTGCATTTCGCCGTACAGCTTCAGCGGCTTGACGACCTCCGCGCGAAAGACCTTGAGCGAGCACCCGTAGTCGTGCAGACGCACGCCGGTCGCCCACGAGATCACGCGATTGGCGATGAAGGACGGCACGAGTCGCGAGAAGAAGGCGTCCTTTCTGGACTTCCTCCAGCCGCAGACAATGTCGTAGCCGCCCGCGTCGAGGGTCGCAACCATCTCCGGAATGTCACGCGGGTCGTTCTGCAGATCGCCATCCGCGGTGACGACGAGGCGGCCCGCGGCGCTGGCGAAGCCGGCGGCGAACGCCGCCGTCTGACCGAAGTTGCGACGGAAACGGATCACGCGGAGGCGCGGATCGACCAGGTGCAGCCGCGCCAGAATCTCGAAGCTGTGATCGGTACTGCCATCGTCGATCACGATGATCTCGTACGGGCGTCCCCACGCGTCGAGCGTGTCCGTCAACTCGCGGTGCAGCTCGGCGAGCGAGGCCGCCTCGTTGCGGATCGGGATGACAACGCTCAGTTCGATCATTTCAGCATGACGGTGTGAAGCCTTCAGCTCTCCACTCTCAGATTGAATGCTCTAGCTGAGGGCTGATAGCGGACAGCTGACAGCTGACAGCTGCCCCGCTCACCCTTCAGCAGTATATCGACCTTTCCTGCCCTTGGCTTTTCTCCAGATCCCGTATGCAACGACGGCCGCCACCAGGACACCCGCAAGGACAAGGGTCACGGTTCCGGCGTTGGCTTCCATGTAGGCCAGGGCGCGATCGCCATAGCGGACCGCCAGCAGCCCTTCGCCAAAGTAGCGGAGCCCGCGGCCGATCGCGATCGCAACGACGAACCGCGGTACGCTGATGCCCGCAACGCCGGCGAGCAGGACGAAAATCTTGAAGGGCGCCGGCGGCGGCAGGAGAGACGGGATCAGCACCGACATGATGCCGTAGCGCCGTACGGCGTCGAGCGCCCGGTCGACGCGATCGGAGGCAAACCGCTTCCTGACCAGTGCATCGCCGCCCCTGCGGCCGATGTAATACAGGATCAGACATCCGGCAATCGACCCGAGCGTCGCGCTCAGAGCATAGAGCACCATCCGCGATTTCTGTCGCGTGACCATCAAGATCAGCAGCAGATCGTTGATTTCCGGGAGAGAGAGAAAAGACGAATCCAGGAAGGCGACCACGAACAACCCGGGGGCTCCCATGCCAAGCGCGAACGCCTGGATCCCGTCGACGAATCTCCTCATAGAATGAGCATGTGATTATACCGTCGCGGCCGCGCGGGCTGTGTCTCGCCGTTGGCGCGGTGGCCGCGATCGGCGGCGCTCTCGTCGCGGTGCACTATCATCGCCTGGGCCTCACGCTCAGCCACTATGATGCACGCGGGCATCTGATCGTCGCCCGGCGAATCCTCGACAGCATCACCCCGGGATGGCAGCAGATTGGCGCCGTGTGGCTGCCGCTGCCGCACCTGGTGAATGCGCTTCCCGTACAAGTCGACGCATGGTACCGCAGCGGAGCATCCGCGGTCGCCTTCTCGATCGCCGCTTTCGCCCTCACCGCCGGATCGATCGCCTGGATTGTCCTGATGCTCACGGCGTCGCGTGCCGCGGCTGTCGCCGGCGCGACCGTCTTTGCGTTGAACCCGAACGTTCTATATCTGCAGGCGACGCCGATGACCGAGCCGCTGCTTTTTGGCTTGACGACGCTCGCCGTGGCGCTGCTGCTCGAATGGCTGATGTCGAACCGGGTCGGGACGACCTGCGTCGGCAGCGCGTTCGCGCTCGCGTGCCTCACGCGTTACGAAGCCTGGCCCGTCACAGCCATGGCGCTCTCGGCCGCCGCCTGGGCAAGGTGGCGCGAGGGTGATTCCTGGCGCACGGCTATCCGCCGCGTCCTGTCAATCGCGCGGTACCCGATCGCCGCCGTGCTGGCGTTTGCCGTCTTCAGCCGGGTTGTCATTGGCGTGTGGCTGGTGCCCAGCGGATTCTTCGTGCCCGAGAATCCCGCGCTTGGCAGTCCCTGGATCGCCACGTCTCAGGTCATCTGGGGCGTGCGGATGCTCAGCGGCTACGGCTTGATGGCGGTTGGGATCGCCGGACTGATCGGCCTCCTCCTGGTCGCCCTCGTCGATCGCAGCCGCGCTCCTCTGCTGGTGCCTCTTGCCCTGGCGGGCACCGCCGCTGTCCCCTGGATCGCATTTTTCGACGGCCACCCCTACCGCATCCGATACCTGGTACCGCTCGTCGTCGCTCAGGCGGTGGGCGTCGGCGCGGCCGGCGGACTTTTGAAGCGGCCCCGTCCGGCGATCCTCGCCGCGACCCTCGTGTTGGTCGGGTACGAGCTGCGTCCCATCGACGCGACCGCACCGATGGTCGTCGAGGCGCAATGGGATCGGCCCAATATGGCCGTTCGGCAGAACGTGACCGAGTGTCTTCGGACAACGTACAGCGGCGACACCATCATGGCGAGCATGGGTTCGCTCGGCCATTACATGCAGGAACTGTCACGCGCCGGATTCAGCGTCCGTGATTTTCTGCACGAAGGGAACGGTGACATCTGGCTCGCGGCACTCACCGGGCCTCGCCCGTATGCCGGCTGGGTTCTGATCGAGGAACAGGCAGAGGGAGGCGACATGCTCGCGCACATCGCGCGCGAGAACCCGCGGTTTCTCGACGGCTTCTCGCGAGTGTGCGAAGGGGCCGGGGTTGCGCTTTACCGCCGGAACTAACCGACACGAACACCCGAGAACACGAAGAACACTCTCGAGAAGAGATCTTTCGTGCCCTACGGGCTTGGTGGTCTTTTCTCACGCTGTCCGCGCTTTCGTGGCCTTGCTCAAAACCGCACCTTGACGGAGGCCAGGTAGGTGAACCCGCCCAGATCGATTTTCGACCCCCAAAACCCTTGATCGTCAGGCAGGTCGCCCTCCGCCCACTGGTACCGCCCTTCGAACCCGATAGACCATGAGCCAAAAGGAACGCCCACGCCTCCCAGGACGACAGGCCCCGCCGCTGCCCCACTGCCCGAGAAGCTGTCGCGGAAGATGACTCCATCAAAGTCCACAAACTCGCCGGTCTCGCTGTAGCGCCATGCGAAAACCCCGACGCCGGCTCCGATGTACGGCTCAACGGCCGCCCCACGACCTAGTGGAAGAAACCTGACCGTTGCGGTGATCGGGACCACACGCAGCTTGAGATCCTGTTCGATCTCGTCCCCATTCGAGTGGGTCAAGTCACTGTAAACGCTGGGAACACTTTTCGAGTAGAAGCCCAAGCCGGCACCGGCATCGAAGCGCTCGCCCAAGCCAAACAACCATTCACCGCCCAGCGTGACGCCATGGAAGTCGCCGACCTTGAAGAGCAGGCCGCCCCGCTCGAGGTTACCCACGAGGACGTCGTTGTCAGGCCTGGAATCCTCGCCTTTGGGCACGAACCCACCGATATAAAAATTGACTGCCTGCTGCGCATGGCTGGTCGCTGGTGCAACAACTCCGGACACGAACAGGACAACAGCGAGCGACAACACCGGTCGGCGCATGATGGCTCCTTGGCTTCTGTGGCTGCTGTAGAGGTCCTGGGCGATCGCCGGCCCGAAGACCCTCTAGATCTACCCCAGCAACGACGAAAGCAGGAGCGATGCCAGCCCCGCTCGGGAAATTGCGCCACGAAACAGCGGCCGTCGCCGCGACTGTCTCTCGACGGTAGCAACCCGTCCACCCGGCAGTGCAAGGCGGGGCGGCGCCACAGGAGGCAGGAAGGCGGGAGAGGCGGGGCCGGGCGGAGCGTCAGCCGGCGACGG
This sequence comes from uncultured Acidobacteriota bacterium, assembly GCA_963814975.1. Lineage (GTDB taxonomy): Bacteria > Acidobacteriota > Vicinamibacteria > Vicinamibacterales > CAVVIG01 > CAVUXJ01. The sequence goes on along the minus strand of CAWFFB010000001.1, from coordinate 7,954 downwards.
TTACCTTCTTCCTGAAGTCCGCGATCACTTCCAGCATCTTGTCGTGTAACAGCCCATTGCTCGCCAGGACATGGCCCGCGCGCGAGGTGAACGGCGCGCCTGTCATGTCGGTGACGCTTCCGCCGGCCTCCGCCACTATCAGCGCTCCCCCGGCGATATCCCACGGCTTGAGGTCGCTTTCCCAGAACCCGTCCATCCGTCCGGCCGCGACGTAGCACAAATCGATGGCCGCCGATCCAAGCCGCCGGACAGCGCGCGCCCGCCCGACGAACGCGCCGAACAGGCCGACGATCTCGTCCACCCGATCGTGCACGTCGTAAGGAAAGCCGGTGACGAGCATCGCATTCACCAAATCGCTCGCCGCCGACACGCGGATCGGCCGGCCGTTGAGAAACGCACCGCCTGCCTGCTCCGCCGTGAACAGCTCGTGGCGCGTAGGGTCGTACACGGCCGCGACCTCGGCCACGCCGTCGATCTCGAGCGCGAGCGAGGCACAGAAGATCGGCAGCCCGTGCGCAAAGTTGGTCGTGCCGTCGATCGGGTCGAACACCCAGCACGGGCCGCCGGGCACCGTCGGGTTTCCACCCAGTTCTTCGGCCAGCACCGCGTGATCCGGAAAACGCTCGGAGATGAGCTCGCGGAACATCCGCTCGATGGCGAGGTCGACCTCCGTCACCAGATCGATGATGCCCTTCTTGTCGACCCGCAGGTCGCCGCCGAACCGCGCCATCATGGCATCGCCGGCGCGCACGACCGCCTCGATGGCGGTGATGAGAAACAGCGGATCGCGCGGCAGCTCACGAGCCCTCGGACGGATCGTGGGACCGGGCCGCACGCTGGAGCCGCTTGGTCATGCGGATTTCCATGCCGCCCTCCGGCGCGCGCTGCAGCTGGACCTCGTCCATGAAGTTGCGGATGAGAAATATGCCGCGCCCGCTCCCCTTCAGGAGATTTTCCGGAGCCAGCGGGTCGGCGATCGCCTCGGGATCGAAGCCTTCACCCTGGTCGCGGACGCGAATCATCAGCTCGCGCGCCTCGCCTCGCGCCACTGTCGCAAACTCGACGAACACGTGCTTGCGCCGCATCGCCCTGATTGCCGTGCTTGATCGCGTTGATGACGCATTCGCGGATGGCGACGCCCACCCAATGCACGCTGTCATCGTCGAGGCCGATATCGCGGCCGACATGATCGGCGACGACCTGCACGAAGTCGACCATCTCGAACGCGCTGGTGAATTCGAGTCGGACGACGCTGTGACCGTTCGGCGCCATGGACGCGATTGAATACCATCCCATCTGTTGATCGATTGTCAAGCGGACTGGCGTGACTTGAGCCCTCAGAGTGCTGACACGTCGACATCTGAAGTCTGAGGTGTGACGTTTGCCATCGGACCGCCAGGTTTCAGGTTTCAGACTTCAGGTTTAAGATTGGAGCCGTGCCTCCGGTTCCAGCCACGACCATTACCCCGGCTCGCCGGGTGCAAGGGACGCTTCGCGTCCCCGGCGACAAGTCGATCTCCCATCGGTACGCGCTGCTCGCCGCCCTCGCCGAGGGTGCGTCGCGTCTGACCGAATTACGCACCAGGCGCCGATTGCCAGTCGACGCTCGCCTGCCTGCGGCCGGCTGGGCGTCGACATCCAGCGCGGCGAGCACGGGTCCGTCACCGTTGTCGGACGAGGGCTGCGCGGCTGGCGTTCACCCTCCGGACCTCTCGACGCCGGCAATTCGGGCACGACGATGAGGATGCTGGCGGGACTGCTGGCGGCCCAGCCGTTCAGCGCTCAGATGATCGGCGATGCCTCTTTGTCCCGCCGGCCGATGCGGCGCGTGATCGAGCCGTTGTCGCGAATGGGCGCGCGGATCGAAGCGACCGACGGCCACGCCCCGTTGACGATTCACGGGGCCCCGCTCCACGCCATCACGCATCGGCCGGACGTGCCGAGCGCGCAGGTAAAGAGCGCTGTCCTGCTGGCCGGCCTCTACGCGGAGGGCACGACGTCGGTCACCGAGCCGGCGCAGACACGCGACCACACCGAGCGGGCGCTCGCGGCGTTCGGCTTCGACGTCAGCGCCACGGGGAACGCCATCTCAGTCGCCGGCGGCCAGGGCGCCGTCGGGCAGATCCCTGGCGATCCCTGGCGACTTCTCCTCCGCGGCGTTCTGGATGGTCGCGGCGGCCGCTCTGCCCGGATCACGCGTCGAGATCGAGGACGTCGGGCTGAACCCCACGCGAACCGGCCTCATCGACGTGCTGCGGCGCTTCGGCGCCCGTGTCGAGGTGCACGAGACGGGAGCCGCGGCGGGAGAAGCGCGCGGCACGATCGTGGTGACGGGCGATCGCACCGGTGCCGTCGAGATCGCGCCCGACGAGGTCCCCGGGCTGATCGACGAACTGCCGGCGATTGCGGCGCTCGCGGCCCATGGCGGCGAGGTGAGCGTGCGCGGCGCCGCCGAGCTGCGCGTCAAGGAAAGCGACCGGATCGCCGCCCTCGTCGCCGGATTCCGCGCGCTCGGCATCAGCGCCGACGAGCGCCCGGATGGCTTCGCCGTGCGAGGGCACGGCACGCCATCCGGCGGCGTCGCCGATGCGCGCGGCGATCACCGCATGGCGATGGCCTTCGCCATCGCCGCCCTGGCCGCGCGTTCGCCGTCAACCATCGAAGGCTCGGACGCGGTCGTGATTTCCTATCCTGGCTTTTTCGACACCCTCGACCGGCTCGTCGCGTGAAGGCGGACAAGCTCTATCTCGTCGGCTTCATGGGCGCGGGCAAGACAACGGTGGCCCGCGCGCTGGCGCGGCGCCTCGACTGGCGCGTCGCGGACATCGACGAGCTGATCGAGCGGCGCGAGCGACTGACCGTCTCCGAGCTGTTCGCCAGGCAGGGCGAATCCTACTTTCGAGCGGTCGAGCGCGCCGTGCTGCTCGAGCAGATCGGGGTGCCGCACACCGTGGTGGCGACCGGCGGCGGGACCTTCGTCGATCCCCAGAACCGGGCGCTGATCAACGCGGACGGCGCGTCTGTCTGGCTCGACGTACCGCTGGAGCGCCTCGTCGCGCGTGTGCCGGCGGGTGGCCGGCGGCCGCTTGCCGCCGACCGCACCGAGTTCGAGCGGCTCTATCTCGTCCGGCGCGCCGCCTACGAACAGGCGCACCTCCGCATCGACGCTGGCCGCGTCAGTGTTCCCGCGATCGTCGAACAACTGGTCGACTGGCTGGAAGCGTGACCTCCGTGTTAGTGTCGCGCCTCCGATATTCGTGGTCACATCGAGGGCGGGAGGCGCGCGCCTCGCGGGGCGCGAGGAGAGAGATATCGGGGCGAACCTGACCGACGAGCAACGCCGCGACGCGGGATGCCCCGGCGGCCCGATGCACGCGAACATTGGAGACGCGACACCAGCGTTCATGGCTTCGATCTCGATGCGCTACCTGATCCTGACTGACATCCACGCCAACCTCGAGGCGCTCGAAACGGTGTTGAGCGATGCCCAGAATCGCGGCTGCGACGAGACGCTCGTGCTCGGGGATCTCGTCGGCTACGGCGCCGACCCCAACGCCGTGGTCGATCGCGTCCGCGCGCTCGCAGCCATTGCCATTGTGCGCGGCAATCACGACAAGGTGGCGTTCGGGCTCGACCAGGCCGAGGGGTTCAACACCGTGGCGAAGGAAGCCGCGCAATGGATGCTCGAGGTCCTGACGCCGGAAAACCGTGACTGGGTCGCGGCGCTGCCCGAGGGGCCGTTGGCGGTCGACGACCTTATCGAAATCTGCCATGGGGCGCCTTACGACGAGGACGCGTACATCTTCGATGAGACGCGATGCTCGCCTGGCGTTCAAGACCGCGACGAGGCCGCTGTGCCTCTTCGGGCACACGCACTACCCCGTCATCTTCGAGCTCACGAGCGACAGTTGCACGAGATGGGGACCCGCGGCCGAAGCCGGCGCTCGTCTCGAACTCATCGAGGGGGTGAAGTACCTGCTCAACCCGGGTTCGGTCGGCCAGCCGCGCGACGGCGACCCGCGGGCGGCCTATGCGATCGTCGATACTGCCGCCAGGCAGGTCGAGCTGTTTCGATTGACGTATCCGCTCGAAGTCGCCCAGGCCAAAGTCATCAACGCCGGTCTGCCTGAGGTTCTCGCGCGGCGTTTGGCAGCCGGACGATAGTGTCACTCGCAAGTCTGAAGTCTGAGGGCCAAGTCTGAAATCCGGAATGTCAGGGTTCAGGCCTGGTCTTGAGACTTGACACTTCAGCCTTGAGGTTTTCTGGCGGCTCTCTCTTCCCGTCTTCTGAGCTCGGCGGCGTAAGCATCCCGTGCCGCGCGCCCGCCGAGAATCCAGCCGATGACCAGGCCGACAAGCAGGACTGCCGGGATGAAAATGAAGTGGCCAGCCGTCACTGTCGTCTAATCTCTGGCGAACTCCGCTGGAGCGCCCGCATCTCGTCTTCGACCTTGCGGAGCCGCTTCCACACGAACCACACGTACACCATGGTCGCGATCCAGATGAACGAATAGGCCACCACGACGAAAACGCCGCCCGGGAGTTGCTCGGAGGGCGGCACCTCCGAAAGCGGTTTGAATTCGCTCTGCCCCGCCGGCGGTTGGGCGGCCAGGGCGCTCGCAGCCGTCAAGGCGAGCGACACAACGGCGAAATAGATGGATCGAATCATCGACGGTCCTCGATCGCGAGATACAGGGCATCCAGCTCGCCGCGCCGGTTTTCAAGCGCCACGCGCGCCGTCAGCAGGACCCCAAACAGCAGCATGAACGCAACACTGCAGAACAACAGCGGCCCATACATCTCCGGCGCGAGCGTGCTCACGACCGTAGTCACCGGATGAACGGTGCGCCACCATTCGACCGACTTGTAGACGATGACGGCATCTGCCATCCCGAAGAGCGCGACGCCGGCCGCCAGCTTTTCGGAACCCGGGCCACCGTATTTCCGGAGAAACAGATACGCGCAGAGGATCAGCTCGAGCAGCAGGGCCGTGGTCAGGCGCGCGTCCCATTGCCACCACACGCCCCAGGCCTTTCGCCCCCACAACGAACCACTCACCAACCCGAATAGCCCGAACAGCACGGCGAGTTCGGCCGCGGCCACGGCGACGCGATCCGCCTGCCGGCTCCCCTTGAAGAGATAGACGGCGCTCGCGACGCCGCAGACCGCCAGCGCGGAATACATCGCAATCCACGAAGGCACGTGGAAATAGAAGATCTTTTGCACCATGAGCATCGTCGACTCGTATGGCGCGCGGGCGATGAGGATCGGAGCGGCCGCAAACATCGCGGCCGTGACGACGAGCAGCGGAAACAGGAGCTTGCGCATGGGCTTCATTCCGTCATCAAGGGCTCGAACGTCCAGAGTGCGAGCGTCAGAAACACAGTGTCGACCGATCCGAGGACGCCTATCCACATGATCGCGACCGGTTCGTCCACCGGCGACTGGAGCAGCGCCCCGGTGCCCAGTACGCCAGCAATCATGACGGGAATGGTGATCGGATACAACAGGATCGGCAGCATGACGTCCCGCGTCCGCGTTCGGATCAGCATCGCGGCGAACAGCGTGCCAACGGATGCAAATCCGATTGTGCCCAACACGAGCAGCGCGACCAGCAGCAAGGGCCGGGAGAACAGCGGAGCCCGGAACAGAAAGGCGATCGTTGGAACCAGCAGCAGCTCGGCCGTCGTCATCAGCACGACCATTCCCAGCAGTTTGCCGACGTAGATCGCCGCGCGCGGGGCGGGCGCCAGCAGGAGCGCCCGAAGCGTCTCGGAGTATCGCTCGCGCTCGAACGTCCGCCCGAGCGCCAGCGTCCCGGCAAACGCAATCGCGACCCACAGAATCCCCGGGGCGGCGCCGGGAACCGGCTCGCCCTCTTTCACAAACGCAATCGAGAAAATCATCACGCACGAGATCGCGAAGAGAAGCGTCGTGTATAGAATCTCCCGGCTCCTGACCTCGATGGCGAAATCCTTCTTCAGCACGAGGAGCGCGGTTTTCAGGAACATCTGTTTGTGGTCCGGCTGGTGTTCTTCGTTCCCGGGAACGCCGAACGCAGGACGTCGAACGTCGAACGGTGCACGAAGCACCGGCGAACCAGCACCGGACACGGCGTGTCGATGATTTTCACGCGCTGCCGACCAGCGCGCGATAGCGGGCGCGGAGACCGGTGCCGGCATTCTCGTCGGAAACGAGGCGGCCGCTGTGAACCACCGCCACGCGGGTGACCAGGCCGTCGGCGAGGTCGAGGTCGTGGGTGGCGAGCACGACGATCGTGCCTTCGTCGGCGAGACGCCGGAGCCGGTCCGAGATGTTCGCGACAGCCTGGTCGTCGAGTCCGGTGAAGGGCTCATCGAACAGGACCAGCCTGGGCCGATGCATCAGCGAACGCTCGAGCGCGAGCCGCTGCCTCATGCCGCGCGAATAGGCCGACACCTCGTCGTCCGCCCGTTCGCTGAGGGCGGCCGCCTCGAGCGCCGCCGGCACCACAGCGCGCGAATCGAGGCCGTAGAGACGCGCGAAGAAATCCAGATTCTGGCGCGCCGACAGCTCGGGATAGAGATGCAGTTCGTGGGCCAGCAGTCCGATGCAGCGGCGGATGTCCGGACCGGCACGTAACGACGGTCGCTCGCCATAGAGGATTCGGCCGCTCGTCGGGGTGACAAGCGTGGCCAGCATGCCGATGAGCGTCGATTTGCCCGCGCCGTTCGGGCCCAGCAAACCCAGGATATCGCCGCGGCGCACGGTCAGCGTCACCCGCGTGACGGCGCGACGCCGCCCGAAATGACGCGAAACGTCGACGAGGTCCACCCGGTCGAAGTCGAAACTCACGCGGTGACGCCGACGCCGCCAGCGGGCTCGAGTGTCGTCTCGTCGGCGTCGAGCGCCCCGTAGACGTGTTCGAGGGCGCTCACGAGCTCCTCCCGCCGCACGGCATACCGCGACGGGTCACCGCGGCCGCGCCGCCGGTCGAGCTCGAGCCGCACCAGGTCCTGAAATAGCTTCTCGCGGCGCGCGATCAGCGCCTTGCGCGCGGCGCCCCGCTGCTCGGGGTCGTGCCGGGTGGCCGCCCAGACGCCGACGGCTACGATGACCAGCGCGATCGAGAGCGCGACTGTGTGGGGTACACGGCTGTGATGCGGCAGGTCCGTGATGTTGAGCACCACTGGTTCCCCCGCCGCCACACTCCCGGTTCCTGCCGCGGCGATGTACAGCTGACCGTTGGCCGGCATCTCCTGTTGTTTGGCGATCTGCGGTGAGGAAAGACGCGTGTTACCCACTTTCTTCACGATGACCGCCAGGTGCGCCAACGGGGCGGGAAACGCCTGCGAGATCTCGATCGACCCGCTGGAGGACACGGGCAGCGCGAACGCCGCCTGTACCAGTGTGTTGCCGGGCGCAAAAGGCCCCTGCACCTGCACGAGCCGGCCATTCACGCTCGCTTGCGGCGAGGAGCCATCCATGATGCTGGTGCCAAGCGCACTGGTCGGGACATCGAACCTGAATGGTGTCGGGGGATTGACCGGCACCTGGGCCGTGTTGGAAACGTCGAGCAGATAGTAGACGCGGGCCCGTTCCTCTCCATCAGGCTCGATCACAATGCGCGATTCGCCGCCGATGATCACGGGGCCCGTCACGGCGGGCGTCTTGGCCGCTTCCGCGGCCCGCGCTTCTTTCTCCTTGTCGGTCGCGACGAGCAGCATGCGAATGCCGCCACCGGCGGGCGCCGGGAACTCCTGCGACTCGAGCCGCTCCCCGTCGACAACCGCCACGGCCTTGAGCGGCGCGCCAGGCTTCAGACCGCTGAATTGCGCGCGGCCGCCTTCGTCGGTCGCGACCACAGTAACCTTGCCGTCCACCTGGAGCTCGACCGGATGGTTCACGATGTTGTTAGAAGATCGCCACGAATGAGCCGGACGGAAACGGTGCCTGCGGGCAGGTCGTCAACCGG